>NZ_JBFAYL010000004.1:0-798604 GCF_040681285.1 Nocardia sp. NPDC051832
TGTTTTTTTATATTTTTCTTTTCATTTAAAAACTTTCTTCTTCCAACCACAATTCTTACCACTACCTCTAAACTAAACCCCTCCACATGTTTTGGGGGGCCCCCCCCCCCCGCCCCCCCCCCCCAACACTCACTTCGAGACACAACCTAGGCGGCTCCGAGCGCGAGGTCCGATTCCGGCCAGCGTGTGCCGGCGCCCGCGGCCAGGATCGTGGACATGACATCGGACGTTATGACCAGCTTGCAGGCGTTCTACGCCGCCGAGGCCGCTTATCTGACCGAGGGAGCGGCGTTCGAGGGAATGGCTCGCCACCTGGCGGCGGATGTCGTCATGCATCAAGCGTCCAGCCTGCCCTACGGCGGCGAATGGCATGGGCACGAAGGCTTCCGGCGATTCATCGCCGCCATGGGGGACAACTGGGACGGGCTATGGTTCGACGAGCAGCATTTCGTCAGCGACCAGGACCGGGTCGTGGTGTTCAGCCGCGGCCGCCTGCGCGCCCGGCACACCGGACGGATGCTGGAAACTTCACTGCTGCAATGGATCAGCTTCCGGGACGGCCTGATCACCGAATTCCGTCCCTACTACCACGACACTGCGGCGGTCCTGGCCGCCCTGCGGAGCTAGACGACCTTGGCGTCGATGAGCAGGCTCCAGATCTCGCCCTGGTCGACGACCTCGACGCCGAGCTTCTCCGCCTTGGTCAGCTTGCTGTCGCCGACGCCCGCGCCGGTGATGAGCAGGTCGGTGCTCGCCGAGACCGAGGACGCGGCGGTCGCGCCCGCCTGCTCGCACAGGCGCTGGAAGGTCGGCCGGGCGACCTTCTCGCCGGAGCGCGGGTCACTGATCGCGCCGGTGATCACCACCGTCTTGCCGGCCAGGGGCGCGCCGGCGGCGATGACCGGCGGCAGGTCCTCCTCCCGCACATCCAGGGAGACGCCCAGGTCGCGCAAGCGATCCAGTTCTGGACGCAGCCGGGTCAGGTGTGCGACCAAGGAGGCGGCGACCTTCGGGCCGATGTCCTCCACCGCCACGAGCCGTTCCTCGCCCGCGTCGGCGACCTCTTCCAGCGAACCGAAACCGGACCGGGCCAAGCGGGCGGCGGTGCCGTCCGAAGCCATCGGGATCGCCAGACCGATCAACGCGCGGCGCAGGCCGACCTGCCGGCTGGCGTCGATCGAGTCGATCATGCGCTGCGCGGAGATGTCACCGATCCGATCGAACTCGAGCAGGCGTTCTTTCGTCAGGGTGTAGAAGTCCGACGGGCGTTCCAGGATGCCCGCTTCGGCCAGCCGCTCGATCCAGACCTGCCCGATCGCATCGATGTCCGCGGCCGCTCGCGAGGCCCAGTGGATCAGCCTGCGGACCGTCTGCGCGGGACAGGCGACGTTGGTGCAGAACAGCTCTCGGCTGTTGCCCTGCTCGGTCACCGGTTGCGCGCACGAGGGGCAGACCGTGGGCGGCACGATCTCGCGCTCCTCCCCCGTGCGCTTGGACGCGTCGAGCACGCCCGCCACGAACGGGATCACGTCACCCGCGCGCCGCACCAGCACCGTGTCACCGACTTTGATGTCGCGGGCCCGGATCACCTCCTGGTTCGCCAGGGTGGCCTTGGTGACCGTGGTGCCGCCGACGAACACCGGCTCCAGCCACGCGACCGGGACGATCTTGCCCGTCTTGCCGACATCCCAGACCACGTCGGCCAGCAGCGTCGTCTTCTCCTCGGCGGCGAACTTGAACGCCAGCGCGCCGCGCGGGGAGTTCGAGCGAGTTCCCGCCGCCGCGTAGGCATCTCGGTCGGCCAGGCGCAGGACCGCGCCGTCGAGATCGTAGTCCAGATCGTTGCGGCCCTGCTCGATCGCGGTGATCGCCGCCTGCGCCTGGTCGGCGTCGGCGCAGTGCCGCATCTGCGCACCCGCGATGCCGAGCGCCCGCAGGCCCTCCTCCAGGTCGACGGCGGCGGCGTCGGTGGAGGTGTCGAGGTCGAAACCGAAGAACTGCAAACGACGTTCGGCGACGGTGGCCGGGTCCTTGGCGCGCAGCGTGCCCGCCGCGGCGTTGCGCGGATTGATCAGCGGCTTGTCCGGATGTGCGGTGTTGTAGGCGACGAAGGTCGACCGCAGCATGACCGCTTCGCCGCGCACCTCCACCCGCCCCGGGGCGTCGATCCGCTCGGGCACGCCGTCGACCAGCGCGCGCACCAGCATGGTCACGTCGTCGCCCGTGGTGCCGTCACCGCGGGTGACCGCACGCGCCAGCCGCCCGTCCTCGAAGACCAAGGAGAGGGACAACCCGTCCAGCTTCGGCATCACCACGACCGACTGGCCCGGGAACCGGTTGAAGAACGCCACTACCTGCTCCGGCTTGGTCGCTTTCTCCAGCGACAACATCGGGCGCGCGTGCCGAATCGGGGCGTGCAGCACCGCGGGCGCGCCGACCTGCTCCAGCGGATTCGGGTCGGGCGTCAGGTCGGGATGCGCCGCCACCAGATCGCGCAGCTCGTCCTCGATCGCGTCGTACTCGGCGTCCGCGACCAGCGGCGAGCCCTGATAGTAGGCGTCGCGCAGCGCCACGATGCGGTCGGCGAGCTCTTGGATGTGTTCCCCAGTTTCCACAAGGCCAGACGCTACCCATACCCACCGACACGTGCTGCGCCTTACCCTGCGCGGCGGTGCGTTATCGTCGAGGTGAGCGTCCAGTGCTGACCTGAAGTGAAGTGCCAGGGAGGAATTGTGGACATAACCGACCTGATCCTCGACGACCATCGCGAACAGCGGCGGCTGTTCGCGATCCTGGAGCAGATCGACCGCGCGGAGACCGGGGTGTTATCCGCGATCTGGGAGCGGCTGGCGTCCTTCCTCGAAATGCACGCGCTGGCCGAGGAGGAGATCTTCTATCCCGCGCTGCTGCAGGTGGGTATCGCCACCCGGCGCAAGGACGGCGTGGAGGAGGAGACCCTCGACGCGATCCACGACCACAACGAGATCCGGGACGCGGTCGCCGAGGTGGCGCGCCACGAGGTCGGCACCGACGACTGGTTCGCGGCCGTCGCGGCGGCGAACCTGGCCAACAGCGATCACATGGCCGAAGAGGAGCGCGAGGGGCTCACCGACTTCCGCCGCTTGGCCGCGCTCTCCCGCCGCCATCAGCTGGCCGTCACCTTCGCCGCCTTCGAGGCCCGCAACTACGCCGGGGTCGAGGCCGTCGACAAGGATCCCGAGGCCTATGTCCGCGAGGAAGAGCGCAAGTTGCCCACCATCGCTCCGGGATCGCTGAGTGTCGGCAGCCTGAAACGGAAGTGACGTCAGCTGTAGCTCATCGCCGCAAGTGTTGCAGCCCTGGATGATTCGAGCTGTCGAGCCGATGGATCGCGAAGCCGTGTTCACCGGGCCGCACCTGTGGCCGGAGGTCATGCGTGGCGGTGTAATCACCGCCGCGCAGCGACCGGTAGCGGATGGGCGGCTCGGTGCCGAGCGTGTCCAAGCGTCCGGTGAGGGCCTCGGCCAAGTCGCCGTAAGTGTCGGCGCCGACCTGGTTGACGCTGCTGATGAGGTGCGGGCGCAGCGGCAGCATGCCGGTGTAGTGGGCGGTGCCGTGCAGTAGTGGCCAGAGCACGTCGTCGATATCGCCGCTGATTCCGCGGGGACCCAGCGCGTCGGCGCGGTCACCGGCGGTGACGATGGGCAGCAGCCGACGACCGGCGAGGCCGCCGTCGCCGTACTTGCGGACCTTGCCGTCGCGGTCTCGTACGCCGAAGGCGAATCCGTTGGTGAACACGCGGTCGAACCAGCCCTTCAGGATGGCGGGCATGCCGTACCACCAGAGCGGGAAGTGGATGATGACGGTGTCCGATTCGGCGACGAGCCGCTGTTGCCGGGCGACATCGGCGGGCAGGGTGTCCTGCGTGGTCGCGTGGCGTTGCCGATCGGAGAACGTCGCGCCGCTCGCGCCGAGCGTGTCGGCCTCGCTCAGGACCGGATTCCAGCCGGTCGCGTACAGGTCGACGTCGTGCACCCGATGCCCGGCGGCACGGAGGTGTTCGACGCCGTGCCGGTACAGCGAGTGGCTGAGCGAGTGGGGATCGGGATTGGCGATGACCCACAGGATTGATCCGGAAGAAGTCATAGGGCTACTTTCGTAGCTAGTCCCGATAATGCCAAGTACTGACATTCTCGGCACATAGTGACAGAAATGTAAGTAATGAGGTAGGAGCCCTGAAATGCGGAAGCCGGTCGAAACCGCGTTGGCTGTGTGCCCGGTCGAGGTCGCTGTCTCGGTGCTCGGCGGCGCGTGGAAACTGACGATCGTGAAGAACCTGCTCGACGGTCGCCGCCGGTTCGGCGAGCTGGGCCGCTTGGTCGGCCCGGTCAACCCGCGCGTGCTGACCCGGCAGTTGCGCGAGCTCGAAGCCGACGGACTCGTCCACCGCACCGTCTATCCCGAGGTGCCGCCACGAGTGGAGTACTCACTCACCGAATTGGGCGCGTCCCTGGAACCAGTGGTGGTGTGGCTGAACCAGTGGGGAGCCACTTACGCGACCGCTGTAGGCGCAGTCACGCACCATAACGCCAAGCCTTCTGAATCAAGTTGAGCAGCTGCGGATCTCTCAGCTAAGCCGCGGCGCGCAGCAGCCGCAGTTGCCCGATCTCGGCGGCGTTCTTCATCAGTTCGGCGTTCACCCACGCCACCGTGTGCGCGACCGATTTGCCGGGGTCGTCCGGCCACGGAAACGTGGCCGCCGCCGCCAGGTCGGCTTCGCTGATCTGATCGAGCAGCTGTGACCACTCGGTGCGCAGGTCACGCAACCAGTCGACCGCGGCCGATCCGGGCCCCGGCCACTCGACCTCGGCACGGTCGTGGATCGGACGGTGGCGCAGATGGTCGATGGTGACGGTCCACCACCAGCCGATATGCCAGCTGACCCAGCCGATGGTGGGCACCGGGATGGGGTCGGGTTCGGCGTCGGCCCAGTCGGGCACCCAGACACCGGATTCGTCCTGACGCAGGGTCCAGCACAATTCCGCTGGCTCCCACAGGAAGTCGGCCGTCTCGAGTCGCTCGAGATGGTATTCGAACAGCGCCCACACCAGGTCGAACTGCCAGCGCAGGACGGCGGAACACGAGGTATCCATACGCCGCATCCTGCCTAACGGCGACCGAGCCGCCAATCGATTTACCGTTCCGGACCGCTGCTTCCTCAGCGCCAGTGCAGGTCCCCCAGTGCGGCCGCCTCCGAACCGCCGTCGGCGAAGATGATCTGACCGGTGACGAAACGGTTGTCCGCGCCCGCCAGCCAGCAGATGAGCTCGGCGACCCATTCCGGCCGGCCCGGGAACCCGCCGAACGGTTGCGGCGCAGCCGATTCCACGGCCTGGCGCACAGTGTCGTCGGTCAGGATGTAGGCGGCGGCGGGGGTATCGACGACACCCGGGGCGACGACGTTGAGGGCGATTCCGGCGCCCGCCCACTCCGGGTTCGGAGCAACCTGGCGCACCCATCGGTTCAACGCGCGTTTCGCGATGCCATAGCCGCCGACCGGACCACCGGCCGCCGGATCCGCCTCCAGGGCCGCGACGGCGGCGGCCTCGTCACCGTCCAGGCAGGCCTGGACGATGTGGTCCGCCGTCGGGGCGAGCGACGAAGTCGAGGACACCGCCACCGCACGCGGCGCGGGACTCTGGGCCAACAGCGGACGCAGGCCCGCCAAGGTCGCGACGGCCCCGAAGTAATTCGTTTCCAGCAGACCGGTTTTGCCGCCGCCGGCGACCGCCAGGACCGCGTCGATCGGACCGTACGCCGTCACTTGCGCCACCAGCGACCGCCGGCCCTCCGGTGTGGACAGATCTGCTGTGACCTCGGCATCGGCGAGATCGCAGCCGATCACCTTCGCGTCACGCTCGCGCAGCAGTGCGGCGGTCGCGGCGCCGATGCCGGAGGCCGAGCCCGTGACCACATAGGTTCGTCCAGCGAAACTTCCGTGCGATGTCATCGCGTCCCTCCTGTCCACGCGCCCCGGTGCGTCCGGAACACCTGCACCATAGGCACAGGCCACCGCTGTCCGCAGCGGGAGGACACGAAATCGCCTGTACCCCAGGCGCATCCGAAGACCGTCCGGGCTCGGTGACGCACCAACACGTACCAGGAGCGACGATCAATGGCGACAGAGCCATTCGCTGCCGTAGCACGCGGCGTCGGGGCCGATGTAACTGCCGCGCGGGCAACCCGGATCCTGGTTGCCTTCTCTCTGCCTCACCGCGGGCCGGGTGCGGGTCTATCGGAGGTGCGACGTGTCGTTCAGCGATCGCAGCGAGGCAATCCCGGACCCGTCATAAGCCACCTCCGAGACCGAGGCGGCGGACAATTCCATCCGGAACAGCGATGCGGGCGGTGCGCCGAGCGCCAGGCGGACCAGCGTCCGCAGGGGCGCGACATGCGAGACGATCAGCACTGTCTGTCCCGCATGCCGGGCCAGCAGCTCGTCCCGCCACGACTCGACCCGGTGCGCCACCGAGGCGAGCGGCTCGCCCGTCCCTCCGGGCACCGCGGTCGGCGAGCGCAGCCATGCCGCCAGCTCGTCCGGATAACGCTCGCGCACCTCGGTGAACGTAAGTCCCTCCCACACACCGAAATCCGCTTCGCGCAGCCGCTCGTCGATCCGCACTTCGAGGCCCAGCCCGCGCGCCGCCGCCGCGGCCGTCTCCCGGCACCGGCGCAGCGGCGAGGAGACCACCGCGTGCACCGCGTCGCGTTTCGCGAGCGACTCCCCGGCGGCCGCCGCCTGCCGCCGCCCGGTCTCCGAGAGCACCGGATCGGAGCCCCCGCTGCCGGAGAGTCGCCGCTGCGCGGTCAGCGCCGTCTCGCCGTGCCGCAGGAGCAGCAGCGTCGTGGTGGCCTCCGATCCCGGCATCATCCGGCGGTGTCGGCCTTCGTAACCAGGTAGTTGCCAAGCACTAGGTAGTCGATCTCCGTGCCGAGGAAGCACTGCAACGCGTCGGCGGGCGTGCACACGATCGGTTCACCCGCCACATTGAACGAGGTGTTGATCAGGCAGGGCACGTCGGTCAACGCGGTGAACCGGCGCAGCAGATCCGCCAGGCGCGGGGTGTCCGCGTCGGTGATCGTCTGCACCCTGGAGGTGCCGTCCACATGCGTCGCACCCGGGATCACCTCGTGGAACTCCGGCCGCACCGGGAACACGAACGTCATGTACGGCGACCGGGTCTTGCGTCCCATCTCGAAGATCTTCGGCGCGTCCGCTTCGAGCACGATCGGCGCGAACGGCCGGAACGGCTCCCGATGCTTGACCCTGGTGTTGATCACGTCCTTGATGTCCGGGAACTGGGGGTTCGCCAGGATGCTGCGATGCCCCAAAGCCCTTGGGCCGTGCTCGATCCGGCCCTCGAACCAGCCGATGACCACCTTCTCGGTGAGCAGTTTCGACACCTGATCCACGATCTCGGCGTCACTGAGCCGCGTCCATCCGACTCGATCGCGGAAACCGCGCAGGGCGTCCTCGATCGCCGCGTCGTCGAATTCCGGTCCGAGATAGGGCGTCACCCGCGGCGCGACCTGCCGACGGCCCGCGCTCTCGGGGTGATTGAGCCACGCGTAGACCGCCGCGCCGAGGACGACGCCGGTATCGCTGGCGCCGAAGCTCACGTCCATGTCGTCGAAACGCGAACCGGCGAACAGCGGAGTGTTGTTGAGGCAGTTCAGCGCCACACCGCCTTCGAACAGCAGATGTCGCAGCTCGGTCTTGCCTTCGAGCGCGCGAATCTGATGCCGGGTAACGACATTCAGCATTTCCTGCGCCGCCGCCGCCACCCGGGACTGGTATTCCAAGGTGGCTTCGAAGGGCCCGAAGTACTGTTCGAACAGACCGTCGAGACTGCGCGGATCATCGGTCTGGAGCGGCTGCCGGAAGGTGTATCGCCCGTCGGGATGCAGTTCGATGAACTCCTCGACGAACGGATTCGGGACCGGTGGCCGGGCGTACCCGGACAGGCCCATCACCTTGTATTCGTCGTTGTTGGGCACGAAACCCAGGAACCGGGTGATCGCGCTGAACAAGATGCCGATCGAATATTCCGCGCCGATAGCCGTCTCGTCGAAGACCTGGATCCGCCCGCCGCGAATCTCACCCATCAGCGTCGAAAGCACCTCGGCGCGACCGTCACTGACGAGGAACGCGCTGTCCGGCATCCCCGCCGCGTAATAGCCGGTCATCACGTGCGCGAGGTGGTGCGGGACGAACACCACCCGGTCCGGGTCCGGGGTGTATCCGGTGCGCGCGGCGAAGTCGGCGAGGATCGCCTCGTGGCTGACGACCTCGGTGTAGAGCTTGACGATGTTGTTCAGGAGCGCCAGCTTCGGCTCGGGCGGCATCGGCGCGCCGGCGATGCCGGTCAGCATCTCGTCCAGCACTTCGTCGGAGAAGTTGAACGGGATGGCGATCAGGTCGATATCGGAGAACCGCAGTCCCGCCTGCTCCAGGCACCAGCGCACCGCGTTGACCGGGAAGTCGGTGGTCTTCTTCACCCGGTTGAGCCGCTCCTCCTCCACGGCGGCGACCAGCTCGCCGTCCACCAGCAGCGCGGCGCCCGCGTCGTGGCCGAGCAGGTAGTGCTTGTCGATGCCGACCGCGCCGAAGTGCTCAGCGAAGACTTCCGATACCCGGGTGAATCCGTTGCACCCCAAGACGATCATGACGATTTCCTTCTTTGTCGAGCACGAGGTCGCGGATGATCGCGCCGGCGGCGGGCGCCTGGCACAGGCCCTGGCCGGAGAATCCTGCCGCGTACAGGAAGGGGCGGTCGGGGACGCGGCCGAGGAAGGCCATCCCGTCCGGGCTGACATCCAGGTCGCCACTCCACCCGAGATCGAGGCGGCCGCCGGCCAGCGCGGGGTAGGTAGCGCCGAGCTGACGGGATACCCGCTGGAGCCACGCCGCCCGGGACTCGTCAGGCGCGGGGCGTCCCATCCCGACGAGGATGCGTTCGCCCCAACCACGGATACGCAGACCGGACGGGTCCAGGGTCATCGGCAAGACGGGCAGCGCGGCGGGCGAGTCGGTGAGCAGCATGTCGACGGGGTAGGTGGTGACCGGCAGCTGCACGCCCGCCGTTGCCGCGACCGTCCCCGCCCAGGGCCCCGCCGCACAGACGACCGCCCCGGCTCGGATGCTGCCCGCGGCGGTGTGCACCTGCCCGTCGGGATCGATTCCGGTGACCGGTGTTTCGGTCCGCAGTATGGCTCCCGCCGCACGGGCGGCGGCGGCGTAACCGCGTACGATCGCGGCGGGGTCGCAGGTGTAGGCCTGCGGCGACCAGGCTGCGGCCACGATCGCCCGCTCGTCGACCAGCGGATTGAATCGTGTTGCTTCCGCGGGGGTTACGAGCTCGACCTGCACGCCCGCAGCCCGCTGCTGTGCCTGCGTCCGCCAGAACTCCGCCACCTGATGTTCTTCGGTGAACAACACCAGGAACCCGATTCTGCTCAGCCCCAAGTCGATTCCGGTGCGCGCGGCGAAATCCTGATACACCGCCAAACTCTGAACGGCGAGGCCGCTGATGAGCGAGTTGCCAGGAAAGTAAGCCCGCAGCACGCCCGCGGTGGTGCCCGAGGAGCCCGATCCGAGCGCACCGCGCTCCAGCAGGACGGTATCGACGCCGGCCTCGGCGAGCTGACACGCGATCGATGTCCCGATCACGCCCCCGCCGATGACCAGGACGTCGGTGCGTTCGGGCAGCGAGCTCACGACTGATGGCCGACTTCGGCAGGCTGGAGCTGGCGCAGATGGTCGCCGGCGTCCCACGGGTACAGGTGCAGATTCCAGCCGCCCAGGCAGTTGACATAGAGCGCGAATTGACTGGCCACGGACAGGAAGTCGTCACGGTCGAGCTGGTCCACGCAGGCCAGGAAGCGTTCGGTGAAGCTCCACAGCTGCGCCAGACCGCAGTAGCCGAGGAACTCGGCCGGAAGGCCGACCAGCAGGCGCGTCATGTGCCGCAGCGAGTCCATCGGCATGCCCTGCACCGCGGCCCGGACCAGGCCGCCGTAGGTGGCGTAGCCCAGCGGGCGGGTCTCCCCGTTGACGAACAACAGCGTGGGCAGCACTGTCTCGAAACTGCCTGCCCCGGAAGGGATCAGGCCCCGGTGCAAGCCGGCGAGCTCCGGCGGTTCGGTGAGCCAGGCCCGCTCGGTCGCGGTGTACACGTCGTGGATGAGACGGTTGGCGTCCGGGTCGGCGGCGGTCAGGTGCGGGATGCGGTGACCGCCCGCCTGGCCGGCTTTGCGCACCTCCGCCACGATCGGCTGTTTGGTCGAATAGACCGACTCCCAGATCGCCTGCCCCGCGTCGCGCAGCGCGGGCAGGTCCGCGGCCCGGATCCGGCCCACCGGAGAGGCGGGCATGGGTTCGGTCAGCGCGCCGTATTTGATGCCCAAATGCTGTAGCGCCGAACAGAATACGGTGCCGTCGGGCGCGTCCCGCCGGTCCGGGATGCGGGTGGACGCGGGCAGATGCAGCAGCGAGGGAATCGGCGCGACGTGATACAGATGCTGTCCCGCCACGAGCGCGTGGCCCTGCAAGCTCTGGTAGGGCAGCGCCTCCCACAGCGCGTCGGCCAGCTCGGGGTTGCGGCCGTCGAGTTCGGCGGTCACGCTCAGACCCAGGTCCGGCCAGGCGATCTCGAGCTGCCGTACGGGTGACGTCTCGGTCAAGATTGTCTCCTTCGTTGGATGAGGCTGCCGCTACCGCTGTGCGAAGAAGTCCCGGATGGCGTCGGTCTGCTTCGCCATCATGGCGATGATCGTCTCGACGACCTCGGTGTCGGCGTCCTCGGCGATCGTCAGCTCCCGGGTCCAGTCGAAGAAGCTGCGGTGCGGGTCGTTGGTGATCTCCCGGACCCGGATGGCGCCGAGATAGCGCTGCACGCCCATCGTCGGTTCGATCGAGCGGTAGGACTGTGCGCGCTCGACCTCGTCGCGACCGGAAACCTCCTGCTGGACCAGGCCGCCGCTGAAGGCCAGCGTGAAGTTGTAGAGCGAGGGAACCCGCTCGGCCGAACCGTCTCCGACCCAGTGCACGTCCTGCGCGGCGGGTCCGGACACGATGGACACCACCCGCAGCGCGTCGCGGACAACCGCCCACACGGTGCCCGGATCGGCGTCGATGATGGTCGAGTCGTACATCGTGTGCTTCCGCTGTATCGCCACGGGAACTCCTTGTCCAGCAAGGGAATTCCCCTGCTTCGTCTCGAGCTGACGCAGCGAGTACACAGCCGGGCGGGTGCCGGCGGCCAGGGATGGAAGCCACGAAATCGACGCCGGGGCGCGTCCGGCATTTCGTAGACATCTACAACAACGTCGTCGTATTGCGTTGAGCCATAATCGTTTTCGCCTTCAGCCAGCTTCGAGAGGACATTCATGGCCGAGCACAGCGGCGCAGAATTCGTGCAGGAGATGATGCGGTGGCATTTCAGTCCGGAGACCGGGTCGCCGTTCTGGTTGCGGCGGGCGGAGTCGCTCGACTTCGATCCGCGCGCCGATGTCCGGGATTTCGCGGATCTCGCGCTGTTTCCCAATGTGGTGGACGAGCTGCGCGATGTCGGCGTTCGCGAGCTGATCCCGCGGGGGTATGGCGATCAGCACCAGGCCAGCGTCTACGAAAGCGGCGGTACCACAGGCGAACCCAAGCGCGTGATGTTCACCGCGGAGTGGCAGCGCCGCAGCGTCGGCTGGTTCAGTGAACGCCTGGACGCGCATGGCGTGCCGCGCGATGTGGACTGGCTCAGCGCGGTTCCGAGCGGACCGCACAATGTGGGCGCGATGGCGGTCGACACCGCGGCGGCGCGGGGTGGGCTGCACTTCGGCATCGATGTGGACCCGCGCTGGGTCAAGAAGCTGATCGCCGAGGGCCGCATGGACATGGCCGCCCGCTACACGGACCACCTGATCGAGCAGATCGGCTACATTCTGGCCGGTCAGGATGTCGGCGTCCTCTTCGCCACGCCGCCGCTGCTGGAACGGCTCGCACAGCACGAGGACCTGGTCGAGCTGGTGAACCGGAAGATCCGCACGATCATCTGGGGCGGTACGCATCTGGATGCCGACACCCGGGATCTGTTGCGCGACGAGGTTTTTCCGAACACCAAGCTGGTCGGCGGGTACGGCAGCACCATGATGCTCGGCACGTCGGTGGAACGCCCGGGCCTGCGCGACGACGAGCCGTGCGTGTTCGATTCCTTCGCCCCGTACACCACGTTCCAGGTGATCGACGCGGGCACCGGGACCGTCGTTCCCTACGGGGAGCGTGGGCAGGTGGTTGTGCATCACCTGAGTCCAACGGCGTTGCTGGTCAACAATATCGAGCGCGACTTCGCGACGCGGATCGCGCCGGTCCGTGACGGCTTCGGTGATTCGGTCGCCGACGTCGCTCCGGTGGCGTCCTTCAGCGGCGCGGCCGTGATCGAGGGCGTGTACTGATGCTGACCCTCGACGTGCTCGGCCCCGGCGGTCCGTATCGGTCCCGGCGCGTGGAGACCATCCAGGATCTCACCGGAAACCCGGTCGCCACCTTGAGTCTCGCGCCCTCGCTGTATGTGGTGCGCGCGATGCAGGCGCTGGGCCGGACTCCGGAGCTGCCCCTTGACGCGCGGATCGCGGCGTTCGCGGCGGCGGGCCGCGCCTTCGCCACCCAGTCCATCGCGGGGCTCACGCCAGCGGAATACCAGCACACCGTGAGCGCCGTGACCGGGATACCGATCACGGTGGTGCGCAACGCGACCGAGGAGATCGCCCGCGCCGCCGAGCAGATTCAGCACAACGTGCGCAAGGCCCGGCCGGTCGGTGCGGTCGACTCGTGGCGTGATCCGCTGTCCCGGGGCGGGGCGGCGGTGTGGTCGCGGCGCGGCGAGGTGTTCGCCGTGCACGCGGCCGGCAATCACCCTGCGGTGCATCAGGGTTGGCTGGACGCGCTCGCGCTCGGTTACCGGGTCGCAGTGCGTCCCTCCCGGCGTGAGCCGTTCACGCCGCATCGGCTGATCACCGCGCTCCGGGCAGCCGGTTTCGGCGAGCGAATCCTGTTGCTGCCCACCGATCACACGGTGGCCGACGAGGTGCTCCGGCATGCCGACCTCGGAATGGTCTACGGCGGCGCCGATGTCGTGCGGAAGTACGCGGGTGACCGGCGCGTCCTGCCGCAAGGGCCGGGGCGTTCCAAGATCCTGCTGACCGCCGAAACCGACTGGGAGCCGGTCCTCGACACGCTCGTGGAGTCGATCAGCAGTGGCGGCGGCGTCGGTTGCGTCAACGCCACCGGCATCCTCGTCGAAGGCGACCCCGCCCCGGTGGCCGCCGCCCTCGCCGAGCGCCTCGCCGCGCTGCCGAGCCTGCCCGCGACCGACGAACGCGCGGTCCTCCCGGTAGCGCCGATCGGCCTGGCCCGGCGCTGGGACCAGCACCTACGACAACGCGCGACGGGAACCAAGGCCTGGCTCGGCGGGGACGGAATCGTCGACGATCTCGGCGACGGCAGCGCGGTCCTCCGGCCGGCCGTCCACCAACTCGACAGCCCCTTCGCCGAACAGCTCGGCGTCGAGCTCGGTTTCCCCTGTGCCTGGGTGGCGCCCTGGGATCGCGACGCCGGAATCCGGCCGCTGCGTGACACTCTCGTCCTCACGGCCGTCACCACCGACGCGGATCTCATCGACGAGTTGGTCGCCGAACCCACCATCGGCAACGTCTACCTCGGCGAGCACCCGACACCATGGATGGCCCCCGGCCTCCCCCACGACGGGTATCTCGCCGAGTTCCTCATGCGCACCAAGACGGTGCTGCGCTGACTACACCGCGATAGCCGGGACGGGGCGGGGATAGGGGCTCTGCATGGACAGGAAGCGGATGTCGAGGTCTTGCTCGAGGTAGTCCATGCGGTGTTCCCAGAAGTCCCGCATGTACGGCAAGGACAGGTGGCGATCGAGATCTTCCTTGGACCGCCAGACCTCGTAGAAGACGAAGGTGGATGGATCGTCGGCGTCCTCATGGAAGTGGTACTCGAGTGCGCCTTCCTCCACCCGGGTCGGGGCGACGAAGGACAGCAGCAGTTCCTTGAGTTCCTCGACACGGCCCGGTTTGGGCCGGGCGAAGCCCATCAGCGCGTAGGGAACAGGATCCGTAGGTACGACATTGGTCATACCTCGGACCATATCCGGCGACCAGGTACGATGCAAACCATACCTAGGAGGTGCCGCATGCCAGAAGACGATCAGCCCGAACCCGACGCCATGGAACTGGGCGCGGTGCTGTCCGCGCTGGCGGACAAGAACCGCCTGGAGATCGTGTGCGCGCTGGTCGCCGATGTCGAAGGCGCGGAACGGCATTGCAGCTCGTTCGGGCTGCCGGTGACGAAAGCGACTCTGACGCACCATTTCCGGGTGCTGCGCCGGGCGGGGCTGATCCGGCAGGTCAATCGGGGCAACAGCAATATGGCGCAGCTGCGCCGGGCGGAGTTGACGGCCCGGTTTCCGGGGCTGATCACGCTACTGGAGGCGGAGAACACCCGCCGGCGGCTCGAAACGCGAGGTCAAGTGTGACGACGTCCGAGTTTCCCGAATGGGCACAGCAGGCGCGGGCCGGGGTCCGGTTCGATTGGGGTTCGGCCGGTGCGCGGGCGCTCGGGCCGCACAGCGCCGCGCTCGTGGTCGTGGACGTGCTGTCGTTTACGACCACGGTGTCGGTGGCGGTGGACGCCGGGACAGCGGTGCTGCCGTATCCCTGGCGGGACGGGAACGCCGCGGAATTCGCCGCCGCGCACGACGCGGAACTGGCTGTCGGCCGCCGGGCCATGTCGGAGCAGCATCCATGGTCGCTGTCGGCCGCGGCACTGCGCCGCGCACCCGTGCCGCGGCGGCTGGTGCTGCCGTCCCCGAACGGTTCGGCCATTTCCGCCGCCGTCACCGGAATTCCGGTGATCGCCGCGTGCCTGCGCAACGCCTCGGCGGTCGGCGCATGGATCGCCGGACAGGGCTGGGGAACCGAGCAGCAGCCGGTCGCGGTGATCGCCGCCGGTGAGCACTGGCCGGGTCGGCACGGGCTGCGCCCCGCCGTCGAAGACTGGCTCGGCGCCGCCGCCGTCCTCTCCGCGCTCGCCGGACACGGCTCCGGGCCGCTGTCACCGGAGGCGCTCGCCGCGCAGGCCGGTTACGACGGAATCGGCGATGTCCGCGCGATAATCCGTGACTGCGCTTCCGGACGGGAGTTGGCGGCCGGCGGGTTCGGCGACGACGTCGCCGTCGCGATCGAACTCGAAACCAGCACGGTGGTGCCCGTTCTGGTCGACGGAGCCTTCATCGACGGATCGAAACAACGAGACGGACGAAAGGACGCTGTGCATGCCTGAGATCACCGCCGAGGAGCTCGACCACCTGCGCCGCTGTGTAGAACTCGCGGCCGAGGCGCTCGCGGCCGGCGACCGGCCGTTCGGGTCGCTGCTGGTCGATGCGAACGGCACACGGCTGGCCGAGGACCGCAATCGGGAGATCACCACCGGTGACCCGATGCAGCATCCCGAGATCGAACTGGCGCGCTGGGCCCAGCGCAACCTGACGCCGGAAGAATGTGCCGCGGCAACCATGTACACCAGCGGCGAACACTGCCCGATGTGCGCCACCGCGAACGCTCTCGTCGGCATCGGTCGCATCGTTTTCGTGAGTTCGACTGCGCAACTGACGAATTGGCTGACCGAGTGGGGCAAGGCCCAGCCGGCGTTCGGCCCGATACCCCTCGCCGAGGCAGCTCCCGGTATCGAGATCGCCGGACCGGTCGAGCAATTGACCGATCAGATGAAGGACCTCTACCAGAAAACCCCGTGGCCCGACGCGGGCTCTTAGGGACGGTGCGCGGGCAGTGGCCCGAGTTCGGGCCACCGGGTGAGCAGGCGATCGGCCATGTCGGTGACGAGCCGCCCGAGGCCCTGCAATTCGCCACTGCCAGTGGCCATTCGGCCGACGACCCGGAGCCGATGCAGCAGTCGTCCGCGGGCGGTCGCGGTGCCCCATGCCCAGTCTCGATGCGGGATTTCGCCGAGGTGATCGATCGTCGCCCGGTGCGCCTTCTCGACCAGCGCGTCGCCGCGCAGCAACCAGCCCACGCAAGCGTCGGTGAGATCACCGGGCACCTCGGTGCCGGTAGCTGAGCGCCAAGTCGTGCGGTAGGCGCGCTCGGCCGCGTCCAGCAGCGCCGGAGCGGGTGCGAGAGCGCACCAGCAGGTCGGGAAACCGATGTGCAGGTAGGCGAGTTCCACGATGCCGTTGCCCAGCGCGGCCTGCTCGAAGTCGACGAACCGCACGCCCGCGCTGGTGTGCAGGTCGTTGCCCGGGCACGGATCACCGTGCAGCAGAGCGGGATACGCGGTCTCGCCCAGCCGTTGCACGACGCCGTCCAGCTCGGTCCGCATGCCCGACGGCAACGGCACCTCGAGCGTGCGGGCGAGCCCCAGAAACGAGTCGACATCCCGACTCGCCGGACCCGACCACGCCGGAAGGTCCACTGCTCCTTCGACACTCGTGGCCGCATGTAGACGGGCCAGCGCCGTAGCGTAGTCGATCAGCCAATCCTCTTCTGGCGCTTGATGTTCCAGATATTCGAGGACCAGAACCCGCGCACCCGGATCGACACCGAGCAGCCGCGGCACGACCGGCGGGTCCACCCGGGACGCGAGCCGCAACGCCGCGACCTCGCGGGCATATCCCCCGCCCGCTTCCGAACCTCCGACGAGCTGCTTGACCACCACCGGCGTGCCGGACACCTCGGCCCGCCACACCCGTGATCGCGGACTGCTCTCCAGCGCCTGGACCAGTCGCGGCACCCCGAGCTCAGCGACCAGCTTCTCCCCGTACAGGCTCATCTTCCGAGCATGACATGCGGTACTCCGGGCTAATCGCGAGCGAAATCCTTTCGGACCCCACCAAACCTTGACAGAAGATGTCAGGTTTGGTTGGCATAGTCCCTTTCATGACGACTCAGTACTACACGGCGACCACTCTCGACGGCTTCCTTGCGGACTCGGACAACTCACTGACCTGGCTGTTCGAGGTCGACGATGATGATCAGACCGAAAGTGTCACCGGCACGTTCTTCGACGGCGTCGGCGCGATGTGCATGGGCGCGACCACCTACGAGTGGGTGCTGGCCAACGACGGACCGGACTCGTGGGCGAAGTCGTATGGCGATATGCCGTGCTGGGTGTTCACCCATCGTGAGCTGCCGGTGATCCCCGGTGCGAATCTGCGTTTCGTCTCCGGCGCTGTCGAACCGATTCACAAGGAGATGGCCGAGGCGGCCGGGGACAAGAACATCTGGCTGCTCGGCGGCGGGGAACTCGTCGGCCAGTTCGCCGATGCCGGGTTGCTCGACGAGATCATCGCCTCCGTCGCACCCGTGACCTTGGGCAGTGGTGCGCCACTGCTGCCGCGCCGGATCCTGTCCTCGCGCCTGCGGCTCACCGACGTCGGCCGGTTCGGTCAGTTCGCGATGCTCACCTATCGTCTGACGTAGGCGGCGCGGGCGGTGTCTGCACGGCGATCTCGCCGCCGAGCTCGTAGCCACCGCCCAGCCGGAGCTCGTCGCCGCTCCAGAAACGGCCCGGGTCATACCAATTGGGGCGGCGCTGCTGCGGCAACAACCCCATCGACTGATACGTCGCCGCCACGATCTCCGCGCAATAGGCACTTTCCAGTTCGTGCGCGTCCGGCCGCCGGCGCGGCAGCCGGGCCCGACCGCGCAGCCAGCGCCCGGCCAGACTTGCGGTAGAGGGGAACGGGGTCCCGTCCAGCCGGGCGATGGTCCGCAGCAAACCGTCTTCCATCTCTTGCGTTGCCGGACGGTTCAATTGCCGCAACCAGGCCTGCTGCCCGTACCGGTGCGCCCACACCAGCACCGCGTCACGCAGATTGTGCAACTGCACCCCGCGATGATAGGTACCCGACCACATATCGGGCAGGGAGCGCCCCAGCTCCGCATGCCAGATCAAGGCCGGCATATCGTCGAGCACCACCGACATGCCGACATGATTCACCGGACTGTTCGTCGTGATCCGAATCGCCCGATCCGCCGCCGAATGCCCGCGAAACAACCAGATGTCACCCGTCCTGGTGAGCTCGAGCGCTCGATCAAGACTGATGCTCGTCCCCGTCATACCAGTAGCCTAGGCGTTATGAGGTGGTGGAAGGCAGTGGGATTGGCGGGAGCGGCCGGCGTGGTCGCCACCGGTGTGGTCGTCGTGCGGGCCGAGCGCCGCCGCCGCGCCTACACCCCCGAACAGGTCCGCGAACAACTACACGTCCGCTACGCCCAGGCGACTTCGGCCGCCGCGACCCCCGAAACCATTACTCCCCCAATAGAACTCACCGGCTTCCGAGCAAGGGCAAGGCAGCTGGCGCAACGGGTCAAAGGCGCATGGCCGCCGGGACGCCGGTAGACGAGTGCGATTTCATCTCATCGAACCCGAGGTTGCCGGCGGCCATGGACCCGGCACCGTGTACGACTGGTCCACGGTGCCCGCGACCGTCACGAAACTGGAGTACGAGTTCGCCGACTGGCTCGGCGACGCGCTCCTCGAGTCCACTCCGTGCTTCGTGGTCACCGCGGAGGTTGCCGGCCAGATCGCCCGAATGGGGCTCAGCGGTGCGACTTTCGATGACGTGATCGTGTCGATCTCGCCGGAGGGCGAGGAGCTGATGGACGCGGAACTACCGGCGTGGCGCTGGCTGAAGCCGACGGGAAAGCCGGGCGAGTCCGACTTCGGTGTGAACGACGCACTCTCGCTTGTCGTTTCGGACCGGGCTCTCGCAGTGCTCGCCGATGCCGGTATCCGCAACGCCGATGTGACCGAGTGGCGGGCCTAGGTTCTTTCTTGCCGAAACCGCAAGAATCCGTGCCAGCGCGGGCCGGCCCTGGCAAAACTGGGCTCATCCCAACCGAAGGACCCCGCGATGAGCACCAGACATACACTGGCCACTGCCCTCTTCTCCGTCCTACTGCTCGCGAGCTGCTCGACGCCCAGCACCGAGGCGGTGCCACCCTACGCCGCCGCCACTCAGCACGATCCCCAGTTCGCGAGCACGTTCGAGCACAAGTTCGCCGACGTCGACGGCGTCGAAATGCACTACGTGACCGGCGGAAAGGGCCCGGCGCTGGTCCTGATCCACGGTTGGCCGCAAACCTGGTACGGCTGGTGGTCGATCATGCCCGCCCTCGCCGAGCACTACACCGTCTACGCCGTCGATCTCCCGGGCCTGGGCGACAGCACCGGCACGCCGACCGGTTACGACAAAGCCACCCTGGCGCGCTACATCCACATGTTGATGACCGCGCAGGGTGTCGACGATGCCCGCGTCGTGGGCCACGATTTCGGCGCCGCGGTCGCGTTCCAGTACGCCGCCCAGTTCCCGGCCGACACCGCCCGCCTCGCCTATCTCGACCTCCCGCTCCCCGGCCCCGCGATCGACGCACCGACCTACCGAACCTTGAGCTGGCACATCGCTTTCCATTCCCAGTCGCAGGTCCCCGAGACGGTGGTCTCCGACGACGTCCGCGACTACCTGGCGCTCTTCTACCCGCAGGTCTCCTTCGGCGGCAAGGCTTTCGGCGGCACCTCGAACCACTCTCCCTTCACCAACGCCGAGATCGACGAGTACGCGCGAACATACAGCCGTCCCGAGGCACTGACCGGCGGCTTCGAGCTCTACCGCGCCATCGACACGGACGTACGGGACACCGCCGCCGCGGCACCGACGAACGTCCCGACCCTGGTCCTGTCCGCCCAGGGCCAGATCGACCCGATCCGCGCCACCGCGACACCACGCATGACCAATATCGTTCGCGCCGTGGATGTTCCGAACGCCGGCCACTGGCTGGTCGAGGAGAATCCGCAGTTCGTCACCGCGGAGCTCCTGCGCTTCCTCAACGGCTGACCGCGGCCGGCCCGTCAGCCGACTTCGTCGAGTTTCCCGGTCGCGACATCGAAGACGAAGCCGCGCAGGGAGGTGGTGGCGGTGATGAAGGGACTTGCTTCGATTCGCCGAATCGATTGGCGCACATCCTCGTCGAGATCCGGGAAAGCCTCCGCCGACCAGGCCGGCTTGATCCCGGTCGCGTCCTGGATGGACCGTTTGAAATCGTCGTCGGTGAAGGTCAGCATGCCGCAGTCGGTGTGGTGAATGAGAATGATCTCAGTGGTGCCGAGCAGCCGCTGACTGATGGCCAGCGACCGGATCTCGTCATCGGTGACCACACCACCCGCATTGCGGATGACGTGCGCCTCGCCCGGCTGCAACCCGAGAATGCGGTACACGTCGAGCCGGGCGTCCATGCACGCCACCACCGCGAGCTGCTTACTCGGCGGCAACGGCAGCGGCCCGCTGAACCGCGCGGCGTATTCGGCGTTGTTGGCGAGATATTCGTCCGTGACTGACATGGTCGCGTCCTAGCGTCGATGGATGGTGCGGACATACGAATCTCCGCATTCGACGGTGACCGAACCGGACGGCCCGCGCGAGGGTTCCGCGCACCGTGAAATCAACCCTCGCGCCCCGGCGCGCACGGCGCTCGGAATAGGATTCCGATGGTGGGATTGGAGTTCTGGACGCGGGCCTCGGATTCGCGGTGGATCGACGCGGTGTGGACCTGCCGCAGCGAGCAGGTTTCGGAGATGACCTCCGTCGCGACCGAGAACTGGGGGCTGGTGTTCTGGGAGCACGAGGGGAAGACCTACGCGGGCATTTCCGGTCCGGAAAGCCGGACCGACACCGCCCCGGTTCCCGCGGGCGCGAGCTTCACCGGAATTCAATTCGCACTCGGCACCTCGCTGCGGGCAGTCGCCACACCGGACTTGGTCGACAGCGGGATCCTGTTGCCGGACGTGACCGGCGGGAGCTTCTGGATGCACGGCGCCCGCTGGGAGACACCGCACCCGGATGACGCCGAGGCACTCGTGGACCGGCTTGTCCGCGCCGGCGTCGTAGTCCGGGATCCCTTGGTCGCGGAGGTCTTACAGGGCCGCCCGCCCGCGGCGACGGACCGCACGCTGGAGCGACGGTTCCGATCGGCGACCGGGCTCACCCGTGGCGCGGTCCGGCAGATCGGGCGCGCCCGCTCCGCCGCGCTGCTCCTGAACGCCGGCGAGAATCCGAGCGATGTCGTCGACAAGCTCGGCTACTACGACGAACCCCATCTCGCTCGCGCGCTGCGCCGGTATGTCGGGCGCACCGCGGGTCAGCTGCGCGAGGGCAGCGGTGGCGTGATCGCACTCGACCTCACTCAGCGCACGACGTCGTACACCAGCTTCGCCACGCCGTTGGAGTAGGTCGCCGACTCGCGCAGGCTCAGCTGCTGCTTGTCCCGGTCCGCGCGGCTGAACAGGCCCTTGCCCGCACCCAGCAACACCGGGAACACGAGCAGGTTGTAACGGTCGATCAGGTCGGCTTCGCCCAGGCGGCGGGCCAATTCGGCACTGCCGTGGATGAAGATGCCGCCGCCCTCGCTCTGCTTCAGCGCGGCGACCTCCTCGGTGGACCGCAGGATCGTCGTCTCACCCCAGCCGTCGAGCAGCGCGTCCTCGGTGAGACTGGTCGAGACCACGTACTTCGGCAGCGCCTTGTACGCGGCGTGATCCGCGGAGTCGCGCCACACCGGCGCGAACGCCTCGTAGCTGCGACGGCCGAACAGCAGCGCCGTGGTGTCGGCGAGCTCTTCGCCCTTGAGCGAGTAGGCCTCGGGCACGAACTCGGTCTCCATGACCCAGCCGCCACTGCGGTGACCCTCTACTTTGCCGCCGGGCGAGTCCAGCACACCATCCAGGGACATGAAGCCTGTGTAGACCAATTCACGTGTCACGTTTCCTCCTCGAATCCGAAGGCGGAGCGTACGGTCCGCCTACTGCTGGTCTTCAGCTTATGGACCTGGGCGAGGCACGTCTTGGACAGAACCGACACGGTGTACCGTCCAGCCCGCTACGCGGCGGAAACTTCGTGGCCGAGGTGCCACAGGTCTACACTTTTGGCAGCTCAGGCCACCCTTCACCGAAACGGGACGGTGCAGTGACAACTAAGATCTATCCCGAACCTTCGGGCTGTCCACCGGCGGACAGCGATACCACCAAGGCTCCGGCAGCCCGGTGGAGTCAACGGGTGGCCGGCGACGGATTCGATCCCCTGTCGTCCTGCGTACGTCTGGGGCTGGATCAACCCGAGGCGCTCGGGCGAGTACTGGCCGCTGCGACCGAACTGAACACCGGATCGGACCTGCCCACCCTCGCGGACCGCGTTCTCGCCCATGCGATGTCGGTGACGGCCGCCGATTTCGGCAATGTGCAATTGCTCGATCCGGCCAGCGGAGCGTTGCGGATCGTCGCGCACTCCGGGTTCGATACCGAGTTCCTGGAGTACTTCTCGGCCGTCGACGACACCGCCTCGGCCTGTGGGCGGGCAGTCCGGGAAAGCAAGCAGATCGCGATCGCCGACGTGCGCACCGACGCCGCGTTCGCTCCGCACCGCGACATCGCGACCGCCGCCGGTTTTCGCGGCGTGCAGTCGACCCCGCTGCTGAACCACGCCGGGCGTCTCGTCGGCATGGTCTCCACGCACTTCGGCAGTCCGCACCGGCCGCCGCAACCGGAGCTCGAATTGCTCAGGCTCTACGGCGTCTTCGCCGGCGAGGTGACCGCACGGTTGCTGGCGAACGGCGATCCGGCGTCACCGCAGCTCGCGAGCGCGCGTGTATTCGACCCGCGACCGCCACGCCTGCGGCCGGTCTACACCGGCAGTGAGCTCGGCGCACGACTGGACGGCATCGCCGCCACCCTGAGCCAGGCCCTGCACCGGACCGGCGACCGCGTCACCCGCGAACACCTGCATCGCGCCTCGGACGAACTCGTCGACGTGATAGCCCGCGTGCGTCACCTGTGGTCGGAAGGCGCGCACGAGCACTGCGACACTCTCGCCTTCGCCGTCCTCGGTGAGCGACTGGTGCGCGCACTGTTCGACGGCGGGTTGCGCCTGGGCCGAATCCGCGCGACCCTCGACGGCGAAACACTGACCCCCACCGAAATTTCCACGGCTCGGGAGGCTCTCGACCAAGCCGTAGACGACTTGGACGCGATGATCCGTGATACTGGACTGGCGATGCTGACCCTGACCTCGACGGTGCCCGCCACCGAACTCCCCCGGCGACGGCGCCGCCGATGACCTACGACGCCGATCCCCGCGTCGACGCCTACATCGACGCTCTTCCCGAATGGCAGCAGGCCATCTGCCACGAGGTGCGCGCGCTGGTCCATGCCGCCGACTCCGAGGTCGTAGAGACCATCAAACGCACCCGCCAGCCGTATTTCGTGCTCGACGGCAATATCTGCGCGCTGCTCGCGGCGAAAACGCACGTCAATGTGTTCCTCTACGACGGCGCGATCGTGCCCGACCCCGAAGGAATCATCACCGGCGGGCACGACAACAAAACCGCCCGGACCGTCGCCTTCCACGAGGGTGACACGATCAACGCCCCCGCACTCACCGCCATGTTCCAGCAGATCATCGCCAACAACAGGGCGGGCGGCTGGCGAAAACTCAAGCGCTGAACCAGCTTTTCCGGCCCGTCGACCGGACGCCCACCGCGATTGCACAGCATGATGGTGGGATGGCTGAGCAGGTGGGCACATGCGTGGATTGCTGATAACTCTCGTCGTGCTGGCGATCGCACTGGTCGCGGGCGACCGGGTAGCGGTGGCGATGGCGCAGAACGAGATCGGGCGCAAGATCGCCGCCGAATACGACCTGTCCCGGCAACCGGACGTCACCATCGGCGGTTTCCCGTTCCTGACCCAGGCCCTCGACGGGCGGTATCCGAACGTCGACATCCAGGTCGGACAGTGGAGCGGACAGAATCTCACCGTCCGCGACCTGGACGTCGTGCTGACCGACGTGGACGCGCAACTGAACGACGTCCTCGGCGGTCGCACCGCCAACCTGGTCGCGGCCACCGCGACCGCGACCGCGCTGGTCCCCTACGACACGGTGCGCGATTTCGCGCCGTCGGGCACGGAGACGATCTCGCACAGCCCGGAGGGACTGCGCGTCACCGGAACCTTCTCGGTGGAGGGCATTCCGGTGCCCGCGACGGTGGTCGTGACCGTGGCGCCGACCGAGGGCGGCATCGAGGTCACCCCGGTGTCGGTGCAGTCCGCGGCGGGCGGCCCGACCATCTCGCTCGCCCTGCTCCGCAGCACCCTCACCTTCACGGTGCCGCTCGAACAGCTCCCGCTCGGCGCCCGCCTGACCGCGATCACGCCGAGCACCGACGGCCTGCTCGTCACGGCCGTAGCCCACGACGTGCGCTTCTCCGATCTGCCGAAAGCCGTCGCCTGACAACCGATGTCGCGCCGATCCCGCCGCGCCGAGTCGCGGGTGGCTCTACCATCGAATCAGCCGAGCCTCGAGGAGCCCGCCATGTCGACCTCGCTTCAGCCAGGACAGCAGGTCATTCTCGACGGGACGGCGCTCACCCCGCTACGGGTGGGTCTGGGCTGGGACTCCACCGACACCGAAGAGGTTCTACTCGCCCGGACCCGGACGATCGATCTCGACTTGGGCTGCCTCCTGCTCGATCGCTCCGGCAGTGTCGTCGACACCGCAACCTCCGCCCACCTACGCAGCAAAGACGGCTCGGTCACCCACAGCGGCGACAACATGACCGGCGCGGGCGCGGGCGACGACGAGGTGATCACCGTCGACCTGACCACCCTCCACCCGGCAGTCACCCATCTCGCCTTCACCGTCGTCTCGATCACCGGCCAGAACTTCGCCCACATCGACAACGCCTACTGCCGGGTGACCACCGAAACCGACCAGGAAATCGCCCGCTTCGACCTCACCGAAACCGGCGGCACCCACACCGCCCAATTCACCGCGTCGCTGACCCGCGCAGGCAGCGACTTCGCGCTGAAGTCCCACGGCGTCCACACCGACGCCCGAACCCATGACGAACTCATCCCCACGGTCGTCAGCCAACTGCTCGACTGAGATCGATTTCGAGAGAAGATCCGATCTGTCTGGGCCAGTTCCGCCAAGATCTGCCGAATCCGTTGACCGCAGGTCACTTTGGCTCTTACGCTTTCTACTCATGCGTAGTAATCGCTATTACGTGTGAGTAGAGATGGATCGGAACGCTCATGGTCTCGTTGAAAGACTTGCGGGAGTGGCTGTCTGTGCCAGTGCTGGAGCCGGCTGCGGATTACGGGTTCTTCGGACCGGATTCGGTCGCGTGGCGGGTGTGGAGCTATCCCACCGGATTGACTATCGGGTTTCAGCGGGCGGTGGTGATCGAGGAGTTGGATCCGGCGCTGGTCGCGTCGGTCGACACCACGCACGCGATCTATGATCGGCCGCGCACCCGGTATGACCGTACGCTGCGGTATTTCGCGATGGTCATGTTCGCCGACACCCGGTCGACCGCGCACGTCGCCGATGTGCTGGTCAAGATCCATTCCAAGGGCATCGGGGTGGATCCGGTCACCGGGCAGCGGTATGACGCCAATGATCCGCAGTCGCAGCTGTGGATTCATTTGACGGCTTGGCATTCCATTCTGGTCGCCTACGAGATGTATGGGCCGGGGCGGCTCAGCGCGGCGGACGAGTCGCAGTACTGGGCGGAGTGCGCGCGGGCCGCGCAACTGCAGACGTGTGACCCAGACGATGTGCCGCGCAGTCGGGAAGAGGTGCGACTGTATTTCGAGCGGATGCGGCCGCAGCTGCTGGGTTCCGAGATCGCCCGCAAGGCGATGCGGCACCTGCTGCAAGCCGAGGTGATGATGCCCGAGATCCCGGCCCTGCTGAAACCGTTGTTCACCCTCGTCTACGCATTCCTGCGGCGCGGAACTCTGGCCACGATGCCGCGATGGATGCGGGAGATGGCCGGGTTACCGACCGGGCGGCTCTTCGATCTGCTGGTTCGCGCTCCGCTCAGCGCGGCCTTCACTCTGGTAAGCCTCAACGCCAGGCTGCAAGTGCTACTGCTACGGCTGATTTCGCCGATGACCGTTCCGGTCGCGGGTCCCGTCCTGCTGGGCATCGCCCCGGTGAGCACGGAGACGATGACCCCGCGCGAAGCGCAGGAACGCTACGGATACGACATTCCCGCCCAAGCCCATCACGAGCTGCGGGCAAAACAGCGCGCCCGAGTCTTCGGCCGAGGCGAGCGACCCGACGACCAAGGCATCATCGAATCCCAACCCGTACTCGGCTACATTTCCTGAACAGGCGGAGTGATCATCGTGTGGAAAGAAGCATTGAGCTACCGAATCAGCATCCGCCAGTTGTTCTTCCTGGCGGTCGCTTTCGGAGTCCCGTATTTCGCGATCGGCCTGGTGTGGTTGTCGACGCACAACGACCACCTCGCCGACCTCAACGGCTCGACGAAGGTGTTCTCCGCGATCGGGGAGGTCATCGCGTGGCCGCCGTTATTGATCTCCGACATCGACTTACGATGAATTCCCGGCCTAGCCCATCAGGAATCGCCAGGTGGGCCGGTCTGCCGCCACGCGGCGACAACGGATTCGCCGGTGCCGAAGACCGGGGTCCCGTCGCCGCCTTTGGGCAGCGTGCGCGCCAGCGCGTGGACGGTCGGCCGCAGCGCTTGCGGCGGAAAGCGTTCCGGATCCGAGAGCACCAAGCGGCCGAGCGATTCGACGAATCCGAGCATCACCCGCCCGACCAGCTCGACATCGACATCGCTTGGCCCGCCGCGCATTTCGATACCCAACCGGAGCAGCTGCACACACCGCGCGACGACGGCCTCCCTGGCACCGGCGAGCAGCCCGCGGTAGTCGGCGGGTGCGCCGTCGGCGGGTAGCAGGATCAGCCGCCAGCGCGTCGGATCTTGCTGGACCGCAGTCAGAAACGCCAGCACCGCCGCCTCGTACTCCTCGTCGGGGTCGGACTCGGCCAGGTTGTCCGGCAATGCCGCGAGCACCTGCTGCATCCCGCGCGCGTGCTCGCGTCGCAGCAGCGCGTCGACCAGGTCCGGCGCGGTCGGAAAGACCGCGTACAGAACCGGTTTGGCGACGCCCGCCTCCTTGGCCACCGCCTGCATGGTGAGCTCGGACAACCCCGCACGCCCCGCCACCGCGTGTGCCGCGTCGAGCAACTGCGCACGGCGCTGCGCGGGCGGTAATCGCGGCCCGTTCCGGCGCCGCGGCCGCACCGGGGGCGCCGGCGAGATCTGCCAGACGCCGGCTTCCTTCTTCTCGATGCTCATCCAGAAATGATCCCGCAGGAAAGCCACTACGGCTGGAATTGTCGTGGGTCGTCGAACTGGAGGTGGTATTGGAGGGCCCGGCCCAGATCTCTGGTGAGCGTATCTCCTTGACCGACACCCAGATCGGATGCCAAGGAGGGGGTGTAGCGTCGGACGGCAGCCGCGACAGCGCGCGCGTATCCGGCGGTGGCGATGCGTAGCTGCGTGCCACCCGCGCACACCGCCACCAGCGCGGGCAGCCACGCCAGAGGCCATGCTGCGGCCAGGGGCACGAGTACGACGCCCCATCCGATCGTAATGGCCGCCAGCCGAATTCGAGTACGAGCTTCGATCAGATGGTTGCGGTGCTCTTCGGGAAGTTGCAGCCACAGGTGCGGCCAGACGGTCGCGATATCCAGCAGATAGTGCGTGCGAAACTGCTGTTCGACCTGACGGAGCGGCACCGACGGCCACGCCGGGACCCGCCGGGTGTAGACGAGAAACTCGATCGCCACCGCCATCGCGGCCGCTACCAGTCCGAGCGCCGCGGCGGCGATGGCGGCTACGATCAGCAGTGCGGCGGATTGCGTGCCGGAGAGCTTTTCGAGGCGGTCGGCCAGAGTCGTGGTGTAGGCGGCCGCGGCGTCGAAATCCAGCACCGACCGATAACCGAGGCGGCTGCCGAGGACGATCGCGGCCAGGTAGATCAGCCCTGGGAGCCCCTGCCAGAGCAGCCAACGACTCGGCAACCGAGCGGCCAGGTCAGCCAGTAAATTCATCGCCGGTCCATGCCATCGCGCGGTTTCCGAGTGTGCATGCGGGCGGTGCGCTACGGCTTCGCGAGCGCCTTCCGCAATTGTTCGGGTCCGCCAGTGGGCAGGTGAACACCGGGCTCAAAATCGCTGGGGTACCGGGGAAATCGTCGAGCGGGCCTCGCGTGCCCGCCGCGACCATCGCCCAGAGTTCGTAGTCCGCGCGCCATCCCAGCGCATCGATGGCGCCGGAGACCAGGTCCGCCGCCGCGACATCCGGCTGGGAGACGGCGCGCCGCAAGCGTTCCAGCAGAGCGTTGTCGCCGGTGCGCCGCATTTCGGCGATCGCGTCGTTGCGGCACAAATACTGGAGGCCCAGTGCCGTGTCCTGAGGGTTGACCACCATCACCATCCGGATATTGCTGCGACACTTGCTGAGCTCATGCTACGCAGGGGTGAATTGAGAAGTCCACGAATGCTTTTCACGAACGGCGCTAGGATGCGAGGGTGGGGGTTTCGCCGCACCGGATCGGTCGACGCCACAGGGCCCGATCACCATGGTGGACTGCCGGAAACATGCTTCTCGGCCGATTCTTCTGGCGAAGATTCCGCACGACGGGAGACCCGCGCCATCGCGCCGCGGCGGGGCAGCGATTCACTCGATGTCTACCCACCATCGAATTCGACGACATACCTCAACCATTGATCAGCGAGGTCGCCGCCCTGGGCACAGCGCGGGCATCGGGCCTGCTCGACCGCGCCCTGGGCGTCGGGGACCGAGCGGGGTTGGAGGTCGCCGCGGCGACCCTGTCGAAAGTCTGCGTTCTCGAGGCTCCGCCGCCGGAACGGGCTCAGCGGTACTCCCGGCTCGCGCTGGCGCTGCTGACTCGCTTCTCCTGGCTCGGCGATTCGGCCGATCTGACCGCCGCGGGCGAAGCGGCCGAGGCGGCGGTGGCCATCGTCCCACCGGATCACGTCGATCGCGCAGTCCATCTGACCCGTCTGGGCGAGGTCTGGTTCCTGCGCTCGACGCTCGACAGCAGCGACCCCGCCGCCGCGGAAGCGGCGATGCGATGGCACACCGAAGCGGTGCGAGCGGCCGCCACCGATCACCCCGACTACGCCGACATCCTCAGCGGACTCGCGGCCGCGCACTCGGCCCGCTACCTCCATTCCGCGGCGCCGGCCGACGTCGAGGAGGCGGTGCGCCTGTTCCGCGCGGCGCTCACCTACGCCGCGGAGGGTGGGTACGTGTGGACCACGCTCACCGCGAGCCTCAGTGGAGTGCTGGTGTTGCGCGGCCTGATCAGCGGTCAGTCCGAGGACTTCGCCGAGGCGGTGCGGCTGAGCCACCTGGCCGTGGACGCGACTCCGCCGAAACATCCTGATCGAGGTGTTCGCCTGTTCGCCCTCGGTGTCGCCTTGCTGCATCGAGACGAAGCAGGCGATCTGGACCGGACGATCGAGACGCTACGGGTGGCGGCAGCCGCTTATCCACGCGACCACTGGACGCGAGCCGCCATCTTGCCGACGCTGGCCGACGCCCTCGCCACGCGGTTCGAAAACCAAGGCGTGCTGGCGGATTCGGCCGCAGCCATCAGTGTCGAGCGCGAGCAGCTCGAGCTGCTTTCCGCGGCCGACCCCGGACGCGCGGCGCTACTGGCGCAACTGGGCGTGTCGATCCGCCAGCTCTTCGAATTCTCGGGCCGGACAAGCGATCTCGACGAGTCGATCGCCATGCTCCGGTCGGCACTGGAAATGACGTCCCGTTCCGATCCCGACTGGGCGGACTACGCGTCGACGCTGGGCACCGGATTGTGGTGGCGCTTCGAACATTCGGGTGACCACGCCGCACTGTCCGAGGCGGTGCGCTACACCCGCGCGGCCGTGGCAGCCACTCCGGCCGAGCACGAGTTGCGCGCACTCCGCTTGTCGAACCTCGGCGTGACATTGCTGTCCAGATTCGAACACTTCGGCGCCACCGGCGATCTCGACGACGCACTGGACGCGCTGCGCGTCGGAAGCGAACAGATCGACGCAGACCCGCACGTGCGCGCCCTCTGCCAGCAGAACCTGTGCACGGGACTGCACAGCCGCTTCGTGCGGCGCGGCGACGCCGCCGACCTGGCCGAGGCGGTCGAGGTCGGCCGGGCCGCCGTGGCGGCGACCGGGCCGGGCAGCCCGCATCTCGCCAAACGCTCGAGCACCTTGGGGATCGCGCTGGAAGCGCTCTACAACGAGGACGGCGACCCGCAATTGCTCGACGAGGCCGTAGCCTGCTGCCGGGCGGCGGTGGAGTCCACCCCGAAAGCGAATCCCGATCGAGCCGGCTACCTGTCCAACCTCGGCACGATTCTCATGACCCGTTTCGAAACGACCGAGGACGACGACGATCGCTTCGCGGCTTTACAGGCAACCGTCGAGGCCGTCACAGCCACCGAGCGCGGGCACCCCGGCCGCGCCATGCGGTTGTCGAACATGGGGCTGGCGTTCCTGCGGAGCAATACCGAGGACGACCCGGACTCGGATTTCGACCTGGTGGTCGACTGCTTCGCCGAGGCGGTGCGCGAGTGCCCACCACAGAACTTTCTGCGAGCACGCTACTCCTGCAACCTGATTCAAGCCCTGCAAGCGCGATTCCAGCAGACCGGACTGGAAGCCGACCTCGACACCGCCCTCGCGACGGCCGACGCGGCCGCCGACGACGAATGGTCCGCGCCCCAGGACCGGATGGATGCCGCGCTGGTCGCGGGATGGTGGTTGCTGGATCTCCGGTCGAACGCGGCGATCGGACTCTTGGAGAAGGCGGTCGGCCTGATGCCGCTGGTCGCCTCCCGGCATCTGACTCGAGGCAACCGGCAGCAACTGCTGCGAGCTCACGCCGAACTGGCCCGTGACACCGCCGCACTGATCCTGCGCGAGGGCGGACCCACCGCGGCCGCCCGCGCGATCCAGGTGCTCGAGACCGGCCGGTCGGTGGTGTGGGGGCAGGCCATGGAAACCCGAACCGACCGCACCGAACTGTGGGCGCGCGCGCCCGCGCTGGCGGATCGGTTCGAGGTGACCTCCGCGGGGCTCGAGACGGGACTGCACACCGACACTCGGCACCGAGCGGTCGAGGAATTCCACCGAGTCGTGACCGAGATCCGCGCCCTGCCGGGCTTCTCGGACTTCCTGCGACATTCCGATATCGCCGTCCTGCGCGAGCAGAGCCGGGCCGGGCCGATCGTGCTGCTCAATATCAGCGAGTTCGGCAGTCACGCCTTGGTGGTGCGTGCGGACGGCGTCACGGGAATTCCTTTGCGCCAAGTCGAGCAGGCCGCCTTGGAGGAGCTGGTGACGGAGTTCCACGCCGCGATCGCGGTGATCATGGACCCCAACTCCGTCCGCGCCGAGCGTGCGGAAGCGGCTCGATCCGTGCGGGAGCAGCTGACCTGGCTGTGGCGCCGGATCGTCGGACTGGTGCTCGCCGAATTGAAGTATCTGAATGAACCGAATCCCCCGCAGTGGCCACGCGTTTGGTGGATTCCGACCGGTCCGTTGAGCGCCTTCCCGTTGCAAGCCGCCGGGGACTACCAGACCGCGCACGGCCGCACCGCGATGGACTTCGTCATCTCGTCGTACGCTCCCAGCATCAGGCACCTGCGGTACGCCCGGGCGCACACTCCTGGTACCGGCGAATTCCGGGTAGCTGCCGTGGCCATGCCGCAGACTCCGGCGCGCACCGAGCCGGACGGCACTGCCACCCGGTTCGGCCGGCTGCACAACGCGGAGTGGGAGATATCCAGCATCGAACAGCAGTATCCGCGCTCGATCGATCCCCGCAACCGGTTCATCGGCGCACAGGCCACCATGGACTCCGTCGCGGCCGCCCTCGATCGCTGCGAAATAGCGCACTTCGCATGCCATGCCGAAGGCCACCCCACCGATCCCGCCCAGAGCCGAATCCTGCTGCACGATCACAACGAGAATCCGCTGACCCTCACCCGAATGGCCACGATGCGGCTTCCCCGCGCGCAACTCGCCTTCCTCTCGGCCTGCCGGACGGCGCACTCGCTGGTTCCGGAGTTCTTCGACGAATCCTTGAATCTGGCGACCGCCTGCATGGTCGGCGGATATCCGCGTGTGGTCGCCACCCAATGGCCGGTGCCCGACGCCATCTCCTACGAGATCGCCGTCCGCTTCTATCGTCATCTCCAGGAAGCCGGCGGGAATCTCGACCCCGAGTACGCCGCGCAAGCGCTGCACCGAGTGGTCAACGACATGCGAGACCAGCCGGGCCTGCGCAAGTCTCCGCACCTGTGGGGCGCGTGGATCCACGTCGGGATCTAATCCCGGCGAAATATCGTTTGCGGCTCGACCTGGGGCTACCGCAGAATAGGCGCCCGATGCCAGAACACGCGGAAGTGATCATCGCCGGATGCGGGCCGACGGGTGCGATGCTGGCCGCCGAACTGCGGTTGCACGATGTGCCGGTACTCGTACTGGAGAAGGAAGCCGAGCCCGGTTCGTTCGTCCGCATCGTCAGCCTGCATATGCGGAGTCTCGAACTGATGGCGATGCGCGGACTGCTCGATCGGCTCGTCGAACGGGGCCGGCGGCGACCGGTCGGCGGCATCTTCGCCGCCATCGCGAAACCCGCGCCCGAGGGTCTGGATTCCACGTACCCCTATCTGCTGGGTATTCCGCAGCCGGTCATCGAGCAGGTGCTCACAGCGCATGCGGTCGCCCTGGGGGCGGAAGTTCGGAGCGGTTGCGCGGTAACCGGTTTCGAGCAGGACGCGCAGGGTGTGACGGTCGAGCTGGCCGGCGGGGAGCGGCTGCGGTCGCGTTACCTGGTCGGCTGCGACGGGGCGCGCAGCACGGTGCGCAAACTGCTCGGCGTCGGCTTCCCCGGCGAGCCGGCCCGGAACGACACCCTGATGGGCGAGATGAAAGTCGGTGTGCCGCAGGAGGAGATCGCCGCCAGGCTGGCCGAACTCGGCAACGCCGAGCGACGAATCATGCTCCGCCCCTTCGGGGACGGGGTGTACAGCGTCGTCGTCCCCGCCGCGGAGGTGCGCGAGGATCGCGCGGAACCGCCCACGCTCGACGACTTCCAGCACCAGCTGCGCGCACTGACCGGAACCGATTTCGGCCTGCACTCCCCCCGCTGGCTGTCTCGCTTCGGCGACGCCACCCGGCTGGCCGAGCGGTATCGGGCCGGGCGGGTGCTGCTGGCCGGCGACGCGGCGCATATCCACCCGCCCATCGGCGGTCAGGGCCTCAACCTGGGCATTCAGGACGCGGTCAACCTGGGCTGGAAGCTGGCCGCGCAGATCCGCGGCTGGGCGCCGGAAACGCTGCTGGACAACTATCAGAGCGAACGTCATCCGGTCGCCGCGGCGGTCCTGGACAACACTCGCGCCCAGACAGAACTCCTGTCCGCCGAGCCGGGTGCGCAAGCCGTGCGCAGGCTGCTCACCGAACTGATGGATCTCGACGAGGTGAACCGATACCTGATCGAGAAGATCACCGCGATCGACATCCGCTACGACTTCGGCGCGGGCCCCGATCTGCTCGGCCGCCGGCTGCGCGACGTCGAGCTGGAAGCGGGCCGCCTCTACGACCGCATGCGTGAGGGGCGCGGCCTGGTCCTCGACCGGACCGGGCGACTGAGCGTCGACGGCTGGTCGGACCGAGTCGACGTGATAACGGATCCCACTGCGGCACTGGATGTTCCGGCTGTTCTGCTGCGCCCCGACGGATATGTCGCCTGGATCGGCGAGCGCCAACGGGACTTGAACGACCGCCTGGAGCGCTGGTTCGGCAAGCCCGGCGGCACCGCGAATTCCCTTGACAGTCAACCACGTTAGAAGTTGTCAAGGGCTTTCGACCGATAGTTCGCCCATTCGGCCGACATAGCCCACCAACAGGCGCAGAATGGCACATGACACTAACGAGGCGCCCGCGCGGCGCCGGGCTCGGATCAACTGTTTCGGAGATGTCACTGTGACCACAACGGATACCGAGGTTCCCGCCGTACTGCGGGGGCACGATATCGCCGTGGTCGATGTCGAGAGCAATGGCCATTATCCGCCGGAGATCATCGAGATCGCCATCATCCCCGTCACCGGCGCCACGGTCGGCGCCGAGGAAATCCTCGCCTGCCGGATCCGCCCGCAGCATCCGATCGTGCCGTTCGTGACGCACCACGTGCACGGCATCGGCAACAAAGACGTGTTCAGCTGCCCGGCCTGGAAAATGATCGCCCCCGCCGTCGACCGCGCCCTGGACGGCCGAACAGTGGTCGCGCACAACGCGCCCGCCGCCTACCGGACGCTCACCCAGCACCTGCCCGAGTGGAAGCCGCCCCTGGTGCTCGACACCTTGCGCCTGGCCAAAGCCGTCTCCCCCGACCTGCCCAGCTACGCCCTCGACGCCCTCCTCGACCACACCTCGGTCAGCGACCTGCTGCCCGCCGAACATCGCCACCACCACTCCGGCTGCGACGCCTGGGCCGCCTGGCTGCTGCTGTGCCGGCTGGTCCGCGACAGTGGACTCGACTGGGCGGGTGTCGTGGCCGCCGCCGCGCTGCCCGAATTCGTGCAACCCGAGGCAGGTCCGTAAGCGGTCGCGACTCAGACCGGCCCAGGCGCGTAGCGATACTGTCGAGAAACGGTCCCATCCACGAATCCGCAGGCACGGTAGACGCGGCGCGCGGCCTCGTTGCCGGGGTCGACGCTCAGATACATCTTTTCGATGCCGCCGACGGCGACTGCCTCCGCGAGCACATGTTTGGTCAGTGCGGTGCCGAGGGATTTGCCGCGCCAAGCCTCGGCCACCGACAGATAGTCCAGACGACCGAACGCGGTGTCCGCCACGCGAATCCACAATGCGCAGGCGGCGAGGACGTCGAGTTCGATCACAGAGACCTGGTAGCCGTCAGCCACATAGTCGCTGAGTCGGATCAGCGGATCGGAGGTCCAATGATGGTGTTCGGCAAGCATTTCGGCGATATCGGCGAAGAGCGGGTCCGACTTGCTCTCGACTGTTCGAACGGGATAACCCGAGACCATATCCCCGCGGTTGGCGGCCGAGAGCGCGCAGCACATCTCCAGCTGTGCGGAACCACGCTCCCACCCGGCACGCAGCAGCGCCTCGGCGAGAACGAGGTTGGACTCCTCCAGGTAGGACACCTGTTTCGGGGCCGCGATAGGCTGTGCGACAAGCTGTTCGACCGCTCGGGTGGCCGTGTCGACCGTGCGATACCGCCGATCCAGTAGCGGTGCGATCAGGTAGCACGCGGAATCGGTGTCGGAGATCAGATATCCACCGAACCCGATCGCCGTTCCGTCGACGTCCTCGACGATGAAGACGTGCTGCTCGAATTTGTTGCCGTACAGCGCGAGTTCGGCGAGCAGTTCGCTCTCGTCGTCGCACCTCGGATACCCGAGTCCCTCCTCGGATATCGAAGTGCTTCGCGCACACAGCATTCCAATGAACGGCAGGTCCGCGGACGCAGCCGGACGCAGCGAAACATCGAACATCGAAAGTCCCTCCCCCATCGTCGATCGATCTGATCGCGTTTCCTCGTTGCCGATCTCTTGCGCATAGTTCCACACCGGACGGATCCTGACAGCTATGAACGAATCGACAGTCGCACAGGCGCAACGCGGCTGGGCGCAGCACCAGCGGACGCGCTACCAGATCGCGGCATGGCTGGCGATCCCCGGCGCGCTCGTATGGACCATCCAAGCATTGGGCGCGTGGATCCAGTCACAGGAAGGCAAGTGGCAGGACAAGGAATATCTGTCGATCGGCGACTCGACGATCGCCGCCGACGATCTCCTCACGTTTCTCTCCTACGCATTCCTGCTCATCGGCCTGCTACTCGGCTACGGCGCAGTACTTCTCCTGCGCGGCAAGACATCCGGCCGCCGGCCACTCCTAGTGGGCGCATGGCTGGTGATCCTCGGCCAGCTCGGCGCGGGAGTACTCGCCGCGATCCCGATCGACGCGTTCCACCATTCGGCCCCGCCGAACCTCGTCTTCTCCACCCTCTTGGTGATCTTCCCGGTGCTCACGATCCTCTGCCTGACCGGATGATCGACACTTAGCTACGGTTGCGGAGCTACGGGACTGTAGCTAGCATTGCGGTCATGGCCGAGACCGATGACCAACCCGCACGCCGCCGCTCGCTCGCCGATGTCCTCGAGGCCTGCCGGACGGCGGTAATCGCCGAGGTAGCGGAAACCGGACTGGGCCGGCTTTCGATCGAGGGCGTCTCGCGGCGGGCGGGTATCGCGAAGACATCCATCTACCGCCGCTGGCCCACGGTCGAGGAGTTGCTGCTCGACGCGCTCGCCCATGCCCATCCCGTCGAAACCGTCACACCCGACAACGGTGGATTGCGATCAGACCTGCTGCGGTCGCTCGAACAGCTCCGCGACTGGCTGGCCGGGCCCACCGCACCGGCGGTCGCGGCGATCCTCTCCGAACGGCAGCGCCGCCCGGATCTCGTCGAGGCCCTGTACGCCACCGTGTTCGACACCCATGGCGGCAGATTCACCCGCACCGTCCTCGAGCACTACGCCGCACGCGGCGACATCGACGCCCGACTGGTCACCCCGATCGTCGTGGATATCGGCGAAGCGCTGGTGATCAAGCACCAGATCGACACCGGGAACCTCCCCGATACCCGAACCCTCGCAGCGATCGTCGACCAGGCGATCCTGCCTGCCCTCGGCATCACCCGCACCGTAGACGAAGGAACCACCACATGAGCACCATCACCGCAGCCCCACCAGTCACCGTCCAGGTCGAGTGGGAGAAAACGACCGGAACCTCGCGCACCACACTCACCACCCACCTGTGGACCGCGCCACCGTTGCGCCGCGAATCCCCAATCCACGACCAGGCTTTCGACGCCCTGCGCGAACTACGCGTCGACCTGGCCCGGTTCCTCCCCTGGTTCACCCACCCTCGAGTCGCGGTTCCCGAACTCAACCCGCCCACCGCTACCGAAACCTCGTGGAACTTCGAGCTTCTCGACCCCTTCGTCGAAGACTTCGTCGCCGCGGCCGAGGGCAGACCGGTCGTCGCGAACTTCGCCACCATCCCGGCCTGGATGTTCGTGACCCCCGAACCCGTCGCGGTCTCGGAGGATCTCGACGAAAACCACTGGCACTACGAGCAGGGCAGCGAACTGCGCGACCCCACCTGCGCCGAGGTCGCCGACTATTTCTATCGCGTCGCCAGCTGGTACATCGCCGGTGGCTTCACCGACGAACTGGGCCACTGGCACGAGTCGGGCCATCACTACCGCTTCGCCTACTGGGAGGTGCTGTGCGAACCCGACATCGGTCACCGAATCCCACCGCACGCCTACACCGAGCTCTACGACGCTATCGTCGCCCGCCTGGCCCCACTGGACCCGGACATGAAATTCATCGGGTTGTCACTGAGCCACGTGCACCACCAGCCGGAGTACTTCTGGCACTTCCTCGACCCCGCCAACCACACCGAAGGCGTCCCGATCGACGCGATCTCCTACCACTTCTACGCGCAACCCGAAATCGCCAACCCCTTCGGGACAGCAGGCAACGCACCGAGCGCCCATTGGCGCGACATCTTCTTCGCCCAAGCCGACGCCTTTCTCGACCAAGTCCGTTTCATCGACTCGATCCGGCGGCGCCTGTCCCCGAGCACCGCGACCTTCATCAACGAACTCGGTACCTATCCGGCCGATGTGATGAACCCGGCGCCCGACATCCCCGACGCATACTGGGCGCTGAGCGCCGCGGTCCAGTCCTACCTCTGGGCCGAGCTCGTCGAACTCGGCATTGACCTGGTCGGCATCGCCGAATTCATGGATTACCCCGGCATGATTCCGGGCGTCAGCCTGATCGATTGGACGACCGGCGAACCCAATACCCGCTACCACGCCCTCGCGCTCCTACTGCGCCACTTCGGCACCGGAGATGCCCTGGCCACCACAACGACCGGGGCCCAGGGCTTTCCGGACCCTCGCATCCATGCCCAGGCATTCGTCGGCACTTCCGGTAGCCGAAAGCTCTTGCTGGTCAACAAGACCGCTGAGCCGGTCACGGTAGCCGTCCCGGAAGGGCGAGGTGAACTCGAGCAACTCGCCGACGAACGAACACCGGTCGAAGCAGGAACTGCTGTACTCCACCCCTACGCAGTCGCCGTCATCACCTACTGAGCCGGGGAAACCCGTCTCTCCCTTCGGGATGGGTGTTTGTCGGCGCGACGGGGACCGGCCACAATCGTTCGGACTGTCGATGTGGAGGTATCCGGTGGCCGAGGCGTGGCGGGAAGTCGCTGAGAAGGTGCGTAATTGGGGGCGGTGGGGTGACGCGGACCAGGTGGGGACGCTGAATCTGATCACCTCGGCCCGGCTGGCCGCGGCGGCTGCGTGCGCCAAGCAAGGCCGGGCCATTTCGCTCGGGATCCCATTCGATGCGTATGGGCCGCAGGGGTCGAGTGGGTTCCGGCGCAACCCGATTCACCTGATGGCCGTCGACGGTGGTGACGCGAACTTCGCGGAGCTGCTCGGCGGGTGGGGCGGGCGGACCGAAGCCCAAGTCGCCGGGATGTACGCGAACGGACCGATGCGGTTCAACGACGACTACATCATGATGCCGTTGCAGGCGGCCACCCAGTGGGACGCGCTTTCGCACGTCTACTACGACGGGCTGCTCTACAACGGCGTTCCAGCGGCCGCTGTCACCAGTTTCGGGGCGACCAAGCTGGGGATCGAGCAGGTTGCCGAGCGCGGCGGAGTGGTGGGGCGCGGGGTGTTGCTCGATGTCGCCCGGCATCGGAATGTGGCCCGGCTCGAGGCGGGCAGTGTCATCACCCCGCGGGAGTTGCAGTCGGTGGCGGACGCGCAAGCGGTCGACTTCGCCGGCGGAGACATCCTGCTGATCCGAACTGGTTGGTGGACAAGGTTTCTCGAAACCCGCACGCAGTCCGAATGGTTCGGCGGCAGTCCCGGATTGAGCTGGCGGTGCGCGGAGTGGCTGCACGAGAACGAGATCGCGGCAGTCGCCGTCGACAACCCCGCCGTCGAGGTACTGATCCCCGAGGACGGCGTCCTGATGCCGCTGCACATGCTCGCACTGCGGGATATGGGCATGCCACTCGGTGAGATCTGGGACCTCGAAGCCCTCGGCCGCGACTGCGCCGAGGATGGAATCCACGAATTCCTGCTCTGCGCACCAGCTTTGCGAATCCCCGGAGCAGTCGGGACACCGATCAGCCCCGTCGCGATCAAATAGTGAGCCGCTGCCAGCGAGGCTGGCAACGGCGGCGAATCGTAGGGCGGGGACTACTCGGCGGCGCGGGTGGTGAAGTCGAAGGATCCGCCGTCGATGCCCCAGGAGATGACTCGCTCGGGGCGGATTCGGATGATCGCGCGCTCCTGGTGCGGGAACGGTGGCTCGAGGTCGTCGAGAGCCTCGGCTGTGCCGCGTACCTCGATGCCGCGAATCACGTAGGGATCCAGGGAGACCTGTTCATCGATGACGAAAGACACTCGGCTGCCCGACTCGACGTTGCGGTATTTCCGGCTGGCGCGCATGCGCATGCCGCCGATGTCGATCGTGCCGTCGGCGTTCACCCGATAGCTGGTCGGGTTGTTCTGCACGACGCCGTCGGGAGACACCGTGGCCAGTCGGCCGATCCCGGCCGTCGCGAGGAACTGCTGTTCATTGGTGGTGAAGGACATGGGAATTACTCCTTGGTGAAAGGTGTTGGTGCGGTGGGTATCCGGCGCTTCGAGGTCAGAACAGAATCAGGGCGGCGCACAGGCCGGCGACGGCGATGAACTGGAGGGTCACGCGGTACTTCAGGATGCTGTCCCACTTGTCCTGCAGCGCTCGGGCATTGGGCGGAATGATGCCGCTCTGCGCGGCGGCGGTCTGCTGGGTGTTGATCGGCTTGGCGATGCGCACATAGAGGGCGAGCCAGGTCAGCAGCGCCGCCACCGTGATCCCGGCCGCGACAGCGGCGCCGACCTGCCCGGCGACCAGCGCGATCAGCAGCGTGAGCACCGCGGTGACCACACCGCTGATGCCGATGACCGGCATACGCTTGTCGCCGTAGTAGTGGCCCCAGCCCGCACTCGTCGTCACGGTCGCGTCATCGAGCTTGCGATACACGGACCGCATGATCACCGCCGCGCAGACATCGGTCCCGTAGACGATGGCGTTGGCGAGAACGGCGGCGACGGCAATGATCTGGCCGGTGACAATCAGCATTTCGGCTTCCCTTCCTAAAATCTAGCGTCGCTAGAAACTGGAGCAACGATAGCATCGCTCTCGCTAGCTTGTCTAGCGTTGCTATATTTCGGGTGCACCGACCGGTGCTGGGAAAGCCGTGGGTTGCCGACCACCTGGCCGATTTCCGTTGAATCAGCGCTTGACTCGTCGTGTCGATTGACCTGGCTCGGCCCCCGCCCGCTCGACCACGGACAGCCGGTGGGTGCCGTGCAGGCCTTTCAGTTCGACCGCGCGTTCGGCGACCACGGCGATATCGCGCTCGTCGGCGAGTGCCTCCCGCACGGTGTCGCTGACGAGAACTTCACCGCCGTCGGCTTGCCCGGCGACGCGGGCGGCCATGGCTACGTTGCGGCCGAACAGATCATCGCCGCGCCGAACCGAGGTACCCATGTGGATGCCGATGCGGACTCGAATGCTCTCGCGGCCGACGAGTGCGGCGCCGTTGCCGAGCGCGTGCTGAACGTCCAAGCTACAGCGGACCGCCTGCTCGGGTTCGGCGAACGCGATCATGAAGCCGTCGCCTTGACTTTTCACGATATGACCGCCGTGGTCGGCGACGAGCTTCCGGATCAGCCGGTCGTGCCGGTCCAGTAGTTTGACCCAGGTCCGATCGCCCAGTCGTTCGTTGAGGGCGGTGGATCCCTCGATGTCGGAGAAGGCGATTACGACGTGCCCGTCGGGCGTCAGCCGGGCCAGGTCCGGTCGTTCGACCTGAGCCCACCCGGCCAAGTCTTCGATCGAGGAGAGCACCGCGCCGCGAAACCCCTTCTTGCGCAAGATGTTCGCGGTATCCCACACGGTTTTGACGGCCTCCCGGCCGGTGATCTTCAGCAGTTGCCGGGCGTCGACGCGCCGCTGGAGCTCCTCCAACTCCCGGCGACTGCGCCGCAGCGACACAGCCAGCGCGACAAGTCCTGCGGCTTCCAGCACCGCGACCGCCGCGAGAACGAGTTCGATCATCACCGGGATCCGTCGTAGAAGGGGCCTGCACGAGCGCGTCCGACTCTAGCCGCTGTGGACGTTCAGTTGTCATAGGACGCGACGCCGATCGGCCCGACACCCACGCACAGTGTGAGATCCGGTGCGCCAGTGGTAATTCTGAGTTCCCGGCCGCTGCCGACCGCCCGCACGAAGACCGTGTTCAGACCTTGCCGGACCGGAGCTGAAACAGGTTTTCCGTGTTCGAAGGCGAGCGTGATCCAACCGTCGCGATTCGCGAGATAGTTCAGCTGCGCGGTCCATTCGTGCTCGAGCATGGGGCCGTCGAGTGGCAGCGAAACCGGGAGCGCGCCGTGAATTCGATAGCCGCAGTTCGGTTCCGGCCCCGGCAGGATGCTCCGGTTCCACCAGACAGCCGCGTCGACGATCGAGCCGGAATCGGTGATCATCCGCAGGTGCGGCGTCGACTCGGCGAAGGTGCCCGCGGGGGCGATGGCGGCCAGCGCCTGGCTGGCCAGGTTCTGTGGATATACCAGCGGGTTCAGTACATCCCACGGGAGTTCCTGCTCGAGCAGCGGCGCGCCGTCGTGCGCGGCCAGCGCCGCTTCGACGTTCGTCAGGTAGGTGCGCGTCGGATCGGCGCGCCAGGACCGCACGAAGGTATAGGTGGTGCACAGGCTGCTCACCACGAACAGTGCCAGCACCGCGACCGTCGCACGCGAACCGGCCTGGACACCGTGCCGCGGCCGAGCGCTCAGCACCAATCCCATTGCCGCGGCGAGGATCACACTGATATCGGCGAAGTAGCGCAGGGACTGCATGATCTCCCCCGCGGTGTTGGGACCACTGCGTGCCAGCGCGACCGGCAGCTGGGCGATCAGCACGTATGCGGCGGTGGCCAGCCAGATAGACCAGACCCGGCGCAGACCGCGAATGGACAGTGCCGCAACAACACCCAGCGTCACCCACGCCGCGACCACCGCCCAGCCCGGCGGGTCCGCCCACGGGGTCGACGGCACCCAGCGCTCCCAGATCCAGGGTCCGCCGACGAGCGCCGGCACGAAACCCAGCGAAGTCGCCTGCGGCAGGAGCTTTCGCCACTCGCCCATGCCGTGCGGCACGACGGAAACATCGACGACCATCAGATACGCGATCGACCAGACCACCAGCACGACCGCGCACCCGGCCCACAACACCGCACCACGCCGCCAGAACTCGCGCCCGCCGATCCGGTCTCCGGAGACATAAGTGGCGAGGGCGGCGACGGCCACCGCGACAGGCGGAATGATCACCGCCTTCTCGAAGAACAACAGCGCCGCGATGAACACGGCCAGAGTGGTTGCGATCTGCCGCGGCCGGGTACCGCGCACCAGCAGGACCGCGTCGGCGATCACCCACGCGAGCGCGATTTGCAGCGGTAGCGCGTTCAGCGCGGCCGACCACCACGCGAAGGCCGGGAGCGTCAACGGACAGAACAGATAGAAGACCAGCGGGACGAGGAGCATCCGGCGCACGCCCACCAGCACGACGAGCATGCGCAGCACCGCCACCGATGCCGCGAGTTGCAGGACGAGCATCGACACGACCGGACCGGCCCACTCCAGCGGTGCGATTTCGGTCAGCAGCCAGGCCGTGGCGAAGGCCATGGGCATGAAGTGGCCGTCGTGGTCGTAGAGCAGCAGCTCAGCCGACCACAGCGGATAGCTAGCAGCCCGGCCGACGAGGATGAGGTCGTCCCAGTAGAAGTAGCCGCTGGCCGCGACCCAGCCGCGGAGTGCGAGCTGGCCCAGGATCAGGCAGACGGCCACGATGACCACCGGCCGCGCTTTCCAGCGCCGGTGTCGTGCAGGAACGTTCGGTTCTGGCCGCGAGCCACGGACGGACGGAGGCAGGGCGACCTTTACGGTGTCCATGGCGTTTTACGGTAACCCTGGCGAAGCGCGCGGTACGGATCCCTCGGTCCGCTGGCGCGGTGCGGCTCGCGAGCGGTGCCTGACAACCTGGAGAACAGCGAATCACGTTTGCGGCCAATCGGTCACCGCGTGGAACGGGAACATGCGCTGGCCCGTGATCGGCGGCGCGACCCGGCCATGGGCGTCCGGCGTAAAGTCATTGAGGTGGCACCTGCGTCGGTGACCAGGGAACTGACTCGGGAACGCTGCCGAGATATAGCGGAAGTGATGACGTCGATGAGTCTGCCGAACCCGGAACCGTTGTTGCGGCGGACGATCCGGGTGCGGTGTCACGGAGTGCAGCACCTGGTCGGCTTGCTGGACGGACAGGTAGTGGCACCAGCGCACGATGCCGCCGAGATCGAGCGGGAACTCGCCCGGGGAGCCTCGGGCGCAACGCTCCGTGGATGTTTCGCGGTGCTGTCCGGTGGATACCGGGATCGGCTGGATCAGCCATTGCGCAACGCGATCGGGGCCGGTGCCCTCGAGGAGATCCTGGCGATGGTGGATCAGGGAATGGATCCCGACACCCACACCAAGTCCGGTCACACCGCACTGAGTGTTGCGGTCAACCGCGGTCGGCCGGAGGCCGTGCGTGCGTTGCTGGACGCGGGAGCGGATCTCCATCGCGGCGATGAATGGGCGTTGCAACTGGCAGTGCGCCAATCGAATCCGGAGATCGTCCGAATTCTTCTACGCGCAGGCGCGGACCTCTATTCCGTCGGCAAGTACGGACGTTCCGCCTTGGACGAGGCGTTCGCGAGCCATGATGCCGAGGTGCTGGCAGCCGTAGTCGGTGCGGACAGACGTAATTCCGAAGGAAACACACCGCTGCATCTGGCAGCCCGCCACGAATCAGCGGAGACCGTGCAACGTCTGCTGGACAGCGGCGCCGACCCACGCGCCCGGAACACCCACGGGCGAACACCCGGCGATCTCGCGATCACCTTCGGACGTCATGAGAATGTCCGGCTGCTGGTCACCGGAAGCGCGCACGCGACCGCGGCGGGCCAGGGCGCGACGGCCGCCCACACAGCCGCCGCAGCCGGAGACACGGACCGGATCCGCGGACTACTGGACGCCGGATCCGATTGCGACATACCGAACCACAGCGGCTGGACCCCGTTGCTGATCGCGGCCGATCACGGCCGCGTCGAAGTCACGCGGATCCTGCTGGCCGCCGGCGCCGCGCCGAACGCGCGAACATCGAATGGCTGGACCGCACTGCACATCGCTGTCGTCTACAGGCATGCTGCGCTCGCCAGAGCCCTACTCGCGGCGGGCGCCGACATCGCTCCCGAAACCGCCGACGGCCGAACACCATTGGATCTCGCCATCGCGGCAGGACATTACGGGATGGAGCGACTCCTCCGGGAGTACCCCGCCGGCTGACCGACGTGCCGGCCATGGCCGCCCGTCCTCCCCCGCTGATTTCGGCTCGCGCACCGTGCGATGCGGGGTCAACCCCGCAAGGTGGCAATGGCCGTCTCGATACGCCGCTGGCGGGTGTCGGGCTTCTTCGCACTCTCGATGGCGTGTACATGCGCACGCTTGCGGCTGTGGGTGAGGCTGTCGTAGGCCGCGCGGGCGATGGGGTCGGCGTCCAGAGCCTGGGCGAAGTCCGGGGGCTCGACGACGGTGCGTGGTTCGGTGTCGAGGTGCAGTTCGACCTCGACTTCCTCGCCGATCGCGACATCCGCGGCCTGGCGGTTCGCGTTGCTGAGGCCGAGTAGATGGCGACCCCGCATGATGGCTACCCGGCTCTTCCAGGAATGACCGTTGACGGTGATCGTCACCGGCGGTCGCGCGCCCCCGCCGAGCGCCGCCACCACCTCGGGCGGAACTTCCAGGCCCCGCATGGGCTCGGGTGGCTCGACGTGGGCCCGGAACTTCATGATCTCTCCTGTAGTCGGGCCGGCTCACCGCGGAGCCGGCGGTCTTTCGCTGGTCGATCGGTATAGCAGGCTAGGGATCAGGACGGCGTGGCGGCGCGCGACGCGGCCGTCTCCCAGACGAACCCGTCCGAGTCGGTGACGGCGTCGGCGGTGCTGCCGAGAACGACGCGGTGCGAGCCGGAGCCGTCGACGGGAACGCCGAGGTCCTTGGCCAGGGCACGGCGCTTGTACAGCGCCAGCGTGATCGGGCTGGACTGACCGGGAGCGAATTCGGCGTACTTGCCGCCGAAGCTCTTCGCCACGGTGAGCCCGCGGTCGACGTAGAACTGCTTGGTGGCCTTCACGCTTTCGACGCCGATCAGCAGGACGACCTGGTCGACCTCGCGAGTGGCGGGGCCGGTGTCCTTCTTCGCGGAGGTCGCGATCTTCCAGATGGTCCCGTCGGGAGCCTGGACGACGCCGCTGTAGCCCCACAACGACTTCGCGGCGGGCTTCAGCACCGTGGCGCCGGCGGCCACGGCGGCACCGAAAAAGCTGTCGACGGTGGCCGGCCCGGACACAGTCAGCGCGAGCGTGAAGCCGCGAAAACCAGTGGCGTGCGCCTCGGAAGCCCGCAGGCTGATGTAGGAGTCCACGCCGAAAGCCGTGTAGAAGCGGCGGGCAGCCGCGAGGTCGGCCACCTCGAGGGTGACGGAGGTGAGGGACGTGGTGGAAGTGGTGTTTGCCATGAACATCACGCTATGGGCTGGGTGGTAGCCGGGGCTTCTCGATTCCTGACCGGTCGTCGGCGTCCGCGTTCGGCCGTTTCCGGGTCAGGAGTCCTAGCTTCTTGCTATAAATCGAGCAGGATTCCTCTCGGGGGTGGCAATGGACCAGCGTGAAAGTCCGTACAAGGTTCGGCCCCAGGGTGATCGGGTGCGGATCGGGTCCCTGATCGAGCCTGTTGCTCCCGTGTGGGCGATCAAGATGAACATGCGAACCGCGGGCCTGCTGGGTGTCGATGACGTGTGGTTCTCCGACCACACCAAGTCGGCGTTTCCCGCTGCCGCGTGGAATGTTCGGTTCTCGCCGATGGCGCGCTTCGTCTCCTCGCTGGACGCGTACCTGGATCCGACTGTCGCGCTGGCCCGCTGGGCTCGGCCACGCGGGCCGATGATGGGGGTCGCGGTCACCGATGTGGTGCGGCGCAATCCGGCCGATCTGGCGCGGGCGTGGATGTCGTTGCATCATCTGTCGCGCGGCAAGGTCGTGCTGGGGATCGGGTCGGGCGAATACGAGAACACCGTCCCCTACGGGCTGACGCTCGAACCGCGCGCCGCCCGGCTGGCCGACGCCTTGACCGCGTTGCGCGCCGCCTGGTCCTCCGCCGACGAATTGCTCACGCACACAGGGGATTTCCACGACTGGCGGGCGGCCAGATTCGGGCTGCCGCCGCTCAATGGCACGACTCCCCCGGTCTGGGTGGCCGCGCAGGGCCCGCGCGCGTGCCGGATCGCCGGGCAGCACGGCGACGGCTGGATGTTCATCCTCAACGACACCACCACCTCCTGGCACACCGCCGCGGCCCACTTCGTGCGCGGCGCCGAGGACTCCGGGCGCGACCCGGAAACCTTGCACCGCAGCGTCCTACTGGCCCCGCTGCTGGCGCCCGACCAGCGCGTCCTCGACGAGCTGTGCCGCGCGCCCTTCATCCAAGCGATGGCGCTGGTCATGCCGGGAGCGAGCTGGACCGCGGCCGGCGCGACACACCCGCTCGGCGCGGACAACCCCGGCTATACGCATGTCGATCCCGCCGTCTTCGAGGGCGAGCGCTTCGCCGAGTACAGCAAGCACGTCACACCCGAGCTGGTGCGCGCTCTGATGCCCTCCGGCACCGCCGCCGACGTCGAACGCTGGCTGGCGCCCTACCTCGACGCGGGCCTGAATCACATCCTGTTCTACGCCTTCGCCTCCGCGGTCAAACCGACGTTGGCCGCGGCCGGGCTCCGCGAACAACGCCGGCTGATCAGCAGACTGCGGAAACGGCGACCAGGCCCGCTCGCTACCGCACGCGCACCGCGGCTTTCCACGGAAGCATGACGGCGGGGCAGTCCCGGTTCGGATCGGGGTGGCAGGTTCGTCGCACGGTGATCACGCTGTCGACGGGGATGTCCGCACGGAAGACCGCCACGGCGTCGCCGGTGCGCGTCACGCCGGCGGACATGCGCGGCAGTACCGACGAGTCGCCGGCCTCCGGAAGATGCCACGTGTAGGTGATTCCGTTCTCGCGGTACCGGTTGAGCCGGACCTCGACGTCGTTGCCGACCTTCGTATCCACCGACCTGGCTGAGTCCGCATTGGTCAGCACGATGCTCCCCGCCGCCGACGCCTGGCCGGAAACCACCAGTGGCGTCATTGCCAACGCCAAGACCAGGATGCCGAGCTGAATGAGGGATCGGTGGCGGATGCGGTTCATGCGCGCCATCCAACCTCGAGCCCGAGAGAACGAGCGGCAGGACGCCGTCGGGCCGGAGTGTCGACACAATCGCTGAGCAACCGACCAGTGCGAAACGCCGAAAGGTCAACCGCTGGTATACATCTGAGGCCGACGCCCGGACTAGGCGAACCGGGTAGTGAGCTCTGTCGAGATCTCGTAGTGGCGCACGAGAAACGAGCGTTCATCGAGCTTCTTGCGGCGCAGCCAACCCGTCACCTCGGCATTGCACTTACTGGCATTGCACGACCCACACGCGGGCACCACATTGCCGAGCGTGTACCGACCGCCACGCGAGATAGCCTGCACACAGTCCTTCTGCAACGAGGCGGCGGGCGACCCGCAATAAGCACACCCGCCCCAGGACGTCTTGAGCGCGTCCCACTGCACATCGGTGAGATCGTGAGTGACGCGCGCCATCCGCTTCTTCCGCTTGCGCGCGGCACGAACCTGTTTACTACCGCCAGTCGGCACGAAGTGAGACTACGCGTTGCGATGGTCCGAGTGGCTACAGCAACGCCAGGGCCAAGCTGGCGGCGATGATGAGCGAGATCCACACAGCCAGGACTGCATAACCGGACTGGGCCGACCCGAACGAGGCAGCCACCTGGATCCGGCGGCGCGTACGGGAGTCGGAGTACGAGCTGTTCACAAGATCATCTCCTCGTCAGTTCTCCATATCGCGTGCATCCCTCTGTTCGGGCGATACCCGAAAACCAAGAGTGGCAACAACTCCCGGTCGCCGAATCTTGTGGCGTGCATTACCCCGCGGGTTTGTCGACGGTGCGGATCCAACCTCCTATGTGAATCGTGATTCCGAAGCAATACAGAGCGAATTGCGAGTGCAGATGACTGGGACATCGCTACTATGTTGATGACTATTCCGCAACATAGGAGCGCGATGATGCGTACCACCTTCCGACTCGCTGCCGCCTCGGCCGCTACCGCGACGCTCGTGATCGCTGCCGCGGGCGCGACGGCTGAACCGGTCGACTCCGTCCAGCCAGTAGCCACGATCGCGGCCGGGACCGGCTCGGCTGCTGTGGATTCCGGGTCGGCGGCGGCGAACTCGGCGGTGTGGCTGTTGCAGCAAGGCAATGTCATCGGGTTGCTCGTGCTGTTGGCAGTGACGCCTTTTCAAGCGTTGACGGGCGGCGTGTGCGATCTGGCGACGCTGTCGGCGTTGCCGAGTCCGTGTAAAGCGGGGGCTCGCTGATCGTCAGGTGGCGGCGGCTTTCACCGCGAGCCCGACCTCTCGGCGCAGCGCCGCGAATTCGGGAGCGGCCCGGAGTTCGTCCGCGTCGACACCGGAGCGTGGCAGGTCGACCGGAAGATCGAGGGCGATCCGGCCGGGGCGCTTCGTCAGGACCACGATCCGGGAGCCGAGGAAGACGGCCTCGTCGGCGCTGTGGGTGACGAAGACCGCGGTGCGACCAGACTCCGTGCCCACTCGTCGCAGGTCGTCCTGAAGGCGCTCACGGGTCAGGGCGTCCAGCGCGGCGAACGGTTCGTCGAGGAGCAGCAGGGAGTGCTCGGCGGCCAGCGCGCGGGCGATCGCCACGCGCTGCTGCTGGCCGCCGGAGATCTCCCAGATCCGGCGGTGCGCCGTCTCGCCGAGGCCGACCCGGTGCAGCAGTTCCCCGCGCCGCACGGCACGCTGATCTCGTCGCACCCCGGCGTACTTCAGGGCGAGGTCGACGTTGCCGCCCACGGTCTTCCACGGAAACAGGCGGGGTTGCTGGAAGACCATGCCCGCGGTACGTCCCGGCGCGGGTGCGGTGCCGGAGACCTCGATACTCCCCTGCGTCGCCGTCTCGAAGCCGGCGATCAGCCGCAGCAAGGTGCTCTTGCCGCAACCGGAAGCGCCTACCAGCACCAGGAATTCACCCGGCGGGACGTCCAGATCGATCGGCCCGACCGCGGTCAGCGCGTCCTCGCCGCGGCCGTACCGATGCGCGACCTGCCGAATCCTGATGCTGCCCTTGCCCGTCGGCCGTCCCGGCGCGGCAATCCCTTCGGCGAGCGCGTTAATCGAGGACACCGGGCAGCCCCTTGACGTAGATCCCGTCCTTGATCGTCTCCACCGACGGCACGGCGGGGATCTGTTTCTGGGCGACCAGGAATTCGGCGGCGCTCCGCAAGCTGGTGGCGATCTCGCCGACGCGCCCTTCGGTGCCGAGCCATTCGGCGGAGGTGAGCTGCGCCTTGGTCAGGAACACGCCCTGACCGAGCTGCTGGGCCGCGTCCGCCGGGCTGACGCCGATCTCGGCGGCGACTGCCTCGGCCGCTTCCGCCGGCTTGTTCTTGATCGTCTCGATGGCGCGGGTCTGCACCTTGCGCCAGATGTCGACGATGTCGGGGTGCGCCTGGGCGAACGCCCTGGACACCACACCGAGGTCCAGCGTCGGCTTGCCCGCGGTCGCCAGTTCCCGGCTGGTGATCAGCGTCTTACCGCTCTTGCGCAGCTGATCCAGCGTCGGCAGCCAGGTGTACACCGCGTCGATGTCGCCGCGTTCCCAGGCCGCGAGCGAAGCGGCGGGCTGGAGGTCGACCAGCTTGACGTCGTTGGCGCCGAGCCCATTCCGGTCCAGCGCGGCGAGCAGGCTGTAGTGCGCGGTGGAGGCGAACGCGGTGCCGATGCGCTTGCCGCGCAGTGCGCCGATCGTCTCGATGCCGGTTCCGTTGCGCGCCACCAGCGCCTCGTTGTCGCCTGCCACGTCCAGCACGTAGGCGACCTGGTACGGAATGTTCAGCGGCGCGGACAATCCGCGCGCCACCGGGCTCGAACCGAGCGCGCCGAAGTCGACCTGCCCGGCGATGAAGGCGGTGTTCACATCGGCGCCGGAGTCGAACTTCGTCCACTTGATGTTGTAGCCGGGCAGCTCGTTCTCCAGCCACCGGTTGTTCTTGACGATCAGGTCGCCGCTCGGAAACGACTGATAGGCAAGGCGAATCGTCGGCTTGCCGTCGTCGGAACCGGAGCGGTCGACCGCGCAGCCCGCCACCGCGAACGCGACCGCCCCGGCCACCGCCGCCGCGACCGCACGCCGCAGCCGGAATCCCTGGAAACTCATATCTTTCCTCTCCACGGCACAGCGCGCCGTTCGACCGCACGCAGCAGGCCATCGATACCGAGACCGGAAATGCCGATGGCGGCGATCCCGACCAGCACAACCGGAGTGTTGTTGTAGTTGCTCGCGTCCTTGACGACGCCGCCGATTCCGGGCAGTCCGTTGAACAGCTCCGCCGCGACGACCGACGAGTAGGCCATGCCGACCGCGAGCCGGACACCGGTGCAGGTTTCCGGCAGCGCGGCCGGGAAGACCACATCGCGGATCACCTGGGCACGGGAGGCGCCGAGCGCCCGCGCGGCCTCGACCAATCCGATCGGAGCGGCGGCTACCGCCGTGGTGGTGGCGATGGCCGCGGCGGGCAACGCGGCGAGCGCGAGCAGGGTCACCTTGGGCGCCTCATCGATACCCAGCCAGATCACCAGCAGGAAGAAGTACGCCAGCGGCGGCAAGGTCCGCAGGAAGGTGAGCCAGGGTTCCAGAATGCTGCGCAGCCAGCCGAAGGTGCCCATCGCCACACCCAGCGCCACGCCGAGGGTGACGCCGACGACGACCCCGGCCAGCACCCGCCGCAGGGTCATGTACAGGTGCTCCCACAGCAGATAGCCCTGGTAGCCGGTGACGCCGTCGTGGACGGTGGACAGGTCGACAGCCGCGCGCCACACCGTTATCGGCTGCGGCACAAAGGTTTCGTTCCAGAGTCCCGCCGCCGCGACCACCTGCCACACCGCGAGGAAGACCGCAACGGACAACAGCGGCAACAGGATTCGGACAGCCGGAAAACGGCGGCGGGTAACCGGCGCTGCGGTCTCGGCCGCAGCGCGCTCGGTGGTCGGTGTCATCGGTCTAGGACGACGCGACTTCGAGACCGCGATGCACCGCCGGCGCATCGGGGTGCTGCCACAATCCGCGCGCCGCCAGTCGCGGCAGGACGCCTTCGCCGAACCAGTACGCCTCTTCCAGATGCGGATATCCGGACAGCACGAATTCGTCGATGCCCAGATCGTGGTATTCGAGGATCCGGTCGGCGACCTCGTCGTGACTCCCGACCAGCGCCGTGCCGGCGCCACCGCGCACCAGGCCGATGCCCGCCCAGAGGTTCGGGTAGATCTCCAGCGAGTCGCCGTCGTGCAGGGCCAGCATGCGGCGCTGTCCCTCGGATTCGCTGCGCGCCAGCGACTTCTGGATATCGGCGACGGCCGCGGGATCGAACCCGGCCAGCAGCCGGTCGGCCTCGGCCCACGCCTGCGCCGAGGTGTCGCGGGTGATCACATGCAGCCGGATTCCGAAGCGCACGGTCCGGCCTTCGCGCCGCGCGAGCTTACGGATCCAGGCGATCTTCTCCGTGACCTGCGCGGGTGGCTCGCCCCAGGTCAGATAGACGTCGGAGTGCCGCGCCGCGATGGTGCCCGCGATCGGCGACGAGCCGCCGAAGTAGATCTCCGGCACCGGGTTCGGCGCCTGCGCCAGCTTCGCCTGCTCGACGTGGATGTGCTCGCCGGACGCGCTGACGGTCTCCCCCGCCCACAACCTGCGCACCACCTCGAGGAACTCGCCGGTGCGCAGGTAGCGGCCGTCCTTGTCCAGGAAGTCGCCATAGGCTCGCTGTTCGCTGGATTCGCCGCCGGTGACGACGTTGATCAGCAGCCGGCCGCCGGTCTGGCGCTGAAAGGTACTCGCCATCTGCGCGGCCAAGGTCGGCGACAGGAAGCCGGGCCGCAACGCCACCAGGAACTTCAGCCGCTTCGTCGCCTGACTGACCATGGCGGTCGTCAGCCACGCGTCTTCACACCAGGCGCCGGTCGGCGTCAGCACCGCCTCGAACCCGAGGCGCTCCGCGGCGACCGCGATCTGACTGAGGTAGGCCACGTTCGGCGGGCGGTCGCCCGCGGAACTCGTCGCGGTCGCGCCGTGACCGCCGCCGACGACATTGCGACTGTCACCATTGGTGGGCAGAAACCAGTGGAAGGTCAAGGACATTCGACCGATCCAACTCGGCCGGGACCGCGCAGGCCAGGTATCGAATCGGGCAGATTCGAATAGGAATTCCCGGCATCCGCCGCGCAGCGTTCGGGGACGCTCAGCGCACCCAGCGTGCATGGTGTCGGTACCCTCGGGCATCCTCGATAGCGATAGCCGCTTCATCCCGCCCGGAGCACACAATGCCGACCTTCTTGTCCGACAACCAGATCCAGAGAATCGCCGCAGCAGTCGAAGCGGGGCGCTCGCCTCGCGTGTATTTCACCGCCGACGCCGTCGGCATGGAGGAAGGCCGATCCGGCATGGTGGTCGCCCTGGCCCCGCCCACCGAACCCGACTATCTCCATGTGCGGCCCAGCGGTTCGAGAGACACCCTCGCGTTCTCGCCCACCGAACTCACCCTCACCAAACCGGCCCGGCGCCACACCGCCCCGCGGCGGTCCCGCGCCAAGGCCGAATCCCCGTCCCTGTTCGATGATTTCCAAGCCGAGGGCCGGCCGTAACTGTCGCGGCGTCAGCCGGTGACAGCTCCGTGCGCCGCCGAACTGACCAGTTTGCGGTATTTGGCGAGCACGCCCGAGGTGTACTTGGGCGGACGCGGCTCCCAGCCGACCTTGCGAGCGGCGAGTTCGCTCTCGTCGATCTCCACGTCGAGGATGCGGTTGGCGACGTCGAGCACGATCGGGTCACCGTCCGCGACGAAGGCGATCGGCCCGCCGTCGACGGCTTCGGGCGCGACGTGACCGACGCACAAACCCGTTGTGCCGCCGGAGAATCGGCCGTCGGTGAGCAGCAGCACGTCCTTACCCAGGCCGGCGCCCTTGATCGCGCCGGTGATCGCGAGCATCTCACGCATGCCCGGTCCGCCCTTGGGGCCCTCGTTGCGGATGACGACCACATCGCCGGCCGCGATCGTGCCGTCCTCGAGCGCGTCCATCGCGGCCCGCTCCCCGTCGAACACCCGGGCCGTCCCGCGGAACACGTCGGAATCGAAGCCGGCGCTCTTCACCACCGCGCCTTCGGGGGCGAGCGAGCCGTGCAGGATGGTGAGTCCGCCGGTCTTGTGGATCGGCCGATCCAGGCCCCGGATGACGTCCCCGTCGAGGCCGAGCTCGATACCGGAGAGGTTCTCGGCCATGGTCTTTCCGGTGACCGTCATGACGTCGCCGTGCATCAGGCCCGCGTCGAGCAGCGCCTTCATCACGACGGGGATACCGCCGACCTTGTCGACGTCGTTCATGACGTAGCGGCCGAACGGCTTCAGATCCGCCAGGTGCGGCACCTTGTCGCCGACGCGGTTGAAGTCGGCGAGGGTCAGGCCGACACCGGCCTCCCGGGCGATGGCCAGCAGATGCAGGACGGCGTTGGTGGACCCGCCCAGCGCCATGACGACGGTGATCGCGTTCTCGAACGCCTCCAGCGTCATGATGTCGCGGGCCGTGATGCCCCGGCGCAGCAGCTCGACGACGGCCTCGCCGGATTTCACCGCGTACTCGTCCCGGCGACGGTCCGGGGCGGGCGGGGCGGCCGACCCGGGCAGGCTCATCCCGAGCGCCTCCGCGGCCGAGGCCATGGTGTTGGCGGTGTACATGCCGCCGCACGCGCCTTCGCCCGGGCAGATCGCCCGCTCGATCCGGTCGACCTCCTCGCGGGTGATCAGGCCCTTGATACAGGCGCCGACCGCTTCGAAAGCGTCGATGATGGTGACGTCCTTGCCGTCCACATTGCCCGGCAGCGTCGAACCCGCGTAGAGGAACACACTCGACAGATCCAGCCGCGCGGCGGCCATCAGCATGCCCGGCAGGCTCTTGTCACACCCCGCGAGCAGCACCGAACCGTCCAGGCGCTCGGCCATCATGACGGTTTCCACGGAGTCGGCGATGATCTCGCGGCTGACCAGCGAGAAGTGCATCCCCTCGTGTCCCATCGAGATCCCGTCGGACACCGAGATCGTGCCGAACTCCAGCGGATAGCCGCCGCCCGCGTGCACCCCCCGCTTGACCGCCTTCGCGAGGCGATCGAGCGAGAGGTTGCAGGGCGTGATCTCGTTCCAGCTGGAGGCGACACCGATCTGCGGCTTCACCCAGTCGTCGTCGCCCATACCGACGGCGCGGAGCATGCCGCGGGCGGCGGCGCGCTCGAGACCGTCGGTGACGTCGCGGGAGCGGGGCTTGATGTCGAACGACCGGTCGGAGTCGTGTGCCATGGGCGCAAGTCTACGACCCGAAATCAGCGGGGTTCACCGCCGCCGCCATCGCGGTATAGCCGGCGTCGCTGGGGTGGATGTGGTCTCCGCTGTCGAAGTGCGGGGCGAAGCGTTGCGGGTCTGCTGGATCGCGCAGGGCGGCATCGAAATCGACGACGGCGTCGTAGGCGCCCGCCGTGCGGATCCACTCGTTGAAGGCTTGGCGGGTGGCTTCGGCGGCGGGTGAATAGTAGGGCGACCCGTGGATGGGGGTCAGGGTGGCCCCGATGACGCGCAGGCCTTTGGTGCGGGCCTGGCGGATCAGATCGAGATGACCGGCGATGAGCTGTTCGGTGGAGACCGGGACGACGGTGTCGGCGGCGCCCGCCCCGGCGGCGCTGAGGCCGATGTCGTTGATGCCCGCGAGGATGATGACGGTGCCCGCGCCCGGCTGGTCGAGGACGTCGGTGCGGAAGCGGCGTTGCGCGCTGTCGCCCAGCCAGGACGAGTCGACGGTGACCCGGTTGCCGCCGATGCCCTGGTCGATGACGGCGCGTGGATTGCCCTGGGCGGCAAGGCGTTCGGCTAGCTCGTCGGGGTAGCGGTTGTCCGTGCCGGAGGTCGAGCCGATGCCCTCGGTAATGGAATCGCCGAAGGCGATCACCCCGGAGCGGCGCGGGAGCAGGTCGAAGACCTCGACACCGGACAGGTAGTACCAGGATTGGGTGGTTTCGGTGAAAGCGACGCCGGCGGCATCGGCGCGATGGTCGCCGGTGGCGCGATAGCTGGTCGCGAGGGCCTGCGCGTGGTGGGTCGCGGGACCGGTCGGCGCGGCGAGGTGCAGGGTGATGGTCAGGGACTGGAACGGCGCGACCGGAAGCAGCACCGGGTCGGTGGTGAGATCGGCCCCGGCGGGGATGCGGAACTCCGAGGCGGCGCCGAAGGTCAAGGGCCGCAGGGTGTCCGGGCGGATGTTCGCGCCGGACTCGGTGACCGCGATGGTGGCCCCGGCGATCGCCAGCGGCTCGGCGCCGTACCGGTTGGTCAGCCGCACCCGGGTGGCCGCGCCGCCCTGGCTGACCCGGATCACCTGTCGCAGAGTGTGATTCGTGAACCCCTCGGTGGACCAGCTGGGTCCCATTGTCTTACTGGGCTTTTGCGGCGAGGTCGCCCACACCGCGGTCCAGCCCGGTCCGGCGGCGGGCGCCGCCTGCGCGGTGACGACGGCCACGAGAAGGAAGAGTCCGGCCACCAGGGCCCGAAGAAGACGCATGACGAAAGTCCGTTCAGCAGCAGGGATCAGAGAGCGGGAGCGGCGAGTTCCGCAGGAGCGGCGACGGCGACGGCGGGCCGGCGCAACACGGTCAGGGTCACCACCAGCGCAGCGGCGAGCAGTCCGGCGGCGACGGTGAACGCCAAGCGGTAACCGCTGGTCAACGCCTCGGCTTCGGAAGCGCCCGAAACCACTTGGCTCCCAGTGCGCGACGCGGCGAGCGTGGACAGCACGGCAATACCCAGCGCCATGCCGACCTGCTGCGTGGTGTTGAACAAGCCGGAGGCCAGCCCGGCATCCCCGGCTTCGGCATCGGACATGCCCAGGGTGGCCAGCGCGGGCAGCACCAGGCCGCCACCGGCGACCAGCACCATCATCGGCAGCAGATCGACCACATAGGTAGCCTCCACCGGAAGCCTGGTCAGCCAGCCCATTCCGGCCAGCAGCAGGACCAGACCGGCGACCAGCACCGCACGTTCACCGAAGCGGGTGATCAACCGCGCCGAAGCGAACAGCGACACCCCGCCGATGGCGACGGCCGCGGGCAGCATGGCCAGACCGGTGGCCAGGGCGCTGTAGCCGAGGACCTTCTGCATGTACAGCGCGACGATGATCTGGAAGGCGAACATGGCCGACAGCGTCAGCATCTGCACCAGGTTGGCGCCGGAGACATTGCGGGAGCGGAAGATACGCAGCGGTAGCAGCGGCGTCCGCGCGGTCTGCTGGCGCAGCACGAAGGCGGCGAGCATAGCGACGGCGATGGCTCCGAGACCCAGCGTGTGCGCGGAAGTCCAGCCGTGCTCCTCGATCTTGACCACCGTGTAGATGCCGAGCATGAGTCCGCCGGTCACCAGCAGCGCGCCGAGCGCGTCCGCCCCCGCGGCCAAGCCGATACCGCGGTCGGCGGGCAGGGCTTTGATCGCCAGCGCGACGGTCACCACGCCGATCGGCACGTTGATCAGGAAGATCCAGTGCCAGTTCAGCGCGTCGGTCAACACCCCGCCCAGCACCTGGCCGATGGAGGCGCCGGCCGCACCGGTGAAACTGAAGATCCCGATGGCCTTCGCCCGTTCCCGGGGTTCGGTGAACAAAGTGACCAGGATTCCCAGCACCACCGACGAGGCGATCGCGCTGCCCACGCCCTGCAAGAAGCGGGCGGCGACCAGCATTCCCGGCGTCGTGGCCGCACCGGCGAGCAGCGAGGCGAGGGTGAAGACCACGTTCCCGGTGAGGAACATGGTCTTGCGGCCGATCAGGTCGCCCAGCCGCCCGGCCAGCAGCAGCAAGCCGCCGAAGGCGATGAGGTAGGCGTTCACGGTCCAGCTCAGGCCGGCGGCGGTGAAGCCGAGGTCGTTCTGGATCGCGGGCATCGCGACGGTGACGATGCTGCCGTCGAGGATGGTCATCAACGTCGCCGCCGACAGGACGGCGAGGGCGAGGCGCTTGGACATTGTCATGGATCTGCTCCCGTTCGAAATCAACAAGAGAGACCGTACTAGATAGTTCCGTTGCAGACAATATCCAAGCAGACTATTGGCGGGCGCGCCGCGCCGCCGACGCCTCCGCGGGCGCCGCGAGATGTCCCGCTGCCAGGGAATTCAAGGCGCGCAGCAGGTTCTCGCGATCGTCCTTCGGCAGCGCCTCCAGCGCCGCGCGATGCACCCCATCGACGATTTTCTGACTTCGCTTGGCCGCCTTCGCCCCGTCCGGAGTCACCGCGATAATCCGCGCCCGCCGATCCGTGCTGGACGGCCGCCGCTCCGCCAGCCCGGCCTTCTCCAGCGCGTCGACCGTGACCACCATCGTGGTCTTGTCCATATCCCCCAGCTCGGCGAGCTGGATCTGCGTCCGCTCCGCCTCGAGCGCGTGCACCAGCACGCAGTGCATCCGCGCGGTCAGGCCGATCTCGGCCAGTGCCGCCGCCATCCGGGTGCGCAGCACGTGGCTGGTGTGATCGAGAAGGAACGACAGGTCGGGCTCATCCCGCTTCGGCGCCAGGGCAGTCATGCCACCATCATAGTTTTGTTACAGATAATCTGCACCAAGCCACATCTTGGACCGTCTTCGGCGAGTCCAGCGGGCGCTGGGCGACGCGCGCGAACTACGCTTATCGACCAGGAGTCGGATTCCGAAAGGGCGGCCTGTGCTGCGAATGATCATCGGCGGCATCGTGCTCGCTCTGGTTCACTGGTTGTTCTACCGTCGCTTCATCCGGGCCACGGGAGTACCCGGGCCCGCCAAGACGGTCGCGGCGGGCGTTCTGGTGGTGCTGTGGCTGGCCCTCGTCGTCGCGTTCAGCGCGGGCAGTCTCTACTCCCCCGAGCCGATCCGGCCGATCGTGTGGTTCGGATTGACCTGGTCCGCCGTGATGTTCTATCTGCTGCTCGGTCTCCTCGTCATCGGCCTGATCTTGTTGATCGCCCGGCTCGCGCAGTTCTCGAATCGCTTGCTACTGCTGCGCGTCCTCTCGGCCGTGCTGGTCGTCGCGGCGGTCGGGACTGTCGCCTACGGCGTGTACGAGGCCGACAACCCGCATGTCGTGTCGGCCGAGGTGCGCTCGCCGAAGCTGCCCGCCGAGCTCGACGGGGTGCGGGTGGCGGTCGTCGCGGATATTCACGTCGGCGCGGCGCGCGGGCCGGCCTTCACGCAGCGGGTCGTCGACCTGGTCAACCGCCAGCAGCCCGATGTCATCGTGCTGCCGGGGGATCTCATCGACGGCTCGGTCGAACTCGTCGGCCCGGACATCGCGCCGATCGCCGGCCTCACCGCGAAGTACGGCAAGTTCGCGGTCGCCGGCAACCACGAGGGCTACGTCGACGGCGTCGCCGACTGGATGGACTTCTGGGAAACCCTCGGCCTCCGGACCCTGCGCAACCAGCGCGCCGAAATCCCCATCAACGGCGCGACTTTGGAACTGGCAGGCGTCTACGACTACGACGCACCCGACCCCTACGGCCCCGACGTCGACGCGGCCGTCGCCGGCCACCGCCCCGACCGCTTCCTCATGCTGATCGCCCACCAGCCCCGGCAGGCTCCCGAAGCCGCCGCCCGCGGAATCGACCTGCAGGTCTCCGGCCACACCCACGGCGGCCAGATCTGGCCACTGAACTACGTCGTCGGCTGGGTCAACGGCACGGTGGCCGGCCTCGACCGAGTAGACGGCATGCAACTCTTCACCACCCGCGGCGTCGGCGCCTGGGGCCCGCCGGTCCGCGTGGGCGCCCGCCCCGACATCGCGATCCTCACCCTCCGCCGCGGCTGACCTCGACCGCGAGCGGAATCAGGCGGGCGGACCCATCCAGGTGTATTCGTATTCGGGCAGGACGAAACCGGCCTCGAACCGGGCGTCGCCGGACGCGGTTCGCCGCCAGCCGCGGCGCTCGTAGAACGCGATCGCGGAGGTGTTGTCGCGCAGCACCTCCAGGTAGACCGGCCGACCCGGGTAGGTGGTCGCGGCCCAGGCCAGCCCCGCGTCGATCAGCCGGGTTCCGATGCCCCGGCCCCGCCGCCCGGGCCGGGCGTGCAGGTTGTCCAGCAGCACGCGGTCGTCGATCGGTCGCAGGTAGATGAAGCCGGTGAGGTGCGCGTCGTCCTCGGCGACGAACAGGCCGGGCTCGACAGTTTCGCGGAGGCGGTTGTCCCACAGGGCTTTTCGATCCGCCTCCAGTGGGCCGTCGAGGTACTCGTCCGGCATGATTCCGGCGTAGGCGGATCGCCAGCTGGCGGCGTGCAGCGCCGCGATCTCGTCGACGTCCGCGACGCCGCCGCTACGAATAGGCATGCCGGACAGCTTGAACGCCGACAGTCCCGTTGTCACGCGGAATTACTCCGCGTGCTGGGCGAGGGCGCTGCGGCGCGCGAGCACCTTGGTGCCCGGCCCGGATGCCGCTCCTGGTCCGGGCAACGCCGTCACATTCTCCGTGGTGACCGATTCGCCGCATGCCGAGCAGCAGACCTGCGGGGTGAAGTGCGCACCGCAGTCGTCGTGCACCAACCGGACGGGTGGGCCGCCGGCGGGGGTGGCCCACTTGTCACCCCAGGCCATCAGTGCCATCAGCACCGGGACGAGTTCACGACCGGCCGCGGTGAGGTGGTACTCGTAGCGCGGCGGCCGCTCCCGGTAGGCCCGGCGCTCCACGATCTCGTCCGCGACCAGGGCCTCCAGGCGTCGAGTGAGCAGATTCCGGGAGATCCCGAGATTCTCGGCGAGGTCGTCGAATCGGTGCAGGCCGAGGTGGATGTCCCGGACGATCAACGGCGTCCACCACTCCCCGACCCGCTCCAGGGACTGCCCGATCGAGCAGTGCATCTCCGCGAAGCTGGTCCGTTGCATGCCTTCAGCATAGAGGGTTGATTGATTGAACTCACTAGGGCTACGGTGATCTCCGGAAGAGTTCAATGAAAGGACTAACTGATGCCGTTCGTAGAATTGTTCGTGCCCAAGGACTCTCTCGACCAGGAACGCCGGGAGCAGATCGGCGGCAAGCTGGTGTCGGAGGTGATGCTCGCCGAGGGCGCGCCCGACACCGAGGCGGCCCGCGCCATCTCGTGGCTGGTGGTCAACGAGATCGATGCCTGGTTCGTGGGCGGTCGGCGTCTCCCTGCCGGGGAGAAGCCGAGATATGTAGTGCGAGTGGGTGTTCCGGCCGGGTCGATGAACGACGACAAGCGCCGCGACATCGTCGCCCGGGTCACCAGGGTGCTCGCGGAGGCCGACGAGGACCCGGCACGTTTCACCGAGGCCGGCAGCGCCTGGGTACACATCAACGAGATTCCGGAAGGAAACTGGGGCGCCCGCGGGGAGATCGTGCGGATCGAGGACATCGTCGCCCTGGTGTCCAGCTGAACGACATCGGCCGGGCGCTTCGACAGCGCCCGGCCGATGCGGCACTCAGGAGCGTGGCGTGCGCCAAACCGCCAGCGCCGCAAGGGCACTGAGCGCGGCGCCGAACCACAACACCGCGGTGAGCGCCACGTTGTCGGCGAGGAGTCCGCCGAACAGCGCACCCAGCGCAATAGCCAGGTTGAACATGGCGGTGTTCAGCGCGGTGGCGGCTTCGGTGGAATCCGGTGCGGCGCGCAGGATCCAGGTCTGCACGCCGACCGGGATGCCGCCGAAGGCCGCGCCCCAGGCCAGCAGCAGCGCGACGCCGGTGATCGGCGTGCCGCCCGCGAGTGCGATCACCGCCAGCACCGTGGCGAGCAAGACACTGATGACGATCAGGGTGCGGCGGATGTCGCGTCCACCGACCGCGCCGGTGACGAAGTTGCCGATGATGCCCGCGACACCGAAGGCCAGCAACGCCGCGCCGATGAGCTGCTTGTCGATTCCGGTGTGCGAAGCCAGGATCGGACTCACGAACGTGAACGCGGCGAAGTGCCCGCTCACCAGCAGGAACGTGACCAGCACACCGGCCCGGACGACCGGATTGCCGAACTGCTCGCCCAACGTGCGCAGCCGGACCGGTTCGGTGGCAGGCATATTCGGCAACAGCAGCAGCAACGCCACGACCACCAGCAGGCCCAGACCGCCGAGCACGCCGAAGGCGACACGCCAATCGGCGAGCTCACCGATCAGCGTTCCGGCCGGAATGCCGAGCACGTTGGCGGCGGTCGCACCGCCGAACGCGATCGCGGTGGCTTGCGGAACGTACTGTCCGGGCACCATGCGCACGGCGATCCCGGCGGCAAGCGCCCAGAATCCGCCGATGGCGATCCCCACCAGAAAACGCGCGGCCAGCAGCACCGCGAAGCTGGGAGCGAAGGCGGACAACAGATTCGCCGCCACCATCAGGGTGATGAGGCCGAGCAGCACGATGCGGCGATCCAGCCGCCCGATCGCCACCGGCAGCAGCGGCGCGGTCGCGGAGGCGACCAGGCCGGGCACGGTCACCATCAAACCGGCCGTGCCGTCGGAGACGTGCAGCGCGCCGCCGACCGCGGGCAGCACGCCGACGGGCAGCTGCTCCGAGGTCACCACCGCGAACGTGCCGAGCGCGACCGCCCCGACAGCGAACCAGCGCCGCAACGGAACTCGCTCCGGAGCGGAATCGACAGGTGCGGGCACAGCGAGAGACATGCGAATACTCCTTGATTGTGACGATGAGAGATGAGCGGGAAGATCACTCGAGTCCGCCGTCGACGCGGATGACCTGCCCGGAAACCCAGTCCGCGGCAGCACTGGTGAGCCACATGACCACTCGCGCGGTGTTTTCCGGCTGACCCAGGCGTCCCCGCGGATACCGGGGTATCAGGCTCGCGGCATCCACACCGGGACAGAAAGAATCGGTCACCGGTCCCGGCGCGACCGCGTTGACGGTGATATCCCGCGCCGCCAGCTCGTGCGCGGCGGTGCGCACCAGCCGCTCGACGGCGGCCTTCGCCGCCGAATACAACCCCAGCCCCGCGGGCGCACCGAGGGCCAGCGCACTGGTCAGCGCCACATAGTGGCCGTGATCGGCGAGGTGACGAGCGGCGGCGCGCAGCGTGTTGAACGCGCTGCGGGTATTGCGGTCGATGAGCCGGTCGAACTCCGCGTCGGTGTTGTCCGCCAGCGGCTTTCCCAGCGCCGTGCCCACGGTGTGGACCACGATGTCGAGCCGTCCGTGCCGGGCGACCACCCCGGCGAACAACGTGTTCACGTCGGCGGACCGGGTGGCGTCGGAGCGGACGGCCTCCGCGGTGACTCCGTGGCGATCGAGCGCGGTCAAGGTCTTGGCCGCCGCATGCTCACCGTGGGAGTAGCTGATGACCGTGGTCGCGCCGCGCGCCGCCAGCAGTTCGGCGCACGCCGCGCCTTGATTGCGGCTGCCACCGACCACCAACGCGACCTTGCCCTCGAGATCGCGTGCCGAGAGTGTGGAAGTCATTGAGTGGCGGCCCTTTCCGGAGGTCGGTGCTGTGCCCCCAGCCTGCTGGGCCGGCCGCGTGAGCGGAAACAGAAGATTCCGGTGCCTGCCACCGGCGTTCTCGGTTGCCGCTGCACACCGCCGGTCGGCTACCGTGATCGGCATGGTCGACCTGGATATCCGCCAGCTGCAGTCGTTCCTGGTGGTGGCCCAGGAGCTCAACATCACCCGCGCCTCGGCCCGGCTGCATCTCAGCCAGCAGACGCTGTCCACCCAAATCCAGCAGCTCGAACGCGCGATGGGTGTGACGCTGCTGGTCCGGACCTCCCGGGGGGTGCTGCTCACCCCGGCCGGCGCGGAACTGGAACGCGGCGGCAGCGCAGTGGTCTCCGACATCGGGGAGCTCACCGAACGGGTGCGGGCCGCGGACCAGGGCCGCCTGGGCACGCTGCGCATCGCCTGCTGCCCCTACGCGACCGCGCTGTTCGCCACCGAGGTGGCCGACGCGATGGAGGCCGCAGTCCCGGGCCTCGAGGTCGAATTGACCACGGTGCGTACCCCGCCCGAGGAGCGGGCACTGTTGCTTGCGGGCGAGGTCGACGCCGCCTTCATGTGGCTTCCTTTGGGCGACAACCACTTCCAACACGCGACTGTCCGCAGCGACCGGCGCGCGGTGGCGCTACCGGCCGGACATCGACTCGCCGACCAGGAGGCCGTCACCCTCGCCGACCTGGCCGACGAGCCGGTCCTGCGCCCGGATATCTTTCTCTCCGAAGAGAATCTGTGCCACTGGATCGCCGACCCGCGCCCCGACGGCTCCCCCGCCCGCCGCGGCCCGGAACTGACGACGGTCGAGGACGCCCTGATGGCCGTGGCCCGCGGCAAGGGCGTCTGGCTGGCGCCCGAACCGCTGAGCGCCTGGATCCCTGCCTCCACGATCCAGTGGCGTCCGGTAAAGGACGCGGCCACTTCCGACCTCGCCCTCGTCTGGACCGACCGGAAACGCCAGCCACTCATCGCCAGAATGATCGCCGAGGTCCAGAAAATCACCGGCTGGACCGCTCCCACAGACCAGCCGTCCCCTGCCTAGTCAGCGCCCCAAGGCGCCAACGATCATGGTCTAACCCAGTGCCAGCTGGGTGAGGGCTTGGAGTGCGGCGTCGATGGGATGGGGCTGGGGTCTACCTGTGGCGTCCAGTCGGTTCCAGCGCTGCAAGTTGACCGCCATGGACATTTGCCGTGTGCCGTCGGCGCTGGTCATCGACATCGCGCCGCCGCCCCAGACGGAACCCTCATGGCCCCAATACGTTCCGCCGCCGGGCATGGTCAGCTTCTGCAAGCCGAGGCCGTAGTCGATGGTCTTTCCGTCGAAGGCGATGACCGGAACCGTGTGCTGCATCTGCGCCAGGGACGATTCGGAAATGATCTCACCGGCAAGCAGCAGGCCGAAGAAGCGGTTCAGGTCCGCGACCGTCGAGATCAGGGAAGCCGCCGGTCCCGTCCACGACATGTCGAAGACGCTGAAGTCGCGCGGCGGGTCGATCATGCCGAACCACGCTTCGTAGTGCAGTGCGTGCGGTCCGTGGATTTCGGTTCCGAGCGGGAGTTCGGTGCCGTGCAGGCCGGCGCGTTCGATGATGTCGCGGGTGATGGCCTGCTCCGCCGAGGTGCCGGTGACCAGCTCCAGAAGCTGGCACATGAGCAGGTAATTGGTGTTCGAATACACGCCCGGCGTGCCACCGAGAGTCCCGGCGGCAGGCGCGGAGACCCCCAGCTCGATCAGCTCGGTCCGATCGAATCTGGTGAACCGGTTGTCGTCGAGGCTCTCCGGGGTCATTTTGGCCGGGTCCGGGAAGCCCGCGAGGGACGAGTAGGCGTACGGGAGGAAATCGGTGAGCCCGCTGGTGTGGTTGATCAGCATCCGGACCGTGATCGCCGCACCTCGTTCGCCGGGAACCAGTTGCGGCAGGTAGTGGCCGATGGGTGCGTCCAGGTCCACCGTGCCGAGGTCGACCTGGTGCAGGACAGCGGCGGCGGTGAACGTCTTGGTGATGCTGCCGACGCGGTGGCGCATGTCGGGGGTGACGGGCCGGCCGGTGGCGAGATCGGCGACTCCGGCCGCGCCGCGCCAGGTTTCGTTGTTGTCGCGCACCTCGGCGAAAATGCCGGGCATGCCCGCCTGATGGACGGTCTCCAGGGCGGTTTGTAGTTTCGCGGGATCGAATGTGTTGGTCACCAGCCCACTATCGAGCGGGCGCCCCCGCCGGGTATTGGAAAAATCTTCCCCACACCTGGTGCCGCTGCCGGGCGATGGCGGGCATGTAGTGCGCCGCGAGCGCCCCGGGCGTCTGGCCGGCGAAGATCGACACGTCACGGCTCAGATGCGCCTGATCGGTGTACCCGCACTCCACCGCGACCTCCGCCGCGGGCCGTCCCGCCAGCAGTCCCCCTGCCGCGTGCCGGAACCGGACCAGCATCGCCGCCCGCTTGGGTGTCAGGCCGATCTGGGACTCGAACCGCGCCCACAGCCGCTTATGGCTCCAGCCGACGGATTCGGCGAGCGCACCGACCTTCACCTGGCCGTGCGAGCCGAGTATGCGGTTCCAGCCTGCCAGGACCTCTGGGTCCGGCGTGCGTCGCAACCGTTCACCGTGCGCCAGAAACGATTTCGTCAACGCGAAGCGCTCTTCCCAGGTCTGGGCGGAGGCCAGTTGGGCACGCAGGCGCTGTGCCCGCTCGCCCCAGAGGTCGTCCAGCGCGACCACGCTTCGGCCCAGATCTCCCGGCGCGATACCCAGCAGCGAATACGCCTGGATCGGCGACATTCGAATCTCGACACATGCCGCCCGTTCGGCCCGCACACGCAAAGCGTCGACGGGCAGCCCGACAACGAAAGCACCGAGGTGGCGCTGCCCGTTCGTGTCGTCGACGATCACGTCGCGACCCCCGAATTCGATCACCACGGTGACCGCGGCCGTCCCGGCAACGCGTAGATCCAATCCGGCGCCACCCGTGTCGCGGTAGCCGATGATCGTGGCGCCCAATGGCCCCGCGTCGACCGGACCCGCGAAATCCCACTCCGCCTCAGACTCCCGACCGAACTCCACTCGTCCAGGCTACGGAAGGGCTGCCGGATCAACCGTTAAGGGCGACCAACTGGTTGCATACATAGCAATGTATGCATATTCTGCGCGGTGGAATGTGTTCACCTGAACCTGTTGTCTTCCAGAAGGATCGACATGACCTCAATCCGTGACCGCGCCGCCGCGTTCGAACGTGACCACCAGAAGAAGACGTTGCGCACGGGCGGCCACGAGTGGATCTACTACGTCGCCGGAGGCGGCACGCCGGTGCTGCTGCTGGCAGGCGGGTCCGGAATCGCGATCGGCTGGCTCGACCTGACCCCCGCCCTGCGCCCCGGCTACCGCACGCTCGCCGTCGACTACCCGCCCGGCCCCGCCACGCTCGAAGAACTCGCCGACGGTCTCATCGCCATACTCGACGCCGAAGGTATCGACTCGACCCCAGTGATCGGGCAGTCCGCGGGCGGCATGCTGGCGGAGGTCCTGTCCCAGCGCGCACCCGAGCGGGTACGTTCGCTGGCCCTCACCAGTACCGGGTTGTACGGACCGGAGGACATCACGCGGTTGCAGACCGCCGTGGCCCGCACCCGTGACACGCCTTGGGACGACACCCTGGCCGCGATCGGCGCGTCCCTGCGCAACACCTGGAAAGACGCCGCCGAAGCCGAGTTCTGGGTCGAGCGCGTCGATTCCGCGACCCGCGCCGCCGGGCACCAGGCGACCGTCAACTCCTACCAGCGCCTGCTCGACGCCGCCGAGCGGCTGGCGGAGCTGCATCCGAAGACGCCGTGGCAGGGACCCGCGTTGATCCTCAGAGCCGACGACGATCCCCTCATCACCACCGAGCACACTCGGCGTCTGCAAGACCTGCACCCCGATGCCGAAGTCGTCAGGTTCCCGGAGGGCGGGCACTCGCTGCTGCTGAGCCGCCCCGCCGACTACATCAGCACCGTAACCACCTTCTTGCACCGCCACTGACGCGCCCGGTCGAACCGATCGCGGAGAGCGCAACTCGAACCGTGAGTCCGACGGTTCCTGCCAGAATGCTCGGCATGACTGACTCCGACTCGAAATCGGTCCTGCATCGCTATCTGCGTTCGGCGCGGGAAGCGATGGTGTGGAAGCTCGACGGGTTGTCCGAGTACGACATTCGACGGCCTATGACACCCACCGGTACGAATCTGCTCGGGCTCGTCAAGCACCTCGGGTCGGTGGAGTTCGGGTATTTCGGCGACACCTTCGGCCGGGGCTACGACGAACCGATCAATCAGCAGGATTTCGAGGCTGATCCCACCGCCGATATGTGGGCTACCGCCGACGAGACGCGGGCGGAGATCGTCGCGTTCTATCACCGGGCCTGGGCACATTCCGACGCCACGATCGAGAGTCTCGATATCGGCGCGGCAGGGGCGGTTCCGTGGTGGGATCCCGATCATCGAGTGGTCACACTGCATCAGATCCTCGTGCACGTGACCGCCGAAACCAATCGGCACGCCGGGCATGCCGACATCATCCGTGAGCTGCTCGACGGCGCGGCGGGGCTGCGGCCCGCCAACGACAACATGCCCACCCACGATCCGAATTGGTGGCAGAAGTATCGGGACATGCTGGAGGAGACGGCGCGGCGGGCAGCCGGACTCGAGTGATCAGTGGCTGAGAGCCGCTACGCCGAGCATGCAGGCCACGCCCGCGAGCGTGCAGAACAGCGGGGCTTTGGCCGGTTTGCCCGCGTGCGCTTCGGGCAGGATGTCGGCCGTCGCGAGGTAGAGCAGGAAGCCGGCGAAGTAACCGAGGTAGAGGCCGACCAGCTCCGGGGGCACCCGCACCAGGGTGCCGATGACCGCGCCGACCACGGGCGCGATGGCGTCGAGGCCGAGCAGGATGTAGCCACGGCGGCGTTGATTGCCGTAGAGGGTGGCGATGGTGAAAGTGTTGAAACCGTCGGCGAAGTCGTGGCAGATGACGGCAATGGCGACCGCGACGCCGACGCTCGCGCCGGCCTGGAAGCCGAAGCCGATACTGAGGCCGTCGAGCATGCTGTGGAACACCAGTCCGGAGGCTGCCAGCAGGCCCACCGATTCGAATCCGTGGTGGTGTGCACCGAATTCGTCCTCGTACCCGGTGTGTAGGGCGACCGTGCGCTCCATGACGTGCACCGTCAGGAAGCCGACGACCGCGGCCAGCAGCGGCACCGGAACACCGAAGGCTTCGTGCTGCTCTTGCTCGAGCGCTTCGGGCATCAGATCGAAGGCGACCACGCCGAGCATCACCCCGGCCGCCAGTCCGAGCACGAGGCGTTTGCGCTCACCGATCCGCACGGCCACCAAGCCACCGACCAGCGTCATACACATGGACAACACCGCCAGCAGAATCGCCATCGTCCCAGCATGTCACCGGTCCCGGCATCTCAGCTGAGCCACACCGAGGCGGTGATCTACACCTGATCCCGACCGGCTCCGAGCACGCGGGCGGTCGGATCGGGAGCATCCGCTCGCCACAAACGGTCGGTGATCAAGAACTCGGGCAACTCCAGCCCGGAGCTTTCGGCCAGCCGGAACAGGCCGCCACGAGCCTCGATCTCCCAGCCGAGCGCCAGGGCGCTATCGATCACGAGCCGGATGTCCCGGGCCTCCGGATACGCGCTGTCCGTCGCGGCCGGTTCCCATCCGTCGCCCACGCTCTTCGACAGCAGGTCCACCACCACAGGCCGGCTGTTCTTACCCGCACCCCAGACCCGGACGGAGATACAGCGATGGCGATCGCCGCCGTCACCCTGGACAGTGCTGATCTCGGCGCGCCAGGTGAACTCACGCCCGCCGAATCGCAGCCGACGCAATCTCCTCCGCATATACCGCACCCTATCGACCGAGATCGCATGCAGGCCAGAGAGTTTCCACGCGCCAGCACAGACCGGGACCAGCCTTCGGCCATCCGGGCGGCTCGATCGGCCTGGGCGACATCGCGGTCCCGCGAATTCTCATGCTGGGACACGGGTGAAATCCAGCGGCCGGCCGAGGCCGCCGAAATAGACGAGCGAGAGGGTGTCCGGGTCAGCAAAGGTGACGCCGTAGAAATACACCTCGCCGGGTTGGAGGGTGCCCGAGTCGTCGATGGTGATCAATCGGAGGACCGGACGGTCGACCGTGTCCGGAATCCTCGGCACGCTCGCGGGCGACACCCAATCCCAGCGTGCGCGCCAGGGTGGGCCGGCGCCGGCTCGATCCGCTGTGGTGCCGTCCGCGTAGAAGGTCCGTATCTCGGTCCGGTCCTGTACCGACCGCCAGGCCCCGATCAGCTGCTCGGCTTCCGCAGGGGCCGCTACCGGCGTCGGCACGGGGGTCGATGGGTCCGAGTACGCGGATCGCGCCGTCGAGCTCGGGGCGGCGACTGACGAGGATGTGACCGCGGGGCCGACTTCGCCGGGGTCGGACGAACAGGCGAGCAGTGCTGGCAACGCGAGCAGACAGCATCCGAATACCTTGCCCCACACCATTATTCAAATCCTCCCACAGATCGCCGCACCGGCCGCGAGCCTATCGCACGGGATTGTTCGAGCCGTGCCGACAATGTGGAGATATCGCGGTGACAAATCCACAGCAACATTCTCGCCATTTCCCGGCTCAGTGGGTCTACCGTTGAAGTTGGCACCATATTTGCTTCTCAGGAGGCGTTTCGATGACGAGAAAAGTAGCTGACTGCCGCAGGTTCCCCAGTGAATCCAATTGCACGCTGACCATCTCCGGTGAGGAAGACGAGGTTGTGCGGGCCGCTTATGAGCACGCCATCTCGGTGCATCAGCACCAGGAGGGACAAGAGTTGCTCGAGATGGTTCGCGGGTCGCTCGAAGAGGAGAAAGTCGCGACCTGACTCGCGTTATTGCCGCGCGGTGGATCGTGTCTTGAATCCACGGCGCAGCATGAGAATGCCCATTACCGCCAGCCAGATCGTCGACGCGGCGTTGAACGCCAGTGCGGCGACGAAACCGGCGCTCGGGTGCCAGGCCAAGTATGTGGCGATGCCGCCGAATACGCTGCCCGCCCCGGTCACGGCGACAACCCAGCCCAGCCAGCGTGGGTAGCCCCGCCCGAACGCCACCGCCAGCCCGATCAGCAGGAAGGGCAGGCCGAAGGTCCATGTCGCCGACGCCGTCACCGTGCCGTACAGCACCGCGAACATGGACTCGGCCACCGCTAGCTGGTTCTCCGCCGAGGCGCCCGCCGCCGCCCATTCGTCGGCGATGCGCTTGAAGGCATAGCCGTCGATGGTGTAGTCGACGACGAACACGGCGGCGCCGATCCCCATGCTCGCCACCGCCGTTCGGCCCAGCGCGAACGCGGCGGGGCCCGCCAGCGAGTACGCCAGACCCATCAACGCCACGACCCAGAGCAGGACGCACACGATCCCGGCGAGATGGGTGAGATACCAGTGCGGATCGTCGGCGACGAACCGCAGCGCGGCCGTCACATCCTCATCGGGGAGATCCCCGTGCGCGGTGCCCACCAGGATGAACCCGATGCCACCGACCACCGCGCACGTCCCCGCCAGTTCGAGGAAGAACCGTTGTGCCGCTTCCTCATTCGGCAGCGCTGTCGTCGCCATGCCTGCCAGTGTCGCGCCGCCCGAGCCGACGCGACAGCGTGCTACCACGAGCCCGGATCAGCGTGCTGTCACCGACGGCGGCAGCGCGGCCTCGGCGGCCACCTCTATGTGCCGACCTGCACACGCGTCCAGCGTCGCGGGCGTCGGTTCGATCGGGGGGCGTCACCGGCGACAGGTTCCCGCGGCATCGAGTTCGCCCAGAGCAGAAGTTGTTTCGGGGCGTCGTGAGGGACTCCTACGATCCGAGCATGGAACCGATCACCGGCTTTGCCGCAGGAGTCCCGTTCACCGCGTTGCCGCCGGAGGGGGTTGCGGGGCCGGCTCCGCTGGTGGTGGCGTGGCACATGCTCGACGCGCCGCGGTCGGATGCCGCGTTCGCCGCAGCGCTGCCGATGGCCGGTGTTCCGGCTTGGCGGGTGTATTTGGGTATGCCGTTCTGTGGGGCGCGGATGGTGAACGGGACGATGGATGCCGGGCTGGAGCTGGTGCGACGAGATTCGCTGCGGGCCTACACCGATCGGATGATCAGCGGTGCGGCCGAGGAGTTCCCGGCCGCGTTGGCGGCGTTGTGCGAACAGTTGCCGGTTGCTCCGGGGCCGATCGACCTTGTGGGCGGATCGCTCGGCGGCGGGGTCGCGTTGCTGACGCTGGCGCGGGGTGTGGTTCCGGTGCGGGCGGCGGCGCTGGTGAATCCGGCGATCCGCGCACGGTCGGTGGTGGGACTGATCGAGAAGATGACCGAGCAGCCCTATCCGTGGGACGCCGAGGCGAACGCCGTCGCCGACCGGCTCGACTTCGTCGCGCGGGCCGGGGAGATCGGTGACCGCGCAAGGGTTTTGGTGGTGAGCGGGGAGCTGGACTTCCCGCAGTTCCGGGCGGATGCCGGCGCACTGGTGCACGCGCTGCGCGCACACGGCGCCGACGCCGAGGTCGTCACGGTGCCCGACCTGGCCCACCCACTGGCCGAGGAGCCCGGCATCGAACCCGCCCCGCAGCTGCCGATCGCCAAGACGGTGGACGACATCCTCACCGAGTGGTTCACCCGCTAGGAGTTACCGGGTCCGGCTCCCCTTGGCGCTGAGCGCCCGGATCGGCCCGATCAGCGATCGGTAGACCGGGCGCACCACCCGGCCGGGCAGACGCCGGTGGCGTTCCTCCGCCCAGACCCGCGCCCGGGGATGCGACGCGAGCGGTGACCAGCGGTCCTGGATCGGCGGCTCGGTGGTGTGGAATTCGATGCGGCACAGGTGTTTCGTGTTGATGAACCCGTACTGGCTGGGGCTGACCAGCCGTACCGGCGCGCCGTGGTCGCTGTCGAGAGGTTGCCCGTTGAGACGGTCGGCGATCAGCACGTCGTCGGCCAAGGCGTCCTCGAGGACCACGATGGACTGGAAGCCGTCGAGACCTTCGAAGATGACATGGCTGACCGGGCTGTCGAGCAGCGGTTCGACCCGCGTGCGATAGAAGGCCGCGAAGGGGATCCCTTCCCACAGCAGTCCCGTCGCCGACCAGCCCGCGACGCAGTGGAAGTCCGCCCGCAGTTCTTTCCGGGGCAGACCCGCGAGTTCGGCCACCTCGACGGTCTCGGTTAGTGCTCCGCCGAGCTCGATGACCGGTTCGGCGGGCACCTCCGGCGGCGGGTGGTGCAGGTGGGTGCCGAAGCGCGGGAATCCTTCGACAGCGCGTTGACCTGGGGGAAGTGCCATGTCGATCCTCCTGTTATACGGTGCCGTATAGATGGGACCATACTCCGCTAGCGAAGCTGCCGAAAGCGGACCAACTTGTTGCTAATCTCAGGCAACCAGATTGCTAGACCTCCCTGTACCGCGACGATCACCGTTGGCACCGACACGGAAGGCTTGACAAAATGGACGCCTCGAACAACCCGCTCCCCCGCCGGCTATCGAGGCGCTGGCTGCTCGGTACGACGGCGGTAGCCGGCCTCGCCCTCACCGCATGCGGCTCCGACAGCGGATCGTCCTCGTCGAGCTCGACCACGACCACGCCGTCCGGCAATCCGAAAGACGTTGCCGCCGAGGCCTACACATTCGGCTACCCCTTGGTTCTGATGGACGCGACCCGGGCCGCGGCCGGCGCGGACAACCAATTCGCCAACGCGGTCTCCCTCCCGGACCCGACCGAGCGCCTCGTGGTGCGATTGAACCTGGACACGCTCTACTCCCAAGCCTGGCTGAACCTGCACACCGAACCGCTGGTGCTCCAAGTGCCCGCGATCGAACCGGGCCGCTACTGGCTGATGCAGATCCTCGACGCCTGGAGCAACACACAGCACAATCCCAGCAACATTCGCCCGGAGGTACGCGAGGGGTCGACCACGCCCCCGTACACCTACCTAGTGACCGGTCCGGGCTGGCGGGGCCAGGTGCCCGACGGTATGACCCAACTCGGGATGCCCACCGACATCGCCTGGATCATCGGCCGCATCGAGGTCAGGGGCGCCGAGGACGTCGGCAACGTCCGAGCACTGCAAGACAAGCTGAAACTGGTCCCGCTCAGCGCTTGGCAGCGGGGTGACACCGATTCGCCCGGTCGCCCGTACACGCCGGACCCGGCCGCGGTCCCACCGCCGAAGCAGGTCGCGGCCATGGACGGTCCGGCGTTCTTCAACCGCATGTGCGCGCTGATGGCCGCGAATCCACCCGCACCCGACGACGCTCCCGCACTGGAGCGGTTCGCCACCCTCGGCATCAAGCCGGGCGCGACCGTCGATCCGGGATCCGCCGGCATCCTCAATGACGGTGCGGCCCAGGCGAAAACGCAGATCCCGTCCTACCAGGACCCGAAATCCGAGAACCAGAACGGCTGGCTGTTCACCACCGACCTCGGCGCCTATGGCACGAATTACGCGCTGCGCGCCCGCACCGCGATGCAGGCGCTCGGCGCGAATCTCGCCGAGGACTCCATCTACCCGACCATCTTCACCACTGCCGACGACAACGGCCGCCCGATCCCCTACCGGCTGCGTTTCGCCGCCGGGCAGTTGCCGCCGGTGGACGCGTTCTGGTCGTTGACCGCCTACGACGCCGACAGCTACCTCGTGCCCAACGCGGCCGGGATCTACGCCATCGGGCACGAGACCCCGGTGGTCCCGAATCCCGACGGCTCGGTCGAGATCGCGGTGCAGAGCGCCGACCCGGGACCTGCTGTCCCACGAGCGAATTGGCTGCCCATCCCCGCCTCGGGCAAATTCTCGCTCAGCCTGCGGCTGTACGCGCCGCAGCAGCGGGCGCTGGCCGGCGACTGGCAGGTTCCGGCCCTCACGCCGGCGGGTTGACGTCCCGGCCGGGGTGGACGTGCGCGCGTGTCCCGTGCAGACCGAACAGAATGAGCACCTCGACCGCGCCGCCGTCCGCACTGCCCAGCCAGTGCGGCAGCGACGTGTCGAATTCGGCGGCCTCGCCCGCCGACAAGGTCAGGTCACGTTCGCCGACGATCAGGCGCAGGCGGCCGTTCAGGACGTACAGCCATTCGAAACCCTCGTGCGTCTGCGGTGTCGGCTCCAGGGGTTTCGGGCCGGCCGGAATGATCATCTTGAAGGCCTGGGTGCCGCCGGGCCGCCGGGACAGCGGAATGAAGACCATCCCGTAGCGGTGGATCGGTTTCAGGTGGATCCGGGGGTCGCCGGTGCGCGGGGCGCCGACGAGATCGTCCAGCGGGACGTTGTAGGTGCGGGCCAGCGGCAGCAGTAGTTCCAGGCTGGCTCGGCGCTGGCCGCTCTCCAGGCGGGACAGGGTGCTTTCCGACACTCCGGTCGTCGCGGCGACGTCGGCGAGGGTGATGCCGCGGTCCCGGCGCAGTGCGCGCAGGCGCGGGCCTACCGAGTCGAGCACGTTCTCCGTCTCAGGGTCCACGAGCCCATCTTGCCGGAACCGCAAGTTTGCGTGCCAGATCGTGGCGGGTATGGCGAGACTGGGGCATCCGACGAAAGGAGCCTCGATGACAATCACCGATGCGGTCGCATTCTGGGACAATGTCTACGCGAACCGGCCGACGCACGACCCGCAGCCGAATCACGTTCTCACCGAGATGATTACGGGCAAGCCCGGTACCGCGCTGGATATCGGATGCGGTGGCGGCGGGGACGCGCTGTGGCTCGCGCGGCGAGGGTGGCGGGTCACGGCGGTCGACATTTCGGCCGTGGCGGTCCAGCGACTGGCCGAGCACGCCCGCACCAGCGGGCTGGACGATCGAATCACCGCCGGGCGGCACGACCTGCGCGACTCGTTCCCCACGGGCGTCTTCGACCTGATCTCGGCCCACTACCTGCACACCCCCTTCGATCTGGACCGGTCGACGGTCCTGCGCACGGCAGCGCACGCGCTGCGACCCGGCGGCCTGCTCCTGGTCGTCGACCACGGGTCCACCGCGCCGTGGTCGTGGCACCAGGACTCCGATATCCACTTCCCCACCCCGGCGGAGGTCGCCGCGGGGATCGCACTGGACCCCTCGGCGTGGACCGTCGAGCGGGCCGACGCACCCCGGCGAATCGCGACCGGACCCGACGGGAGCACCGCCGAGGTCACCGACCACGTCCTGCTCATCCGCCGCACCGCGTAAGGAGACCGATCATGCCCACCCGTCACCGCGACGCCCCGCCCCCGCGCACCGGCAGCAGCGAAATCGAGGTGCTCCGCGGATTTCTCGACTACTTGCGTAACTCCATCGCCGCGAAGGTCGACGACGCCCCTGAGCCGCAGGTCCGCACAGCTGGAGTGCCATCGGGCACGAATCTGCTCGGTCTGCTCGAGCACCTGACACACGTCGAGCGCTCGATGTTCCTCGGGGACAAGGTCACCGACTGGCAGGCTACCTTCCACGCCGCCCCGTCGGACACCGTGGCCGACGTCGTCGCCCGCTACCGGACCGCGGTCGAGCACGCCAACAAAGCCCTCGGCGAGTGCACCGACCTCGGCGCACCGCTCCGGCCGGACCGCCGTGCCCCCAGCGTCCGCTGGGCCCTCACCCACATGATCGAGGAGACCGGCCGCCACGCGGGCCACGCCGACATCCTCCGCGAGCTGATCGACGGGGCGACCGGGCGCTAGCGCAGCGCGCCCCGGAAATGCTCGGCAAGGTCGAGGGCTACCGCCTGTTCCGCCGTGCACCAAGCGTGGTCGTCATGCTCCGCTGGATTGAGAGTCACCGCACCCCTGCCGCTTTCGGACACGTCGAAGACCCGCGCATGGATCCGTAGCGGCCGTCCCGCCACATCCATCCAGGAGTGCGCGGACCGTTCGCCGGTGACCTCGACCGCCAGCCCCGTCTCTTCCGCCACTTCCCGGACCGCGGCTTGCTCGGCACGCTCTCCCGGTTCGATGCCGCCGCCCGGCAACTCCCAGCGGCCCGCCAGGAACACTCCCTGAGCCCGTCGAATCAGCAGCACCGCGCCGTCACGCTCGATCCGGCAGTACACCAAGTGCTTCTCGCTCATCCGATGATCATGGCATCGCGGGCCAGCCACCTCGGCGGTCTACTCGGCGGGCCCTTGCGCGAGCGACAGGCTGTTCCCATCCGGGTCGAGCACCTCGACGTGCCGTACTCCGTTGCCGTATGTCTCCACCGGCTCGTGCTCGATTCCGTTGTCCGCGAGCCGCGCGAGGATCTCATCGAGATCTGTCACCCCGAACGTCACCATCGCCGTGCCCACCCGCGGCTGCCGCACCGCCTGATCATCGACCACGATCCACGCGTTCTCGCCGACTTGCCAGAGATACTCCTCGCCGATTACCTCGTCGGCGGCTCGCCCGAAGAACTTCTCGTACCAGACTGCGGCCTGCTCGCGATCCCGTACACACATGACGCTGTGCAGGTCCATCTGCCCACTCCTAATCGATAGCCTCGAAAGTCGGACCGGTCCCAGTCTCGCCCGGCGGACCGGCGAGCAGGAAGGTGACCTGTTCGGTGAGCATGTCGGTTTCCCTGGCGGCGGCGAAGTTCGGGCTGGTGGTGACGCGGGCGGCGAAACCGTCCAGCAACAGCAGGATCCAGTCCGCGAGGCGTTCGGCGTTGACGTCGGTGCGGACACGGTGGTGCTGCTGGGCGGCGCGCAGGGTGGATCGCAAGGCGGCATGGGCGGTTTCGTTGTCGAGGTGCAGGGCGCGGGCGATTTCGGGGCGGTGGGTGAGCCCGCCGACGACCGAGATGAAACCGGCGGCCCGGGGGTCGAGGAGGCCGGCGACGGCGTGGTCGAGGTAGCCGAAGAGCACGGTGCGGGGGTCGGGGGTGGCGGCGTGCTGGTCGAAGAATTCACGGGTTTCGGCGGTGCTGTGGTCGACGATCGCCACCAGCAGGGCGTCTTTCGTGGGGAAGTAGTGGAAGAACGTGCCCGAGCCGATGCCGGCCGTGCGGCAGATGATCGCGGTCGTCGCGCCGGCGTAGCCGTGTTCGGCGAAAGCGGTCAGACCGGCGTCGATGATCTGGAGGCGGCGGGCGCGGTGGCGCTCGGGATCGATGGGGCGCGGCACGGAAGTCATCCTAGAGACGGATAGTTATTAGAGTAGCCACTCTGTTAATGTCGCGGCATGCGAGAGAAGCGGTACGCCGTACTCACACTGTTCGTTCTCGCGCCCGCGCTGGGCGAAGTCCTCGGTGCGTCACTGCGATTGAGTTATTTCGGTGAGCCGCTACGCGTGCTCGGGATCGCGTGTTTCTACGGGGCCGGTGTGGTGCTGATCCGCGAGCTGGCCCAACGCTGGGATATCAACGGCTGGGGACTCGTGCTGCTCGGCTGCGCCTTCGCGCTGGTCGAGGAGGGGATCGCCCTCCAGACGGTGTTCAATCCCGTCGGCATGGACGGCACGCCGGTGTATGGAAATGCGCTGGGCGTCAACTGGTTCTGGGCGGTCGTGGTGTGCGGTTACCACGTCGTGTGGAGCGTGCTGATTCCCATCGCGGTCGTCCATCTCGCCTTTCCGGCCAGCAGCCGCGCACCGTGGCTGACCCGACGCTCGGCCGCCGCACTCAGCCTCGTGTTCGCCTGTGGCACAGCCATATTCCTGATGGTCTCGCTGCTGCGGTCGGACTTCCGGTTGCCCTGGCTACCCGGGGCTGCCACGATCGCCGCGGTGGCGGTGCTGATCTGGGCGAGTTCGAAGTGCGTCGGAAGGTTCGCACGGACGGGCCGAATGCCGAGTCGAAGGATGCTGGGCCTATTCGGGCTGGCCGCCGGCCTGGGCTGGTTCGCGCTGTTCCTGGTCGCCTTCATCGGCGGCCCGATCTCGTTCGTGTGGTGGACCGTCGGCGCTCTGCTGTTCGCCGCCGCAGCGGCTTTGCTGGTGCGGCGATGGATTCGTCGAGCCTGGTCGCCGCGGCACCAGCTCGCCCTCTGTTTCGGGGCGAGCATGGCGGGCGCGCTGTTCGGACTTCTGCTGGTGGCCGTGGACGGGCACTGGGCGAATATCGGCTTCCAGTGCGCCGTCCTGGCCGCGGTCGTTATCGGCTACGCACAGCTGGATCGCGCACTGCGTGCCCGGACTCGGCGGTAGACCGCCGCGGCTCCAGCACTGCGGCGACCAGGTATCCGCCGCCGCCGATCACGGCCAGAGCCCAGTACAGGTTCGCTCCGTTCAGGAACAGGGCGGCCGAGGAGAGCAGGGCGAGCCAGGCGCCGAGGGCGTATTGCAGGGCATCGCGGTAGGCGACCCCGCCTGCGAGATAGATCATTCCGACGACCAGACCGGCTCCGGTCGGCCACAGCAACGTCTGAACCTCGGGCTCGTCCAGCGCCGTGCTCGCGGCCTGGATGAGGATCGACAGCGCGCCGAAGCCGATCAGCCAAGCGGCGGCCAGCAACTTCCCGATGACGGCGTCGCGGCCGTGCGCGCCGCGCAGTGCGCGGGCGGCTCCGACTCCGGTGATGACCAGGGCCAGCACGAGGCCGCCGAACAAGAGGGCGCCGGCCAGCGCGGCGGGCACTGGCGGGTCGGAGCCGTAGCTGAGAGCGAATGCGCCGTAGCCCAGTAGCCAGGCCAGGCCGAAGCTCAGGTACGAGGGACGATTGTTCTGAGTCATGGGTTCTCCTGTGGGTCGAGACAAGTAGAACCCCGCAGGTGCTCGCGCCTCCATGAGCGAGACTCTCGAACCCATGTCCCAGCGTCTCAGCGGTGGCTATTGCGCGTCGACCGCCAGCATGCCGAAGCGGCTGACGTTCGCGTGGTTGTGACCGTCCTCGCTGGTGATCACGACTTCGGTCGGGTTGGTGAGCGCGATGCAGCAGTAGTTGTCGCCGTCGGGCTGGACGCTGATCGACAGCAGCCGGCGGCCGTTGGCATGCTGCCACTGCTCCATGGTGTCGTACAAGCCTCGCATGGACGGATTCTCGAAGTAGATGAGATTGCGCTTGTTCATCTCGGACATGGGGCCGTCTCCATTCGCTCGCGGGGGTTCGAAATTCCCCCTGACGACCACCGCAAACCGCGGTACAGATCAGCGCTGGTAGGTGCGGGCGAGTTTGGTGACCGCGGCCGCGACGTCGTCGACATCCGCGAGCGACATCTTGGGGTAGAGCGGCAGCGAGAGGATGCGGCCGGAGAGGTCGCGGGCGTTCGGGCAGGCGTCGGGTGTGAGGCCGCGCGAACGGAAGTAGGGTTGCAGGTGCAGGGAGTTGAAATGAATTCCGCTGCCGATGTTTTCGGCGCGCAGCGCGGCCATGAACTCGTCGCGGTCCAGCGCCAGGCGATCGAGTTCGAGAGCGATCACGTACAGGTGATGGGCATGCCGGGAACCCGCGCGCCGGGCCAGCGTGGTGATCGCGGGCAGGTCGGCGAAGTGTTCGTCGTAGCGTGCGGCGTAGCCGGCGCGCACCCGGATGAAGTCATCGAGACGCGGCAGTTGGTGCAGGCCGAGCGACGCCGAGATGTCGGGCATGTTGTATTTGTAGCCGGGTTCGAACAACTGCCAGTGCGGAGATCCGGTGGCGGAGTGCCGTTTCCAGGCGTCGCGGCTGATGCCGTGCATGCTGAGCATCCGGGCCCGGTCGGCGAGGCGGTCGTCTTCGGTGACCAGCAGACCGCCTTCGATGGTGGTCATGTTCTTGGTCGGATAGAAACTGAACGCCGTCAGGTCGCTGAGCCGGCCGATCTTGCGGCCGCCGTACTCCGCTCCGATGGCGTGGGCGGCGTCCTCCAGCACCAGCAGGCCGTGCTTCCCGGCCAGCGCGCCCAGCGCGTCCATATCGCACGGCTGACCGGCAAGATGCACGGGCACAATGGCTTTCGTTCGAGGACTCACCGCGGCCGCCACCGCGGCCGGATCGATATTGCCGGTATCGGGTTCGACGTCGGCGAAAACCGGTGTCGCACCGAGGTGCACGATCACATTCGCGGTGGCCGGCCAGGTGATCGGCGAGGTGATCACCTCATCACCGGGCCCGATCCCCGCGGCGGCCAGCCCGACGTGCAGCGCCCCGGTGCAGGAGTTCGTGGCGATGGCGTGCCCGGCTCCGAGGTAATCCGCGCACATCCGCTCGAAACGCTGGGTTTTCGGGCCGGTGGTGAGCCACCCGGAGCGCAGCGTATCCAGCACCTCGGCTTCCTCGGCGGCCCCGATCAGCGGCACCGCCAGCGGAAGCGGTTCGCGCCGGACGGGCTCGCCGCCCGCGATCGCCGGGGTGACCAGGATGCGTTCCATGGTGGCCGCGGTCGAGAAACGAGCCTCCCGCACCGCCGCGAGCTGCTCCGGGATCTCCAGATACCCCCGCACTTCCTTGATCGCGTCCGCCACGGAATACGCCGGGGCGAAACCGGTTTCGGCGGTGAACAGCTCACCTGAGACGCGATAATTCCGGTTGTCGTTGGTGCTGCTGCGCCTGCGCACGTCGATGCCGTCGAACTGCTTGGACACCAGCTCCGCCAGATCGCGCACCCGCATGTTCTGCCCGACGACGTTGTAGACCGCGTGCGCCAGCGCCAGGTCCAGGCAGGTGACGAACGCGGCCGCTGCGTCGCGCACGTGCAGGAACGGCCGCCACTGCGCGCCCTCCCCGTCGATCCCGACCGCGCCCTGGGTAAGCGCGTGGTGGGTCATGTTGTGCACGGCCAGATCCACCCGCATCCGCGCCGCCAGCCCGCACAGCGTCCCCAGCCGCAGCGACACCGTCCGGAATTCCGGCGTGGCCGCGCGGGTAAGTGCCTGCTCGGCGGCGACTTTGGACCGGGTGTATTCCGACAGCGGTGCCAGCGGCGCGGACTCGTCCAGCAGCACATCGGCCGCGCCGTACACCCCGCAGGTGGAGGCGTGCAGAAAGAGCCGGGCCCCGGCCGCGCGCGCGAGCCCCGCCAGCCGGGCGACCGCGGTCTCGTTCACCGCGGTCGTCCAGCGTGGATTCAACCGCCCGGCTTGATCATTGCTGATCGCCGCCAGCGAGATCACCACCTCGACCCCGTCGAGCAGCGCCGGCGCCAGGTGCCGCACGTCCCCACGATGGATCCGCAACCGCGGATGCGCGGCCAGCACGTCGCCGAAGTAGCCCGGGTCGACCGCCGTCACCGGATGCCCGAGGGCGAGCAGCCGCGGCACCAGCACCGATCCCAGATACCCGCCCGCGCCGGTGACCAGGATCATCAGTACGCTCCCTCGCCCTTGGCGACCGCGCTGATGGTGCGCGCGATGAGCAGCAGATCCAGCACCATCGACCAGTTCTCGACATAGGACAGGTCCAGCCGGACCGAGTCCTCGGGGCTGAGATCCGAACGCCCGCTGACCTGCCACAGCCCGGTGATTCCCGGCTTGACCAGCAACCGGCGGCGAATCTCCTTGTCGTAGGTGTCGACTTCGCGTTGCACCTGCGGCCGCGGCCCGACGACGCTCATGTCGCCGCGCAGCACGTTCAGGAATTGCGGCAGTTCGTCCAGGCTGAACTTGCGGATCACCTTGCCGAACGGGGTGATCCGCGGATCTTCCTTCATCTTCCAGTTCAGCGGGTTGCCGCCTTGCTGCTCGATGAGTGCTGCGGCTTCGCGCTCCGCACCGACGTACATGCTGCGGAACTTGATCATCTGGAAGGGCTTGCCGCCCCGCCCGATTCGCTCGGACAGGTAGAACACCGGTCCGGAACTGGTGAGCTTCACCAGCAGCGCGATCGTCAGCAGCGCGGGCGCGATGGCCAGGAGCACACCGCCCGCGAAACAGACGTCGAACACCGCTTTGCCGGTCGACTTGGCGCGGTCGTACTGGGGTTTGGCGATGTGCAGCATCGGCATGCCCGCGACGAGCCGGTTGGTCAGCCGGGTGCCGGCGATGTCGACGACGCCCGGGGTGACGATGAGCTCGACGCCGAGCGGATCGAGTTCCCAGGCCATGCGGCGCAGTTCGGCGGGGCCGAGATAGTCGGTGGCGGTCACCGCGACGGTGTCGGCGCGGCTGTGCCGCACCGCCTCCAGCACCGAGCGATCGTCCCCGACCACCGAGAAGCTGCGCCCCGAGGCCGCCAGGGCGTATTCGGTGGTGGAGGCGGGACCGTCCGGGATACACACGCCGACAACGCGATACCCGGAGGCCGGGTCCTCGGAGAAGGCGACCGCCATCGCCTTGGCCGCCGCCGGCGAACCGACCACCAGCACCGAGGCCAGGTACTCGCCGCGTTCGCGCCGCCGCCGGCGCGCGTGCACCCGCCAGCCCAGCCGGCTGAGCATCAGCCCGAACAGGCCGAGCGGCAACGCGATCGCCAGATACCCGCGGGCAAATTCGACATGCATGATCAGCGACAGGATCGCGATCAGGCCGAACAGCCGCAGGGTCGCCGAGACCAGGCGCCGGTATTCCTCGGTGCCACTGCCGACCACCTGCGGCGATCGGGTATTGCTGCTGGCCAGGAAAACCATCCAGGCCAGCGCCAGCAGCACCGAGACCACGGTGTAGCCGACTTCGTAGGGCAGCGGCATGGCCAGCGGCTCGGCCGCCGGACCGCCGAAGCGGATGATCTGCGCTAGCCCGACGGCAGCCGCGATGACGGCGAAATCCGTTGCGCCCAAGCGCCTTACATACTCAGCCTGCCAGCGTTCACGATCCGAACGCGGCACGATTCGCGAGCGTCTCGATTCCTCGAGATCGTCGTCGTCGGTGAGCTCGAAGCTCATGGAACACGCACCTCCCCCTGGGAGAGAGAATTGTCACCCCCGATCACCGTCGATCGGTCCCCGCGGCAAGCATCAACCGCCTGGGGTGTTCGGTCATTCGGCGGCCAACCGGTAATTGTTACAGAACACAATCGGGTTCACCTACGGATTCATCTGGGGCGCAGAGTATTCCGTAGGGTAGCTAAAATTCGGCCGGTCGGTTTACTCCCCCACGGAGAATGATCTTCGCGCGAGAAATGGCCTGGTGACAGATCTTCGGCGGTCCGAAGCCCCTAGGCAATAGGGGCTGGGTGCGGTGGGTATCGGGGTAGCGGTCGGTATGCTACCGGTCAGAACCACCCCCAACTCGTCCGGAACCCGCTACCTCCCAGTTGATTTCGCCCCCGCCAAGCAGGGCATTCGTTGTAACGTCTCACTGGATCGGGTCGAACTAACGGGCGTGCCGGCGATGCGCCGGGCGTAGAAACTTCTCCGGCGATGGTGGGTGCTGCATGCGTTGTCGACTGTGTGATTCCGAGCGGGTGTCGAGCGTGCTCGACCTCGGTGCCACACCGCCGTGCGAAAAGTTCTTGACGGCGGCGGAACTCGATCTTGCCGAGCCGACCTACCCACTGCACCTACGCCTCTGCGAGAACTGCCTGTTATTGCAGATCCCCGCGCTGATCACCCCCGAGGAAACATTTACCGAGTACGCGTATTTCGCGTCGTATTCGGAAAGCTGGGTGCGCCACGCCGAATCCTTCGTCGAGCAGGCCATCGCGAAGCTGGGCCTGGGATCCGAGTCTTTCGTCGTGGAAGCCGCGAGCAACGACGGCTACCTGCTCCGGCACCTGGTCGCCGCGGGCGTCCCCTGCCTGGGCATCGAGCCCTCGGTGAATGTCGGGGCCGCGGCCCGCGCGGCCGGCGTGCCGACCGAAACCGCGTTCCTGGACGAGGATTCGGCGGCGAAAGTGCGCTACGCACACGGGCCGGCGAACCTGGTGGTCGCCAACAACGTCTACGCCCACGTCCCCGACCTGCGCGGCTTCACCCGGTCGCTGCGGGCGCTGCTGGCCGACGACGGCTGGCTCTCGATCGAGGTGCATCACGCCTACAACCTGATTCGGCTCGGCCAGTTCGACACCATCTACCACGAGCATTTCCAGTACTACACGGTGCTCGCGGCGCAGCGCGCGCTCGCGACCGCCGGGTTGACCGTGGTCCAGGTGGAACTGCTTGGCACACACGGTGGTTCGATCCGGCTGTGGGCGCGGCCGGACGCGGTCGCCGAACCGGACGCCTCGGTCGAGGAAGTCCTGGCGCTGGAGCGCGCGGCCGGCCTGCACTCCCCCGCGGGCTACGCCGGCTTCGCCCCGCACGCTCAGCAGGTCCGGCAGGACGTGCTGCGGTTCCTGCTCGACATGCGCGCCGCCGGAAAACGAGTGGTCGGTTACGGCGCGCCCGGCAAGGGCAACACGCTGCTCAACTATTGCGGGATCCGCCCGGACCTGCTGGAGTACACAGTCGACCGAAACCCTTACAAGCACGGCAGATTCACGCCCGGCACGCGGATTCCGATCCACGCGCCCGAGCGGATCGACGTGGACCGGCCCGATGTGGTGCTGGTGCTGCCGTGGAACCTGGAAACCGAGATCACCGCGCAGCTGCGGCATGTCGGTGCTTGGGGCGGCGAGCTCGTGTATCCGCTGCCCACAGTGCATCACGCGGACCTTACGGTCAACGCCGACCAATCCACCGGTGCTGGGTCCACCGGAATCACCCATTTCCCGGGGAGGGAAGACGAATGAAGGTAGTGCTCTTCTGTGGCGGCTACGGCATGCGGATGCGCGACGGCTCCGACCTGCTGCCCAAACCGATGCAGCTGGTCGGTCCGCGGCCGCTGCTGTGGCATGTCATGCGCTACTACGCCCACTACGGGCACAAGGAGTTCATCCTGTGCCTGGGCTACGGCGCCACGCACATCAAGAACTTCTTCCGCACCTACGACGAGTCGGTCTCCAACGACTTCGTCATCCGTGACGGCCAGGTCGAGTTGCTCCGCGAGGACATCAGCGACTGGTCCATCACCTTCGTCGACACGGGCGTGGAATCGGCCATCGGCGAACGGCTCCGGCGGGTGCGCACCTACCTCGACGGCGACGAGCGCTTCCTGGCCAACTACGCCGACGTGCTCACCGACGCACCGCTGGACACGATGATCGGCAAGTTCGAGGAGTCCGGCGCCGCCGCCTCGATGATGGTGGTGCCGCCGCAGCAGTCGTTCCACTGCGTGGATCTCACCCCCAACGGCGAGGTCAAGGACATCATGCCGGTCTCGCGGATGCCGCTGTGGGAGAACGGCGGCTACTTCGTGCTCACCCAGGAGGTCTTCGACCTGCTGCCGCGCGGCGGCGACCTGGTGGCCGACGCCTGTGGCGCGCTGGCCGGCCAGGGCAGGCTGTTCGGCTACCAGCATCTGGGCTTCTGGAAACCGGCCGACACCTTCAAGGAACGCGCCGAACTCGACGACGCCTACCGCACCGGCAAGCGGCCGTGGATGGTGTGGGAGCAGCACAGGTGATGTCGCTTTCCGCCGCGCCCGTGGCGGAAATCGCGGTGCTCGGCGCGCATTGCGACGATATCGCGATCGGCATGGGCGCGACTCTGCTCACCCTGGCCCGGTCTACGCCGGGCCTGCGGGTGCGCGCGCTGGTGCTCTCCGGCGCCGGGACGCCGCGGGCGGACGAGGAGCTGTCGGCGTTGCGGGCCTTCTGCCCGGACGCCGACCTCACCTTGACCGTACTCGACGTGCCCGACGGCCGCGCGCCCGCGCACTGGGATCGAATCAAGAACGCGTTGCGTACTTTTCGCGACCGCACCGATCCGGATCTGGTGTTCGCGCCGCATCGCGAGGACGCGCACCAGGATCATCGGCTGCTCGCCGAGCTGGCGCCGACGGAGTTCCGGGATCACCTGATCCTGGGCTACGAGATCCTCAAGTGGGAGACCGATACCCCGCGGCCGACCGTTTTCCATCCGGTGACCACCGAAGTCGCCGAGGAGAAGGCGCGGCTCCTGCACAAGCACTACCCGTCCCAGGCCGGCCGGGATTGGTTCGACGAACAGGCGTTCACCGGGCTGTCCCGGCTGCGCGGGGTGCAGTGCCACGCCCAGCACGCCGAAGCGTTCGTCGTGGAGAAAGCTGTTATCGCGTTGGGAGGCAAGTGAATGCGGGTTTTGGTCACCGGACACCAGGGATATCTAGGCACGGTCATGGTCCCGGTGCTGCGCGCCGCGGGCCACGACGTGGTCGGGTTGGACACCGGATACTTCGAGGATTGCGTACTCGGCGAGCTACCCGGCGATCCACCCGGGATCGCGGTGGATCTGCGTGATGTCACCGCGGAGCAGTTGCAAGGCTTCGACGCGGTGATCCATCTGGCCGCGCTGTCCAACGATCCGCTCGGCGCGCTGGCACCGCAGATCACCTACGACATCAATCACCACGCCTCGGTGCGGCTGGCGAAGCTGGCGAAAGCGGCCGGCGTGCGGCGCTTCCTGTACGCCTCGACCTGCTCGGTATACGGGGCCGGCGGCGCGGACCTGGTCGCCGAGGACGCGCCGCTGCGTCCGCTCACGCCCTACGCCGAGAGCAAAGTGCGGGTGGAGGACGACGTCGCGGCCATCGCCGACGACAGCTTCTCCCCCGTATTCCTGCGCAACGCTACGGCTTTCGGTTTCTCGCCCCGCCTGCGCGCGGACATCGTGCTGAACAATCTGGTCGGCTACGCGGTCCTCACCGGCGAGGTGAAGGTGCTCTCCGACGGCACCCCGTGGCGGCCGCTGGTGCACGCCGGGGATATCGCGTGGGCGTTCGCCGCCTGCCTCACCGCGCCGATCGAGGCGATCCACTGCCGGGCGTACAACGTCGGCACCGAGGAGAACAACCTGACGGTCGCGCAGATCGCGGAGGCGGTGGTGGAAGCGGTGCCCGGGTCCACGTTGCTGATCACCGGTGAGAGCGGCGCGGACCCGCGCTCCTACCGGGTCGACTTCTCGGCCGCGCGCCGGGAGCTCGGTTTCAAGGCCTGGTGGAGCGTGCCTGCGGGCGCGGCCCAGCTCGCTCAGGAGTACACCGCGCGCGGACTGACCAGCGAAGACTTCTTTCAGCGCTTCACCCGGCTCGCGCATCTGGAGCAGCTGCGCGACCGCGGTGTGCTGGACGAGTCGATGCGCAGACTCAGCCCCTCCACACGGTCCTGAGCAGATGTTCCCAGCTCCCAGCCGCGGCGTCGCGGGCCGAGACGATGCTCACCGGCATCGGCCACTCGATGCCGAGGTCCGGGTCGTCGTAGGCGACGCCCAGGTCCTCGGCCGGGTCGTGCGGGCGGTCGATGCGATAGCAGACATCGGCGTAGACCGACAGCGCCTGGAAGCCGTGCAGGAACCCCGGCGGCACGTAGAGGGTGTGGAAGTCGATGTCGTCGAGGCGGAACGCCTGCTGCCGGCCGAAGCTCGGCGAATTCGGGCGGATGTCGACCAGAACGTCGTGCACGGCGCCGTTGGCACAGCGCACCAGCTTGGCCTCGCCGCGCCCGGAGCGGCCGTGCATGCCGCGCATGACGCCCCGCGCCGAACGGGATTGGGAGTCCTGCACGAAGCTCGCGGCGGTGCCGGGGGCCTGCAAGTAGTCGTCGAAGATCTCGGCGTCGAAGGTCCGGGTGAACAGGCCGCGATCGTCACGGTGGGGCTGTGGGATCAACAGCAGGACATCCGCCAGATCGCATCGCTCGATACGCACCGGGTCATCGTCGCATGAGCAAGGGGGAACCGTGGTGATTGTCTGCCGAGGCTGCCGCGGCGACGCGCTGCGACCGGTCCTGGATCTGGGGAAAGTGCCTGCGGCCGACCACTTTCCGCCCGCTGCCGCGCCGGTCGGGCCGGACGAGACGGCGCATCCGCTGCGCATGGACATCTGCCTCGAGTGCGGGCTCGCACAGCTCGCCGAGGACGACACCCGGGCCGAGGAGCCCCGCGGGGTGGAACCACAAGCCTTGCGGGATCAGGCTTCCGCCGCGGTCGAGCGGGTGTCCGGGCTGCTGCGTGGGCAGACGGTCCGGGAGTTCGGCAGCCCGCACGGCGGGACCTGGGTGCCGCTGCTTACCGCGCGCGGGTTCCGCGAGGTGCGCGGCGCCGCGGACGTGGTGCTCGACTGCTTCGGGATCATGCACGAACCGGACCAGCGCGCGGCGTTCGCCCACCGCGCGGCGGCGACCGCGCCAGGCGGGATGCTGCTGCTGCAATACCACTCGCTGGCAACCATCGTGGCTTCCGGTCAATGGAATGCGTTGCGGCACGGGCATTTTGCCTATTATTCGCTGGCGGCGCTGCTGCGGTTGCTGGCAGACGCCGGGATGAGCGTCGTCGCCGCCTGGCAGTTCGATCTCTACGGCGGCACCGTACTGCTGGCGGCGGTGCACGGCGACGCCGAACCCGACGACTCCGTGCGCGCTGTCTTGGCGGCCGAGTCCCGGCCGCTCGATCTCGACGGGCTGCGCCGCCTGCAACAGGTCACCGACACCCATGCCGTGGCACTGCGCGGCTGGCTGGAATCGCAATCCGCACAGGGGCTTCGGGTCTACGCCTATGGCGCCGCATCGCGCGCGGTCGCGCTGTTCAGCCTCGCCGGCGTGCACCGCGGCGTGCTCACCGCGGTGGCCGACGCGTCCCCGGCCAAGCAGGGCCGCCGCATGCCCGGCACCGATGTTCCGATCGTCGCGCCCGCCGAATTGCTCGCGGCGCGGCCGGATTCGGTCTTGCTGACGCTTCCGGACCTGCTACCCGAGGTCCGCGAGCGCTTTCCAGAACTCGCGGGCCGATGGTTTCTGGACGACCCGGACGGACCAGTGAAAGGAGTATGATCGCCCTGAATTCGCTGCGTCGCAGCGGATTTGTTGCTCGCTCGGCTCAGATCTGTTGATATGACACCAACTATTTACTGTCACCCTGATGAAGCTGGACGATGGAATGTTGCCTCGCGCGCTTGACCGTCAGGCGCTCATCGGGGCGCGGGGATATAAAGGGGATTCAGATGAGGGAAACCAAGCTCCGGGCTCGGAGTGTGCGTATGTTCGCGTTGGCTTCGGTCCTGGCAACAGGATTGGCGATCGGGAACGGGTCGGCCGCCGCGGCGATCGACAGTAGCAACAGTATCGTCGACCAGAGTTCGCGCACGGTCGAGGCGATCCAGTCCGATACCCGCATCGATTTCGTGCCGCCGCTGGATGGAAACCCGTTGACCCGGGAATGGTTCCATCACGGCGAGGCGGCCTACCGCATCACCGGCCCGAACGCCGACAAGTGGAGCGGCAAGATCACCATCGGTTACCAGGTCGGGTTCCCGGCCACGCTCAACGGCAGACTCCGGTTCGAATATTCGACACCGGGTCTGGGTCTGGACCTCGGCGACGATTCGGTACTGAAGATCGACAGCTTGATTCCGCGCCTGGGGGTCGAGCTGGAGGTCGGCTTCGGGCCGGGCATCAAGACGATCGAGGTAGCCAGCGGCTCCGTGTCCGGACATGAGGGGTTCATCCGGCTCGGCGCGTTCCACGGCACGGTGACCGGAGTGCTGGGGCCGACCAACATTCGGCCCTTCGTCGCGGTGACCAGCTCCGGCGGCGACACCGTCATCACCTACGGACGGCTCTGGACCATCTGATCCCGGCGGAAAAGCACGCCGCGGGATGACCGAAGGCATCGCCCGGATCTCTACAAGAGGTCCGGGCGATTTCGTACCGTCGCCACGGTGCGCACCCGCAAACGATGCAGGGCTTGGCGGGCCAGCCGGGTGTCGCCGGTCAGCACGTCGCCGCGGCTGACCAGCTCCGGATAGTCGCCGGCGAGCCGGTGGTGGAACTTCAGCATGTCGGTCAGCTTGCTCACCGTCGAAGTCTGGCTGCACAGGTTGAACGACGAATTGCGCCAGGCGGCCAGGATCTCGGTCATGCCGAAGAAGACGCCGAATGAAGCGACGCGGGCGAAGAGGTCGACATCCATCGGGAAGACCAGATCGCCCCGCAGCCCGCCGACCTTGTCGAAATGCGAGCGATAGAACATGCCCGCGGCGGTCGGGCCGAAGTCGGCGGGACCGCGGCGGACGATGGCCCGGGCCAGAGCCCGCGGGGATTGCCGGCCCAGCAGGCCGGGCAGTCCGAGATCGGTTTCCAGCAGTTCCCCCGCCTCGTCGATCACCTCGAAACGGCTGGAGGAGATGGCGATCGAGGGGTCGGACATGACCTCGAGCTGCGCGGCCAGGGCGCCGGGGCGCAGCACGTCGTCCGCGCACACCACTTTCACCAGTTCGCCGGTCGACGCCTGGATCGCGGTGTTCCAGTTGTCCCCGATCGGCAGCAGGGTCTCGTTGCGCAGCACCCGGATTCGGGGATCGTCGAAAGAGTGCGCCAATTCCCCGGTCTCATCAGTGCTGGCGTTGTCGAGCACCAGCAACTCGAAATCGACGTCCTGCTCCAGCACGGTGCGCAGGGTGGTCGCCAAGGTGCGCCCGGCGTTGTAGGCCGGGACTACCACGGACAGCGTTGACATTTCAGCCCCCTAATCGTTGCGCTGGGCGCAGCGGGCCGTCCTCCACCAATCCGAAGACGCGCTCCAATCCAGCTCTGCTGGCATCTATTTGGTCCACCGCCCGTTGCTGTAGCGGGTCGCGCAGGGCGGGCGCGCTGTCCCAGAGTTCGGTGATCGCGCCGGTGAGCTGACCGGACAGGTCCGGGTCGTCGAGATGGACGACGCGCAGCCCGGCGCCGAACATTCCGGCCAGGCCGTGGAACTTGTCGTCGTAGTACTCCGAGGCGGTGATGCCGACGGCCGGAATCCCTTGGGACAGCGCGAATACCGCGAGATGGTAGGCACTGGTCACCAGGACCCGGCAGCGCGCGACCTGACGGGCCACGTCATGGGCGTTGGCGCCACGGCCGACCGGGGGCCGGGCGCGCTCCGCGCCCGCCAGCAGCGGCAGCGTGGAAAGCCGGTCCTCGGAGGCGTATTCGGAGATGATCAGCGGGATCAGCCCGGCGTCGAGCTCGGCGGAGCGGGCACGCACCACGGTGCCGAGGGTGTCCTGCGCGGCGGCACTGACTTTCGAATAGTCGGCGACGCGCAGGCACACGCCGATATCGGCGCCGATCCGGGGATCACGCAGCCGGTAGGCGAATTCGACGGCGTCGTCTCCCGTCACCAGCACCTGCTGACGGCGAACACCCAGTTGCGCGAGGAGTTCCGGGCCGCGGCGGGCTTCGCGCAGACCGATGAAGTCGACTCCCGGCAAGACCTCACCGGCCCGGCGCCAGAGCTGTTTGTCGTGCATCGGGCCCAGACCCTGACCGACCAGGGCAGTCGGAATCCCCAGTCCGCGTGCGTGTTCCAGCAGATCCATGGTCCGGTGCGCCTGGTAGCGGTCGACGTCGGTGAGATAGCCGCCGCCCAGGGCGAGGACCAGCGAGGCCTCGCGCACCGCGTCGGGAATCTGCACCGGGAACTCCTCCTCTGGAATCTCCTCGATGTCATCGCCGGGATCCGGTGCGGCATTACGGCCGGCGGACCGCATGGCGCGCAGCCGATCCTTGGGGCCGTCGGTGGACGCCCGCCACCAGAGGGCGGCGGGACCGACCAGTTTCGTGGCGGTGGTGCGGGTCAGCCAGCTGTCGGAGCCCCAGCTCCAGTCCGGCCCGCAAATCGGCTCGACCTCGGGCAGCAGTCCGCGCAGGACCGCCGGCTGGTGCGTGAGCAGACCGATGCGAGCATGCGGCCAGCGCGCGCGCAGCCGTTCGACGGTGACCGACATCATCGCGATGTCGCCACGATTGCGCAGCCAGTACTCACCGTTCTCGACGAGCACGCGTATTTCGCGCTCGGCGACGTCGGTGCGCTCTGCCACAGACGTTCCAGTCCCCAAAGTCTTCGATCCTCCCGCTGGCCCCCCGCGGGTCGGCTCGCCAGCGAGCTCGAACTCGCTGTGCAATTTACACCTGCGAAGCTCTCGCAGGCCAGAGTACTCGGACTCCCTTGTTGTGGACCCGCGCGCGCCGCATTCACCTAGACTGTTGCGCGGGAAGCTAGTTCGGCATTGTGCTGCGAAAACGTCCGCACGCAGGGACGATCGATGCGAGGGAATTAGGGGGCTGGGGTGTCGGCAGGGCCCGGGTTTGTTTCTGTCCATATGACGGGTTCGGAATGGTTCGCGTCGGCCCCCGGGGGACTGAACCGGTATTTTACCGACCTATTTCTCGCACTTGCCCGCAATCCCGAAGCGTCGGTTTCCGCGGCGGCTTTCGGGGCCGCGCCCGAACTGCCCGGCGCGAAATCCTGGGGACCGGTCGGCGGTTCGACGCTGCACCGGGCCCGAACCGCTTTCCTGGATCGGCGCGACCTGCGTCCCGAGACCGTGCTGGACCGCCATTTCTGCCTGTACGGTCCGGCCGCGGTGGACCGGCGCGGCGGGCTGCCGCTGGTGGTGCACTTCCACGGGCCCTGGGCGGCCGAGAGCAGGCTCACCGGGCAACGCGAATTCGCCACGCGCGCCAAGTATCTCGTGGAGCGCCTGCGGTATCAGCGGGCCGATCGGTTCGTGGTGCTGTCGCACTACTTTCGCGATGTCCTCAGTAATGACTATCGGGTTCCGGCCGATCGCATCGAGGTGATACCTCCCGGTGTGGACCTGTCCCGGTTCACCGCGGCACCGCCGCCGAGCGACGCCGAGTTCCGGACCGTGCTGTGCGTGCGCCGGCTGGAACGGCGCATGGGCATCGACAATCTGCTGCGGTGCTGGCCGGAAGTGCTCGCCACGCACCCGGCGGCCCGGCTGGTGATCGTCGGCACCGGCACCGCGGAGGCCGAATTGCGTTCCCAGGCCGCACCTCTGGGCAATTCGGTGCGCTTCGCCGGGCACATCGACGACGCCGAACTGACCGCGCTGTACGCGGCGGCGGAACTGACCGTCGTGCCCACCGTCGCACTGGAAGGCTTCGGACTCATCGCCTTGGAATCGCTGGCGGCGGGCCGGGCGCCCATCGTCACCGATTGCGGCGGACTACCGGATTCGGTTCGCGGACTGGACCCTTCGCTGGTCGTCCCGGCGGGCGACGCCGCGGCGCTGGGTGCACGAATCGTCAACGCGCTCGGCGGTGACCTGCCCGAATCCGCGAAATGCCGGGCACACGCGGAAAGTTTTTCGTGGGATGTCACAGCAGAGCGTCATCTGACGATGTACCGGGATATCAGACGATGACTCGGGTTCTATTCCTGGCGCATACTGCCGCCCCCTCCGGCGCCGAGCTGGCCACTATGCGGCTGGTCTCGGCGCTCGGGGCGCTGCCTGAGTTCGAACCGAGCGTGATCTATACCGAGGACGGGCCGATGGTCGAGCGCATGCGAAGACGCGGGGTCCGAACCCGTGTGCTGCGCGGTGCCTTCGACAGCCGCGCGATGACCATCGGGTCCGGGCCGCTGCGCTTGCTGGCCGGGTTCGTGGCGCTGCTGCGGCTGGGTTGGTCGGTCGGAGGCGCGGCGCGCGAAGCGGATGTCCTGGTCGCGGAGAGCACCAAGGCGCTGGTGATGGGGATCGTCGCGTCCCGCCGGGCCCGAATCCCGTTGGTGTGGCAGGTCCATGATCGGATCGCGGCCGACTACTTCGGGCGGCTGCCGACATTCGTGATCCGGCTGCTCGGGCGGCTGGTGGCACACGGGTACCTCGCCAACAGCGAAGCCACCCTGGCCACGCTGTCCACCGGCCGCAAGCCCGCCGTAGTCGCTTATCCCGGTGTCGAACTCGGCGCGGATCTGCCCCGCACCGCGCAGCGCGAACCGGAGGACGCCGTTGTCGCGGTCGTCGGCCGGCTGAGCCCGTGGAAAGGCCAGGATCTCCTGCTGCGCGCGCTCGCCGAGACGAAAACACCACCGCGCCAAGTGTTCCTGGTCGGCGGCACCTTCTTCGACGAGGAGCCGTACCGCGCCGGACTCGAACGCCTCGCCGCCGAACTCGCGCTGCCGGTACGGTTCACCGGCCATGTGGACGATCCCGGGCCGTACCTGCGTGACGCCGATGTGCTGGTGCACTGCTCGGTGCTGCCGGAACCTTTCGGCCAGGTCGTGGTCGAAGGCATGCACGCCGGCTGCGCGGTGATCGCTTCCGGGCCCGGCGGTCCCGAGGAGATCGTGGCCGACGGAGTCAACGGGCTCCTCGTCACCGGCGGCGATCAGCAGCAGCTCACCGCCGCCCTGGACACTCTGCTCGGGGACCCTGATCTGCGTACCCAGCTCGCCGCGGCGGGCCGGATACGCGCCGTTGACTTCGCAATCGGCGCGACGGCGCGCACGGTCGCCTCTTTTCTGGAGCACCTGCGCCATGACTGAACCCAAGCATCGTAGAACCGACGAAGTCCGCGGCCCCGCCGGCGGCGGGGCACACCGCTCGCAAGGCGCGGTCGGTCTACTCCGCGATATCGGCTACGTCATGTTCGGCAAGTACGGCCAGTACCTGATCACCATTGTCACGGTGCCGCTGATCGCCCGCGTGCTCGGCGCGCACGGCATGGGCCTGCTCGCCATCGGTATGTCGTCGTACTTCCTCGGGTCGCTGCTCGTCGATCTCGGGATCACCCAGTTCCTCGCCGCGCGCGTGCACGACGAGTCCGACGGGCGCACCGGGGCGGAGCGGCACGCGCACATCAACCAGTTGCGTGGCGACTATCTCGCCATCCGGGCCAGCATCCTCGCCGTGCTCGGCACGGCCCTGCTGCTGAGTCTGGTGGTCCGGCTGCCCGAAGCCGTCGACATGATCGTGCTGGGCCTGTTCGCGGGCGGTTTCTGGTCGGTCTCGGAGGACTGGCTGCTGATCGGCCAAGGCCGGTTCGGCACCTCCACCGCGTATCAGGCGGTCGGGCGAATCGGCTATCTGATCCTGCTGGTCGCGTTGCTGCCCCGGTTTCCGAGCGCGCAGCTGGCGCTGCTGTGCCTGCTGGTGTCCTCCATTCCGACGGTGGCCTTGACCTGGTGGGATTCGATCCGGACATACGGCAAGCCGGCCCCGCCGCACCTGTTCCTGGGCGTCCTGCGCACGGGCGCACCGGTTCTCACCTCGCGACTGCTGGTCACCCTGTACGGGCAGGGCGCGGCGGCGGTCTACTCCGCGGTGCTGAACACGGTGGCGCTCGGCCTCTACTCGGCCAGTGATCGCCTGGTCCGCGCCATCCAGTCCACCCTGGACCCGATCGGTTTCGCACTGCTCCCCCGCATGGCCCGGCGCAGCACCGACCAGCAGTTCTGGCGGCACGCCCTGCGGGCGCTGGCACTGTGCGTCGGCGCGGCGACGATCGCGGCGTGCGTGGTGTGGCTGGCCGCGCCGATGCTGATCCACCTGGTGTTCGGCGACGAATTCGATTCGGCCATCGCGCTGTTGCGGGTGGAGGTGTTCATCCTGCCCGCCACCACGGTGACCTCGTTCGTCACCACCGCGCTGCTGCCGGTGCGGCAGGACACCACCGGCGTGCTGATCGGGGCGATCCTGGGCACCTGCGTCGCGGCGGTCGCGCTGGGGATCGCCTTCCGCACGCATTCGGTGTGGACGCTGATCTACGGGACGGTCGTCATCGAATTCACCGTCGCGGCCTGGTATCTCGTGCGAGTGCGCTGGCTGATCGTGCGCGAGCGCACGGCGCCGGTGACCGCGCCGTTGCAGGAGGGGCTGCCATGAGAATCCTCTACATCGGCGACGACTGGGTGGGCAGCAACGCGCGCTCGCTCGCCGACGGGTTCCGGCAGGCCGGGCACGAGGTGGTGGTGGTCGATTCGACGCCGGTGACGCTCCCGGCCCGGGGTTCGGCGCCGTGGGTGTACGCCAAGGTCACCGATCGGCGCGCGCCGTGGCAGGTCGAGCGGATGCACGCCGAGATCGACCGGGCTGCCGCGGCATTCCGGCCGGACGTGCTCTTCGTGTTCAAGGGCGTGCACCTGGATCAGCGGCGGCTGCTGGACACTCCGGCGCGCCTGCGGGTCCACTACAGCCCCGACGACGTCGCCAACCCGGAGAACATCAGCCCCGAATACCTTGCGCACGAAGCCGAATGGGATCTGGTGGTCACCACCAAGCGGCACAACGTGCCCGAACTCGAACAGCGCGGCGCGGCCCGGGTGCTGTTCGTGCGCAGCGCCTACGACCCGGCCTGGCACCATCGCACCGCGCGGCGCGGCACCGGGGCGCATCTGGCCGGATTCATCGGGGTGTGCCGCCCGGACCGCCGCGGCCAATTGGTCGATCTCGCAAGATATTACGGCGATCGGATGCTCGTGCGCGGCCCCGGCTGGCGCCGGGTACCGGAACTGCGCACTACCGGCGCGACCGTCGGCGGGCCGGTCTACGGTCAGCAGTACTCCACCGTGGTCGCGGGCATCACCGCGAATCTGGTGCTGCTCAACTCCGGCAACCGCGACACCCACACCTGCCGCACCTTCGAAGTCCCCGCCGCGGGCGGGCTTTTCGTCGGCGAACGCACCGACGAGCACGCGGAACTGTTGCGCGACACCGTCGAATGCTTCCTGTTCACCGGCCCGGAGGAACTGCGCGGCATCGTGGACTGGTGCGCCACGCATCCGGACAAGGCCGCCGCCATCGCCGAGGCCGGCTACCAGCGGATCAGCGGCGACGGGCACCGCTACCTGGACCGGGCTCGGGAGATCGTCGGCGCGCTGGGCCGGAGCGGTTCATGAGCGCCGCCACCGATGTCGTCCTGATCGCGCTCGCGCTGATCACCATTGTCCTTGCCGCACTGCGGATTCCGGGCGTTGCGCGGGTTTTCCTGATCGGTCAGGCTGCCTTCTGGTCGCTGTCGTATGTGGCGCGGCCGGTGGTGCTGCTGATCGTGCAGCCCCAGACCCACTACGGCGACAATGTGCCGGACCCGCGCCTGGCCGACCTCGGCTACGACCGCGTGATGGCGCTGGTGCTCGATCACGTGGTCTTCGGGCTGTGGGTGTATGCCGGGCTCGTCGTCGCCTACGCGCTCTGGGCTCGCCGCCGGCCGGTGCCCGCCGAGCCCGCGCTCACCGCGAACCCGGACTTCGTGCCCGCCCTGGCCACCATGTACGTCGTGGGCCTGCTCGGACGCGGCGCCACGATCGCCACCGGGTCGGTCGGTCAGGCCGGCGATGTCGGCACCGCCAATCCGATCCTGAGCTTCGTCACCATTCTCGCGACCATCGCGGCCATGGGACTGATCATCTTCCTGCGTCCGGCGCGGCAGCAGACGACGGTGCTGGTACTCGGGGCACTGCTCGCGGTGGAACTGATGTGGACGGTGGTGGTCGAATCCAAGACCCCGATCCTGGGCGCCGCGATGGCCGTGGCGGTGCGGTTCGCGATCGTGGGCTGGAACCGCGCCAAGGCGTACGGCGTCGGCGCGATCGGCGTCGTCGGCATCCTGGGCTTCGGCTGGCTACAGTCCTTCAAGACCACCGAGTTCGCCAAATCCGAAGCCGCCCTGACCGATTCGCAGTATCCGGCGCTGGTGCGGCCGTTCCTGTCCATCCTGCGGCGCTTCGATCTGCTCGAAGCCGCCACCGACGCCTACTATCACGGGCCGGACTACTGGCTGACCTCCGAAGAGGTGTTGCGGCACGGCTTGCTCAACCTGATCCCCGGCCAGCTGCTCGGCGTCCAGAAGTTCCAATCGGGCGTGGCCTGGGCCAACGACATCCGCGGCGCCTCGGTGGACATGAGCCAGGTGTCGGTGTCCCTGGCCGAGGGCAATATCAACGAGGGCTATGTGATCGGCGGCTACGCCGGGGTGGTCCTGGGTGTCGGATTCACTTTCCTGCTGCTGCTCGCCTGGGCGAAAGCGCTGTACTCGCGCTTTTTCCCGCTCGTCATCCTGGCGCTGGCCATGACCGGGTCCTCGGCGCTGTTCGAACGCGGCTTCCTCGGCAGCATGGAGAACCTGGGCAAATTCCTGCAGGCGGCCGTGCTGGCCTGGCTGATCTATCTGGCTGTCAAGGAATTCCGGCGGCGCGCGAAACCGCTGCGGCCAGCCCCCAACGTTCCAGCTGTATCTGTAGGGAAAAGAGGTTCCGCGCAATGGGATTGACCGATTATCTGAAGATCGCGCGGCGGCGCTGGCTGATCATCGTCGCCGTGCTGGCGGTGTGCCTGGTGGCGTCCGCCGCATACCTGCGCGGCCAGCCCACCACCTATGTCGCCTCCACCAGTACCTACGTCTCGATGGCGACCGGAACCTCGGTCAACGACTCCTATCAGGGCGGACTGGCCGCCCAGGGCCGGGTGCGGTCCTACCTGGGTCTGGCCACCAGCGCCACGGTCGCGCAACGCGTCATCGACGACCTCAGCATCAAGATGTCGGTCGAGGAGGTCCGCGGCAAGATCACCGCGTCCTCGCCGCCCGCCACCGCCACCATCATCATCTCGGTCACCGACGAGAATCCGCAGCTGGCGCGCGACCTGGCCAACACCGTCGTCGCGCATTTCCGCCGGCTGGTCAGCGAACTGGAGACGATCGAGAAGACCGCCGCGCCCGCCGCCCGGGTGGAAGTCGTCGACAAGGCCGAACTGCCCACCACCCCGGCCGGACCGCAGGGCACCCGGATCTATCTGATCGGGCTGCTCGCGGGCCTCGCGTTCGGCGGACTGGCGGCGTTCCTGCGCGATCGCACCGACCGGACCCTGCGCACGTCCAATGATCTCGAAGGCGTACTGGGCGGCCGGATTCCGATTCTCGGCATCATCGACGAGGGCCGGCCCGGCGCGCCCGGCGAGATCCGCCGGCTGCGGACCCGGCTGCTGCGCGACGGCGAGGCGAGCACCGTGCTGATGACCAGTCTGGGGTCGGACTCGCGCCCGGAAGTCGCCGAGGGCCTGGCCAAATCGTTCGCCGACACCGGGCGCAATGTGGTGCTCGTGGACGCCGACACCTCGGGCGCCGGCAGTTCCCGGGCGGACTCCAGCCCGGGCCTGGCCGCGGTGCTGCGGGGTTCGACCCCCGTCCCCGAGGCGCTCACCTCGTGGCCGGAAACCGGGCTTACGGTCTTGCCGCTGGGCGCGGTCGACGGCCAGACTCCCGACCTGCTCGCCTCCGACCGGTTTGCCGGCACCCTGGCCAAACTGCGCACCGATTTCGACCATGTGCTGGTAGAGGTGGCGCCGGTGGCGCACGCCGCGGACGCGATCGCGGTCGCACCCCTGTGTGAGCAAAGTTTGGGCATTGTCGAACTCGGTGCCACCAATATCCCCCAATTGCGCGGCGCTGTCGCCACATTCGGTGCCGATCGGCTTTCCGGCGCGGTAGCGTACAGCAAGCCGGGCAACGGCCTGAAACGGTTGATGGGGAAGACAACACGGAGATGACAGACGGTGATGGTGTCGGCCGCCGCAGAATGCTCGCCACCGCGCTGGGTGCTGCCGCCGCGCTACCCCTGGCGGCCTGTACGTCCTCCGATGCTCCCGGCCTCGAATTCCGGTCGCCGCACGTGACGGACGCACCCTCGGCACGCAACGTCAAGGATTTCGGCGCCATCGGCGACGGCCTCGCCGACGACACGGCGGCCATCGCGCGGGCCGCGGACGTCGGCGACGCGTCGCTGGTGCTGTATCTGCCCGCGGGCAAATACCGGGTGACCTCGTTCCCGAAGCTGCCCGACTACGCGACGGTGCTCGGCGACGGCGGCGACGTCTCGCTGATCACCTGCGAATCCGACGTCGTGCTCATCGAATTACGCAAGCAGAACCGGGTGCGGTTCTCCCGGCTCGGCATCTTCATGTCCGGGCCGGCCTCCACGGCTGTGCTGCTATCCAACTGTTTCCGGTGCTCCTTCGACGCGGTGGTGCTGCGCGGCAACCACCTCAGCGACAACCATCCGAAGTTCGTGCAGCAGCGCGGGGTGGTGCTCGAGGGCGACACCGGCGGCACCGCGTTCATCAACTGCGACATCAACAATTTCGGAACCGGAATCGTCACTTCCTGCATTCAGAATTACGTGACCTCGTCCAAGTTGACCAGCAACTACGTGGGCGTGCTCGGCACCGGCAACGATCACAATGCCGGATTGGCCATGACCAATGTGGAATTCGTGTCCGACCGGGATCCGCGCACCACCGTCAACCACATTCGCGTCGACGGCGCGTCCAACGACTGGTGGCTGACCAATGTGTGGTTCGAAGGGGCCGAAATCGCGCTCTCCATCGGAGATTTGAAGCGCGGCGGACCGTCGCAGTTCGGCATGATCAATTGCAAGGTCGCCGCCCGCACGGTCGGCCTGGATCTGATCTACTGCCGCCAGCCGTATCTGGCGAACGTCATCTTCGACAAGGATATGGACAAGGCGCCCACCGACCTTCGCGTCGATCACACCGGTTGCCCGGAAGGCACCGCGATCAACCTGATCTCCACCAATACCGACGATCTGGAACCCGGCATGTTCCCCGACGGCTGGACGGTGATCAGCCGCGACAGCATGCGCACGCCGTTCTTCGCCGGGACCATGGTCGGCCGGGCCGGCGCCAGCGACGCCGACATCTTCCAGGCCCAGGGCCCCGACAACACCGTGCGCGCCGCCGTATTATCCAGCGGCGCTTGGCTTTCCGACCGGCCCGATGCCGGTGTCGTGCTCAAGGACCCGGCCGGGAGCTACTGGCGGCTGACCGTGTCCGCCGACGGTGCGCTGGGCACCTCGCCGCTAGGCCGCCAGCGACCCAGGGGGTGAGCCGTGCCCAACGGTGAAGTGGCGCTGTCCCGGATCCGGCTGGGTCCGGTGCGCTTGCACAACGCGACGGTCGTGCTGCGGCCGCCGCGGATCGACGACTACGCCGAGTGGCGCCGGATCCGGTTGCGCGATCAACGCTACATCGAGCCGTTCTGGACCACCTCGCCCCTGGACTGGGCCGAGCGGCACACCGGAAAGCTCTGGGTGCGTGAGGTTTTCGACAGCCGGGCCGACGCCCGCGCGAGCCGGCGGCTGGGCATGGTGATCGAGGTGAACGGCCGCTTCGCCGGACAGATCGAACTCGGATCGATCGCAGTGGGGAATGCCCCCACACCTCCGCCGCAACGGAGCGACAGCAGCGGCGGCAGCAGCAACAGCGGCGGCAGCAGCAGCAGCAGCGGTGACGGCAGCAGCAGCGGCGGCAGCGGTGAACTGGGTATCTGGGTGGACGCGCGGCTGGCGCGGCACGGCATCGGCGGACTCGCCGTGGCGATGATGCTGGACTTCGGGTTCCGGCAAGCCGGGCTGCACCGGATCACCGCGCCGATCTCGCCCGCCAACAAGGGGACGGCCGCGGGCGCGGCCGCGCTGGGCATGCGGCGCGAAGCGCTGATGGCGCGCTACTTCGATGTCGGCGGCGAGCGCCGGGACCACGATCTGTGGGCGGTCCTGGCCTCGGACCTACCCGCCGAAGGCGCCACCGAGAACTGGATCGCGCGGCACTCCGGCGGTGAGCCTATTCCCGAGGTTCAGGAGAACGAGGTGGCCGCGCTCAGCCGCACCGCCGTCACGCTGGCGACCGCGCGCTACTACGCGGGCCGGACGCTGCACTCGGCCGACCCGTTGCGCAAGACCTCCGGCATGCGGCTGAGCGATCCGGCGCATCCGGAGGTCGTGGTCCGCAACCGCCGGTTCTCGGACTGGCGGCGCTGGCGCGACAGCCGCGTGCGGGCCCGGGATCGAATAGCCCCCGGGGCCGCGACGGCCGAATGGGGTGCGCGGCACCGATATGCGCGCTGGATTCGGGAATATCTGCGTGCGCGAGCCGGATTGCACTCCTCCGCCGGGTTGGTGCTGGCGATCGAGGTGGACGGGGTTTACACCGGCGAGGCCCGCCTCTTCGAGCTGGACATGTTCGACCGGAACGCACGGCTGTTCGTCTGGACCGAACCGCCCCAGGACCGGGTCCGGGAAACCGTGATGCGGCTGCTGATCTCGCATGGCTTCGACACGCTCGGGCTGCGCCGGATCGCTACCGAGATCGAGCCGGCGGACACCGAGTCCATCGGGATCGCGGAGCGGGTGGGCATGATCCGAGAGGGGCGGATGCGGCAATTCGTGGGACCAACCGGGCGCCGGGCGGATTACGAGCTGTGGGCAGTGACATCACCGGCATGAATCGACCCCGGCACGGGTCCGTTTCCCCCTATGTGTCGCGTGGCGCGCATGTTCCGGTAACGAAACGACAGCGTCACCCGACGGGGTTTACAGTGGTCCGTAGATCCTTCGCGCACAATGCGATTGGTGCAGCGGGCATTCGAGTGCGCGTGCGTTACCCACCGTCGGAGGAGCCCGTCATGCAATCTGCGCCCAGCGAAGAACCCGCCGCCCGCCAGCGCCGTTTCACGCGCAGCAACGAACTGCAAGCCCGGTTACACGAAGTAGTACCCGGCGGCGCCCACACTTACGCCCGCGGCGCGGACCAGTATCCCGAGCAGATGGCGCCGATCCTGGTGCGCGGCAAAGGCGCCCGGGTCTGGGACGCCGACGGTAACAGTTACGTCGAATACGGCATGGGTTTGCGCTCGGTCACCCTCGGGCACGGCTTCCAGCCGGTGTTGGAGGCCGTCGGACGGGCCATCGCCGACGGCATCAGCTTCAGCCGGCCGAGCGAACTGGAACTGCTGGCCGCACAGGATTTCCTTCGGCTCGTGCCCGGGGCGGACATGGTGAAATTCGCCAAGAACGGATCCGACGCCACCACCGCGGCGGTGCGGCTGGCCCGCGCCGCCACCGGGCGCACCGCGGTCGCCATCTGCGATCAGCCGTTCTTCTCGGTCGACGACTGGTTCATCGGAACCACCGCGATGGACAGCGGGATTCCCGCCTCCGACAGCACGGTGAAATTCCAGTACAACGACCTGACCTCGCTGGCGGCGGCCCTGGAAGCCGCACCGGTCGCGGCGGTCGTGCTGGAAGCCGCGACCGCGCTCGCCGAACCCGAGCCCGGGTTCCTGGAAGGCGTCCGCGCGCTGTGCGACACCCACGGCGCGCTGCTGATCTTCGACGAGATGATCACCGGGTTCCGCTGGTCGGCCAGCGGGGCGCAGACCGTCTACGGGGTCCGGCCTGACCTGTCCTGCTGGGGTAAGGCCATGGGCAACGGGTTCCCGCTGTCGGCGCTCGCGGGCAAACGCGAGTTCATGGAGCTGGGCGGTCTGCGCACCGATCAGGAACGGGTGTTCCTGATGTCGACCACGCACGGACCGGAGACGGCGTCGCTGGCCGCCTTTCGCGCCGTCGTCCAGGAGTACGAGACCGGCGATCCGATCACCCGGATGGAGCGCGCCGGGCAGTTGCTCGCCGACGGCGTGAATTCGGTCGCGGCCGAGTTCGGCATCAGCGACTACCTGCGGGTGCTCGGCCGCCCGTCGTGCTTGATCTACGCCACGCGCGACGCGGACGGGCAGCCGTCCCAGGCCTTCCGCACGCTCTTCATCCAGGAATTGCTGGACCGCGGCGTGCTCGGGCAATCGTTCGTCACCTCCGCGGCGCACACCGAGGCCGATATCGCCGAGACCGTCGCCGCCTGCCGCGAAGCCGCCATCGTCTACCGCAAAGCCCTCGAGCAGCGCAGCGTCGAAGGTTTGCTGATCGGCCGCCCGGTGGCGCCGGCCATCCGCCGCTACGCGGCGCCGCGAAGATTGGAATCCTGATGAGTTTTCCGCGCATGGCGATCGTGCACGAGCGGTTCACCGAGCTCGGCGGGTCCGAGACCTGTGTCGCCCAGTTCTTCGAGAACTGGCCACGCGCGGAAGTCTTCGCCCCGATCGTGGAGCCCGACAGCGTCCGGCCGCCGCTGCACACGGTGCGCGACACCTGGCTGAGCAAGGCGCATTCGGTCGTCGGCTCGCACGCGCCGCTCATGCCCCTGCTGCCGCGGGCGCTGCGGAAGCTGCCGCTGCGCAACCGGTTCGACGCGGTGCTGATCAGCCACTTCGCCTTCGCCACGCAGGCCGTGTTCGCCACCGACGCCCCCACCATCGCCTACGTGCACTCCCCCGCGCGCTGGGCCTGGGACCCGGCCTTCCGGGCCCAGGAAGCGGGCGGGCGGGCCGGGCAGGCCGCGCTGTCGGTGCTCGGCGAGTTCGCCCGGCGCAACGAACTGCGCGCCGCACTGCATCTCACGCATGTCATCGCCAACTCGCGCGCGGTCGCCGAACGGATCCACGACTGGTGGGGCCTACCCGCCTCGGTCATCAACCCGCCGGTCCACGTCGAGCGCTTCACCCCCGCCCCGGCGATTCCCCGCGGCGACTTCTTTCTCTACGCCGGTCGCCTGGTGCCCTACAAGCGCGCCGATCTCGCCATCCGCGCCGCGCAGAAAGCCGGCGTCCAGCTGGTCATCCTCGGCGACGGCCGCTTCCGCCAGCACCTGGAGTCGCTCGCGGGCCCGGAAACCACCTTCCTCGGCGCCACCTCCTTCGAGGTGCTCCTGGACACCTACCGCCGCGCCCGCGCCCTGCTGATGCCCGGCGTCGAAGACTTCGGCATCGTGCCGGTCGAGGCGATGGCCTGCGGCACACCGGTGATCGCCGTCGGCGCGGGCGGCGCGCTGGACACGGTCATCCCCGGCGTCAGCGGCGAGCACGTGCCGCACGGACCCGACGAGGCGGTGACCGAGGGCTTCGCCAAGGCCATGGCCGCGTTCAGCTCCGCCGACTACGACCCGGAAGCCGTCCGCGATCACGCGATCAGCTTCTCCCCCAACACCTTCCGTAACCGCATCGCCGCCACGGTCGACGACGTGCTCGCCGGCTGAGGCGGCTAGCGGGTGATCGTCACCGTGGGGCAGTAGTGGCGGATCGTGGTCAGGATGGCGTCCGGGGTAGCGCGCAAGTCGGTGGTGGGGATCGCGTAGAGCTCACGTAAGCCGGGCAGGATCGTCAGGCGGGGGCCGACGGCGTGGATCAGCGCGATCTCGGACCAGGCGAAGGCGGTGACCGCGCCGTCGTGGATGTGGGTCAGACCTTCCCGAGTGATGATCAAACGGGTTGTGGTGCGCAGGATCTCGCGGGCGAGCCAGAGGCTGCCGAGACCGAGGGCAGCCCAGAGCAGGCCCAGGGTCAGGCCGAAGGCCACACCGAGGTGATCGAACGAGGGACTGGCGCGGTCGGCGATCGCGGCCAGCGCGGAGAGCACGACAAGCGTTCCGCCACCGGCGAATACCGCTCCGACGAGCAGACAGAACCAGTAGTCGAGCAGCGTCGCGTGCGACTGCCGATACGTCGTCGACGTCCCGTTCACACCGCCACCGCCGTACCACCCGACGCGAACGGACCACCCGCCCGCCGATCGCCAAGTCTACGGCGGAAGTCCAGGAGAGACCGTTCCCGGCACACGCGGTAACTGCAAAGCGTTGTCACACATACCCTCTGACCTGCGCGGACGGGGTGACCAGTTCCACACCGCGTCGTTTTGCCGCAACCTCCTCCGACCTATTACAGTTTCTAATCAGTCGGACCGAAGGTGTTCCCCGGCTTCTTTTATCCGCATCCACTGCTGCATGTCGGATCGGCGTTGTGCCACAAAACGATTCAAGACATGAGCAGGAGGGGTGATGGGTCTTTCACCAAGCACCGCGTACATCGTCACGGGCGGTACCGGTTTTCTCGGGCGACGGGTCGTGCAGGGCTTGCTCGACGCCGACCCCGAGGCGATCGTGCACGTCCTCATTCGCGAGGCGTCGCTGGCGAAGTTCGGCGAACTCGCCGCGGGCTGGCACGGCGGCGAGCGGGTCTTCGCCCTGCTCGGCGACCTGACCGCCGAAAACCTGGGGTTGCAGGACAACCCGCCCGCGGCCGATCACGTGCTGCACCTGGGCGCCGTCTACGACATGAGCGCCGACGAGGCGACCGCGCACGCGGCCAATGTCGCGGGCACCGCATCGGTCATCGCGCTGGCCCGGCAGCTCGGGGCGGTGCTGCACCATGTGTCGTCGGTCGCCGTCGCCGGTGACCACAAGGGCAAGTTCTTCGAGGAGGACTTCGACCTCGGCCAGCAGCTGACCTCGCCGTATCACCGCACCAAGTTCGCGGCCGAAAAGCTGGTCCGCGCGGCCGCCGACGTGCGCTGGCGGGTCTACCGCCCCGCGATCGTGGTCGGCGATTCGCGCACCGGCGAGATGGACAAGATCGACGGCCCCTATTACTTCTTCCCCGCCATCGCCAAGCTGGCCGGCCTGCCCGCCGACCTGCCGGTGCCGCTGCCGGACCTGGGCGCCACCAATATCGTCCCGGTCGACTATGTCTCGGCCGCGATGGTCGAGCTGGTTCGCCGCCCCGGCCTGGACGGGCGCACCTTCCATCTGGTCAACCCGGAACCACAGCCCTTCGACGAGGTGTACCGGGCGCTGGCCACCGCGGCGGGCGGCCCGACCGGCATCGGCGTGGTCCCCGGCAGCGGGTTCGCCCTGAACGGTCTGGCGCAGCTGCCGGGTGTGCCGGCCGTGCGTGATTTCCTCTTCGAGCAGGCCGGTATCCCCGCGGCCGTCGCACCGCATGTCGGCTTCACCGCCGAATTCGTCTCGGACTCCACTCAGGCGCAGCTGCGGGACTCCGGCCTGACCGTCCCGGCCTTCGACAGCTACGCCGAACGGCTCTGGCAGTTCTGGCGGGAGAACCTCGACCCCGATCGGGATCGCCCCACCGCCGGCGATCCGTTCGCGGGCCGGATCGTGCTGATCACCGGCGCTTCCTCGGGTATCGGCCTGGCCAGCGCGCACGCCGTCGCCCGGCGCGGCGGCACCGTGCTCATGGTCGCCCGCGGCCGCGAAGATCTCGACGCCGCCGTCGAATCCGTGCGCGCCGCCGGCGGTTCCGCCTTCGCCTACCCGTGCGACATCACCGATCCCGAAGCGGTCGAGCTGCTTGTCAAAACCGTGCTGCACGACCATGATCACGTCGACTACCTGGTCAACAACGCGGGGCGTTCGATCCGCCGTTCGGTGCTCAACTCGACCGATCGCATGCACGATTTCGAGCGCACCATGGCGGTCAACTACTTCGGCGCGGTGCGGCTGATTCTGGCCCTGCTGCCGTCCATGCGGGCGCGGCGTTTCGGTCACGTCGTCAATATCTCCTCGATCGCGGTGCAGACCAAGGTTCCGCGCTTCGCCGCCTACGTCGCGAGCAAGTCCGCGCTGGACAACTTCTCCGACATCGCCGCCGTCGAGAACCGGGACGCCGGAATCACTTTCACCTCGGTCCGGATGCCGCTCGTCCGTACCCCGATGATCGCGCCCACCGACCTCTACCGCTCGCTGCCGGTGCACGACTTGGATCAGGCCGCCGCGATCGTGCTGCGCGCCCTGGAACAGCGTCCACACCGGATCGACACTCCGGTCGGCACTTTCGCGCAGGCGGTAGATCTGCTGATGCCGTCGGTCAAGCGCTCGATTCTGCATCAGGGCTATCGGATGTTCGGGGAATCCCGTGCGGCACAGGGTGTTCAGCCGAAGACGCCAGACCAGCCGAGCTCCTCGCGCAGTCCGCTCACGATGCTCGCGCCGGTACTGCTCCCGCTGATGGCGCTGCCGACCCCGGCCGCTCGGGTCACCAAGGTGATTCCCGGACTGCACTGGTAGATACCGGACAGCGGGGCCGGCTCCGGCCGACCCCGCTGTCCGGATTTCCCGGTCCGGTCTAAACCCGGCTCGCCGCCAAACCGGCCGCGGGCCACATGGCCCAGCCGTAGTCGGCGTGCGCACCCCAGTCGAATCCGGCGCCGCACACCGGATCGCCTGCGGTGCAGTAGTTTCCGGTCCGCCAGCTGTAGGTTCCGGGGACACCCCAACCGGTCAGGCGGTTGGGATCACCGAACAGCAGCACCGCCGCCACCCGCGGCTCGATCCAGCCGGGGAGGGTATGGATGCCGCCCACGGAGGTCACGTTGCCCGTGCCGAGCACGCCGTGTACGACGATGGCGCCCTGCGAATATCCGACAAGGACGAATCGCTGATCCGGGCACCGCGCGGCCTGATGCTCGAGGTGCGCGGTCAGGTCGCGAGTGCCGTCACTCACCGACGACGGCACGCCGAGATTCGCCGGATAGTTCACCGAGTATGCCGTCGAGGCCACCGGAAGTGCGTGCTGGAGCGCGTTATACAGCGGATCGCCGATCGCGGCGCCGAGCCAGCCCGGCTCGGCGGTACCTCGGGCGACCACCACATCCACTGCGGTACAGGGATTCGCCAAGGCCGTCGTTGTCCCTAGGCTCGTCGCCGCGATTCCGGCTGTGAACGTGAGCACTGCGAATGCCCGTACCAGCCGCCACCTTTCGAAACGAATTGTCTTCCGGTTTACCATCGTGATCACCCAACTCACGCCGTTGTGAGAGGCCGAGTGACGATAGTCAGTGACTATCACTCGGCCCATATCCGCGAAGGTAAGAATCGGCGAAGCGACCGTCAAGCAATCGGAGCCAAGCGAGACCCGCCTGGCACACAATCGTTGTATGCGGAGCCTTTGCCAGCGCTCAATTCCGTTTCACGCCAAAAGCTCTCGACGGCGCGGCAGCGCCGATCAAGATCAATAAGCGGGAGCGCGGACGCCCTCGATCCGCATCCTGAGCAAATCCGCAGTTGAATCCGGTTGCCCGAGGGCGAGTTCCGTTCTCCCAGGAGTACCCAAACTCACACGCCTTTGACCGCGCTGCGATCCATGAACCCGAATAGATATCCGGCCACCCGCCGCATCTGGATCTCCTCGGCCCCCTCGGTGATCCGGTATCGCCGATGGTGCCGATAGATGTGCTCGAAGGGCTTGTGCCGCGAATAGCCGAGACCGCCGTGGACCTGCATGGCGCGATCGGCGGCTTCGCAGCACAGCCGGTTGGCCCAGTAGTTGCACATCGAAACCTGCTCCGAGGCCGCGAAAGTGCCGTAGGTGTCCATTGTCCAGGCGGTCTTGTGCAGGAGGGCGCGCAGCATCTCGCACTGTGTGTGCAGTTCGACCAGCGGGAACTGAATGGCCTGGTTGGCTGCCAGCGGCTTGCCGAAAGGCTTCCGCTCCTTGGCGTATGCGACGGCCTCGTCGACGCAATACTGCGCCGCACCGAGGCTGGAGGCGGCCTGGCGAATCCGGTTCTCGTTGAAGAAGTGCTGCACGACTCCGAGCCCGAGACCCTCCGGCCCGAACCTCGCCGAGTCGGGGACCCGCACCTCGGTCAGCGAGATCCGCGCGTGGTCGGTGGGCATGTTGAACGTCCACAGATACTCCTCGATCCGGAAGCCGGGCGCATCGGTCGGTACCAGGAACGCGGTGATGCCATGGCCGTCGCCGGGCCCACCTGCCGTACGGGCGAAGATCAGGTCGGCCTCGGCGATGTGGACCCCGGTGTTCCACGTCTTGGCGCCGTTGATGATCCAGTCGGCACCGGCGCGGACCGCGGTAGTGGTCATGTGGGTGGCGTCGGAACCGTGCTCGGGTTCGGTGATGCCGAAGGCGAAGACCTTGGTGCCCGCGGCCAGTCCGTCCACCCACTGCGCCTGCTGGGCCGGGGTGCCGTACTCGAGCATCAGCAGCAGACCTACGTTGTTGGCGACGATGGCGTGCTCGTTCTGCAGATCGCAGTGCAGGCCGAGTCCGCGCGCGGCCAGGTGCTCGCGAATCACCGCCATACCGAGATTGGTGCCGTCGCGCCCGCCGAACGCCCGCGGAAAGGCGTAGCGGTAGTGGCCCGCGGCATCGGCGCGACGCCGCGCTTCGGCCAGCAACTGCTCCCATTCCGCGGTCGGCAGGCCGCCGCGCTCCCAGTCGGTGCGGGCATCCTCGCGCCGGTGGTCGAAGAAACGCATGTTGTCGGCCTGCTGCTCGAGCGGGACGATTTCGGCGTCGATGAAAGCATCCAGCTCGGCCAGATATCCGGCCAGTTCCTGGGGAAGTTCGAAATCCACTGTCTCTCGCAACCTTTCACGCCGGGACGGATTCTGGACGATGACACCTCCGGCGCTGCCGCCATCATGACAGCACGGCAGCTCGCCCGACAGATATCTCACACCTTGTTGACATGTCGCCAATACTCTCGCCACGCTGTTCCGAACCGATTCACGAGGTCGGGGCGTTGCGGAAACAGGCGAGGGCGGCATGACACAGTCGGTGCGGGACGAGCGTGCTGAGATGCTCCGGGTGCGGGGACTCTCCGATCGCGGCATGCACGCGCGCACGGCGCGCGCCGCACAACGCCAGCAGGTGTTGTCGGCAGCCGCGGACGTGTTCGGGCATCAGGGGTACTACGCGGCCCAGATGCGCGAGATCGCCGACCTGGCGGGCATGAGCAAACCGACCATGTACAAACATTTCTCCAGCAAACTCGACCTCTACCTGACCGTCCTCCAGTCGCGCCTGGACCGATTGGTCGCCGGGATCCGGGAGGCGTTGAATGCCGCGGGAGGCGGTCCGAGCCGGGCCCGGGCCGCGGTCGAGGTCTGCTTCGATTTCATCGACAACGATCCGGAGGGGTTCCGGCTCGTTTTCGAGACCGAGGTGCCGACCGAACCTGCCGTGCGCCTGCGCGTCGACCGCGCGATCGATGATTGCGTCCTCGCGGTGGCCGGCCTGCTGGCCCGCGAGCCGAGCACCGATCCGTTCCGCGCGCGGATGCTGGCGGCCGGACTGGTGGGAATCTGCCGGTTCACCGCCCGGCAATGGCTCGATTCCCGCCGGACTATCCCGAAAGATCAAGCGATCACCGCCACGGTGCTGCTGTGCGAGCGAGGCTTGTCCGGCGTTCCGCTCGTACGCCTGCCCGGCAGCTGAGCTTCTGATACATTTCTGTATTGAATACAGAAGTGTATCGAGCGCGGAGGAGGTTTCCGTTGGCGTCGGCAATGGGCGCGCCGCGGGTCACCCGCAGGCGGGTCGAGACCAGAAACCGGCTGCTCACGGCCGCCTATGAGGTGTTCGCCGAGGAAGGATTCGGCCGGGCCTCGGTGGAGCGGGTGTGCGAGCGGGCCGGGTTCACCCGGGGCGCGTTCTACTCGAACTTCAGCTCGCTCGACGAGCTGTTCCTGGCCATGTGGGAGCAGCGATCGGCCGACATGCTCGCCGATGTCCGCGCCACCCTGGACGACATCGCCGTCGACGGCGCCGAGGACATCACCGCCGCGGTGGACCGGCTGGTGCGCGCGGTCCCGCTGGATGAGGCGTGGTTCCGCATCACCGCGGAGTTCACCGCACACGCGCTGCGCACACCGGCGCTGCGACGGGTCGTCGCCGCACGGGAGGACGCGATCGTCGCCGCGCTCATCCCGACGATCGTGACCGCGCTGGCCCGGGCCGGGCGCATCGTCCCCGACCCCACCGCGCTCGGGCAGGCCCTCGTCGCCGTGCACGACGGCACCGCCGTGCAAGTCCTGATGGAACCGCGCAGCCGCCAGGTCCGGCGACGGCGCACCGACCTTTTCTGTCATGTGGTGCTGGCGTACAGCACCCCCACCACCGAAGGATCGACATGAAGAACTGCAGTCCCGAATTCGCCGATGCGGCAGAGGTTATCGTCGTCGGCGCCGGCCTGGCCGGACTGGTCGCCGCGTACGAGCTGAGCAAGGCCGGCCACAAGGTGCATCTGCTGGATCAGGAGAACAGCAACAACCTGGGCGGGCAGGCGTTCTGGTCGTTGGGCGGGTTGTTCTTCGTCGACAGCCCCGAGCAGCGGCGCCTGGGCATCCACGACTCCTACGAACTAGCGCTTCAGGATTGGCTCGGCTCGGCCGGTTTCGACCGCGACGACGAGGATCGTTGGGCGCGCCAGTGGGCCCAGGCTTACGTCCGGTTCGCCGCCACCGAGAAGCGGGATTACTTGCACGACTTGGGTTTGCGGGTGACGCCGCTGGTCGGCTGGGCCGAGCGCGGCGGCGGTTTCGCCGACGGGCACGGCAATTCGGTGCCGCGGTTCCATCTCACCTGGGGCACCGGGCCCGAGGTGTTGCGGGTGTTCGCCGAGCCGGTTCTGGAGGCGGAGCGAAAGGGCTTGGTGGGCTTCAGCTTCCGGCATCAGGTGGACGAGTTGATCGTCGAGGACGGCGCGGTGGTCGGCGTCCGCGGCAGCGTCCTCGAGGACACCGATCTGGAGCGCGGTAAGGCTTCATCCCGAGAGGTGTTGGGCGACTTCGAGTTCCGCGCTCAGGCCGTGATCGTGACCTCCGGCGGTATCGGGCACAACCACGACATGATCCGCCGCAATTGGCCGGTGGATCGTCTGGGGCCGTGCCCCCAGACCCTCATCTCGGGCGTGCCCGCGCACGTCGACGGCCGGATGCTCGGCATCTCGGAGTCCGCGGGGGCCGCCCTGGTCAACCGCGACCGGATGTGGCATTACACCGAGGGCATCATGAACTGGGATCCGATCTGGCCCGACCACGCCATCCGGATCATTCCCGGCCCGTCCTCGATGTGGTTCGACGCGCACGGAAAGCGTTTGCCCGCACCGTGTTTCCCCGGTTTCGACACCAACGCCACCATGCGGGAGATCCTGGCGACCGGCGAGGACTACTCGTGGTTCGTGCTCACCCAGTCGATCATCGAGAAGGAGTTCGCGCTCTCGGGCTCCGAGCAGAATCCCGATATCACCGGCAAGGATCTGAAGCTCACCCTCAAGAGCCGGGTCGCCAAGGGCGCGCCCGGCCCGGTCGAAGCGTTCAAGCAGCACGGCGCGGATTTCGTGGTCGCCGACAACCTGCGCGATCTGGTCGACGGGATGAACAAGATCGCCCGCGGCCCGCAACTGGACTACGCCGCCCTGGAACGTCAGATCGTGGCCCGCGACCGCGAGATCGGGAACAAATTCAGCAAAGACAGCCAGCTCATGGCCATCACCAACGCGCGCCAGTATTTCGGTGACAAGGCCGGCCGGGTCGCCAAGCCGCATCGCATCCTCGATCCGGCGGCGGGCCCGCTGATCGCGGTCCGCCTCAATATTCTGACTCGCAAGACCCTGGGCGGCCTGCAAACCAACCTGGACTCCCAGGTCATCCAGCCCGGCGGCGATCCGTTCCCGGGCCTGTACGCCGCGGGCGAGGTGGCCGGCTTCGGCGGCGGCGGCGTGCACGGCTACAACGCCCTGGAGGGCACCTTCCTCGGCGGCTGCATCTTCTCCGGCCGCGCCGCCGGACGGGCGCTGGCCGCGAAGCTCGCCGCGAGCTGACCGGAAGGCTAGGCGCGCAGCGCTTTTCGCGCCGCGCGCTTCACCTTGGCGCAGCGCAGCAGGTACATCGGCGTCGGCGGCACCCAGCCCAGTTGCAGGGCCATGCCGAGGTCGTCGCGGTTGGCCCAGTGCTCGGCGATCTTGCCCTCGCGCATGCGGAACCAATGGGACTGGGTGATCTCGAAGGTCTTGCCGGTCGGCGCGAAGGCCTGCTCGACCTCGGCCTGCTCGTCGTAGAAGACCACCGGCCCGGTGTGCCGACCGCGCATGGTGGTGTTCAGCGTGACCAGATCACCCTCGGCGGCGGCGCAATGGATTTCGTAGGACAGGTCACTGATGGCGGCGCTCAGCCAGCTCGCGAGCTGGTAGAACGCCTCCGGACCGGTGCCGCGCGCGGCGGGCGGCGCGGCCTTGCGTTCGCGGGTAATTCCGTCCGGGTGGACGACCTCGGCGAAATCGGCCGGGGTCCCCTCGGTCATCAGCTCGATGCTGCGGATGGCGACAGATTTCAGATCGGTGGGCAGAGTGATCATGATGGGCTCCAAATTAGATACAGTTAGACTGTACTTAAAAGTGTGGGACGGGAGATGACGCCAGTCAAGAGGCAATATGACGCGACGGGCCGGCAGGAGCAGGCCCGCGCCCGGCGCCGCGCCGTGGTCGTCGCGGCGCGCGAGTTGTTCGAGCGGGACGGCTTCCGCGCGACCACCATCGCCGGGATCGCCGCCCACGCGGGCGTCTCGGCGGAAAGCGTGTACAAGGGTTTCGGCACCAAGGCGGCGGTCGCCAAAGCGGTCTTCGACTTCGTGATCGCCGGTGACGACGAGCCGGTGCCGGTCGCGCAGCGCCCCCAGCAGCTGGCCATCCAGGACGAGCCCGACGCGCGGCGGAAGATCGCGATGTTCGTCGCGGGACTCGCCGTGCGGACCCAGCGGTCGGCGCGGGTGCAGATCCTCATCCGGGACGCCCGCCACGTCGACGACTCGTTGACGCCGGTCTGGGACAAACTCACCGAGGAGGGCCGCACCGGAATGCTGATGCTCGGGCGCCACCTGCACGGCACGGGTCAGTTGCGCGCGGACCTCGAGGTCGAGGAGGTCCGGGACATCCTGTGGAACTATCTCGCCGTCGATCACTACGAGCGCCTGGTCCTGCTGTGCGACTGGTCGCTCGAGCGGTACACCGAATGGCTCACCCGAGCGCTGGCCGACGCGCTCGTCGGGGGGAGCTAGCCTGCCTTACATTCCGCCAGTGCCCGGTCGGCTTCCGACCCGGCGGGAGTCGTGGGCAGGGCGGTCGGGGCAGGCAGCGGGGCCGGGGCCGGTTCGGTGGTCGTGGTGTCGGGTTCCGGCGGGGGTTCGTTCGGGTAGAGGCGAGCGCCGGTGCGGTGCGGGCCGGGGTCGAGGGTGAGGCCGTAGATCTCGGTCGCGTTGTCGTAGAGATCGGTGACCCGCACGGCGAAGGGACCCTCGCCCGCGCCGGAGATGGTCCAGTGGTTGTCCGGGCCGCGGGTCAGGTCCTGCCAGTCGCCGCCGTCGGCCGGACGAATCGCGACCTGCCGCAACGGATTTCCGGTGTTGCTGAACAGCACCGCGAGCCAGCTCGCCGAGGAATCCGGCTTCACCTCGTAGATCACTTCCGGCGCCGGATCCGGGTCGCGCACCACGCTGTAGCGGATGTCCGCGACCCCCTGGGACGGGTCGGCGATCTGCTCGAAGGCGGCGGTGCTCAGATCCAGTTGACCCGGTGCGCAGCCCGGGCAGCGGTCTGCGATGAGGACCCGGACGTCGCCGTACGGGCCGTGAACGTCGAGGAAGGCCCCGCACAGGTCGGCGTTGCCGTACTCATGGGTGGAGATGCCGACATAGAAGCCGTCCACCGGCAGATCCTGATATGAGCAGGCGACGCCGGGGCTGAAGGAGTAGTAGCGCGCCTCCCCCGGCACCGCCGAAGAAGGCGAGGCGGTGGGTGCCGGTTCCGGCGGCGTGGTGCGCTTGGTCGCGACGCCGGAACTGCTGGGCGGCAACGCGATCTGCGTCGTGGCCATGGTGTCGGTGGCGGTGGTGGTCGCCTCGCAGGTGATCGGTTCGGGGCGCGCTACCCACACCACGACCCCGACGACGGCGAGCAGCGCGCCCAGCGCCGACCACGCCCAGCCCGAACGAAAGTGATCTTGTCTCAGAGGTATTCGGTGCACCGCGGTCCCCGGCTTCCGGCTCACCCAACTCGCGGACTCTCCATCCTGACCTCCTCAGGAAACCAGCAGGTCGCGGCGCGGCGGCCGGGAACGTAAATACTCCACAGTGAAACACTGGCGATTCGGCAATCCTGGGGCAAATCACCCCGGCGCATGCTCATCGCCCACCGCGAGAACCGGAAAAGCTTCACCGATCCGGACCGCGCCGCGCACCGTAGCAGGGCGGTCCGGTTAGCTCGGGCCGGCCGAATTATGAGGTGGCACGCTGCGGTATCGCGTCGACATCCACGAGTTGATGATTCATGCGATCCCGCTTGGCGCGCAGGTACCGAATGTTGTGTTCGGTCGGCGTCGATTGCAGCGGGAGCCGCTGCAACACCGTGACCCCGTGCTCCTCGAGACCGGCTTGCTTGGCCGGGTTATTGCTCAGCAGCCGCACCGAGCGGATGCCCAGATCGGCGAGAACCTGTGCGCCTGCGGTGTACTCCCGCGCGTCGGCGGGCAGGCCCAGCGCGAGATTCGCCTCGACGGTGTCGGCCCCACGATCCTGGAGCTGGTAGGCCCGCAGCTTGTTCAGCAATCCGATACCGCGCCCCTCCTGCCCGCGCAGGTACACCACCACGCCGCTCCCGGCCTCGGCGATCATCCGCAACGCGGCGTCGAGTTGGTCTCCGCAATCGCAGCGCAGGGAGCCGAGCGCATCACCGGTGAGACATTCCGAATGCAACCGGGCCAGCACGCCGTCGGCGCCCGGCTCGCCGAAAACCAGTGCGAGCGTTTCGGTTCCGGTGCGGTCGTCGCAGTAGCCGACCACCCGGAACTCGCCGAACCTGGTGGGCAGCCGGGTCTCGACCACCCGGCTCAGGGTGCGCTCGACCCGCTGCCGGTACTCGATCAGATCGGCGATGGAGATGATCGGAAGCTGGTGTGCGCGAGCGAATTCGACGAGCTCGGGCAGCCGCGCCATCGACCCGTCGTCCCGCACGATCTCGGCGATCACACCGGCGGGCGGCAATCCCGCGAGCCGCGTCAGATCGACCGCGGCCTCGGTATGCCCGGGTCGCCCGAGCACACCGTCCGGATCCGCCCGCAGCGGAAACACGTGTCCCGGCCGCGTCAGGTCACTCGCCACGGTGGCCGCGTCAGCCAGCACTCGCACGGTCCGAGCCCGATCCGCGGCCGAAATGCCGGTGCTGATCCCGCCGGCCGCGTCCACCGACACCGTGTACGCGGTGCCTTTGGGGTCCTCGTTGACCGCCGCCATCGGCGGTAGCCGCAACCGATCCAGCTCAGCCCCGGTCATCGGAGCGCACAGCACCCCGCTGGTATGCCGGACCATGAACCCGATGGTCTCCGGCGTCGCCAACGACGCGGCCAGCACCAGATCGCCCTCGTTCTCCCGATCCTCGTCGTCGACGACGACCACCAACCCACCCGCCGCGATCGCGGCGATCCCCGCCTCGACCGGGTCCAGCGAGCGTTGCAGCACGATATCGGTCCGCATGACCACCTCCTATATGCCTATTAGAAATACCCCTAGCCGCGATACAAAGAGGATGTCTCGCTGAGTGGCAGGCAGCCGGGTCCGGCCATGACTACGCGCGTCAGGAAGCGCGGCGGCCCTTCGGTTTCGGGGGGCGCTTCGGGGCCTCGGCCGCGAGTTTGGCCACGTCGGCGAGGAGTTCCTTGGCGAAGTCACGTTCGGCTTCGTAGTGGCGGACGCACCAGCGCAGGACCGCGCCCGGATAGGCCCAGTCGGGGTTCTCGTCGGCGCCCTCGGCGTCGATTTCGGCCAGCTTGCGCATCCGCTCGGCGTAATCGATGTGCTCGGTGAGGATTTCGCGCAGGCGGTCCGGCTCGGCGAGGTGGCCGAGCCAGGCGCGCAGCATGACACTATGTTTCAGAACCGGGGCCTCCACGGGGGCGTGGTTGACCCATTGGGCCGCGGCGGCGCGGCCGGAATCGGTGATGGCGTACATCCGCTTGCCGCGGACGCCGTCGTCCTGCAGCACGGTGCGCGAGGTCGCGTAGCCGTGCTTCTCCAGGCGTTTCAGTTCGGCGTAGATCTGACTGAAGGAGGGACTCCAGTAGAAGAACTGCAGGCTCCAGTCGGCCCACTTCTTCAGGTCGTAGCCGGACAATTCCTCGGCGTGCGAAAGCATTCCGAGCACCGCCCAGCTGGTGGTCGGCAGCTCGGGCACCTTCGCGTCACTCATGGCCACGCCTGGTTCGATCACTCACGAATCGGACTATATCGCCTAGGCATATCCCTGACCAGGAAAATCCTGCTAGCGCCACCGCGCATGCCTCGGGAACAGGCTGCGGCCTGCCTCGTGTGCCACCTCGACGAGCACGCGGGCCAGCCGCGCGGTGTCCAGAGCCGTTCGCTCGCCGGTGATCTGGGCGGTCAGCGAGAGCGCGGCGACGGCCGCGCCCCGGCCGCGCACGGGCACCGCGACACAGGCGATGCCCGCCACCGCTTCCTCGTTGTCGACGGCCACGCCCTGGCGGTGCCGGATCCGGGCCAGCTCGCGATGCAATTCGCCTCTGTCGCAAATGGTCCGGGGCGTCAGCTGGGGTAGCGGATCCCGGAAGGAGGCTTCGACGATGCTCGGCTCCAGCGAAGCGAGCAGCGCTTTGCCCAAAGCCGTACTGTGCGCGGGCATTCGGCCGCCCAGCCGGGTCGGCACGTTCGCGGTGCCGCGGCCGCCGGCCTTGTCCAGGTAGAGCACCTCACGCCCGTCGAGCACGCCGAGGTGCCCGACCATGCCGGTGCGCTGCGCCAGGTCGTGCAGCAGCGGACTCACCACATCACGAATCTCGTTGTGGTCGGCGGCGAGTCCGCCGAGTTCGAGGGTGCGCATCCCGAGCCGGTAGCCGCCGGGGGCGTGCGCGAGCCAGCGCAGCCGGATCATCTGGTCCAGGATGCGATGCACCGTGGAGCGCGGGAGACCCGTCCGTTCGGCCAGGCCGAGCAGCGTGAGCGTCGGGGTCGAGCCGTCGAAGGCGTCCAGTATCAACGTCATTCGTTCGATCATGGACACCGGCGGTTGCGCCGGTTTGGCGGTCGCTCGACCCGTTCCCGTCCACGCTTCGCCGGACTCGGGATGGGTCAGCATCTCGACCGTCATGGTTACCTCCAGTGGTGTAGCGCATCCAAGCTTAGGAGTATTTCGACTAGGCATGTGCGGTTTCGGCAGTCCTCGTTGTGTCCCCCATCACAGTGCCGACCCGGGCCGATGGGCGAATCCCGGAAACTACGTAGACCGCTACGGATCTTCTCGGTAGCCGGAATCCATCCTTGACACCCCCTCGCGGTCACAGCTTACTTTCATGGCGAAACGGAATATGTCTAGTAGAAACTTCATCGTGAAAGGATGGCTGCCGATATGGCCGTCGACCTCGACTTCAAGGCCGTCCTCGGTCGGTTCTGCACCGGCGTCACCGCCGTCACCGCGCTGGACGGGGAGCGACCGCTGGGATTCGCCTGCCAGTCGTTCTCCGCACTGTCGCTGGACCCCCTGGCGGTCGCGATCTTCCCCGCCCGCACCTCCACCACCTGGCCGCGTATCCGCGAGGTCGGCCGGTTCTGCGTGAACATCCTTGCCGCCGATCAGGAATCGGTATGCCGCCAGTTGAGCCGCAGCGGGACGGAGAAATTCGCGGACCTGGACTGGACGCGCTCCCCCAACGGCGCACCGCTGCTCGCGGGCGCGATCGCCTGGATCGATTGCACGCTGGCACAGGAGGTGGACGGCGGCGATCACACCATCGTGGTCGGGCACGTCACCGCGCTCGGCGAACAGCGCGAGGCGCCCCCGCTGCTGTTCTATCGCTCCGGTTTCGAGCGGCTCGAGCAACGCCCGTTGAGTGGGACCACACCTACCGGTCCCCGAGCAGCGGTCTCAGCATCGAAATAACCCAGCTCGTCATAGACCTGACCGAAATACCTTCGGAGGAATTCACATCATGACCGACGATCAGGTGCGCGTGATCGACACCGGCGCCCCGCCCGCACGGTACGCCCGCGGCTGGCACTGCCTCGGCCTCGCGGACTCCTTCCGCGACGGAAAGCCGCACACCATCGAGGCTTTCGGCACCGAGCTCGTCGTCTTCGCCGCCGGCGACGGCGCCTTGAACGTGCTCGACGCCTACTGCCGGCACATGGGCGGAAACCTGGGCGACGGCACCATCAAGGGCGACGCCCTGGCCTGCCCGTTCCACGACTGGCGCTGGAAGGGCAACGGCCGCTGCGCCGGCATCCCGTACGCCCGCCGGGTACCGCCGCTGGCGCGCACCAAGGCCTGGCCCACGCTGGAACAGAACAAGCAGCTGTTCGTGTGGCACGACCCGGAGGGCAACCCGCCGTCCGAGGAGGTCACGATCCCGCGGATCGACGGCGTCTTCAGCGACGAGTGGAGCGACTGGACCTGGAACGAGATCGTCATCGAGGGCGCGAACTGCCGCGAGGTGATCGACAACGTCGTCGACATGGCGCATTTCTTCTACGTGCACTTCGCCTTCCCGACGTACTTCAAGAACGTCTTCGAAGGACACGTCGCCAGCCAGTACATGACCTCGATCGGACGCGAGGACGTCCAGGGCGAACTGGCGAAAGAGGCGGGCGGGAAGAATGTGCTGCGCTCCGAGGCGCACTACTACGGGCCCTCCTACATGATCGATCACCTGGTCAGCGAAACCAACGGCGTCGCAGTGGAATCGGTGCTGATCAACTGCCACTACCCGGTGACGCCGACCAAGTTCGTCCTGCAGTACGGCGCGATCGTGAAGAAGCTGCCCGGGCTCGCCCCGGCGGAAGCCGATGCCATGGCGGTGCGGTTCGCGAGCGGCCTGGGCCGCGGATTCGAGCAGGACGTCGCGATCTGGAAACGCAAGACCCGCATCGACAACCCGCTGCTGTGCGAGGAGGACGGTCCGGTCTACCAGCTGCGGCGCTGGTATGAGCAGTTCTACCGGGACGTCGCCGAGATCGACGAGAAGATGACCGATCGCTTCGAATTCGAGGTCGACACCACCCGCGCGGTGACCGCGTGGGAGGCCGAAGTGGCCGAGAACCTCGCCGCCGGGCGCCTGAGCTAGCCATGCCCGCCATCACCTGCGACGCCTGCGGAAACCTGGTCAGCGTCGTCAAATTCAGTCCCGCGCACACCAGTGTGCAGTGGAACGGCGCGGCGGCCCGCAGCTGCGCCGAAGCCGGCGACGGCCCCTTCCGCGGCTGCCTCGCGCTGCGGCGCAGCATCGAAAACGCCGTCACCGCGGGCGCTCTGGGCCTGCACACCCGCGACCACGACCTTCTCTGACCCTCTCTCGCCAAAGGATCTCGGCAATGACAGTCATCAGCTCGCTCGGCTATGTGAAGGTCGCGGTCAGCGACCCGCACGCCTGGCGCACCTTCGCCTTCGACGTCATCGGCTTCGCCGAAGGGACCGGACCCGATCCGGACGCGCTCTATCTCCGTATGGACGAGCGCGCCGCCCGGCTGGAACTGGTGCCCGGCGACGCCGACAAGGTGCTCGCCATCGGCTGGGAAGTGCGCGACTATCGCGCGCTGGCGCAGGTCCGGACCGCCGTGGAGCAGTTCAGCATCGAGGTCACGCAGCTGACGCTGGCGGAGGCCGACGCGCGCCGGGTCGAGGAAGCGATCAGCTTCCTCGACCCCGCCGGCACCACTGTGGAGGTGTTCCACGGGCCGGTGCTCGACCACTCCCCCGTGGTGGGTCAGCACGGAAACCGCTTCGTCACCGAGGGATTGGGCCTCGGCCACGCCGTCCTGCCGGTGCCGGATCTCGATGCCGCGTTCCGCTTCTATTCCGAGGTGCTGGGTTTCCTGCCGCGTGGCGCGTTCCGGTTGCCGACGCCGCCCGAGTACGGCCCGATGCGGGTGCGCTTCCTCGGCGTCAATCGACGCCACCACAGCCTTGCGCTGATTCCCTCGGGCGGGCAAGAGGGTTCCGGGCTGGTGCACATCATGGTCGAGGTCGACTCGCTCGACGATGTGGGCCGGGCGCTGGATCGGGTCGGCAAGGCCGGGTACCACCTGTCCTCGACGCTGGGCCGGCACACCAACGACAAGATGATCTCCTTCTACGTCCGCACCCCGGGCGGCTGGGACCTCGAATTCGGCACCGAGGGCACGCAGGTCGACGAATCCACCTACAGCGCGGAGGAGATCACCGCCGACAGCTACTGGGGCCACGACTGGTCCCGGTGATTCAGTAGTACTAGTTAGGACAACTGCATTGAGCGATAACGAGCAGCACGGGCCTACTCGGTTCGGATTCTTCATCGCCCCCTATCACCCGCTGACCGGCAACCCCACCTTGCAGATCCACCGCGATCTGGCCTTGGTGGAACTGGCCGATCAGCTCGGCTACGCGGAGGCGTGGGTCGGCGAGCACCACTCCGCCGGGCTCGAAATCATCGCCGCCCCTGAGGTTTTCCTCGCCGCCGCCGCTCAGCGCACGCGGCGGATCAAACTCGGCACCGGCGTGAACTCGCTGCCGTATCACCAGCCGATGATGCTCGCCGACCGGCTGTGCCTGCTCGATCACCTGACCATGGGCCGCACCATGATGGGTGTCGGCCCGGGGCAGCTGGCCACCGATGCCGCCATGATGGGCATCGATCCGGTCCGGCAGCGCGACATGATGCACGAGTCCATGGCCGTGCTGGTCCGGCTGCTGCGCGGGGAAACCGTCACCGCGCGTTCGGAGTGGTACCACCTGGAGGAAGCCCGGCTCCAGCTGCTGCCGTACGGCGACCTGGAGCTGGCGGTCGCGTCCACCATCTCCCCCTCGGGCGCGGTGCTGGCCGGACGCCACGGTGCGGGCCTGCTGTCGCTGGCCGCCTCCGATCCCTCCGGATACGAAGCGCTGCTGCCGAATTGGAAGGTCTACGAGCGGACCATGGCCGAGCACGGGCACACCGTGGACCGGTCGCAGTGGCGGCTCGTCGCCCCGATGCATATCGCCGAGACCCGCGAACAGGCCCTGCGCGAGGCCGAGTGGGGTGTCGGTCATCTCGTCGACTACATCGAGAAGCTCAGCGGCAGGCAAGCCCCGTGGAACACCTCGGCGCGCGCCGCGGTGCAGCAGTGGGCCGGCGAAGGATTCCCCGCGTTCGGGCGCGCCACCATCGGCACGCCCGACGACGCGATCGCCACGATCGAGAAGCTGGCCGAACAATCCGGCGGCTTCGGAACCTTCCTGCTCCTGGGCCTCAATGTCGCGGACTGGGAGGCCACCCAGCGCTCGGCGAAACTGTTCGCCGAGCACGTGATTCCGCATTTCACCCGCGCCAACCGCAACCGTGTCGCCTCGCTGGAATGGGCACACGCCAACAGCGAACGCATGATCGGCGGCCTGACCGCCGGCATCCAGAGCGCGTTCGAAAAGCACGGTCAGGCACTGGCTTCCGCGCTCGGCGCCGAGGAGAGCAACTGATGCGGGCGGTAGTGATGCGCGATCGGCGACTGGTCGTGGACGAGGTGCCCGAGCCGGTACCCGGTCCGGGACAGGTCCTGGTCGAAACCGTGGCGTGCGGCATCTGCGGGTCCGACAAGCAGGCCCTGGACTTCACCGACGAGTTTCTCCAGGCCTCCCGGGACAGCGGCGTCCCTACCTTCGAATTCGACCCGCACCGCGATGTGGTGCTGGGCCACGAGCTGGCCGCCCGTGTCCTCTCGGCGGGGCCGGACACGCCGCACACCGAAGGTCAACTGGTCGTCGCGCTCCCCTGGGCCGTTGATCACGCCGGGCAGATTCACGGCGTCGGCTTCTCCAACGACTTCCCGGGCGGTTACGGCGAGCGAATGGTGTTGCAGGCCATGGCCTTGGAACCCATCCCCGAGCATGTCCCGCCGCACGTCGCCGCGCTCACCGAACCGCTGGCGGTCGGCTACGGCAATGTCGCGCGCACCGGCATCGGCCAGGGTGGCACCGGAATCGTGATCGGCTGCGGTCCAGTCGGTTTGGGTGTCGTCGCCGCTCTCGCCGAGCGCGGCGTCGCACCCATCATCGCGTCGGATCCTTCGAAGTTGCGGCGCGAGACCGCCTTACGGCTCGGCGCACACCGGGTGGTCGATCCGGGCGTGCAGGACCCGGTCGAGGTCTGGCGCGCGGCGGCCTCGTCCGGTCAGCTGCTGCACGTCTGGGTCTGTGCCGCCGTTCCGGGGATGCTCAACGACCTGATGTACAAGGTGCCCCGGCAAACCACGATCCTGCAGGTCGGCTCGGTCATGACCGACGACGTCATTCGCCCCATCGTGGGCATCTACAAGGACATCTCCCTGCAGATGTGCATGGTCTACCCGCATGAGGAGTACGCGAAGACGCTGGGCCGCATCGCCGACGGCAGTATCGACGCCGCCGCCCTGATCACCGATCAGGTCGGGCTGGACGGAGTCGCGGGCGCGATCGAAGCGCTCCGCAACCCCGACGATCACATCCAGATCCTGGTGCGGCCCAACGGCTGACGCTCCCGGCCCTGGGACCCGGAGCTGCGTGCGGTTCAGCGAGTGGCGGACACCCTCCGATCACCGGCGGCAGCGCGCAACCACTCACGGGTGAAGCGTTCGGCCAGCAGCGGGAGGAAGTTGTCGAGGGTGGCGTCGGCGACCAGGTGGTGGTACGCGGCGTTCAGCATGCCTTCGATGACGGCCTCGTCGGCGATGGCGTCGAACTCTTCCGCCAGTCGGCGGGCGGCGACGCGTAAGGCCATGTCTTGGTCGAGGGTGGGGTCGTTGGTGCGGCTGCCGGTGGCTGGACTCTGGGTCACGGCGGTCTCCTCGGCGTGGGCGGAACTCGGACGCGTGGGCCGCGCCCAGTTCGCGAGTACCCCGGGGCGCTGCCGGCGCCGAGGCATCCGAGGTGGTCGACAGCAACTATTCATCTGCTATTCACCTGACGCTCGCTCGGTGGCGCAGCGGATGTCCGGGTCGCTATCGCGCGGCAGCGGCGGATAGGCTCGCACAGTCTTGTACGTGCGTCCAGGAAGTGTCTCGTTATGCCGCCCCGATCCGAACGCCCGGCGCGGACCGCACTCCCCCGCCGCACCTTGCTCCGGGCGGCGCTGGCCGCGCCCTTCGCGGTCGCGCTCCCCTCGGCGCGGGCCGAAGACATTCCCTGGCCGCCGGCGATTCCCGGCGTCCCGCTGATCCACCGGTCGCCGCCGTTGACCCCGTACGTCGACGAGTTGCCGATCCCGCCGAAGCGCGGGCTCGGCGGGACCATTCCGGTGCGCGAGGGGCGGCATGTCTTCCATCGCGATCTACCGTCCGCTCGATCCTGGGGTTACGACGGGCTCCCGCATCTCGGGCCCACCCTCGAGGTGCGATCCGGAAAGTCCGCGCCGCACACGGTGTTCGCCAACGAGCTCGGCGAGCACCTGCTGGCCGGTGACATCGACCTGGATATCCACGGATCCGAGCACAGCGATCTGACGCGGCCGAAGATCGTGGTGCATCTGCACGGCGCGCCGAACGAGCCCGGCAGCGACGGGCATCCGTACGACACGTTCACCCCGGGGCAGTCCGGCGGCTACGACTTCAACAACGATCTGCCCGCGACCACGCTCTGGTACCACGATCACGCCATGGGCCTGACCCGCCTGAACATGTATGCGGGCTTGGCCGGAATGTATTGGGTGCGCGATGAATTCGACACCGGCGCGCCGGACAATCCGCTCGGGCTGCCCAGCGGCGAGTTCGAGATTCCGCTCATCCTGCAGGACCGGCTGTTCTATCCGAACGGCGAAATGCGCTTTCACCTGTCGGCCGTGCTGCCGCGCAACTTCTGGGGCGGCGGGTTCAGCGGTGACGTCATGTGCGTCAACGGCAAGGCATGGCCGAAACTCACTGTCGGCCGGGGACTTTACCGGTTTCGGATGGTCAACGCGTCGGCGATGGATGACTACCGCCTGTTCTTCGCCAACCGCATGCCGTTCTGGGTCATCGGCGGCGACGGCGGGTTGCTCGATGCGCCGCGGCAGGTGACGAGCTTGCCGATCGGCGCGGGCGAACGCTACGACCTGCTGGCGGATTTCTCCGGGCTGCGGCCGGGTGATCGGGTGGAATTGCGCAATGATGCTCAGATCAACGCGTTTTCCCAGCTGTCGGGTTCGCGGCTGATCCCGAACATCATGCAGTTCGCTGTCGACGACCGGCCGGCGTTCACCGGACCGGTGCCCGCGACTTTGCGCGGCGGACCCGATCGGCCCCCGGCCATCGTGCCGATCGATCGCGGCGCGGTGACCCGGGTGCGCACCGCCACCCTGAACGAGCCGGTGGAGGCGAAACCGCCGTTCTTGTACTTCAACATCAACAATCTGATGTTCGACTCCGCGGATATCGAGCTGCCCGAGGAGGGTGCGGTCGAGCAGTGGAATCTGGTGAACGTCACCGAGACTCCGCACACGGTGCACATCCACCTGGTGCAGTTCCAGATCCTGGGGCGGCAGCTGTACAACGTCCCCGGCTACAAGCTGGCCCATCCGAGCCCGCCGCCGCACACCAGGTGGACTCCGGACGCGGAACCCTTTCTGGTGGGCGAGATGTCGGGTCCGCGACCGTACGAGGCCGGCTGGAAGGACACGGTGCACTGCCCGCCGTTCCAGGTCACCAAGGTGCTGATGCGTTTCCCGACCGAGGCCGAGCTCGGCTTCGACCCGGATCGCGAGTTCGGCGCCGACAAGCACGGAAATCCGTTGCGCGGCTATGTCTGGCACTGTCATCTCGGCGATCACGAGGACCATGACATGATGCTGCGCTATCGGCTGGTGAAACCAGGCGCGGCGCAACCGGTTCCGCAGCACGGCGGGTCGGCACCGCACACCCACTGAGCGGTGCGGCGGCCGACGGGTGAGGATTGGCGCATGATCGTCGCAGCAGCGCAGTTCGCTCCCATTCCCGGTGCGATCACCCGCAATGTCGAGACCATGGCGACCTTGATCCGGTCGGCCGGCGCCCGGGTGGTCGTCTTTCCCGAGCTGGCGGTGCCGGGATACGTGCCGGACCAGATCCGTGCCGAGCCGAATCTCTGGCTGGCGCAGGAGGATCCGCGACTGGATCCGGTTCGCGCGGCCTGCCGCGCCGCCGGCGCGGCGGCCGTGGTCAACGCGGCGGTGGTCACCGGCCGCGGGCGGCCGGCCATCACCTCGCTCGTGATCGGACCGGCGGGCGAGCTGCTGGCCCGCTACGACAAGCGGCATCTGTACAGCCCGGAGGACGAGGTCTTCGCGGCCGGCGACCGGGACGGCCGATTCGAGCTCGACGGTATCTGGTTCGCCCTGGCCACCTGCTACGACAACCGCTTCCCCGAGATCGCCGAGCGCGCGAAAGCCGATGGCTGCCAGGCCTATTTGGCGAGCTCGGTGCTCGATGTGGACAACGACTCGTTCGAGCGGGTCTATCCGGTCCGGGCGCGGGAGAACGGGCTCTACGTCGTCCTGGCCAATGTCACCGGCAGCAATCAGGTGGGCGAATGCCGGGGCGGCAGCGGCGGCTGGGGCCCGGACGGCGAGCGCATCGCCGACGCCGGCACCCAGCACACCGGATACGCACTCGTCCAGATCCCGTCCTGACCACCGGAACCGCGCTGGCAGAGTGGTTGTCCCGGCCCAGGACGCGTGCGAGCCTGGGCGGATGGATCTCGCCGCCCTGGAAGCCATCCGCCAGCTGAAGTACCGCTACTTCCGCACGCTCGACCTGAAGGACTGGGACGAGTTCGCCGACACGCTCGCCGAGGACGCCGAAGGTCGTTACGGCACCCACGCTCTCGGCAAAGCCCTGGTTTTCGACGGGCGCGCGGCGATCACCGATTTCATGCGGCAGAATCTGGGCCCGGCGGTCAACACCACGCATGTCGCGAACCATCCCGAGATCCAGGTCGACGGCGAAACCGCGACCGGCTCCTGGCTTTTCGAAGACACGGTGATCGCCACCGAGTACGGCGTCCTGATTCGCGGTTCCGGCTACTACACCGACAGCTACCGGCTCGACGCCGACGGCCGCTGGCGTATCGCCGCCACCAGCTATCAGCGCATCTATGAATCGTCGCAGGCGCTCGCGGACACACCGAGCTTCCAGCTGCTGACGAACAGGTGGGCGACCGCCAGAACCGACTGACCTGTTTCCTGGACCGGACTAGGCTCGGTACCGACAGCATCGAGACCACGAGCTCCGGTCTCGCACCGGATGGCTGGGACCGGTAGGAGCACGTCATGAAGCAGATTTCCGCTGACCTCTGGCAGACCGAGACGCTGAGCCCGTTCCCCGGGTTGAACACCAACGCCTATCTGTGGACCTCGCCCGAGGGAAACGTGTTGTTCTACAACACCACCCACGAGCACGAGTTCGATCACATCGCCGAACTGGGCGGCGTCGCACACCAGTATCTGAGCCATCGCGACGAGGTCGCCTCGTCGCTGGCCACCGTCCGCGAGCGCTTCGGAGCACAGCTGCACATTCACAAGGCCGACGCCGACGAGGTCACCCAGACCCCCGTCGACGACGCCTTCGACACCCGGCACTTCGCGATCAGCGGACTGGAAGTGATTCCGACGCCCGGCCATACCCCAGGCAGCGCCTGCTATCTGGCGACCATCTCCGGCCGCCGCCACCTGTTCACCGGCGACACCCTGGTGCTCGGCAAGGACGGCTGGTGGGCCGGCTACCTGGAGGGCCACAGCGACCGCGACACCCTGGTGTCCAGCCTGGAGCGAATCGGCCGCCTCGCCCCCGAGGTGATCGTATCCAGCGCCTTCATGACCGACACCGGTGTCACCGAACTCGGAGACCGGCAGTGGGCCGAGTGCGTGACCGAGGCGCGCGCGGGGTTGACCGGCTGACCGGATCGCCGAAATGGCGCTGACCACATGGCCGTCGACGGGACCGCCACTGACAGGATCACCGCCGACAGGATGGGCCGCTGACGGGATGGCGGCTGGCTGAATGCCGAGTGGCCGGTTAATGGCGTTGCCGGATGGCCGAAGACGCTCCAGGCAGCGGTGGCGCTGGACGGGCCGCCTGCAGTGGGCCGAGTGCGTGACCGAGGCGCGCGGGGTTGATTGGCTGACCGGATCGCCGAAATGGCGCTGACCACATGGCCGCCGACAGGATGGCCACCGACAAGATGGCGGCTGGCTGGATGCCGAGTGGGCGGTTAATGGCATTGCCGGGTGGCCGAAGATCGGTCCAGTTTGGCAGCGGTGGCGCTGGACGGGTCGGTGGGGCGGGTTCAGGCTGGAAGCATGTCCCTAGCGCCTGATGAATATGCCCCGGAGACCGTCTATCTGAATACCGCTTCGCACGGGATCGCGCCCGCCCGAGCGTTCACCGCGTTGCGGGACGTCCAAGATCGATGGTTGCAGGGGCGTGGATCGCCGATGGTGCACGAGCATCTGGTGCCCGAGATCCGGGCGGCCTTCGCGCGACTGCTGGTGGGAGCGCAGCCCGACGACATCGCGATCAGCAACACCGCCTCCGCGCTCATCGGTCAGGTCGCCGCCGCGCTCCCGGCCGGTGCGGAAGTGCTTGTCGCCGAGGGCGAATTCTCCTCGGTGACGATGCCGTTCCTGTTCCGTGGCGATCTCGTGGTGCGCACGGTGCCGTTGGAGAGCCTCGCCACGGAGGTGCGGCCGGAAACGGCATTGGTCGCGGTGAGCGTGGTGCAGTCGTCCGACGGCCGGATCACCGATACGGCGTTGTTGCGTACGGTAACCCGGGCCAACGACGCGAAGCTGCTGCTGGACGCGACGCAGGCGGCGGGCTGGGTCCCGCTCCGTTTCGCCGATGCGGACTACTGGGTCTGCGCCAGCTTCAAATGGCTGATCGGGACGCGCAGTGTCGCGTTCTTCGCGGCCGCCCCCGAGGCCATCGAGGGCATGCTGCCAGTCGGACCGGGCTGGTATGCGGCGGAAGACCGCTGGGCCGAGCTGTACAACCCGGTCGCATTGCCCACCACCACAAGGCGTTTCGATCAGACGCCCGACTTCCTGGGCGTGGTCGTCGCGCTCGCCGGCCTGGAACTCCTCGACGAACTAACCGTGGAAAAAATCAACACACACAACCTCACCCTCGCCGATCGCTTCCGCACCGCCGTCATCGACCTCGGCTACCAGCCCCTCCAACAATCCTCGGCAATCGTCACCGTCCCAGGCGCCGGCGACGCCGCCCCTCGCCTCGAACAAGCCCAAATCCTCACCTCCGCCCGCGCCGGCGGCCTCCGCTTCTCCTTCCACCTCTACAACACCGAATCCGACGTCGACCGCGCCCTCACCGCCCTCGCCGACAACCGATAAGCGGGACCTGACCAAGGCAAACACCGAGTGCACGCTCGGCCAGGTCCCACGTAGGTCTTGTGCGTGCAGAGGTGAGTGCGGGGCGGCCGTTCACCGCCACACAGACCCAACCGCCACCACACAGCGGCCGTCGCACGGGTGTACTCGCGCGCAGCCCTGTAACCAGCTCCACCACAGCGCTGCGCGCGGCCGCATACACCCGACAGACGAGACCTTGACAGAGGCGAGCACCGAGTGCATACGCGGTCAGAGCCCACGTAATTCTTGTGCGTGCCAACGTGAGTGGCGGCAGTTCACCACCGCACAGACCTAGCCGCCACCACACAGCGGCCCTCGCACGGGTGTACTCGCCGACTGCCGATAAGCGGGACCTGACCGAGGCGAACGCCGAGTGCGTGCTCGGTCAGGTCCCACGTACGTGTTGTGCTACGTGACTGTGGCGGCCGTTCACCGCCGTACAGGCCCGGCCGCCACCACACAGCGGCCGTCGCACGGGTGTACTCGCGCGCAGCGCTGTAACCAGCTCCGCCACAGCGCTGCGCGCGGCTACACGGCCGAGCTCGGCGATCGCATTTCGGCACGAGGCCTGGCTTACGGGTGTGGGCGGGCGCTGTCGCGGGCTGCCCAGCCGCGCTTGATCATCGCCATCAGGGCGGGGTAGACCAAGGCGTAGCGGAAGGGCAGGATTGCGGCCATGTAGAGCTTGCCGAAGAGGCCGTTTGGTTTGGTTAGTACGGTCATTTGGCCGTGGTAGCCGCCGGTGCCGTCTGGGACCCAGCCGATGTGCATGAGGCCGTGCACGGTTCGGTTGCCCATTTCGGCGACCCATTCGGTGTCGGTGAGGTAGACCGAGGTGAATGGCACTGTGGACAGGTCGGGGCCGCGGGGGCCGTCGCGCAGGTCGGCGGGTAGGCGGTTGCGCACGGTGGGGACGCGTTTGCCCACACCGGATTTCTCGGCATCCAGGCCCAGTAGGGCGCCGAGCTTCCAGCGGATTGCGAACAGCGTGCGGTAGACGGCCGGCGGTTCGGCGTCGCCGTCGTCGGAGGCGAACCAGGCCACCAAGTCCGGCAGGTCGCCGGGGCCGCCCGGTGTCGGCAAGGCCCACACGTCCTCGATGAGGAAATCATCGGCGATCTCGTGGACGCGCCACGGCAACGCCGTATGCGCGGATTTCGGGAGTCTCATCGTCAAGCCTTTCACGAGGTCAACGTCACTGAGCGACGCGCTAGGCGGAGTCGGATGCGGGTGCAACCATGGATTCATGGTCGAGCAGGCGCGCTCCTGGCGTATTGAACGAAACGGCAATGCCGCGTTCGTCGCGGTAGGCGCTGAGTTCGCCTGCATCGCCGACAATGCCGCCGCGCAGCCGAAGGGTTTCCGGCATCCGGCCTGGCAGCTCGTGCTGTCCGCGGGCGCGCCGGTGCGGGCGCGCGCGGACACCGGCGGAGCCGTCACCGGGCCCGGAATCCTGGTCTCGCCCGGCGTCTTTCGCACGTTCAGTTATCCGGCGGGGTATGTCTCGCTGTGGATCGACCCGCATCGGTTGTCCGGTCCGGCGGGTGTGCACGCGCTGGACGACACCCAGGTCGCACGGCTGCTGACCGGGCTGGGGACCGAGCTCGAACCGGATCGGCTGCGGGCGGCCGTGCACCGGACGCTCGGCGCCACCCCGCCGCTGGACCCGCGGTTGCGCCGAGCGCTCGACCTGCTCGACGCCGGCTACCCGGCAGCGGATCTGGCCGCGCGAGTCGGGGTGTCGCCCAGGCGGTTACGGCAGCTCGGCGCCGAGGCGATGGGCAGCTCGCTGAGCACGCTGCGGCGCTGGCATCGGCTGCGTGAGGCAGTCGTTCAGCTACCGTTCCGCCCGGCCGCCGAGGTGGCCGCGCGGACCGGCTTCGCCGATCAATCGCATCTGGTCCGGACGACGGTCGCGATGGGCGGAGTCACCCCCGGGGCAATGCTCGCCCGCTGGGGCGCAACGGAGTCCGAGCGAAGTGTGGGCATCCCCACACCTAAGGAATAGTTAATGTTCGGGCCCACATGTTTCAAAACTCTGTGATCTTGACCTAGTGCGTTGATATCGTCGCGCCATGTTGGACTCGCAGGACGCTCAATCGGGGGGCGAGCCGTCCGCTGAGCAACGGCCGCTACCCCCGGCCGAACCGGAAAAGACCGAGGCCGAGCAGGTCGAACCGGGGAAGTTCGAAACCACCCGCGTCGAATTGCCGGACGAGCCAAGGCAACTCCCGCAGGCGATCGAGGTCGACGACGAAGAGCGCCCGGCCCGGACGTTGACGGGGTTGCCGGAGTGGATCGTCGCCGCCGCCGCGTTCGCGGTGGCGCTGCTGGCGCTGTGGCAGGTGTTCCGTCCGCTACCACAGGGCAGCCAGTACTACCTCGTGGTGTTCCTGGCGGGCACCCTGCCGCTGATCTTCCTCGCCTACCGCTCCGGAATCCGTTGGCTGGACCGGGAATCCGGTCCCGGGCCGCTGGACTGGGCGCTGGCCGCCCTCACCCTGCTGGTCTGCCTCTACCCGGTACTGCCGATCCAGATCGGTTCCGGCGGTGGCGGTTACGACGACTTCCTGGATCGGCAAGCGCTGTTCGATCCGGTCGACATCGCCATGGGCGCCATTCTGCTGGTGCTCGTGCTGGAAGCCTGCCGCCGGACCACCGGCTGGGTGCTGCCCCTGGTCTGCGTGGTGTTCGTCGCCTACGGCTACTACGGCGGACTGATGCCCCAGCACTGGGACATCGCCCATGCCGGACTGGACTACGCGCAGATCATCGACGCGCTCTACAACTCGGCGAGCGGATTCTTCGGCACGCCGCTCGATGTCGCCGCCACCTACATCGTGCTGTTCACCCTCTACGGCGCGGTCCTCGAATTCTCCGGCGCCGCACAGTTCTTCGTCGATCTGTCGGTCTCGGCGTTCCGGCGCTCCCGGACCGCGGCCGGACGCACCACCGTCGCCTCCGGGTTCCTGCTCGGCACCGTCTCCGGATCGGGAACGGCCACCGCGGTCAGCGTCGGCGCGGTGACCTGGCCGATCCTGCGCAAGGCCGGGTACCCGCCGGAGCAGGCGGGCGGCATGCTGGCCGCGGCGGGCGTCGGCGCGATCCTGTCGCCGCCGACGCTGGGTGTGGCGGCATTCATCGTCGCCGAATACCTCGATGTCTCCTACGTGACCGTGCTCGGCTGGGCGCTGATCCCGACGTTGTTGTACTACTTGGGAATTCTGCTCGCCGTCGAGATCGACGCGCGGCGACTGGGCACGCGTCCGGTGGAAATCGCGACCACGTCGGTCTGGCGCCTGCTGGGCCGCTTCGGCTACCATTTCCTGTCCCTGATCGTGATCGTGGTCCTGCTGCTTGCGGGCGTCAGTGCCACCAAGTCGGTGGTGTACGCGACAGCCCTCGCGTTCGTGCTGGCGTTCCTGGATGCCAAGACTCGGGAACGCGCGCGGTCACCGCGACAGGTCTTCAACGCGCTCAGCTCCGGTGTGCGTTCGGCGCTCCCGGTGGTCGCGGTGTGTACCTCCGCGGGCGTCATCACCGCGATGACCACCAAGACCGGTCTCGGCGCCCAGCTGGCCGCCCTGCTGGTGAAAGCGGCCGGCGCGGTCTCGGACAATCACACCGTAATCCTGTTGCTCACGGTCATTTTCGCGGCGATCGCGCTGGCGATGCTCGGGCTGGCGGTGCCGGTGACGGCGTCGTTCATCATCGGCTGGGCCATCATCGGACCCGCGCTGTTGGAACTGGACGTACCCGCGCCGGCGGCCGCGATGTTCGTCTTCTACTACTCCGTGCTGTCGGAGGTGACGCCGCCGACCGCACTCGCCGCGGTCGGCGCGGCCGCGATCACCGGCGGCAAGACGGTCCCGACGATGTGGCAGACGCTGAAATACGCCTTGCCCGCGTTCGTGGTGCCGGTGGTGTTCGTGATGACCGCGAACGGCGAATCCCTGTTGGGCCGTGGGTCTTTGGTCGGCGTGCTGTGGACGACGGTGGTCGCCTGCCTGGCCGTGGCCGCGCTTTCCATCGCGACCGGCGGCTGGATTCTGGGCGTCGGCCCGGCCGGGACGCCCGCCCGCGTGCTCGCCGCTCTCGGTGGGCTTACGCTGCTGTACCTGGAGCCCGGTGCGATCATCGCCGGGCTGGTCGCGGTGGTCGCGGCCGTCGGGGTCACTGCCCTGTCACGAAGGAGGACGACATGAGCGCAGTCGCAAAGGGTTTCGTTAGGCCGAGAGCGGCGGGGGTGATCGCGGTGCTCGGCGTCGCGGTGCTGTCGGCCGGACTACTCACCGGCTGCGGTGGTCGCCGCGACGCGCCGAAGACCGATGCCGGCGGGGAGGTGAATTGCGAAGTGCACCAGGAGACTCGGGTCGGCATCGCCACGGGCAACGCCACCGGCGTGTACTTCGCGCTCGGAAACGCCTACGCCGACCAGATCTCGCAGGCCACCAACGGCACGGTGAAGGCCACCGCCGCGGAAACCGGCGCCTCCGTGCAGAACATTCAGCAGCTGGTCGCCGGCACCTACCAGGTCGCGTTCTCGCTGGCCGACTCCGCCGCCGACGCGGTGCTGGGCACCGGCAGCTTCGACGGGAAAAAGCAACCGGTGCAAGCGCTTACGCGGTTGTACCCCAACTACACCCAGGTGGTCGTGCGCAAGGGCGCCAATATCAACTCGGTCGCCGACATGCGCGGTAAGCGCATCTCCACCGGGTCGCCGAAATCCGGCACCGAGGTGATCGCCAACCGGGTGCTGCAGGCCGCGGGCCTGAACCCCGATAGTGACATCTCCGCCCAGCGCCTCGATCTCACCAAGACCGTGGACGGCATGAAGGACGGCTCCATCGACGCCATGTTCTTCTCCGGCGGCCTGCCCACCCCGGGCATCACCGATCTGTTCACCTCCGCCCGCGACCAGGTCCAGTTCCTCGACATCGCCGCCTTGAACACCGCGATGCAGAAGATCAGCCCCGTCTACGAGGAAGGCACCATCCCCGCCGCCACCTACGGGATGACGGCCGACGCCAAGACCATCGTCGTCCCGAATGTCCTGCTGGTCCGCGACGACCTCGACGCCAACCTGGCCTGCGTGCTCGCCAAGACCGTCTTCGATCGCAAACCCCAACTGGAGCAGGCGAACTCGGCGGCCAAGGGTATCGTCAAGGACAATGCCAAGAAGACCGATCCCGTCCCCCTGCACCGCGGCGCCAGCCACGCCCTGACACAGGGCTAGGCGCATGCTCGGAGCGCCCCTTGCCGCCGGCAGGGGGCGCTCTGTCGCGTTCCGTGACGTTTCCGGTTCCGCGCGTATCCTGAAATCCAGGGGCGGAACGGAATTGGGGAGCCAACAATGGGGTGGGCGGAGATCGGCGATCTGGGGCAGGCTTTGGCCGCGCTGGTCGGTATTTTTGCGCTCGTCGGAATCATCGTGCAATCGCGTTTGCAACTCAAGGAATTGCGAGCGGCCCGGATCGAGGAACATCGGCGGCGGCATCAGGAATTGCGCGAACTGTCGATGAGCGACCCGGTCCTGATGGCCTGCTGGGGCGGGCTGCCGATGGCCTCGGCCAGCGCTTTCCCGGAGAAACGCCAATTCCAGTACATGCACCTGCTTTTCCTGTCTTGGCTGACCAGCCAGCGCGTCGGTTTGCCGACCTGGGATCTGGAGATCGCCCTGGAAAGCGTGTTCGAAGGCAAACCCGGCCGCGACTATTGGGAATTCGCCCGACCCACCTGGCAGGTGACTTACACAAGCCGCTGCGAACGAGCGCTCATCGACCTGATCGATCGCTCCTACGATCGGGCCTGCGCCAAGGGCGCGCCGAAATCCACCGCGGATCTCCTCACGGAAATGGGCGTGGCCCCGGTCCTGGCCGGCATCCGCCCACCACCCACTCGCAATGGCAGACCGCCGCACCGCCGACGCCGGGTCGGCGCCAGCTGATCGGCCCAGACCTTCAGGCCCCCAGTGGTTTACGGTGCGCCGTAAGCTTACGATGGGCAATGCGCCAGCCGTCGGGGCCGCGCACCACGAGGTCGTCGTAACTGACGCTGCGGCTCCCGACACCGACATTCTCCTTCTCGACGGTATGAGATCCCGCCCCTGAGCGAATCCCATTCCGCTTCGTACAGATTGGGCTCTCGGTAGGATCGGCCGATGGGGGCAGGGTGGCCGGAAAACAACAATGACGGCGTGCGGCGACGTTACGATCGGATCGCACCGTTCTATCAATTCTTCATGGCGTCGATGTCGGTTACTCCGAGCATGCGCCGACGCGCGGTACAGCGCCTGAAGTTGCAACCAGGCCAGACGGTTGTCGAAATCGGCTGTGGCAGTGGGGCTCATCTCGGGATGCTGGCGACAGCAGTCGGCCCCGAAGGCACTGTCATCGGCGTCGACATCTCGCCGGGAATGCTCGCCAGAGCGCGGCAGCTCGCCGAGAAGCGCGGCTGGCGCAATGTCACCCTGGTCGAGGACGACGCGATGAACCCGACCGCATTCGACCACATGGACGGGGTCTTCTTCGGACTCTCTTACGCCATCATCCCGGATCCGCGGGCGGCCTTGCGCCAAGCCTGGGCACGGCTCGCACCCGGAGGGCGGATCGTCATCTCGGAAGGCCATCTGCCACAACGCCTTCGCCGGCTGCGGCCGTTCATCCAGACGATGAGTAGAGCGACCGTACTCGGCGACGTGGAGCGCCGCCCGTGGGAAGACCTCGCCGAGTTGACCGATGGCGTCGAGACCGAACGCCTACGCGGCGGGCTGTACGTCATCACGGTTGCCCAGAAACCGGCGTCCACCTGACAGACCGCGGGCCAACACAGCGCTTCCGGTCCTAACAGCTCAACGCTCGGCGAAGCGCGGAATATGCCGCGGCCGCAGCCTCTTTCGCGTCCGGGAGGTGGTCGGCCATGCTGAAGAAGCCGTGGAACTCGCCGTCGTAGCGGAGGATCTCGGTGTCGACGCCTGCCGCGCGCAGGCGTGCGCCGTAGGCTTCGCCTTCGTCGCGGAGTGGGTCGTACTCGGCGGTGACGATGTGGGCCGGGGGGAGGCCGGAGAGGTCGGTGGCCTGCGGGGGCGCGACGTAGGGGTTGGCGGTGGCGGCGTCCGGACCGAGGTACTGCTGCCAGTACCAGCGCAAATGGTCGGCAGTGACGAAGTAGCCGTGCGCGTTGTCGTGGTAGGAGGCGGTGTCGCAGGCTGGGTCGAGCATGGGATAGATGAGGAGTTGGCAGGCGATGGCCGGGCCGTTGCGGTCACGGGACATCAGGGTGGTTACCGCGGCGAGGTTGCCGCCGGAGCTGTCGCCCGCGACCGCGATCCGGGTGGGGTCGCCGCCGAGGGATGCTTTGAGTTCGGCTACCCAGCACAGCACGGCGTAGGCGTCCTCCGCGGCAGCCGGGAAGCGGTGCTCGGGAGCTTGGCGGTAGTCGACCGAGACGACGATCGCGCCGACGCCATTGGCCATGGCGCGGCACAGCTGGTCGTGGGAATCGAGGCTGCAAATGGTGAAACCGCCGCCGTGGTAGAAGACCACGGCGGGCAGTTCGCCGGTCGCGCCCGCCGGGTGATAGATGCGGACCCGGACCGGCGGTGCGCCTTCGGGTCCGGGGACCAGGCGTTCCTCGACCTTGCGGACCGGTATCGGCTCGATCGCGGCGGCCGGCCGGGCGGCGAGCATGCGCCGCGCCTCCGCCGCATCGAGCACCTCGGTGCCGAGCTTCGGGAACGACGCGTTGGCCGCGTCGACGATCGCCCGCGCCTCTGGCTTCAACGGCATCGCCGTCTCCTGACTTCTGATGTTGGCAGATGGGTAGCGGTTAGGGCTGCATGCCCGGCGGAAGGAAGGGACCGGCGGAGAGGCCGCCGTCGATGGCGAGTTCCGCGCCGGTGATGAAGGCGGCCTGATCGGACGCCAGGAATGCCACCAGCGAGCCGACCTCGTCGGGCAGACCGACCCGGCCCAGCGGGAGGGTCGGGAAGCTGCCGGGGCCCGCGCCGAGGCCGAGATGGCCGATCATCGGCGTCAGGATCGGTCCGGGATGGACCGAGTTGACGCGAATACCCGCAGGCCCGAGTTCGAGGGCGGCGGTCTTGGTGAGGCCGCGCAGCGCCCATTTGGACGCGCCGTAGGCGGCATGCCCTTGCAAGCCCTGCAAACCCGCCTGCGAGGAGATATTGACGATGCTGCCGCCGCCCTGCGCCATCGGTCCGACCACGGCCTGGATACCGAGGAACGAGCCGATCACGTTGACGCGCAGGATGCGTTCCAGCTCTTCGGCACTGGTCTCGGTCAGCGGCTTGGCGGTATAGATGGCGGCGTTGTTGACCAGAGCGTGCAGGCCGCCGAACTCCTCGACGGCGGTGCGCACCGCACTCGCCCAGTCCTCGGCGCTGCTGACGTCGTGGCGGACGAAACGGGCTGCGTCGCCGAGGGATTCGGCGACCGCACTACCCTCGGCTTCCAGCACGTCGGTAAGCACGACGCGCGCGCCCTGGGCGACGAACAGACGGGCTTCGGCCTCGCCCTGGCCGCGCGCGGCGCCGGTGATGAGGGCGACTTTGCCAGTGAGATCGGTCATTTCGGATCCTTGTCGAGAGTGCTGGGTTACTGCTTGCGGAAGTGCGGGATGACCTTCTCGCCCCAATGCCGGATGGTCTCGAGGCACGCTTCCTGCGGCACGGTGCCCATCTGGATCAGGCACAGGATCTCGTCCGCGCCGGCCGCTTGCAGCCGCTCCACGTAGGCGATGGCGTCCTCGGGGCTGCCGTAGGCGTGCTCCACGTTGAATACCGAAGTGGCGCCGGGCTTTACCGGAATCTTCGCCTCGTGCAGGTAGGCCAGATGCTCCTCGGCGGCCTTCTTGATGCCCGCCACCTCGTCGACGCTCGCGTCCACGGCCTCGTCCGGGACGGGGCCCGCGCCGTACCAGTGCTTGATCGACTGTGCGAAGAAGCGCTGGCCCCGCGCGCCGATCTGCTGAGCCTTCTCCCGATCGTCGAGCACGATGGTCGGGCACAGCGCCGCGAAATGATCGTTGACGACGGTGGAGACGAACTTCTCCCCGGTCCGTTCGGCGATGGCCTGGTCGTAGGTGCGGCGCAGGTCGGCGATCTCCTCGATGCCCGCGAAGCCCAGCACCAGCGCGCCGATGCCGTAGTCGGCCGCCAGTTTCAGGGTGTCCTTCTTGGTGCACGCCATGAACAGCGGTGGGTGCGGCAGCTGCACCGGACGCGGCAGCAGCGGATGCGGGTCGATGTCGAGCAGCTCACCGTGCCACTCGAATTCGCCCTCCGGGTCCTGCCACGCCTTGCCGATGATGCGCAGCGACTCCTCGACCTCCTGGTAGGTGCGGTCGGGGTCGACACCGCACATGGAGGTCTCCTGCGGGGTGGCCCCACGGCCCGCGCCGAGGTTGACCCGCCCGTTGGAGAGCACGTCGAGCATGGCCGCGCGTTCGGCGGCGCGCACCGGATGGTTGAAGTTGAACGGCATGCACACCACGCCGTGCCCGATCCGGATCCGGGAGGTCTGCGCGGCGACCCAGGTCAGAAAGATCTCCGGGGCGCTCATATGCGCGTACCACTTCAGCCCGTGGTGCTCGACGGCCCACACGGTGTCGAAGCCCATCTCCTCGGCCAGCACCGCCTGCTCGACACAATCACGCAACACCTGGCGTTCGTGATCGGCCGAAGGGTTGGTCATCTGCGCCTCGAAGATCATCGAGAACTTCATGCATTGCCTCCAAGTCTGTATATGCCTAGTAGAAATATCGCTGAGGCCTGATGAGTGGTCAGCGGCATGTCTCGGTGGCTGGGACCAGCCCGGGCACCGACTCGAACGGCATATGCCTAGTAGTGATATTTCGGATCCTCGAATAGAGGTCAGACCGGTGTCTCGGTAGTTGAGACTGCACCGGCTCGTACCACGGCCCCGGACTTAGCGTTCGAACCATGGATCAGGATCGAGCGGGTCGACTCGCAGGCAAGGTCGCGTTGATCACCGGTGGCGCGCGCGGTATGGGCGCCGAGCACGTGCGGCGGTTCGTCGCCGAGGGCGCGCGGGTGGTGTTCGGTGACGTCCTCGACGAGGCGGGCAAGGAGCTGGCGGCCGAACTCGGGCCCGCCTGCCACTATCTGCATCACGACGTGACGAGCGAAACCGATTGGGCGGCAGCGGTTACCGAGGCGCAAGGGCGGTTCGGGCGACTGGACGTGCTGGTCAACAATGCCGGGATCCTGCGCTTCCAGTCCATCGCCGACATGTCGGTGCGGGATTTCACGACCATCCTGAACGTCAACGTGACCGGCACGTGGCTCGGGATCAAGTCGGCCACGGCGGCGCTGACCGAGTCCGGCGGCGGATCCGTCGTCAACATCTCCTCGGTCGAGGGCTTCGTCGGGGCGGCCGGTCTGTCCGCGTACAGCGCGAGCAAGTTCGCGATTCGCGGGGTGACCAAGTCGGCGGCGCGGGAGCTGGGCAAGCACGGCATCCGGGTCAACTCGGTGCATCCGGGCGGTATCGCCACACCGATGACCGAAGCCGCCGGCTCCGGCGTCGACGGCAGCACATTCTTTGCCGGACTGCCGATTTCGCGCTGGGGACAGCCTGCCGAGGTGACCGAGGCCGTCGTGTTCCTGGCCTCGGACGCCGCCGGCTATTGCACCGGCACCGAGGTCGTCGTGGACGGCGGCATGCTGACCGGCGCCGGTTACTGAGCGAGGGGACTTCGATGGAATTCGACGTTGTCGTAGTGGGTTCGGGCGCGGCGGGACTGACCGCCGCACTCACCGCCGCCTATCGCGGGCTGTCGGTGGTGGTGATCGAGAAGAGCGCCAAGTTCGGCGGTTCCACCGCGCGGTCCGGTGGCGGTGTGTGGATCCCGAACAATCCGGTGCTGGTGCGCGAAGGCGTGCCGGACAGCCCCGATCTGGCCCGGGTCTACCTGAAAGAGGTGGTGGGCGATCGGGTTCCGCAGGTCAAGCAGGACGCGTTCCTGGACCATGGCCCGCGCATGATGACCTATCTTCAGGCCCGCACCTCGCATCTGCAATTCGTCTACGACCGTGGCTATTCCGACTACCACCCGGAGAAGCCCGGTGGACTCGCCCAGGGCCGCAGCATCGAACCGGCGATCGTCGACGGCCGGTTGCTCGGCACGGATCTGGCGCTGATCAATCAGCCGACCATGTCGGGCCCGAAGGGAATCGCGTTCACGGTCAGCGATTTTCATGATCTGAACATGATCGGGCGGACCTGGAAGGGCAAGCGCACCGCGATCCGGGTCGGCGCGAAGGCGGTCGCCAACCGGCTGCGCGGGCGGATTCCGCTGAGCCTGGGCAAGGCGCTGGTGGCGCGGTTGTGGCTGGCGTTGCGCGACGAAGGCGTGCCGGTGTGGCTGAATACGCCCCTGTTGGAACTGATCATCGCCGAGGGCGCGGTGGCCGGCGTGCGGGCGGAACGGGACGGCAAGCCGATCGAGATCCGCGCGCGGCGCGGCGTCGTGCTGGCGGCGGGCGGCTTCGAGCACAACCTCGAGATGCGTCAGCAGTACTTCACCGGGCCGGTCAGCACCGACTGGACCGTCGGCGCGGTCGAGAATGTCGGCGAAGGTATTCGCGCGGGTGAGTCCGCCGGTGCGGCACTGGATTTGATGGACGACGCGTGGTGGGGCCCCTCGGTGCGAAACCCGGACGGTCCGCCGTTCTTCTGCCTGGCCGAACGCTCCCAGCCTGGCGGGATCATGGTCAACGACGCTGGTGAACGCTTCACCAACGAATCGGCCAGTTACGTCGACGTGGTGCACACCATGTACGAGCGGCACGCCACCGGCGTCGGGCACGTGCCCGCGCACTTCATCATGGATCAGCGTTTCCGGGACCGGTATCTGTTCCTCGGCACCTTCCCGAAACGGCCTATCCCGCAGAAGTATTTCGACGCGGGCATCATCAAACAAGCCGACACCCTCGAAGAGCTGGCCGGCCTGATCGGTGTGCCCGCCGACAAGCTGACCGCGACGGTCCAGCGTTTCAACGGATTCGCCCGCGCCGGCCGCGACGAGGACTTCCGCCGCGGCGAGTCCGCCTACGACCAGTACTACGGCGATCCCACCGTGCGGCCGAATCCCTGTCTCGCGCCGATCGATCAGGGCCCGTTCTACGCGGTCGAGATGGTGCCCGGCGACCTGGGCACCAAGGGCGGACTGGTCACCGACGAACACTCCCGGGTGCTGCGCGCCGACGGCGCCGTGATCCCGGGACTCTATGCGGCGGGCAACAATTCGGCCGCCGTCATGGGCAACAGCTACGCGGGTGCGGGCGCCACCATCGGCCCCGCCATGGTGTTCGGCTACCTGGCCGCCCAGCATCTCGCCGACCTCGAGCAGTAAGGAGCAGGGTATGGGCAGGGTCAACGGCAAGACGGTGATCATCACCGGCGGTGCGCGCGGCATGGGTGCGGCCTTCGCGCGCCGCCTGGTCGCCGAGGGCGCCGCGGTGGTGGTCGCCGACGTGCTGGCCGACGAGGGCAAGGCGGTCGCGGCCGAACTCGGTCCGCGGGCGGCGTTCATGCCGCTCGACGTCACCGACGAATCCGCTTGGCAGTCCGTGGTTTCCGAGGCCGAGCGGCTGTTCGGGCCGGTGTCGGGTCTGGTCAACAACGCGGGCATCGTGCACGTCGATCCGATCGAGCGGCTGGCCGAGGCGGATTTCCGCAAGGTGCTCGACGTCAACCAGATCGGCGTGTTCCTCGGCATGAAAGCCGTGGTGGGCTCGATGCGCCGGGCGGGCGGCGGTTCGATCGTCAACATCTCCTCGATCGGCGGCATCATCGCCTTCAGCAACATCCTCGGCTACGTCGCCTCCAAGTGGGCGGTGCGCGGGATGACGAAGGCGGCCGCGCAGGAGTTCGGCGTCGACGGTATCCGCGTCAACTCGGTGCATCCGGGCGTGGTCGCCACCGAGATGACCTCCGAATCCGATCGCTCGCACGCGATGGTGCACGACCAGCCGCTCCCCCGCGCCGCGGCCCCGGAGGAACTGGCCGGCCTGGTGCTGTTCCTGATCTCCGACGAAGCCGGCTATTGCACCGGCTCCGAATTCGTCGCCGACGGCGGCTACACCACCAAGTAAGGGACACCGTGAAGAACTTTCAGGACAAAGTCGCCGTCATCACCGGGGCCGGTGCGGGCATCGGCCGGGCGCTCGCGCTCGAATTGGCCGCCGGCGGAGCACGATTGGCCTTGTCCGGCCGCAACCTCGACAATGTCGCCGAGACGGCCGCACTGTGTGAGAAGGCCGGCGCCCAGGCCCGCGCCTACCGGCTCGACGTCACCGACCGGACCGCCGTCTACGCCCACGCCGACGACGTGCACGCCGATTTCGGCCCGGCCAACCTGCTGGTCAACAACGCGGGCGTCTCCCTCACCGCCAATGTCGAAGAACTCAGCTGGGAGGACTTCGAGTGGATCGTCGGCATCAACTTCTGGGGCGTCATGTACGGCACCAAAGCCTTTCTCCCCCAGTTGATCGCCTCCGGTGACGGGCACATCGCCAACGTCTCCTCGATGTTCGGCCTGGCCGCCTGCCCCAGCCAAGGCGCCTACAACGCCACCAAATTCGCCATCCGCGGCTTCACCGATGCCCTGCGCCAGGAGATGAAGATCGCGGGTCACCCGGTCGGCGTCAGCTCCGTCCACCCCGGCATGGTCAAAACCGGCATCGCCTGGAAGGCCCGCGCCGGCGGCGACCGCGACCGTGACGCCCTCGCCGCCAACTTCGACCGCCTGGCCAAGACCACCCCCGAATCCGCCGCCAAGACCATGCTCAAGGGCATCCGCAAAGACAAGGCCCAAATCCTCATCGGCGCCGATGCCCGCGTCATCGCCCTGCTCCCCCGGATCTTCGGCCCCGGCTACCAGAAGATCATCACCGCCCAGATGAAAAAGGAAGTCGCCTGAGCCGGGTCTACTCGTAGGCTCGAGCTTGCAGGTTGTAGAACTCGGCGTAGATGCCGTTGCGGGACATGAGCTCTCGGTGCGCGCCGTGTTCGGCGATCCGGCCGTGGTCGAGCACGTAGATGCGGTCGGCATAACGGACGCTGGCCAGGCGATGGGTGATCAGCACGACGGTGCGCTGGGCGGCGTGGCGGCGGATGGTTTCGAAGATGGCGTGCTCGGTCCGCGCGTCCAGGGCTGCGGTGGGCTCGTCGCAGATCAGGAGCGGAGCGTCCCGGTAGAGGCCGCGAGCTACGGCGATGCGCTGCCATTGGCCGCCGGAGAGTTCCGAGCCGCCCGCGTAGGTCGGGTCCAGGAGCGTGTCGGCGCCTTTCGGGAGTTCGGCGAAGACTTCGTCGGCCCCCGCGGCGGCAGCGGCCTGTTTCAGCGCGGTCGCCGACTGCGGGTGGTCGGCGCGGCCGATGGTGATGTTCTGGCGAGCGGAGAACGGCCAGTGCGTGAAGTTCTGCGCGATCACCGCGATGCGGTCGCGCAGCAGTTCGAGGTCGATGTCGGTCAGCGGTACACCGCCGTAGGTCACCGTGCCGCTGTCCGGTTCGTAGAGGCCGCTCAGGATTTTGGCGAGAGTGGTTTTGCCCGAACCGTTTTCGCCGACCAGCGCGATGATCTCGCCGGGTTCGATATCGATGTCGACACCGTTGAGCGCCGGGCGATCACCGGAGGGGTAGGTGAAGGTCAGCCCACGGGCCCGGATCCGGTCCACCTCCGGCGGCGGCCGCACGCCGCCGCGCCGCTCCCGCCGCTCGTGCGCCGCGGCGAGGAAATTCAGGTAATCCCGGTAGTACAAAGCGTTTTCGTAGGTCCAGTGCAGGCTCTCCACCACACCTCGGAGCGTGCTCATCGCGGTCTGGATAGCCACCACCGCGGTGCCCGCGACCGCGAGCGGCAGCGCACCCGCGAACAACAGCACACCGAGCACCAGATAGACGACGCCCACGCCGGCCGCGCTCAGCGCCTCACCGATCGATTGGCTCACCGCCTGACGGCGCTCCATCCGCAGCGTGCGGTCCTGCACATGCACCGCCAGCTGCCGGAACTCGCGCAGCAGGAAATCGCGCATCGTGTACGCCCGGACCTCACCGGCGGGCCCCCGGTCGGCCATCAGCGTGGTGAGCGTTTCCAATCTGCGCTCGGCGCCGCTGCTGGCCGCGTACACCTCGTAGCTCAGATGCGCCGTCCGCACCGACGCCCACCAGGTGGGCGCCAGCGCGAGCAGCATGAGCGGCAGCAGCACCGGGTGCAGCACGGTGAGCACGCCACCGACGGCGATCAAGCTGATGCCGCCGGCCAGCAGGCGCAGGGTGCCCTCCAGCAGCAGCCGCACCGCGTGCTGGGCGCGTTCCCGCACCCGGTGCAGGGTGTTGTGGAAGACATCGTCGTCGAACGCCGAAAGCCGCACTCCGGTAGTCGATTCCAGCAACCGGACGCGCAGGCTGCGCCGGATCTGCGGATCGAGCCGGGACCGCACCCACACGGCCGCCTGCCGCAACGTGCCGCGCAGCACGACCGCCGCCAGAATCAGGAACAGCGCGGGCGCGGCGGCGCGCAACCGCTCCGGCGTCGGCCCGCCCGCGAACAGCCGCTCCAGCACATTCGTCGTGGCCAGCAGCCCGACCGCGGTGAACACCTCGGCGATCAGCGAGCACAGCACCAGCGCGGCGGTGTCGCGCTTGCTCACCGCCCAGCACTCACGCAGGACCTGGCCGATCAGCACCGGCAACTGCCGCGCCATGGCCCAGAAGCCGATGCTGGCCATCGTCTCATCATGGGCGGTCCAGGGATCCGCGGACTTGTCGATCACCTCGTCCTGATCATCGGAGATCATGGGCTCACGCTAGGCCGCCCACCCCCGCGCGGCCCACTGCTTTTCCGGCGGCACCGCGTCTTGGTGACCGGGACGACCGGTACGCATCCGGGTCGCGCCCCGGCAGGCTGGAGTTCGCGCCTGAACCGCGCCATTCGTCCAGGCGATCCGCTGCCGAGTCTGTGGAGTTCCAGCCACGACCGGCCGCCGCGACTCCGATTCGCGGCGGATCCGCCGCCGTCACCCGCTTGTGCGCGGTGGCTTTCCGACAGTTGCAAACCGAAGGAGTGACATGACGACCGGAGTGGGGCCCGTGGAGTTGCCGGACCATCCCGACCAGGTGAACGCCCCTTCGGTCGCCGAGCTCGACGGAACCTGCGCGCTGTCGCGGGACCGCGTCGGCGGCAAGGCGTGGAGCGTGAATCACATGCGGGCGCTCGGACTCCCGGTGCCGCCCGCGTTCGTGCTCACCACGGAGGCGTGGGCCGAGTTCGGCGTGCACGGCGACCTGAGCGCCGCGGTCTGGGCGGGCGTGCGGGACGGCATCGCCGCCCTGGAGCGCGGTACCGGTCGCGAATTCGGCGCCGCGGACAGGCCGCTGCTGGTCTCGGTGCGATCCGGGGCGGCGGTGAGCATGCCCGGAATGATGGACACGGTCCTCAATCTCGGCATGAACACCGCGGCGGAGCGAGCGCTGCTGAGCGAGACGGGAAGCCCGTCCTACGCGAGCGACACGCACCGGCGCTTCCTCGCGCAATACCGCGAGATCGTGCTCGGCGACCCCCGCGCGGAGGTGCCCGAGGACCCCTGGGAACAGTTGCGCGGCGCGATCACGGCCGTGTTCCGGTCCTGGGATTCCGCCCGTGCCAAGGCCTATCGACGCCATCGCGGCGTCTCGGCGGCACTCGGGACGGCGGTCACGGTGCAGGCCATGGTGTTCGGCAATCTCGACGCACACTCCGGCACCGGGGTGCTGTTCAGCCGGAATCCGAATACCGGTGCGCCGCAACCGTTCGGCGAGTGGCTGGTCGGCGGCCAGGGCGAGGACGTGGTGTCCGGCCGGACCACGCCGCGGCCGCTGCGCGATCTCGCCGAGGTCCTGCCCGAGGCGCACGCCCAGCTGCTGGACGCCGCCGCGCTGCTGGAGCGCGACGGACGCGATATCCAGGACATCGAGTTCACGGTGCAAGCCGGGCGGTTGTGGCTCTTGCAGGCGCGTCCGGCGAAACGGTCGGCCCGCGCGGCGGTGCGGGCCGCGGTGTCGATGGTCGACGAGGGACTCATCGACGCCGAGGAAGCGCTGCGCCGGGTCGGCGCCGACCAGCTGCGGACCGTGCTGCGCCCGGAGTCCGGGACCGATACCGGCGCGATGCCGCTGGCGCGCGGTGAATCCGCCTGCCCCGGGCTGGCCGCCGGCGTCGTCGTCACCGACCCTGACGAGGCCGAAACCCGCGCTGCCAACGGCGAAGACGTGATCCTGGTGCGCGCCACCACCAGCCCCGACGACCTGCACGGCATGATCGCCGCGCGTGCCATCGTCACCGAATTGGGCGGCGCCACTTCGCATGCGGCGCTGGTCAGCCGCGAGCTGGGCCGCCCGTGCGTGGTCGGCTGTGGGCCGGGCGTCGTCGCGGCATTGGCGGGACGCATCGTCACCGTGGACGGCGGGGCGGGGGTGGTGCTGCTGGGCGAGGTCGCCGGAAAGCCGGTGGAGCAGGCCGTGATCGAGGACGTGGCGCGCCTCGCCGCTTGGGCCACAGTCGATCCCGGTGAACTTCCCGCAGCCCTGGCGGCTCGTTCCGGCGCGGATGAAAGCCGTTCATCAGCGGCCGATTCGGCCGACAATGGAACGATGACAGCAGGGACCCTGCCTGCGTCCGATGCTCTGCCGCGCACCACCCCGCACGACAGCCAGACGCAGCCGACCACCGAAACCCCCGATTTGGCACTGCTCCGGCTGATCGGCATCAAGGGACGGGTGCGCCCGGAGGCCGTGGCCACCAGCCTCGGCCAGCCGGAATACGAAACCGTCTGCCGCTGCGCCGATCTCGTCGACCAGGGCTGGTGCGCGAACACACCGGCCGGATTGCGGCTGACCCCGGAGGGCCGCGAGCAGGTGGCCGCGCTGCTGGAACAGGAACGCGGCCAGGTCGACTCGAACGCGGTCACCGCGATCTACGAGGAATTCTGCGGGTTCAACGGCGAACTCAAAGAGGTCATCACCGCTTGGCAGATGAAAGACGCCGCGACGCCGAACGATCACGCCGACAGCGACTACGACGCGGCGGTGCTGGGCCGGCTGCTGGGACTGCACGAGCGGGTGACGCCGCTGATCCGGTGGATCGGCTCGATCGCACCCCGGCTGCGCCCGTACCCGGCGCGTTTCGACGACGCGGTGGCGAAAATTCAGGCGGGTGACCATCTCTGGGTGGCGCGCCCGATCATCGACAGCTATCACACGGTGTGGTTCGAACTGCACGAGGACCTGATCGCGTTGGCCGGGCTGACCCGGGCCGACGAAGCCGCGGCAGGACGGGCGCACTGATGTACACCGAAACTGCCGTCCCCCAGGAACGCTGGATCGATTTCGCCGAGATCGACAACGTCCGCGATCTGGGCGGCCTGCCGGTAGCGGGCGGTGGGACAACCCGTTTCGGCGTCGTCTACCGCGCGAGCACGCCGCAGCATCTCACCGCGGGCGACCTGCGCACGCTGCTCGGCCAACTCGGCCTGCGCACCCTGATCGATCTGCGCAATCCCGACGAGGTGGAGCGGGAGGGCTACGGCCTGCTGGGCGACTCCGCGGTGCGGAAGGTCAACCTGCCGGTGCGCAAGCCCACCCAGACCACGCTCACCCCGGCCGACCTGGTCCCCGACGGCGAACGGTACGACCTGGTCGGGCTGTATCGCGAATTGCTCGGCGGCAGTGCGGAATCCGTGGTGACCGCGGCCCGCATCATCACCGACCCGGAGCAGCACTCCGTCGTATTCCATTGCGCGGCCGGAAAAGATCGCACCGGCCTCGTCGCGGCGGTCCTGCTGGACGCGGTCGGCGTACCCGCCGAGGCGATCGCCACCGACTACGCCCTGACCGGCGAACGTCTGGCCCGCATCCGGGCCCGCTTGGACGCGCTGCCCTCCTATCACGGTCTGCCGCCGGTCAATACCGGCATCCTGGCCGTGGACCCGGAGGTGATCCGGCAGTTCCTCACCGGGCTGCACGCCACCCACGGCGGCGGCGCGGCCTGGCTGCGCACGCACGGACTGAGCGCGGCGGAGCTGACGCGACTGCGTCAGGTGCTGGTCCAGGGGTAGCGCGGGTAGGGTCGCCTGCATGAGAGAGGACGACGGCTACTCCGAGCTAGCCACCCCCGCGGAGCGGCAGAGCTGGACCCAGCAGAACAACCTCATGTACGGCGGCCTGATCGCGATCGGGGTGGTGATCCTGCAAGGTTTCCTCACCGCGCAGTCGCTCGGCGCCTCCGCCAAGATCTCGGTGATCGCCTTCGCGATCGCGTTGCCGCTGCTCGCGGTATTGATCATGATCGGGGCGTTGCCGGGCGCCGAGCAGCGCGGCCGGGACGGGGCAGCCAAGGGTGTGGCGGTGCTCGCCTCGATCGTCGGCGTGATCGCCGCGTTCTGGCATATCCACTGGGTGGCGGGCGTCGCGGTGCTGGTCACCGGCGCGCTCGCGACCGGCGTGTACGGCTCGCATTTCACCGGCAGCCGGGTCGGTCAGCTGACCCAGCGGTTCCGTCGCGGCGGGAACGCGGACACCTCCGCCACCGCCCACCAGCCACCGCCGGTCCGGCACCCGTATCCGACCGGGCCGGAAGCGCCGACCGCCTTCATGCCGCATCCGGCTCGGCAGGCACAGCCGTTTCCGGGGACCGAGCAACGCTACCCGGCCGCGAATCCGCAGTATCCGGGCGAGCTGACCGAGCAGATTTCGCACGACCAGACCAGGCGCTACCCGAACGCCCCAGGCGCACAGCAGCATCCTGGGGCGCAGCAGTACCCGGGCGCCGGCGGCACGCCGGAGAGCTGACTCCGGCCCGCAAATCCCCCGGCGGCGGGATCATGGTCGGTATGGCGACGCGCGAAGAGGTGCGAGCAGGGCCGTTCGCGAAGATCTACGACCCCACGGTCGGCGAACACCGCCCCTGGTACATCAACGATCACACGATCGTGCGCGCCGACGACGGCCGCTGGCACCTGTTCGGCATCACCCATCCCGAGCCCGCCGACCCGTTCCACGAGATCGAATTCGCCCACGCCGTAGCCCGCGACCTGCACGGACCCTGGACCAAACGCGCACCCGCGCTGACCGTGGATCCGGGCTACGGCGAAACCCATCTCTGGGCGCCGCACGTCATCCAGGCCCGCGGCCGCTACTACATGTTCTACGCGGGCGGCGGCCCGGACCGCACCCGCGCCGCCATCAACCTCGCCACCTCCCCCGACCTGTTCCGCTGGACCCGCAGCCCGCACGGCCCGCTCTTCCGCGACGGCTACGACGCCCGCGACCCGATGGTGCTGCGCATCGGCGAGAAGTGGGTGATGTACTACTGCGCCAACAGCACCGCGCAGGGCGGTCACCACGTCGTCTGCTACCGCCTGAGCACCGACCTCACGCACTGGGGCGACCGCCACATCGCCTACACCGATCCCACCGTCGGCACCGAGGCCGGCAACACCGAATCCCCGTTCGTCGTTCCCCACAACAACTCCTGGTACCTGTTCATCGGCCCCCGCCCCACCTACGTCGGCACCGATGTCTTCCGCAGCGACAACCCTTTCCGCTTCCGCATCGGCGACAAGGTCGGCCACATCCGCTCGCACGCCGCGGAACTGGTGCAGGACGACGGCCGGTGGTGGATCACCAGCGCGGGCTGGGGCCAGGGCGGAGTCCACTTGGCGCAGTTGAGTTTTCCCACGCGCACCTCGGGAACAGCCGTCCCGCGTTAACCCCGATACCACCAGGCGGTCGTGGCGATGTCGGCGTGTTCGAGCGGGAGGTAGGTCTCCGGGTCGCTCCAGCCCAGGGCTTGGATGGTGACGCGCAGGTCTTCCTGGAAGCAGAGCGGATCGCGAACGTGCCAGCGGTACATGCCGAAGCGTTGGTGGGCCTGGTAGATCTCGTTCGGTGGAAGTACTTGGTGCAGGCCGAGATACGGGGTGGAGTAGGTGCGGTAGACACCGGCCAGGTCGAAGTTCCAGGCGCCGCCGAAGTAGTCCTCGGTGCCGGTGCCGCAGAGGGTCGGGTGCGTGGTGTCGCCGTCGAGGTAGAACTTGAGCTCGCCCTCGCCCCACCAGCCGTCGGCGCCGGGCTGGATCGCCAGATAGGTGCCGACGTAGCGGCCGGGGCCGGGGGTGGTGTCGAGAATGGTGTGCACGGCGGGAGTGCCGAGGGGTGCGCTGCGCCGCCATTCGGTGTGCAGGTAGGCGGCGTCCGCTGGGAGGTCTTCCTCGGTATAGGTGAGCTGGTAGTAGACCGGGACCGTGCGATCGCTGCCGTTGTGCAGGGTGATCCGGGCGCGGGCGCGAAAAGGCATGGGCCAGTAGCTGTTCAGGCCACCTGCCGGGGCGACGACCAGCATTTCCGAGCCGAGCAGGGCCAGTTCTTCCCACCCGTTGCAGAAGAAATGGCCGAGCGGGAGGTCGACGGCCGGGTGCGGGTGGTCGTCCCAGTGCATCCGCAGTGTCAGCTGGCGCAATACCGAACGATCGGTGGTCAGCCAGAAATGCCGGAACACGCCGGGGCCGGAAACGTCTGCCAGCACAGCGGTTTCGCCCGGGGCGAGAGAAATGGAGGGCGAGACCTTCCAGCCGGGGCCGAGGAGCCGGGACGCGTGCGCGCCGGTGCCCTCGGTGGCCTGTGCGCCGCCGCCGCGCACGCCGGTCGGATTCTCCGGGCTGACCGAGCGGGTACGCGCGGCGTCGAGCCGCCACAGGTCCGGGGTAGATCCCGCCGGGGTCACAAGCCCGGCCAGCCGTATCGGGCGGGCCCGGCGGCCTGACCGGCGAGCCGCTGCGAATTGGTGGGCGCGCTGGTCTTCGCGACGACCTGCTGACCACCCTCGGCCTCGGCGGCGGTGCGGCGCACGGCGTCCATGTCCATCCACATGATCTGCTGCACCACCTCTTCCAGATCGGCGGCGGGCAGGAACCCGGGCTGGTTGAACACCAGCAACCCCTCGCGGAACGCCATCAGGGTCGGGAACCGGTCGACCTGTGCCAGCGCGGTGAGCTCGATCTCGGCTTCGACGTCGACCTTGCCGTACACCAGCTCCGGGTGGCGGTCCGAGGAGTCCTCGTACACGGGCGCGAAGTGCGTGCACGGCCCGCACCAGCCGGCCCACCAGTCGATGAGGACGATGTTGTTGCCGGCTACGACAGAGCTGAAGTTGTGCTGGGTCAAGGTCACGGTGGGCATTGCAGGTCCTCCCGGGTGTTCGCTGGTACCGCAACACCCAATCATGGTGAAAACAACCTTGCATCCTCGCATGGGGGTCTCAGTCGGCACCAGACCGGTGTGCGCGATGTTGCTCGCGGGCCAGGAAGTGCGCGATCTCGGCGGTAGCGGTGTAGAGCTCGCGGTAGTGCCGGTAGAACGGTTCGTACTGGTCGTAGCGCCGCTGGTCGGGTTCGACGGTGTGCGCCATCGGGTTCCAGTTCGACGTATCGATGCCCGCCGCGGCGGCGGCGAACAGCGCGTCACCGAGGCAGGCGCCGATCGTCTCGGCGGTCAATTGCTGCGGCAGGCCGGTGACGTCGGAGACGATCTGGGTCCACAGTCCGCCCCGGGTGCCGCCGCCGACCGCGACCAGGCGGTGCGCCCGCCCGCCCTCCTCGCTCATCGCGGCCAGGTTGTGCCGGACGCCGTAGGCGATGGATTCCAGTGCGGCGCGGTACAACTCGGCGCGGCCGTGACCGAGGGTCAGTCCGGCGATCAGGCCACGGGCGTCCGGGTCGAACAGGGGCGTGCGTTCGCCCGCGAAGTACGGCAGCATCAGCAATCCGCGACTGCCCGGCGGGACCCGCGCGGCCTCCTCGACGAGCTCGGCGAAGTCGCCGCCCACCAGCTTGCGCAACCAGTCGGTGACCGCGCCGGAGGTGGCCATGCCCGCCGCCACCGTATAGGTGCCGGGCCAAGCGCCGCAGGTGGTCCACAGGCCCGGATGTGGTTGCGGATCGGTCAGCACCTGGACCAGGAACATGGTGGTGCCGTACATGACCATCGCGTCGCCGGGGGCTCGCACGCCGACGCTGGCCGCCTCGGCCCAGGCGTCGACGGTGCCGGCCGTGACCGGCAGGCCCGCGGGCAGACCCGTTGCCGCGGCGGCGGTTTCGGTGACCTCGCCGACGAGCTCGGTGGGCCAGACGAGGTCGGGCAGCCGGAGGGCGGGCGCGATGGCCGCACACCAGTCCGCGGACCAGGCGCGCTCGCGCAGGTCGTACATCGGGACGCACTGGCTGGCCGACTGATGGTCGAGCACGTAGCGGCCGGTGAGCCGGTGCACCAGAAAGGAACTCGCCATCAGCAGCAGTTCGGTGCGCGCGGCGACCTCCGGTTCGTGCCGGGCGAGCCAGCGCAGTTTCGGGCCGACCGCCTGGGTGGTCAGTGGTGAACCCGCTCGTTGTAGGACCGCCTCCGCGCCGAATTCCGCTTTGAGCTCCGCGATTTCGGTGGTCGCGCGGGTGTCGACGCCGTAGAGAATCGCGGGGCGCAGCGGACTACCGGTGGCGTCGGCGGGCAGCAGGCACGGGCCGATGCCCGAGACGCCGAGGCCGCCGAGGCGGACGCCGCCCGCGGCGGCGACCAGTTCCCGGGTGATCTCGACGAATTCGGTCCACCAGATCTTCTCCGCGTCGTGCTCCACCCAACCCGGGTGCGGCGTCGAAACACTGTGCGCGCGTTCCGCTCTGGCGACGATGCTGCCGTCGGGGCGCACCAGCACGCCTTTCGCGCTGGATGTCCCGATGTCGATACCGAGGAACAACGCGTCGCTCACCGCTCACCCCGGGTGAACTCGTCCAGGGTCACCCCGAGCAGGCCGCAGGCCGCGCGGACGGTTTCGCGGTGATCGCCGGGAACCGCGTGAATGTGGTTGGCGCCGAATCGGGACAGGAAATCCTCGGCGGGCGCGTCGAGCCGGGCGAACGCGTGCGGCCATTCCCAGGTCGACTGCCGCATCAACGTCTCGTTGGTGTCCGCGTCGTAGTTCTCGAATTCGCCCAGCATCAGCTGCATTCGGTACTCCCCGGCTTTGCGGGTGAGCCGTGCCAGCGTCATCTCTCCCGGCGCCGCAAGGTGGTGCACGGACGCCCCGCCCGCCGGGAAGAAGAACACTTCCGGATACAGGTGCACCTTCGCCAGATTCTCCGCCGGATCATCGCTGCGCGCCGCGAACCAGGTGGCGTGCTGACCCGAATTGCACAGATCCCAGATGTCACGATCCGCGTGATAGTGCCGCACGTCCGCGAAAAGTACTGGCGTACCGGCGATGTGCTTGAGCAGCTGCATCGTCAGCGCACCGTCCATATCCGCCTCGGTGGCGCACACGTGAGTGTCTTTCGGGCCATTCCAGTCGTAGGGATCGTTGAGGAACGCCTCGGTGACATCCATGGTCGCGAAATACTGGGTGAGCTCCGGCTGTCCCTTGATCCCGCTGAAATCCAGCCGCCACTCCTCGATCAGTTCACGCACCGCCAGATACGAGCGAATCTGCCGTTCCAGCAATTCCGGAGTCAGCTTCGCCCCGTCGTAATGCACGGTCGCCTGCCGCTCCAGCCATTCTCGCGCCCCCTTGGCCTCCGCACCGTCGGCCAGCTCCGCGCGCCGCACGATCTCCCACTGATCGATCTCCTCGACATCGATCCCGAACAGCCGCTGCCACTGATCGGTATTGGCGACAGCCGTGTTCATTCCCATCGGCCGCCCACCGAACCGCCCGAAAGTACTGCCCCGCAACGCGGAAACCGCCCCCGCCGCCCGCGCCCGCACCCCGATCGATGCGATCAACGCCGAATCCGCCGGATCTCCCCACAACCGCGCATGCTCCCGCCCGATCTGATCCAGCGCCCCGCCGGCCGCCAGCATCCCCACCATCCCCGGCTGCACCGGATCGATATTCGACAACAGCAGCAACGGCCCCGGCGTCGCCCCCGCCGCCAGCATCGTGAAATGCGGAAACGCCCAGACCGCATAGTGAAACACGGTCAAATCCACCCCGGCCGCCGCCACACTCCGCGCCACCGACCCGGCCAGCGCATTGTCGCTGATCGGCGTCGACCCGCGGACCACCTCATGCCCGGCCCCGGTCAGCGCCGCGACCAACTGATCTTCGGTAGTTCTGATGAAATGCGCGATCCCCGCGTGCACATAGTCGCGCCCGTCCGAAAAACTGATAACGCCGATGCGTGCCATGCCGTGCCTCCCGCAGCTGGGTGGTCGGAGATGTCGACTCGGATCAACAGATACCAGGGGCCGCAACGACGTTGGGTGAGTTCGCGCGAACGGCGACCGGATCGCAACCGCCGGAATCGACCAGCGGCACCATCAGGAATCGGCTTGCGGGCCCGAATCCTCAGCGTCCCAATCCATTCCGAGCAGCTCATCGGCGCGAGCCAGCGCGTCGTCCATGGTGGACCCGATATCGTCGAGCAGCGACATACCGTCCAGCATGCCCGCCATTTCCACGCGCATGGATTCGATCTCGGCGATCGCCGGGTCGACGGGTGACCAGGCGACGCGGTCGAGCCACCAGGGTTCCTCGTCGACCCAAGCCCACAGGATGTCGCGAACCAGCGTGGGATCGGAGGTATAGAGCTCGAACTCGCCGGCGTCGGAGTGGTGGCTCAACTGGTAGACGAGATCCGGAAGCAGCCGAGCACGAATCCGCCGGCCGCCCGCCCGTTCGATCTCCAGAAACGGGTCCGCCGGCGCCGCCGGCGCGTCGAGGAGTTCGTCCAGCATCAGATCGGTCAGCGCGCCCAGATCATCCCCCGCACCGGTCCGGACCCGCAGCTCGAATTCGTCGCCCGCTCTCTCGCTCACCCCGCCTGGCACCCCACCCCGCACAGCACCGCCGACCACCGGATCCCGCCGGGAACCCGTGCAGTTGCCATCTCGACCACGCTGGACACCGCACCAGTGTGCCCGACGCCGCCCGCCGCCACACCGGGTACCTGACCGAACGGCCTACCATGGTCCCCGCCGCAACGGACCTGCTGGCGGTCGCCGGCTCCCCGCAGGGAGCGCTCCACGGTGGGTGCCCCACTCGACCGAGCCGAACAGTGGCGGCAGGCGACATCGACCTGGGAGCAGTCGAAATGCCGTCGGCGGGGCCGGTTCGGGTGCAAGGTAGAGGGATGCGCGCGGTGGTGGTGGAGACGCCTGGGCAGTTCTCGGTGCGGGAGGTGCCGGATCCGGTGCCACGCGCTGGGGAGGTGATCGTACGGGTGGATGCGGTCGGGATCTGCGGGACCGACGTGCATATCGTCGAGGGCGAGTTTCCGCCGACGCCGTACCCGATCGTGCCGGGGCACGAATTCGCCGGTGCGGTAGCCGAATCCGCTGGTGACTGGCGGGCCGGCGATCGAGTGGCGGTGGATCCGTCGCTGTTCTGCGGGGCTTGCCATTACTGCGGCATCGGGCGCGGGAATCTGTGTGAGCGGTGGGGTGCCATCGGGGACACCGTGGACGGGGCGATGGCGGAGTATGTGGCGGTGCCGATGGCGAACTGCTATCGACTGCCCGACGGGTTGTCGATGGCGCACGGCGCGCTGGTGGAGCCGCTGTCGTGTGCGGTGCACGCGTTCGATCGGTTACCGCGCACGCTCGGGGCCCACTACCTGCTCTATGGAGCGGGAACCATGGGTCTGTTGATGCTGCAGTTGGCCCGGACCGCAGGGGCGGCCTCGGTCTCGGTCGTGGACGTGAATACCGCGCGGCTCGAGGTGGCAGCGAAATTGGGAGCCGATGCGACCGCGAACGATGCCGACGAGTTCGCGCGAGCGCAGGGGTGGGAGGTGGTGATCGACTGCACCGGAGCGATCGCGGCCATCGAGGACGGCTTGACCCGAGTACGGCGCGGTGGTGTGTTCCAGCAGTTCGGAGTGGCCCCGGGTGCCGCGACAGCGGCGATTTCGCCCTTCCGGGTCTACAACGACGAAATCAGCATCATCGGCTCGATGGCGGTCCTCGGAAGTTTCGGGCGCGCAGTGGAACTCATGGGCACCGGGGCCATCGACGCCGACACCATGATCACGCACTCGTTCGGTCTCGACCAGTTCGCCGATGCGCTCCAAGCCTTCCGGGACGGAGTCGGCCGGAAGATCCAGATTCGTCCGGGCGGCGCGTGATGGGCGGTGGTCGATGACCCGGGTGGCGGGCGTGGACAGTTCTACCCAGTCGTGCAAAGTCGTTGTTTGCGATGCGGATTCGGGCGAGATTCTGGCGCAAGCGCAGGCCGCGCATCCGGAGGGGACGGAGGTGCCGGCCGAGGCTTGGTGGGCGGCGCTGGGTGCGGCGGGGGCGGGGCTGCTCGATCAAGTGGACGCGATCGCGGTGGCTGGGCAGCAGCATGGGTTGGTGGCGTTGGATGCCCGTGGGCGACCGGTGCGGGACGCGTTGCTGTGGAACGACGTTCGGTCCGCCGGGGCAGCCGAGGATTTGATCGCGGAGCTGGGTGGACCGCAGGCTTGGGCTGATCGCGTGGGCAGTGTGCCGGTGGCGGCGTTCACCGTGGCGAAGTTGCGCTGGCTCGCCGATCACGAACCCGATGCCGCCGATCGCGCGCACACGGTGCTGCTGCCGCACGACTATTTGACGTGGCGACTGCGAGGGGAAGGCGCTGAGCCGACGACCGATCGCGGGGATGCCTCCGGTACCGGGTACTGGTCACCGGCGACCGGCGAGTACCGCAAAGATCTTCTCGCCCTGGCCTTCCGGGACCGCATCCCGCATTTGCCGCGTGTATTGGAGCCCGCCGAGGCGGCCGGGCACACTCCGTCCGGAGTCTTGGTCGCGGCGGGCACCGGCGACAATGCCGGTGCGGCGCTGGGCCTCGGGATCGAACCCGGCGATGTGGTGGTATCGCTCGGCACCAGCGGCACCGTTTTCGCCCGCACTGCCACACCCAGCGCGGACAACACCGGCGCCATCGCCGGATTCGCCAGTGCGACAGGTGATTTCCTCCCGCTCGTCTGCACGTTGAACGCCGCACGCGTCCTCACCGCCACCGCCGACCTCCTCGGCGTCGATCTCGCCGAACTCGAACGCCTTGCCACCCAGGCCAACCCCGGCGCCGACGGAATAGTGCTACTCCCCTACCTCACCGGCGAACGCACCCCGAACCTCCCGCACGCCACCGGCACCCTGCACGGCCTGCGCCCAGAGAACATGCATCCCACCAACATCGCCCGCGCCGCCTACGAAGGCATGCTCTGCAACATGGCCGACGCCCTCGACCACTTACACAGCACCGGCGTCCCCCTCAACCGCATCCTGCTCATCGGCGGCGCGGCCCACTCGGCGCTGGTCCGCACCCTCACCGCCCAAATCCTCAACACACCGGTCACCGTCCCCACCCCAGCCGAGTACGTCGCCCTGGGCGCAGCCCGCCAAGCCGCCTGGGCCCGCACCGGCTCCACCACCCCACCCACCTGGCCGACCCCGCCATCCACCCGAATACCCGTACCTCCGGACAATGCCACCGGCCACGACATCCGCACCCAGTACCAAGCCGCCCGAAACCTGTCCCACGGCATCTGATCCGGCTTCCAGTCGTCTCCAATACCGCTGACTCGCGAAACGCGCCGCACCGGAACGCCCCGACTTCGCGTGCGCGCTCGCCACCAAGGGCTGTCGCTACCCGGCCTTGCCGACAAGCAGCTGATGGCCGCCGCCGAACGCCCGCCAGGAAGGTGGCGCACCCCCCCCCGAAGGCGATTGGGCCACCGGTGCCGGCGATGGCGTCGCCCACCTACCGGCGACCACACACCTGCGACCGGGCAGGTGTAGTGGCAAACCACCGCGTGAGGTGCCCACTGGGAGCCAATTCCGAACAGTCCTGATCGACGACAGACCGCGGCACAGCTGTCGACTTCACTCGGCCGCCCGCGAACGCACAGCTGCGATCGAGTGGGTCGGGTGACGATCCGCTGGGTGAAGTGCCTGTGGCCCGGGGAATTTGCGGTCCGGCTGCGGAGAGAGGTCATACCGGCGAACCGACGCGTGGCGCATCCCGTCGCACCGCTCGCGGCGGCGGATGTCACTACGTGGCGGGGTGCGGCGTGGGAGCATGTAGGGCATACCGGGGGTACTGGATATCTCGAGCATGTGAGGGGCTGCGATGACGCGGTGCGATGTGGTGATTCGTGGCGGGCTGGTGTTCGACGGTGCGGGGAGCGCGCCTCAGGTCGCTGATGTCGGGATCGCCGGGGGCAAGGTTGTCGCGGTGGAGGTGGGGTTGCCTGACGGGGGGCGCACGATCGAGGCGGCGGGGAAGTGGGTGCTGCCGGGGATGCTCGATGTGCACACGCATTACGACGCGGAAGTGCTCGGGAGTCCTGGGCTGGGGGAATCGGTTCGGCATGGCGTCACCACCGTGGTGTTCGGGAATTGTTCGTTGTCCACGGTGTATGCCGGGGCCGAGGACTGCGCCGATATGTTCGCGCGCGTCGAGGCGCTGCCGTGGGACGCGGTCAACGCGGCGGTGAAGGAGCACAAGGATTGGGAGGATCCCCAGTCTTACGCCGCGTCGCTGGCGGCGCGGCCGCTCGGGGCGAATGTGGCCGCACTGCTGGGGCATTCCGATATTCGTGTTGCCGTGATGGGTTTGGGTCGTTCGGTCGAGGCGAATGTGGAGCCGACCGCGGCGGAGCTGGATCGCATGCGCCGCATGCTGGGCGACGCGCTGGATGCCGGGTTCGTCGGGCTGTCCACTATTCGCAGTTCGTTCTCGAAGCTGGAAGGCAAGCGCTACCCCACCCGCCAGCTGCCGTCGACGTACGCCTCCTGGCGGGAGTACGCGGCACTGAACGAGATTCTGCGGCAACGGAATCGGGTGCATCAGAGCACGCCGAACCTCACCTCGCGGCTGGAGATGGCACGGTACTTCGCGCAGAGCGCGGGGCGGTTCCGCCGGCCGTTGAAGACCACGTTGATCGCCGCCGCCGACGTGAAGGCCGACCGGACCACCGCGCGCGCCGCCGTCGCCGCGGCCTGGCTGTCCAACAAACTGGGTGGCGCGCGGTTCCGGTGGCAGCATCTGCCGGTCCCGTTCGAGGTGTACGCCGACGGTGTCGACCTGGTGGTGTTCGAGGAATTCGGTTCCGGCGTAGCGGCTTTGAACATTCGCGATGTCATGAAGCGCAGTGCACTGCTCGCCGATGAGGAGTACCGGCGGCGGTTCCGCAAGGATCTCGCCAAACGGTTCGGTCCGCGCGTGTGGCATCGCGATCTGCACGACGCGGAGATCGTGGCCTGCCCGGACTCCGGGGTGATCGGAAAGTCCTTCGGCCAGGTCGCCGCGGAACGCGGCATCCATCCCGCCGACGCGCTGCTCGATCTGACGGTCGCGCACGGCCCCGCCCTGCGCTGGCGCACCGTCATCGCCAACGATCGCGACGACGTGCTGGACCGGCTGCAACTCTCGCCGCAGGTGCAGGTCGGTTTCGCCGATTCCGGCGCACATCTGCGGAACATGGCGTTCTACAATTTCGGCCTGCGCATGCTCGAACGGGTGCACCAGCGTGGTTTCATGCCGATCGAGCAGGCCGTGCACCGGCTCACCGGTGAACTCGCCGACTGGTACGGCCTGGACGCCGGGCACCTGCGTGCGGGTGCGCGCGCCGATATCGCGGTGATCGATCCGGCCGGTTTCGACGGATCCAGCGCGGCCTACGCCGAAGCACCCATGCCCGGCATCGAGGTGCGGCGCATGGTCAACCGCAACGACCGCGCCGTCGCCGCCACCCTGGTGAACGGGCATGTGCTCTACGAGTACGGGGAATTCGCGGACGGCTTCGGCACCGAAATCCACGCCGGTACCTTCCTGCGCGCGAGGTAGAGCTCCCGGTTCTGCCGACGCCGATGAATTCGCACCCCTGGCACCGTCCACACTCGAGGACCGGAGGCGAGGAGAGCCGATGAGTGAGACCGACGTACGCAAGGCAATCGAGGCGGAGCGGGGTGAGCTGGCCGATCTACTGGCCGGGCTCGACGAGGCGGACTGGGATCGGCCGTCGCTGTGCGCGGGCTGGCGGGTGCGGGAGGTCGTCGCGCACATCACCATGCCGTTCCGGATGTCACTGCCGAAGTTCGGGCTGGAGATGATCAGGGCCCGCGGAAATTTCAATCGGATGGCGGACCGGGTGGCGCGGCGGGAAACCGCGGAGATTTCGCCGGCGGAGTTCGTCCGGTGCCTGCGCGACAACATCGCGCACCCGTGGAAGCCGCCGGGCGGCAAATTCGAGGACGCGCTCGGGCACGACGTCATCCACGGTCTCGACATCACGGTGGCTCTGGGCCTGGATCGCGTCGTCCCGGAAGACCGGCTGCGGTACGTGATCAACGACCAATCCCCGAAGAGCATCGAGTTCTTCGGCGCCGACCTCGCCGGCGTCCAGTTGCGCGCCGACGATATGGACTGGACCTACGGCTCCGGTGAACCGCTGACCGGCCGCGCCCAGGACCTGCTGCTGGTGCAGTGCGGCCGGAAGCTGCCGCCCGGCCACCTGCACGGTGTGGCGGCCGACCGGTTCACCTCCTCCTGACCCGCCGCTGCCGTCGCGATCCGAGGGGACCGGGACGGCAGCGCACCGAAAACCAGTTGCCGAACGAGCCCGTCGACGGCTCGGGCGCTCAGGCGTCGGCGAGCAGGGTGACGGTGCCCGCGGCCCCGTCGACGCGAACGCGCTGCCCGTCCGAAAGGCTGGTAGTGGCGGTTTTCGTGTCGACCACACACGGGATGCCGAATTCGCGAGCCACGATGGCGGCGTGCGAGGCGGAACCGCCGATGTCGGTGACCACGGCCGCCGCGTAGGCGAACATGGCGGTGTGGCCGGTGTCGGTGACCGCGGCGACCAGGATGTCGCCGGGTTCGATGTCGTCGTCCAGGGAGAGCACGCGTTTCACCCGGCCCTCCACGACGCCGGGGCAGACGCCGATGCCGGTGAGGCTTTCGTCGGCGCCGAGCGCGCCCGCGTCGGCGACCGGTTCCCATTGTCCGGCAATGACATCGGGCATCCGCAGGCCCTTCAGCCGGTCCCGCTCCGCCTGGCGGCGGGCCGCCACCTCCGCAACGTCGACCGGCGGTCCGAAGATCTCGTCCAAGGTGAGGAAGCAGGCGTCCTCGGCCGCGCGGAGCACACCGGCCTCGACCAGGCGAGCGCCGCGTTCCCGCACCGCCAGGCGCAGGCAGTGGTTGATGCGGACGACGGCGTCACGGGCGCGTTCCCGGGCGACGGTCGCCCCCGCGGCCATCCGCGCGGTACGGCCGGGCGACGGGTCGACGGGTTCCCGTTTCGGAGCCGGCATTTCGGCGGCGCGTGCCGCGGCGGTGACCAGCAGGGCGGGCTTGTCGCCGAAGGTCGGGTTGATCAGTTCGCATTCACCGGGGCCGCGGTGACCGACCTTCGCGAGCTCCTCGTCCAAGGTGGCGGCGAAGGCGGGCGACTTGGCCCGGGCTCCGGCGACATCCCCGGCGCGGGCGAGTTCCCGCAGGTCCGGATCCGCGCGGCAGACCTCGGCGAGGCGTTCCACCGCGAGCATCGGTTTCGCCGACTCCAGGCGCTGGAGATCGATCGGCACCTCGCCCGCGTTCTTGCCGCGGGCATGGATCGCGGTGGCCGCGCCGGTCATCATGACGCCGATGGAGGCGGCCTGCCAGGCCTGATACAGCCGGTCCCGCCAGAGCAGAGCGCGCACATGCAGCTGTTCGTCGCTGAGCTCGTGGATCGCGGCGGCGTCCAGCGCTTCGGCCTTGGCGGCCGCGTTGATCAGTTCGGCCGTCGCGCCGAAGCGGCGCGCGGTGGCGATCACCCGGGAGGTGGCCCGCCAGGTGCCCACGACGCTGCCGAGGCCGGTCGGCATGGGCGGTTTGCCGTGCGGGGTGAGCGGAATCTCGTCGGGGATGTTGCCGTAGGCGTCGCGGCGGATGCTCTCCTCGTCCCAGCCCGGCATGTTCTCCGCGGCCAGCACGCCGATCGAGGCGTTGATGTAGATGTGATGGCCGAGCACGGTGGTGACGCGACTCGTCCAGTGCTCCAAGGCGATTCCGTCGAGCGCGATCATCGTGCCCATGGCCTCGTTGGCCAGGCGGATCGCACCGGCGTGCAGATCGATGGTCAGCGGGGTGAGCGGGCCCGGCAGCGCCTCGGAGGTGTTGGTCGCGGTGTGGACCGGGTACCGCGGGTCGACCCGGTCGTCGAATTCACCCTCCAGGCCCTCCGGCGCGACATTCGCCAGTTCGTGGTTGTCCGACGTGCGCGCGCGAGCGGGAATCACGTGGCCGGGCAGCGGAATGGCGCCGCGGCCGGTCCGGAAATCACCGCCGGCGGGCTTGCGGCCGACCAGGCCACGCACCAGATCGGCGGCCACCTCCTGAGCGGTCCAGCCGCACCGGAAGCCCCAGTCCTCCTGCACGACAGTCGGATCCAGCAATGGCCCGCGCGCGGACCAGCCCGGGACCCAGGCGGAATAGCGAACGCCGTTCTCGCGCATCAGTTCCCGCAGATGGGAGGTGCTGACCACGCCGGGCGCGGCCAGTTCGACAACGCCGACACGCGGTGCGGTGGCGGCGAGCACCAGGAACCGTTCCAGGTCGTCGGTGTGCAGCAGCTGGAAGTTCTCCGCCGAGCGGGAGCCGAGGATCGGTTCCAGCGCGCGCCGGGTCTGCTGCCCGATGCGGCGGCCCGCGGGCGGCGCGGTGCGAATTAGGAGGTGCTCGGCACCCGAATCCTTCAGGACCTGAGCGATTTCCGCCTCTGGCACGCCCGCCGACCGCGCACCCGCCACTACCGGAACGACCAGGTGCGCGTCGGCCTCGCGGACCGCGTCGGCGATGGCCGCGACGTCCGGCCCGGCCAGATGGAGCACCGTGGCACAGTCCGCGACGGCCTCGGCGCACACCGCGGGATCGGCGGGATTGCCCGCGGTGAACCGCACCCGGGGATCCACGAAGCGATGCCACCGGTGGTCCAGCCCCGCCACCTCATGCCCGGCGGCCAACAGCATGCGCGCTACCGCGCGACCGCTGGGTTCGGTGACTCCGGTGATCAGGACCCGCAGCCCACCCGCCGCCCGGCCGCCACCCCTCAACGAGTCGCTGCGCGACGCACCCATTCGTCTCTCTCCTCACTGCGCCCTGTTTCTGAAAGTGACGCCGTTCACACACTGTCGCGAGTGCGCCCCCCGACGACCGAACTCAGTCCCACTCAGCGGTCCGCCGCCCTTGCCCACCGAGATGGGTTCCGCGATGCGCCGACGAAACCGGCGAATCTGGCCGCTATGACGCATTTCGATCTCGAGACCGATGTCCTGGTCGTCGGCTACGGATGTGCCGGGGCGGCAGCGGCATTCGAAGCCGCGTCCACGGGCGCCCAGGTCCTGGTCCTCGACAAGGCGGGCGGGCCGGGCGGCGCTTCGGCCCTGTCCGGGGGCGAGATCTACCTCGGTGGCGGGACGCCTGTCCAGCAAGCTTGCGGGTTCGACGACAGTCCCGAGCAGATGGCGGCGTTCCTGCGGGCCGCGCTGGGACCCGGCGCCGACGCGCAGAAGATAACGCTGTACAGCGCGGACAGCGTCGAGCACTTCCATTGGCTCGCCGACCGCGGCGTGCCCTTCAAGCCGAGTCTCTGGGACACGCCCACCTGGGTGCCGCCGACCGACGACGGCCTCATGTGGCTGGGCGAGAACAGCTGGCCCTTCACCGAACTCGCGACCCCCGCCCCGCGCGGGCATCGTCCCACCGCCCAGGATTTCGGCGGGAAGCTGCTCATGGACGTGCTGGTCTCGGCAGCCGAATCCGCCGGGGTGACAGCGCGATTCGATACCGTGGCGACGAACCTTATCGTCGCCGAGGATGGTTCGGTGGCGGGCGTCCGAGCGCGCCGGTACGGACAGGAGTTCACGGTCCGCGCCCACCGCGGCGTCGTCCTCACCACCGGCGGTTTCGTCGACAACGAGCAGATGCTGGCCGCGCACGCCCCGCGCCTGCTCGGGCACACCAAGGTGAGCGCGGGCGCCGACGACGGCAGCGGCATCCGGATGGCCCAAACCATCGGGGCGGCGGTCCGGCACATGTCGACGGGCCAGGTCGGCCTGTCCCTGATCCCCGGATTCGCCGCCCGCGGCCTGGTCGTCAACGGCCGCGGCCAGCGCTTCGTCACCGAGGACACCTACCCCGGCCGCATCGGCCAAGCCGCCCTCTTCCGCCAGGACCTGGACATCTGGGTGATCCTCGACGAGCAGGCCTACGAGGACGTGCCCGAACCGCAGCGCTGGGGCGTCCAGCCCACCCACGTCGCCGAGACCGCCGGCGAACTCGGCGACCTGCTCGGACTTCCACCGGGCGCGCTCGCGGCCACTCTCGCCAGATACAACGAATTCGCCTCGCGCGGAGCCGATCCCGACTTCCACAAAGCACCCCGCTGGCTGCGCCCGCTGACTCCCCCACTGGCCGCTATCGACATCAAAGCCGGTGTCCGCCCGCCCGGGCAGACCACCGCCCGCCGCGGCACCGGGGCTTCGGTCTTCACCCTCGGCGGCCTGCACACCACCGTCGACGGCGAAGTCCGCCACCTCGACGGCCACTCGATCCCCGGTCTGTATGCCGCGGGCCGGGCCAGCGCGGGCCTGCACGGCGAGGGCTATATCAGCGGCACCTCGCTGGGCGACGGCACCTATTTCGGCCGCCGCGCCGGCCGCGCCGCCGCCCGCCACGCCTGAGCCGCACTGTCAACTCTGTACGACTCCGGGGCACGGAGTTACCGTTCCGGAAATGGGAACCTTCTTGGGCATCGCGTGTGTCGCCCTCGTCGTCATCGGAATCATCGCGCTGATCGTCGGCGGCAGCTCGGGCGGCGGCGACTGGGACGCCGGGGGCGGCGGTGACAGCGACAGCGGCGGCGGTTGCGGCGGCGGCAGCAGTTGCGGCGGCGGTGGCTGTGGCGGGGGCGGCGGCGACTGACCGGCTATCGGTTCCGATCATCGGGACTGGGCGCTGACCCGGGGGATACACCGGCATAACGTCGGAGAAACGGCACGATCTGCGCGTCTGGTGCGCGATCCTGGAAGTGCCGGATCTTATTCCCGGAGAACGCAGGAGGACGCCCGTCATGACCAACAAGGTGCTCGATCGGGTGCGGGATCTGCTGCCGGCGATCCGGGAGCGGGCCGCGGAGACCGACCAGCAGCGGCAGGTACCGGTGCAGAGCATCCAGGAACTGACCGAGGCCGGGGTGTACCGGATGCTGCAACCGTCGCGGTTCGGCGGCGACGAAGCCTCGCCGGTCGCGTTCTACGAGGTCATCCGGGCGATCGCGGCGGCCTGCCCGTCCACCGGGTGGGTGTCCTCGGTGCTCGGCGTGCACCCGTGGCAACTGGCGCTGTTCCCGCTCCAGGCGCAGGAAGAGGTGTGGGGCACGAACCCGGACACGCTGGTTTCGTCGTCGTACGCGCCGACCGGCAAGCTGACGCCGGTCGAGGGCGGCTACGAGGTGACCGGCCGCTGGAGCTTCTCCTCCGGCTGCGCGCACGCCGAGTGGGTCTTCCTAGGTGCGCTGGCGCCGGACGAAAACGGTGTCCCCAGCACGTATTTGACGATTCTGGTGCCGCGCGCGGATTACGAGATCGACGACGTGTGGCACGTGGTGGGCCTGTCCGGCACCGGCAGCAACGACATCGTCATCGACAAGGCTTTCGTCCCGCACCATCGGGCCTTCAGCGCGCAGGAGCAGTCGGAGCTGCGCGGTCCGGGCCAAGAAGCCAATCCTGCTGCGCTGTACAAGATTCCGTTCGCTGCCGTGTTCTCCAACACCATCGTCGCGCCCATCATCGGCGCCGCCGAGGGCGCCTACGAGGCGCACATCGAGCGGATGCGGGACCGGGTGCGACTGTCCTACGGCGGGCAGAAGGTCGCCGAGGACGGCTTCGCGCAGGTCCGGGTGGCGCGGGCGGCCTCGGAGATCGATGCGGCGATCTTGCAGATGGAACGCAATATCTCCGAGCTGTTGCGCTATGCCGAAGCGGGCGAGGAGATTCCGCAGTCGGTGCGCCTGCGGACCCGCCGCGACCAGGTGCGCGGCACGGAACGGTCGATCCAGGCGATCGAGCTGCTGTTCGACAATTCCGGCGGGCACTCCATCCGCAAACCCAATCCGATCGAACGCCATTGGCGCGACGCGCACGCCGGCAGCGTGCACGTCATCAACGACGTGGAGCGGGCGCTGGCGATGTTCGGGCGCGGCGAGTTCGGCATCACCATCGAAGATCGGATGATCTGATGCTGACCGCGGAGTCCACGACCCGCTGGGTCACCGTCGATGGGCTGAAACTTCGCTTCCACGAGGCGGGTTCCGGTCCGCCGCTGGTGCTGTTGCACGGTTCCGGTCCGGGCGTCTCGGGCTGGGCGAACTTCGGCGGCAACCTGCCGGTGCTCGCCGAGCACTTCCGGTGCCTCATCCTGGATCAGCCCGGTTTCGGCGCCAGCGAGCGTCCGGAAGTGTACGAGCGCAACTATCTTCGGATCTCCGCCGACGCCGTCGTCGGCCTGCTGGATCAGCTGGATCTGCCCAGCGCGCACCTGCTCGGCAATTCCATGGGCGGTGCGGTGGCGACCCTGGTGGCGCTGGAACACGCCCGGCGCGTCGACCGGCTGGTGCTGATGGCTCCGGGTGGCGTAGGGGTCAACGTCCTGGGACCCGAACCCTCCGAGGGGATTCGACGGTTGCTCGACTTCACCATGGATCCGACCCGGGACCGCGTCCTGGATTGGTTGCGCACCATGGTGTTCGATCAGTCGATCCTCACCGACGAGTTGGTGGAGACCAGGTTGCGCACCGCCGCCGACCCGGCCGCCATCGCCGCCCTCCGGGACGCGTACGCCACCTTCGCCGATCCCGCTCTCGCCGATCAGGTTCCGTTGTGGGCCCGGTTGCGCGGGCTGCGCAACGAGGTGCTCATGCTGTGGGGCCGGGACGACCGGGTCACCCCGGCCGAGGGTGCGCTGCTGCCCTCCCGGCAGCTGCCCAACGCAGACCTGCGACTGTTCGGCCGGTGCGGGCATTGGGTCCAGATCGAACGCAAAGCCGCCTTCGAACGCGCCGTCACCGACTTCCTCATCCACGGGTTGCGCTAAAACGCGGTCGCGAGCGCCGAGGGGCCGGGTTAGGGTCGGCGGATGACGTGGAAGGCACCCGATATCGATCGACGCGAACCCCCGCTCATCGGCGACGAGCGCACCCAACTCCAGGCATTCCTGGATTACCACCGCGATACGCTGCTCTGGAAATGCTCCGGCCTGTCCGCCGAGCAGCTCGCGACGCGCGTCGTGCCCACCTCCAATCTCACCCTGCTCGGGCTGGTCCGGCACATGACGGAGGTGGAGCGCGGCTGGTTCCGCCTGACGGCCGCGGGTAAGGACGTCGGCTACGTCCACAACTACGACGACGATGTCGACGCCGACTTCAACGCCCTCGACGTCGCCGACGCGCCCCGCGATTACGCCCGGTACCGGGACGAAATCGTCAAGTGCGACGCGGCCGTCCGGGATCTGGCGCTGGACAGCACTTTTCAGCACCCGAGCCCCAAGCGCACCGAACCGTACAGCCTGCGCTGGGTGTACCTGCACATGCTCGAGGAGTACGCCCGGCACAACGGGCACGCGGATCTGCTCCGCGAGGCGATCGACGGCGAGACCGGCGAGTAGCCGCTCAGCCGAGGTTTTGCGTTGCCCAACCGGCGATTTGCGTACGGGAGGTGAAACCGAGCTTGGTGAGAATGTGGTCGATATGGCTTTCCGCCGTGCGGATCGAAATCACCAGCTCGGTGGCAATGCGCTTGTTGCTGTAACCGGCGGCGACCAAGCGGGCGACATCTTTCTCGCGGCGAGTGAGGACATCGGCCGCGGCGGCTTTCGGTACCGGCGCGGCAACGGGTTCGGCGCCGATCGCATAACTCATCGCCTCGTCCAACGGCAGCGCCGCACCGGCATCGAAGGCCACGCGGAACTCTTTGTCCCCCATGGCCTGGGCGACCTGAACCCGGACCTTGTCGCCGACCGCCTCGGTCATCGCGTGCGCCAGGCGCTGCGTGCTGCCGCGCCGGACCGATACCGCCGCGCCCATCAGCCGCGCGGCGCGCACATGATCGCCCTGCGCCGCGGCGGCCCAGGCCAGTCCGTCGAACCCCGAGGCCGACCACACGCACCGGTCGAACAGCCGGAACTGTTCGAGCGCCCGGCGTAGATCGGCAACAGCCTTGTCCTGGTGGCCATTTCGCCACTCGTTGGTGCCCCGCGCCCAGTAGGCGAGACCGCCGAGCAAGTGGGAACCGTGTTCGGCGGTCTTGCCGAGGAACCGCTCCGCGATCGAATCGGCCCGTGCGTCCTCCAGCATCAGCGCGCACACATACCCGAACGCCAAGCTCTCCATCTCCACGCCGTGGTGCGCGCACTGCGCGGCCTCCCCGGACGCCTGCACGGCGATATCCAGCGCGCCGCCGGGGTCGTTGCCCGCGAAGGTGAGCAGCGCGGACAACAGCCGGTGCTCGACGAGCACCTCGGTGGCATCCAATTCGGTGGCCAGTTCCAGGCATTCGCGCGCGAACCGGTTCGCTTCGGCGGTGTCGGACAGCATGGCCGCGATCACCGAGGCAGCGGCCAGCGCCCGCGCCCGGGCCACGCTGTGCTCCGGATCCTTCGCCAGCGCCTCGCCCAGCCAGCGGTACCCCTCCAGCAGGAACCGGTAGTGCTCCCAGAAGGGCCGCAGCTCGTTCGCGATCTCCAGCGCCCGGCGCGCGCCGCCCGGGTCGGACAGTGAGAATTGCAGTGCCGCGCGGAGATTCGGATGCTCGCGGGTGACTTCCCGGAACCAGTCGGCGTCGCGGCTACCCCAGTAGTCGGTACGGCCGCGATGGGCCAGCAGATAGTAGTGCTCGCGGTGCCGGATCCGCACCGCCCGCTCGTCGCCGTGCGCGGTGAGCGCGCCGAGCGCGAATTGCCGCAGCGGCTCCAGCATGGTGTACCGGCCGGTCCCGTCGCTGTCGTGCCGGTAGGTGAGCACCGACTTGTCGACCAGGCCGGTCAGCGAATCCACCAGCACCGCGGGCGGTTCCAGAAAACAGATGGCCTCGGCGGCATCCAAGTCGAAGCCGCCCGCGAAGACCGACAGCTGCTCCCACAGCCGCTGCTCGTCGGGCGTGCACAGGTCGTAGCTCCACCGGATCGCCGCCTCCAGCGTCTGCTGCCGGCGCGGGGCGGTGCGCAGGCCGGTGGTCAGCAGCTTCATCGCGTCGTCCAAGCGTTCGAGCACCTGATCGGGAGTGAACATCCGCAACCGCAGCGCCGCCAGCTCCAGCGCCAGTGGAATCCCATCGAGGCGGCGGCAAATCGCGGCCAGCGCACCATGATTGGCGTCGGTGACCCGGAACTCCGGATTCGCGGCCAGCGCCCGCTCGGTGAGCAGGCGCAGCGCGTCGCTGCGCTCACCGCCGTCGGCGTCGCCGCTCGTGGCGCCGAGGAGCTCCGCGCCGTCCTCATCCACCGGGGGCACCGTCAACGGCGCGACCGGCATGATCTGCTCGCCGTCCACGCCGAGCGGCTCCCGGCTGGTGGCCAGGATCCGCACGTCGGTGGTCGCCGGGATGAGCCGGCTGGCCAGCTCCGCGCAGGCGTCGATGAGATGCTCGCAGTTGTCCAGGATCAGCAGCAGGCTCTTGCCCGCCAGGTATTCGATGAGCCCGGCCAGCGGCGCGCTGGTGTCGTCGCGCAGGCCGAGGGCGTTGGCGACGCTCAACCCGACCAGTTCCCCGTCGTGCACATGCGCCACTTCGACCAGCCACACGCCATCGGGAAATGCCCGCCGCACCGCCGCGCCGACCTGCCGGGAGAGTCGCGTTTTCCCTACGCCACCGGGCCCGGTGAGGGTGAGCAGCCGGGTGCTGGACAGCAGACCTTTGGCCGCGGCCACTTCGCCACCACGACCGACGAAGCTCGTCACCTCCGCCGGGAGGTTCCCTTGCACGTGCCGCACCACGCCGATTACCTTCGCACGCCCGGCCGACATCTCGAGCATTTTGGGCCAAGATGTCGGCCGGTCGCCCGATTAGCGAGCTAGTGGCTGGTGGCCGCGACCCGCGTCGGGTAAGCCGCCTGGAACAGGTCGCGCAACTCCGCCGCGGTGACCTCGCGACCGGTCGCGTCGGTGTGCGCCTGGACCCGGCGGGCGAAGTCGACCTGCAGCTCGCGCGGCAGGTCGATGCCGTATTCGGACTCCAGCAGATAGGCGATGCCGCCCTTGCCGGATTGCGAGTTGACCCGGATCACCGCCTCGTAGCTGCGGCCCACATCGGCCGGATCGATCGGCAGATACGGGACCTGCCAATCGAGTTCGCGTTCGGCGATACCGGTGGCGGCGGCCCGGACGCGATGCTCGGCGAACCCTTTCCGGATCGCGTCCTGGTGCGTGCCGGAGAACGCGGTGTACACCAACTCGCCTGCGTACGGATGCCTTTCGTGGATCGGCAAGCGGGTGCAGTACTCCACGGTGCGCCGGATCTCGTCGATGTCGGAGAAGTCGATCATCGGGTCCACCCCTTGCGCGTGCAGGTTCAGCGCCAGGGTGGCGAGGTCGACGTTGCCGGTGCGTTCGCCGTTCCCGAAAACACAACCCTCCACCCGTTGCGCACCGGCCAGCACCGCCAATTCGGCGCAGGCGACGCCGGTGCCGCGGTCGTTGTGCGGGTGCACCGACAGGATGACGCTGTCGCGGCGGGCCAGATTCCGGTGCATGTACTCGATCTGGTCGGCGTAGACGTTCGGGGTCGCGACCTCCACTGTCGCAGGCAGATTCAGCGTCACCGGCCGCTGCGGCGTCGCGTCCCACAGGGTGGTCATGCGGTCGCAGAGGTCGAGCACGAAGTCCGGCTCGGTCAGGTTGAACACCTCGGGCGAGAACTGGAAGCGCACGTTCGGCAGGTGCCCGGCCAGGTCGAGGATCCGTTGCCCGCCCGCGACGGTCAGCTCGCGCAGTTCGGCTCTGCCCCTGCCCAGCACCAGGTCTCGCCACACCGGAGCGGTGGCGGTGTACAGGTGGATGACCACGTCGTTGCCGATGCCGCGCACCGATTCCACCGTGCGTGCGATGAGATCGGCACGCGCCGGGGTGAATACGACGATCGTGACGTCCTCGGGCGCGAGACCGGTTTCCGCGATCAGCCGGACGAAATCGAAATCGGTCTGCGAGGCCGACGGGTAGCCGACCTCGATCTCCTTGTAGCCCATGGCCACCAGCAGTTCGAAGAAGCGCCGTTTGCGCCGCGGGTCCATCGGTTCGGCCAGCGCCTGATTGCCGTCCCGCAGATCGACGGGCACCCACAACGGCGCTCGTGCGATCCGGGCGCTGGGCCAATCACGCTGGGTGAGTGGGACTTCCACCCGGTCGAAGACATCGCGGTAGCGATGGGAGGGCATCGGGGACCGCTGCTGACGATTCCAGGGAAATACGCGCGTACTCAAGGATCTGCTTCCTGTCACTATTCGACGAACGGTGACCGGCCACGACGAAGCCCCACGGCGGGCGGCCGGTCGTTCAGGCCCCGCCGTGGCGGCTAAGCAGAAGCATGGTGCGCATGATGGCTAGACTATACACAACTCCTCAGACAAGTAGAGAGGTCGTAATGGTCGCCCAAGTACGCCGCCACCCCTTGGCCGCGCAGACGGCCGAGTTGCTGCTGGCCCGCATTCGCGGAGGTGAATGGCCGCTGGGACACCGCCTGCCAGGCGAGACCACCCTCGCCGCGCAGCTCGGCGTGGGTCGCTCGACGCTGCGCGAGGCGATCCGCGAACTGGCCGGGAAGGGCGTGCTGGACAGCCGCCAAGGCGCGGGCGTCTTCGTCACCGCGCTCGATGTCAGCGAGGATTGGGACGTGGTGCTGCGCCGCGCCACCATCGCCGCGGTGATCGAGGCGCGCATCGCCATCGAGGCCGAGGCCGCTGCCCTCGCCGCCCAGCGCCGCACCCCGGCCGACCTGCGCGCCCTCCGCCGCGCCCTGGCCGCCCGGGAGGCGCACGGCGAACCCATCGATGTCCACGTGGACGCGGACATGGCCTTTCATCGCGCGGTGATCGTCGCGGCTCACAACGACGTCCTGACCCAGCTCTTCGACACCTTCCTGCCCCGGCTCCGGGTCGCGATGATCGACATGCTGAAGATCCGCCCGGTGCCTTCGGAGTCCGCCGACCACGACGCGCATATCCGGCTGACGGATGCCATCGCGCACCGAAAGCCCGCCGCCGCAGCCGAATTCAGCCGCGCCCACCTGACCCAGCTGAAGGCGGCGTTCTCGTGAACACCACAGATGGAGGTATCCCGGTGACCGGTTCACCTGTCCTGCGACTCGACGATGTCACCTTCCGCCGCGAGGGCAACCAGATCCTGCACGGCATCTCGCTCACCGTGCGGGCCGGCGAGCACTGGGCGCTGCTGGGCCCCAATGGCGCCGGCAAGAGCACCCTGCTGGGATTCTGCGGCGCGGTCACCTTCCCGACCACCGGCGCCGTGCACGTCCTCGGCGAACAGATGGGCCGGGTCGAGCTGGCCCGGTTGCGGCGCTCGATCGGGCACGTGAATCCCCGGCATCCGCTGCGCTATCCGCTCACGGTCCGCGAGGTGGTGCTGACCGGCATCACCGCCACCATCGACCTCCCGATGCGCTGGGCCCCGAGCTCCGATGAAGTCCGCCGCGCTGACGCCATGATCGAGACCATCGGCCTGAAGGGCAAAGCCGACAGCACCTGGCCCACCCTCTCCCAGGGCGAGCGCGGGCGCACCCTCATCGCCCGCGCCCTGGTCGCCGAACCCCTGCTGCTGCTGTTCGACGAGCCCGCCACCGGCTTGGATCTGGCCGCCCGCGAACAACTCCTGCACACCATCGACACCCTCGGCGAGACCCACCCCGAGGTCGCCTCCATCCTGGTCACCCACCACTTGGAAGAACTGCCGACCACCACCACCCACGCCCTGCTCATCGCCGACGGCCGCACGGTCGCCGCCGGGCCCGCCCACGAGGTCATCACCACCGACACCGTCACCGCTGCCTTCGACCACTCCGTGGAAGTCCGCCACGACCGCGGCCGCTGGACCGCCCGCGCACACGCGAACGGCCACCCGGCACCGTACTGAACCTCAGGCGCGGCGAATCGGCTGCCAGGTCCGCGGCGGTTCGGAGGTGAGGAAATCGCCGACCAGGCGATACACCTCCGCGGGCTTCTCCACCACCAGCAGATGCGAAGTGCCCGGGACGATGGACAGTTCGGAGTTCGGGATCGCCCGGTACAGAGCGATGGTGTGCTCCAAGGTCATCGCGTCGTCATCGGCGGCGAGCACCAGGGTGCGGGCGGTAATGCTGGCCAGGTCTTCGCTGGTGAGCGTCGGCTGGCTTCTCGGCATGGCCAGCACCTTCTGGGCGACGACCTGGAAGTGCGCCTCGCCGTCGGGCGACACCTCGCCGTATCGAGCGGCCAAGCGCCGCATCGGCTCCTCGTCCGCGAAACTCTCCAGCACCCCGGGCACCAGGCCGTCGTGATGGAAATTGGCGCTGATCAGCACCAGCTTGGCGACCAGGTCCGGCCGCCGGATCGCCACCAGCAGCGCGACGATCCCACCATCGCTGTACCCGACCAGATGCGCCGGGCCACCGGCTACTTCGTCCAGGAACGCGATGGTGTCCTGGGCCATCGCGTCATAGGTGAAGGGCCCCTCGACATCCGGCGTCCGCCCATGCCCACGGCGGTCCATCCGGTAGACCCGAAATCGCTCGGCAAGCCCCGGCACCGCCGGATCGAACGACCGCGAGTCGACGAATCCACCGTGCAGCAGCAGCACCGGCTCGCCCGCCCCGGACTCGTCGTACCAGGTCCGGACAGCACCGAGCTCAACATAATTCACCATGAGTCGATCATGCATCGCCGCCGGAGGCAGCTTCGGCTTCGGCCAGCGATTTCAGGTTCAGTAACTGTTTGCGCATCATGATCACGTCGCCGAAAGTCAAGGCGTAGAAGGCTATTCGCGGGATCCGCCAGCGCAGCCGGACGAGCAGGCGGGTGCCCGCGCCTTCAGGGCAGACGGCATAGGTCACGCAGAGGTTGCCCGAGACCAGAGTGAGGTGGCGGGAGAGGACGAAGGAGTGCAGGCGGAAGGCGGTCATGAAGCTCTGACCCGCTTCGAGTTCGGTGAGGGCGGGGTCGCGGCGGGCCGGACTCTTGCGGCCGAAGTTGTCGAGCAGGTCGTAGCTGTAGGGCGCGACGCGCAGCTGGCAGAGCCAGGAGTAGACCAGGCCGGGCGGTGCGGCGATGCTGATGGCCCGATCGGCTTGGTGGCCGCGCGGTTGCACCTCGTCACACGGCAGCGGCAGTTCTTGTTCGGCTTCGGTGGCGCCCCAGACCACCCCGGGCATCATGCCGCCGCCGCGATTCGGCGCATCAGCCGGCGCATCACGAGCTTGTGCCCGCCGCTGCCGATCACCAGGGCGCGATAGATCTTGCCGGACAGGGCGGGGAACTCGGCCCAGCTCTCGGCGCGCACCCGCGTGCGGCTCGGGCCTTCCTCGTCGAGCAGGAAGATCAGCTGGTAGGTCGAGAACCAGTGCCTGCCTTTCAGCGCCAGCCGGACCGGTTCCTCGGCGGCCTCGAGCTCGAATCCCCCGGGTACGGTCGACAGGTCGTACGGGTCTTTGCAGATCACCTTCAGCACCGCCTTCCAAGCCCGCTCACGATTCGCGTCGACTACTGTGAAGTGCTCATCAATATAGGGCAACCGCTCCATATAGAAGGAACGTACTAGTAGTGGCACCACCCCGCAAGCATGATTCGGATGTGATCCTCGACGCCGCACGCACTTTGGTGCTCGGCGCGGGTCCGCGCGCCGCGAGCGTCGCCGCCATCGCCGCGGCCAGCGGCGCGCCGGTAGGCACGCTGTATCACCGGTTCGGCAACCGCAACGGCGTCCTCACCGAGGCCTGGCTGCGCGCGCTGGCCCGGTTCCAGCACGGGGTGATGGCGGGCGCCGAGGATCCCGACCCGGTCGCGGCCGGCGTCGCGATGGTGCGCGCAGCCATCGGCTTCGGCCGCGAATTACCCGATGACGCAAGGCTTTTGCTCAGCCTGCGCCCGAGCGACCTGCTCGACGGCGGCCCCGACGACGCCTTCCAGGCCCGCCTGAACGGGATGAACGCGCCGCTCATCGACCACCTGCGCCGGATCGCCCGCGAGCTCACCGGCCGCGACGGCGACCGCGAGATCGACGCGATCAGCCGCGCCGTCGTAGACCTCCCCTACGCGGCGCTGCGCCGCCATGCCCACGCCCCCGCGCTGCCGAGCTGGCTGGACGACGACATCGCCGCCGCCGCACGCACCCTGCTCGAGTCCTACCGCGGCTGAGCCGCCGTCAGGCGCGGTCGTCGACGAGGGCGGGGCTGAGCTCGTCGAGTCCGTCGATGACGTGCGCGGCGAGCGCGTGCGCGTCGTCGTCGAGCGGGTATTCCGGGCGCGGGGCGGCGATCACGCGCATGCCCGCGGCGTGCGCGGCACGGATGCCGTTGCTCGAATCCTCCACTGCCGCACAGTCTGTCGACTTCTTCCGGAGGAACGCCGCGACCGCCACGTACACATCCGGCGCCGGTTTGCCACGGTCGACCTCCTCGGTGGAGAAGGTGACGTCGAAGAATTCGATCAGCCCCGTCCGGCCGAGCACCGTGTTGATCAGCGTCCGCGGCGAGGAGCTGGCCACACCCAGCGGCCAGTTCTCACTCATCCGCTGCACCGCCTCCACCGCGCCGGGCAGCAGCGGCACTTCCTTGTCGTAGTGCGCCGCCATGCGCTCGATCACGTCGTCGGCGACCCGGTCGGGCGCTTCGCCGACCCCGAGCTCACCGCTGAGGTACTCCGACCACTCGCCGGTGCTCATGCCCATCAGGCGCTTCTGCGTATCCGGTAACCACCGCCCGCCCTTTTCCGCGACATAGTCGCGCCGAACCCGTTCCCACACCGGTTCGGAGTCGATCAGTATGCCGTCCATATCGAAGACGACAGCCGTAATACGCATCGGGACAATGCCTTTCGCCAGCCGCACGCACACGGGAAAGGTGCCCGCGTGGGGTACTTCGTCGAGACCTGATGGATGATCGGGTACCCAGACTAGGTGCACCGCATTCGGGCCGCACAACGCCCCCGCCCCGCGCCGTTGCCGTCCCGTGCGCGAGCACCCGGCGGGCAACCAATAACATGTTCTATATGAGTGAACTGCGGCCGGCGGCGCTGCCGAGCGAAGAGCACCACGAAGGCGGGTTCCGGCCGATGGTGGAGGCGATCGACGCCGAGCTGGCCAACGGCCAGAGCACCGTCCGTGGCGGCGCGCACTACGGCGAGCTGATCGAGCAGGTGCGCACCCTGATGGACCGCGCCCGCCTGCTCAGTCCCAGCGATGACCTGGCCTTGGAGACCATCGGCATCCTGGAGAAGCTGAACGAGAAGCTCGAGGCCGCGGTCGTCACGGAGTGGTCCGCCCCCACCTGGACCCGGCACGATCTGCCCGGCCGCGGCAACATCACGCTGCCGCCGTTCAGCATCGACACCGCCGCCCGCGACGGCGTGCACGCGCGCATCACCTTCCGCACCTTCCACCTCGGTGGCAACAATGCGGCACACGGCGGGCACATCTCCCTCGGCTTCGACGACCTGATGGGCATGGCCGCCGCCGTGCACACCGGTTCGGTGACGCGCACCGCGTCCCTCACCGTCGACTACCGATCCGTCACGCCCCTGAACACCGAGCTGAACCTGCGCGCCTGGGCCGAACGCCAGGACGGCCGCAAGGTGTACCTGCGTGCCACCCTGCACGACGGCGACCGGCTCTGCGCCGAAGCCCACGGCCTGTTCATCGTCCTCAAGCCCGGCCAGCAGTAAGACGCGAAAAGGGCGCACGGCGGAGCTGCCGTGCGCCCGGAGACTTTCGCGTCAGCGGCCCGGGAAGTGGGTGGCCCGGTAGTCCGCGAAGCGCGCGTCGACCTGATCGGCGGTCAGGCCGAAGTCGTCGAGGGTGTACTTGTGCACCGGACGCGCCGCGCCCGAGGTGCTCTCGGAGTGCAGTGCCGCCATCGCGGCGCGGGCGCTCTCGGTGAGCTCCAGGCCGAAATGCCGGTAGATGGAGGCGACCATGCCGATCGGGTCCGCGACGAAGTCCTCGTAGTAGATGTCGCAGAACTGAGACGGATTGTGGCGCTTGCGATCCGCGAGGAAACGATCCGCGCCGCGGGCCCACAGATCCAGTTGCGCCGCACCCACGACCGGGCCGCGGAACTTCTCCGACCAGCCGGCGGAGGCCTGCTCGTTGAGGCTGCACACCGAGGCGATGATGGTGCGCGGGTCGCGGTGCATCTGGATCACGAGCGCGTCCGGATACACCTCCATGATCGCGTCCAGGGCGAACAGGTGACTCGGATTCTTCAGCACCCAGCGGCGATTCGCGTCGTTGAGGCCGATCAGTTGCAGATTGCGGCGGTGCCGGCGGTAGGCGTCGGTCCAGTCCTGCTCGCGCAGCCATTCGGAGTAGCTCGGCAGATAGGACAGGCACTCATAGGATGCCGAGAGCGCCGACTGCCGCAGCAGCTGCCAGCACTCCTCGACCTGGTCGGCCGAAATATGGTGCACGCCCATGAATTCCGGGTGCTCGACGTGGTGCTTGTCGTAGGCGGCTTCCAGACGCTGATACACCGGGTCGCCCGCCCAGGTCTCGCGCGGCGGGCGCGGCTGCGGGAATTCTGTGAGCCACATTTCCAGGCCTTGGTGCCCCGGGTCGGCGTTCAGCAACCGGTGCACGGCCGTGGTGCCCGAGCGGGGCAGGCCGGTGACGAAGATCGGACGGTCGATCCCGACTTCCGCGTGCTCCGGAAAGCGTTGCCACGCCGACTCGCTGAGTAATCGGGCGATCAGCGCACCGCGCAGGAACGCGCGGTTGATCTTGTTGCCGAAGGGGGTCAGCTCGGCGTCCGCGGCATAGGACTCCAGCAGCACCTGCAAACCCGCGCGGTAGCCGTCGTCGCCGAAGTCATCCAGGCCGACGACTTTGGTCGCCGACGCGTGTAGGTCATCAATGGTGCCGACGTCCGGTCGACCGATCATCTGGGTTCTCCTCGCAGACATCTAGTGGTGGTACTCGCCGCAGTTCACGTCCAGGCACTGCCCGGTGATCGCCCGCGCCATGTCCGAGGCCAGAAAGACCGTCGCGTCGGCGATCTCGTCGGGTTCGGGCAGCTTGCGCAGATCGAGAGTCTTGGCGGTCTCGGCGTACACCTCTTCGGAGGTGATGCCGCGTTTCTTGGCCAGGTAGCCGAAATACCACTTCAGGTTCTCAGCCCAGATATACCCCGGCGCAATGGAATTCACTCGGATGCCTTGCGGCCCCAGCTCGGTGGCCAGGCTCTGCGACATCGCCAGCAGGCTCGCCTTGGCCATCTTGTAGGGCCCGAAGGTGCGCCGCGAGTGCCGCAGCACCGCCGAGTTGATCATCACGACCGCGCCCTTGGACTCCGCCAGCGCAGGCGCGAAGGACCGCGTCATGCGCAGTGCGGCAAGCACATTCGTTTCGAAGGCGGCGCGAACCTCGGCGAGGTCGACCTCGCCGAGGTTCGCCATCGGCGGCATGGCGAAGGCGTTGTTCACCAGCGCGTCGACCCGGCCGAACTCCGCCTGCGCGGCCTCGACCAGGTGCGCGACCGCGGCGTCGTCGTTGATGTCGGTCGGCACGGCCAGCGCGCGCCGGCCCAGTCCCTTGATCTCCTCGGCCACCTCGGTGAGCCGGGATTCGGTGCGCGAGGCCAGCACCACGTCCGCACCCGCTGTGGCGCTCCGCACCGCGATCGCCCGGCCGAGTCCCGGGCCGATCCCGGACACCACCACCACTTTGTCCTGCAACAACATCAGCCGAGCATCCTCTCCGCGACAGCCACCTGCCGGGCCGCGATCCGCGCCCGCCACTCCTCCGGGGTGATCCGGGCCTCGTCGTAGAACGGGAGCCGTTGCGCCAGTTCCTCGACCGCGACCACCTCGACCGTCGGGCCGTCCTCCGGTTTCATCTCGCGCGCGACCCGCTGCCAGCGGAACTGCACATAGCCCCGGTCGTGCCCGGTGCGTTCGATCCAGTTGACCAGACCCGGGTTTCGCTCGCTGACGATCAAGCGGATCTTGCCGTCCGGATCCACGTGCGCCTGGTCGGCGGTCAGGCTGGTCTGGTGGTTGATGTAGTCCAGCGACAGGTACCACATGCTGCCCAGCTGGAAGCCCTGATACGGCGCATCCGACTTCGGCACCGTGATGATCATGGCCTGGTCGTCGTCGAGCTCGTAGTGCCCGGCCGAGGAGAACTGGGTGGACAGGCCGCCCGGGGTGAGGCGCGGTTCGGTCATGGTGTTGACCGGGAGATTCAGATAGAACCACTTCGGGAACGCCAGGAAGGTGTTGAGCCGGGAGATCAGCATCTTGCCCGCCACGCCGTAGCGCTTGGTCATCAGGTCCTTGGTCAGCGGCGGCGGCGCGGCACCGATCTTGTCGACCCGCTGGATCCGGATGGAACCCGGCTTCTCGGTGGCCCAGTCGCTGAACACCTCGCGCACGACCAGCATGGCGGCGTCGGCGCCGAGTTGCACGTAGCCGGGACGCGGTTCGCCCGGGCCGAAGCGAATCTCATAGGTGCCGTCCGCGGCGATCTCGAGGGCGCGGTCGTCGAAGGCGGTGAGGCTGTCGGGCACGTCCACCGGCGAATAGTCGCCGTTGAGCACCTGAAAGCTCAGATCCCGGGTGGTCCCCCGCTTGCCGGTCACCACATAGTCGGCGTCCGGGCGCAGGTAGGAGTGGAAGTACAGGGTGTCTGGGTTGTCCAGGCCCATTTTGGTGTAGGGCCCGGTGGACTGGACGAAGAACGGAAAATCGCGCTCATACGCCCACGCCATCTGCAGCGAGGCCCGGATACTGCCCGCGAGGTAGTCGTAACCCTCGACGAGATCCTGCTCGGTGCGGACGTGCGGCGCGGTGGTGATGATCTGCTCGGCCGCGGCGATCGCGTCGGCGAACGGCTGGGTCAGCATGGCGGGCTCGGTCAAGGGCATCTCCAACGTTCCAAATCTGTACCGCTCTGGTACATTTCGATACGAGCAAGATTAGAACCTGTTCTAGGAGTTGTCCATGGTTGCCCGTCGATCCGCACCCACGACCCGAGTGGTGCAGGTGCTCGATTTCCTCGTCGAGCAGCGCGGGAAGCGCTTCGGACTCTCCGAGCTCGCCCGCGAACTCGACCTCGCGAAACCCACCTGCCTGGGGATTCTCACCGAATTGACCGCCGCCGGGTACCTGGTGCGGGATCCGCGGGCGCTCACCTACGGGCTCGGGCCGGCGTTGATCGCGGCGGGGCGGGTCGCGCAGGACGGCTTCGCGATCTCCGCCATCGCCCGCACCGAACTGGAAGAACTCAGCGCCAGGTACCGCACCACCTGCACCGCGTCGGCCGTGGTCGGCGAGCAGATCCTGGTGCTGGAGAGCACCGGGCCCGGCATGGTCAAAGTCGGCGCGGCCTACGCGTTCGCGCCGCCGGTCGGGCTGATGTACGTGCTCTGGGACACCGACGCGGCGTTCGACTCCTGGCTGGCCAAGCCGCCGACGGTGCCCGTCCAGCAGGACGAGGCCCGGTTGCGGCAGGTGGTCGCGGAGTGCCGGGAGCGGGGCTATCTGGTCGAAAGCCTCACCGCCGCGGGGGGCAAGCTGTACTCGCTGCTGGCCGGTGTCGCGACCCGCGAATTGCCGGACGAACTGCGCGAACTGGTCGCCGAGCTGGTGACGAATCTGGGCGAGCGGGTCTACCTCGGGACCGATCTGCGGCCGCGCAAGGAGCATCCGGTGAGCCTGCTGGCGGCGCCCACCTTCGGCGGGGACGGGCGGCAGAACATGGTGCTGACCATGCACGTCGGGGCGTCCATCACCGGAGCCGAAATCGACCGCCGAGGAAAGGCTCTCGTCGCGGCGGCCGATGCGGTGACCGCCGCGTCCGGTGGGCGACGGCCCGCGCGGAGCAGGCATTGACCGATGGTCGAAACGTGTTCTAGTTTTGATCCGTGAGCCAGTACGCGAAGTCGACGGCGAGCACCTACGAGCTGCCGCATCTAGACGCGCTCGAGGCCGAGTCGGCATACATATTCCGGGAAGTCGCAGCGACTTTCGAACGTCCGGTGCTGTTGTTCTCCGGCGGCAAGGACTCGGTGGTGATGTTGCACCTGGCGGCGAAGGCCTTCTGGCCGGCGCCGCTGCCGTTCCCCGTGCTGCACATCGACACCGGCCACAATTTCGACGAGGTGATCGAATACCGCGACCGCACCGTCGAGAAATACGGCCTGCGGCTGGTGGTCGGGAGCGTGCAGCAGGACATCGACGCCGGGCGGTCGGTCGAGGAGACCGGGCCGCGCGCGTCCCGCAACCGCCTGCAAACCGCGACCTTGCTGCGCTCGATCCGCGAGGGCGAGTTCGACGCGGTCTTCGGCGGCGCCCGCCGCGACGAGGAGAAGGCCCGGGCCAAGGAGCGGGTGTTCAGCTTCCGCGACGAATACGGGCAGTGGGACCCGCGCAACCAGCGACCCGAACTGTGGAACCTCTACAACGGGAAACATCGCCGGGGCGAGCACATTCGAGTGTTCCCGCTCTCGAACTGGACCGAGCTCGACATCTGGAACTACATCGCCGCGGAGCGGATCGAGCTGCCGCCGCTGTATTACGCGCACCGCAGGCCGGTAGTGCAACGTGACGGAATGCTGTTGGCGCACACGCGCTTTCTGGAGTTGCTCGACGGTGAGCAGCCGTTCGAGGCGACCGTGCGCTTCCGGACCGTCGGCGACGCCACCTGCACCGGCTGCGTCGAATCCGCCGCCGCCACACCGGAAGAGGTGGTCGTCGAGGTGGCCGCGACCCGCGTCACCGAACGCGGCGCCACCCGCGCCGACGACCGCATCTCCGAGGCGGGCATGGAAGATCGCAAGCGAGAGGGCTACTTCTGATGACCACGCTGCTGAGATTGGCGACGGCGGGCAGTGTGGACGATGGAAAGTCCACGCTCATCGGGCGCTTGCTGTACGACTCGAAGACGATCTTCACCGATCAGCTGGCCGCGGTCGAGCGCACCAGCCGCGACCGCGGTGACGCCTACCCGAATCTGGCGCTGCTCACCGACGGACTGCGCGCGGAGCGGGAACAGGGCATCACCATCGATGTCGCGCACCGCTACTTCGCCACGCCCAGACGGAAATTCATCATCGCCGACACCCCCGGGCACATCCAGTACACCCGCAATATGGTGACCGGCGCGTCCAACGCGGACCTGGCGCTGATCCTGGTCGACGCGCGCAAGGGCGTGGTCGAGCAGACCCGGCGGCACGCGTTCCTGGCGAGTTTGCTCGGCATTCCGCACCTGGTGCTCTGCGTGAACAAGATGGACCTGGTCGACTGGTCGCAGGACCGGTTCGAAGAGATCCGGGAGGAATTCGCCGGTTTCGCCATGAAACTCGACGTCTCCGACCTGACGTTCGTGCCGATGTCGGCGCTGCACGGCGACAATATCGTGCACCGCGGCGCCAGCATGCCGTGGTACGAGGGCACTCCCCTGCTGCACCACCTGGAAGAGGTGCACATCGCCTCCGACCGGAACCTGATCGACGCACGGTTCCCGGTGCAGTACGTAACACGCAGCCACGCAAAGGATTTCCGGGGTTACGCGGGCACCGTGGCGGGCGGGGTGTTCAAGGCCGGTGACGAGGTCGCGGTGCTGCCTTCGGGATTGACGACGACGGTGACCGCGATCTGGGGGCCCGGCGGCACGCCGATCGCGGAAGCCTTTCCCCCGCAGGCGGTCACGATGCAGCTCGCCCACGAGATAGACATCTCGCGCGGCGACCTGATCTGCCGGCCGGCCAACCGGCCGCTGACCGGGCGCGACATCGATGCGATGGTCTGCTGGTTCGCCGAGGACGCACAGCTGACACCGGGTGCGACCTATACCGTGCGGCATACCACGCGGGCCGTCACCGCGGAGGTGCGTACGCTCGACTATCGGCTCGACGTGAACACGCTGCACCGTGACGAGAACCCCGAAGCACTGGCGCTCAACGAGATCGGGCGTATTCAGTTGCGCACCCGGCAGCCGCTGCTGTTCGATCCCTATCGCCGCAACCGCAACACCGGCAGCTTCATCCTGGTCGACGAAACCACCGGCAACACCGTCGCCGCGGGCATGATCACCGGACCCACGCTGCCGTCGGCGCGGGTGGTCTGGCATTCCACCGCCGTCGGCCGCGAAGAACGCGCGACCCGGGGTCTGACGGTCTGGCTGACCGGGCTGTCGGGATCCGGAAAGTCCACGGTCGCCGTCGAATTGGAACGCCGCCTGGTCGCCGCCGGACGCCCCGCCTTCCTGCTCGACGGTGACAATCTGCGCCACGGCCTCAACGCCGACCTCGGTTTCTCCGCCGAGGACCGCGTGGAGAACATCCGCCGCGTCGGCGAAGTCGCCCGGCTGTTCGCCGAATCCGGTGTAGTCGCGGTGGTTTCGCTGATCAGTCCCTACCAGTCGGACCGGGACAAGGCCCGGGCCGTGCACGAAGCAGCGGGCATCCCCTTCGTCGAGGTCTTCGTCGACACGCCACTGGAAATCTGCGAATCCCGCGACCCCAAAGGCATGTACGCCAAAGCTCGGGCCGGCGAGATCCGCGGCTTCACCGGCATCGACGCCCCCTACGAAACCCCGGCCAACCCGCACCTCGTGCTGCGCCCCGGCGACGGCGACCCGGCCACCATGGCCCAGTCCATCATCGCCCTCCTCACCGGCCTCGACTGACCAGCATGATCATCCGGAGCTGGTGGTCGCCACCAGCTCCGGATGATCATGACCGGATCGCTAGGCGAGGCCGCCGAAGAACTCGCGGATGTCGCCGGTGAGCAGGTCGGGGACCTCCAGGGCCGGGAAGTGGCCGCCGGAGTAGAACTCCGACCAGTGGGTGATGTTGTGCGCCTTCTCGGCGAAGCGGCGGATCGCGTAGTCGCCGTCCTTGAAGACCGCGACGCCGGTCGGGACGGTGCCCTTCGGGGCGAACATCTCCGCGTCGTGGAAGCGTTCGTAGTACATGTTCGCGACACTGCGGGCGGTGTCGGTGAACCAGTACATGCTCACGTTCGCCAGCAGGCGGTCGCGGCCGACGGCGTCCTCGGGCAGCGCCCGCGTCCGGTCGGTCCACTCGTGGTACTTCTCCACGATCCAGCCCAGCTGCCCGGCGGGCGAATCCGCCAGCAACTGCGCGATGGTGTTGGGACGGGAACCCTTCAGGTTCATGTAGGCCGCACCGTCGTTCTGGAACTGTTTCATGGCCGCCAGCCGGGCCTGCTCGGCTTCGGTGAGCGCGGCGAAGTCGGACGGCTCGCCGATCGGGAAGGTGACCAGCGAGTTGACGTGCACGCCCGCCACATGCTCGGCATCGACCCGGCCCAGCGCCGGCGCGATGAAGGCGCCGTGGTCGCCGCCCTGCACGCCGTAGCGGTCATACCCGAGGCGCGCCATCAGTTCGGCGAACGCCGCCGCGATCCGCCCATCGTTCCAGCCGTTCTCGGTGAGCGGGCCGGAGAACCCGTGCCCCGGGAGTGCGGGGATCACCAGATCGAAGGCCGGCGCATCGGGCGCACCGTGCGCCTTCGGGTCGGTGAGCGGCCCGATCAGATCCAGGAAGTCGAGGATCGAACTCGGCCAGCCGTGGATCAGCAGCAGCGGCGTCGCACTCTCCTCCGCCGACCGCACATGCAGGAAGTGGATGTTCTGCCCGTCGATACTCGTGGTGAACTGCGGGTAGGCGTTCAGCTCCGCCTCCACCGCCCGCCAATCGAACTTCTCGGCCCAGTAGCCGGCCAACTCCTTCAGATACGCGGTAGGTACTCCCCGCTCCCAGCCGGTGCCGGGAACCTCGTCGATCCAGCGGGTGCGTGCCAGCCGGTCGCGCAGATCCTCGATGTCGGCCTGCGGGATGTCGATGCGGAAGGGGCGAATTTCGTTGTTGCTCATGCCAGTAATACTTCGAGTAAAGAGGGTGTCCCCACATCACCAGATCTCGTTATAAACCCTAGGAGTTGGCGCGCCTGTCGGGAGCGGGGATGATCGACGGGTGGTGAGCGTGTCGGCCAGCGGCGTCTTCGTCGGTCGTGGGAATGAACTGTCGGCGTTGCTGCGGGCGGTGGATACCCCGCAGGTGCGAGCGGCTTTCGTGGCGGGCGAGGCGGGGATCGGGAAGTCGCGGCTGGTTGCCGAGTTCGTGGCGCGCCAGGGATCCCGGACGTTGGTGTTGCTGGGGCGGTGCCCGGAGTTCGGCAGCGCCGGGGTGCCGTTCGCGCCGTTCATCGCGGTGCTGCGGGCACTGTTGCGGGAGCAGGGGGTGTCAGCATTGGCCGCGCTGTTGCCCGCGCAGCCTGCGCTTGCCCGCTGGCTTCCGGAGTTGGCCGGTGCCGGCGGTTCGGCGGAGGGCGGCACCGATCGAGTTCGGCTCTTCGGTGAACTGCTCACGCTGCTCGAACAGCTGGCCGCGCAGCGCTCGGTCGTGCTGATTCTCGAAGACCTGCACTGGGCCGACGACTCCAGTCGCGAGCTCCTGACCTTCCTGACCGCCAATCTCGCTGAGCCCCAACTGCTCATCGTCGGCACCTACCGGCCCTCCGGCTCCACGGCGCTGCGCCGGCTGATCGCCGAGCTCCGCCGCAACCCCGCGGTTCAGTTGATCGCACCGCAGCCGCTCACCAAACACGAAGTCGGCAGATTGCTCGCCGCGCTGCTGGAACGCGAGCCGGAACCGCCGCTGATCGCCCGCGTCTTCGAACGCAGTGCGGGCAATCCGCTTTTCGTCGAAGCGCTGAGCCGGTCACCCGAGGACACCCCTGCCGAACTGACCGACCTGCTGCTGGCCGCACAAGCCGACCTGGACGACGCGCCGCGCGAGGTGCTGCAACTCGCGGCCGTCGCCGGTTCACCCGTCGAACACGACCTGCTTGCCGCCGCCGCCGGACTCCCGGGCGCACAATTGCGAAACACCCTGCGCCAGTTGATCGAGCACCACTGGCTCATCCCGACGGACACCGGATACGAGTTCCGCCACGTCCTCATTCGCGAAGCCGTGTACCAGGACCTCCTCCCGATCGAACGAAAGCGCCTGCACGCCAGGCTGACCAACCTGCTCGGCGACCACCCGGATCTGCTCCCACCGAAGCGGCTCAACGCCGAGCTGGCCCGGCACGCCCGAGCCGCGGGCGAGCACCTGACCGCGCTCACGTCCGCACTCGCGGCCGCCATGGACGCGACGCTGGCCGGCGCGCATCCCGAACGGCTGCACCATTTGACCGTGGTGCTCGAACTCTGGAGCACAGTCACCGAGGGCACGGCGATCGACGTCGGTACCGCACACCGCCTCGCCGACTGCTGGACGCCGACAACGGATTCCGCCGCGCGCCCCCGGGCCACCGAGCGCCCGGAACTCGAACGAGTGGTAGTCCTCGAGCACATCGTCGACGCCTGCATCCACACCAACGCGGTGGATCGGGGCATCGAAGCGGCCGATCAGGCTCTCGCCCAGATCAATGCGGAAGCCGAGCCCACGCGTGCCGCGCACCTGCATCGGCAGCGGGCCCAGCTGCGCAACCACAACGGCACGGGCGGGCACGACGAGTTGCAGCACGCGCTGACATTGCTCCCGGCGCATCTCCCGACCCTGCTGCGCGGTGAAATCCTCGCCGAACTCGCTGCCACCCAAGTCTTCGCGGGCGATACAACCCTAGCGCGCGACAACGCCCTAGCCGCACTGGCGATCGCCCAACAACTTCATGCGGCAGCCGCTACTCGGAACAGCCTCATCGCACCCCGCCCCAGCTCGGACCACACTGCTGCCAAACCTCAGCCCCACAACAGCCCAACCGCAAGCCACCCCAGCTCCGACCAAGCTGCCGCCAAACCCCAGCCCCACAACAGCCCAACCGCAAACCACCCCACCTCCGACCAAGCTGCCGCCAAACCCCAGCCCCACAACAGCCCAACCGCAAGCCACCCCAGCTCTGGCCAGGCGGCCGCCAATCCCCAGGCGGCTCAGCAGGCTCCGATCGCCCCAGACGCATCGACCACTCACCGGTACTCCGCTCTAGCTGCCCGAGCGCACGCGTATCTCGGGCTCGCCGAGACGGATTCGGCGCTGGCCGTCCAGCACTTCGGGCGAGCGCGCGCCGCTGCGCAGGAGGCACAGGACGTGCACACGGTGTTGTCGGTAGTCACTTGGGAGTCAGCCACTTTGGTCGGCGCGGGTGACTACATCGCTGCGATCGAGATCATTCAGCACGGGCTTCGCACCGCGCACGAGATGTATCAGTTCGGTGAGCGCGGGCCTATCCTCCTGGTGAAATGGGCGCAAGCACTCACCGCGCTCGGCCGCTGGACGGAGGCGGAGGAGCTGATCGCGGACGCGCTGGGCGATCCACTGCCGTCCTTGGCCACGGCCGCGCTGCACCTGTGCCTGGCGCGAATCGCCTTGGCGCGTGGCGAGTTCGAGATGGGGGCGACGGCCGTCTCGGCTGCCGAGGGGCAGCTCGGGCAGGCGGGATGGGTCGGGCACTACCGCCTGGAACTGATCGAGGTGCAAGCCGAACTCGCGCATGCCGATCCGGCCCGCGCAGCGCGCATCCTGGCCGATGCCCTGAGCACCGACGACGTTCAGAAGTACCCGAACGAGACCTGGCCACTGCTCACCCTCGGCACCCGGATTCCGGAGCAGGCCATGGATTTCGAGCCGTTGGCCGCCGCACTGCCGTGCACGACGCCGGTGGCCGCGGCCCACCGGGCGGTCTTCGCCGCGGCCACCGCGCGCGCCGACTGGCAGGCCGCTGTGACAGCCTGGCAGGCGGTGCAGCACCCCTTGGAGCAGGCCCGCACGCTATTCCGCTGCGCTCGAGCCGAATTGGCTGTCGGCAATCGCCCCGCGGCCCACACCGCACTGCGAGCAGCCGCGGTCATCGCCGACGACCTGGGCGCGAGACCGCTGTTCGACGCGATTCACGACACCGCTGAGCGCGCCCGCCTCCCCCTCTACGAATCCGCGCGCACCCGCACCGAACCTCCGCGCACCTTCGGCCTCACCACCCGCGAACTCGACGTGCTCCACCTCGTCGCCCAGGGATTGAGCAATCGTCAAATAGCCGCGGAACTCTTCATCAGCGCCAACACCGCGGGCGTCCACGTCTCCCGCATCCTCACCAAACTCTCCGCCGCCTCCCGCACCGAGGCCGCCGCCCTCGCGCACCAGCACCGCCTCCTCGAACCCACGCGGAGCTGACTCCCCCAGCGCTACAGTGGATTGCGAACGGAGCGCCGGATGATCGCACGAATGTGGCGGGGCTGGGCCCCGCTCGACAAAGCTCAGGACTACCAGCGGCACTACGAATCCGAGGTCGCCGCGCAACTCACCCTGGGGCATGGGTTTCGGGGCGCGCGCCTACTGCGTCATCGAGACGGCGACGAGATCCAGTTCACCTCGATCGCCTTCTTCACCAGCATGCAGGCGGTCCGCGTCTTCGCGGGCAAGCACCCCGAACGCGCCGTCGTCGACGACCTGGCCCGCGAACTGCTCTCGCACTGGGACGCCGAGGTGACTCACCACGAGGTCGTCGCCGACTTCTGAATCAGCGCACGGTAATTCACTCGCTTCGACAGCTCCCAGGGACTTAGCCTCGACAAATGCCCGCGTCGAAGACCTCCTACGTCTGCTTGCCCTGTCGCGCCTCGTACAAGCAGTCCTATCCCGGACTCCACGACCGCACGCGGCGCTGCCCACGCTGCCGCAAGCCGTTGATCCACGCCGGTTCCGCCTTCGCCGCACCGAAGCGACGCGACACGAATGCCTGGCGGACCTTGTCGGTCCTGCTCAGCGCCGGCGTCGGGTTCCACAAATCCTGTTGCGGCGGTCCGGGATTCCGGCCGCGCACCCTGCGGGAGGTACGGGAGCGGAAGGTGTATGCCCAGCGCACCGGCGTTCCGTTCGCCCGGGCGCTGTCCTACCAAGTTCTCCCGTAGGCGCTGCCGCCCCGCGCCCTACACGGCGGCCTTGATCAGGGCTACCAACGCGTCGGCGGTGCGGGTGCAGAAGTCGTCGATGTCGTCGTAGCCGTGCATCAGGCCGCGGACCAGGGTGCGGGCCACGAGGATCTCGAAGACCAGATCCGCTGTGGCCGACCCGTCCGCGCCGGCGGGGAGGGCGGCGTGGATGCGGTCGCAGAGGGCTTGGCGGGCCGGCAGGTCGGCGCGGTCGTGTAGGTCCCGGTATCGCTCGGGTTCCGCGTGATAGGAGGAGATGAGGCCGGGGATGGCGGCGCGGGTCGAGGGTTCGGCGATCCGGCGGACGAACAGGCGGGCCCATTCCGACAGGTCCGCGTGCAGGTCACCGGTTTCGGCTGGGAGCCAGAGGTTCTCGGATCCGAAGACCGCGTCTTCGATGAGGGCTTCCTTGCCGGGCCAGCGGCGATAGATCGGCGCGGTACCGACGTGCGCACGCCGGGCGACGGCCGCGATCGTGGTGTCCTGGTAGCCGACTTCCGACAGCAGAGTGCGGGTGGCCTCGAGGACGGCCCGATCGATCTGCGCATCACGCGGCCGCCCCGCGGCGGGCCGGGCACTCGAAGATCCATTGGAGGTCACGGTCGGAGCGTACCCGGAGTTATTTGCGGAAAACAATTACGTTGCGAGCCATATCGTATTACATTGAGGTGACGACCCGAGAGAAGGAGTAACACGGTGCTCGTACCCGAGGACGAAATGCTGGCCCACCAGCTGCCCACCACGTTCGATCATGTCGCCCAGAGCGATCTGCGCTGGACCGAGCGGGTGGTGATGTACGGCTTCGACGAATCCGGCGAGATCAGCATCATGACCGGACTGGCCCGATTCCCGAACCGCAATGTCATGGATGCCTACGCGATGGTCACCCTCGCCGGCAAGGAAGCGAAGGTGGTGCGCCTGTCGACCGAATACCGGACGCCCAGAGCCCGATTGGGCGCTTGGAGTGTAGGTCCCTATACCTACGAGATCACCGAACCGCTGCTCAGCACCCGCGCCTCCCTGGCGGACAACGAGCACGGACTGAGCTTCCAGCTGGATTTCCACGGCGACTTCCCGGCCTATGAACAGACACCGGCATTCCATCGCGAGCGCGGCCGGGTCCGCGAGGACGCCCGCCGGTACTACCAGAACGGCACGGTCACCGGCTGGATCGAGATCGAGGGCCGGCGCATCGAGATCGACCCGGACCAGTGGTGGTTCGGCCGCGACCATTCCTGGGGCGTGCGGCACGGCCCCGGCGGCGGCAGCCTCGGCGAGGGCCCCGACCTGCAACCCTCCGAGATCCCCGAGGGGGTGCTGTACTACATGGGCATCTTCCAGTTCGAGGACCAGCTGGTGCATTTCGCGCAACGCGAGACCAGCACCGGCGAGCGCTGGCAGTTCGAGGGCGAAGTGCTCTACCCGACGACGACCGGCCGAGCGGCCACACCGATCATCGATGTCGAACACGAGCTGCGGTTCGAATCCGAGCTGCGAGTCGCCAGCGGTGGCACTTTCACCGTGCAGCACGCCGACCGCAGCAGCTCGACGATCGAGGTGACTCCGATCTGCCGGTTCTGGCCGGGCCTGGCCGGATACAACGAGTACCGCGGCTACGCCGCCGGCATGTGGCGCGGCGCCGCCTACAGCGACGGCTTCACCGTCGACACCACCGATCTGGCACAGATTCAGCCGATCAGCCTGCTCAGCGAGACCCTGTGCGAAGTACGCATGGGCGAGCAGGTCGGGCACGGACTGCTCGAAATGGTGTTCATGGGCGCGTACCCGCGCTACGGCTACACCGGGTGGTGAGCGGCATGCGACTCAGCCCGGAAGAACTACCGGCCGCCCTGGAACCGATTGTCCAGCAGCACATCCCCGGCTCGGCGATTTCCGGCTGGAAGCGCGCCGAACAGGGATTCGCCACCGAAACCTATCTGTTCGACGCCGTCGACGCCGAGGGCGCGACAACGGGTTTGGTGTTCCGGCGGCCGCCGGAAGCGTCGTTGTTCCCGGACTACGACCTGCGCAGGCAGTTCCTGGTGATGAAACGTCTTGCGGGGACCGGCCTTCCGGTGCCGGAGGTGCGCTGGATCGAGCCGGACGACACCGCCCTGGGCACCCCGTATTTCGTGATGGACCGCATCGACGGCGGCAGCACACCCAGTGACGTGCCGACCTATCACGAATCCGGGATGTACTACGACGCGAAACCCGAGGATCGCACCACGATCTGGTGGCACTGCCTCGACACCATGGCGCGGATACATCAGCTGGACCCGGCGGCGCTGCGCCTGGATTTCCTGCGGATGGACCAGCTCGGGGCCGACCCCGTCGAGCAGGCGATCAATTATCTCGACTGGGCTGTGCACTGGGCCGCCACCAACCCCGCGCCCACCATCGAACGGGCGCTGACCTGGTTGCGGGAGCATCGCTATCAGGCCGAGCACGTCACCCTGTGCTGGGGTGACGCGCGGCTGTCGAACATCCTGTACGGCGGGGACCTCGCGGTGCTCGGCGTGCTCGACTGGGAGATCGCTCATCTCGGCGACCACGAGTTCGACCTGGCCTGGCTGCTGTTCACCGACTGGCTGAGCAGCGACTTCCAGGGCCGCGCGCGGTTGCCGGGCACACCCGGCCGCGAGGAGGCGATCGCGCGATACGAGACCGTCACCGGCTGGCCGGTGCGGAATCTGCGGTTCAACGAGATCCTGTGCGCGATCACCCTGTCGGTGCCGCTGCTGCGCATGTCCAGCCATCTCGGCATGGGCGATCTGTCCGCGGTCTGCGTGGCTCGATTGGATCAGCTGCTCACCTGATCCCCCAATGGATCCCGGATTTTTCCCCTAATGCGGGCGAACCGCACACCCGGGGGACCTCCGGGGTCCAGGATGGGACACTGCGCCGGGATCTCCCTCATCAATCCCGGCGCCCGCTACCCCGGCGCCCGCACCACCCATAGCGCGCGCCGGGGTCGCGGAGCTCCGTCGTATAGATTCTCCAGCGACGCGGCTTGAAGGAGGAACGTTGACGGATTCCCTACTGCACCAGCGCTTTCCCGAGGTAGCGCCGGAGCTTCCGTTTCTCCGCCTCGGCGACACCCCGACTCCGGTCCGGGAACTGCCGCTCGGCATCCGAATCCCGGTGTGGTGCAAGGACGAAAGCGTCTACGGGTCCGGGGGCTGGGGCGGCAACAAGATCCGCAAACTGGAATGGCTGCTACCCGACGCGCAACGGCGCGGCACCAAAACCATCGTCACCGTCGGCGGCACCGGCACCAACTGGGGTCTGGCCGCCGCCCTCTACGGCCGCGAACTCGGCTTGGATATCGCGCTGGCGCTGGTCGACCAGCCCGAAGACGACCACGTGCGCGCGCAGCTCGAACGCCTCGAAGCCTCCGGCGCGACCCTGCACCACACGCGCTCCAAGCTCCGCACCATCCTCACCGCACCCTGGCTGATGCTGCGGCACTCCTCCGGCGCCAAGCTCCCCCATTACCTGCCCGTGGGCGGCTCCTCACCGATCGGCGCCCTCGGTTATGTCGAGGCCGCGCTGGAACTCGCCGCCCAGGTGCACGCCGGCGACCTGCCCGAACCGGCCCATCTCGTCACCGCCGTCGGCTCCGGCGGCACGGCCGCGGGGCTGGCGCTCGGCCTGCGCCTGGCGGGCCTGCGCACCCGCGTGCTCGGCATCGTCGTCAACGACACCCTTCCGCTGGCGGCCAAGCACATCGTCGACCTCGCGACCCGCGCCGAAGCGGTGCTGCGCGAGCGCGGCGCCCAGTTCGAGCCCACCGGCCTGGTCCCCGAGGACGTGACCATGCTGCGCGACTGGCTCGGCCCCGGCTACGGCCACGAGACCCTCTCCGCGATCGCGGCCCGCGACCGCGCCAACATGGTCGGCTTGCATCTCGAAACGGTCTACACGGCAAAGGCTTTCGCCGCGATCACCGATCTCTCGGCGCGCGGCGACCTGGACGGGCCGACGCTGTTCCTCAACACCTACGGCCCGCGCTGAGCGGCTGGGGATCCCCACGCCCATTGGCGACACGAACGTAGTAACGTATCAAATTAGCCCGACACCGGGGCTGGATACAGTGCGAGAGGATTGCCCGTGCGTTCGATGTTGCTCTCCCGCAGGGACCTGGAGTTCCTGCTCTACGAATGGCTGCGGGTCCAGGAGCTGACCGAGTTGCCCCGGTTCGAGGAGCATTCGCGGGAGACCTTCGACGGGTTCCTGGAGCTCTGCGAGGACCTCGCCACCCGGTACTTCGCCCCGCACAACAAGCTCGGCGACGCCAATGAACCGAGTTTCGACGGCGAACGCGTCACCCTGATCCCGGAGGTGAAAGCGGCGGTCGAGGCGTTCACCAAGGCGAACCTGATCGGCGCGGCGATGGACGCGGAGATCGGCGGGCTGCAACTGCCCGCGACCGTGGAGGCCGCCGGGTTCGGGTTCTTCCAGGCCGCGAACGTGGGCACCACCGGCTATCTGTTCCTGACCGTCGGCAACGCCAACCTGCTGGCCGCACACGGCACCCCCGACCAGGTCCAGCGGTTCGTGCGGCCGATGCTGGAGGGCCGGTTCACCGGCACCATGTGCCTGTCCGAGCCGCAGGCCGGATCCTCGCTGGCCGACCTCGTCACCCGCGCGGAACCGCAGCTGGACGGCACCTACCGGCTGTTCGGATCCAAGATGTGGATCTCCGGCGGCGATCACGAGCTCACCGAGAACATCGTGCACCTGGTGCTGGCCAAGATCCCCGGCGGACCGGCCGGCACCAAGGGCATCTCGCTGTTCGTGGTGCCGAAGTACCTGGTCGCCGCAGACGGTTCGCTCGGCCCGCGCAACGACGTGGCGCTGGCGGGCCTGAACCACAAGATGGGCTACCGCGGCACCACCAACACGGTGCTGAACTTCGGTGAGGGCAAGCACAATCCGGACGGCGCGCCCGGCGCGGTCGGCTACCTGGTCGGCGAACCGCACAGCGGGCTGTCCTACATGTTCCACATGATGAACGAGGCCCGGCTCGGCGTCGGCCTGGGCGCGACCGCGCTCGGCTACACCGGCTACCTGAAGTCCCTGGACTACGCCCGGCAACGGCACCAAGGTCGCGCGGTCACCGCGAAAGACCCCGCGGCCCCGCAGATCCCGATCATCGAGCACGCCGACGTCAAACGCATGCTGCTGGCGCAGAAGGCGTACGCCGAGGGCGCGCTCGCGCTGCTGCTGTACTGCAACCGCCTGGTCGACCTGGCCCGCACCGCGACCGACCCGGACCGGGCGCGCGAGCACACCCTGCTGCTCGAGATCCTCACCGGCGTCGCGAAAAGCTGGCCGTCGCAGTGGTGCCTGGAAGCCAACAACCTCGCCATCCAGGTGCACGGCGGCTACGGCTACACCCGCGAATACGACGTCGAACAGCACTACCGCGACAATCGCCTGAACCCGATCCACGAGGGCACGCACGGCATCCAGGGCCTGGATCTGCTGGGCCGCAAGGTGGTCCAGCACGACGGCGCGAGCCTGCGGCTGCTCACCGAGCGGATCACCAGCACCGTGCGCGCGGCCACCGAGATCGGTGGTCCGGCCGCGGAATTCGGCGCGCAGCTGGAGACGTCGTGGCAGCGGCTGCTGAGCGTCACCGTCGCCCTGTTCGCCGATCCGGCCGCCGCGATGGCCCAGGCCACGGTGTATCTGGAGGCGTTCGGTCATCACGTCGTCGCGTGGATCTGGCTGGAGCAGCTGCTCGCCGCCGAGGGCCGGGAGGGCGACTTCTACGCGGGCAAACGGGCCGCCGCACGGTACTTCTTCGCCTATGAACTGCCCAAGACCGCCCCGCAATTGGATCTGCTCGCCGCCGGCGATCGCACCACGCTGGAGATGCGCGACTCCTGGTTCTAGGTCATTGGAATCCCCGTGATCCGAACTCCCACCACCCCCGGCGAGGTGGCGTAAAGCCCCGGCGCACCGCCATTTCCCCAGGTAGCGCCGAGACCGAACCGGCGCATTGAGAGTGGTGGGCAGAGTGGCCCGCTCGTGGCGGCGAGCGGGCCCTCCAAACCCCACTATCGTCACTGTTCATGCAGGTCAGCGACCCACAGGACGATCAGAGAGCACCCGCGCCGGTGCGCCGGCTCCGCGCCGACCAGGCGCGCCGCGTGGCCGATCTGGTGCGTCACCAGATCCACGCGGGCGCCTTCGACGACGTGCTGCCCACCGAACAGCAGCTCGCCGCCGAGCACGACGCCTCCCGCAACACCGTGCGCGAAGCGCTGGCGCTGCTCAAGGACGAGGGCCTGATCGACCGCCTGCCCAAAGTCGGCACCCGCGTCGCCGCCAAGAAATACGACCACGGCCTGGACGCCCTGCTCGGCTTACAAGAGACCTTCCAGGGCCACGGCACCGTTCGCAACGAGGTGCGCGCCGCCATGCGGATCAGCGCACCGCCGGCGGTCGCCCGCCGGCTGGGCCTCGAGCCGGGCGCCCGGGTGGTCTACCTGGAGCGGCTGCGCTACCTCGCCGACCTGCCGCTGAGCCTCGATCTGACCTACCTCACCCCCGAGATCGGCGCCCAGGTGCTCGACCACGACCTGGAAACCACCGACATCTTCGTGTTGCTCGAGCAGATCAGCGGACAGCGCCTGGGCTCGGCCGACCTGTCCATGGAGGCCGTCGCCGCCGACCCGCACACCGCCGCCACCCTCGACGTCCCGGCCGCCGCGCCGCTGCTGATGCTGGAGCGGCTGACCCGCCTCGACGACGGCGCCCCGGTGGACCTGGAGTTCATCCGGATGCGCGGCGACCGAATCACCATGCGCGGCAACCTGACCCGCACCAATCCCGAATGGAAGGTCATCTGATGGCGCTCGCGAATCAGCGTGCCGATATCCCCGTCACCATCGACGAATCGCTGTGTATCCAGGGCTGCACGCTGTGCGTCGAGATCTGCCCGCTGGATTCCCTTGCCATCAACCCCGAGAACGGCAAGGCCTTCATGCACGTCGACGAGTGCTGGTACTGCGGCCCGTGCGCGGCCCGCTGCCCCACCGGGGCCGTCACCGTCAACATGCCCTATCTGCTGCGCTGAACCCGGAAAGACCCATGAAGAGAACGCCTTTCGCCCCCGTCCTGCTCGCCGCCGCGCTCGCCCTGACCGGCTGCTCGCTGGAGCAGGCGACCGCCGGCGACACCGTCAAGGTGGTCGTCGGCTACCAGTCCAAGACCATCAACACCGTCACCGCCGGAACACTGTTGCGTGCCAAGGGTTTCCTGGAGCAGCGGCTGAACCGGATCGGCGGCGCCAAGTACCAGGTCGAGTGGCAGGACTACGACACCGGTGCGCCGATCACCGCGCAGATGGTGGCGGAGAAGATCGACATCGGCTCCATGGGCGACTACCCGGTGCTGATCAACGGTTCCCGCACCCAGGCCAGCGAGCGCGCCCGGACCGCCCTGGTGTCGGTGACCGGCTACAACCCCAGGGGCGCGCTGAACATGGTTGTGGTGGCGCCGAATTCGCCCGCGCGCACCCTCGCCGACCTGGCCGGGCAGAAGGTTTCCGCGAGTGTCGGTTCGGCCGGGCACGGCACGCTGGTGCAGGCGCTGACCCGGGCCGGCATCGATCCCAAGACCGGCGTCGAAGTACTCAACCAGCAACCGCAGATCGGCGCGTCCGCACTGGAATCGGGTCAGGTGCAGGGTCTTTCGCAGTTCGTGGCCTGGCCCGGCCTGCTGGTCTTCCAGGACAAGGCCAAGCTGCTCTACGACGGCGCCGAACTGAACGTGCCCACCTTTCACGCGGTGGTAGCGCGCCGCGATTACTCCGCCAAGCATCCGGAGGTCCTCGATGCGTTCCTGCAAGCGCAACTGGATGCCACCCAGTTCCTCAACGACAAGCCCCTCGAGGCAGCCCAGATCGTGGCCGAGAACTCTGGCCTCCCGACCGAGGTCGTGTACCTCTACAACGGCCCCGGCGGCACCTCCTTCGACGCCACCGTCAAATCGCGCCTGGTGGAGACGCTGAAAAGCGATGTCACCTACCTGAAGTCTATCGGCGACTTCGCCGAACTGGATATCGACAAGTTCGTCGACGACACCGCGCTCCGCAAGGCCTTCGCCGAACGCGGGCAGGACTACGCGGCCGCGCTCGCCGCTACCGCGAATCCGTCGCTGGTCAAGGGCACCGATCCGGTGAGCAACCAGACGGTCGGCAATCCGGCACTGGCCAGCGAGATCTGGTTCGACGGCCAGGCTTCGACCCAACCGGCCGCCGATCCGACGAGCCTGCTGCGCGCTGTCAAACAGGGCCGGGCGCAGGGCAAGTCGGTGCGCGTGGGGTATGTGCCCGACGCCGAACTCGGCACTCGCTGGTTCGCGGACAAGGCGATCTGGGTGCGCGACGGCGAAACCTACCTGCCCTTCACCACGGCCGCCGCGGCCGGGCGCTACCTGGCCCAGCATCCCTCGGGTGTCACCGTCGGGTTCGAACAGGCCGTCACCGAGGTGCGAGTATGAGTACGGCCGCCGTCCTGGATCTCGAAGCGGCGCCGGTCGCCGACACGGCGGCGGCCGAAGCCCGGCCCCGCGCCGGACGGGCGGTGTGGCGGTCCCGGATCGTCCGCGTCGCCGCGGTGCTCGCCGCGATCGCGGTGTGGCAGTTCGTGACCGCCAACGACCTCCGGCTCTGGGTGCGCTTCGACACGCTGCCGACCGTCACCGAGATCGTCCGGGCCTTCCGGACGCAGCTGGGCACCGAGACCTTCTATCTGGATCTCGGTCAGTCACTGATCCGGATCCTCACCGGGTTCGGACTGGCCGCGGCGCTCGGCGTGAGCACCGGTGTGGCGCTGGGCCGTTCGCGGTGGTTCGCCGACACCATCGGGCCGCTCACCGAACTGGCGCGGCCGATCCCGGCCATCGCCATTGTGCCGGTGGCGATCCTGCTGTTCCCCAGTGACGAGGCCGGCATCGTCTTCATCACCTTCGTCGCGGCCTACTTCCCCGTGATGGTGTCCACCAGGCATGCGGTGCGCGCGTTGCCGACGCTCTGGGAGGACTCGGTGCGCACCCTCGGCGGCAGCCGCTGGGACGTGCTGTGGCGAGTGGTGTTGCCCGGCAGTCTGCCCGGCGTGTTCGGCGGCTTGTCGGTCGGCATCGGCGTGGCCTGGATCTGCGTGGTCTCCGCGGAGATGATCTCGGGCCGCCTCGGTGTCGGCTACCGCACCTGGCAGGCGTACACCATCGTCGACTATCCCGGCGTATTCGTCGGCATCATCACCATCGGCGTACTCGGCTACACCACCTCCGCCGCGGTCGAAGTGATCGGCCGCCGCGCCACCCGCTGGCTGCCGCGAGTCCAGGAGGTTTCGAAATGACCGGCATCGGCACGCATCTGCGCCTGGACCGGGCGCATCTGTCCTACGGCGGCGCACCCGTGATCGCCGACCTCACGCTCGACGTGCGGCCGGGTGAGATCCTGATCCTCACCGGACCGTCGGGCTGCGGCAAGTCCACGGTGCTGCGCGCGCTGGCCGGACTGCTGCGCCCGGACTCCGGTGGTGTTTTCGCCGACGACGTCGCGATCACCGGCACCGACCGGGACCGGGCGGTGGTCTTCCAGGACAACGCGCTGCTGCCCTGGCGCACCGTGCGCGCGAATATCGAACTGGCGCTGCGGCTTCGAGGGGAGCAAGCGCCCGCCTCCGGGCTGCGGGCCGCCCTAGCCGCGCGCGCCGCGCGGCGCGAGCGGGCGCAGCAGTGGATCGAGGAGGTCGGGCTCACCGGCTTCGCCGACTTCCTGCCCAAGAGCCTGTCCGGCGGCATGCGCCAGCGCGTGCAGCTGGCGCGCGGACTGGCCGGCGCTCCGCGCGCGGTGATGATGGACGAACCGTTCGGCGCGCTGGACACCCAGACCCGCGCCACCATGCAGCGCCTGCTCATCCAGACCTGGCAGACGCACCCGAGCACCGTCCTGTTCGTCACCCACGATGTCGACGAGGCGCTGCTGCTGGGCGACCGGGTGGCCGTGCTCGGCCGCGCCGGTCAGCCGCTGCGCGCCCTGCTCGAGGTGCCGCGTCCCCGTACCCCGGGCGTCGATCGCTCCGCCGCGCGCGCCGAGATCATCGCCGCGCTCGGCCAGTCCGAGATCGCCGCCCGCTGACCCCGAAGGCTGTTGTCACCGATGGAAATTCCTGATTTGGCCGAAACCACGCGCCTGGACTGCGATGTCCTGGTCATCGGCGGCGGTACGGCGGGCACCATGGCCGCGCTCACCGCCGCCGAGGCGGGCGCGAACGTGCTGCTGCTGGAGAAAGCGCACGTGCGGCATTCCGGCGCGCTCGCCATGGGCATGGACGGCGTCAACAATGCCGTCATCCCGGGCAAGGCCGAACCCGAGGACTACGTCGCCGAGATCACCCGCGCCAACGACGGCATCGTCGACCAGCGCACCGTCTACCAGACCGCGACCCGCGGTTTCGCCATGGTGCAGCGGCTGGAGCGCTACGGGGTGAAGTTCGAGAAGGACGAGTACGGCGAGTACGCGGTGCGCCGGGTGCATCGTTCCGGGTCGTACGTGCTGCCCATGCCCGAGGGCAAGGACGTGAAGAAGGCGCTGTATCGCGTACTGCGGCAACGGAAGATGCGCGAGAAGATCCAGATCGAGAATCGGCTGATGCCGGTGCGGGTGCTCACCGAGGGCGGCCGTGCCATCGGAGCGGCCGCATTGAATACGCGCACCGGCGAATTCGTCGCCGTCGGCGCGAAGGCGGTGATCCTGGCCACCGGTCCGTGCGGCCGCCTCGGCCTGCCCGCCTCGGGTTATCTGTATGGCACGTACGAGAATCCGACGAACGCGGGCGACGGATACGCCATGGCATACCACGCGGGCGCGGAGTTGTCGGGGATCGAGTGCTTCCAGATCAACCCGCTGATCAAGGACTACAACGGACCCGCGTGCGCCTATGTCGCCAACCCGTTCGGCGGCTATCAGGTCAACGCGCACGGGGAGCGCTTCGTCGACTCCGACTACTGGTCGGGGCAGATGATGGCCGAGGTCAAGCGCGAGATCGAATCCGCTCGCGGCCCTATCTATCTGAAGGTCTCGCACCTGCCGGAGGAGACCCTCGACACCCTCGAGGGCATCCTGCACACCACCGAACGACCTACCCGCGGCACCTTCCACGCCAACCGCGGGCACGACTACCGCACCCACGACATCGAGATGCACATCTCCGAGATCGGCTTGTGCGGCGGGCATTCCGCGTCGGGCGTGTGGGTCGACGAGAACGCCCGCACCACGGTGCCCGGCCTCTACGCCGCCGGCGACCTGGCCTGCGTGCCGCACAACTACATGATCGGCGCGTTCGTCTTCGGTGATCTCGCGGGCGCGCACGCGGCGGGAACCCTCGCCGAGGTCGCCGCGCCGGACGCGCTGCCGCAGGACCAGCTCGCCGCCGCGCACGATCTGATCTACCGGCCGCTGCGCAACCCGGACGGCCCGCCGCAGCCACAGGTCGAGTACAAGCTGCGCCGCTTCGTCAACGACTATGTGGCGCCGCCGAAGACCGCCGCCAAGCTGTCGATCGCGGTGGAAACCTTCGAGCGGATGCACGGCGATGTCGCCGGGATCGGCGCGCGCACACCGCACGAGCTGATGCGGGCCGCCGAGGTCTCCTTCATCCGGGACTGCGCCGAGATGGCGGCGCGCAGCTCACTCACCCGCACCGAATCGCGATGGGGGCTCTATCACGAACGCGCGGACCTCCCCGAGCGGGACGACCAGCAGTGGCGCTACCACCTGAATCTGCGCAAGAACGCCGCGGGCGCAATGGAATTCCGCAAGCGGCCGGTGGCGCCGTATCTCGTGCCGGTGCCCGGCCTGGACGACCTGCCCAGCGCCGACAGCACCGTGCTCGCGGTCGAACAGCCCGAACTGGTCGGGCAGCGCGCCCCGCAGGCGTCGGCGGCGCCGCAGGCGCGCCGGGAGCCGGTCGCTCCCCCGTCACCACGGCTGGTCGGCTTGCTGGCGCTGGATTCGCCCACGGTGCCGGATCTTTCGGACTACCTGGCCGATCCGGACCCGCAGGTGCGGGTGGCCGCGATCGGGGTGCTCACCGAGAACACTCCGGAGGGTTTCGCGCCGATCCTGGTGCGGGCCTTGGGCGATCCCGCGCCCGCCGTGCGCCGGACGGCCACCGAGGGGCTGCGCGAACTCGTCGAGGTGCTGCCCGCCGCGGCGGGGTTGGCCGACCATCTCGGCTCGGCCGATCCGATCGTCCGGGCGACCGTCGTCGATCTGCTGCGCGCCCTGAAGTCCGGTAGCGCGGCGCAATTCACCGCCGCCCTGGCCGATGCGGATCATCGAGTCCGCATCGAAGCCGTGCGGGCGCTGGTCTCGCTGGACGACCGGCACGGTGTGGCCGCGGCCGCCCGGGACGCCAATCGTGAGGTGCGCATCGTTGTCGCCCAGGGTCTTTCGGCGATCGGCGACGGCGGCAACGAGGTCGTCCGCGACCTCGCCGCCGACCGGGACCCGCTGGTACGCGCCGCCGCGCTGGCCGCGTTCGGCGCGCTCGGCTCCGAGGCCGCCGACTTGACCGAACTGACCACCGCACTGCGGGATTCGGCCTGGCAGGTGCGGGTCGGCGCGGCCCGCGGGCTGGCGGGCGCGGACCCCGGGGCCGCGGTCCCGGCACTGGACGGCGCGCTGGATGATCCGCACCTCGACGTTCGCAAGGCGGCGGTGCTCGCCCTGGCCACCTGGCCGGACGACGACGCGGTGCGAGCCGCGCTGCGGCGGGCCACCGAGGACAGCGACGCCGATGTCCGCGCCTACGCCCGGCGGTCCCTCGCCGAACCGGTGGCGCACTGACCCGTCAACGGCTGCTGGAGGCGTGCGCCTGCCCGCGCGGCAGGCGCCGATGCCCCGACAGCAGCCCCGCGGACAACTCGCCGTACGCGATCTCGAGTTCGGCGAGCCGGGTCCAGGCCGCGTGCATCTCGTGACTGCCCGGATCGATCGTCATCAGCAAACGGAAGGCGTACTCGGAGGCGTCGGCCATCCGGTCGATCACCAGGCCCAGGCGGTCCGGGGTCATCCGGGCCCCCGGATGGGGATCGGGCAGCGCCCAGTCGGCCCAATCGTCGATCTCCTCGATCAATTCGGTACGGCTCTGGTCGATATCCGCTGAGCGGTCGGGTCGGTCCCGGCGCTGCCGGTGCAACTCCGCCAGACCATAGGCCTGAGTGCACAGCGGGCCGAGCAGATAGTGGCCGCGCAATGCGGCCAGCAACTGGTCCTTGGATGGCAGCGGCTCGGGCACAGGGGCATGCCTCGCTGTCATCCGAGGAACCCTCCCTTCCTGTCGGCGCCGGGTAACCACACCCCCGGAGTACCACCGAAAGCGTCGGCTAACTCACAGAAATCCGTGAATCTGCCCACGCCGGCCCGAAGTCAAGATTCCGAGCGCTCCGCGACGACCGCGTCCAGACGCTCGCCCAGGGCGATGACCTGGTCTCGGAGCCGCACGAGGTCATCCACCGGCCACGCGATCTCGGAGAACACCTTGTCGATCATTTCCTTCGCGCGCTGCTGTAGCGCGAGACCCGCTGGGGTCGCGCGCAATTGAACGGCCCGCCGGTCGTTCGGATTGCGCACGCTCTCCACCAGGCCGTGCTCGGTCAGGCGCTGGATCAACGGCGAGACGGTGCCGTAGTCCAGGCGCAATTGCTCGCCGAGCTCCTTCATCGTCATGCCCGGCCGCTCCCACAGCGCGAGCAGCGCCAGGTATTGCGGATAGGTGATCGTCATGGCGTCCAGATGCGGCCGGTAGACCGCCGTCATCGACCGCGAGGTGGAGTAGAGGGCGAAACATAGCTGTGCGGCGAGCGAGAGCATGTGGTCTTCGTCCGCTTGATCGGGCATATCAGCACTGTACGACCGTCTGAGTTGGGCCGAAAGACAAGGGGAACCCCCGGATTTGGGGGCTAGGTCAGCGCACGAGCGGCCGCGAGCAGATCGGCGAGCTCGAGGGGCACCGATTCGGCGAGTTCCTCGATGTCGGGCATCAGGTCTTTGCAGGCGATGAAACCCCAGTCCATGTCACCGTTGTTGGACAGCACCGCCGCGAGCAGCCCGTTGCCGTGCATGACCTGTGCGAACGGGTAGCTGGCCTCGATCCGCAGGCCGAAGACGTAGAGCGGGGCGAACCAGCCGGGGACGTTGGAGACGGTCAGGTTCTGCGGACCCGACATCGAGACGCGATCGGCCACCCGCCAGCTGGAAACGACGCGCGTCACCAGATTGAGGAAGTTCGCCGGGAAGTACTCGGCCCAGGTCAGCAGGAAATCGATGCCGACATAAGCCGATTTCGCGCGCTGGGTGCTCGCCGCGACGCGGTGCAGGCGCTGCACCGGATCGGCGAGGTCGGTGCCGAGGGTGGACCGCATCACCCCGTTCTGGTTGATGACGTCGTCGAGCTGGCTGACCTGGTGGCCGTTGATCGGCACCGTGGCGACCAGGGACAGCTCCGGCAGCGCGGCGTGCTTCTCCAGATACCGGCGCAGCACGCCGCCGACGACCGCGAGCACCACGTCGTTGACCTTCACGCCGAAGGCGTTCTTGATCTCCTTCACCTCGGCGAGATCGGTCTTGACGAACGAGACCGAACGCTCGGCCGAGATCGCGCGGTTCCACGGCGCCCGCGGCGCCTTCATCGAGATCCGATCGGCCCGCGGCGTGCGCATGCGCCGGACGAAGCCCCCGGCGAGGATCCGGAGGGTGGCGGCGAGGAGTGCGAAGAATCGCACCTTGGCGGGGATGCTGCGCAGCGCCCCGCGGAGCAGCTGCGCTCCGGTCGGGGTCGGCTCGGGTTCCCAGGTGTCGGCCGGCACCTCCTTGTGCACCCCCGGCTCGAGTTCACAGGTGTGCATCCGGATCTCCGAACCGGTCGAGCCGTCCATCATCGAATGCTGGTACTTCTGGATCAGCGCTACTCGCCCGTCGTCCAGTCCCTCCACGATGAGCCACTCCCACAGCGGCCGATCGCGGCGCATCGGTGACCCGGCCGCTTCCGCGACGAGCGCGGCCAGTTCCCGCTGCCCGCACGGCGTCGGCGCCTGCACGCGCCGGATGTGGTTGTCGATGTCGAAGTCCGGGTCATCCGCCCACACCGGCCGGCCGAGTTTGAACGGCACTTCGTACACCCGTTTGCGAAACTGTGGCACAAGTGGCAGCCGTCGTCGCAGCTCCGATTTGAAGGATTCGAACGAGTAGTTCGCACCTTCGGTGTCCGGATTCAAAATCGTGAGACCTACGAAGTGCTGATGCTGAGTCGGGGTTTCGAAGAAAAGGAAGGTGGAGTCGTAACCAGACAGTCTTTCCATGAATTAAGGCTAATAGAACGCGTTATAAAACGCCCTTCGAAGCGGCCAACCGGGACTCGTGCTTGACATCCTGCCGATTATCGGGGCGGCACTCAGTTCGCTTTCGCCGCAACCGGTTTCAGGACTCGTTCCACCAAGGCGGTGTCGCAGTGCTCGAGCACCTCGACGATGCGGCCGCCGGCCAGGCGGAAAATAAAGCAGTAGGTCTGGTGGTAGTCGTGGCCGTCGACGGTGACGCCGTAGCCGCGGGCCTGGACCACGACGTGGTCGCCGTCGGCGAGCAGCATGTCGGCTTCCATGCGGTAGGCGTTGCCGAGCTGGGTCAGCAGTGGCCGCAGGAGGCCGTGCAGGACTTGTTTTTTCGGCTGCCACGTCGCCGACCAGGACCAATTGCCCGGGAAGGTCCAGCGGCAGTCATCGGCCAGGGCGTCGCCCAGCGCGCGGGTGTTGCCTTGTGCGAGCTGGTCGAAAACGGTGCGCACGAGGGCCCGATTGGCTGCTGTCGTCATGATTTCGACGCTAGAGCGGGCGCGGTCATGCGACCAGCGAGACTCTCGCATGGGTGGTATCACGATGGCGCACAGCTGTTTCCCGCGGACCGGACGGTTCGAGCAGCTGCTGCGGCGCAGCCGTAGGTGATACGCGTCACGAACTGTCATGTCCGCGCTGTGAGCGGTGTCTAGAGGGCATGTCTGAAAACACCAAGATCGTTGTCATCGGCGGCGGCTACGCCGGGACATTGGCGGCCAACCGGCTTTCGGCGCGCGCGGATGTCGAGATCACCCTCGTCAACCCGCGCGCGCGGTTCGTCGAGCGAATTCGGCTGCACCAGTTGGTCGCCGGTACCAGCGCCGCCGCCGTGGACTTCGGCTCGATGCTCGGGCCGGGAGTACGCCTGGTCGTCGACAGCGTGACCCGCATCGACACCGCCGCCCGGGCGGTCGAGCTGGAATCGGGTGGCGCACTCGACTACGACTACTGCCTCTATGCGGTCGGCAGCACCGCGACCACCCCCGCCTCAGTGCCCGGCGCGGCCGAATTCGCCTACCCCCTAGGGGAATGGGAACACGCGCAGCGACTCCGCCGCGCCCTCGACGCGGCGCCGGCCGATGCCCGGATCACCGTGGTCGGCAGCGGTCCCTCCGGCATCGAAACCGCCGCCGAGCTGGCCGAGCAAGGCCACACCGTCGCACTCCTCGCCGGGGGCCGGCTGGCGCCCACGGTCTCGGCGCCGGCCCGGCGATCGATCACCAAGTGGCTGACCAGGAACGGGGTCGACGTCCGCGACACGGCACGCGTCGCCGAAGTGCGCGCGGACCAGGTCGTCTTGGACGACGGCACGGTACTGAACAGTTCGGTCACCATCTGGACCGTCGGTTTCGGCGTGCCCGATCTCGCCGCCCGCAGTGGCCTCCGCACCGATCACCTCGGCCGCCTGCGCACCGACGAAACGCTGACCAGCATCGACGACGACCGCGTCCTCGCGGCCGGTGACGCCGCCGCTCCCTCCGACCAGCCGCTGCGGATGAGCTGCCAAGCCGCGGGCCCCCTCGGCGCCACCGCCGCCGATACCCTGCTCGCTCGCCTCGCCGGCAACCAGCCCACCGGCCTGAGCATCGGCTTCATCGGCACCGGCATCAGCCTGGGCCGCCGCGCCGGCACCATCCAGCTCAGCCACCGCGACGACAGCCCCCGCAACCTCCACCTGGGTGGAAAAGCGGCCGCGTTCCTCAAAGAAGCGGTCTGCAAGGCAACGGTTTCGGGGATCCAGAAGGAAGGCCGCAAGCCAGGCTCGTTCATGTCCTTGAAGGGCTCGGGTGACCGCCTCGAAAAGTCGGCGCTGGACACGGTCGACCAGTAGACCGCACCGACCAACTGGGTGGGCCCTTCCCTGGGCGCACCTGTTCCGCAGCGCCACTGGGTGTCCAGGGCATCTCTAGGCCCGCGGGTTCCGCCCGACGCCACCATGCGATCAGCGAAGACATCGCTTCGGTGGTATCACGTTGACGCATGGGTGAGTTCACGGTTATCGGGCTGCGGGTGGTTCGGGAGGCGGCGCGGGCCGGGTCGTTCTCGCGGGCGGCGGAACGGTTGGATTACACGCAGTCCGCGGTATCGCGGCAGGTCACGTTGATGGAGCAGGCGGCGGGGCGGCCCTTGTTCGAGCGGCTGCCCCGTGGAGTGCGCCCGACCGAGGCCGGCCGGATCGTGGTGCGGCAGGCGGAGACGGTGCTCGATGCCCTCGATGCCGCTCGGGAGGAGTTACGCGAGGTGCGGCGGCCGGTCGGGCGGGTGCGGGTGGGCGCGTTCGCCACGGCGACCGCGGCTCTGGTGCCACGCGCCATTGCCGCTGCGACACAGCGGTTTCCTGGGCTGGAGGTGCGGCTGCGGGAGGGAACCAGTCCGAGCTTGCTGGCCGCGCTGGAGCGTGGACGGATCGATCTTGCGGTGCTGACGGGTGTCCACGAGCTGCCCGACGGCGTGAGTTCCACTCCCCTGCTCGATGATTCGCTGTTCATCGCCGTGCATGCGACCCACCGGCTCACGGGCCGGAGCAGCGTTCCGGTCGACGAACTGCGCACGGAACGCTGGATCGCCGGCAGCGAGGACCAGGGCAGCACCTTGCTCGGAGCCTGGAGCGATGCGCACTGGAACCCGGTCATCGCTCACATCGCCCGCGATTGGGTGACCAAACTCGGCCTCGTCGCAGCCGGTCTCGGCATCACCGTGATCCCCGGATTGACGGTCAGCACACTGCCTCCGGCGCTATCGATCGTTCGCATCGACGACGCCCGTGCGATCCGCCCGACCGTCCTCGCCCACCGCACTGGGAACGCCGGACACCCACTCGCCGAGGCCCTGCACGACAGCGCCGCCGAACTCGCCGCCGAGGCCCGCCACCGGCTGCGCGACTGAGCACGTGACGCCCCGTGGTGATCTGGCCGTCACACCGGCAGCGGAGCGTCCAGTTTGGCGTGCAGGCGATGGACCTCCAGCATGAGGTAGCCGCGGTTGCCGTCGCTCTGTTCGTGGATCGAAAGCAGGTGGGCGGCGGCCAATTCGGCCAGGGCCGCGGCGTTCTGCTCGGTGGTGAGACCGGGGACGGCGAGGGTGGTGACCAGCTCGCGGGGCGTCAGCGTGGCGCCGAGGAAGTGCAGGACACGCGCCGCGTCCGGGCTCAGGCGCGACACTGTGGCGTCGATGCTGCGGCGGATGTCCAGGTCGCCGTAGGAGAACTGGCGGTAGCGCTGGTCTTCGTCCGACATCAGGCCCAGTTGTTCGGTGAGAGTCCACCGCGGGTGCGCGGCGAGGCGCGCCGCCACCGCGCGCAGCGCCATCGGGATTCCGGAACAGCACCGGGCGATCGTGCTGGCGGGCCAGGGTTCGGCCCGCACCCGCTCGGTGCCGACGAGCGCCGCCAGGACCCCCACGCTGTCCGCGGCCGACAGCTCCCGCAGCACGATGGTGCGAACACCGCGCGGGGACAGATAGTTCCGGCTGGTGACGAGGGTGGCGCTGTGCGCCCCCACGGCGAGGACCGGGGCGATCTGGGTGGTGGTGGCCGCGTCGTCCAGGATGACCAGCATGCGTCGTCCGGCCATCAGGTCGTGGTAGCGCCCGGCGCGGGCGTAGAAGTTGGCGGGAATGTCGGCGGGTGCGACCTGGAGTTCGCGCAGCAGGCGGTACAGGACCTCGCTCGGTTCGGCAGGTTGGTCGCTGCACCCGCCGAGATCGGCGTAGAGCACGCCGTCGGGGTAGTGCGCGCGCAAGGTCCGCGCCGCGCGAATCGCCAGGGCCGACTTGCCGATTCCAGGACCACCGGTGATCAGCACCGGTTTCGAGGAACGGCCGTGGTCGGCCGTCAAAGCCTGCCGCACGGCCGCGAGATCGACCTCGCGGCCGCGGAAGTCGGGTGCCTCCGCGCTGGGCACCTCCCGGGTTGGCGGGGCCGCCGGTTCGACCGGGGCAGACTCACCCCGCAGCAGGACGCGATGCAGTTCACGCAGCCGCGGACCGGGATCGACACCGAGTTCGGCGGCGAAGGTCCGGCGCATCCGATCGAAATGCGACAGCGCCTCGGCCACTCGATTATCCAGGTAGTAGGCCTTGATGAGCCGCTCGTGCAGATCCTCCGCGAGCGGATCGTCCATCAGCGCCTTCCATAAATCGGCGGCGACGACCTTGGGATGCCCGAGCCGCAGTTGGACGTCGGCCCAGTCGACGAGCGCCTCGTGCCGGAGCTGGCGCAGACCGGAGCGGAAACTCCGGGCCCACGCGCTGTCCAGACCGGCGAGCGGATCGCCGCGCCACATCTGCAGGGCCTCGGCCAGCGTCGCCGCCCGGGTCTGGTCGTCGGCGACGCGGGCCCGGGTGATCAGCGCACGGAAACCGGACAGGTCCACCCGCTCCGGGCCGACGTCGAGCAGGTATCCCCCACGGCTGCTCCGGATCTCGATCGGGTCCGCGGTATCGGCGGTGGCGCTGCGCAGAATCCGGCGAATGCGCGCCATGTAGGTGTACACCGAATGCCGGACTGTTTCCGGCGGGTTGTCCCACACGCGGGCGACCAGGGTATCGGTGGATATCAGCCGATTGGGTTCGGCGAGCAATGCCGCGATGATGCCGCGTTGCTTGTATGGACCCAAATCTACGGAGCGCCCTGCGACGACCAAATCCACGGGACCCAACAGTCTGAATTCGGTCATGCTCTCCGCCGCGTATTCGCAATAAGAATCTACAAACGACGCTGTTCGTTAGACAGCGGAGTTTAGCACCGACGGTTCTTCCACCGCAATGCTGTAGCATAGTTAACTTATTGTGCGCCACGTGCATTCGCGCACCCGTTGAGCCGACTCGTCACCCCGCCTTCGCGCTCGGAACCGGCGCTCTCGACGCCGGGGCGGGCTCCACCCGGCGACCCGAGAACCGCCGCATCAACGGGTCGTCGACCCAGTGGTAGATCGCGGCGGCCGCGAGGACCGAGACGACGAGGCTGAGCCCGGCCCACCCCAGCCACCCGGCCACGCCGAACTGCTTCCCGCCGATGAACATTCGAGTGACGATCACCATGACCGGGTACTGGATCAGGTAGAACGCGTAGGAGATGTTGCCGAGCCAGACCATGCGGGGCGTGGCAGTGTGACCGCGCTTGCCCGCGAGGTCGCGCGCGGCGAGCGTGGCGACCACCGCCGTCATCGGCAGGACCAGCAGCGCCGACATCTTGTAGTTCACCGGCACCACCCAGGTCGCCGCGTAGGCGAGGGCCAGTCCGGCCAGCGGCCACATCGTGCGGGTCAGCCGCCACCGCCCTTCCAGCACCAGGCGCGCGGCGAGCACACCGAGGAAGAACTCCGGCAGCCGAACCGGCGGGAAGTCGTAGCTCAGCCAGTAGGCGGGCGAGACCGGGATGTCGGCCTGGGCGAACCAGGCCTGGGAGGCGTGGATTTCGTAGAAGGGCGAGGCGTCGCCGGGTAGCAGCCGGGGCGCGAAGGCGTTGGCGATGCCTTTCGGGCCGGGCACCCAGAGATAGAAAGCGCTGTGCAGCACCAGGATCGCGACGGCGAGACCGGCCAGCCACCACCACAACCGCCGCGCTCCGATCCGTCGCACCAGCGGCAGCAGCAATGGAAAGCTCAGGTAGAACAGCATTTCCGAGCACAACGACCAAGACGGCACGTTCAGGCCGCCGACAGTCGTCCATTTCGGCACCCAGGTGTGCACCAGCAGCGCGTTCGGCACCCACAGCACCAGCCGCTGCACCGGCACGCTCGCCGCGACCACGAACACCGCCGCGGCGATCAAGTGCGTCGGATAGATCTTCAGCACTCGCCGCCAATAGAAGCGCCGCACCGACCTGCCCGGCCGGAACGACCAGTAGATGATGAAGCCGGACAGCACGAAGAAGAACGTCACTCCCGCCGCACCCAGCTGCATCGGCAGCAGCTGATGCAGCTGCCGGAACAGCTCGGACTTCTGGAACGGATACACCGGCAGAAACACCAGCGCGTGCAGGATGAACACCGCGAAGGCCGCCCACCAGCGCGCACCCGTCAGCGACGGCAGCGCCGGCCGCGGCGCCACCGCGCCGTCCGGCATCAGCCCGCGATCCTGCGGTGCAGCGCCGCCGCCACCACCCGGTCCCCGTGCACCGTCGGATGCAGCGGCGTACCCAGCAATTCGCTGCGCGGATCGAGCAGGCCCGCCACCCACGGCTGCGCCGAGCACAGGCCGTGGCCCGCGGTTTCCGCTCGCGCGTCGAAGAATTCGACGCCGAGCAGCTCGGCGGCGGTGCGCTGGGCGGCGTCGATCCGGTCGAAGAGTTCGATCGCCGAACCCGCCCGGAGCTGCACGATCGACCCGATCCCGAACACATCGACGCACAGATGCTGCTGGCCGGGCCGGGCGAGTTCCGGATAACCGACCAGGATGATCCGCGCCTTCGGGGCGTAGTAGCGCACGTACTGCACGATCGGGCGAATCCGCTCCGTATACAGCTCCCCGCTGATCCCGCGCCAATCGGTCGCGCGGCCCTCCGCGGCCGCTTCCGGTCCGCAGCTGAGGTGTATTTGCAGCACACAGTCGACCAGCGTCTGACGCAACCGCATCGAGTTGGTCCCCCACGTGTCGTTGAGACCGGACTGAATGAGCACCGTCCCGGTGCCCGCTCCGAACGCGCCCTCGGCATCGGCCTTACGCGCCTGATGCGCCAGGGTGAGGCCCGGACCACTGACCAAAGACGCTCCGCGACAAGAGAAATCGGCGAACTCGGTGGTGCCCCAGACGCCGAGGCGCTGCGCCAACTGAGTCGGCCAGGAGGTCGGGCCGTGTGAGCAATCCGGGGTGGCGGCCGGGTCCGAGTTTTCCAGCGCAGCAGTGATATCGCCGTTGGCACTGAACGAATCCCCCAGCACCACAAGCGATTTCCCGGGAGCGGGGGCGGCACTCCCGACCGGAGCCAGCGCCGGAAGCAGGGCAGCGGCCAAGGCCGCGGCGGTCAGGCAACGACGGCGAAGCGTCTTGGGCATGGGCAGTCCTTCTCGAGATGGGCGGCCTGATCGGGCGTGGTCAGTAACCGGGGCGCGGTTCGAAGCCCGGGTCCGGGAGCTCCGGGGCGGGAGCCGGCTGAGGCGCGGCAGTCGGTTTCGGCGCGGCGGGGGGCTGGGTTGCGGCGGTGGGTTCGGGCGCAGCGGTGGGCTGCGGCGAAGTCGTGGACTGCGGCACAACCGTCGGCTCAGGCACAGGCGTGTCCGCGCTCGCCGGCGGCGCGGTGACAGCGGGCGCACTGGTCACCGGCACTGCCGTTGTCGTACCGACCGGAACCGGTGGCCCATCGTCGGTACCGCAGCCCACGAGCACACCAGCACACGCGGCCCCCACGACAAGAACCCGCCGAAGAACCCCCGCCCCGAAACCACCCACCACACCCGAACACCCAGTCATCCCCCGACTGTCCCGCCACCACCTAGGAGCCGACCTCGAGCCGATCCAAATGCCCAGCGCAGCGGGGCTACCGCCGTATTCGCTACCAGTACTGGTGGCGTTTGCCGTCGGTGTCGGCGATGAAGATGATCGCGTCGGCACCGGTGAGTTCGGCGGGGTTCACGGGGAAATGGCCGGGCAGGATTGGTTCGCCTGGACCGATGGTTGGCGGGAGGGCTGGGAGGAGGGCGGGTGTGGGGAAGAGGGCGCGGCGGGTGGTCGCGGCGGCGAGGGCTCCTTGGAGGGTGCCGTGGTCGCTGTGCGGGTTGGCGTCGGAGGCGATGAACAGGTAGCGGTCACCGAGGGCGAGGTCGACCAGGGCGCCGGCGTTGGCCCAGGGGCGGGCGTTGTCCGTGGCGAACAGTGCGGGCTGGGAGCGTTGGAGGTGAATGTTGTGGGCGAACACCAGGATTGGGCCGCGGCGTTGTTCGCGGGCGGCGATCGTGAGCAGGTTCTCGGCCATCATTTCGGCGCGCACGCTGAGCAGGGTTTCGATGCGGTCGGGTGTGGGGGTGGCCATGGCGGCGTGGTAGCGCAGCAGGGCCTGGGCGATGCGTGCGTGGGCGCGGGCATCGTCGTAGGCGATGGGATTTGTGCGGCGCAGGGCGGGGCCTGCGCGGTGCAGGGCGCTGGTCAGATCGTCGGCGATTACGCGCAGGGCATGAGCGCTGCCGGAGTTGCCGATCGAAGCGGCCGGGTCGAACATGGCTGCCTCGTTCGTCCAGGCGCTGTCCGGGCCGAGCAGGGTGTCCAGGTTGTGGGTGGATTCGGGGCGGAGCGCGGTGGGCAGATAGTCGACGGCATGCGCCAGGGTGTGGCGCGGGCTCGGCGCGCTGGAGTACTCGGTCGGTGCGTCGAAGCCGTAGAAGCGAATTCGGTCCTCGGGTGCGCGGCCGGCGTTGTAGGCGCGGAGCCACTCCAGGAGTTCCCGGTTGCCGGGCACGGCGCCGAAGCTGTGGCTGAATCCGGTCGCGAGGACCGTATCGATGTCCGCTGGGCCGCCGTTCACGTAGTCGTCGACGATCGGTGCGGCGAGGAAGTCGGTTTCGAGCACGATCGACCGGAATCCCCGGTCGGCGAGCTGACCGAGGAGTTCGTTGCGCAGGAGCGGGAACGCTTCGATCCCGTGGGTCGGCTCGCCGAGGGCGAGCAGCGTCGGCGGTTCGGTTCGTGTGGCGAGCAGTTCGTCGAAGGCGCGGCCCACACCGGCCGGGTCGTCGAGTTGGCGGCCGATCTCGCGCAGTGCTGCGGCAGTAGACATGAGTATCCCTTCCAAATTGGCACTGCACTTGACAGTATCGTTGAAGATTCGAGTGAAGCTTTTGCCGATTTCACCTGCGATTGATGGTGAAAAGCCTCAAAGGAGGATGTGGTTGCGTCCGATCGACCTCGCCCGGGAGCACGGGTTGTCCGCCCAGGCGGTTCGCAACTACGACGACGCCGGGGTGCTGCCGCCGACCGAACGCACCGCCACCGGCTACCGCCACTACACACCCCTGCACGCACAGGCTTTGCGCACGTTCCTCGCGTTGCGCGGCGGCCACACTCATCAGCAAGCAGTCCAGATCATGCGTGCGATCAACCGCGGAGACACCGAGTCCGCCTACCGGCTCATCGACGCCGCACATATGGAGCTGCTCGCCGAACGCACGACCCGCACCGAGGTCGCCGCGGCCCTGAGCACGTTGGCCACCACGAAACCAACTGCCGCCCAGGGGCATCCGCTGACCGTGGGCGAACTCGCCCGCCGGATCGGCGTCCACCCGGCGACCCTGCGCACTTGGGAAACCCACGGCATCCTGCGCCCCGACCGGAATCGCGCGACGGGTTACCGCGAATACGGACCGGAATGCGTGCGCGACGCCGAGATCGCCCGGCAACTACGCCAGGGCGACTACCCGCTCCCCCAGGTCGTGCAATTCCTCGATGCGCTACGCGAGGCAGGCGGAGCGGACGCACTGCGGGATTTCCTCGATGCCTGGCAGACCCGGCTGACCACCCGCAGCCGCAACCTCCTCGCCGCCGCAGCGAGGCTCGACGGCTATCTCGCCCTGCTGGCCGCGGAGTAACGGGCCTCGACGGCGGCCTACAGCCGCATCCGCATCCGCATCCGCATCCGACTAGCGATGCACAAACGTTGCATCGACCGCGATGGCTACTACAGTCGAAGTATGGGCATCGAACGTTCGACGATCGTTCCCGCAGGACAGCGCGAGGTATTCGAGTGGTTCGCGCGGCCTGGCGCGTTCGCGCGCCTCTCGCCGCCGTGGCAACCGTTGTCCTTGGTCGAGGAGACCGATTCACTGGCCGACGGCCGCGCGGTGCTCCGGTTGCCGGGCGGGTTGCGGTGGGTGGCCAGGCACGACCGGCGAGCCTTCGATCCGCCGCACCGGTTCGCGGACGCCGTCGCGGTGGACGGGCCGGCGTCGGCTCCCGCCGGAATCGCGGTGCGGTGGCGGCATACTCATGAATTCGAAGCGGTGGACGACGGGCATACCCGCGTCATCGATCGGGTCGAGACGCCCGTCCCCGCCGCGGCGTTGAACGCCACGTTCGACTATCGCTATCGCCAGCTCGCCGCCGACCTAGCCGCGCATCAGCGCGCGGCCCAGCACGGTCTGGCCGGGGCGACCATCGCCGTCACCGGGGCGTCGGGGCTGGTCGGGTCGGCGCTGACAGCGTTCCTCAGTTCGGGCGGCCACACCGTGGTGCGGCTGGTGCGCCATGCGCCGCGCACACCCGACGAGCGGCAATGGGACCCTTCGGCACCCGATCCCGAACTTCTGAACGGCGTCGATGCGGTGATCCATCTGGCGGGCGCGTCGATCGCGGGCCGGTTCACCGAGCAGCATCGGCGCGATATCGCCGACAGCCGCCTCGCACCCACCCGCGCACTGGCCGAACTCGCCGCGCGGGCCGGGCTGCGGACCTTCGTCAGCGCCTCGGCGATCGGGTATTACGGCTACGACCGCGGCGACACCCTGCTCACCGAGGACAGCGAGCGCGGCGACGGCTTCCTCGCCGACGTGGTCGCCGCTTGGGAGGACGCCACCCGCCCGGCCGCCGACGCCGGGGCCAGGGTCGTCCGCGTGCGCACCGGCATCGTGCAGTCCCCGCGCGGCGGAACTCTGCGGCTGTTGCGCCCGCTGTTCACGCTCGGGCTCGGCGGGCGGATCGGCGACGGCCGCCAGTGGCTGTCCTGGATCGGCATCGACGATCTGGTCGAGGTGTATCACCGTGCGCTGTGGGATGATTCGCTGTCCGGCCCGGTGAACGCCGTCGCCCCGAATCCGGTCCGCAACACCGAGTACACCCGATCCCTGGCCGCCACCCTGCACCGTCCCGCCCTGCTGCCGGTACCCGCCTTCGGACCGGCATTGCTGCTCGGCGCGCAGGGCTCCCGCGAATTGGCCACCGCCAGCCAGCGGGTGCGGCCCGCACAGTTGCTGTCGGCCGGTCATGACTTCCGCACGCCGGATCTGGACTCGGCGCTCGCGCATCTACTCGGCCGACCGGTGCCATCGATCCACGGCTGACGGACGGCAGCGCCAGCATCGGTGGCGGTGGCGGTGGCGGTGGCGGTGGCGGTGGCGGTGGCCCAGCGTCCGCATCCGTGGCGGCGGTGACGCGTCCATATCGGTGGCGTCGGCGACCAAACCCTGGCGGGTGGCGTATCGAAATCGAGGTATGCGATCTACCTTCGGTGGCGGCTCTCCAGCCGCCGCGTCCGGCGGCCGCGAGATTGCCGTGGTCGGCAGCGGCATCGCGGGGCTCATGGCCGCCTATGTGCTGTCCCGGACCGACCACGTCACCCTGTACGAGAAGGACCACCGGCTCGGCGGGCACGCGCACACGCACGAGGTCGAGGTCGCGCCGGGCCGGCGCGTCCGGGTCGATTCCGGATTTCTCGTGCACAACGACCGCACGTACCCGACTCTGCTCCGGCTGTTCGAGGAGCTGGAGGTGGAAACGCGTGACACCGACATGTCCATGTCGGTGCGGGCGGATGCGACAGGTCTCGAATATGCTGGCGCGAAGGGCCTTTCGGGTCTGTTCCCGTCCGCGCGCACCGCGACCACGCCGCGTTACCTGCGCATGCTCACCGAGGTGCGGCGCTTTCACCGGACCGCGCGGGACCTGTTGCGGCACCCCGACACCGACCTCACCCTGGCGGAGTTCCTGCGACGGCACCGATTCAGCGCCTACTTCACCGAGTACTTCATCACGCCATTGGTGGCGGCGGTGTGGTCCTGTGATCCGAAGCTGGCCCGGGAGTACCCGGCGCACTATCTGTTCCGCTTCCTCGACCACCACGGCATGCTCACCGTCTTCGGCTCCCCCACCTGGCGCACCGTCGTCGGCGGCTCCGCGCGGTATGTGGACAAGGTCGCCGAGCGGATCGGCGAAATACGCACCGGGACAACGGTTCGCGCGATCATAGAGCGACCTGACGGCGTGCTGCTCACCGAGACGGCCGGTGCGCGCCGGTTCGATGCCGCGGTCATCGCCACCCATCCGGATCAGGCACTGGCGCTGCTGGCCGCGCCGAGCCCGGCGATGCTGTCGGTGCTCAACGCCATGCCGTATTCGGTGAACCAGGCCCAGCTGCACACCGACGAATCCCTGCTGCCGCGCGCACGCAAGGCGCGGGCCTCATGGAACTATCTGATACCAGCGGGAATTCGCGACGCGGCCGGGGTTGTGGTGACCTACGACCTGACCCGGCTCATGGGCCTCGACCAGGTCGGCGACCACCGGTTCCTGGTGACCCTCGGCGGAGCGCATCTGGTGGACCGACGCCGGGTGATCGCCGAGATGACCTACGAGCACCCGATCTACACCCCGGGATCGGTTGCCGCACAGGGCCGCCTGCCCGAGCTCGACACCGATCGGATCGCCTTCGCCGGCGCGTACCACGGGTGGGGCTTCCACGAAGACGGCGCGCTGTCCGGGCTGCGGGCCGCCGAACGTCTCGGCGGCCGGTGGCTCCAGCCGGCGGGCGCCGCACTGTCCCGATCGGCGGCGCTATGACCGGCTCTACGGCACCCGCGCTGTACTTCACTCGAATCCACCATGCGCGCAGGGAACCGGTGCACCATCATTTCGATTATCCCGGCTACAGCTGGTTTTTCGACATCGAGTCACCACCCCGGTTGCCGGTTCCCTTGCGGCCCTTCGGATATTTCCGCGCGACGGACCACCTCGACGGACCAGGCGCGGATTTGCGAGCCCGGGTCGACCGGACACTCCAGGCGCACGGCATCGAGGACGCGGACGGCCCCGTCACGGCGCTGATGAACGCACGGGTGCTGGGCTACGTCTTCGATCCGCTCACGGTCTTCTGGTGCCACGGCCGCGACGGGCGGCTCCGGAGCGTCATCGCCGAGGTGCACAACACCTACGGTGCGCGGCACGCCTACGTGCTGCGCACCGACGACCGAGGACGCGCGGAAGTCGGCAAACAGTTCTATGTGTCACCGTTCAACCCGGTCGAGGGTCGCTACGTGCTGCGGCTGCCGGAGCCCGCGGACGGGCTTTCGCTGCGTATCGCGCTGCTGCGGGACGGTCAGCCACCCTTCCTGGCGTCGATGACCGGACAGCGGATGCCGCTGACCACGCGCTCGGTGCTGCGCGCGCAACTACGCGCCCCGTTCTCCCCGTGGCTGACCGCCCTGCGCATTCGCCGGCACGGAATCGCCCTGTGGGCGCGGGGAGTTCCGGTGGTTCCCCGGCCGCACGCCACCTCGTCTCGAAGGACTGCGCAATGACCAGCTTCTGCCTCGACGCCCGCGGCGGTGACCTGCTGCCCGCCGTTCCGGCCGGTCCGCGGGCCAGGTTCCGCGCCCGCTGCGCCGAGTTCCTGTTCCGGCGGGCGGTTTCCCGGATCCCCTTACGGGTGGAACTCCCGAACGGGTCCGTTCTCGGCGCGGGCGCGCGCACCGAGATGTTGCCGCGCTTGATCATTCGCGACCCGGCGGCGTTCTTCGCCCGGCTGGGCGGACAGGGTCTGATCGGGTTCGGCGAGTCCTATACGGCGGGCGAATGGACCGCGCCGGATCCCGCGGCTGTGCTCAGCGTCTTGGCCGCCCGCATCACGCGGCTCATTCCTGCCGCGCTGCAAGGGTTTCGCGGAGTGCTACCGGCTCGGCCGGCCCGGGAGCTGGGCACCGCGGCGAACAACCGCGCCAACGTCGCACACCACTACGACCTGTCCAACGAGCTGTACCAGCTCTTCCTGGACGAAACCATGACCTACTCGTCGGCGCTGTTCGAGGATCCCGGTCGCGCCTCGTGGGAACTGCTCGCGGCGGCGCAGCGCCGGAAAATCGACCAGCTGCTCGATGCCGCCGGTGTCGGCGCCGGCACCAAGGTCCTCGAAATCGGTACCGGCTGGGGCGAATTGAGTATCCGCGCCGCCGCACGCGGTGCGACGGTACATTCGGTGACGCTGTCCGATCAGCAGGTGCGCCTGGCCCGGAACCGAGTCGCCGCAGCGGGTTTCGCCGATGCGGTACGCATCGAGTTGTGCGACTACCGCGACGTCCGCGGCGAATACGACGCCATCGTCTCGGTCGAGATGATCGAGGCGGTTGGATACCGGTACTGGCCGGTGTATTTCGAAACCCTCGACCAGCGGCTCGCTCCCGGCGGCCGGGTCGCACTCCAGGCGATCACCATGCCGCACGACCGGATGCTCGCCACCCGCGACACCTACACCTGGATCCAGAAGTACATCTTTCCTGGCGGCTTCCTGCCCTCCACCGAGGCGATCACCGCCGCCACCGGTCACACCCGGCTGCGCGTGCGCGAAAGATACTGCTTCGGACCGCATTACGCGCAAACCCTGCGGCTGTGGCGCGAGCGCTTCGACGCCCGCGCCGCCGACGTCGCCGCGCTCGGCTTCGACGCCTTATTCCGGCGCCTGTGGCAGTTCTACCTCGCCTACTCCGAGGCCGGATTCCGCTCCGGCTACCTCGATGTACAGCAGATCGTTCTCGACCGGCCCGAGGAGCACCCGTGACCGCCGCCGACCACCTGGAATCCGCCCTGCGCCCCCTGCTGCGCGGCCCCCTGCCGGTACGCCTGACAACGTGGGACGGCGGAGCCGCCGGCCCCCTGGACGCACCGCGCGTGCATCTCACCAGCCCGCGCGCGCTGCGTCGAATACTGTGGCACCCAGGCGAACTCGGAGCCGCGCAGGCCTATGTCACCGGCGAGATCGACGTCGACGGCGATCTGTCCTCTGCCCTGGCCACGGCGTGGCAGACCGTCGCGACCCGCCGGATCACCGGGGTGCGACTGCCCGACATCGCTCGTCTCGCAGTGGCCGTCGCCCGGATCGGCGCGCTCGGCCCACCGCCGCCCGCACCGTCGACGCAGGCCCGGCTGCGCGGGCGGCGCAACGAGCGGTCTCGGGACCGGGCCGCGATCAGTCACCACTACGACGCCGCCAACGACTTCTACGCCCTGCTCCTGGATCCCACGATGGCCTACTCCTGCGGCTACTTCGCGCACGGCGTCCCTGACGATCCGGGCCACGGACTCGCCGAGGCGCAGCGCGACAAACTCGACCTGGTGTGCGCCAAGCTCGAATTGGCCCCCGGTAAGCGGCTATTGGATGTCGGCTGCGGCTGGGGGTCGCTGAGCCTGCATGCCGCCGAGCACTACGGCGCCGAGGTCCTCGGCATCACCATCGCTCGAGCACAGCGCGACTACATCGAAGCCCGGATCGCCGAACGCGGCGTGGGCGATCGGGTTCGCGTGCGTCTGCTCGACTATCGCGAACTCGCCGAGACCGGATTCGACGCGGTCGCCTCGCTGGAGATGGGCGAGCATGTGGGCGAACGCAATTACCCGCGCTACGCCCGCACCCTCCACGACGCCGCCGCCCCCGGCGCGCCCGTGCTGGTGCAGCAGATGTCGCGGCGCGGACGCCATCCCGGCGGCGGGCCGTTCATCGAATCCTTCATCGCACCCGATATGGCCATGCGCCCGGTCGGGGACACCATCGGCCGGCTCGAGCTCGCCGGACTGGAAGTGCGCGGCGTCCAAGCCCTGCGCGAGCACTACGTGTGGACCGCACAGGCCTGGCTGCACCGACTGGAGGAGCGCTGGGACGAGGCCGTGGCGCTGCTCGGGGAGACCGGCGCACGCACGTGGCGGCTGTATCTCGCGGGCGGCGCGCTCGCCTTCGAGCACGGACGCATGGGCGTCGACCAGATTCTGGCGCGGCGGCCCGCACCCGCTCCGACCGTGCAGCCCGAACTCGCTTCCACCGTGCAGGCCGAACTCGCTTCCACCGTGCGGCCCGCACTCGTTCCCACTGTGCAGCCCGAACTCACTCCCAACGTGCAGCCCGAACTCACTCCCGACGTGCGGCGCGCACTCGCTCCCACCGTGCGGCGCACACCCGGACGGACGGTCCTCCCATCATGAATTGGCATGTCGCACTGATGATCTCGCTGGCGTCGGCGATCGCGCTGGCCACTCTCCAGACCTTTACCTTCGTGCTGGCCCGCCGACTGGGCAGATACAACGTCGTGGATGTGATCTGGGGTCTCGGCTTCGTCCTGGTCGCCCTGGTCGCGGCACTGCTCGGCGACGCACCGCTGGACCGGCGTCTACTGCTGCTGGTCCTGGTGACGCTCTGGGGCCTGCGCCTGACCTTCTACATGTATCAGCGCACCCGCGGTCACGGCGAAGATCCCCGCTACGACCAGTTGTTGGACCGGCACGGTCGCTCCCCCGGAGTGGTCTTTCTCCGCATCTTCCTCACCCAAGGTGTGGCGCAATGGGTGATTTCACTACCGATTCAGGTCTCGGCCGCGGCCGGACCGACCCGGGGCCCGGCCTGGTTCCTGATCGGCGCGGGCGTCCTCATCTGGACGGTAGGGCTGCTGTTCGAAGCGGTGGGCGATCGACAGCTGGCCCGTTTCAAAGCCGACCCGGCTAATCGTGGCCGGATCATGGACCGCGGATTGTGGGCCTGGACCCGGCATCCGAACTACTTCGGCGACTTCTGTGTCTGGTGGGGTCTCTGGCTGATCGCGGCCAGCGCCTGGCCGGGCGCGCTGACGATCTTCGCCCCGGCCCTCATGTCCTACGTCCTGATTCAGGGCACCGGCGCACGCGTGCTGGAGAACGCGATGGCCGATCGACCCGGCTACCGCGAGTACCAGCAGCGCACCTCCTACTTCTGGCCCCGCCCACCGCGCTGACCCCCACCACCACTATCGATGCGCCGCGATCGGATCGTCCAACGGCGCGCGGTCGCCTGCTTGCTCCCGGGTGAGCCGCCCCGGCCACCACACCCTCGGCCCGATCGCGCTGAACAGCGCCGGGATGATCACGGTTCGAACCACGAAGGTGTCCAACAGGATTCCCACGCCGACGACGATGCCCAGCTGGGTGAGGGTGATCAACGGAAGCACACCGAGGACGCAGAAGACGGCCGCGAGGACCACGCCCGCGCTGGTGATGACCGCGCCGGTGGCCGAGACGGCGCGCACCATCGCCCACTCGGTGCCATGTGCCGGGGTCTCCTCCCGCGCCCGGGTCACCAGAAAGATGGTGTAGTCCACGCCGAGGGCGACCAGGAACAGGAACGCGAAGAGCGGGACCGCGGTATCCATCGCCGGGAAGCCGAATAGATGCACACTGAGCCAGCTCCCGATGCCGAGTGCGGCCAGCGCGCTGAGCACCGTGACCGCGACGAGCAGCACCGCCGCGGGCACCGCCCGCAGCAGCAGCAACAGCACCAGGCAGACCACGGCGAGAATCAGCGGAATGATCAGCAGCCGATCCCGATTCGCGGCCGTGCGGCTGTCGAGGGCCTGCGCGTCGTTGCCGCCGACCAGGGCTTCGGAGCCGGCCACGGAACCGGCGCGAGTGCGCAGCGACTCGACGATCTCGAACGCCCGATCCGAACCTGGCGTGGCGTCCAGCAGCACCGTCCAGCGCGTCCAGCCGGTGGGCGCGGTTCCGGTCTGCGCCGCCCGAACCACCCCCGGGGTACTCGAGATCACCTCGGTGAGGCCGGCCGCGGCGGACGAGCGCGCGACGATCTGCACCGGATCGGCTGATCCAGACGGGAAATGCGCTGCCAGGGTGTCGAATCCGGTGACCGACTCGGCGCGCACGCGGAACTGCTCGGTCTGCGACAAACCGACGTCGACGGTGAACAGGCCCAGCACGCAGACCAGCAGCGCGGCCACCGCCACGGCGGCGACCCGCACGGGTCTGGCGACGACCCTGGTCGCGATCCGGTGCCAGACGCCCTGTTCGGCATAATCCCGCTCGTCGGGGTCAGGAACGTAGGGCCAGAACACCTTTCGCCCGACCGAGGCCAGCGCGGCGGGCAGCCCGATCAGCACGAAAGCCAGGGCCATCAGCAGTCCGGCCGCCGCGAACACGCCGAGGCTGCGGGTGCTGGGCACCGAGGCCAGCACCAGGACGAGCAAGGCCAGGACCACCGTCAGGTTGCTGGCCAGGATCGCGGGCCCCGCGCCGCGCACCGCACGCCGCAGCGCTCGCCGATGGTCGGTGTCGCGATGCAGTTCGTCGCGATAACGCGAGATCAACAGCAGCGCGTAATTGGTGCCCGCGCCGAAGACCAGGACGCTGGTGATGCCCGCGGTGGAGCCGTCGAACGTCATCTCGGTCAGCCGCGCGAGCCCGGTGCCGACCGCGTTCGCGACCCGATCGGCCAGGCCGATGATCAGCAACGGAAGCAACCACAGGATCGGGGACCGATAGGTGACGATCAGCAACGCGGCGACGACGATCGCCGTGACCGCGAGCAGGGTGACGTCGGCGCCGGCGAACGACTCGGAGATGTCGGCGGCGAACGCGGGTCCGCCGGTGATCGCCAGCGTCAGGCCGGCCGGCAGTCCGGCGCGCGCGGCCTCCCGCACGCGCTCGACCTGCTCCGTCAGCGCGCTGCCGCTGGACCGCGCGGAGATCGGCACCTGCCCCAGGACCGCCGCGCCATCCGGTGCCGCGGTGAGCTCACCGGCGACCTGAGGAGCCGCACCCGACGCGACGATCGCCCGGGTAACCGCGGCCGACGCCGCCTCGCGGTCGCCCGCGTTGAGCACGCCGTCGTCGGCCCGGGTCACTACGGCGAGGACGGAGGTCGTTCCCGCATCCGGGAATTCGTCCAGCACCCGCTCGATGCGGGTGGATTGCGCGGCGTCCGGCAGCGACTGCGGCGACTCTCCCGACGCGTCGTTGCCGCCCGCGCCACCGATCAACGCCGCCGCGACGACGACCAGAGCGAGTAACAGCGCCCACGACCGGCGGTGCGTGACGACATCCCCGTAGCGATCCCAGAAACTCACTCCCGGAATCTCTCATATTCTTAACTATTAAGCAATAGAGACATCTGCCCGAGGGTTAAGGTATCGCCGTGACCGAAAGCGACCGGACAACCAGCGATACCGGCGTACAGCGCACCACGCTGGAGACCGAGATCGGCGCCGACCTGCGCGCGCTGACCGCGGTATCCGAGCAGCTCGGCCACGTTTTCGCCCGCTCCAACAGCCTGCGGCCCAATGACTTCCGGGCCCTGCTCCACATCGCCACCGCCGAGTTCGCCGGCCGCCCCCTCACCGCGGGGCAACTCGGCGGACTGATGGGGATGTCGTCAGCGGCGGTGACCTACTTGGTAGAACGCCTGATCGAATCCGGGCACCTGCGCCGCGGCGCCGACCCGAGCGACCGACGCCGGGTGATCCTCTATCACGACGCGCCCGGCCGCGCCGCCGCCGAGGACTTCTTCGTTCCACTCGGCCAGCGCACCCGCGCGGCGACCGCCGAATTCTCCGACGCCGAACTGGCCGCCGCGCACCGGGTCCTGACCGCGATCACCGCGGCGTTGCACACTCATCTCGACGAGGTGCGCGGCCGGGCTCGATAGCATCAGGGCTGTGACCGGGGCGCGTGGCCGGTCCAGCGGCGGTGTGCGCGGCTGAAGCCGGCGGCGTCGTGATAGCCGAGACGGCGGGCGATTTCGGTGAGGGTGAGCCGATCCAGGGTCAGCAGGTCGGCGGCGAGGGTGGCACGGACTTCGTCGACGAGTTCGCGGAACGAAGCGCCTTCGGAATGCAGGTGGCGACGCAAGGTGCGCTCGTCGATGTGCAGGCGGACAGCGATGTCGGCGGCGGACGGAGCCTGATCGATGTCGGCCAGGATCAGGGCGCGCACCCGGGCGGAAACGCCGCGGCGCGCCCGGCGCGCCTCGAGCATGCGGGTGCACTGCTCTTCCAGCAGCAGCGCCGTGGTCGAATCCGCTTGCGGCAGTGACTGATCCAGGAGGGCCGCGGCGAAAACGATGCGGTGCCGTTCCGTGCCGGTGCGGAGGTCGACCCCGGGCAGTCGAGCGCGCAGTGCGGCGGCGCGGGCGCCGGTGAAGGCCGCCTCGACCCGCAGGCCGCGGTGCGCGCCGACCGCGAGCGGGGTGAGCACGGCGATCTTGGCGAGTTCGCGTTCGACGAAGAAGCCCCGGACGTCAGCGGGAATATCGGTGTCGTCGAAAATCACCGCCAGGTCGCGCCCGCTGGGTTCCAGGATCGGCCGGATGAACGCGAAGGAGAGTTCCGCGTAGCGCACACCGAGCCGAATCGCTTCGCGCACGCTCGCGCTGGAGAGCATCGCGTAACCCCAGACGCCCAGCGTGCCGACGGTGTACCGCATTCCGGCGGCCACGCCCAGTCCCGGCTGATCGCCGATCCGGCTCAGCAGGTTACGGGCGATGGCGAGTTCCTGGCCGCCCTCCACAACGGTGTCGGGGCGCGCCAGATCGGCGAGGCGCAGGCCGGTGCCGGACAGGCATTCGGTGGTGCTCAGGCCGTGTTCGATGCCCAGGTCGACGAGGATCCGCGTGGCGGCGGGGCCGCGCGGATGGTCCCAGGTGGGTGTGCTGCCAATGCTCATGTCCGGAAATGACAATAGCCCACCCGGATCGGACCTCGTAGCGGCCGGGTCCCCGGGCCTACCGTCGGGCCATGACGAGTGAGGCAGTGTCGGTCGCCATCATCGGCGCGGGATTCGGTGGGCTGGCGGCGGCAATCGAATTGGACCGCAGCGGAATTCACGACTACACCGTGTTCGAACGCGGAGATTCGGCAGGTGGTGTGTGGCGGGCGAACTCCTATCCGGGCGCGGCCTGCGATGTGCCGTCCCCGATCTACTCGTTCTCCTATGAACTGGAGACGAAGTGGACGCGGCGGTTCGGCACCCAGCCGGAGATCCATCGTTACCTACAGCGCACCGCCGACAAGTACGGCGTGACGCGCAAGATCCGGTTCGGCACCGAGGTGGTCGCGGCGACCTTCGAGGAGGACGCGGGCCGGTGGCGGGTCGAGCTGGCCTGCGGGGAGGTGCGCTATTTCACGGCGCTGATCTGCGCGACCGGGCAGTTGTCGCGGCCCAAGCTGCCGGATCTCGACGGAATGGACAGTTTCACGGGGGCACAGTTCCATTCCGCGCACTGGGATCACTCCGTCGATTTGACCGGAAAGCGGGTCGCGGTCGTCGGCAGCGGCGCGAGCGCGGTGCAGATCGTGCCCGCGATCGTCGATCAGGTCGCGGCGCTGGCCGTGGTGCAGCGGTCGGCGTACTGGGTCGGCAACAAGTGGGACCATCGGACCAACAGGGTGGTGCGCACACTGTTGCGTACCGTGCCTGGGCTGGCGCGGCTACAACACAATGCCGAATGGCTCTGGTACGAGAGCCGGGCGCCGTTCATCGCGCGCTGGGCGGAGCCGGTGCAGATCGGGTTCGAGTACTGGCTGAAGTTCAAGATCCGGCGCGAAATTCGCGATCGGCGGGTCCGGGCCGCGGTGACGCCGGACTACCGGTTCGGGTGCAACCGGGTGCTGCTGTCCAACGCCTGGTATCCCGCGCTCGACCGCGAGCACGTGACGCTCCATCCGCACGGGGTGCGGCGTGTCACCGAACGCGGGCTGGTGCTTTCCGATGGCAGCGAGGTCGCCGCCGATGTGATCGTGTGGTGCACCGGCTTCACCGCGAGCGAGTACCTCGCACCGATCGAGATCACCGGCCGCGGCGGCCGGAAGTTGCACGCCGAGTGGAAGACCGGGCCGTACGCCCATCTGGGCATCACGGTGTCCGGCTATCCGAATATGTTCCTGATGTACGGGCCGAACACCGGATCGCTGACCAACACCATCACCTTCCTGCTGGAGAAGCAGGCCCGCTACGCACGCCAGGCGATCGAGCGCATCGCCGCGCGAGGCGGGTGGCTCGACGTTCGCGCCGAGGCGCAGGAGGCGTTCAACGACCGATTGCAGAAAACGTTGCGGCACACCGTATTCACCACCGGCTGCCCCGGCTGGTATCACACCGCCGAGGGCAAGGTCACCGCGGTCTGGCCGGGGTCACACATCGCCTACGCGCGGCAGACCCGCGAGGTCGACTTCGCCGAATACGAGCATCGCGCCGCCTCAGGTGAGCTCATTCGCGAGACGTAGCCGGCGCGCGGCCGCCACCAGAGCCGCGAACATCACCGCCTCGCCGACGTTTCCGAGCGGGGGCACCGCGAAGGCCGCGCCGGAGGCGACGAACAGGACGGCCGTGGCGAGCGCCAGCCACGGCCAACTCTGCCTGCGCCACAGCAGGATTCCGGCGATCAGCAGCACGACCGAGACGGCGAGGGCCGGGATCGGCGGGCCGGACGGAGTTTCCGGCGCATAGCGCAGGGTGTCGGCGAATTCGCGGGGAATCAGGTGCAGCTCGATCAGGTCCGCGATCGCGCCCCAGGCGATCAGCGCGGCGGTGAGCAGCCAAGCCCACCGCATCCGGAAACGGAACACGCACTGCGCGGCCCAGATCAGCAACAGCGGCGTCAGCACGACATGGCCGACGAACCTCCCGACGCTCAGCGCGTGCAAGACATCGCCCGCGCCCAGAAACCTGCCCATGCCGACTATCGCTGAGTCGTAGGCCAAGCCGAGGCCGACCAGATAGAGACAGACACGCGCAGGTTGTGGCGTGGCACTGCCCCGAACCAACAGCACGCAGCCGAATTGGACCGCGGCGAGCAGTAATAGTGCGACAGACAGCATCAGACTCCTCGAATCGGGAACCGCCCCCGGCGACGTAGCCGAGCGCCTGCGGCAGATACGGAGCCACGGGCTCACGCCGTTGCGCCCGCCACCCCGGATAGCTTCGCCCAAGGGAAGCACAGATCACCGAGCCCCCGCTCATTCGGCTGTGCAATCGGGCCTGGTCGGTCATCCTCCCGCCAGGACTGGGCATTCAGGCCGGTTCACGGCGCAGGTATCTGCCCTGCGGGTCGCCCTGGACCTTGCCCTCGCTGAGGATGTGGTGGCCGCGCAGGAAGACGTCGGTGACCCGTGCGTTCATCTCGAAACCCTCGAAAGGTGTGTACTCCTGGGCGGATTCGGACTCGGCGGCCCGCACGGTCCAGCGTGCCTCGGGGTCGATGAGCGCGATGTCGGCGTCGAAGCCGGGTGCGATAGCGCCCTTGGATCTCAGCCCGTAGCGCTGGGCCGGGTTCCAGGCCGTCAGCTCCGCGATGCGTGACAAGGGCAGGCCGCGGCGGCGGCCTTCGCCTACCAGGCCCGGCAGCAGGTACTCCGCGCCGCCGAAACCGGATTTGGCGGCGAACACATCGTCGCGGTCGTCGCCGAACTTCTGCTCGTCCTGACAGCAGGCGTGATCGCTGACCACCCAATCGATTTCGCCGTTCAGCAAATGCCGCCAGAGGGCTTCGACGTCGTCGCGGTCGCGCAGCGGCGGATTGACCTTGCCGCCCAGGCCGTGCGCGGTATCGACGTCGGCGAGGAGGTGGCCGATGGTGACCTCGCGGCGAAAGTCCACGTGCGGGAACGCTTTCGCCATGGTGAGGGCGGCGTCGACGGCCTTCGCCGAGGACAGATGCAGCAGATTGATATTGGCCAGGCCGGTTTCGTGGGCGAGGTAGGAGGCCATGGTGATGGCCAGGCCCTCGGAATGCGGCGGGCGCGAGGCGCTGTAGGCCCGCAGCCCGGTCAGGACGCCCTCGCGTTCCACCATTTCGGTGTAGGCGGTCATGATCTCGGCGGTCTCACAGTGCAGCGACAGCGACAGGCGGTCACCGAAACGCGCACGCGCACTCTGGATTCCCCGCATCACGAACTCGAAGTGCGCGAGGTCGTAGCGTTCGCTGGGCGGGATCATCAGGAAGTCGGCCTGGTCCGAGGAGCGGCCGTGCAGGCCGTGACCGCCGTAGAACATGAAGATCTTGAACGAGGTGACCCCGAACTCCTCGATGAGCGTGGGGATCTCGGCGATGTGCTCGGCGGTCATCGGCGCCAGGTGCAGGGCATGGTCGACGAAGGCGCGGCCCGCCATCCGGTCCAGCACCTCCGGCACGAAGTCGCGGTAGGCGCCGCCGCGGTTGAGGTAGTAGCGCCCGGTCCGCATGTAGGTGATCGAGGTGGTGACGCCGCCCTGCGCGCAAGCCCGGCTCTCACTGGTGGTGTCGGCGGACAGCTCCTGATAGATACCCCAGTGCTGGTGCGCGTCGACGACGCCCGGAAATGCCAGCAGCCCCTGGGCATCCACGATGCGGTCCACGCGCGCGGACGGCAGATTCGCGCCGACCGCGGTGATCACCCCGTTCGCGACGGCGATATCCACGGCCGCGGGGTCGTCGGTGGACGGGTCGCCCGGGCGCACCACGCGGGCATTCCGGATCAGCAGGTCGGTCGCCGCCACGATGCACTCCAGTTTCTCTGTGCGAAACATCTTTACCAATTCGGCGATCATCGCAGTACTATGCGCTGATAGTCAATGCCGCAGAACCACTCTCGGGTTTCGTTGTGGGAAACAGTTGCGGCGGTGAGGAGTTGGCGCGGTGACTGATCCGCTGTCGGGAATCCGAGTGCTCGATGTGGCGACGCTGTTCGCGGGGCCGCTGGCGGCGACGCTGCTGGCGGACTTCGGGGCCGAGGTGATCAAGCTCGAGCACCCGGCCGGCGATCCGGTGCGCAGCCACGGCGCACAGCGCGACGGCGTCGGATTGTGGTGGAAGATGCTGGGGCGCGGCAAGAAATCGGTCACCCTGTATCTCGGCTCGGCCGAGGGCCAGGAGATCTTCCGGCGCATGGTCGCCGACGCGGATGTGGTCGTGGAGAACTTCCGGCCCGGCACGCTGGAACGCTGGGGGCTCGGCTATGCCGAACTCCGCGAGATCAATCCCCGGCTCGTCCTGGCCCGGGTCACCGGCTTCGGCCAGATCGGACCGTACGCCCGCCGCCCCGGATTCGGCACCCTCGCCGAGGCCATGAGCGGGTTCGCCGCCCTCACCGGCGAACCCGACGGGCCGCCCACCCTGCCGCCGTTCGGCCTCGCCGACGGAATCGCCGCGCTGACAACAGCTTTCGCGGTAATGACGGCGCTGCGCGCCCGGGATCGCGACGGGCACGGCCAACAGGTCGACCTCGCCATCATCGAACCCATCCTCACGCTGCTGGGCCCCCAACTGATCACCTACGACCAACTCGGCGAACTACAGCCACGCATGGGCAACCGTTCCTCGAACAACGCACCCCGCAACACCTATCGCACCGCCGACGGCGGCTGGGTCGCGGTATCGACCAGCGCCCAATCCGTGGCCGAGCGGGTCATGCGCCTGGTCGGCCGCGCCGAACTGATCGAAGAGCCCTGGTTCGCCTCCGGGACCGAAAGAGCCCAGCACGCAGCGGAACTCGATAGCGCCGTCGGCACCTGGATCGCCGGACGCTCGACCGAGGAGGTGGTCCAGGCCTTCGAAAAAGCCGAAGCAGCCGTCGCCCCCATCTACACCGCCGCCGACATCATGACGGACCCCCAGTTCCAGGCCCTGGGCACCATCGCCGAACTACCCGACGACGAACTCGGATCGGTAAAAATGCAGAACATCCTGTTTCGCCTATCGGAAACCCCCGGCCGCATCCGCTGGACCGGCCCGCCCCTGGGCGCTCACACCGCCGAAGTCCTCGAAAGCTACGGCGTGGATGCCGACCGCCTGGCCGAACTGCGCGCCGCCGGGGTTGTGCGATGAGCGACCGGGAATTCGCACGACCAGCCTTTGGCGGTGGACCGCGACCGCACGGCGGGCGTACCACTATCACTGATCCGCTGGTTCACCTCGTGCGCGGCGGTATCCGCCTGATCGAACTCGGCCACCCGTACTTCACCGGCATGCCGTGTTCGCCCAACCACCCGGGCTTCCGAATGACGCTGGCCCGCAGGCACGGCGACATGGTGCGCCCAGACGGCGGTTCGGCGTCCAATGAAGTCATTGTCACCGGCGGACATGTCGGCACCCACATCGATGCGTTGAGCCACGTCAGCCAAGACGGGCTGCTGCACGGAGGCGTCGATGCCGGCGAAGCCCAGCGCGGCGGAAAGTTCACCGAACACGGCGCCGAACACCTGCCCGGCTTCCTGCGGCGCGGAATCCTCCTCGACATCGCCGCCCTGCACGACACCGACATCCTGCCGGGAGGCTACGAAGTCACCGTCGCCGACCTCGAACGAGCGACAAAGCTGGCCGGGGCGGAACCCGAAGCCGGGGACGTGGTACTGATCCGCACCGGCTGGGCGCAGCTGTTCACCGAGCCCGACGCCTATCTGGGCGGGCCCTCCGGCGTACCGGGCGTCGGCGTTCCGGCCGCGCGCTGGCTCGCGGCACGTGGCATCGCCGCCACCGGCGCGGACACCACCGCCTACGAACGCATCGCCCCCGGCGCCGGTCACAGCGTGCTGCCCGTGCACCGCACACTGCTGGTGGACTCCGGAATCTACATACTCGAACACCTCGCCCTGGAAGAAATCGCGGCACAGAGTCTTTCGGAATTCGTGTTCATGCTCGCGCCGCTGCGCATCGTCGGCGGAACCGGGTCGCCGGTCCGACCGCTCGCGGCGGTGAGCCGATGAGCGGCCACACACCATCGCCCCTCAGCGCCAGACAGTGGGCGCGCGTCCTGCGGTGGTGCAGCCGGTCCGCCGCTCGCTGTGGTGCAGCCGTGCACAGAGCTCCGGTCAGAAGCTCGCCAATGGTCGGACCCACCCGGGTCGCCCGTCCGACCGCTTTGCGGCGGTGCGCCGGATGGCTAACTGGACGGTGTCGACGGGAACGTCGCGCCGGGCTGGCCGAGTTCGCGGGCGCGCTGGCGCGCCTGATCGAGGGTGGCGTGCCGCCAGCGCAGCGCGTCCCCGGCCGCGATCGGGTTGGTGTACATCGCACCGGCAGCACGAAAGTATCGGTGTCCCAGACCTTTCGGCGCGAGAGCCTGGGATGCAGATTCTGCGGCGGCGCTGTCGGTCGGTCTCCTCTGGAGTCGGTAAGTGCTGGGGTGACGGCGGAGCCGAGACATGACACGGCTAGTGGGACGGTGAGCGGGTGAGTGCGGCGACGATTGTGCAGCGGCTGGGTGGGTTTGCCGCTGTGGCGCGGGATCGTGGGGTGGGTAAAGAGTTGCGTGGCGATGCGGCTCGCCGGGTGCTTGACGTGCTGGGCAACAGCATTGCGGCACAGCGCACTCCGGCGGCTGCGACGGTGCGGGCCATGATCGCTGAATGGGGCGGCACACCGCGGGCCACTGCGCTCGGGTTGGCCGGTCGATATCCCGAGGGCAGTGCCGCGCTCCTCGGCGGGACTCTGGCCCACGCACTGGATTTCGACGACACGCACTTGCCGTCGGTGTTGCACCCCTCGGCCTCGGTGGTGCCGACCGCCTTGGCTGTCGCGGAGGCGGTGGGCGCATCGGGTGCGGCGCTGTTGGATGCGGTGGCGGTGGGTGTGGAGATCACTGTTCGCCTCGGCATGGCGGGTTACGACGAAACCCTCGGCAACTCGATGTTTTTCGAGCGGGGCCTGCACGCCACTGCTATCTGCGGCACGCTCGGGGCGGCTGCCGCTGCCGCCATGCTCTATCGACTGGACGCTGACGGCATCGCCCATGCCCTGGGCATCGCCGCCAGTATGGGATCCGGCCTGTTGGAAGCCAACCGCACTGGCGGCACAGTGAAGCGGGTGCACTGCGGCTGGGCCGCGCACGCCGCCGTGACCGCGGCGAGCTTGGCACGGCATGGCATGACCGGCCCGCCGACGGTCATCGAAGGCAGATTCGGTCTGCTGCAAGCCTTTTGCGGGGAACGGGCCGAGCTCTCCGCTATCACCGCCGGACTGGGCGAGGCCTGGGAGCTACCAGGCATCTTCTTCAAGCCCTACCCCTGCAACCACTTCACTCATGCGGGCATCGACGCCGCGTTGCGCCTGCGCGCTCGTGGCGTCACCGCCGACGACGTGATCCGGCTGGAACTCGGCGCACCGACACCGGTGCTGCGCACGATCGGCGAGCCGCTCGCCGCCAAGCGCCGACCCGAATCCGGTTACCACGCGGCCTTTTCCGGGCCCTACACCGTCGCCGCCGCCTTGCTCGGTGGCGGCGGACTGGGCGTGTTCCACGAGGACTTCACCGACGCCGCCGCCCGCGACCCACGCCGGCTTGCCCTGGCAGCCACCGTGGACTGCGTCCCGGATGCACACTGCGACAAGATATTTCCGCGCCAGTTCCCCGCCATCCTCACCGCGGAACTCCGCGACGGCCGCAGCCTCATCGAACGGGTGGACGTCAACCGGGGCGGCCCCGGCAATCCACTCTCCCCCGAGGAACTCGCCACCAAATTCCGGCTCAACACCGCCGACATCCTGACGACCGCCGACGACGTCAGCGAGACCGTTTACAGGTTGGCCGATCTCGATGATCTGGACGCGCTGCTAACCCTGTTGCGTACACCCCCACACTGAACACAGGCACTCATACCCTCGACTGTTACCCGAGCGGCGCGCCTACATCGCTTCGCGCCGCACCGCCGGAACCAGCCACTCCCCTCTCCTGCATCAGGCCGCTGACCACGGCCGTCGAGAGCGCAGCGCGCGGCTCACCTACTCAGGCCTGATCACGCCGGGAATGGACCGGCACGACCGAGCAGAGCAGGAACCGGCTTGCCCAGCAGCTCGCCTAGCCATTGCCCGGTCTCGCACACCCGCTCCGCCGAAACACCGGTATGCACGCCCATCCGATCCAGCATGTAGAGCAGATCCTCGGTGGCGATATTGCCGGTGGCCGCGGGCGCGAAAGGACAGCCGCCGACGCCGCCGGTGCTGGCGTCGAGGACCTGCGCGCCCGCCTCGATCGCGGCAATGGCGTTGGCATACCCCGTATTCCGGGTGTTGTGGAAGTGGCAGCGCCGTGTCGCCGCCGGCGCCAGCTCGCGAACCCCGGCGACGAGAGCGCGGACCCGGTCGGGCGTGCCGACGCCGATGGTGTCGGCGAGGGCGATCTCGTCCGGTCCGGCGTCTGCCACTCGGCGAACCAGGTCCAGAACGATTTCGGGAGCCACCTCGCCTTCGAAAGGACAGCCGAACGCGGCAGCGATGGTGACGGTGCGAGGTAGCCCGGCCGCGGCGGCGCGCTCCGCGAGCACACGCCAGCGTTCGACACCCTCGGCGGTCGTACAGCCCTGATTCCGGCGACTGAACGTATCCGTCGCCACCACGACCACATTGATCTCGTCGACACCGGCGGCCAGGGCACGGTCAAGTCCCCGGTCGTTGAACACCAGCCCCGCATAGGTGACACCGGACACGCGGGGCACCCCCGCGAGCACGGCCTCCGCATCAGCCATCTGCGGAACCCGTTGCGGGTTCACGAAACTCACCGCTTCGATCCGCCTGACCCCGGCTTCGATCGACCGCTCGATCAACCGGATCTTGTCGGCCGTCGCGATCAACTCCGGTTCGTTCTGCAAGCCGTCCCGCGGGGCGACCTCCATCAGCGTTACGTCCACAGCGCCTCCGTCTTGCCGGTCTGTTTCACTCAGGGATACAGTGTATCCAGTTTGCCGCGCTGCGCAGGATGGAGAATCCATATGCCCACTGACACAACCGCTTCGACCGGCCCGCTGGCCGATCTCCGGGTGATCGAGATGGGCCAGTTGCTGGCCGGGCCGTTCTGCGGGCAGCTGCTCGGCGATTTCGGGGCCGAGGTGATCAAGCTGGAAAGCCCGGGCAGCGGGGATCCGATGCGGCAGTGGGGCCGGGAGCAGTCGCAGGGCAAGTCGCTGTGGTGGCCGGTGGTTGCGCGCAACAAGAAGTCGGTGACCTGCAATCTGCGCGATCCCGAAGGGCAGCGACTGGCCCGTGACCTCATCGCGCGCGCCGACATCGTGATCGAGAATTTCCGGCCGGGCACGATGGAGCGCTGGGGCCTGGGCTACGACCAGTTGCGCGACATCAATCCCGGGCTGATCATGACCAGGGTCACCGGTTATGGCCAGACCGGGCCGTATGCGCCGCGCGCGGGTTACGGTTCCATCGGCGAGGCGATGGGCGGAATCCGGTACACCACAGGCGATCCCGATAGTCCACCGGCCCGCACCGGCATCTCGATCGGCGATTCGCTGGCGGCGGTCTTCGCCACCATCGGCACCCTCGCCGCGGTGCACCACCGGACCCGGACCGGGCAGGGGCAGCTGGTCGACTCCGCCATCTACGAGGCGGTGCTGGCGATGATGGAATCGCTGCTGCCGGAGTACGCGGTCACCGGATACCAGCGGGACCGCACCGGTTCGGTGCTGCCGAATGTCGCACCCAGCAACGTCTATCCGACCGCGGGCGGCGAATTGATCCTGATCGCCGCCAATCAGGACACCGTCTTCGGCCGCCTCGCAACCCTGATGGGCCGACCCGAGTTGGCCACCGATGCACGGTATTCCACGCACCTCGCGCGCGGCGCCCGGATGGCCGAGCTCGACGATCTGATCGCCGGCTGGACCGCCGGCGCGAAGGCCGACGACCTGCTGGAGCGCCTGCACGCCGCCGGCGTCCCGGCCGGGCGCATCTACACCGCGCGAGACATGTTCGACGACCCGCATTTCGCGGCGCGCGAGGCGATCGTGCGGATCGCCCACCCCGAATTCGGTGAACTGCCCATGCACAACGTGGTTCCGAAACTCAGCGCCACCCCCGGCTCGATCCGGCATGCGGGCCCCGACCTGGGTCAGCACAACACCGACGTCTACTGCGGTCTGCTCGGGATGGACGCGGACCAGCTCGCCGAACTCGCCGAATCCGGCATCCTCTAAGGAGAATTCGAATGAAGGATCTCATCGAGGATGCCGCCGACGCGGGCTACAACACCCCGCTGGGAGCCGGCGAACGGCCCGCGGTCCTGGTGATCGATATCTGCGCCGCCTACCTGACGGACGACTCCCCGCTGCGCGCCCCCGTCGAAGACGCCGTGCGCGCCGCCGCCACCATCGTCCACCACGCGCGCGCCACCGGATACCCTGTGCTGTTCACCCGCGTCAGCTATCGCCCCGGCACCGCCGAAGGCGGCCTGTTCCGCCGAAAAATACCCACGCTCAACGTCTTCGAGGAAGGCAACCCGCTCGCGGAGTTCCTCGATGACCCCGCCCCGCTCCCCGGCGAATCGGTGATCACCAAGCAGTACCCCAGTGCCTTCCACGGCACCGCCCTGGCCGGCAACCTCACCGCCGCCGGCATCGACACCCTGCTCATCACCGGCCTCACCACCAGCGGCTGCGTCCGCGCCACCGCCACCGACGCGCTCCAGCACGGCTTTCGCCCCCTGGTCGTCGCCGACGCGTGCGGCGACCGCGACCCCCGCCTGCACGACGCGAACCTCTTCGATCTGAACGCCAAATACGCCGACGTCATCGACCTCGGCGCGGCCCTGAAGGTGCTTCGCTAGGCCCAGCCCGTGGGATTCGACGCGCTCTCCCGGGTGATCCCGCCACCGGTCCGGGGGAAGCTCCCGAAGCGCTCGTTGTGCAGCTGAGCGAAGAAGTAGCCCATCGCTTGGCATTCACCGTCCGGGGCCGCCGTCGTCGGCGTGGCCGAGATCGCGTCGTAGTAGTCCTTACCCATCGCGACGATGAAGCCGCGGCCGTACAGGAACCCGTCGTCCGAGCCGCCGATCACCCGGTGGAGGTCGGCCCGGTCCAGGTCGTACATCTTCCGCTCCAGCACCCGATCCAAGGCGGTCAGCTCGTCCGCGGATTGCCCGTCGCCGAGGCTCCGCAGTTGATCGAGAAATGCCTTCAGATGCGCATCGAGCGCGGGAGCGTCGTCTTTCCGGGCGGGCAAACCCCGCCGCAGCGCGTTCGGTTCGGCGCCGACCGATTCCCAGGCCGTTTCGATCATGTCCCAGAACCGCGATTCATCGGCCGCGGTGTGCATCTCGCTCACGCGCGGACGCTACCAGAACGGAACTGCCGATCCGCTGCGCGCCTTTCGGGCGCCGTCGCAGCGTCAGCGCAGTTCGATGGCGACCGAGGAATCCTGTTGCGGCCCTACCCGGTGCACGTAGTCGTGGGCCACCGGGTCACCGAGTTGCGCCAGGAACCACATCGCCGTCCAACGCGCGGTGCTGGCGATGGTGGCTCCCCAGGTGGTGGTCGGTATCCGCGGGTCCGGCGCCGCGCCCGGTGGGTTGTTCTCGTCGGTGAGGCCGAAGTGGTTGGCGCCCAGCAGGTTCACGAACGCGGTGGAGGGCGAGCCGGTCAGCCGGGTGAAACTCTCGTAGGCTTCCCCCGGTTCGCTGATTCCGTCGAGGGTTCCGTTGATGAACATGACCGGAACACCGTGCACCGCAACAGCATCCACCGACGCTCCCACGGTGGTGTTCGCCCCGTGGCCGACAATGGCACGCAGCTCCGGCGGGTGCCGGTAGGTCAGGCCGAAGCAGAACGGCGGCTGGCAGCGGTCGGCTGCGGCGTAAATGGCCGTGGCGGCTCCGTAGGAGTGCCCGGCGACCAGCAGAGTGCTCGGGTCGAGTACAGCGCCGATCGCCGAATCAGCGTCCGAGGCTTGGGTACGCGCCCAGGCGACGACTCGATTCAGCAGATGCTCGCTGGGTAGCGAATAGCCGACGAACGGCAACGGATAGTGCTCGGGCACCACCACCACGAAGCCGTAATCCGCTAGCGCGGAAGCGAATCCGGTGTAGTACTGCTTGCGCACGTTGGCGCCGGGCAGCAACAGCGCCACCGGTAGCCGCCGGTCGGATCCGGCGGGATAGAAGACCGTGGCGGCGTCGCCCTCGATCGTGACTTCGGCGGACCGCACCGGCTGCTGGGCTGCTGCGGACGGCGCGAGAACCAGGGACAGCAGACAGGCTGCGGCCAAGAACACGGCACGCATGAGACCCCGTTCGTTAGCAAACGCTGTGTTTGTGGAAACAGCGTTTCGATGTGAAACTAGCGCGAAGCGTACTCCGCGAAACGCTGTTTCGCACAAGAGAACAGGGGAATGCCATGGGCTCGCACCCACACGGCTGGTGGATCCTGCTACACCTGGTGTTGTTCGTCTTCTGGCTGGGCGGCGACCTGGGCGTGTTCTACTCCAGCCGCTTCGTCATCGATCCGAAGCAGACACCCGCCGCCCGGGCCACCGCTCTCGCCATCATGAGCGGATTGGATCTGGGACCCAAGGTCTGCCTGGTGTTGTTCCTGCCCAGCGGGCTCACCCTGATGGCATTGGAACCGCACGGCGCGGAACTCCTCGGCGTCGTCCTGTTCCCCTGGTGGTCGATCGCACTGGTGTGGCTGCTCGCCGCGATCTGGTTGACGCTCACCGTGATTCAGCACCGTACGCACGGCGCCATCCCCCTGGTCAAACGCTCCGATCTCGCGATCCGCTGGGCGGTCATCGCAGGCATGGCGAGCGCCGGCGGCTACGCCCTGATCGCCGCGGAGCCGTTCGGCGTCACCACCAACCCGAAGTGGCTCGGCCTCAAGACCCTGCTCTACGCCACCGCCATCGCATCCGGTCTCGGCATCCGAATGACGTTGCGCCCCTTCGGTCCCGCCTTCACCACCCTGATGACCACCGGCTCCGACGACACCGTGGAACGCACCCTGCGCCGCAGCATCGACGGCTGTCTGCCGTATGTCTGGCTGATCTGGGGCAGCGTGCTCGCGACCGCCGCGCTGGGCGTGTTCAAGCCCGGCGCACAGTTGTGAACCGTGTCAGGCCGAGTAACCCATCTGCGCCGACACCGCGCCGGCCGCCTTCTGCAGCAACGGCACACACTCGCTCATGCGCGGCTCGAAGCGCGACAGCGGACCGCACACGCTGAGCGCGGCCACCACACCACCGTCGTGGTCGAGCACCGGGGCCGCGATGGACGCGGCGCCGATCTGCCGCTCCCCCATGGAAATCGCGTAGCCGCGCTTGCGGATCTCGGCGAGTTCGGCGCGCAGTTTGCGCGGCGTGGTGATGGTGGCGTCGGTGAACGGCGTCAGCTCGTGCCGGTCCAGGTATTCGTCGATCTCGGACTTGCGCAGGAACGCCAGGATCGCCTTGGACGAGCTGCCCGCGTGCAGCGGATAGGGCACCCCGAGCGCCACCTCCATCCGCAATTCCTGGTCCGGCACAACCTGATCCACGTACATGCGGGTGTCGCCGCGCCGGATCGAGAGGGTGGCCGTTTCCCCGGTGAGCGAAGCCAGCCGGCGCAACTCCGGCCCGGCCATCACGCGCAGGTCGGTCCGCGCGAGATAGGCGCGGCCCAGCGCGATCGCGGCATGCCCGAGCGCGTAGCGGCGGGTGGTCGGCTCCAGAGTGATGAGTTCGCGATTGCGCAGCGCGGTGAGGATGCGATGCACCGCGGCCTTGGTCAGGCCCAGTTCGTTGGCGATCTCGGTGACTCCGAGATCGGGCCGGCCGGTGCGGCCGAACAGCAACAACACGTCCATGGCCCGTTCGACGGCGGCGATGGAGCGACTCTGATTCTCGGCCTCGGTGTCCGACACGCCAACAGCTTAGGGCACGGCATTTCCCGATGGGAAACGGTCCGGCGAAACCGGCCGAAACGGCTGTGCCACAACGCGGTTACCTGTTGCGCCCGGGCCGGTAGCGCGTTACCTTGTGCGTAACAGCGTTTCCACTACCGAAACGGAGGTGGCGGTGGATCCGACGTATCTCCGTACCGTGCTCGCCCAGTGGGCCAGCGGCGTCGTTGTCGTGACCACGCTGCGTCCAGGCGGCGGCCGGCACGGCATGACCGCGAGCTCGTTCACCAGTGTGGCCCTGGACCCGCCGCTCGTCTCGGTGTGCCTGGCGACCGGCAGCACGACCTGCCGGTCGGTCCGGCGCAGTGGGGTTTTCGCTGTCAACATGCTCGGCCACGATCACGAGGACATCGGCCGCCGCTTCGCCGCTCCCGGCGACGCGGGCGACCGATTCGCGGTGACGTCCGGGGCGGGTCGGCCGCTCGCCGTCCCCCAGTGGGACACCGCGACCACCGGCGCGCCGGTGCTCGCCGACGCGGTCGCCTGGGTGGATTGCGTGGTCGCGGCCTGTCATCCGGCCGGCGATCACACCATCGTGCTCGGCCTGGTCCAGGACGCGGCCGCACCCCGGCCCGCGCCCCCGCTCATCTATCACGACCGCACCTACTACGAGGGGATAGCCCGATGATCGGCGCACGACTCGTCGAAGACATGACCGACGCGGAACAGGCCCGCGCCCAACGGGTCGAATCCGTCCTGCCCGCCCTGCGCGCGGCCGCCGAGGAAGCCGACCGCACGGCCACCTTCCCGGCCTCGCACGTGCCGCTGCTGCGCGAGGCCGGGCTGCTGGGTTTGGTGGTGCCGGAGAAATTCGGCGGCCTCGGCGGTGGCTTGCGCGACCTGGCCGCAGCCACCTTCGCCATGGGCACGGCCTGCCCGTCCACGGCGCTCGCCTACTTCTTCCACAACACCAGCGCCTCGCGCGGGCTGCTGCCGCTGGAAGCGCTCGAGGCGGGATTGTTCGCCGCGGAGGAGGTTCCGGTGGTGCGGGCCTTCGCCGAGAAGGTGCTGACCCGCATGGCCGACGGGGTGTGGCTGGCCAACTTCGCGTCGGAATCGGTGAAAACCGCCAAGGCGAACATCACCATCGCCAGCACCGCCCGCAAGGTCGACGGCGGCTGGATCCTGCAGGGCGAGAAGTCTTTCGGCTGCGCGACCGGGGTCGCCGACTATTACCTCACCTCGGCCAAGATCGAAGGCTACGACACCGCCGAAGGGCTCGCCACGTTCTTCGTGCCGCGCGACGCGCCGGGGGTGAGCACCCGCGCACCCTGGGACGGGCTCGGGATGCGGGCCACCGCCAACAACGGCATCCGGCTCGACGAGGTGTTCATCGCCGCGGACGAAGCCTTGGCGGTACCGGGCGCGTTCACCAAGATGCTCACCATGAGCAGAGGCAGTTTCGTCGGCAACCAGCTCGCCATCGCGGCGGTCTACACCGGCTGCGCACAGCGCGTCTACGACGAAACCCTCGCCGCGACCACCCGCAAGACCTTCGCCGACACCGGCGAACCCATCGCCTCCTCCCCCGTGCACCAGGTGCTCCTCGGCGAGATGACCCGCCAGCTGGAAACCGCCTACCTGTGGCTGCGCTACCAGCTGAGCATCGAGACCGTGGAGCCGCCGATCAAACCGAAGCAGGAAGTGTTCACCCAGTGGCGACTCGGAAAGGGCGCGGTCACCGAGGCGTGCTTCCAGGTGGCGCTCGGCGGGCTCAAAGCCGGTGGGACCTCGGCGGCTTCGATGAGCGGCGTCGCCGGGCGCGCACTGCGGGATCTGGCGATGGGCCTGGTCATGACCTTTCCGGCCGAGCGCGGCATGCTCGAGGTGGCGCGAATCATTACCGACGCCAAGGCCAACGAGTTGTTCGCGACCGCGCCGGTGGATGGCAGCCGGGCCGACGGTCAGACGGCAGCATCGCTGGAGGGGGCGCGATGACGCACGGCAACCAGGTCGGCCCGCACCGGTCGGCTCGATCCCCGCAGAACGACGCGTTCACTTCCTGACGGTCGATGAGTTTCTGGAGTCTTGCCAATGAATGACAGCAGCGCGGAATTCCCGCCCATCGTCGATCTCATCGACGGGGAGTGGGGTACGCCGTCGATAGATCTCGGTGTGGCGCTGGAGGATCCGGCTACCGGTGCCGAGGTGGCACGGGCCGTCGCGACCTCTGGGGACCGTATCGATCGGGCACTCGCGGTGGCCGACCGGGCATCCGGGGTCATAACACCCGAGCTGCTCGACATGATCGCTGACCGGCTGGAGCCCCGACTGGCGAGGATCGCCGAATTGGATGCGCGCGCAACGGGTGTGCCGATCCGGCAGACCGAGCTGCTCGGGGTCATCGTGGCCGGATCGTTCCGGCTGGCGGCCGAACAGTTGCGTTCGGGTGTGCTGCGCGCGGATCGTGACGGGGTGCAGGTGCACCGGCTGCCGCTGGGGCCCGCGCTCTGCCTGGTGCCGTGGAACGCACCCGCACCGATGGCGGCGCACAAGGTGGCCAATGCGCTCGCGGCGGGATGCCCGGTGATCCTGAAAGTCAGTGAGCTGACGCCCTATAGCGCGATTCCGCTCGCGGAGGTGATCGCCGAGCACGTGCCCGCCGGGATGTTCCAGCTGGTGCAGGGCGGAGTCGAGGCCGGGGCGCAGTTGGTGGCCGATCCGCGGATCAAAGCCGTGTCCTTCACCGGGGGCGTAGCGGGCGGCCGTTCGGTGGCGACCGCCTCCGCTCCCCTGTTCCGGCCCTGTCAGCTCGAACTCGGCGGCAACAATCCCCTGATCGTGCTCCCGGACGCCGATCCGGAAACCGCAGCCCGCATGGCGGCCGACCTGCTCACCACCCTCAACGGCCAATGGTGCCGGGCGCTCGGCCGATTGATCCTGCCCGCGGACCGGGCCGGGGAACTCGTCGAAGCCATCGGAAAACGGCTCGAAGCCCTGCGTTTCGGGCCACCGCTGGACCGCGACACCGAGTTCGGTCCGCTCGTGCACTCACGGCACACCCGGCAGATGCGGGAAGCCGTGTCCGGCCGTGGATTCCAGTCCTTCGGCGCGATTCCGGACGACGGAAACTATTTCGCACCAACACTTCTCGATGCCGACCTGCCCGAAGAGGTCTTCGGCCCCCTCGCCGGAACCGTCACCTACGAAACGATCGAGGAAGCGGTCCGGCTGGCGAACGCGGTGCCGTACGGGCTCGAAGGCTACATCTGCGGGGCCGACGAAGACCGGGCTCTGGCAGTGGCCCAACAGGTTCGGGCCGGAGAGGTGAAGGTGAACGGGTCCTCCATCATGAGCCTGCACCTGATGACTCCCCGCCCCGCCTGGGGCTGGTCCGGCCTCGGCGAGGAGGGCACCGAGGAAACCTTGCGGTTCTTCACCGGAACCCGCGTCGTCGGCGTCGAGGGCCGCTTCGCCCTGCACACCGCATGAGCGCCGTGGTCGTGGTGGGCGCGGGCCCGGTCGGTCTCACCGCGGCGCTCACCCTCGCACGGCGCGGCGTGCACGTCACCGTCCTCGAACAGGGCGACAAGCTGGCCACCGAATCCCGCGCCTCGACGTTCCATCCACCGACGCTGGAGATGCTTGCCGAACTCGGCGTGCTGAAACCACTTCTGGTTCGAGGAATCATCGCCTCGACCTTCCAATACCGCGAACGCGGCGGCGGCGAGATCGCCACTCTGGACCTGAGCGTGCTCGCCGAAGACACGGCCTACCCGTTCCGGGTGCAGTGCGAACAGAGCCGCCTCACCCCGATCCTGCTGTCCGCCTTGCCCTCCCACGCGTCGGTGCGTTTCGGCTATCGGGTCGAGGGCCTGTATCCGAGCGAGGAGGGCGTCATCGTGCACACCTCGCGCGGACCCGTCCTCGCCGACTGGGTGATCGGCGCGGACGGCGCGCATTCCGCCGTCCGGCGCACGCTCGGTGCCGGATTCGACGGCAGCACCTACCCGGAACGCTTCCTGGTCGCCTCGGTAGCCGAGGATCTCGAGGCAGCGCTCCCCGGCATCGCCCCCATCAACTACGTCTTCGATCCAGACGAGTGGCTGGTCCTGCTGCGCACTCCCGCGCACTGGCGCGTTCTCCTGCCGACCCCCACCGACACACCCGACGACGACGAATTGTCCCGCCTCCCAGACCGTTTGACCGCGGTCGCCGACCTCGGCCGACCGTGGCGGCTGCTACACGCCTCGCTGTACCAGGTCCATCAGCGCGTCACCGAAAGCTTCCGCCACGGTCGAGTCCTGCTCGCCGGCGACGCCGCCCACGTCAACAACCCACTCGGCGGCATGGGCATGAACAGCGGCATCCACGACGCCGTCCACCTGGCCACCGCCCTCGCCGACGTCCTCTCCGGCGCCCCCGAATCCGATCTCGACACCGTCGCCACCCGCCGCCGCACCGTCGCCATCGACCACGTCCAACGCACCAGCCACGACAACTGGCAACGCCTCCGCACCCAAGACCCGGCCTACCACGACCACCTCCGCGCCCTGGCCGCCAGCCCTACCGCCGCCCGCGCCTACCTACGCCGCGCCTGCCTCCTCGATTCCCTGGAGAACCAGCCGTGAAACCCCACGCCCCCGCCCGCACGCCAACGCCGCCCAGCTTTCTCGCGGTCCATCCTGCGGCGGCTCCGAGGTCAGGGGCGCGAGGGGAATTCGCATCGAACTCGCTGTAACTAGGAGCTGCTCATGAGGATCCAGCGCGAGAATCCGGCGCGGCCGCGGGAGATCGTGGGGTCGGTACCCGTGACATCGGCGGAGTCTGTGGATGACGTTGTCTACGCGGCGCATCAGGAGTTCCGGGAGTGGTCGGCGCGGCCACTCAGTGTGCGGTTGGCCGCGCTCGGGGTGGCCGCCGACCGGATGGACGAGCGGTGCTCGGAGTTGGCGGCGCTGCTCGCGCGGGAGAGCGGCAAGCCGGTGGCGGACTGCCGCGGCGAGATCGGTTTCGCCGCAACGTATCTGCGGTGGGTGCGCGACAATGCGGGCGCTGTGCTGGGCCCGCAGGTGTTGGACGACGAGCTGGGACGGGTCGCGTGCACGCCCGCACCGTATGGGGTGGTGGCGGCGGTGACACCGTGGAACGCGCCGATCATTCTGTCGATGCTCAAGCTGGGGCCGGCGCTGGCGGCGGGAAACACCGTGGTGCTCAAGCCTTCTCCGCTGGCGCCGCTGACGGTGGGCAAGGTGGCCGCGCTGCTGCCGGGTGTGCGCGTCATTCATGGTGGGGCCGAAACGGTGCTGGCTCTGGTCTCGCATCCGCTGGTCGGGAAGGTCGCGTTCACCGGCGGTGAGCAGGCCGGGCGCAGTATCGCGGCGGCGGCCGGGCAGGCGCTGACCCCGGTCGTGCTCGAGCTCGGCGGCAACGACCCGGCGGTCTTCCTCGACGACTTCACGCTCACGCCAGACGATTACGAGCGCTTGGTGCTGGCCTCGTTCGCCACCGCCGGACAGGTCTGCATGGCGGCGAAACGGCTATACGTGCCGCGCCCGAGGTTCGACGAGTTCGTCGAGTCCTACCTGGCCGCCGCCCAGCGAATTCTGACGGTCGGCGACCCGCTCGACGAGCACGTGACCATGGGCCCGCTGGTGACCCCCACCGCCGTGGACCGCATGACCGCCCTGGTCGCCGACGCCTGGAACCGCGGCGGCTGGATGCTCCCACTCGCCGAAGTACCGGACAGCGACGGCTATTTCGTCACCCCCACGCTCGCCCTCGACCTCCCTGACGACGCCGACCTGGTCCGCCTGGAACAGTTCGGCCCAGCCGTCCCCGTCCTCACCTACGAAACCGAACAGGAAGCCCTGGCCCGCGCCAACGACTCCGAACTCGGCCTCGGCGCCTCGGTCTGGTCCGCCGACGAAGACCGCGCCTTCACCTTCGCGGCCCAATTGGAAGCCGGCTTCACCTTCATCAACACTCACAACCGAACCGGAATGACCCTGCGCGCACCCTTCGGCGGGACCAAACACAGCGGCTTCGGCCGCGAATACGCCGAAGAGGGCCTGCGCGAGTACGTCCAGACCACCGTCCGCCACGCCCCCGCCGCCTTCCGCGCTGGCGGCCCTGGCATGCCCGCCCGCGCATACCCAGCACCTCATCCCTGAGCTTTACCCCCACGCCGACCGGACTATCAGCCACCCTGGCGCATCCGGCGCACAAACCCACTCCCCCGACCTACCACGCTGAAGCGACGCGTCGGACCACCAACTGCCTCAATCCGGCGAGTGAACAGTTGCAGATCGGCGATGCGATCTCGGCCCCTTGGGTGACCTATGCCGAGCGCACGAAAATACCGAGTCGAGGGCGTTCGACGCCGCACGGGTGACGTGCCGCACTGGCCGGTGTGGATGCCGATACGAGCTTCAGGAAATTGTCAGCTATCTGATTTGTTGGTGTAACTTTTGCTTTTGAAAGGCTCTGTCGGTACGCACAACTGGTTCGACCGAACAGGAGATAACTGTGGGCAAACGGTGGCTTATCGGAACGGAAACCTCTCTCACCGACACCCGATCGGATGCCACCAGCCCACCACCGACGCCCAGCTTGTCCCGCCGATCCGCACTGCGCGGGGTGAGCGTCGCAACGGTCGCACTCGGTGCCGGAGCCGCGTTGGCGGCCTGTTCGAGCGATTCGGGGTCCGCGAGCGGTCCGAGTTCCACCTCCGTGCCCGCGCCGACCGAAAAGAACGCGGTCAAGGCCGATGGCCCGGCTGAGGGCTCCTCGACCGAGCTGACCAAGCCGGTCACCGGCATCGACATGTTCGACTCCTACGCCCGCACCATCGCTCAAACCGCGTATGTGTGGGGCTGGCCGCTGGTCAATGCCCGCAACCGCCACGACCAGAGCATCCAAGCGCCGCAGCCCGGCCTGGTCAACGGTGTCGTCCCGGCCGCTCCGCAGGGCCACCTCGCGATGCTGTCGAACTATGTCGACCCGTCGGAAACCTTCGTCACCTGCCCCAATCAGGATGTGGTGTACGGATTGGCGTTCTTCGACCTCGATGAGCAGCCGGTGATCGCGCAGGTCCCCGATTTCGGCGACCGGTTCTGGGTGTATGCGCTCTACGACCAGCGCACCGATCAGTTCGGGCAGCTCGGCAAGCCCTACGGCACCAAGCCCGGCTTCTATCTGCTCGCGGGCCCGAACTGGAAAGGCGACGTACCCAAGGGCGTGGAACAGACCTTCCGCAGTCCCACTCGCATCGCCAACGCCATCCCGCGCGTTTTCATGGACGCCACTCCCGAAGACCACGCGGCGATCCAGGACCCGCTGAGCAAGGTGATGATCTACCCGCTGTCCGACTTCGACGGCAAACAGAAGACCACCGACTGGTCGAAACTGCCCACCCTGCCCGGCGCCGCTTCCGACGGTGGTGAGACGAAATGGGTTGTGCCCGAGAAGTTCTTCGACGAATTCACCTCCGTCCTCGACCAGGTGCCGCCACTGCCCGGCGAGGAAGGACTGTACGGGCAGTTCCGCAGCATGCTCGACGCCGCCGACAACAATCCCACCCTGAAACAGGTGCTGACCGATACCGCCGTCGCCACCGAAAACGATGTGATCAAACAGTTCTTCGCGTGGAAGCACAACGGTCTGCCCGCCGGGAACGGCTGGAATCGGTCGGTCAACAACGCCCAGTACGGGCTGGACTACTTCAACCGCACCGGCACCGCCAAGTCGAACATGTACGACAACCGGCCCACCGAGACCCAGTACTTCTACACCGACAACGACGCCACCGGCGCGCCACTGGACGGCAACCGCGGCTACAGCGTCTCCTTCCCGGCCGGGCAGGAACCCCCGGTCAACGGGTTCTGGTCGCTGACGCTCTACAACGACAAACACCTGTTCAACCCCAATGACCTGAAACGGTATTCGCTCGGCACGAAGAACAAAGACCTCAAACGCAATCCGGATGGTTCGCTCACCCTTTACGCGGGTGGCCCGAATCCCGGTCCGGATCGCGAATCCAATTGGCTTCCAGCCCCTTCCGGCGCGTTCTCGCTCTACATCCGGGCCTACTGGGGTAAAGACCCGATCCTCGACGGCAGCTGGCAGCCCCCCGCTATCCAGCCCGCTTGATCGCCCGGATTCGTTGGTTGCCGACATGGCTCACTCGCGAGGAGTACTGCAGCAGCCGCAACCAAACTCGATCAGCGGAGAGGAACTCACATCATGGGTTGGCAGATGACACGGCGATCAGCGTTCGGTGCAGCAGGTCTGGCGGCCGTGGCCGTGGGTGCGGGCGGGACGTTGGCGGCCTGCGCGAGCGACAACAAATCCAACGGAGGCTCCGGTGGTGGATCCAACGGCGATCAGTACCGTGCCCTGGCCGATGCGGAGTTCTCCGGGGGATATCCCACCGACGAGAGCGCCACGATGCTCGACGATGAGTTGTTCTTCCAGCGCGCCACGCAAAGCTATCTCTGGGCGCTACCCGCGGTGAACATGTACGCGATGAAGAAGGGGCTCGGCGCGGTCGCGGGCACCGGCTACAACGTCATGTCGGTGTACGAGAAACGCCTCAAACCCAACACCGTCATCACCACCCCGAACTCCGACGTCATCTACTGCATGGGCTTCGCCGACCTGAGCCAGACCGGCCCACTCGTGCTCGAGGCACCACCGAAGATCCAGGGCCTGCTCGACGATTTCTGGCACCGCCCACTGACCGGCCCGAACATCGACGGCGTCCAATACCTCGGCGATATCGGAATTCCCGGGCCCGACAAGGGAAATGGCGGCAAGTACCTCATCGTCCCGGCCGGTCAGAAGATCGAGGACCTAGGGGTCGACCCGGGCGACTTCTTCGTCTACGAATGCCGCACCAACGGGCTACTGATCTTCCAGCGCGGCTTCTTCCAGTCCGTCGACGACCTCACCCCCGGGGTGAAGGCAGTGCAGGGGCTGATCGTGCGCCCACTGCGGGGCGAGGCGAAACCGATGGACTTCAAACACGTTTCCGACATCCCGGCCAATGCCCTGTTCCCGAAGGACGGCTCCTACTTCGACATGCTCGACGAATTGATCCAGAGCGAGCAACTCGACACCGTAGACCCCTACATGCACGGCGTCCTTGCGGCCCTGGGCATCAGTAAAGGTACCGACTTCAAGCCCACCGACCACCAGCGTGACCTACTCGACCAAGGGGCCAAGACCGGGTGGCGGATGGCCAAGAACATCGCCGCCCACTTCGATCAGGAAACCAACGCCCTGTGGTGGTCGGATCGGCACTGGGTCGCCCACGCCAAAACCGAACTCGACGACTTCTGGCACACCCTGCTCGACGAAGAATTCCGTGTCCGCACCACCGGCTACACCGACGTCGACGCCAAGGCGCACATGTTCATCAACGCCTACTCCATCAGCTCCGGAATGATGGGCTCGATCGTCGGAGCCGGTGCCAAATACGGTGCGGCATACAAGGACAGCAACGGTGAGTACCTGCGCGGGGAAAACCACTACACCATCGACCTGCCCGCCAACCCACCCGCACAGATCCTCTGGTCGGTCACCGTCTACGACGCCGACACCGCCTCCGGAGTTGATGTCCCCGGGCAGGTGTATCCGTCGCTGAACTCGATGAACAACCTGAAATTCAACCCGGACGGATCGGTGACCTTCCATGTCGGACCGAATCCGCCCGAAGGCGCACAAAACTGGCTCGAAACCACCCCCGGCAAGGGCTGGTTCAGCCTCATCCGCTGGTACGGACCCACCCAAGAATTCTTCGACCGCAAGTACAAGCCTGGCGACTTCGTCAAACAGTAACCACACCAGACAAACGCACTCTTCTGGCGCTGAGCGCTCGGCCGGCGGGCTCAGTCCGGCACCGCGCCGAACATACTGACTGTGATGTCCATTGGCTGTTCAAACCCCAAGATCATCGCAAAGATCCCCGTAGCGATCCATGTAGTCAGGCGTTGATCGATGACTGCCCAAACCGACTGTGTCGAATTCATCCAACCCTTTGGCCGGTCTAATCCCGAGAACGCGAAGTGCGTCGTTGATGAGCCGCACCGAATGTATGGGCCCACCGTCAACGGAAACGGCTGCGTACTGGTCGCCTGCACCGCCGAAATAGTCTGTAGCCACCACCGCGAACGTTGGCTCCGGTCGGGCAGAGAGTTCCGCTGCCAGCACAGCTACTACGTTCTCGGTGGGGAACAACAGGGGACGCGCCTGCGGCCCGAGGTTGAAATACCCTGTAACCCCAAGCGACGCTTGCCAATACGCCGTGTAGTAGTGGGTTATATGAAACAGTGTCAGGTCGCCGCGCAGAGGCACTGGTACCAGGTCCCACTTGTCCGCTGCATCGGCGTTGTATGGACCGGGCAGTATCAGTGCAGAAATAGAGTGCGACACTTCGGAACTCTATCGCCCTGCTAACCATCCGCAGACCGGACTACGCCCAGGCGGGGCCGGTCGCTGGGAATCGTGGTGTCCGTTCGGGGGTGCTGTCGGCGGATTCGATACGCAGGGTGCGTTCGGGGCAGCGGCCGGGTAGCTGCCGGTCGTGCGAGCATGCTCGCCCGGCTCATCAGCGCCTGGTTCACCAGACGCGGGCACGGGCCGGCCGCCGAGCCGGCTGCGTCCTGTGCAGGTGCTCAGATGCTTCGCTGTTCCGGTCCGGTGGTGGTGGATCGGAGTGTGCTCGTGGCGATCAGTGCGGCCAGGGTGGCCGAGGTTGCGCAGGCCAGGAGCAGGTAGTGGCCGGCTCGCGGCAATGAAGGATGGGCGAGTCCGAGGATTGTGCCCCCGAGGGCGGAGCCGATGCTGAAGGCGAACAGGCCGACGGTGTTCATGGCAGCGGATGCTTTCGTGGCCTCGCCGGGTGTGGTGGCGGCGGCCATGACCGCGACGGTGAGGTGGGGCATGGCCATGCCGATTCCGGATCCGGCGAGCAGGTAGCCGAGCGCCCATCCTGTGATGGTGAGTCCACTGGGCTGGGTGTGGTGCAGGGTGGCGGTGAAGGCGAGGGCCGCTGCGGTGAGGAGAGGTCCGATCACGCTGAGTCGACGGATCAGTGTGGCGCTGTCGATGGTCGAGCTGGCCAGTTGTGTCAGTGCCCAGCCGACTGGTAGCGCGGTTCCGAGGAATCCGGCCGCAACGGGGGTGAGATTGCCGAGTTCTTGTCCGAACAGGGTGATGAACGCCTCGGCGGAGGCGGCGATCGTGATCAATGCGCGGGTGAGGTAGAGCCGCGCCAGCGGGGCGCCGCTGGTGTAGGTCAGCAGGGGCAGGACTCGTGCGCGCTGTCGGGGGCGGCTTTCGCGCAGCAGGAATATCGCGATCAGCGTCAGCCCGCTTGCGACGGCGATCGTGGTGAAGGCCGGATCGGTTCGCAGGCCGGCCACACCGATCAGGGCTGCACTGCCGGTGAGCAGCAGTACCGACCCGACCGGGATCGGGTCCAGGCGCCGGTCGCGCTGGTGGCGTCGTATCGCTCGCGGCACGAGCAGCATGAGCGGTGCCGTCAGTGCGGCGACGACGAGGAACGCGAGTCGCCAGAGGCCGAGCTGAGCGCAGATGCCACCGATCAGCGGACCGATGAAGAATCCAGCCGCCATCGCTGCCGAGATCAGCCCGGAGGCGCGGCTCCACAGCCGTTGCGGCAACTCGGCTTGGACGCTGACGTAGGACAGTCCGGCTACCAGGCCGACTCCGGCGCCTTGGATGCCCCGGCCGGCCAGGAGAACCGGCATGGCCGGTGCCGCGGCGGCGGTCAAAGTGCCTACGATGAACGCTCCCAATCCGATCTCGAAGCCAGTTCTGGCACCGACGCCGGAGACGGTCCGGGCCACGAGCAGGGCGGCGATCACCGAGGTGAGCAGGAAGACCGTCGTAGCCCACGCGTAGAGCTGGCGGCCACCGATGTCATCCACCGCAGTGGGCAGCAAACTTGTGGTGACCCAGGTGCTGACACCGTCGAGCAGCATCACGCCACCGATCAGAACGGTGGTCGGAGCATGGTCATGAGAGAGCATTTCCCGCCAGCTACCGCGGGTCGCCTCAGAAGCTGAGATCGGCACAAGATCGAGGAGATAACCTCAACCTATGTTGATGTCAAATCCCTGAAAGCTATCCAAGATGGGGCATCAGGCGGAATCTCGGAGGTGTTGACCTGAACCTCTATTGAGGTTGTGGAATAGCTGATGCATCAACGACTCGATGGCTCGATCGGAACGTCACAGACGATAGAAGGAGCGCGAATGCCCAGCACCACAGTTCAGATCCCCACACCGGACGGCAGTGCCGACGCGCTGATCGCCTACCCCTACGCGTCAGGGGGGCGCTACCCCGGCGTGTTGCTGTACCCCGACGGGATCGGCGTGCGGCCGGTGCTGCGGGAAATGGCCGAAAAACTCGCGGGGGAGGGCTATTACGTGCTGGTACCCAATCTGTTCTACCGACACGGGCCCGCGCCGGTGATCGGAATCCCGGATCTGACCCGGGCTGAGAATCGTGAGCCGTTCTTCGCCCGGCTGATGCCTGTGATCAGCGAGCACACCACCGAACGCGCGGAACGCGACGCGCTCGCCTACCTGGATTTCCTGAGCGCACAACCCCAGGTGAGGCCGGGGCCGGTAGCCGTGATCGGTTACTGCATGGGCGCGGGCCTGGCGCTGCGCACCGCGGCGGCCCGTCCTGGACAGGTCGCGGCAGTAGCGTGTTTCCATCCGGGTCCACTGGTGACCGACACGCCCGACAGCCCACACCTTCTCGCATCGCGCCTGTCGGCGAAGGTCTATCTCGGGCTTGCCGAACACGATGAACAATCCATGCCCGCGACCGCGATCGCCGCACTGCGCGAAGCCTTCGACATAGCCGGGGTCCGATACGACAGCGAGGTGTATCCGGGCACCGTCCACGGATTCACCATGTCCGATACCGCCGCGTTCAATCCCGATGCACTGCAACATCATTGGGAAGCACTGCTGCCGCTGCTGCATCGCAGCCTGGCCGGCCGCCACGCCGGCCGGACTCCCGAAACAAACTGAGATCGGTCACATGCGCCGGGCGGCACACACTTCACCCGCGAGGTTCAGGCGACCCGGAGCGGTGCGGCGTGGTCGCCCTGTTGTCCCATTCCTCGGCCAGACGTTGCCGGTCTCGATGGATAGCTGCCATTGGTGAGCGATGCCGCCCAATTCCGGTACGTCGACAGCATTTCCGATACCGGCGGCAAGCGCTTCCTTGATGGCGTCCTTGGACAGAAACCACGCGTCCATTGACCGTCCGAGCTGGGCTCAAGGTCGTTTTGCCTGCTCCGGGTAGTCCGTTCACCAAGACCAGAAATCCATCCACGCGATAGATCATCGCTCGACACGGACGGACTGCGCCGGAACGCACTCTACTTATCTGGCAACGAATGATCTCGCCACCGCGATCCCTGAACGCACTCAGGGCCGGGAGCCCTGGCTGAGACCGCGGACGCCGGTGGTGGAACGGCGGTCGGATTCCGTTGACATGGTGTGTCTTCGGCGATTCGACCGCCGTTATCGGTTGAGATCGATCGTGGTTCGAGCCCGCTCCCACGACAAGACGCCCACTTCAACGCCAGAGCCTTCGAGCTCTGATGCAGACCGGCGCCGTGGGGGTGCGCTGGGATCGCGAACAGCTCATCGGAGGCCAGCCCACAGAGGCTTGTAAGTAGAGTGCTGCGCGTTCTCACTCGGGTTCTGACCAGCAGAAACCCATTGTTGATGGAGGACGAATTGAACCGATATTGCGGCATCGACTGGGCCGAGGACCACCACGATATCGCCATTGTCGATGCTGGCGGCACGCTGATCGCCAAGAAACGGATCAGCGACGACCTTGCGGGTTTCACCGAGCTGACCCGACTGCTCACCGAGGCCGGCGACACTGCCGAAGAACCGATCCCGATCGTCTCGGTCACCTTCCGACGGATCAAGAACGATCGCCTCGCTGCTGTCGGCTGGGTCTGGGCTGCCTCGATGGTTATGAATTCCGGTCCGGCACAACAGCATTACCGGCAGCGTCGCCAGCGCGGTGACCGTCACGCCCCTGCGGTTCGACACCTGTTCAACAAGATGCTCGGCCAGCTCTACCACTGCCTGCAAACCCGCCAGGTTTACGACTCGGCGAAGGCATTTGGACCGTTGATCGAACCCGAGCCAACCACTGCAGCTTGACAGTTAGCGCGATCGGAGGTCTCATGCCGCCTGCTGGGCGGTTTGCGCGGCCGGAGCGATCCGACGGAAGATCCACGGCCCGAGGTGTACTCGGGCAGTTTCAATGCCTGGTAATGCTGAGTGCCGGGCGTCGATTGTCGGGAAAGTCGGCCCGCTGGTCGGGTGTCTCTGATCAAAGAGTGGGCATCCAGTCGTCCATTCTGTAACGAATCCCGTTGCGGGGCTGGCATTCCTGAGCGGGTGCGGGTGGTAGCGATGCATAAGGAGGGCGTGAACATGAGCACGCAGGCGATCCCCTGCAAGTTGGTGATCTGCACTACCGGTGACAATTCCTTGACCATCCTCGACACCACGGTGCTGACCAAGAGTCTCGACACGGTTCCGAGTACATCCGAGGTCGCGGCGGCTTCGACCATCATCTCCGGGCTGGGCGCCCCGACCAGCGTCACGTGTTCTCGCCTCGGGAACTTTGTGGCAGTCGGTTGTGTCGATTCCCGCAAGGTCGTGGTGGTCGACGTCGAGAAGGGCAAGGTCGAAGTCGAAATCGATCTCGGAGACAAGATACGGCCCGATGCCGTGGCCGCGGGACCCGACTTGAAGGTGATCGCGGTCGCCGATTCCGAGGCAGAGGACCTGCTCTTCGTCACCCCCTCTTCCTCTCTCTATCGAGAGCGGCGTGCGTACGGCAAGTCACCGGTCAGCCTGGCAGTGCTGGCGCCGGAATGGGATTCGGCGGGTGCGAAGAAACAGCGAGCGGTTGTCGTAGCGAGTGCGGCTACAGCTACCGTGGCCTGCTTCGATGTGTCCACCAACCAAGAGATATGGAATGACGGCGGGCGGGCGGACACCGCGCCGAGGGCGATGGCCTTTACCTCCGACGACCGGGTGGAATTCCCGATCCTCGCGATGGTGTATCCAGACCGCAATGTCGTCGCGGTACTCGACCCGGCGGATGGCACGTTCCTGTTCGAGGTCGCCGTCGGCGCACGGCCCGTCGCTGTCGCGATTTGCCGCAGGCAATCCGAGGTCTGGGTCGTCAACGCCGACGACAACACGGTGACCGTGGTCGACCTTGTAACCCGGTCGGCGACAAGGACGTTTCCAGTGGGCGCTTCGCCGGCCGGGATCGTATTCGATTACGAGGACAGGTGGGCCTATGTCACCAACTCCGGCGACAACACTCTCAGCATGATCCTTGTTACGAGAGCACCAAACGTGCATGCCGTTGTACCAGTGGGCAACCGCCCGACCGGCATCGCGACAGCAATAGTGCCGACCTCGAAGGAAGAGGAGGAGGAAGCGCCTGCATTCGACTAGCCAGCCATCGCGACGGCTGGCTGGTTCTTCTGTCGCGCAAAGGGTTGCGATGCACAGCCGTCGCGCCTTCGCACGGTAATGGCACCCTGAGCGAGCACTCCCGCCGGGCACCTGGATCAAATCCTGGCCGGGACCTGATCCTGCCTGCAAGTGTCCAACTAACCGCTGGTCGCGCTGACCGAACCGGCCAGCCCGTACTGACGAGAGGATGCTCTGCGTCATTGCGACCGATGAACGGGTTGGCGCGTCGCTCGGCATCGAATCAGCGGGCCGGAGCGTACCCGTGGGATGAGGTTGTCTCGCGGAGGGGAAGGGTCTTGTGCGGGGTGATCGCCGTGGCGAGGGCCTGCAGATCGGCGACGCTGCTGGGGTGGGTCGCGGCTGCCACACGCAGATCGTGATCGAGGGTGACGGCGGCCGGTGTCGCGCCGATTTTCATTGTGCGGGTGAGGATCTCGTCGTCTTGGTAAAAGGTCGAGACCCACTGCGGTAGGTTCGCGACCTGGGCGCGTCCGGCCGGGCTGGAATCGGCGATCACGACGAGTCCGGATGGCAGGGGCGCACCGAGGGCGGCCAGTAGCCGGTCGCAGTGCCCGCAGTGCGGGTCCACGATCACCATCAACGACGGTCGGGGCAGGTCTCGGGTGCTGATCGGGTGTCCATCGGTGTGGGTGAGTGCGAGATCGGGAACGAGTTCACCGACGCTGGGCAGTGTCGGTTCGCCGAGTTCGTCACCGAGCCGTTCCAGCAGAGGCCCGATCCGGGTGAGTAGTCCGAGCAGGATCACCGACTGGATGACGACGACGACAGACACGGCGATCAGTACCGTGATCCACGGCCAACTCACAATGTCACCTTCCGCTCGAAGAAGAGTTCGTCAGTTTTCGTGCCGAAGCGGTGACGCGGTGGCCGCGGACGGTCAGTTGCCATCCCACCGATCCGGTCAGCACTGTCAGTAACGACGCCCACGCGATCTCGGGTGCCACCGACATCGTCGCTCTCGGGTGTGGGCCGGTGAGGATGGCGAGTCCGTCGACGGGCACGATCGCGACGACCACAGCCAGGGCGGCCAGGGCGAGGTTGCGGGTGATCAGTGCCCAGCTGATCGGTTGTGCATGGTCTGCTCCGGCGCATCCGCAGTCGATCCGCCGCCCCGCCGCGAGGTTCAGGGCCATCGCCGCCGCGAAGATCGTGAGCAGTATCGCGGTGATGATCGCGGCCGGTGCGGGCAGGATGCCGGTGATCAGCAGGGTTCCGCAGCCGAGCTCGGTCGCGGTGACGGTGGCGGCGACGGGCCGGACCGCCAGGGCAGGCAGCAGTGCGTAGCTGGTGACCGCGTCCCGGAACCGGTGTGGGTCGCCGAGTTTGGCCAGCCCCGCCCGCAACAGTGTCAGTGCCAACGCGAAGCGGGTGATGAGCAGCAGCAAAGCCAGGGCGATCGGGTGGTGGTTCAGCACTTGAACTGGCAATAGCATCGGACAATCGAACCCGAACGCGAACACTTCCCGCTTTCCGCCTGTTCCCAGTTTCGACACTGCCTGTCGCAATGCTCGGTTTTGGTGCAGTTGCCTTTCCAGGTCTGTGAAATTCGGCTGCAGGTGTCGGCTTTGGCTGTTGCCATGCCGAGGAGCGCGAGAGCGCCTGCTCCGGCTGTCGCCGTGACGGCCCGGATGAACGATCGCCGCGACCGTGTAGCGGAGTTGTCGTCGTCGGAGTCGCGGCGTGCTGGTGGTGTCACATCAAACTCCCATCCACTGGTGTCGAGGTGGTTGCCTTGTCGACAGTGGTGCGGCGATCTGCTGCCTGATCTGCGACGTCGACCTTCTTCCAGCCGATCCACTCGCTGGAACTGTTATAGCTCGCGGCACTCACTGGGGCCGGGACCTCGCCGTCGAACCGAGGTGTCGAATGCGATCGTCGACTCCGCGGCCGGTCCCGGTACAGATCACCGGGACCGGACGCGGCACGGCCCGCTCCGCACTCCGGCGACGAACGATCCGGCCGAATACGCGATGCACGACCACGCCGAGGCCGGGCACGCCGACGCTCGCGATCATCGCCGCGCTGCGCCACGGCGACGTCGCCGGCTAGCGTCGCGGCAGCCCGTGCTCAGCCGCGGGTGGCGGCCTCGATGAGGGCGCGGGCCGCCATGGTGCAGAGTTCGCGGGCGGATTCGGGATTCAGTCCGCGCACGTCGGTGAACACGATGACCGCCTCCCAGCCGACCACCAGGGCGACCTGGGACACCAGGCGTTCGAATTCAGTGGGCGGCAACTGGTTTCGCAACGGTTCCAGGGCAGGCTTTTCGATCCAGCGCACGCGCCGGTAGCCGCGGCGGGGCTGCCCTTCGGCGGGGCAGGGCATCCACGGTCAGCTTGACCAGCCTGCGCCGCATCGGCAGGGATTGCTGAGTATTCGCGGTCAGGCTGTCGAAGAGCACGACGATGCGGACGCGCGGGTCCTCGGAGTCCAGTTGCGCGAGCGCCGCGTCCGCGCCCGTGCTGACCAAGCCCAGCGTGGCGTCCAGCAGCAGCTGACCTCAGCGTCGGCAACGCACCATAGTGGCTCCCCTCTCGTGTCAAGACATGCGTTGCAGGTCGGGGCTATTCTGGTTAGCGGTGAGTCCGGGTTGTGGCTTGTCCGAAGTGCCGGTGTGCGGGGTTGAGCCGGTCGCGCTGGAGTCCGTAGTCGCCCCCGATTGCCCTCCCGGGCTTGCCTTTTCTCTTCTGCGCTGATCGGCGAGCATGCGTGCGTAGACCACGTTCGATAGGCGCCGTTTCAGCGCGCATCGCTTCCATCGAAGTCTTGCCCTCGGCTCTGCGGCGGTCGTAGTAGACGCGCCCGGCGCTGGGGCGGCGTAGTTGAACGATGGCCATGGTGTGCAAGACGCGGTTGATTTTGCGGTTTCCGGCGCGGGAGAGCCGATGGCGTTGCTGCTGGCCAGAGGAGGCGTCCAGGGGTGCGGTGCCGTTCCAGGAGGCGAACCGGTTCCGGTCCCGGAATCGGTGGATGTCATCGACATCGGCCAGCAATCGGGCTGCGCCGGCCGGGCCTATGCCGTTGAGATCGGTCAGCGTGGAGCCGCGCTCGGCGACGAGTTGGCGGAGCTCCTTGTCCGCGGCTTTGGTTTTGCGGTCGATGGTTTCGAGTTCGCCGATCAACTCGACGGCCAGGCGGCGCCGGACCTTGCCTGCCGGGTCGCGGGGTTTGACGGTGGCGATCAGCTTGCGTGCCTGCATCGCGGTCAGGTATTTCTTTGCCCCGCCGGGCAGCAGTTCCAGCAGTAGCCGGTGCAGACGGTTGACCGTCTCGGTGCGGGCGTGGCCGAGTTCGTCGCGGCGATCGGCGAGCATGCCCAATGCGATCAACTCCGGATCGGCTTGGACTCGACGCAGGTTCGGTGCCCGCAACGCGGCCAACGCCACCGAATGAGCGTCGACAGGGTCGGTTTTGCGGCCGTTTCCGGTGGCGAATACCCGCACCTGTGCCGAAAGTTTCGCTGGCACATCGATCACGGTTTCCCCGTCGTGGACCAGGCGGTGGGCGATATGTCGGCCGACGCCGTTGCAGCCCTCGATCGCCCACACCCGCTCGGTGTGTTGCCTTGCGGTGGCGAGCATTTCGGCGTAGCCGGTGTTGTCGGTGCCGTATCGCCCTGTGGCAAGAATATTGCTGCCGGGATCGATGATCTCGATCGTGGCGGAGCGTTTGTGCGGGTCCATTCCGATGATGACCACCACCAGCGGCGCCCTTCCGTGTCGGGGTGTGAGGTCCGTGCGGGAAGGCACCGCTACTTCGAGCTGTGGGCAAACCCCTCTTCAGCCATTCCCGGCACGGTGACCGGTGAGAGGCAAGCCATTATTGAGCCACACCAATGACGCTGGCGGGCAGCCGATTAGGGAGCTTCTCACCGGGCACCTAGGCCCGATCCTGGCCGGGATCAAGCCCTACCGCCAGTATTAAGTAGCCGATGACAGTGCTCGAGGCGTATCCCGTTCGAAGAGGTCGACGGGCGGGCTCGGGCGCCAACGTCGAGACGACAGTGTCGGGATACCCCTGCCCCTGATAGCGCGGACCAGCGTCGGCGGCCCATTCCGCGCCGAAATCGCCAACCGATAGCACCGAGTCGCCCGCCGTCGACGGCGGCGGGGAGATCGGCCGAGAATGCCGATCTCACCGAATTCGCGAACCACTACGGATGGCCCGCATCGATCGCGCCCGAGGCGTGGGAGGTCACGGTGTGGAACTCATCCGTGTCGAGTGGGGAGGGGACTATCGCTGGCCTAGACAATCGGTTACTCACAGCATCGATCGTCGAACCGAGGAGTTGATCCAGAATGGCGCTGAACTACGAGGATCGCACCGATTTCGAGAACGCTGATCGCGGGTTCATCGCCACCTTGACCCCGATGACCATCCGCAACACCGACGGGGCGATCGTGTTCGACACCTCCGCATACGCGTTCCTCGAGGGACTGTGCCCTGACACGGTGAACCCCAGCCTGTTCCGCCAAGCCCAGCTCGCCGTGAAGAACGGCCTCTACCAGGTCACCGAGGGCCTCTACCAGATCCGCGGCTTCGATGTCTCGAACATGACCATCGTCGAGGGCGATACCGGCGTGATCATCATCGACCCGCTCATCTCGACCGAGTGCGCCGCAGCCGGGCTCGCGCTGTATCGCGAGCACCGCGGGGAGCGTCCGGTCACCGGCGTCATATACACCCATTCCCACGGCGACCACTTCGGCGGCGTCGCCGGTGTGCTCCCCGACGGACCCGGACAGGTTCCGATCCTGGCACCGGCCGGGTTCATGGCCGAGGCCGTCGCAGAAAACGTCTACGCCGGCACCGCCATGACGCGGCGCGCCAGCTACATGTACGCCATCGGCCTGACACCGGCCGCCGACGGGCAGATGAGCACCGGACTCGGGATCCAGACCTCCACCGGCACCTTCAGCCTGTACCCACCCACGATCGACATCACCACAACCGGGCAACGCGAGATCGTCGACGGCGTACCCATCGTGTTCCAGATGACCCCGGGCACCGAGGCCCCCGCGGAAATGAACTTCCATTTCCCGGCCCACCGCGCGGTCTGCCTGGCCGAGAACGCCACCCACAACCTGCACAACCTGTTGACCCTGCGCGGAGCCCTGGTCCGCGACGCCAGGGTGTGGTCGCACTACATCGATGAGGCGATCGACATGTTCGCCACCGATTCCGATGTCGCGTTCGCCTCGCATCACTGGCCGACCTGGGGCACCGACAACCTCATCGAATTCCTCAGCGTCCAACGCGACCTCTACTGCTACCTGCACGATCAGACCCTGCGCATGCTCAACCAGGGCATGACCGGTGCCGAGATCGCCGAACAGATCGAATTGTCGCCCGGCCTGCAGGACTCCTGGAGCACGCGCGGCTACTACGGCTCGGTCAGCCACAACGTCAAGGCCATCTACCAGCGCTACCTCGGCTGGTTCGACGGTCACCCCAGTTCCCTGTGGCAGCACCCGCCCCAAGCCGCCGCGACCCGCTACGTCCGAGCCTTGGGCGGCATCGACGCGGTCATCGACAAGGCCGCCGAGTTCACCGGTGAAGGCGATCTGCGCTTCGCCGCCGAATTGCTCAAGCACGCGGTCTTCGCCGACCCCGCCAATGCCACCGCCAAGAACGCGCTCGCCGAGGTCTACACCCGACTCGGATACGGTGCCGAGAACGCCACCTGGCGCGGCTTCTACCTGATGGGCGCCAAAGAACTCCGCGAAGGTGTGTACCCCACCGCACTCAACCTCGCCGGTGGAATGGCCGCCGCATTGTCGATCGAGCAACTCTTCGACACCTTGGCCATCCGCATCAACGGCCCCCGCGCCGCCGCCGAAACATTCGTCATCGACTGGCAGTTCACCGATCTCGACACCACCATGCGACTGACCCTGTCCAACGGGGCACTCATCCGCACCCTCGACCCACGACGCAAGACCGAAGTCGATCTCACCCTCACCCTCACCAAAACAAAACTCCTGGCACTGCTGGCCGGTCAAGGACTCGACGAGATCGACCACACAGGAGACCTCGGGGCACTCCAGCGCCTGCTCGGCCTGCTCGACGATCCCGACCCGAACTTCGCCATCGTCACCCCCTGAGAGAGCAGCGCCACCGATCGCCTGCGACGTCAGCCCTCGACAGTCCGGAGTCGAGGCAGCTCATCCGCCGCAGGTCGGCGCGTCGGTACCAGATCCGCCGCGTGGCACGGTGTTACGGGCGCGCACCGAGTGAAGCCCGCCGCTGGGCGAGCCGCTTCTCGGAGAAATCGGTCTTCCAGGCCGGTTCGCCGATCGTGGTGAGCGCCCGGAATCCCGCCTGACCGGCGTACTCGGTGGCACGCCTGGGAACCATCCGCCAGAACCGCCGATGCATCGCGGCCTCGACGCGATCGAACCTCGTTTCGCGGAATCCGACCTCAGCCTTGATGACGGGCGGGAACGTCGCGACGACGCCGACCCGGAACAAGCGCCGCAGTGGCAAAGTGATCGCCGCCCACAACGGCTGGGGTATCCATTGTGCCTGTGCTGGTTTCACGATGCCTGGGCCGATCTGTTCCATGATGTATTGCACCGCCTGGTTGGTGACCGCCTCGTTGTCGATGAAGTTGTCCCAGTAGGCCTCGAACTCGGGCCGGGTCTCGGGAATGCCCTGTACCCCGAACAGTTTCCCGACCTCGATGCAGCCGGCGATCGCTTCGAACCGCTCGTCATCGGATGCGTATCCGCGAGCGAATTCGTAGGCCTCGACAACGCCCATGAAGATGCCGAGCCACGCGAACGCCCACACATCGCGCTGCCATGCGTGGTAGCGCGAGCCGCCGGGCATCCGGCCTTGAATCACCCTGTGCAGTTCCCGCAGCGTGTACGCCGCGGTGATCCGGTCTTCCGCGGTCGCGCCGAGCAGGATGCCGAACGCGATTTCGTAGCTCTGGCGCATCCGCACGAACGCGGTGTCGATCGAGCGGGTGCGGGTGCCGTTGAGCAGCGGCTCGTGCTGATCGAGTGCCTGCCCGACGGCAGGCTGCACCGTTCCGAGAATGAAGACGCCCATCGCCGCGTACACGGCGGACCCGACGTCGGAGAACAGGCGATGTGTCATCGATCCGGGAGCGAGCAGCGGGTTGTCCCACGGGTCGCCAGCGATCGAACGGAGGGATCTGCCGTTCGTCTGCCCACTGCCGAACAGATCATCGCTGTCGTGGACATGAGCATCGGTGGTCATGTTTGGTCCTCTCGACCTTTGTTCGGCGCAGCAATGCCGCCGAAGTATTCGTCGTTCAGATGAACGACTACCGTCGAAGTATGGCCGTTCGCACGAACGGCGACAAGAGGTCGGCCAGAAAACGCGAAAAGGACAGATCAGCGCGGCGTCGTCCCGGCGCCTGGCGGCCACGTCAGAAAACTGGCGGGGGCGAGTTCGCGAGCAGCACCTTTTTGCCGAGCTGCCAACGCTGTTCCACCGATTCCAATCCGCGCGTCGGAATCGACTGGACCAGACCGCGAATCACCGACAGCACCAGGTCGATGAAGATCAAGGCATCGCGGTCGGGTTCTCGGCCGGCAAAGTCGGCCCACGCCTGCACCGTCGAGCGAAACATTCGCTCCTCCAGGTCGCGCACCAGCGGAATCAACTGCGGCTCCGACCATGTCGCGTACCACAGGTGCGCGACGGCCAATCCCTGCGGAGTGGTGATGCTCGACCAGAGGATGTCGAGGTGAGCCTCGGGTGTGCGTTCCGCCGCGGCCAGCACGTCGTACCGAGTCTTCGCCGAGGTGAGCTGATCATCCATCACGCGACCCACCGCCTCGCGGAGCAGGGTTTCACGGCTGTCGAAGTGATGCGTCACAGTCCCCTGCGCGACGCCGGCCGCCTGGGCAATCTGGCGCGTGCGCACAGCCGAGTAGCCACTCACGGTCATGCAGGTAACGGCGGCATCGATGATCGCCTGCTTCGTCGCGTCCCGCTGCGCCGCCCGCATGTTCCGTGTCACGCATCCACCTTCCGAGGTTTGCCATCGTTCACCCGACCGGCCAATATTACTAGCCACTTATACCGCTCATTTGAATGATGAAAATCGGCCGATACTGTCCGAGAGGATCCAGCGATGACCGCCGTTATCCGCACCTCGACGGCGTGACCCACTCGGGGCGTGACGCGAAAGCCCAAAGACACACTTGCCGCTCGGGTCTCGATCTCGACGCCTTCTACATCACAGTGAAACGAGGGATTACCCCATGGAGATCCCGGTAGGCCCTAACACGGTCGACGGTCGAGCTGGCCCCGGAGCCGCTCGTGTTGATCGAACGTGGGCCCGACCTGGGCTCGCGATCCGGTGTCCCAAGAACATCCGCTCATGCCGCTTACAAGGCTGGGTGGCACGCAGGCGCGCAGTCGACCAGAACGCCGATCCGGCCGAGCGAGCACGTTGCGTCTGTGCCGATCAGGCTGTCCGAACTCTCGTCTCGCGTGGTTCTGGTCGGCATGGTGGACTCGCGGGATGGAGAAGAGCATGGGCCTCGATCGCTGCTGGGCTTCTCGCCTTCCCAGATTCTCAGGTCGTAACTCATGACCCGGATGATGCCGCAAGCCACCGACACCCGACCAAGGGCTGACTCCAGGAATCCGCGCTTACCAAGGAGAACAAGGAAATCAGGTCGACGATCCCGGGTCTGGTTTCAGCTTGAGGTCGAACATCCTGATTGCCGCATCCCGCGCGGTCCAGTTCGGCCAGTGTGCCTCAGCGGAAGATCAACGGCCCCGGGTCATCTCGGGGCCGCCGCGGTGTCCGCACATGCCGAGTTCCGTGCAGCGGATCCACTGGTCCACGGGAGTTCAACATGCTCCCCGGAAGTCGCCGTCCACGCTGCTACGCAGCCGGCCTTCGTTCAGAGGTGGCCGATTCGCCCGGTGCCAGGCCCTGCTTGGGTGGTCCCGAATGTTCTGTGCCGCAAGCGACTACCACCCTGACCGAGCAAACGCGACTTCGCGATCACCGGGCACTGCCACCACCGGCCCGGTAAATTTTGACTTTGCCCAGGCATGCGGTTGCACCAGCCGCTCGATGAGACAGGACCTGCACCATGGCGATCGTCGGTATCTTCTATGGCAGCGACACTGGAAAAACTCAGGAGGTCGCTATCAAGATCCAGCAACAGCTGGGCAAGGATGTCGCGGAACTGCACGACATCGCAACCTCCACCAAGGAGGACGTTGAGGGCTACGACATCGTCTTCTTCGGAGTCCCCACGTGGCACTACGGCCAAGTCCAGTCCGATTGGGAGGACTTCCTTCCATCGCTGGAGAAGACCAACTTCAACGGCAAACTCGTTGCATTGTTCGGGTGTGGCGACCAGGAGGACTACAGCGAGTACTTCGTCGATGCCCTCGGTACCATCAAAGAAATCATCGAGCCACTCGGCGCGGCAATCGTGGGTCACTGGTCAACTAAGGGCTACCACTTCGAGGCCTCCAAAGGATTGGCCGACGACCGCTTCTTCGTCGGTCTGGCCATCGACGAAGACCGTCAGCCCGAGCTCACCTCCGCGCGTGTGGAGGCGTGGGTCAATCAGGTAGTCGCCGAGTTGAGCTTGGATGCCATCAAGAACGCCTGACGGCCCGCGTGTTCGGCGACGAATCTCGCCAGATGATCGGCCAACCAATCGACCAATATTGTCGATGAGCGCGCAAGACGTTCTTTGACCTCGGGTCTGGGGTGTGTCAGGCGAAAGCCCAAGGCGCACACCAGGCCCCAAAGATCAACGGGCCCTCGTATCCCTCAGCGATCTACCTGACCACCCAGCGTGACTGAGGTACCGACGAAGCACGCTCCGATGACCCACCGCCGGTTTCGATATCCGCTCATGCCGCTGCGCGGGCGTTGGTCGTCCGTCCAAACCGCCCTGACTGGGTTGGCCCATCCTGTTTCAGCGTCGACCTTGTTGCCTACCAACAGGGCTGGGGTATTGCCACAGGGCGAGCGGTACTCGATTCGTCAGCTGCCCGGCCTTGCTTCTTGCGCACCCGCCGAAGCCGATGGTGACGAAATAAGTTGTCCAGCAGCGGTATTCGGTCCGCTAGGGCCGCATTCCGTCAGTGTCGTGCGGTGGGTCGGTGGGATGTGACATCCTGACCTGTTCTCGCATCTGCGGGACACGTCGGCGACGACACACCTTCTTCAAGGAGCACCAGATGACCGAGCCGTTCCTCGCCCCACAGCCCAGCTACCTGTCAGTCGCGGCCGAGCCGAAGAAGCAGAAGAAGCGGGTGTGGCTGGTCGGCGCCCCGGTACTCGCTCTTGCCTTGGCGGGACCCGCATGGAACACCGCTTCGGCAGCGGCCGACGTCGCTCAGCCGGACATCGCGGCGCCGGTATCGACACTGGCGGTCGAATTCTCCCCGGCACAGCAGGAGATCACCTCCAGCCAGCGCAACGCCATCCGGTCTGCCCAGCAGTACCTCGACTACTCTGCCTTCTCTCGCAGCGGTCTGATCCACCAGCTCGAGTACGAAGAGTTCTCCACCGCGGACGCTACGTTCGCAGTGGACAGCCTGAATGTGGACTGGAACGAGCAGGCGGCAAAGAGCGCCAAGCAGTACCTCGAGTACACCGCGTTCTCTCGGTCCGGGCTGGTCGATCAGCTGGTGTACGACGGCTTCACGCGCGCCCAGGCGGAGCACGGAGTCAATGTCGCCTACTGACAACCGCTTTTGGTGGTAGGCGCGCGCACCACACCCTCGCCGGTGGGCGGTATCCCTACGTTGGCGAGAAGTGAGCACTGCGGCGCGCGGTCAGTCGCAGTGCTCACATGGGCGAGCGCTTGGGTTTCATCACCACCAACGCGTTCACGTCGGGTGCCCGCGAACGCGCACTGAAAGCCACCCGAGTGTCGCACTGGTGCGGGACCCAGCCTCGCTCCAGAGCTGCTTTGATGCTGCGGCTCAAGATATCCTGGACTGCCGCTTCCCGCGCGGTTCGGCGGCCGGCTGCGAACGCACCATCATGCCGAGTTCAGGATGGATCGAAGTGCCCCTCTTGCGGAGACCGTCCGCCCCTACGTCCTGGCCCGCGCGCGGATCGCGACCGCCGAATCAGGTGGCGACGTCGCGGTTCGTCAAGACCTAGTCGGGCATCAGCATTGCCGCGTGAGCGTTCTCTGTGCACAGGATCACCGCAGCGCTGGATCCGATCGCGCGGGCCTGATCCCTGCTCAAGCCCCCGTCCATCGCGGTGGTGATCATGCCTTCCAAGGTCGGAACATCGACGCCGCGCTTCGCGTACACCTCGCACATCGCATAGCCGATCTCCAGTAGACCGCTGTCCGACACCCACATCAGCGAGGGCGACCGGTCCCGTGCGGCATCGAGGAAGCGCTGCTCCTCCTCGGGACTTACCCCCGCATTCGCCCAGCCGGTGCTCGCCACGATCGCGGCGCACGCCAGCGCCGCCACCGCAGTGCTTCTTCCCAACATCAATTGCGCCTTCTGTCGTCCGATTTCGTTTGCTGAGCATACGAAAGACGTCGGACATACGCGGCGCCCGCAGCGAGCTGTGAGCGTCGCTGAAGTTCACAGAAAGCGTTCGGCCACAGGGGTTCCCCGGCCTGCTCGGCGTCGGCGGTCACCGTAGCTGCGTCACTCGAATTGCTGACGACCGAGCAGGCCTCCTGCCCTCGACGGGGAAATGGGCCTACTTGATAAGTCGTTGCCTGCGATTTGGTCCGGAGATTACTGTCGGTGGTGTCTCGCCTAAGGCGCGCTGGCTTAGGTTGATCGCGCCCGCAGTGTGGAGAGGATAGCTGCCCGTTCGAGTCGGGCCGAGTCCGGAGGGAGTCCACAGAAGGTTGCGGACTCCCTCGAGCCTCCCGAACGCACTGATCTGCCGCAGGGCGCACGGTTCGGTTGGCCGCCAGTCGATCTCGCGAGAGTGCGCGCTCTTGCCGATATCTCCACCGAGCGCGAAGGGTTGTCGGGATAGCCTTTCCAGCAGAAGGTCTGCACGGTTTTGCCCTTCTTCTGTAGCTGCATCTCGACCTGCCCTTTGTCGTTGTGCGCATAGTTGAAATTGACTCGGGCACGAGTTCCAGCCCACGTATGCGCGGGTCTCTGCGCCGGCAAGGCCTAGGCAGCGTTTCGAGGGGTTCCGGTTTCCCTCGCTGCGTAGCTGCTTGTCGGTACCGATGGGGACTTCTGGGATTCGAGCACCGGGCTCACGCAATCTAGGACCTGTGCGCCTTCGGATTTCGTTGGGTTCGGTGGTGACGCCAGGATGGCGGGGCTAGGATTTCGATGGCGACTTGGGTGCTGGCCATGGTGTTGTCTGGTAGCGCGGAGAGCGGGAACCACTAGAGCGCAGAGCACAGATTCGGCTCCGTGATCACAGGCTCACCTGACCATTCCTGGCATGGAATGTGTAGACCGAGCGGGCGCCACCGTCGCGCGTTGAATCCAGTTGCACGACAACGACGAGAGCGACGTCGACGGCCCGCAGGTGGATGCCGATCACACATCGACCGATACGGGCCATTCGTCGATCTCCATGATTCGTCAGGATGCCTGTGTATCACCGACTTTCGGTGTTTCATCTCCCCAGTCGAGTTCTGTGGTGGAGTCGGCGAGCCGTCCTTTGATGAAGGCGGTGGCGTCGACGAGTGCTCGGTCATGTCCGTCGGAGGTCAGGGTGTCGTGCCCGATTCCGAGTCGCTGCAGGACGGCTTCGATGTGCTGGTCGGCCAGTGCCCGGAATTCGAGATCGGTGTCGCGGGGCTTGCTCAGCCCTAATGGCTCCTCGGGGTTGAGGACTGTGCGCAAGACGTAGTCATAGTGGCGGCTGTGGCCGACGACTATCTCCTCCAAGTGTTTGAGGTGGCGTGGGTCGGCCGGGTGGTTGCGGGTTTCGAGCGCGGCTTCGTAGTAGCCGAGGGCATCCGGTGCGCCGCGGTCGATGAGGACGACATCAGCGCGAGTCCACGCCTCCAACTCGGTGCTGATCCCTCGGGCGATGATCCACAGGGTGCTGGCCCAAGTGTGCTCGGCCAGGATCGGTAGCCCGGCTTCGAGTGCGAGACTGCCGAGATCGGCGACGATCTCGACCTCGATACGGTCGCGGCGAAGCCTGCCGGCCAGCTTGTTGATGAAGGTTGTCTTCCCGGTCGAATGCGTGCCCATCACCGCGACGGTGACCGGCCGGAAGACTTCGCTGTCCGCGCTCACCACAGGCCCCCTTCCGGCTCGGGTGCGGGCACGAATTCCTTGGGGGCAGCGGAGGCGACAAGCCCGGTCCAGTCCAGGTTGCCGTCGCTGACGAGGCGGCACAGCAGCTGCCATGCCGCCCACGTGTCATGGCCTGCACGGTGGTACTTCTGTTCGGCGACCGCTGCTGTGTCAAGGTGGGTGTGCTCGATGAGTTTGTCGAGGCTGTAGCGAGGCAGGTCGGGCCATACCCGCTTGGCAAGCCGCAGTGTGTCCAGAACCATGGGCGGTGTCCACCTCGGCAGGTGAGAAGCGAGGACGCGCTGCTCGACCGCGGCGTTGTGCGCCACCAAGGTTCGGCCGGCCAGCGCTTCACCGATCTCGGTCGAAACCTCCTCCCAGGTCGGGCAATCCGCGACGTCGTCGTTGCTGATGCCGTGCACCTTGCGGGTCACGATCGCTGTGATCGGCAGTTGAGGCCGGATGAGCCAGGAACGCATCTGGTCGACGCTGACCATGCCGCCGGACACCGGCAGGATCGCGATCTCGATGATTTCCGGTGGTGTCTGCCCGTTGCCTTCCACGTCGACGACCGCGATGTTGTTTGCTTGCAGTGCTTTCGGGATTTCGATCACAGCGTCGACTCCTTGATCGTGGGCCAGCCGAGATCGGCGCGGCCGTGCCGGTGTGGGTGGTGGGGCTTGGCGAGGTCGTGCACCTGGTATCCCAGGCTGTGTTGCATGAGGTACCGCGGTTGTTCGGTGAGACCTTCCACCACGATCGCGCGGTCGTTGACCTCGACCAGGCGTCCGCCGAGTTTCTCGGCGAAGGCACTCACCGCCGCATCGTTGGGGCGTTGGAATGCGCTGGCACACCTTTCGATCTGCGCGGAGGGGCAGATGTCGCACAACTCGCGTATCCCGAAGTGTCCGTTGTAGTCCGCGACGCCGTGAGCGTAGGTCACCGCGCAGGAGGTCTTGCGGAACAGCGGTGACCCGGCGCCGTACATTCGTGCGGCGGTGAGTATCCGCTGTTCCAGGGTTTCGGGCATGATCTTGCGTCGTGGCCCGTGGTCGTAGGGCATCGGGATGCCTTGGTCCTCGAAGTATTGTTTGATCTCGTCCTTGTAGAACAACCCGGTGAACACGGTCGCGTGCGCGTGATGGCTCAGCGCCAATCCGCGTCGTAGGTGCCCGTCGCTGTCGTTGAGACCGGGAACGATCGGCCGCCAGTAGTGCACGACGCGATAGCGGTCAGCGTGCTCGAACGCTGTACGTAGCGAGGTGGCCGCGATGGTGGAGTCGACAGGCTCGACCCGCTTGTCGTCGATGCCGGAGTTGGTAACCAGGATGGTCACACCGATGTTGTTGAAGCTGTTGAGGATTACGCAATCCTCCGGGGCGATATGCCAGCGCGTGATGATCAGGACCTGGTTGGTCAGCTCCTGCTCGTCGAGCAGTCGCAGCATCGCAAACAGGTGAGGTTTCACCCGTGGCAGCATCGGATCGGTGGCCCGGTTGAGCAGCTGAATCGGCGTGATGCCCGGCTGGAAATACCGGTGCCGCACAAGCAGTTCGACGGCATCCTCATCACGCATCAACGCCCGAGGCACCTTCATCTCGAAATTGTGGAACAGGTGCCGGACGCAATACGTGCAGTCCAGCGGACAGCCAATGATCCAGTTCAGCGACAGCCCGGATTTCCGGTACTCGATGATCTTGCGTAGCTCCTCCTGGAGCTCGGCCTGTTGTTGGCTGGTCAAAATCGGTAAGGGATGTCTAATGGTGATCGTGTTCATGAAAGGTCCTTTGGGCGAGAGGATTTGACGAGGGATCGACCTGGGCACGTAGCGTTCAGTACCCGCGCGATGAATCGGGCTTCATCAGGCCAGCGCGGATCAGCGTCGATCGGGCCGCGGCCTTACGCGGGCAGGAGTTGGCGGAGCACGGGCGGTGTCGCTGCATCTCCCGGTGCGCCTCGGACACGGTCAGTGGCCGGTCCGGCCGTGCATGTGACCAACCGTTGAGCCACAGTCCGTTGTCAGACGCCCGCGCATCCTCGACATGGATCCGCCGGCGCCACTCCTCGGCGCGTGCGCGGTCGGCGATCTCGGGTGCGCTCACCCGTGGCTGCTGTCTTGAATCGTTTCGCCACCAGTCGAATTTCACTGCCAACTCTCCTCAGGCGAGGGACTGACAGTTGAAAGCCTGCTGAGCGCCGCGAGATACGCCCTGCACTTCGGGCCGTGGCCAGAGTGGATGCTTAGGATGAACCGAGCGCGCTCCAAATCGATACCGTGGGGTTCGACAGAACAGGCGCGATACTGCACAGCCCACAAGTCGCGGGTGTCCAATTGCGTTGGCATGGTGTGACTCCCAGACAGAAGGTCGGAGCACCCGGCACCGGATACCAGCGCGGCAACCTCTCTGCCGGCCGGTGTGCGTATCCGAGATGATGGGACCGGACGGCCCGGCACCGGGGTGCAATTCCAGCGTCTCGGTTGTGGACCCCCATCAACAGCGCAAAACTGTAGGCAAATAACGGCACGACCCTGGGGGTCGCTACGACGAACTATCAGTTCAAATCATTGCGGTTGGCTCGCGGCATGACGCAGCCCGAGTTAGCCGATGCCGTGTGCGACGAAGTGGAAAGAGCCACCGGGCATCATCCGGCAGTAGACAGCCAGGCGATCAGTCGACTCGAATGTGGCGAGATCACCTGGCCGAGGCGTGCACGTCAAGCCCTCGTGGCAATCTTGGGAAGCCAATCGGTAGCGGCCCTGGGCCTCTACCCCAAGCGAACCCAACGTGATGCCGAAAGGGACGAGGCGACGAAGCGACGAGATTTCCTTCTCACAGGGCTGACGGCGCCGTTCGCCGCAATAGACCCACCACGCCGTATCGGTAGCACGGAGCTCGATGAGATGCGCGCCCGATTCACACGGCTCCAAGATCTGGACAACTTTCTGGGCGGTGGCGATACTTTCCGCCTGTATGCCGCTGAGCTTGCCAAGACAGAGCAAACGCTTGCGCATTCGACGTGCACCACCACTGTCCGTGATGCGCTGACCGGGCTCGCGGGCGAGCAAGCCCAGCAGGCCGGTTGGGCAGCGTTCGATGCAGGGTTCGCCAATCAGGCGCTTGAGTTGTATGAGTACAGCCGCCGAGCCGCAGTGGAGGCGGGTAGCCCGGAGCTAGCGGCAAATGCCCTGATCCAGATTGCTTATGCCACTGGTAGTTCCGATGCAATCGCGGCTGCAGATGAGGCATGCGCGACGATCGGGACGGCAGCCCCGGCGAAAGCGCGGGCGATGCTGGAATCGCGGCGCGCGTGGTCACTGGCCACGACCGGCGACCGTGACGGAGCTGCACGCGCGTTGGATGCCGCCCACAAGGCGCTGGACGACAACAATCGCCAGCCGGCCGCGAAGTGGTTCGATTGGGTCAACCGCTCCGAACTCGACATCATGACCGGCCGTGTCTGGTCGGTACTACATGACCCGGTTCGAGCGACGGGGCCGTTGACGCGGGCGCTGGCCACCTACCCCGAGCACTGGTCTCGGGACAAATCCCTGTACATGACGTGGCTAGCCGATGCGCACTTCGACGCCGGAAATGTCGAGGAGACGATGGCGCTCACGCGCCGCGCATTCGCACTCGCTTCGGAGGTTGCGTCGGTACGACCGTTGAGCCGAGTACGGCAGGTGAGTGCGCGTTGTGTGTCCGCTGGCGTCACAGGTGCCACCGCTCTGCACAACCGAGTCACAGAGGGGAGGCCGCCTATTCCGGCGCGATTGTAGACTTCTCGGCCCATTCCACATAGGCATCCGAGCACGCACCAATCGGTACTCCAATGAGCTCCGGATTATCCCACGGGTGCAAGGTCTTGATCCGATCCATCAACCGCGCCACCACCCCTGCGGGGGTACGCAGTTCGACGCGGAACTCTTGCCCAGTGCCGGACTCTCCATGGTGCCACCACACCGACTTCACTGGACCACTGATCCACGCCGCGGCAGCAAGCTGTTCAGCGACTACGGCTTTCGCGATCGTCTCGGCGTCAGCCTCGGTCGGAGTAGTGGTGGACACAGTCCAGACGTTCGTAGCTGCCATGGCTGCCAGCCTAGATCGCCGGACCGGATGCTGGCGACGGTTCGGGTGCCGGGCGATCTCGCATACGCCGCAGCTGAGACACGTGTACCGGGCTCAACATTACAAGCTACGGGCAGCCCATAACGCCGGTGGGAGAAGCCGTGTAGGCAATGATCGTGCTGAGATAGCGGGTTGCTAAGCAGGCAGACTGAGCGCGCGATAGACCGCGACCACCGTCGCAGCCCCAATGATTTCGCCGCGATCGATCATGTCGACCGCCTCAGCGAGTGAGATCCAACGCACCTCTTCAGCCTCGTTGATATCCGGCTGGGCATCGGTCAGGTCGGCACCACGAGCCAGGTAAATCTCCTGTGGCTGGTCGAGCGTGCCAATGGCCGGTTGATAGGTGACGAGATACTCCATAGTCCTTGGACGCCAACCGGTTTCCTCTTCGACCTCCCTGGCCGCAGCGGCTGCGACGTCTTCGGCGTGGTCGACGTAGCCGCCCGGGAGTTCCCAGACCCAGCGGTCGATGATGAACCGATGTCGGTACATCAGCACCTCGATGTTCTGCGGCAGCGAAGACATCGCGACAGTGGTCGCCGAGATCGGAGCGCACAGCGGCACATGGCGGCCGTGGACCTGGGTCAGGTGCTCACGGTTGCCCAGCAGCGTCAGTCGTTCTTTCCAGCCCCGCTGATGGGCGACGATAGTGAGCGGTTATGCCGCGACCGCGCCAGCTGATCTCAGTCGATGGGGGAACCCGGTCTGCCCGGGAGGTGATGGCCGAGTTCGTCGGCTCGCACGACGAGCAGGTCCATGCAGTCGTGAAGATGCGGGAGGGGTTCCCCGAGGTGGTCATGCACCAAGGCGACCGCGCGAACAGGAGCGCCTGTCGTAAGCAACTCGTCGAACCGAGCTCGGGCATCTGGCGACATCCGATCCCACAAATCACGAACGGCACGTCCTCTGAGCATCTGAGCACACCAGCACATGCATCGGCCCGATGGCGAATCAATTTCCTGGAATAGTGCACACCGGGTGATTCATCCGCTCTTGCCGCTTACGAGACTGTTCGGACCGGCCGAGCTGCGGCCGACTGAGCGCACCATCGTGCCGATTATCGGTTGATCGAGGTCGGGCAGAGGGGACGTCCCCAGTGGGCCAGAGGATTCCGCCCCCGAGCTCATAATCGGGTACGGATGTCCGGCTTCCCGGTGTCGCAACGACAGACTCGGCTGCGGGAAAGTTGGCGGCCGAATAGCCTAGGAACTCCCTGGATGATCGCTCTCATCAGAAGGTTTGCATGGTGACGCCACCACTGCCCGCTCCCAGCCCGTCCCCGCCACCACCCCCTCCTCCAGCTGGTCCTACACCCAGCAGCGGCACCACGAACAATTGGGGCGATTGGAAGATACTGTTACTCGTCGCCGTCATCGGCGCGGTTGCAGCATTAGGCGGCGCGTTCTGCGGCGGCTACTTCACCTATCAGGCGGCCATCCGCCAATCTGAATCAAGCAGCTCGCAGGCACTCGATAGCTTCAAACGCGACCAGCGCAAAGTTGCCTACGCTGAATTTCTTTCGGAATCAATTAATCTGGAGAACGCAGAGTTTGTCCTGCAGGTACAAGCGCTGTCCTTTCCCACTCAACAGGACCGGACCGTATACGGTGCGGCGATCACGCGAGTCTGACTTGATGGCCCTGGTGGGTGTGGTGGACGACCTCGAACTCGGTGACGGTGCCGATTGCCAGTCACGTGTTGGCCAATCGGGTAGATCTTGCGAGCGGTTTCGAGGTTCGGTTCGGTCGGGTCATGGTCGGTCATCGTTCGACCACCACGACCGATGTTCCGTCGACACTTCGTCTCCCGCCAAATCGGGGCAGCTTCAGAACGTCCTGTGTTGCCGCGACCCGCGCGTTCGTAGCGGCCCGCGCGGGTCGACCGAAGAAGCACTCGAAGGGGTGTTGCGTTGACCGCCTGAGCCCGCACCGATTTCCGGGTTGATCGCTCGATCTTGGTAACCGTGTTCGCCACGGTTGAGGCTCAGTCCGGATCGACCAGGTACCGCAGGTATCGCTCGGGTTCGTCGAGGAAGTCTCGCGTTAGCCGCACCGGCAGCGCGTCATTGTAGGTGACGTGGGCGATCGCGCCGTCCTCGCCGATCTCATAGATCCGGGCACCGGGCAGTGCGAGCAGGATCGGTGAATGGGTCGCGACGATGAACTGGCATCCCTGACTGGTCAACTCCGACAACCGCGCCAGCACGGCCATGCACCCGCGAGGGGAGAGTGCTGCCTCGGGTTCGTCCAGCAGATAGAGGCCGTGCGGGTAGAAGCGATTGCTGATCAAGTCTACGAAGGACTCGCCGTGGGAACGATGATGTGGCGACACTCCGCCCAAGGCCGCGATTTGCTCGGGGCCCAGCGTTTCGGATTCGGTGGCCACGTTGTAGTACGACTCGGCTCGTAGGAAGAACCGGCTGCGCGGTTTGGTGATGCCCCACTTGAGGATGAGATGCTTGCCGAGCACCGATTCGGTTGAGCGTGTGGCGAAGCGGTAGTTCTGGCTTCCGCCTTCAGGATTCATTCCAGCGGCGACGGCGATGGCCTCGACCAGCGTGGATTTCCCGCTGCCGTTCTCGCCGACCAGGAACGTGGCACCCGGCGGGAACTCGAGTCCGCCATCGTAAGCGAGCCGGGTCACTGCGGGCAGGCAGAAGGGATAGTCCTGCATCTCGACGTCATTCGGGCGAAACCCGATCTCACGAATGAACCCTGCCCCACCGGCCCGCGTACGCACTTCCCCACACTACGTAGCCGGACCGACATCGATTCGGCGCCCACCACACCGGCCTCCTAGGCCCCGCAAGCGGGCATGAACTGTCCGAGCTGAACGCACTGTATTGGCCCGCCGCTTGGCGCGCGACCAGTGCGCCGAGACGCCTTGCAGTCGCATGATGTGCGCATGCACCAACTACCGCGGGCTAAGCGCGAAGCCGACCTGATCGCCTACTACGACAACGAGATTCGCCAACGTGCTGCGCGTGAACTGCCGCCGGCACGGGTGCAGCGCCGCGGCGAGTACATCGAACTGCTGCAGCGGGAAAACATCGCGGATCTGCTGGAGATCGGTTGCGGCCCGGGCCTCGATGGCATCGCGTTCGCGCATGCGGGTCTGGCCTACACCGGCGTCGACCTCGCCCCGCAGAGCGTCGCTGCGGCCCGGTCGCTGGGACTCGACGCCCGCGAGGCTTCGGTCTTGCAGCTTCCGTTCGAGGACGCCAGCTTCGGTGCCGGTTGGACCATGAGCACGCTGTTGCACATCGCCGACACCGACCTGGACTCGGCGCTGGCCGAGATCCTGCGCGTCCTGCGGCCAGGAGCGCCGCTGGCGATCGGCCTGTGGGGCGACGAACAGGGCAGCGAGCAGCAGTGGGACGACGGCAGCGGACACCGCCCCGCCCGGTTCTTCAGCATCCGCACCGACGCTGTGTTGCAGACGGCATTACAGCGCCACGGCACCCTGGAGCAATGGCTGACCTGGCGGGGTACCGATAGATTGCACTACCAGTGGGCGATACTTCGCCGAGGTTGAACCGGCTCCGATGGCCGCGAGACCCCTCGACAACACACTATTCTGCCGCGGAGCGCGATCCGGCTGGTCAACCGTTCCTGCTCACTGTGCTTCGGAGGCTTCGTCATCGAGGACATACTCCACCGTGATGAGGCCGCGAAAGCCCTCGGTCTCGCCGATGAACAGGTTGAGATCGCCAACGGCGGCCAGGTTCAGCGCGGCCGCCCACCCTTCGGCGATGCGCTGATCGTCGGCCTCGCTCCCGGTGGGGATGACCTGACCTGCCAGCTCGGGTACCCCGAGGCGGGGTCCGTCGTGGCCCAGCAGTTTCCACGACAGCGGGACCAGCCCCGCGCGCTGCCCGTGGGCGTTGAGGTGCGCGCTGACGGCGCTATTCACAACCTGGGTGAGATCGGTGAGCGCCATCGTGGCATCGAAGTTCACAGGGGAATTCTGCGCGGTCATTCGTTCCCCCGGTCGGCGGGCACCATCATTATCGGTGTTGGCGTCCTCGGCCCGACCTGGTTCGAAGGCGCCGACGAACCGATCGTTTGTCAGACACCGGCCTGGCGGAAAGCGGAGCGGGATCGAGTGTTCGACACCAGAATCAACGATATGAGTACTGACCCGATCGAGTCCGCCGAAGGTGCCGAAAACGACAGCGAACTGGTCGAATCGGAGGCCACACCCACCGAGCCCGCAGGCCCGCAAGTTCGCGCCGGCGGCCATCAGGTCGGGATGGCTCTCGAACTCGAGCCGTAGAGCACGGTCGCTCGGCATCGCGGATGCCACGGTGCTGGGGCGACGTCAACCAATGTGACCTGCCGTCGAGGTCGACCAGGTGACAACGCGACGAGCGCAGGACGGTGGCCAACTGCTGGTGTTTGTCGAGGGACGTCGGCGCCTTGTCTGATGACCTTTGGATGTCATGCGGGTAGGTGGCCGCGATCGAGAAACAGCGTGGTCAGTCCTCGTAGTCGACTACTGCGCGGTGGGCTAGGCGGGGTGCCAGCCAGTCGGCGACCTCGCGGTGGGCGGGATGTTGTTGGTAGGCGGTGAGGTCGGACCGCGAGGTGTGGGTGCTCTGCATGAACAAGTCGTAGGAGACGGGGGTGGCTAGTTCGTCGACAGCGACTGTGAGAGAGCGGATTTCGGGCACCGTGGTGGTGAGAGCAGTCAGGAGTTTCGCTGCCTCGTGGGCGTCGTCGCGGTTGTGGAACTTCATCAGGACCACATGGTTCAGCATGCTCATCGGGTGGTGCCGCGGCGGCGCAGCAGGAGTAGGGCTGCGAGGGCCACGATTACGATGACCGCGCCGGCGATGCCGACGACCATACCGGTGTTGCTGTCGTCGCTGTCGGAGTTTGCGGCGGCCGGGGCCGCGGCGGCGCTGGTGGGGGCCGGTTGGGCGGCGGTTTTGGCGGCGAAAGTCAGTGGGACCGTGGCCAGGATCTGGGCGGGGTTGGTCAAGCTGGTCACGCTGATCGCGCAGGCGCCGGCCGCGGTCGTGCAGTCGGTGCCGCCTACCGTGGCGGCGAGAGTGAGGGTGCGGGCGCCGGTTCTGGGCTGCCATACGCCCTGAGCGTCGGCGGCGCCCAGCAGAGCGCCGGTGAGATTGCAGTCGGTGGGGGCGACGACCTGGGGCTTGCACTGCCCGACGGCGACGCCGGCGAGGTTGGCGTCCAGGCCCGCCAGGTTGACCGTGATCGCCTGTCCCGCAGCCACTCCCGTGCTCTCGCTGAGTTGCAGGGTGGGTGTGGCTTGGGCGGCGGGTACGACGGCGATGATGCCGCCGGTCGCGGCCGCCGCGATCACGGCGAGCCGGAAAGCGTTGTGCTTCATGTCTATATCTCCTGAGGGTGTTACAGCCGTCGCCGGTCGGCGAGGGCGAGGCCGGCGACCACGACCAGCAGGGCGGCGGTCGCCGACCACAGCGGCAGTGACGGTCCATCGATGTCGGTCGCGCCCGCCGTAGCTGGGGCGGTGGGGGCGGCCGTCGCCACCGGAATTTGGGAACCGGTGAAGGTGACCGCTACTTCAGCGGAATTGGTGGCGATGACGCTGGGTGGTTCGCTGCCGGGCAGCGGAGCGGCGGCGATCACACACTGCTGACGGAGGCAGTCGATCATGTTGAAATGCGGGTGTGCGGTGAGCGTGACGGTCGGCAGGGTGCCGTCGTCGGTGGCATTGACGAACGTCGCGCCACCGCCGAGATCGCAATCCCGCGTTCCGCTGCTGAAGCCCTGTTTGCACAGCCCGACCGCGATCGAGGCGAGTCCGGGCCGGAACCCGGTGCCGTTCACGGTGATGCGCTGCCCGTTGGCCAGCTCGGTACTGGCGCTGACCTGAATCGCGGCGCCGGGTGCGGCCTGTGCGGGGAGCGCCGCGATCGGAAATGCCGCGGCGAGCGCGGCGACCGCGGCCATCCGGGTAGTCATAGTGCGAATCACGGTGTGCCTCCTTGATAGACGGGCTCGGCACCGACGGAACGAGTCGCGAACCGACCGCAGAGCAGCGCGCCGACCAAGCCCACCGCGGCGAGCACAACAAGCCCCGAGCCAGTGCCCGCGAGCCGCGAAACCCCACCGACAAGCCCCATGCCCGCCAATGCGGCAGTGGCCGCTACCAAGACTGTCGCGACACCGGCTCGACGGTAGGACTCAGCGCCAACGGACGATCCAGTCGCAGAACAGATTTCGCTGTCGAGACCACGAGCCGCCCGTGCCGCGGCAGCCAGCGACACAGCGACGCCGGCAGCAAGGGTGACCGCACCCGGAGCGGTGGCCACCAGCACCGGCCCCCCGGCAGCCAGAATCAACAGCGGCACAACAGCACTCGAATCAGGGCCGGGCAGCGCGACCACGATGACCGCGGGCAGAGCAGCCAACGCCAGCCACACCGCCTGTTCAGATCCGACCGCGTTCCAGCGAAACAGCAGCAGATGCAGAGCCGGAAGTACGGTCCCGCCGACGAGCAAGCCAACCGTGCTGTAGCCCAATGCCGATCGCACGGGCGAAGGCGCGGCAGTGGGCACAGGGACGGGCGCAGGTCCAGGGTTCGGCACGGACGCAGGACCGGGGTCCAGCACAGACGCAGCACCGCGGTCCAGCACCGACGCACGATCAGGTTTGGACATGGACATGGACACGGACGCAGGCGCAGGTTGCGGTTCCAGAGCCGCGCCGGGTGTAGTACCAGCAGCCGATCCATCCGTCGCGGCGATCACTGCAACCACCGCGCAGACCGCCGCCATCATTCCGGAAACGAGAAGCCCGGTCCCAGGGGTCCTTTCGCAGAGAGCGGCGATACCGGCAGCGACAATCACCCCGACCACGGTCACGAGGTGCCAACTGGCCAGCAGGCGAGCTCCGCCCGCGAGTGCGCGCACCCGCCCGTTCGCGAACGCAGGTCCGGTTCCTGCTCCCGCCACCAAGACCGCGACGGTGAACATCCACGGTGTGGAGACGAGCCCCGCCACCACGAATCCCAGCCCCGCGACCACCCCGAACGCTCCAGCAGTTCGCATCGAACGCGCGCCGACGATCGCCGCTGTCACGCACCCGAGCACGAACGCCGCGACCGCCAGATATCCGATAACCGCGCCGGGAACCCCGACCACACCACCGAAAGGCTTAGCCAATAGCGCTAATTGGCCTCCGGCGACAGGTCCGGCGAATGCACCGCAGATGATGAGACCACCCAGTCCAGCGCGCATATCAGCGATCCATCAGCCGAGAGCAGGGACCAGACGCACCGGGCTTGATGCGGAGATCCTCGTCAGCGGCACGCCGAGACCCCCAGGGTTCGGCCCAGGCTCCCGGTCGGGCGCCTCCTATTTCAGCCCGTATGTGGGCCGCCGTCCGCCTCCCAGCCGCGCCGGCCGAGAAACCGCCACAAGCGTGAATCCACACCACAGCACACCAGGACCACAGCGGGTCGGCACAAGCTCCCCGTCGGGCGTGTCCTGTCTCAGCGCGCATGTCGGCGGTCCGCCCTCCGAGCAATGACCGGGCGGCCGATCTGTATCGGCGAGTGCCGGGGTGTCGCGGGTCCGGCGACGATTCGCAGGTCGTCATCCCTACCTCCTGCGAGCGTTTCCCTTATGGAAACGCAGTTTCGGAATTGCCATATTGAACCTGCGCTGATCGCAGGTGTCAAGGCGAACGCGAAGGGCGGCAATCGATTACCGGTGCGTGAAATCGTGGGCGAGCGCTGGACAGATCGCGGGGCCGGGTACAGAATCAGCTTGAATGGAAACAGTGTTTCGATCTACGAAACGCTGAGGGAGGTACCGCACATGACCCGAGTCGCCGCCGCACAGCTCGCCGCCGGCACCGACGTCGCCGCCAATCTGGCCGCGTGCCTGCGCGTGATCGATGCGGCCGCCGAGGCGAGCGCCGAGCTGGTGGTGCTGCCGGAGTTCTGTAACCACCTATCCTGGTACGACGATCGGGTGCACGCCCGGCGAATGGCCTGCACGCTCGAAGATTCCTTCCTCACCGCCATCGCGGAACGGGCCGCGCGGCACGGCATCTACGTCAAGATCGGCGTGACACTGGCCCGCGACGCGGGGCGTACCACCGGCACCAGCCTGCTGTTCGGTGCGGATGGATCGCTGCTCGGGCAGTCCGACAAACAGATCCTGATGGGTGCGGAGAACGACTATCTCGATGCCGGGCAGCAGGATTCGCCGGTCATCGAAACGCCGCTCGGCCGGATCGGCATGTACGCCTGCATGGAGGGCGTCATCAACGAGGTCACCCGCTCGTTGGCGGTGCGCGGCGCCCAGCTGCTGCTCAACAGCCTGAACTCGTTCGCCACCGACGAAGCGAGCCTGCACATTCCGGTGCGCGCGGCGGAGAACAAGGTGTGGGTGGTGGCGGCCAACAAGGTCGGCCCGCTGCTGCCGGAGGCGCAACTACCCGCCATCGCGGAACGCCTCGGTGTGCCGCCGGATCGGCTGCACGGGGCCGGGGAGAGTCAGATCGTCGCGCCCGACGGCACCTGCGTGGCGATGGCTCCGGCGACGGGTGAGGCGATTGTGGTCGCCGACATCGACGTCGCCCGCGCCGACGACAAACGCCGCCCGGACGGCACGGATGTCCTGGCGGCCCGACGGCCGGAACTGTACGGACCGCTGAGTGATGGATCCCAGCCGAAAGCCCGCCGGGATGGCGGGGTAGGCCAAGCTAGCCACGATGATCAGCCGGGTCGTGCACACCCGAGCGACGGGGCAGGTCACACGCACCCGAGCGACCAGCTGGGTCACGTACACCCGGGCGGCGGGGCGAGCCACACACGCCTGGGCGATCAGGCGGTACCGACACACCAGGTTGACGAGCCGGGAAAGCGGGTGGATGCCCCGGCTCGGCAGCGGACGGAAGCACCTACCCGTCGGCGAAGGGAGCGCCCTCCCGGGGTGGATGTTCAGCCAGTAGAGCGAGCGGAGCCGCCGCGAACGGAGACAGCCACCGCAGGGCCGGCGAAGCCGCCACCCGCCGCACAGCTGACGGAGGCACCATCAGGGCGGCAGGCGCCTCCGGGGTCAGAGACGATTTTCGCGGCACTGTGCGTGCCGGAGGCAAGTGCCGTGCGCGCATTGGCCACTGGCGGCGTGGATCTCATCGTGCTGCCGGAATTGACGGCGGTTCCGATTCCAGAAGTCATCCGCGCGCTCGCGGGTACGGCCGCGTTCGCCGTGCTTACCGTGCGCGAAGGCGAAGCGCATTGCGGCGTGCTGCTGAGTGCCGACGGTGTAGTGGGCCGGCAGCCGCAGCTTCATCGCACCGAACGGCATCCGTGGCTCACCGCAACTGGTGACGAGGTGATCGTGTTCGCGTTGCCCTGGGGCCGTTTGGCGCTCGTCGTCGGTGACGACGCACTGTTCCCGGAGACCTTCCGGCTCGCCGCGATTCAGGACGCTGATGTCGTCGCTGTGCCGTGTACTCCGTCCGAACCGTGGGAACTGCGGCTCGGCCTGCCCGAGCGTGCCGCCGAGAACCGCCTCAATGTGGTTGCCGCGGGGCTTGATTCGCAGGGACTGACCGGCGGGATCTACGGGCTGAGCCCGGATTTCACGCTGTGGACCGCTTGGAGCGGCCCGTTCACCGGCGTGATCAGTCATCCGGAAGTGACCACTGTAGGACCGGGTGCGACCAGCGTGCGCGCCACCATCCGCCCGGCCCAGGCCGTCAACCGGGCCGTATCCAAGGGCACCGACCTCGTCGACGGACGACCTCGCCGCCCGCTCGACGCCGTTCCCACGCGGTAACCGACCCGCACTGATGAAAGCAGTTGAATGACACACCCTTCGGAGCACCGATGAGCGAAACAATCCAGCACGTTGAGCAGATGGTCGACGCGACACCGCGTGCCGATGTGACCGAGACGTTCCAGGAATGGCAGGATCTGCTGGGCGGGTTGCGGTCTCGCATCGCCGAGCGATTCGAACTCACCCGCGATCCGTCGACCGTGGATCTGGAAACCTACGGCGATCCGGCACAGGGCCCCTCGGGCAGCCTCGCCGCCTACACCGGACCCGAGATCGACTGGCTGGTGCACTCCTGGATCGGTGATCCGCGCACAGGATTCGTCAACCTGCATCTCACCGCCTGGCTCGGCCCGCAGGTCCGGGCGCCGCATCTGGGCTCGGCACTGCTGCTGTGGCCGGAGGGCTGGTTCTACGTCGACGCCGTGCCGCGCGGCGACCTGGTCGGCGACGGCGAATACTTCGACCGCTATTACGCGCCGAACGACGCACCGTGGTTGGCGTTCAAGGAAAATCATCCCGACTTCACCTGGTTCACCAGCCGCACCGGGTTCATCCGGGGCAGCCTCTCCCCCACCGCCTACTGCTACTCGTTCCCGCCTACCCGCCCGAATCTGGACGTGGTGGCCGAGATTCTGACCACCCGGGTCGAGCAGTGGCTGAGCTGGGTGGACGCGGCCGAACCGGTGCCCGTCGCCGAACAGGCCGCACTCGCGGCCCGCGACCTGATGATTCGCCGCAATATCGCCGAACGGGATCCGGCGAATGTCATGGGCGAGCGCATGTTCGGGCCGGAGCTGACCCAGCGTCTCGTCCGCGCGCTCTGGGGCGGCGACCGTGAACTACCCAGGCCGGGCCGATGAGCGAGCAGCTGATCCGTTCCCTGTGGTGGTCGGTCCGCACCGACGGCACAGCCCCGTTCGATACCGCCCACTTGAAGGTCTACTATCCGGCGGTCGCCTCCGGTGATGACGCCGAACGCCTGACCGGGGTCTTCGCCCCGGACCCTGCGGGCGCTCCCTATCCGGTCGTGGTGTTCCTGTCCGGCGTCAATGTCGGTCAGGACTCCTACCGCCGCTTCGCCGCCGCCGTCGCCGCGACCGGCTTCGTCGTGGTCACCATGGACCGTGTCGCCGAATTGTTCGGCGGACAGGTCGGTCTCACCCCCGGAGTGGATCTGAACGCGGCCCGCCCGGACGCGTACGGCACCCGCCCCACCTGTCCCACCCTCGGCGCGATCCTCGACGCCCTGGCCGACATCAACGAGCTGCCCCCACTGCGCGGCGCGTTGGACCTGGACCGCGTCGCGCTGGGCGGGCACTCGGCGGGCGGCACCGTCGTCTTGCAGTCCGCGCGCTTCTTCCCTTCGGTAGCAGCGGTTTTCGCGTGGGGCGCGCACACGATGGTCGCCACCATGCTCGGCTGGGACCCCGGCACCGTCCTGCCCGCGCAGGTAAGCTGCCCGGTGCTGCTCGGCGTCGGCACCAACGACGGCGTCATCCAGGGCAGCGCCGACCGCTATGGCGAGGACGGCGCGGATCGCCCGGATCCGGTGCGGCGCACCTTCACCGAGGCGCTCCCTGCGGGCGATCACCTGCTGGCGGTGGTCCCCGGCGCCAACCATTTCGGTATCGCCGACGCGGACCCGACGGCCGCCCGCGCCTTCCTCGACGGCCCGGCCGAGACCGACGCGCTCGTTCCGTTCGCCCGGCTCACCTCGATCTTCCTTCGGGCGCACCTCCGTGCCGACGCGACCGCGAAGTCCGAGCTGGCCGAGTTCGACCACGGCGTACAGCTGAGCCGGCGATAGGAGCACAACATGTTGAAGAACTTCTGGTACGCACTGGAATTCGCGGACAAGGTCACCCGCGAACCCCGCAAGGTCACCTGCCTCGGTCAGGATTTCGTGCTGTACCGCACCGAAGCCGGTGCACCGGTGTGCCTTTCGGACCTGTGCGTGCATCGCGGCGGGGCGCTGTCGATGGGCACGCTCACCGGCGACTGCATCGCCTGCCCGTACCACGGCTGGCAATACAATGCCGAGGGCGTCTGCGTGAAGATCCCCGCCAACGCCGAGGAACGCAAGATTCCGCGCAAGGCGCGGGTGGACGCGTATCCGGCGGTGGAGCGATACGGCATGGTGTGGGCCTTCCTCGGCGACCTGCCCGAGGCCGAAAGACCGCCCATCCCAGTTCTTCCCGAACACTACGACCCCACTTTCCGCATGGTGCAATTCGAGATGGTGGTGGACGCCAACTACGAGCGCACCTTCGAGAACGTCGTCGACGCCTCGCACACCCCGTTCGTGCACGGCACCGCCTTCGGCAACCCGGACAAGCCCGAGATCCCCGATTTCCGTATCCGCCAGACGGATTGGTCCGCCGAAGCCGATATCCAACTGTGCCCGCCACCCCCCAAGGGCCTGTGGGGCCTGCTGGCCAAACGCCGGCCCAGGCCGGAGTACGTCACGGTCACCAACGCCTGGTATTTGCCGAACATCGTGAAACTGCATGTGCGGCTGCCGATCGGGGACCTGTTGCTCTACGACTTCAACATTCCGCTGTCCCAGGACCGCACGCTGATCAAGATCCTCGGCTACCGCAATTTCTTCACCGGCGGCTGGGCCGACGCCAACACCCGCAAACGCATCGGGAAGATCCTCTTGCAGGACAAGCCGGTGGTGGAATCCCAACGCCCGGAGCTGCTTCCGTTCGACCTGTCCGACGAGTTGCACGTGCGCAGCGACGGCCTGCAAGTCGCTTATCGACGGCGGCGTCTGGAGCTGATCAAGCAGGGCTGGTGGGTCGGCGGCGACGACATCATCACCGGTGACGGGCCGCGCCGCACCGCTACCGTTCTCGCTTCCCCGGTCCGCCGCGACAATCCCGAACTGGCCAGTGCCTGGGTGCACAAGGCCCGCACCGGAGGTAATCCGCAATGAGTCTGCCCACCGCGCTCAGCGAGCGCACCCTGGCAACCCTGAGCTCCGCGCTCGGCCTGGAAACTGCCGAGGATCTGGCGTTGACCAGTGCCATGTCCCCGGAACCGGTGGGCCGGTTGCGGGTGCTGCGCGGCGCGCCGATCGAGAAGGCTGTCACCGTCGACCTGGTGGTGCCGCAGATCGGCCTCGACAGTCACATGATCTTCGCCTTCACCGGAAGTGATTCCGCGGTACCGCATTTCACGCTGGACTCGGTCAAAGCGCCGGAATACCACGCGATGCATTTGGATCTGATCCCCCGCGCCGATCTCGCGATCAACCTGGCGTATCTCGACGCTGTATTCCTGCCGCTGACACCGCTGCTGGAGGACGCCTGGCAGCTCGAGGGCGTCGCGCCCGCCGCCATCGGGCCACGCCAGCGCGCGATGATGTCGCCGTGGATGGTGGTGTGCCGTGCCACCGAGGACGCCTTCCGCGCTTTGGACAGCACGGTCGACGACTATCTGGCGCACTGGCTGACGTTGGTGGACAAAGGCGTTCCTGCTGTCGAGGCCGACTTGGCCGCCCGCGACCGAGCCAATCGGGCGAATCTGTTCAGCCCCGAGGTCGATCCGGTGTGGGCGCAGGTCACCCGGCTGCTCGGCGCGGAACAAGCCGAGCGGGTGCGCGGGGAGCTACTGGCATGACCGAGACGACAGCGGAATCCGCCGCAGCTCCCACACCCAGCGAGTTCCAGCAACGTATCGCAGGCGAATGGGTCGGCCGCCCTTCACTTTTCGATCCCCAGGGCACGTGGCGTGGCTATGAGGACATCCGCCGCTCTTCGGTGTTCGCGGAGGGAACGACCACCTATTACATGGATGGTGGGCTGACCGGCGGCGGCGATCTGGCGGGGCGGTTCGCGCTCGGCGCGTCCTTCGCTTTCGGCGTCCAGGACTCCGACGCCGACCGCCGCTACACCGGACCGGATTTCTACGGCTCCGGCCAGCCCTACGGCGGTTTCGTCGACGCCAACTATTACGGCCCGGGCTGGCAGGTGTCGCTGAACACCTGGAACCAGACCATCGGCGACACCCAGGTGTATTCGTCGGTGCTCTACCAGGGCCCGGCCATGGTCGGTGTCTTCAACGGCGTCTACACCCGCGATCCGCAGCTCGTCGAACAGCGCATCGAGACCGAGACTCGCTGCGGTCCGGCGGTATTCACGGTCCCGACCAAGGACAAGTCCCGCTACGCCGGCGATCTGGAACTGTGGAGCGCCGAACAGCAGTCATTGGGCAGCTCGCACATGGCACTGGAGATCAGCCCGCTGAACCTGCTCACCGCCGACCATCACCTGATCATGTCGGGGCCGGTCGAGTCCGACTCCAGGACCACGGTGCGCCGCGACGGAGTGCGTTCCTTCCATGAAGGCCCGGACGTCTGGGGCAACGGAACCTCCTACGGCCGAGCCAATTTCGTGCGCCTGCACACCTCCGACGGCCGCCGGCTGATCGGTCGCGAGTTCATGACCGACGCCGAACCCGGCATGGGCGCGGGATCCACCCTCGCCGTGGTCTACCAGATGTTCGAGCACAACCGCTTGGTCACGGTCATGCACGGCGTGTTGGAGCGATCGTGAACGGGCGCGGTCACCGGGCGTACGGACGAAATCGCAGGACCGCGCATCGACGCGACGCAGGAGGATGATCATGAGCACAGTGGTAGTGACGGGCGGCACCCGGGGCATCGGCCTCGGCATGGTGCGCGCCTTGCTGGACCGCGGGCATCGGGTCGCCCTGTGCGGCACCGATACGGCGCGCATCGAGAAGCTCCGGCCGCAACTGAATGATTCCGCACTCATCATGAGCGCCGACGTCACCGATCGCGCGTCTCTGCAAGCGCTGTGGGACGCCACCGTGGACTGTTTCGGCAAGGTCGACGTGTGGATCAACAACGCGGGTGTCTCGCACGAGCGGATCCCGCTGTGGCGGTTGCCTGCTGAGCAGGCACGCACCGTAGTGGAGACGAATCTGCTTGGCGTGCTGCACGGTTCGGCCGTCGCCGTGGCGGGGATGGCGGCGGCCGGCGGGGGGCACGTGTGGAACATGGAGGGTCTCGGCAGCGACGGGCGCACGGTCTCCGGGCTGGCCGCCTACGGGGCCAGCAAGCGCGGCGTCACCTACCTGACCAAAGCGCTGGCCAAGGAGACACCGGCAGGGGTCTCGGTGGGGCTGCTCAGCCCGGGCATGGTGGTCACCGATCTGCTCACCCACGGCTACGCCGATGCGGACGAGCTGGCGAAGGCGCGCAAGGTGTTCAACATCCTCGCCGACAGGGTGGAGACCGTCGCGCCATGGCTGGCCGAACGCGCGATCTCGCACACCCGCAACGGTGCGCACGTGCGCTGGCTGACCACGCCGAAGGTACTCGGCCGCTTTGTCATGGCGCCGGTCCGCCGCCGCGATCTGTTCACCGAGTAACGCCATGGAATATCCGATCTCCCTGGCAGTCGAGGATTTCGTGCCGGTCGTGTTGACCACGGCCGGAGTTCTACTGCTGCGCAGGGCTTTACCTGAAACAGCCCGTAGCTCCCACATGACAGCCGTCGCGGTCGCGGCGGCGTTCATCGGCACGGGCGGTGGCACCAAAGCCACCGCGAAACTGATCGCCGCGGCGGGCGGACCCGATCTGGTCTGGCTACGCAGTCTGCTGTTCCCCTTCCTGACACTCGGTTTCGGAGTGCTCTGCCTGGCGCTCGCGGCGGCGCGCTCCGGGCGTATCCCGCCGTGGCTGGGTTACCTGGTGCCCGGACTCACCGTGGCCTGCGGCCTGGGCGCGGTCCTGGCCCGGGACCCGATCCCGATGCTGGTGAGCACCACCGTCTTCGCGACGCTCACCGGCGTCTACCTGATCGCCATGGCCCGCGCTCGCGGCGACCGCCTCAGCGCGGGCCTGGTCGGCACCCAGCTGCTGGTGTTCTTCCTGCTCGGCCCGCTGGCCTCGCGCCCCGATCAGACGGTGACGCTCCAGTGGATCGAGCAGCTGTGCAATACCGCGGCGCAGGCCGCGTTCCTGATCGCCGCCTGGCGACTCTCGGCCGCCACCGCCGCGGCTCCGACCGACGAGGAGTTGATCCGATGACCGACGCACTGGGCTGGCGACGCAAATTCGGCGTGATCGCCCCCTCCACGAACACCATCGTGGAGCCCGATCTCTATCGCATGGGGGTACCCGGGGTCACCTCGCATTTCAGCCGCATCCATATCCGCGATCAGAACATGTCCGACGACGCCGGCATGGATCGGCTGCTGGAACAGATTCGCGCCGAGATCGTTTCGGCCTGCGAGCGGGTGCTGACCTGCGAGCCCGACTACATGGTGATGGGCATGTCCGCCGAGACCTTCTGGGGCGGAGTCGAAGGCAACCGCCAGTTCGTCAAGCAGATCCACGACGTCACCGGCTTGGAGGTCGCGACCGGCGCCGAGGCCTGCCGCCGCGCGCTGGAATTGTTCGGCGCGCGGCGCATCGGCGTCGTGACGCCGTACCAGCCCATCGGGGACGAGAACGTGGTCCGTTTCTTCGGCGAACTCGGTTTCGAGGTTGCCGCCATCAAGGGATTGCGCTGTCCCACCGCCGTTTCCATCGCGCACGTCACCGAGGACGAACTACGCTCGGCACTGCTCGAGGTGAACGGTGACGACATCGACGCGCTGATCCAGTGCGGCACCAACCTGTCCATGGTGCGCTTGGCCGACGAGGCCGAGCGCTGGCTCGGCAAACCGGTCATCGCCATCAACGCCGCCACCTGGTGGATGGCGCTGCGCGACAACGGTATCCAGGACCGAGTGGAAGGCGCGGGGGCGCTACTGCGCGACCACTGACCGACCTCAGCGCCGCGCGGTGGTCACGGCGCTGAGAAACCGTTGCCCGGCGACCTCGACCGTCCTGGGCGCTCGCAGCCGGATTCGCCCGCCCCGGTGCAGGATGTCTAATTCGCCGCCCGCCAGCACATTCCGAGCCCAGTCGCTGTCGCTGCCGTAGTTGAGTGCGACGAACAGTCGCGGGCCCCGCCAGGTCACACCGACCGGCGTGCGGTACGCGCGACCCGATCGGCGTCCGGTGTGCAGCACCACCGCGTACCCCGGCAGCCGTGGCGCGATGAGGTTGAACGCGGGGTTCGTGACGTATCGGTTGATCCGGGCCAGCCATCGCATCGGATGCATGCGCACATCCTGGCAGGCCGCGGCCACCGACTGTTCAGATATCGAGCAAGCGGCGGGCCTGACGCACCACCGCCGCATCGACCATGCGCCCGGATTCGTCGAGCATCACACCTCCTGCGGCAGCCTCGAACCGATCCACCAGCGCGCGAGCTCGCACGACATCCGCAATGGTTGGCGTGAAGACCTCGTTGACCACCGGCAGTTGAGCAGGATGAATGCACGCTCGGCCGCGAAAACCCAAGCGCCGCAGTGCGACCGTCGACTCGCGCAGCGCGTCGAGGTCGCGGAAGTCGGTCCGCACCGGCCCGAGCGGCGGCTCGATCCCCGCGGCGGTACTGGCGAGCACCACCAGGGAGCGGTAGGTCGACAGTTCCCGCTCCTCGGGGCCCGGCGTGACGCCCAGCTGGGCGCTCAGGTCGGCCTCACCGATCTGGAGCCGCGAAACGCGGGGGGCGGCGGCGATCTCGGATGCCGCGAGCACAGCGCCGGCGCTTTCGAGCAGGGCGCAGATCCGAATAGCTCCCGGACGCGGTTCGCACTCGCTCAGCACAGCTCCCGCGGTGCGGACCTCCCGCGCCGACTCGGTCTTCGACAGGCAGACCGCCGCGACCATCGGCCCGGCCACCGCCCGCATGTCCTCATGACCCAGCTCCCCGGGATTGACGCGCACCCAGATCGCCGGACGGGCCTGCGTCACACTCCGCAGCCAGGCGGCCACCTCGGCCCGGGCTGTGTCCTTGTCGCGCAGCGGGACCGCGTCCTCCAGGTCGAGCAGCACCACATCCGCCGCTCCGGCCAGCGCCTTGCCGAACAGCTCCGGACGGTTGCCCGGCACATACAGCGCGGATCTCACCATGCACCTCAAAATGTGTTGAATAGAACAGCGTTTCCTAAAGCGAAACATATCGGGGGCGATACTTTCTGTCCATCTCGAGTTTCCCCTTGACAGTTCGCAGGCGGCGGCCAATGATCTTCCCAATACCGAAACGCCATTCCACTGTGGGAAACGGCGTTCCCGCCATGGGGAGTCACCATGACCCTTAGACGCGCAGTCCGCACCGCCGTCGCCGCCGCCCTCATCGCCGTCACGGCCGCCGGAACCGCTACCGCCGGCACCCAGATTTCGGGGAGCGTCGACATCCGTTGCGCCGCAGGCACGTTGCACCAGGACGCGAGCTGGTACCTGCCGGACGGCAAGCCCACCGCGATGGTCTGGATCCAGCACGGTTTTGCTCGCAGCAACGCCCAAATCGGCGCGCTGGCAGCCAGTTTCGCCGACGCGGGCTACCTCGTTTTCGCTCCCAGCCTGCCGTTCATGCAGCTCCAAGGCTGCACGCTGCAGAACCTCGGTGACAACAACGCCTTCCTGCACAATGTGGCCGAATTGTTCGGTACCGCTACCGATCCCGCCGGGGCGCTCGCGGCCGGCCTGGCCGCCGCCGCCCGGCGCAGCGGCGTGCCCGTCCCCGAGCTGCCCAGCGACCTGGTGTTCCTCGGTCATTCGGCAGGCGCGGAAGCCGTCACCTTCGTCGCGGACCGGATCCGCAGCACCCATCCGGAGACCTTCACCGGGCTGCGCGGCGTCATCCTGCTCGACCCGGTGAAATCCTTCATCGGCGACAACATCGCCCGCGCGCTGACCGGCCTGGACCCCACCGGCCTGCCCATCCTGACGATCTCGGCCGCGCCCGCACTGTGCAACAGCTTCGGCATCGGCACCACCGCCGTGCAGTCACTGCGCCGCCCCTTCGTCGGCATCCGGCTGCGCGGCGGCGTGCACACCGACGCCGAAGGCGCCAGCTCCGACCCGCTGGGCACCCTGTTCTGCGGCACACCCACGGCGGCCAACGCCGCGACGCTGTCCACCCTCGCGCTCGGCTGGACTGGCGACTTCCTCTCCGGCGCAACCGGTTCCACGGAGCCCCGGGCCCGAGCGCTGCTGACCGGCGGCGTGGCCGCGGATCTCCTTCCCGGCTCGTAAGGCCGGTCGATACCCCGAAAGCGAGAAACCAGGCGATGTTCCGAAACCTGCGTTCAATCCTGGCCGTCGCCACTGTGCTCGCCGCGGCCGGCCTCGGGCTCACTCCACCGGCGGCCAGCGCCGAGCCTTCGGAGGCGGAAACCGCCGAAGCAGAGGCCTTTCCGCAGCTGTGCCTGCGCACCCAGGTACAGACCGCGAAGCTGCGCATGCTCAAATTCCGCCGCCAGGGCGGCACCCTGTCCGAGGTGCCCTACACCGACCTCGCCGCCTTCGCCGCGTCCAAACCCCAGGTCCAGCCACTCACCGTGACCAGCTACGTCACCTACGACGCCAACCTTCCGAAACAGGTGCGGTGCAAAGGCAAATCGGCCGACCACCTCACCGACGTGTACGGCTCCGCCGTCGCCGGTCCCGAGGGCGCGTGCGCCGACGTCAACCGCGTCACCCTGCGCCAGGTCTCCCGATCGCTGACACCGGAGGAACGCAAGGCCCTCGTCCACCGTCCGAACAAGGTCGTCATCGACCCGGACACCCCCGCGATCACCGGCCAGGACTGGCTGGCCGACTTCCCGGTCGCCACCAAGGACGCCGGAGGTAACCTGCACCTGCCGTCCAAATCGCTACTGGTTCCGCTGGACACGCCAGGTATCCCGGACGCCTTCAAAGGACAGCACTACTGCACCCTGATCACTCCCGAATACCTGAAGGCATTGCTGCTCGGCACGGTGCGCCCCTGAGCGCGGCGCTGATACAGCAACAAGTCCTGGGGCCGATCACCGATACCGTGGAGGCGCGGCAGTGTCGAAAATTCCGCACTTATCAGCACTTCTGGTTCCATCGCTGCTGGCCGCGTTGTTGTCCGCGGGCCCGGCGACGGCACAGCCGCATGATTCCACTCGGGTGGCGAGTTCCGTGGACATCGCCTGCGCAGGCAGCGTCCTGCACCAGCCGGCCGACTGGTATTTCCCCTCGGGGACGGCACGCGGAGTGGTGCTGCTGGTGCATGGTTTCGGCGCGAACAAAGACCTCTATCGGGACCTCGCCGACCGGCTTACCGGCGCGGGCGCGGTAGTCTTCGCGCCCGACCTGCCCGCGATGGACCCGCGCGGTTGCGCGCTGTCCAGCCTGCTACCCAATCGCGCGTTCCTCGACAACGTGGCGGACCTCTTCGGCACCGCGGCCGACCCGGACGGACCGCTACAGCGGAGCTTCCGGAGCGCCCGGAACCACGCCGGCCGGCCCGATCTCGCGCTGCCCGAAAACCTGGTCTTGTCCGGCCATTCCGCGGGCGGCGGCGTCGTTCTGCACCTCGCCCAGCGGCTCGCGGTCGCCCACCCCGCCGGCTTCGCGCGCCTGCGCGGTGTCCTCGCACTGGACCCGGTACGCGGCATCGACACCTCGGTGACCGAGGACGCGCTGCGCGCCCTGGCGGTGACCGACCTGCCCATGCTGACCATCGCGACCCCGCCGTCGCTGTGCAACAACGGAGCCGACGGCACCGAGTCGATGCAACGCCACCTCCCCCGTCCCTTCCTGGGCGTGCGCGTGCTGACGGGCAGCCATGCCGACGCGCTCGGAACCGATCTGGGCGCCGTCGGCGAGATAGCCGGAATCATGTGCGGGACAATCCGGCTCGGCAATTTCACGGCGACGCGGGATCTCACCGTGGCATGGACGCTGGACCTCTTGGACGGCACCCGCACCGATGACTACCACCCGGGCGGGGCGTACTACGAAATGTTGCGAACCACCGGCGTCATCGAGACCATAACCGGCGCACTCCGATGAGATCAGAACTCCCGTAGCAGCCGCCCCGCGCCTTCGACTCGATCGTCGAATCCGTGCTCGCGCAGTGCGTTCCAGAGGGTGGCGGCGTTGATGGCGATCACTGGTTTGCCGAGCTCGGTTTCCAGCCGATCGGCCAGTGCGACGAAGGACAGATTGGTGCCGACTTGGACGATCGCGTCCACGTCCGGACCATCGATCTCGGTGACGACCGCTCGCAGACGATCCTCCCGGACCCGGGCAATGTCCATCGCGGTCGGACAGCGCAGGCCGGTAATCGCCGAGACCTCGAACCCGGCTTCGGTGAAGAAGCGGCCGACCTCCCGGTCCGCGATCGGCTGATACGGGGAGAAGACCGCGATCCGGCGGCAACCCAATTTGCGCAGCGCGGCCCGGCAGGAACTGGCGCCGGTGGTGACGGGCAGGCCGGTGCGGTCCCGCAACCGCTGCTCGAAGGCCGCGTTTCCGGCGACGCCGCCCCAGAACGTCTCGGCCGACATGCCCATGACCATGCGGTCGGGTTCGGCGGTGAGGACATCGCGGACAGCGGTGTCGATGGCGGCGCGGATCTGGCCGAGCAGGCCCTGGAAGTCTTCGTCGTCGCCCATCACCGGGTTCGGGATGTACATCGAGCCCGCGCGGTAGGTGACGCCCGGCAACGCGGCGCGCCAATAGTCGTGCTCGACAACGGTATTGGTGCTCGGGACGATGACGCCGAAGACGGCTCGGGAACCCCCCACATTGGTCATCGCGCACTCCCCGCGCCGAGCCGGGCCAGCACATCCTCGACCGCGTGGTGCGCTCGCTCGCGGTCGACGCGGCGATCGAGCAGCAGGGTGTCGACCAAGAGCGGGGACACGATCGCCAGGGTCGCCTCTTCCACGTCCGCGACGCCGAGCGCCGCCAGCGCGGCACGGAATGGTTCGAGCAGGTCGTTGACGTAGCGGTGCCGCAGTGCCGTGCAGGAGGGATCGGCCGAGGACGCGGTGACCAGAGCCCGCAGGAAGGCGCCGACAGGCTTGTCGCGCAGGCGATCACACAGCAGGTCGGTTTCCGCGTGCAGGTCCGCCGCCAGATCGCCGCTGGGCATGGGCGATTCATGCGGAGCCACCGCGATGAGCGCGGCGAGGAAGTCCCGCGGCAGCGGCCAGTGCCGGTAGATGGTCGTGCGCGCCACGCCGGTGACGGCGTGCAGCCGCTGCGGCGTCAGCGCGGCCGCGCCCTCGGACAGCAACAACTCCAATGCCGCTGTGAGCACAGTGGTTTCGGTGTCGGCGGCAGGTCCCGCCGGACGCCCCGGTCCAGTCATGGAAATTTACGATACACCTTGTCCTGGTTATTGATAAGCACTACATTCTGTATCGTAAATACTTCGCCAAGGAGGACCGATGCGTCCACATGTAGAACTCATCGACGAACGCGACCTGATCGAGCATGTAGCCGAGTTCGAGCACGGCGCCGGAAACGCGGTGCAGCGCAACCTGAGCTACGACGAGGAGGACGGATCCGCCTCCCTCAAAGTCCGATTCACCAGCGACTGGTCTCGCCCGGCGGGCGTACACCATGCCGACACCGAATGGTTCGTGCTGTCCGGCCGGCTCACCATCGGCAGCACAACCCTTGAGGCGGAGGGCTTCTGGACCGCGCCCGCCGGCGTGTGGACACCCCCGCTCGCCGTCACCGCGGGCACCGAGATTCTGCTGTTCCGCGAACACGCCGACTGGCGCTTCGATCCGGCCGACAGCGACCGCGACGGTCTCCGCCCCGACCAGAAACTCGTCGTCCTCGACACCGCCGCCATGCCGTGGATCGACGTCAAGGACGGCAGCCCGATGCGCTTCGACCTCGGCGGCACCCCCGTCCCCGGCCTCTACATCAAACTGCTGCACCGAGATTCGGAAACCGGCTTCTACACCCGCCTCATCAAAGCCAAGCCCGGCTGGCGCGAAGAACCTCTCGCCCACCACCCCTGCTCCGAAGAGGCCTACTGTCTGGCCGGCGGCTTCGGCTACAACTTCGGCAAGATGTGGCCGGGCACCTACTTCTGGCGCCCAGCCCTGATCCGGCACGGCGACTTCACCGCCGACGCAGACACCGGCTGCACCTGGATCGTCCGCTCCGACGCCGACCTCGTCGACTGGTACACCGACAACGCGAAAGTCGTCATGTCCGGCGACGCCACCAACTGGGGTCCCGAATACCCGCAGAGCCTCACCCCGCGCCTGGTCGAGCCGGTCCGCTCCCGCTCCATCGGCGCCTGGGACAACCCCGCCTACCAATAACGCCTGACACCCGGTACCAGTCCAGGCGAAGCGGCGACGAGCTCAGTGTGCGCGGCCTACAGTTGGTCCAGTTGACCGCGAGAACATTCGAGGAGACGTCTTGTTCATCGCCACGGTTGTCGTATCGATCTTGGTTGCCGCCTTCTTGTGTGTCTCCGCCTTCCTGAAGATCACGCGTAACCCGCAGATCGTGACGTCCATGTCAGCGGCAGGCGTGCCGGACAGCTGGCTCAATCCGCTGGCGGCGGTGCTGGTGGCGGGGGCGGCCGGATTGGTGGCCGGGTTGTGGTGGGCGCCGATCGGGGTCGCGGCGGCGGCGGGGCTGGTCCTGTACTTTGCCGGAGCTGTCGGAGTCCATGTCAAAAGCAAGGATTGGCAGAACATCGCCGTGCCGACCGTAGTGCTGGTGCTGGCGGGAGTGGCGCTGGCATTGCGCGTCGCCTCGATGTGAGCCGGCGGTGTTCGATGGGCGGCAGATCAGCACGATGCCGCGGGGTGGTCCGCGGGCTTCGTGGCTGAATCGGCGGTTCGAAACCGATCGGCTCGAGTTCACCGATCGCTATGACCTGCGGGATGAGGTCAAGCAGGGGGTGATCGCGGCGCTGGATCGCGGTGGTGCGCGGCTGGGGGTTCATTCCAAGAGTGCGCGGCTGGCGTTGGAGCTGGTCGCGGGTATCGATCATCCTCGAATCATGGAGATCGGCGCTGGGCACGGCCGGGTGTCCGAGCAGATCTTGGCGCAGCACCGGACCGCGCAGATCACCGTGACCGACCTCGATCCCGTCTCGGTGGACCGGATCGCGGCGGGACCGCTCGGCAGCGATCCGCGGATCCGGACCGGCGTGGTCGACGCCACCGCGATCGACGCTCCGGATCAAAGCTATGACCTGATCCTCTTCGTCGACGGATTTCACCATCTACCACCGGAATTGGCCTGCCGCGCGATCGCCGAGGCTACCCGGGCCGGTCGGCGGTTCCTAATCGTCGATGCGCAACGGCCGCCGACGGCGGCGCTGCTGCTGTGCTTGCCGCTGATGGTGCTCATGATGGTGACGCTGGCCTTGCGCTTCGCCGCACTGCCCGCGGTACCGGCTGTCGTGCACGACGCGGTCATCAGTCTGCTGCGCTCCTACAGCCGAGCGGCCTTCGTCGCGCTCGGACAGGCCGCGCACCCGGATATCGCAGTCGAATTCCCTAACGACACAACGCCCTTCGCGTTCCTGCTGCCAGTCGTCTACGAACGAACCAGCTAGCTTCCGCCACCACGACGCGCCCGGTCGCGTCGATCTGAAGCGCGTCTGCCTGCGACTGAGTTCCGCTCGAGCCGCGGTTGACTCCCGCTGGAGCCGGCGTCGTCAGGATTACGGCAATAGACCGTGAGGAAGGCAAAGCATGACGCGCATCCCTGAACTCCAGTCCAATATTTCTCGGATCAAAGAGGTCGCCTGGGGCTTGGTCTCGACAGCGGCGCTGGTCACGGCCGTCGACCTCGGCGTCGCCCAGGCGCTGGCGGCGGGACCCCGATCGGCGGCAGATCTGGCCGCGGAGCTCAACGCCGATCCCGGCGCGCTGGCACAACTGCTGGACGCGCTGGTCGCACGAGAGATTTTCGACAAGAACGAAGACGGCGCCTACGCCAACAATGCCCTGTCGGAGTTATTGCGCGACGACGATCCGCACAGCATGACCTACCTGGTTCGCTGGATCGGCCATCCGCTCTTCTGGCGGCTCTGGCCGCACCTGCCCGGGGCGGTCAAAGCAGGCGAAGCTCAATCCGCCGAGGTGTTCGGCGACGACTTCTTCCGCTATCTGCACACCCATGAACCCGAGGCAGTGTCGGTGTTCAACGCGGCGATGACCCAGGCGAGCACGCACACCGCGGACGCGGTGGTGCGGGCCCTCGGCCTGTCCGGCGGGGAAACGGTCGCCGACATCGGCGGCGGGCAAGGGCGGCTGCTGCGGACCGTCCTGGAAACTCACCCGGCTGCCACCGGGTATCTCCTGGATCTGGATGGAGTTGTCGCCCACGCCCTTCCAGAACTGCGAGCCGGCGGGTCACTGGCGGACCGAGCCACCGTGCTTGCCGGGGATTGTCGCGACGATATCCCCGTCCGAGCCGACGTCTACGTCCTGAAGAACATCCTGGATTGGGATGACGAGAGCACCCTGAAAACCCTGGCGAACGTGCGGCGCAACGCGAACCCCGGCGCCCGGGTCCTGGTGGTGGAAACCCTCACCGATCACACGCCCGAACCGGTCGTCACCTCCGCGCTCGACCTGCTGCTGCTCCTCAATGTCGCTGGGCGCAAACATAGTTCGCATCAGGTCGCGGAACTCTTCGAACGCGCGGGCCTCACCTTCACCGGCGTCGAGGCGACCGGGACGTTCCTCTCGATTGCCGCGGGCACCGTACCGGAAGGCGGTCGCTGACATGGGAATTCGACTCGACGACCGAGTGGCACTGATCACCGGCGCCGCATCCGGCATCGGCGCCGCCGCCGCGGTGACGCTCGCCGCGGCCGGCGCGCGGGTGGTACTGGCCGACGTGCAGGACTGCGCCGAGGTCGAGCGCACGGTGAAAGACGCAGGCGGAGAATCGATCACCGTGCGCGCCGACGTTTCGCGCGCCGGGGACGCACAGTCCATGGTCGAGTGCGCGGTGGACCATTTCGGGCGACTCGACTACGCGTTCAACAACGCGGGTGTGGAGGGTATGGCCGAGCGGGAGATCCACGAGGCCGACGAGCAAGCGTGGGACCACGCGCTCGCGGTCAATCTCAAGGGTGTCTGGCTGAGCATGAAGTACGAGATCCCGGCCATGTTGCGCGCCGGTGGCGGGGCGATCGTGAACGGCGCCTCGGTCGCCGCCCTCGTCGCTTTCGACAAGAACGGATCCTATGTCGCCAGCAAGCACGCGGTGGTCGGGCTGACCAAGACCGCGGCGCTGGAGTACGCCGAGCTCGGGATCCGGGTCAACGCGGTCTGTCCCGGCGTCGTGCGGACCCCGTTCCTCGAGCGCTTCACCGGCGGCGCTCCCGAAGTGGAGGCCCGATACACGGAGATCGTGCCGATGAACCGGATGGCCGCGCCGGAGGAGATCGCGAAAGCGGTGCTGTGGCTGCTGTCGCCGGAGTCGTCCTATGTGACCGGCCACGGCCTCGTGGTCGACGGCGGCCTGGTCGCGCGGTAGGGCCGGCGATGCGACGGCGTGTGGTGATCACCGGTTTGGGCGTAATGTCGCCCGGCGGCATCGGGGCCAACGAGTTCTGGAAGCTGCTCGGCGACGGCCGCAGCGCGACGCGGCGGATCTCGCTGTTCGACCCGACGCCGTTCCGCTCGCAGATCGCCGCCGAAATCGATTTCATCCCAGCCGAACACGGACTCGACGACCCCGACGCTGCCCGGCTCGATCGCGCGACCCAGCTGGCACTGGCGGCAGTTCGTGAAGCCACAGACGGCGGGTCGACCTTCGATCCGTACCGCACGGGCGTCACTATCGGCACGGCGGTCGGCGCGACGATGGGCCTGGAGCGGGTGTACCGAGCGGTCAGCGCCGAGGGCCAGGATTGGCTGGTCGATCACCGCCTGGCGCCCGGACATCTCTACGAGTATTTCGTGCCCAGCTCCATCGCTACCGAGGTCGCTTGCCGGGTCGGCGCCAGAGGCCCGGTCACGGTGGTGTCGACCGGATGCACCTCCGGCATCGACGCGGTCGCCCATGCCGCCGAACTCATTCTGGACGGTACGGCCGATGTGATGATCGCCGGTGCGACCGACGCGCCGATCTCGCCGATCACCACAGCGTGCTTCGATGCCATCCGGGCGACGACGCCACGCAACGACGACCCCGAACACGCCTCGCGCCCGTTCGACCGCACCCGCAACGGCTTTGTCCTCGGCGAAGGGGCGGCGATATTCATCCTGGAGGAATACCACCTCGCCCGCGCACGCGGCGCCGACATCATGGCGGAGATCGCCGGCTACGGGGCGCACTGCAATGCGTTCCACATGACCGGATTGCGCCCACACGGGCGGGAGATGGCGGCGGCGATCACGGCGGCGCTGGATCGAGCGCGCGTCGGTCCGCACGAGATCGATTACATCAGCGCGCACGGTTCCGGCACCAAGCAGAACGACCTGCACGAAACCAACGCGGTCAAACGCGTTTTCGGCGCCCGCGCACACGACGTTCCGATGAGTTCGATCAAGTCGATGATCGGTCACTCGCTCGGCGCGATCGGTTCGCTGGAAATCGCGGCATGTGTGCTGGCGATCGGCGACAACGTGATTCCGCCGACCGCGAATCTGCACGAGCCGGATCCCGAGTGCGATCTCGACTATGTGCCGGTGACCGCGCGCGAGTGGCCCACCGACACCGTGCTGACCATCGGCAGCGGTTTCGGCGGCTTCCAATCCGCCATGGTGCTGTCCGGACCGGGCAGGTTGTAGCCGATGGCTGCGCGAGCGGTAGTCACCGGACTGGGCGTCGTGGCGCCCAACGGTCTCGGGGCCGAGCGATATCTGTCGGCAATCCTGGCCGGAGCGAACGGAATTCGGCCGATCAACCGTTTCGATCCGGCACGGTATCCGACTCGGCTGGCCGGTGAAGTCGTCGATTTCGTTGCCGAGGAACACCTTCCGAGCAGGCTGCTGCCACAGACCGACCACATGACCCGGCTCGCCCTGCACGCCGCCGACCGGGCGATCGACGACGCCGGCATCGCGACCGCGTCGGACGACGGCTTCGGCGTCGGCGTGGTAACCGCCAGCAGCGCGGGCGGTTTCGAGTTCGGCCAGCGCGAACTACAGAACCTCTGGAGCAAAGGCGGCGCCTATGTCAGCGCGTATCAATCGTTCGCGTGGTTCTACGCGGTCAACACCGGGCAGATCTCGATCCGGCACGGCTTGCGCGGCCCCGGCGGCGCGCTGGTCGCCGAGGACGCCGGCGGACTGGAGGCCGTCGCCGGCGGTCGCCGCCTGGTCGGCCGGGGCACGCCGGTCGTTGTCTGCGGCGGCGTCGACGGCATTGTCTGCCCGTGGGGCTGGGCCGGCCACCTCACGCGCGGACAACTCAGCGACTCCGCCGATCCCGTCCGCGCCTACCTGCCCTTCGATGCGCAAGCCAGCGGGTACGTGCCGGGTGAGGGCGGGGCGATGCTGGTCGTCGAGGACGCGGAACACGCGGCCCGGCGCGGCATCACGCGATGCTATGGCGAAATCGCCGGATACGGCGCGACATTCGATCCACGGACCGAGGACCCCTGCGGGCTGCGCCGGGCGATCGAATCGGCGCTCGCCACCTCGGATTCGGCTTGCTCCGATATCGACGTGGTCTTCGCCGACGCCGCGGCGACCACCCGGCTAGACAGCGCCGAAGCGCGGGCGATCAGCGCGGTGTTCGGCCCGCGTGCCGTTCCGGTGACCGCACCGAAGACGCTGATCGGCCGCCTCGGCGCCGGCGGCGCCGCGCTCGACCTGGCCACGGCGCTGCTTTCGTTGCGCGACAACGTTATTCCACCCACTTACCACGTCGCCCCGGCCGCGGACTACGACATCGATCTGGTGGTCGACGCCGCGCGGACCGGGCCATTGAACGCGGCGCTGATTCTGGCGCGCGGCCACGGCGGGATCAATTCCGCCATGGTGGTGCGCCGCCCGATCCCCCGATAGAACAGGAGCAACCCGCATGGGACTCAACGAACTCATCGCGATTCTGCGCCGCTGCGCCGGTGTCGACGACCAGGTGGTCCTCGATGACACCATCGTCGACACCGACTTCGACGCCCTCGGCTACGACTCCGTCGCCTTGCTGGAGGTGACCTCCGATATCGAGCGAACCTGCGGCATCAAACTCGGCGACGACGCCATCGGAACCGACAGCACCCCGCGTGAGGTGCTGGCGTTGATCTCGGCGACCTCGACCGCCCGAGCCGAGCAATGAACTCCGGAGACTGGGCCCGGATACTCGCGGGATCGGACTTGCTCGACCTGTCCAGCGATATCGGCTCCCACGCCGAAGGACCGTTCAGCACCCGCGTCGAAGCCCTGGAGCCCGAGCCGGGCGCCGCCTTCTTCTGCGAGAACGTGCTACCCGAGATCGCCGCGCACGCGGTGGGCAGGTTGCGCGCGGCGGACTTTCCCGACGGCGCCTTCCTGCGCCACGAAATGGTGCACGCCTCGGTGCACGCGGGCTCGCACATCGACGCGCCCGGCCACTACGGTCCGGCCGCCGACGGCGTCCGCCGCGATATCGACGCGGCGCCGCTGCGTTCCTTCCTCGGTCCCGGCGTGCTGTTCGACGTGGCGGCACTGGACAGCGCGGTGGTCACCCGGGCCGATGTCGAGCTGCCGGAAGACACCGCGCCCGGCGCCATCGTGTTGATCCGGACCGGCGGCGACAAGGCGATCGCGCCGGAGGTCATCGACTATCTGCTGGACGCGGGCATCGACGTGATCGGCACCGACGGCGCCAGTTTCGACGGTCCGTTCGAGCCGATGATCGAACGCTTTCTGGCGGACGGGGACCGCGCGGCGCTGTGGCCCGCGCACGTGCTCGGCCGGCGCCGGCCGTATTACCAGATCGAACGCCTGGCGAATCTCGACAAGCTGCCCGCCACCGGGTTTTTCGTCATCGCGCTACCTGTCCTGATCTCGGGCGCCACCGCCGCGTGGACCCGTGCCATTGCCGTCCTACAACCCTGAACAGAGGGCACCCACGATGCAAGTCATCACACGTTCGGTCATCATCGACGCACCGGTCGAGCGGGTCTACGAGATTTCCAACCGCATCGATCAATGGCCGCAAATGATCCCCGAATACCTGAAAGCGGAGATCCTGCGCCACGAAGGCCGCAAGATCTGGTTCCGATTGACCAACGCCGACAACGTCTCCTGGGTGTCGTGGCGCATGTTGTATCCGCCGTTGATCTCCTACGCGGAGCGATACGAGCCGCTGGCCCCGTTCACCTTCAATCACCTCACCTGGGTCTATCAACCGCTTCCCGGGTACCGCAGCCAGATGACCTGGGACATGTGTTTCGAGCTGGCCGAGGACAAGCGGGACGAGGAGCCGCAATGGCGGGAGCGGATGGCAGCGCACACCGCCGCGAACCAGGAGGCGATGCGCGAATACATCGAAACGCTGGTGCGCGAACCTCTGTCGCCGGGTGCGCGATGACTGCCGTCGAACGGGTGCCGGTGCTGATCGTGGGCGGCGCGGTGAGCGGGCTGACGCTGGCCGCGTTCCTCGCCCACCATGGCGTCCGGTGCCTGCTCGTCGAGCGGCGCGAACACCTCTCGCAGCACCCGCGGATGAACGATATCGGGCCGCGAACCATGGAGTTGTTGCGTGTCTTGGGTTTGCACGACCGGGTTCGGCAGCTCGACGAAGACCGCGAATCCTCGATCCTGCGGGTCGACACCCTGGCCGGGCGCGAACGCGACCGGTTCCGTATGGGCGGGCCCGCGGAGTTCGGTGGCCTGACCCCGGAGAAACAGGTGTGGTGCGACCAGGATCAACTCGAACCGGTGCTGCGGGATCGCGCCGTCGAACTCGGCGCCGAACTCCGATTCCACACCGAGCTGACCGATTTCGAGCACGACGAACGACAGGTGCGGGCCGAGTTGCGCGAGGGCGGAACCGGCTACCGCAGCACTGTGATCGCGGACTATCTGATCGCGTGCGACGGCTCGGGCAGCGCGGTCCGCGAGGCACTCGGCGTCGGTTATGCCGGACCCGGCTTGCTGGCGCTGCAAGCGGGCATCCTGTTCCGTGCGGATCTGACCACGGCACTGCGCGGCCGGAGTTTTGTCTTGTGCCTGGTCGACGACCTCGAGGCCGTCAACTCGGGCCTGCGGCTGACCGTCTTGCTGCAACGCAACCTGAACCGGTGGACACTCAGTGTTCCGCACGATCCGGAGGCCGACGCGGCGCTGTCGGCGCCGCGCTGCGCCGAACTGATCCGCCGCGCGGTCGGCATACCCGATCTCGATGTCGAGGTCCTCGGGGTGGATATCTGGCAGATGCGGGCCCTGCTGGCCGGCTCATTCCGGCGCGGTCGGGTCTTCCTGGTCGGGGATGCGGCCAAGACGCTGCCGCCCACCGGCGGCTACGGCGGTAACTCGGGCATCGACGACGCGCACAATCTCGCCTGGAAGCTAGCCGCGGTACTGGCCGGCACGGCCGGGCCGGGCCTGCTCGATAGCTACGAACTGGAGCGAAAACCCGTCGCGCAGTTGCTCATCGAGGACTCCGTGGTGCGCGCGGGCATGCTGCTCGCCGGCGCGGCGGAGGGCGGCTCGCACCAGCCCGCCGACCGTCCGGGCAAGGCCGACATCTGCCTGGGCTACCGCTATCACCTCGGTGCGCTGATACCCGAGCAGCCCGACAACGGCGCCCCCACCGAGGATCCGCGGACACCGACCGGCCGGCCCGGCACGCGGGCGGCGCATGTCGTCTTGGCGCGGGACGGCCGGGAGCTGTCCACCCTGGACCTCTTCGGATCGGATTTCGTCTTGCTCACCGGCTCGGCGGGCGGGTCGTGGGAACACGCGGCGGCCGAGACCGCGGTGGTCGTCCATCGGATCGCGACCTCCGGTCCGGGCCTGATCGACGTACACGGGCGGTGGGCCGAGGCCTACGGCGTCACCGAGTCGGGTGCGGTGCTGGTACGACCGGACGGATTCATCGCTTGGCGCAGCCGGTCGGCGGCAGACCCGCCCGAGGACAGCTTGGGCACCGTGCTGCGAACGATTCTGGCTCAGCCGGTGTCCAGTTCGGTCAGATAGCGGGCGACCATGGGATGCACCACCATCGGCTTGCGTTCGATGGTGCAGGGACCGAGCACGGTCACCAGACCCGAGTCGATCAGGCTCAGCAGGGCGAACTCGGTTTGCGTCGGCGTGGTCGGGGCGAGCCGCACCGCGTCGGCCACGGCGAACGGGCCGTCCCGGAGCTCGGCGATGCTGCGGAAGACGACGCGCTCGACGGCGTCGAGGTCCCGATAGACCGCGTCGATTCGATAGAACAGATCGAATCCCAGATTGGCCAGATCGGAAAGGCGCACGCCGTCAATGGGATTCGCTATCCGGCTGGACAGGTGCTCCAGCGGGTACCACGGCGAACAGGTCAACCGGTCGCCGATGAACCGGATGGCCAGGGGCAGAGCCCCGACGGTGCGGATCAGCTGTTCGGCCGCGCGTTCCTCGCGCCGGATCCGTTCCGGTCCCACAATGGCGGCGAGCAGGGTCAACGCCTCCGAGGTGGACAGCGGATCCAGCCGGCGCTTCTCGACGCCGAACAGCCCCTTCGGCGGCCGGCGGGCGGTGACGATCGTCGCCGCGCCCAAGGGCAGGTGCGGCACGAGGTCGGCGGCGCGATACAGATTGTCGAGCACGACGAGGATCCGGCGTCCCCGGGTGATCGAGCGGAACAGCGAGACCGCTCCGGTCAAGGTCGTCGGCAGCTCCCGGTCGCCGACGCCGAGCGCCCGCAGCAGATCGGTGAAAGCGCCGAGGCCGGGCCGATCCGCGTACTCGAGGTCGATATGGAGCTGACCATCCGGAAACGACTCCGCCACCGCGTGCGCGATCGTCAGCGCGAACGCGCTCTTCCCCACGCCCGGCATGCCGTGCACGCAAATGGTGTCGAGCGCGGTCCGCGAGTTCGTTGTCAGGAAATCGACGGCCGCGTCGACGGTCTGCCGCCGCCCGACGAAATCCGAGACCAGCGGCGGCAATTGGGCCAGCATCCCCGGCTCGCGGATCCCGCCCGCGGCGGCGGGGATCGGACCCAGGCCGCCGCCGAGGATCTCGAGATGGAGTCGCTGGACCGGCTGACCGGGTTCGATACCCATCTCTCCGGCCAGCCGGGTGCGCAGCTGCCGGTAGACCTCGAGCGCGTCCGATCTCCGGCCCGACCGCGCCAGCGCGGCCATCAGCGTTTCATGAAACCCCTCATGAAACGGATTCTGCGCGATATGGGCCGTCAGCTCCCCGATCACCTGATCGAACCGGCCGAGCCGCATCTCGGCGCGCAAGCGCATCTCCATCACCTGCCGGTGGCGTTCTTCCAGCCACGCCACCCGGGTATGTAGTCGCTTGCCGAGGATGACATTGCGCAGTGGCGCACCGCGCCAGCACGACAGCGCCTGGCCGAGACAGTCGCTGGCTTCGGACACCTTCTCCGGGCAGTCTTCCGCGATGCCCGCCCGGAGCAGGTGCGCGCCGCTGTCAGCGAGACTCTCGAACTCATCGGAGTCGACGTAGGAGTCGGTGAGCAGCAGCGAATAGCCGCCGCGCTGCGTCACGATCAGATCCGCGCCGCACTTGGCGAGGGCTTTGCGCAGCGCGTAGATGTAGGTGTGCACGGTCCGGTCCGGCTTGGCCGAGGTCGGGCGATGCCAGAGCTCGTCGACGATCCAATCGATCGGGACCGTCCGTCCGTGCTCGATGGTGAGCAGGGCCAGCATGCTGCGGACCTTGGACTGCCGTGGAGTGACGTCGACGTCATCGACCTGTACCGAAAACTCGCCGAGAACCGTGACATTCACTGGAGCCTCTAATCACATGGAATCCGACCACGCGGGTACCGCGCGGAGAAGAGGCAGACGACACCCGACCGGGTGGTTCGAACCTCCTCGAAACGTGCCTCCAGTTCGTAGGTGATGTCGTCGAGGCTGTCAGCCCGGTTGTCGAAGGAATTGCTGCCGTTGAGACGGCGCTGCAGCGCCGTGGACACCGCGTTGTGCCGATTGTCGATGCCGAGAATGGTGCTGCCGAAGATCCGGGCGCCGGGGCCCAGATGGGGCGTGACATTGTCGAAGACGACGGCCTTCTGCGCGATGGTGCCGGGCAGGCAGTGCAGCAGGAAGTTCATCCCCACCGAATCGAATTGCGCCGCACCGAGGTTCAGCGGCTTGAAGACATCGCCCCGCTGGGTGCTCGGCTGATATCTGGCGATCCGCTCGGCGGCCGTCGCCAGTGCGGCATCGCTGAGGTCCAGCAGCGTGATCGACGGGGTTCGGGTGGGGAATGTGCACTTGTCCAGGAACCAGCCCGTGCCGGGCCCGAGGTCGAGATGGCGCACCCCGACCTGATCGTTGTACTGCGCCAGCATCGTCGAGCGCGGACACCGCCAGACCCAGCGACTGACCAACCCCAAGATCAGCCAGTCGTAAACGGCCAGCATGCGGCGATGGTACGGCTCGATCCCGGCATGAATGCGGTCCTCCGCCGGCGCGGGGTCGCCGGATCGGTTGTGTTCCACTCTCCGGCCTCCGCTTCATGAAACGCAGACCCAGCGGGGTATGCGGCCGACCAGCACAGGTCGCGAGATCCCCGAGGGCTCACCGGATATATCGTAGGGACCGGATACATCGTAAACGAGGTGTCGGGCTCTTTTCTGTGAATGTGTTGGGGGCGTTGGACTTCGGCGTCAGCGTGGCAGTCCCAGGATTCGCTGTGCGATTACGGTGAGTTGTATTTCCAGGGTGCCGCCCCCGATGAGGACGGCGGGCAGCCCGAGGTAGTCGATGGCGTAGGGCGCCTGGTCGCTGTCGATGCTGCCCAACGGTCCCAGAACCGACAGCAGGGCCCGCGAGCTTTCGCGTTGGGCCATGGCGTGGAAGACCTTTCGGATGCTGGTGGCCGCGGCGTCGGTGCTGCCGGGACGGTGCAGGCGGGTCAGTGCCGCGCGCAGGTTCAGGGCGGCCACCGACATTTCGCGGGCGGTGTTGCGACCCAGCACGCGCTGGGCTTCGGACTCGGTGCCGGCGTGATCGCCCCGGCGCAGCATGTGGCGCACCAGGCGGGCGGAGCCGTGGCCGAAAGCGGCGGTGCCCATGGCCATGCGCTCGTTCGACAGCGTCGAGACCGCCAGCCGCCAGCCGTCGCCGGGTCCGGCCACCACACAGTCGTCGGCGACGAAGACCTCGTCGAGAAAGACCTCGTTGAATTCGGGGACACCGGTGGCTTGCCGGAAGGGGCGGACGGTGACGCCGGGAGCCCGCATGTCGACGAGGAAGTAGGTCAGGCCGGCGTGTTTCGGTGCGTCGGGGTCGGTGCGGGCCAGACAGACGCCCCAATCGGCCTCGGCCGCTTGAGTATTCCAGACCTTCTGTCCGGTCAGCCGCCAGCCGCCCGCGGCGCGGCGAGCTCGGGTGCTGAGCCCCGCCAGATCCGAACCGGCGCCCGGTTCGGAGAACAGCTGGCACCACACCAGCCTGCCCTGGAGGGTAGGGATGACGAAGCGGGCGCGCTGCTCCTCGGTCCCGTGGGTGAGCAGGGTCGGCAGCACCCATTCGGCAATGCCGAGCGCCGGTTGCGGCAGTCCCCGGCGCGCGAATTCCGCGGCGATGACCGCTTGTTCGCGCGGCCCGGCGTCGAGACCGTGTGGCGCCGGATAGTGCGGCGCGACCAGCCCGGCCGCCGCCAGCCGCGCACGCCGGGCACCGCCGCGGGCGGGCGCCCAGCCCGCTGCGGGTCGATCGTCGTCGGGCAGGGCCACGACCTCGTCCAGGGTCGCACCGACCTCGGCGCGGAGCAGCGGTAGCGTGTCGGCGTCGACGAAGGTGAAGTCGCGCTCGCAGGTCAGGGCCGTCGCGCCGAGGCGGGCCGCCCAACGATCCTCGGTTCCGGCCACGGCGGCGATACTGATGGCGCGCCGCCAGAACAGGTGTGCGTCATGTTCCCAGCTGAAACCGATTGCGCCGAGCAGGGTTACGCACTCCAGGGCTTGGTCGACGGCGGCGGGTAGCGCCGTGAGGGCCGCGTGCGCGGCGGCGAGGCGTTGCTGATCGGTGCTGTCTCCGGCCGCGCGGGCGCTGTCCCAGGCGGCGGCGCAGGCGACCTCCGCGCGCACCAGCATGAGCGCGGCCTTGTGCTGAACTGCCTGGAAACTGGCTACGACGCGGCCGAATTGCCGGCGGGTGCGGATATGGGCGACCGCGGTGTCCACGCACCAGGCGGCGATACCGCTGGCCTCCGCGCCGAGCAGGGCGGCGACGATCAGATCTGTCCGTGCCGGATCGATGCCGGACACCACCGCGGCCGCCGGGACGGCGAAGTCGTGGAATTCGAGCCGGCCCATCGATCGGGTGAGATCCAGCGCGGTGTCGACGATGAGCGTGGCCGCCGCGGAGTCGATCGCGTCGGCATCGAGCCAGAACCAGATCGTCTGCGCGGAATTACGCACAGCGACAAGGGCTTTGTCGGCTCCTGGCAGTCCGATCGCCGGGTCGGAGATGCCGCTCACGCGCCATTCCCCGGCCCGCGGGTGCGCGACCAGCGCCGCCCCGGTCACGACCGCGCCGGTCGCGCCCGCGGCGTAGGCGGCGAGCAGGTCGTCGGCTCCGATCTCGGCCGCGAGCGCACCGGCCAGGACGGTCGGCAGGTACGGGCCCGGAAACAACGCTTTCCCGAGCTGTTCGACGACAACGGCCAGCATCGGCAGTCCGCAGTCCGAACCGCCGTGGCGGGCCGGCAGGTGCAGGGTGTGCAGACCCTGGGCCAGCACCTGCCGCCAGAGCTCGCCGGGATCGAGACCCCGCCGGTAATCGTCCAGGCGAGAACGGGTTTCGCCGATCGGCGCGTGCCGTCGGGCGAAAGCCGCGATCGACTCGGCCACGGCGTGTTCGTCGTCGTCGATTGCCAGCGGCATCGGCTACTCCTCCTCGGTCATCCGGGCCGACCACCGCGGCGGGCGGCGTTCGAGGAAGGCGCGCACACCTTCGGCGGCATCCGGGGTGCCCATGACCCGGTGGTGCAGATCGGTCTCGCGGGCCGCGACCTGCGCGGGATCCAAGCCGAGGCTTGCGGTGTCCCAGAGCAGCCGCTTGCACAGCGCCACCGACAGCGGGGCGGTGTAGGTGGCGATGTCGTGTGCCAGCTCCAGCGCCGTGGGCAACACCTGGTCCGCGGGCACCGAGCGGCTGGCGAGTCCGAGCCGGACCAGCTCCGCGCCGGAGTACCGGCGACCGGTCAGCATCATCTCCGCGGCGGCGGCCATACCGGCTAAATGCGGCACGGTCCAGTGCGATACGGCATCGGGGACCACCCCGAAGCGCACCTGCGGGATGGCGTAGGCCGCGTCGTCGGCGGCGATCCGGAGATCGGCCTGCAACGCCAGCGTCAGCCCGATACCGACGGCGTGGCCGTTGAGCGCGGCGATCACCGGCTTGCTCAGCTCGAAAGCCGCCGGCTGGACCGGTGCGGCGCTGAACCCGGAATCGGCGGGGGCTTGGAAAGTCCGCTCGCCTGTGGACAGGTCCGCGCCCGCGCAGAAGGCCGGTGGCGTTCCGGTGAGCACGATGGCGCGGACGGACTCGTCGGCGTTCAAACTCGCGTAGTACTCCCCCAGCGCCAGCCCCATGTCCTTGGTGAACGCGTTGCGATGTTCGGGCCGGTTCAGCGTGAGAACCGCTACGCCACTGTCTATTTCGAGGCGTACCGCGCTCACTCGGCCGCTCGCAACGCCGCGATCAGATCCGCGATATGCCGGTCCGCGATGGGGTAGCCGGGGAAATAGCAGCACACTCGATCGGCGTGCGCGCCGAAGCGGCGCAGTATCTCGGCGGCGCACTGCTCAGGGGTGCCGTGCACGGCCAGCGTCGTCAGCATCGAGTCGTCGATCAAGTCCAGCATGGCCGGATAGGCACCGAGCTTGGACAGCCGGTTGAGTTCGGGTTGTAGCTCCGCCCAGCCCTCCACCTCGAGCACCGGCCGGTAGGCGGGCGTCGACCCGTAGAAGGCCAGCAGCGACCGCACGCCCCGCGCCGCGGCGTCCAATTCCGCTGCGGTACGGCCGGTTCCGACGATCACCTGTGGATAGATCCGGAAGTCCGCGGGCGTTCGACCGGCGCGGTCGAGGCCGTCGGCGACGGTCGGCAGGGTGCGCTCGGTGAAATATCGGGCGCTGTTGAACGGCATCACCAGCAGTCCATCCGCTACCTCGGCCGCGGTGCGCGTCATGTGCGGGCCGAGCGCCCCGAGGCAGATCTCGGGCGGGCCGTACGGATTCGGGCCCGGGTCGAACATCGGCGGCATCAGCGTGTGCGAGCTGAACCGGCCCTGAAATCGCAACGGCGCGTGGCCTTCCCACGCGTCGAAGACCGCCTTGGTGGCCTGCACGATCTCCCGCATCCGCGCGGCGGGCTCGGACCACGCACTGCCGTAGCGCTTCTCGATATGCGCACGTACCTGCGAACCCAGCCCGAGCCGGAATCGCCCCTGGCTCAGCGTCTGCAGGTCGTAGGCGAGATGCGCCAGATGAATCGGACTGCGCGGCAACGCGACCGCGATATTGGTCATCAGGTCGGCGCGCACCGCCCCGGCGGCCAGCGCCAGCGGCAGGAATACGTCGTTGGGGCCCTCGAAGGTGAACAGGCCGTCGGCCCCCAGCGCGACCAATTCGGTGGCGCGTTCGGCCGAATGCTCGATGCGGCCGTCCAGTTGGATGTCGACCTTCATTCGGTGGCTCCGCTTCGGTAGTCGACCGGGAATTCCTTGATCCCATTGAGCCACGCCGACCGGAGCCGGCGCGGCTCACCGAGCCGCGCGATGTCGGGCAGGTGGTCGGCGATGGCGTTGAAGATCAGATCGACCTCCAGCCGGGCCAGGTTCGCGCCGACACAGAAGTGCGCGCCGGTGCCGCCGAAGGACAGGTGCGGGTTGGGGTCGCGCTGGATGTCGAAGAGATGCGGGTTCTCGAAGACCTCTTCGTCGAAGTTCGCCGAGCGATACAGCATGACCACGCGCTGCCCCTTGCTGATCCGCACGCCGCCCAGTTCGGTGTCGGCCAGGGCGGTGCGCTGAAAAGAGCTCACCGGGGTCGCCCAGCGAATGATCTCGTCGGCCGCCGTCGCCGGGCGTTGCGCCTTGAACAGTTCCCACTGCTCGGGGTGGTCCAGGAAGGCGATCATGCCGTGGGTGATCGCGTTGCGGGTGGTCTCGTTGCCCGCCACCGCCAGCAGCATGACGAAGAAGCCGAACTCCTCGGAAGTCAGGGCCTCGCCGTCGATGTCCGCCGTAACCAGCTCGGAGACGATGTCGGCGGTGGGTGTCGCCTTGCGGGCCTCGGCCAGCTGCCAGGCATAGCCGAGTACCGCGGTGGCAGCGGCGGTCTGGTCGATGTGCGCGTATTCGGGGTCGTCGTAGCCGGTCATCTCGTTGGACCACTGGAAGATTCGGGCCCGATCCTGCGGCGGTATGCCGATCAGTTCCGCGATCGCTTGCAATGGCAGCTCGCACGCGATCTGAGTGACGAAGTCGCCGTGCCCCGCCGCGGCCGCCGCGGCCACGATTTCACCGGCGCGAGCGGACAATTCGCCGCGCAGCTGGTTGATGGCGCGCGGGGTGAAGCCCTTGGCGATCAGGCGCCGCATCCGGGTGTGCGCGGGTGCGTCCATATTGATCAGCGAGACCCGCTGCATCTCGATCATCTCGCGGGCGATGTCGTCGTTGAACCGCGGTATCGCGGTGTTCTCGAAGCTGGAGAAGACCTCGCTGCGGCGTGAGACCTCCTTCACCTCGGCATGCTTGCTGACCACCCAGTACCCGTCGTCGGCGAACCCGCCGACGCCGACGGGTTTCGGGTTCCACCAGATGGGCGCGCTGCGACGCAGCTCGGCCAGTTCCGCCGTCGGCACCCGTTGTGCCCACAGCTCCGGATCGGTGGCATCGAATCCCGCGGGAAGGTCCGGTCTGCTGGGCACGCGCACTCCTTCGTTGACTTACGTAACAACCAATAACGTAAGTAAGCGAGTTGCGATAGTGCCCGGCCCACTGGGCGGGACTGCTGCTCGACAACGGATTCACCTCGGAGCGAAGGAGATTCGCGAGTGATTAGCATGCGACGATGACCACCTCACCGCGCCCGCGCACCGGCCGCCCCCGCGACGCCGGCAAAGATCTCGCCGTCCTGGTGGCCGCCCGCAAACTCCTCGCCGAGGTGGGCTACCAGGAGACCACCGTGGCCGCGATCGCGCGCCGCGCGGGAGTCAACCCGCCCGCCATCTACCGCCGGTGGCCCAGCCGCACCGCCCTGCTCGAAGAGGCCGTCCACGGGCCGGGCGGACACCCCCTCCCGGAACCCACCGGCGACCTGCGCGCCGACCTGCGCACCTGGGCGCGCATTTTCCTGGCCCGCGCGGCCAGCCCGGCCGCACGCGCCGGGGTCCCCGGCCTGCTCGCCGATTCCCATACCGAACAGGCCCGCCGCCGCCTCCTGGCCATCGGCGCCCCGGTGCGCGAAGCCTTCGCCGACCTCCTCGGCCGCGCCGTCGCCACCGGCCAGATCCCACCCGGCGCCGATCCCGAGGTGCTATTCGAAATTCTCTCCGGCACAACAACATTCCACGCACTGGTACGGGGCGGGGATGATCACGACGGCTTCGCCGACACCCTCGCCGACGCGCTGTACGTCATGGCGGTTCATCTGCCACCATCATGACAAGGTGCACATACGCCCCAGTACCCACGCCGACCTCGAAACGATCGTCGGCATGCTGACCGAATCCTGGGGCGGCACCACCGTGATCGTGCACGGCACGTGCTACGACGCTGCCCGGTTACCGACGATCCTCGCCGAACGAGACGGCCGGATCGTCGGCATGCTCACCTACGCCCTCGACGACGACAGCCTCGAGATCGTCACCCTCGACGCGTTGGAACGACACACCGGCATAGGCAGCGCACTACTGACCACTGCCACCGAGCTCGCTCGCCAGGCCGGCGCCGCACGGATTCGGCTTGTCACCACCAATGACAACCTCGACGCACTGCGGTTCTATCAACGCCGAGGCATGCGCATCACCGCCGTCACACCCGGCGCCGTCGACTCCGCCCGCACCCACAAACCAGGAATCCCCGAAATCGGCGACTACGGCATCCCCATCCACGACGAACTCACCCTCGAAATGCACTGCGGGTAACCACCCTGGGTCGACCATTCGCCTGGCCGTCGCGAGTCAGCTTTCAGGCCGGAACCGGGCGGGTTCGGTCGGTGGCCAGCAGGACCGCGACGGCGCCCAGCATCGTGCCGGTGATCCAGCGTTGGGCGCGCAGCCAGAGGGGCCGGCCGGACAGAAACGCGGCGACCGCGGCGGCTCCCAGCACGATCAAACCGTTGACGGTCAACGCGATACCGATCTGCACGGAGCCGAGCAGCAGGCTCTGCAACCAGACCCGGCCGTGCTCTGGCGTGACGAACTGCGGGATCAGGGCCATGTAGATGATCGCGATCTTGGGATTGAGCAGGTTGGTGACCAGGCCCATGGTGAAGAGTTTGCGGGTGGAGTCGGCGGGCAGGTCGGAGGTTTCGAACAGGGAGAATCCGCCGCGCAACGTCTTCCAGGCCAGGTAAGCCAGATATGCGGCGCCGGCCAACTTCATGCCGAGATACAAGCCCGGCACCATCGCGAAGATCGCCGTGATCCCGATGGTGGCGGCTACGAGATACACCAAGAACCCGACCGCGACGCCCGCCAGGGACACCAGACCGGCTCGGCGGCCCTGCGAGACGGCGCGCGAGACCAGATACATCATGTTCGGTCCCGGCGTGAGCACCATCGCCAGCTCGGTTGCGGCCACTCCAAGTACCGCCGTGGTTGCGATCATGCCCTCATCCTCGGGCATAGGCTCCTCGCCTGTCGCGAGCCAGCGGCGATCAACTGGCCTGGCTATCCGGGGTTGTTGCCGCCTATAGGCTGGACTCGAGCGCTCTGTCGATACCCAGCGTGGCGATGAGATCCTCGTGTAGTTCGAACCAGACACGGTGGGCGGAGTCCTGGCTGGTGCCGGTGATCATGTCGGGATCGTCGATGGCGCGAGCCAGGGCGGCCGTGAAACGCGTGTCGTAACCGGAGAATCGTGCGAGTCCTTCGGTGAGCTTGTCCGTCAGCGGAGCCAATTCCACTGCGAGACCGGCTAATTCAGTCAGGATCCGGCCATCTTCCCGCGCGTCGCCGTGATCGTTCTCCTGCATGCTGCCGTCGGGTAGGACCGTCAGCTGCCACGCTGTGCAGGCCCGCACCAGCCGCGCGTTGAGCGGACGGAATCCGCGATAGGCCGCTTCCACCAGTGCCTTTGTCCCGCTCTGAGACAGCTCGTCGGCCAGTTGACGTTCGTTCTCCGCGCGCCCGCTCTCGGTCAGCGACCATCCGGCGTCCGTCCCGAACCGGAAGCGGCTGATCCACTTCCACTCACGGAAGTCCCGTAGATGTGACTCGGCGAGCCCGATCGGCATACCGAATCTGGCTGCCGCGGCGGGCGTATCGACGAAGCCGCCGAGCCGAATCGCGTGCAAGGCGAGCAACGAACTGCATGAAACATGCGTCATCCCAGTTCTTTCCCTTCAATCCGGAACAACGGCGTGAATCCGGCCGCTGGTCCCGTCGACCGACACTGTCCGGTGATTGGCCAGGGCCGCCATCGCGCCCTTGGCCGCCACCACCGCCGGGATGCCGAACTCGCGAGCGACGATCGCCGCGTGCGACAGAATTCCCCCGGTTTCGGTCACCACCGCGGCGGCGACCCCGAAGAGCATCGTCCACGCCGGATCGGTTGTCCGGCAGACGATGACGTCACCCGGTCGAACGGCATCGAAGTCGTCGACACTGCGCACCAGCCGGACCGGGCCGACGGCGACACCCCCGCTGGCTGTGACGCCGGTGACGATCGGCGCTTGCGCGGAATCCCGTTGAGGCATGCGTCAACCATAGGTTGACGAAATGCTGAGCGTCAACTACTAGTTGACGCAATCGAGTCGCCTTCACCGGATCCTGGAGTCACCCATGTCAGATCTCGAGAACCGCACCCCATCGCACCCTGGCAGGCGCGCGGTGATCGTCGGCGCCGGCATCGCTGGTATGGCCACCGCCTTGCGGTTACACAGGCAGGGCTGGGATGTCGTTGTGGTCGAGCGCGCGCCGAGTCGTCGCAGCAGCGGCTACCTGCTGAACCTGCACGGACCCGGATTTTCCGCCGCCGAGCGCCTCGGGCTGGTCCCGGCGTTGACACCGCGCGATATCGGGTTCTTCACCTCCATCCTGGTGCACGCAGACGGGCGGGAGAAGTTCCGGCTGCCGGCCGCTGTCACCGAGGCAGCGGTCGGCAGCCGCGCACTGAGCTTGTTCCGCGGTGACTTGGAATCAGCGCTGTACGACGCGGTGGCGGGCCAGGTGGACTTCCATTTCGGGACCACCGTGCAAGCCGTCGCACAGACTCCCGCAGACGTCGTCGTCACACTCAGCGACGGCACCCCACTGCAAGCCGAACTTCTCGTCGGCGCCGACGGCGTGCATTCCCGAGTGCGCGAACTCGTCTTCGGCTCCGAGTCGGACCATCTCGTGGACCTGGGCCACATGGTCGGCGCGTTTCCATTGGAGACACTGCCCGAACAGGTGCCGGAAGGTTTCGGCAGCACTTTCATCGGCCCCGGGCGCACGGCCGCGGTGATGAACCTGGGGCCGGAAAGGTCCTCGGCGTTCTTCGCCTACCGCTGCACCGATCCCGGCGGGGACCTTGCCCTGGGCGCGGCGCCCGCCCTCACCCAGGCGTTCGGGGATCTCGGCGGCGGCGTCGCCGACGCGCTCCGCCAGCTCGAAACCTCCTCCGACACCGCCTACTTCGATTCGGTCGGCCAAGTCGTCATGGATCACTGGAGCCAGGGCAGAGTCGTCCTGCTCGGCGACGCCGCTTGGTGCGTAACGGTTTTCGCCGGCTACGGCGCCGCTCTCGCCCTCGACGGCGCCGACCGCCTCGGCACCGCGCTGACCGAACACGACCACATACCCACCGCTCTCGCCACCTGGGAAACCTCGTTGCGACCGGAGGTTCGCAAACGACAAGCACTGGCCCGCAAGGGAATCAGCCGGTTCGCACCGCCGTCACGCGCCCATGTCTGGGTCGGCGAACAGATGCTGCGCGCCATCCAGCTCCCCGGCATCCGAACTCTCGTTCAGCGCGCCATCGCGCGCGCCAACAACTGACCCCGGCTACGCCTCGGCACTGATCGAATCGGGCGCGTCGGTCAAGACCGTGCAGCACCGGACACAGGCGGGACGGAGGCGGTGGACTGAGGTGCAGGCCCGCCTCCGACCAGGTGTTTCTGCGCTTACGTCAGATCACCGAGTTCATAATGGTGCCCGCGCTGGTGGCGACCGCGCCGCCGGCCATCGCGCTGGCGATCATCTTCGGGGACTGCAGGCCGCCGCCGTTCCATTTCTCCCAGGCGAAGCGGCCGCCGCCGTAGGTGATGGCGGTAATTCCGGAAAGCTGGACCAGCCAGGTGAAGTAGCGGCCCATCTGCATCAGTTTGTCGGCCAGCGGCGGGGCCTCGGGGGCGGGGTTGCCGACGACCTGGGTGAGGACGGTGTCTTGTAGCGCGCAGAGGATCAGGCTCACTGTCATGCTCCTTAATGGATGCCGAGGTGAAGAAATTCGCCGACCGTGCGGTCTTGTTCTCTGCGGCCCATTCAACAACACCTAAAACCGCTGGCAGAGCCGACACACCGCACCTGTCCTGCCCCCTTGTCATCGGGTTTGCGCACCTCACCCCCCATGCCGCGAATCCGGCTCTCTTGCTTGGGCGATACCGGCCCGCTGGGGGTTCGCTGAACATATTCTGAGCGGACGCCCAAGGAAGGAATCTCGATGGCGCAGCCCCAGGTTCAGACCACCTCCGGATTGTCGGCCAGAATCGACACGACCGTCGCGCACGAAGCGCGGGTGTACGACTATTGGCTCGGTGGCAAAGACAACTACCCCGCCGATCGCGCCCTCGGCGACGCGATTGCCGGGCATATACCCGCCATCCAGACCATGGCCCAAGCCAATCGCGCTTTTCTCGGCCGGTCGGTGCGCTATCTGGTCCAAGAAGCCGGAATCACGCAATTCCTGGACATCGGCACCGGGATTCCGACCGCGGGCAATACCCACGAGGTGGCGCAGAAAGCCGATCCCACCGCGCGCGTGGTGTACGTCGACAACGACCCCATCGTGCTGGCGCACGCCCGCGCGCTGATGTCGAGCTCGCCCCAGGGCAAGACGGCGTTCATCCATGCCGATCTGCACGACCCGGACAGCATTCTGACCGATCCGGCACTCGTCGACACCCTCGACTTCGATCAGCCGATCGCGATCATGATGGTCGCCGTGCTGATGTACTTCGAGGACGAGGACAAGCCGCACGACATCGTGGCGAAACTGCTGGACCGGGTCCCCTCGGGCAGCTATCTGGTGATCACCCATCCCACCGCCGACTTCGACGAACGCGCGATGGCGCGGGTGGTGCATTCGGCCGAGGACGCGGGGATCACCTTCCACCCGCGCACCCGCGCAGAGACGGAGTCGCTGTTCGCGGGCACCGAACTGGTCGAACCCGGTGTCGTTCCAGTCGTCACTTGGCGGCCCGACCTCGCGACCCGGGCGACCAATGTCGTCGCCGACCCGGAATCGGCCTGGTACTGGGCAGGCGTGGGTCGCAAGCCGTGACTTTGTTGCCGCAACGGAAACCTTCCATGCGGGAATAGCTGAGGGGACGATACGTTCGTTGGGAAGAAGTTAGTCCAACGAACGAAGGGGGACGCCCGGTGGCGACCGAGACAGTGCAGCCGGGCGTCGGCCTCAGATCCGAGCGCGGAGCGGTGCTGGGCGCCTTGATGCTCTCGACCGGACTGGTCGCGCTGGACTCCACCATCATCGCCACCGCGATCCTGACCATCACCCAGAACCTCGGCGGATTCGCCCAGTTCCCGTGGCTGTTCTCGATCTATCTGCTGGCCCAGGCCGTGACCGTGCCGATCTACGGCAAGCTCGCCGACACCTTCGGCCGCAAGCCGGTGCTGTTGTTCGGCATCGCGGTGTTCGCCCTCGGTTCGCTGCTGTGCGGCTTGGCCACCAGCATGGTGGGACTGATCATCTTCCGTGCGATCCAGGGGCTGGGCGCGGGCGCGGTCCAGCCGATGACGCTGACCATCGCCGGCGACCTCTACACGCTGGCCGAGCGCGGAAAGGTGCAGGGCTACATCGCGGCGGTGTGGGCGACCTCGTCGGTGGCGGGCCCGCTGCTGGGCGGCCTGTTCTCGGAGTATCTGAGCTGGCGGTGGATCTTCCTGGTGAACCTGCCGCTGTCCGCGGTGGCCGCGTGGATGTTGTTGCGGCACTTCAAGGAAACGGCTCCGAAGCACCGGCACAGCAGCATCGACTATCTCGGTGCGGCGCTGCTCACCCTCGGCGCGGGCGCGATCATCCTGGGCCTGCTCGAGGGCGGGCACTCCTGGGCGTGGACCTCGCCGGCCGGCCTCGGCATCTTCGGCGGCGGCGCGCTGGTCCTCGCCGTGTTCGCGCTGGTGGAGCGCCGGGCCGCGAATCCGATTCTGCCCCTGTGGGTTCTGACCCGCCGGGTCCTGGTGGCGAGCAGCGTGATCTCCCTGTTCGTCGGCGCCGTCATTCTCGGATTGACCTCCTATGTGCCGACTTTCGCGCAAGGCGTGCTCGGCAGCAGCGCGCTGATCGCGGGTCTCGGGGTGGGTGCGCTCACCCTGGGCTGGCCGATCACCGGCTCGCAGGCGGGACGGGTGTACATGCGCATCGGCTTCCGCAACAGCGCGCTGATCGGCAGCGCCGTCGCGTCGGTCGGCGCGGCCACGCTGCTGCTGGCCGGTCAGGAGTCGACGGTGTGGCAGCTGGCCGCGTCCTGTTTCGTGATCGGCCTTGGTCTCGGCCTGGTCTCCACCCCGTCGATCATCGCGGCGCAATCGAGCGCGGAGTGGTCCGAACGCGGCGTGGTCACCTCGGCGAACATGTTCGCGCGGTCCATCGGCAGCGCGGTAGGCGTCGCGGTCTTCGGCGCGATGGTGAACTCCCGCGTGCACGGCGCCGACCACCCCGCACCGGCCACCCTCTCCGCAGCAGTCCACCTGGTCTTCATCGCCGTCGCCGCAGCCACCGTCATCCTGATCGTGGCTTCCACGATGCTGCCCGGCAAACCCACGCTCGACTCGCACTAGGTGGCCAAAGATCGACGCGAAGCGGTTGCGGACCGTATTCTGTTGCCGCACCGCATGTCTCGATTTGGGAGGTACAGGCATGCCACCACCTCGGCCACCGCAGCCGGCTCGCCGGCCGAATTCTCGTCGGCCGCCCTATCGCCCGCCAGGTTCGCAACGGCCGGCGCCGGCGCCCGAACCCAACCAGCCCTGGTACCGCAAGATCTGGGTTCTGGTCGGCGTACCGGTGCTCGTCGCCGTGCTCGGCGGCGTCGTCGTCGCCAAATCCACGGATCTGTTCAATCGGGGGCTGGATCGGGTCGGAGCCGATATCCAGGTGCTGGACGTCAGCCCGGCCGAGGACACCGGTAGCGATTGGATCGTTCCCGCGGACGTCGACCCGCTGCCGTTCAACTACATTCCGCACAGCGATCGGCTCACATGGCTCCGCGAGCGCGGCGGAATTCCCGTTCGCTCCATGCGCTGGACGGTGACCGTCAAAGCGGAAAGGACGAGTGCCGTTCAGATCGTGAACATCGTCCCGGTTCTGGTGGAGCCGTGTACCTCACCGCGCGTGGCCGGGTACGGATTCATGGAGGAGCACTCGGAGGGCGCCGGCGACGATATCGTGCTGACCGCGGACGTTTCCGCGCTGCGGCCGCGCTTCGACCGGACCGGCGCCGATGAGAAGGGCGAACGGATCGATGTCGACGACTTCTTCTCCGGACATCACGTTGCCCTGCCGAAGGACGAGAAGAACACGATCGTCCTCGAGACCAAAGTAGCGGCGGGTCACTGCCGTTGGACCTATCGGATCGAATACATCGCCGACTCGGGGCGTGAATCGATCTCGTTGACCGCCCCGGGCGGCAAGCCGTTCGAAGCTACCGCGCTCGGCGATTTCAAGGACTATGCCTGGATCATGCCGGGCTATTCGCTGCGCTGCGCCAGCGAATCGGATCAAATACCGCCGCGTCCCAAGCTCACCGCGGCGCAGTACGGCACGAACTGCTGGGGTTGACGCGGCGGTAGTCAGATGGGTTTGCGGGCCTCGATCAGGAATCGGGTGGTGGTCGCGAGGAACGGGCCGTCGGCTTCGATTTGTTCGTGCAGCTCGCGGAGCTGTCCCCGGTATTGCTCGACGGTGAATCCGGGGACCATCCAGATCACCTTGCGCAGGAAGTAGATCACCGCGCCGATGTCGTTGAACTCGGTGCGCAACTGCTCCAACCGCAGATCGACGACCTCGAGGCCGGCTGCCTGGGCTTCCTTGCGAGCCTCCTCGGGATCGCGTCCCTTGCGGGCTTCCGGCTGCGGGCCCAGGAAGTATTCGACGAGTTCGAAGACGCTGGCCGGTCCGACATGCTGGGACAGATAGCTGCCGCCGGGGCGGAGGACGCGGGCGATCTCCGCCCACCACGCGCGCACCGGATGCCTGCTGGTGATCAGATCGAAGGCGTTGTCCGCGAACGGAAGTGGCGGTTCGTCGGAATCCGCGACGACCACGGCACCCAGCGGATGCAGCAGCTGCGTGGCTTTCGCGATGTTCGGCGGCCATGATTCGGTGGCCACCATGGTGCGCGGCAACTTCGGTGCGCCCGCGAGGACCTCACCCCCACCGGTCTGGATGTCGAGCGCCGACTCGACCGTGCCCAGCCGCGCCGCCATCAGCCGCTGATACCCCCAGGATGGTCGCTGCTCGATTGCTCGGCCGTCCAGCCAGGAGAAATCCCAGCCATCGACCGACACCGACTCGGCCTCGGCCACCAGATCTTCGAAGGTTCGCGACATATCAGCGATCCTCTCACCGGCGTCCAGTGAATTTCCGCATGGAAACACCGGGGGCCGTCCGGCAGCGTCCGGACGGCCATCGGGACTACGCGGTTCGCTTACCGAGCTTGGTCAAAGCGAGATAGCCCGCGCCGACCAGCACACCCCACACCGCCCCGACCACGAGCGCGGTGCGCCCGCTCTCGGTCAGGAACAGCAACACCACCACCAGCCCGAGAAAACCGAGCGCGAGCCAGTTCGTCACGGGGGCGCCGGGCAGCCGGTAGTCGCTGGCCGGCAGCAGCCCCTGCTTGACCCGGCCGCGGTAGATCAGGTGGCAGACCAGGATCATGCCCCACACGAAGATGATGCCGATGGTGCTCACCGAGGTGATGTAGGCGAAGGCTTTGTCCGGCGAGAGCACGTTCACCACCACGCCGATCACCATCACCGCCGCCGACAGGCTGATCCCGACGTACGGCACCGCGCGCGAGCTGAGCTTGTTCAGCGCCGCCGGCGCCTCACCGTGCAGCGACAGCGTGCGCAGCATGCGGCCGGTCGAGTAGATGCCGGAATTGCAGGACGACAGCGCCGCGGTGAGCAGCACGAAGTTGATCAGGCCCGCCGCGCCTGGAATGCCGATCTGCTGGAAGACCTCGACGAACGGGCTCTTGCCCTCGTGGAAGTTGCGCCAGCTCGACACCGACATGATCACCACGAGCGCGCCCACATAGAACAGCCCGATACGGAACGGCAGCGTATTGATCGCCTTGCGCAGGGTTTTGCGCGGCTCCCGCGCCTCGCCCGCGGTGACGCCGACGAGTTCGACGCCGACATAGGCGAACAGCACGATCTGCAGCACCAGCAGCGACTGACCGAACCCGTTCGGGAAGACGCCGCCGTCGGCCCACAGGTTGGTCACCGTCGGGTTGGCGGCATGACCGAAGCCGATGGTGAGCACGCCGATACCGAGCAGGATCATGCCGATGATCGCGGTCACCTTGATGGTCGAGAACCAGAATTCGCCCTCGCCGAACAGCCGCACCGAGATCAGGTTCGCCGCGAACATCACCGCGAGCACCACCAGGGCAGTGAGCCACTGCGGGATATCGAACCAGTACTGCACGTATTTGCCGGCGACGGTGATCTCGGCCATGCAGGTCGCCACCCACACCGCCCAGTAGGACCAGCCGGTCACGAAGCCGGCGAAACGGCCCAGGAACTCGTGCGCGTACTCGGCGAAACTGCCGGACACGGGCCGGTAGGTGAGCAGTTCGCCCAGCGCCCGCATGATCACGAAGATGGCCAGGCCCGCGACCAGGTAGGCCAGGATCAGCGCCGGGCCCGCCTTCTCGATCGCGCCGCCCGCACCGTAGAACAGACCGGTGCCGATGGCGCCGCCGATCGCGATCATCTGGATCGTGCGCGGGTTCAATCCCCGCGCATAGCCCTCCTCAGCCGATCCGGCTGATTCGGTAGGCTCCGCGTCCGCTTGTAGCTGACGGTCAGAGGCTGTCATTGGATGAGTCCTTCCCTCACTCGATCGGCGCAGCCGACCAAGTGCACGCTACCGGCAGGCAAACCACTGAACCGCATTCGACCGGGCGAGTCCAGCATTGTCGCTGGTCAGTAGCTGATTCCCGGGGTCCCGATGCCCTGGCGGCCCCGTTGCCGGAAGACGCACCTCGGTCGCTCGAATTGCGGCGGCCGACAATCGCTTTCGGTACGGTCGGGGGAATGGGGATACGTCCACGCGCCACGCTCACCGATGACGCGGTTACGGCCCTGGTCTCGCTCTGGCTGATCGGCGGATTGATGCTCGACGCCTGGGCACATTCCAACCGCCCGGGCCTGGAATCCTTCTTCACGCCCTGGCACGCGGTGTTCTACAGCGGTTTCCTCGCCACCGCGGGCTGGGTGGCGTGGGTGCTCTGGAAGCAGTGGCGCACCGGACGGCGCGGCCTCGCGGCGATTCCCCTCGGTTACGGCCCGACGGTGCTGGCGCTGGCGGCCTTCGCGCTCAGCGGTGTCGCGGACATGTTCTGGCACACCATCTTCGGCATCGAGGAGTCCATCGACATCCTGTTCAGCCCGAGCCATCTCGGGCTGGCGATCACGATGTGCGTCATCGTCACGACGCCGGTCCGTTCCGCATGGCGCGACCCGAGTCCCGGCACGCTGCGCCGTTTGTGGCCCGCGCTGCTCGGGACCGGGCTGGCGATCGCGGAGGTCATGGTGTTCCTGGAATACGGCAATGCGCTGCTCATGCGCGCGACCTGGATCGTCACCGGCCTGTCCAGCACCGAGAACAACTCCGCCTCGATGCTCGCGGTCCGCATGCTGGTCACCAACGCCGCGTTGCTGCTGCCGCTGTTGTTCGTCGCCAGACGCTGGGGTTTGCCGCCCGGCGCGGCGACGATCTGCACCGTCCCGCTGCTTGTGTTGAGCGGGGCGGAAACCGGCGCCCGCAATATGAGCACGCTGCTGTCGATCCTGGTCGCCGCGATCGGCACCGACCTGCTCGCCCAGGCCTTGCGCCCCACCGCCGAACGCCGCTGGGCGTTCTGGACTTTCGCGACCGTGGCGCCGTTCTTCACCTGGTCGCTGTACCTCGGCGTGGCCTCCGCGGCGGTCGGCAACCTGCCCACGATTCCCGAGTTGTGGACGGGCGCGCCGATTGTCGCGGCGGCCGTCGGCTTACTGCTGGGTGCGCTGATGCTGCCTGGCGGAATCGGCACCGAAGGTGCGGATCCCGGCCGAAAGGATGCCGGGGTGAGCACCCCCGACTCGGGGCCCGGGGTCGCGTCGACTACCGGCTGATAGTGCCGCTCACGTGGCCGGATCAGGCTGCGGTGCAAGGGGTTCCGGCCGCAATACGGGTTCGGTGACGTGCGGTTCCTGAAAGCCGGGCAGGTGGCGGTTCACCAGCGGGATCATCAGCTGGATCAGCGGGCCGATGCCGAAGGCGTAGACCACGGTGCCGATGCCGACGCTGCCGCCGAGCACGAAGCCGATCACCAGTACCGTCACCTCGATGGTGGTGCGGATGAGGCGCACCGACCAGCCGGTGCGGCGGACCAGGCCAGTCATCAGGCCATCACGCGGGCCCGGCCCCATGCCCGCGCCGATGTAGAGCACCGTCGCGGCGGCGTTGAGCACCACCGCCAGCAGCATCGCCGCGATCCGGGCGGGCATCGATTCCCAGTCCGGTAGCAGCCACAGTCCGGCGTCGACCGAGATGCCGATCACGATGACGTTGCTGATGGTGCCCAGACCGGGCTTCTGCCGCAACGGGATCCACAACAGCAGGACGACCACGCCGGTTACCGCCGTCACCAGGCCGAAGCTGATCGGGACGTGTTCGGCCACGCCCTGATGGAACACATCCCACGGGTCGAGCCCGAGGCCGGCGCGGATCATGACCGCCATCGAGAACCCGTACAACCACAGCCCGCTGTACAGCGCGACCAACCGACGAACCAGCATGCGATCCAGAATGCAGACTACTGGCCCGCAAATACAGAGCCAGTGATGGAGTACTGGACTGATCGTGAAACAGCCTCGAGTACTAAACCTGCCCGCCACCCGGCTGGGTGACGCTGACCGATCCCGAGGGCAATGAGTTCTGTATCGAGCGGAGCGTCTCCGAACGCGGTCGCTGAATGCTCACCGGCCGCTGATCTTCACGACCGGCGCGAAATCCCCGGAGAAGGGTGCGGTGAGCACGGTATCGCCGCCTTCTTGCCGCACCGTCACGGCGCCTTCCGTACCGAGTAGTCGCGCCTGCCCTTGCAGTGCAATGCCTTTCACCCTGACCGGGCCGTCGGGGCGGCCCAGCACGATGACGTAGACGTCGGTCCCCCTGCGGGTGAACACAACTCGGGTGCCGTCGGCGGTGGTAGCGGTGGAGGTGGTCCACGGCCGGGTGCCGTCCACCGCTTCCCGGTTGATCGCCAGCCAGGCGCCGATCGCGTCCAGCCGGGACTGCTGCTCGGGCACAATCGAGCCCGCTCCCCCGCTGGGACCCGAATTCAACAGCAGCGCACCATTGTTCGCACTCGCCTCGGCCAGGCTGGTCAGCAGCTCCTCGGGGCGCGCGTAATCGCCGTCGGTTTCCTGCCGGTTGTACCCGAACGACCCGCCGATGCCACGGTCCTGCTGCCAGAACTTGTCCTGCACGGTGCCGAATCCGGTGTACTCCGGCGTACGGAAGTCGCTGTGCGGCACGTCCGGCGGGGTAGTGATCCGGTCCGCGCCGCCGGGCTGGGACAGCGCCCACTTCATCACCTTGTCGAATCCCCAGCGCAGCGGCTGCCGGCCCAGCAGCGCTTTCCAGAAGGACGCGGTCTGCCAGCGATCGTTGACCACGCCTTCGGGGACCGTGTTGTAGTAGTCGGCGAACAGGGCGTTGAGGCGTTGCTGACCGGTCGGCCAGCCGATGTCGTTCCACAGGATGTCGGGCCGGTAGCGGTCGATCAGCTCGCGGACCTGAGCCTCGGCGTAATCGGCGTAATCGGCTCCGTAGGGCAGATAGATGTAGTCGCCCAACGTCCGCACGACCTGCGGCTGAAAGGTCCAGTCGACGCCGCCGGAGTAGTAGAGACCGAATTTCATGCCGCGGGCGCGCACGGCGGCGGCCAGTTCGCCGACCAGGTCCCGCTCGGAGTGAAAGTCCGGGGCATGCGGATTGCGCACGGCCGACGGCCAAAGGGTGTACCCATCAGCGTATTTCGCGGTGAGCACGATGTAGGAGGCGCCCGCCGACCGGAACTTCTCGGCCCACGCCTCGGGGTCCCAGCCGGTCAGTTCCTGTTCGAACTTCCGGGCGATGTCCGCATAGGTGGCAGCGCCATAAGTGGCGCGATGATAGGCGGCGGCCGGGGAATCCGGGTCCTTGATCTGGTTGGCGTAGTCCTCGGCGTACGGGCTGCGGGTGAGGGCGTGGTCGTAATCCTGGACCACGGTCTCGGTGAAGGTGCGCCCGGTCGGCGCGAACCCCGGCACCGAGTACGGCCCCCAATGCAGCATGATCCCGAACTTGGCGTCCTGGAACCAACCGGGCAGCGGATGCTTACGCAGCGATTCCAGGGAGCTGTCGTAGGGGCCCGCAGTCGTCATGGCTGCCTTCGCGTCATCGGTGCGGCCCCACTGCCACGCCCCGATTCCGAGCGCGGCGGCGATCGCCACGCCGAGCGCCAGCACGACGATCCCGGCGCGCAGGGCGATCCGGCCGATCCGCCGGGGCCAAGACCTGGACTTCGGGTTCATGCCTCCACGCTATGGGCGTGGGCACGCGCTCGTCGTCATACCGAGGGCCCATCGCGGGTCGTCCTCGGGTAGCACCCGCCGGGTGACAGCCGCTGTATCTTCGGAGCAATGAGCAGCCTCCAGGTCGCCATCATCGGATACGGGCTCGCGGGATCGGTGTTTCACGCGCCGCTGATCGCCGCCGAACCGCGCATGCGGGTGGCCGCGGTGGTCACCGGGTCGGCGGACCGCGCCGCGCAGGCCGAGCGAGAGCACCCCGGGGTCCGGGTCGTCCCCGACGCCGACGCGCTGTTCGCCGATCTCTCCGGCATCGATCTGGTGGTGATCGCGACACCGAACCGGACGCACGCGCCGTTGGCCCAGCGCGCGCTGGGCGCGGGAGTGCCTGTGGTGGTGGACAAACCGTTCGCGGTCACCGCGGCCGACGCCGAAGCCCTTGTCGCACAGGCGGACAAAACCGGGGTCCTGCTGTCGGTCTTCCAGAACCGGCGCTGGGACGGCGATTTCCGGACGGTGCGCGAACTGATCGACACCGGCAAGCTCGGCGACGTCCGCCGGTTCGAGTCCCGCTTCGAACGCTGGCGGCCGGTCCCCAAGGGCGGCTGGCGCGAGGTCGGCGACGCCGCCGACGGCGCGGGCATCCTCCTGGACCTGGGCCCCCATTTGCTCGACCAGGCGCTCACCTTGTTCGGCCCGGTCCGCGAGGTGTACTGCGAACTGGATCGCCGCCGCGCGGGCATCCAGACCGACGACGACGCGTTCCTCGCTCTCACCCACGAGTCCGGGGTCCGCTCGCACCTCTGGATGAGCGCGGTGACGCCGCAGCTCGGCCCGCGCTTCCGGGTGCTGGGTTCGGAATCCGGTTACGTCGTCTACGGCTTGGACCCGCAGGAGGCGGCCCTGCGCGCGGGCCGACGTCCCGGGGAAGGTCCTTGGGGCACAGTCGAACCCGCGGACTGGGGCGTCCTCGGCGCCGACCCCGATGTCGAGCCCTATCCCACTCTCGCGGGCGACTACCCCGCCTTCTACACCGCGATGGCGGACGCCCTGCGCAACGGTGCTCCAGTTCCCGTCGATCCGCGCGACGCCGTCACCGCGTTGCGCGTACTCGAAGCCGCCCGCGGCTCCGCGGCGACGGGAGCAGCCCGGCCGCTCTAGTGGACGGTGTTCGGGCGCGCCGATAAGGTGCGGCGGTGGACAGTGCGGAATTCATCGACCGGGGCGCGTCGATCGCCGATCGGCTCCAGACGACGCAGTTGCCGCCCTCGTGGCAGCTGGTGGTGATCACCGGGCTGATCGCGCTGGTACTGGTCGGCTACTCCCCGGTGTGGCGGCGGACCCGCAACGTGGTGACCATCGCGCACGAGGGCGGCCACGCGCTGTTCGCCCTGCTCACCGGCCGCCGGCTCAACAGCATCACCCTGCATTCGGACACCTCCGGCCTCACCGTCTCCAGCGGAAAGCCGTACGGCCTCGGCATGATTCTCACGGCCATGGCGGGCTACCCCGCTCCGCCGTTGCTGGGCCTGGGTTTCGCGGCGCTGCTCGGCGCCAACCGCATCACGCTGATGCTGTGGACCGCCATCGTCCTGCTGGCCGCGGTGCTGGTGAAGGTTCGCAACGTCTACGGCCTGATCACGGTATTCGGTTTGGGCGCGGTGATTTTCGCGGTCTCCTGGTTCGGCACCGATACCGTGCAGGCCGCCGTCGCGTATCTCGGCGCCTGGTTCCTGCTGCTGGCCGGGGCCCGTCCCGTCCTGGAGCTCCAGCGCGGCCGCCGGCAGCGCTGGCGCAATCCCGGCGGGGTCGACTCCGACGCCGATCAGCTCGCCCGGCTCACGCATCTGCCGGGCCTGCTCTGGGTGCTGTTCTTCGCGGCGATCGCCGTCGGCTGCTTGTTCGTCGGCACCGGTTTCCTGCTCTCCGACGCGACCGGCGTCTGTATTCCGGTGGTCTCCGGCGACTGCCCGGCCCCCTCCTGGCTCAACAGCTGAACCCTGTTCGCCCGCGCTCGAATTCGTGGCGCGGGCGGGTCCGGTCTGCGTAAATTGCTAGACAGGATCGTGTGTACAGGGGGTAGCTCCATGCAACCGGACAACGGAACAGCTCTGCCCGAAGCCGCTATCGCGGCGCTGCTCACCGAGGTCCTGCGCGAATGCGCGGTGGAACCGCTGCTACTCCTGGACGCCGCGCGGTCCGGTAGCGCGCTGGTGCGGATCGCCCGCAACGGCGCCGCCGAGCCCCACCCCTTCGACGAGATCCTCACCGACGCCTACGAATCCACTCGCGGGCGCATGATCGGCTGGGCCACCGGCGAGCTCACCGATCACGCTGCCGCCGAAGCCGTCGTGCGGACCGCGTTCATGCGCGTCTACGCCCGCCGCCCGGATATCGCCGGGGCCGGGGAGATGCGCGCCTATCTGTGGCGCACCACCGAGGAGCTGGTCCGCTCGGCCCCGGACCGCGCGGGCGCCGACCGCCGCGCTCCAGCCGGTGAGGAACGCGTCGCGTTGCTGGCCGAACAAGCGGGCCTGTCGTTCGAGGACACGATTACTGTGCGGCACATACTGATCGCGGCACTGGGGACGCTGCCGCAGCGGGCACGCGAGGCCGTGGTGCTGCGCGGCTACGAAGGTGGTTCCTACGCGGAAGTCGCCCTGATCATGGGCACGGCGGCGGAGGCGGTGCAGTCCGCCGTCGAGGTTGCGCTCGCCGAGCTGCGTGCGCGCCTGCACATCGTGTGAGGACCGAGCGAACGCCCGGTAATTTCCTCGGGCACGATGGATGGCATGAAACTGCGCATCTTCACCGAGCCGCAGCAGGGTGCGGACTACGACACGCTGCTGACCGTCGCGAAAGCTACCGAGGACTTGGGGTTCGACGCGTTCTTCCGGTCGGACCACTATGTCGCCATGGGCGACGCCGATGGGCTGCCCGGGCCGACCGACGCCTGGATCACGCTGGCCGGGCTGGCGCGGGAAACCCGGCGAATCCGGTTGGGCACGCTGGTCACCGCCGCGACCTTCCGGTTGCCCGGACCGCTGGCGATTCAGGTCGCGCAGGTCGACCAGATGTCCGGCGGCCGGGTCGAATTGGGGCTGGGCAGCGGATGGTTCGCCGGTGAGCACGCCGCCTACGGCATCCCGTTCCCGGCGGACAAATTCGCCCGGTTCGAGGAGCAGCTGGCGATCGTCACGGGGCTGTGGGCGACCAAACTCGGCGATACCTTCGACTTCGACGGCCAGCACTATCAGTTGCGGGATTCGCCCGCGCTGCCGAAACCGGTGCAGGATCCGGTGCCGGTCATCATCGGCGGGACCGGGCCCAAGCGCACGCCGCGACTGGCCGCGCAGTACGCGAGCGAGTTCAATGTGCCGTTCCACTCGATCGAGGACAGCGCCGCCAGCTTCGACCGGGTGCGCGCGGCGGCCGCGACCTACGGCCGGACCGATGAGCTCGTGTATTCCAACGCGTTGGTGGTGTGTGTCGGCGACAGCGATGCCGAGGTCGCGCGCCGGGCCGCCGCGATCGGCCGGGAGGTCGACGAGCTGAAGACCAACGGCCTGGCCGGTTCGCCCGCCGAGGTGGTCGACAAGATCGGACGCTACGCCGAGATCGGCAGTTCGCGGATCTACCTGCAGGTTCTGGATCTGAAGGACCTCGAGCACCTGGAATTGATCGCGGCGAAGGTGCAGTCGCAACTCTGAGCGCCGAACCCGCTCGCACGTCCGGTGATTCGGGCGGGTGAGCGGGTCGACCAGTCGGTTTTGCTAACGATCCGCCGCCGGCGGCCGATTCAGCAGGTGGTCCGCGCGCATCGAAGACGCTGTGCGCCAGTTCACAACACGGGCCCCCGCCGTGTCGCTCGGAGGCATAGTCCCCGGAGGATGTCCGACAGACAGCAATCCATTGGCAATCCGAGTGCTAACCCGTCCAGGAGTTCTCTTGAGACCGTTCCGTCGCACCATCCGCCCTGTTGGCTTCCGCAAGCGCGGCACCGTGGCCACGGCCATCGTCGCCTCCGGCCTCGCCCTGACCGTGTGCGCGGCAACCGCGGGCGCACGGCCCGTCGGGCCGTTCGACGTGGGCGGCGCGATCGAAGCGGAATTCGACCGGGCGGGCGGTACGGGGGCACTCGGGGAGCCCACCGCGCCGGAGGCGGACGCGGCCGGCGGCGGAAAATTCCAGACCTTCGCCAACAACGCCTCCATCTACTGGTCCGACCCCACCGGCGCGCACGTCGTCTCGGGTCCGATCCGCAATAAATGGAGTGCGCTGGGCTGGGAAAGCGGAGCACTGCGCTACCCGGTGACCAGCGAGGCCCAGACGCCGACCGGTTCCGGCCTGTTCGTCCAATTCCAGGGCGGCTCCATCTACTACTCCGTCGGCACCGACGCACACCAGATCGGCGGCTTCATCCGCGACAAGTGGGGGCAGCTGGGCTGGGAGAACAGCCCGCTCGGCTTCCCGCTCACCGACGAGGCCGCCGGCGCCAAGGGCGGGCGCTACAACCTTTTCCCAGGTGGGGCCATCTATTGGTCGGCCACCACCGGCGCGCACGCGGTCTGGGGCTCGATCCGCGACAATTGGGTCCGGGCCGGCGGCGACAGCGGCCGCTACGGGTACCCGACCAGCGATGAATATGACTACGAAGGCGGGAAAGCCCAGGACTTCCAGGGCGGCCGCATTACATGGCAGCCGTAGGTAGGTAGCCTGTCGCCTGTGCAACCGCTTGGCTTGAACGATCCGCGACGGATCGGGGACTACCGGATTCTCGGTGTCCTCGGGGCCGGCGGTATGGGCAAGGTCTACCTCGGGCGCAACGCCGGCGGGCGCACGGTCGCGGTCAAGGTCATCCGGCCCGATCTGGTCGGCGACGGCGAGTTCCGCGCGCGATTCGAACGTGAGGTGACCGCGGCGCAACGCGTCGGCGGCCGATTCACCGCGCCGGTGCTGGACGCCGACGTGAACGCGAACCCGCCGTGGCTGGCCACCGGCTATGTGGCCGGGCTGCCGCTGGACGACGCGATCCAGCGCTTCGGCACCTTCGCCGAGGACACGCTGCTGGTGCTCGCGCGCGGCCTGGCCGAAGCGCTGGTCGCCGTACACAGCGCAGGCGTGGTGCACCGCGACTTGAAACCGTCGAATGTGCTGCTGGCCGTGGACGGTCCGAAGGTGATCGACTTCGGTATCGCGCGCGCCGTGGAGGACACCGCGCTCACCACCACCGGAAAGGTCATCGGCTCACCGGGATTCATGTGCCCCGAGCAGGTGACCGGCGAAGCGGTGGTGCCGGCCAGTGACGTGTTCGCGCTCGGCGGGGTGCTGGTGTACGCCGCGAGCGGGCAGGGCCCGTTCGGGACCGGCGAGACCGTGCAGATGCTGTGGCGGGTGGTCTACGAGGAACCGCAGCTGGATGGCGTGCCGGAACGGCTGCGCCCGCTGGTCGCCGCGTGCCTGGCCAAAGACCCGGCGGCGCGGCCGACTCCGGAGCAGATTCTCGACGAGCTCAGCCGGCTCGGCGTGCCCGCGGGCGGCGGCTGGCTGCCCGGCCCGGTGCTGCACGAGGTGAGTACGCGCGCGGTGCAATTGCTGGATCTGGACTCCGGGCATTCCGATCCAGTGCCGGATTACACGCCGCAGCCCGGCGCGATCCAGTGGCCTGCCCAGCACACGCCGCCGCCGGGGCAGGCGTGGCCCGGGACCGCGCCGATGTCGGATCACTATGCGCCACAGGGATATACGGGACGGACCGATCCCACGCAGCTGGCGCAGGGTGGGGCGCCGAACCAGTGGCATGCCGAGCCGCCGAAGCCGAAGCGCCGGGGTGGATTGATCGCCGGACTGCTTGTCGTCGCGATCCTGGTCGCGGTCGGCGCGTTCGTGGTCGGTAATCAGTTGCGCGACGACAACTCCGGCGCGACCGGGACGTCCAGCTCGACGACTGACGCGCCGAGCACCACCGCCGAGAAGTCCACTACGCCGCCGTCCACGACGGCCGCCGCGGGTGCGTCCGTGCCGGAAGCCTTTGTCGGGCAATGGAAAGGGACCGCGCAGGACGGGCTGGTCGGCTTCGACATCGAGTTGACCATCAAGGACGGCAAGGTGGGTGAGGAAGTCGCCAACTCCGCCAACACCGGTCAGCTCCTGCGCCATCGCTGCACCCGGATCGAAACCCTCACCGACGCCACCGATACCCAACTGACCTTCCGCGCCCGGCTGGCCCCGGATGCCGCGAGCGGGTGCGCGGACGACGGCAACACCTCGACGGTCAAGCTGCTCCCCGACGGTTCGCTGGCCTACAGCACGCCGGGCGTGTTCGGCGGCACCATCGCTGGGACACTCCGCAAGAGCTGACAGCCCGTCGCGTTGCGCGATTCATGATCACCTCGGATACGCTGACGCTGCTTCACCCCTCGCTCCCGCGGTTTTCGCGACCGATGGGTGAGTGATTGCCAGCCGGACGATGATGTCCGTCCCTGATGTCTCGGCAGCGGCCGAGGAGCTGACGAACACGGAGAAGTTCATGACGATCGCTGGTGCGCGCTTCGCCGTGCTGATCCCGGTATTCGCCGCGATGCTGGCCACGGTGGGCCTCGCCGCGCCCACCGCGCGCGCCGTCGTCACCGACACGGTCTGCGGTACTCCGTTGCGCCAGGACGAGATCGCCTCGATCGAACGTCTCTCCGACACAACCGCTTTGACCGGCTCCTCGATGGAGCGACTGGAGCGGGCCGTCGACAACCACCGGCAGATCACCGAGATCCTGGTGGCGCACCGGGATCTGCGCGGCGTCCTCGCCCTCGGCCTCAACGGCGTCGAATACGCCGCCGTCATGCCGCTGCAACGCGACCCGGCCGCTTTCGCGAATCCCGACTGGGCGCACCGCATCAGCCTCGAACTGCTGTCCCGGTTCCTCGACAATCTGCACGCCGAATTCACCGGCGCGCCCGCCGCGCCGCACTGGGCCCACTACTTCGCGCTGGCCCGCCGATGCGAACTCTCCCCCGCCCGCGTCGCCATGGCCGGCTACAACGCCCACCTCACCGTCGACCTCAGCTATTCCGTTGCCGCCGTGGGCAGCGGCACCGAGAACGCCGCCGACTACTTCCGCATCGTCGACGCGATCGCTCAGCAAGGGCCGCTCATCGTCAACTCCACCAAAGCCGTATACAACGGCGACCTCGGCCCGCTCTGGCGCTTCTACTTCCTCGGCGAAGGCCTCGACGCCGTCCTCGGCGCGGGCGTCGCGACCGGCCCCCTCCTGCGCCTCGCCGACGCGGGCGCCAACGTCGTCCTCTTCACCAACGGCCTCGCCCTCCAAGACCCCGCCCTGGCCCCCGCCGTCCGCGCCGAGATCGATCTGCTCTGGCCCACCGCCGACGCCGCGTTCGCGGTGTTGAGCGCCAACGGCGGACTGTAAACGGCTGAACCACCGGTCGCGGGCTGCGGTCGGTCTCGGCGGGCCCGGCCGCGGCTGTGGCAGAGAATGGCGTGTTCGGTGTCGGCTGGTGCGATCGCAGCGCATGATCGAAGAGCCGTCCGAGCGTTCCTGGCTCGGGTGCGACGCTCATCAGTGGTGAACGGACTCGTTTCGATCGGTCGTGGCAGGTGATCATGGCGGCCGATCGGGTAAGGACCAAGACATGGGGATCGTGATTTTCCGGGGACGTCGGACGCGTTCGGCATCGATGCTCGTCGCGCTGCTGGTCGGTGCGGCACTGACCGCCTGCGGCGAGGAGTCCGCGCCGCGCGCAGGCACCGGTACCGCGGTCAGCAGCACCGCGCCGAGCACGCCGTCCGGAGTGCCGGATCTCGGGGCCGCCGAGGAGATCGCGCTCGGGATCGATGTGCCGTGGGGGTTGGCGTTCTTGCCGGAGGGTGCCGCGCTGGTGGCGGAACGGGATACCGGGCGGGTGCTGCGGGTGGTGGCGGGGCGGGCCCCGGAGCAGGTCTATCAGGTCTCCGGCGTGGTGGCGCGCGGCGAGGGCGGGCTGCTGGGCTTGGCGGTGGCGCGCGATTACGCCGAAACCCGTTGGGTGTACGCGTATTTCACCGGCGCGGATGACAATCGGATCGTGCGGTTCCGGCTGGATGGCCCGCAGGAGGTGGTGTTCTCCGGAATCGCGAAGGCGGGCAACCACAATGGCGGCCGGATCGAGTTCGGGCCGGATGGCATGTTGTACGTGGGGACGGGCGATGCGGGACAGACGAACCGCTCGCCGGATCCGGCCAGTCCCAACGGGAAAATTCTCCGGTTGACGCCGGATGGCCGTGCCGCGCCGGGGAATCCGACGGCCGGGTCGCCGGTGTACAGCCTCGGGCATCGCAACGTGCAGGGGCTGGCCTGGGACCGGAAAGGCCGCTTGTTCGCGGCCGAGTTCGGTCAGAACCGCCTCGACGAAGTGAACTTGATCGAACCAGGCCGCGACTACGGCTGGCCCGAGATAGAGGGCACCGGCGGGGCCGAAAAAGGCTATACCGATCCACTCCTGACCTGGCCGACCTCCGCCGCCTCGCCCTCCGGAATCGCGATCGCGGGCGACACCTTGTACGTCGCCGCCCTCCGCGGCGAACGCCTGTGGACCGCACGAATCACCGACACCGAACTCGTCGACCCCCAACCCCTCCTCCGCGACCGCTACGGCCGCCTCCGCACCGTCGCCGTCGCCCCCGACGGCGCCCTCTGGCTCACCACCTCCAACACCGACGGCCGCGGCGACGTCCGAACCGGCGACGACCGTATCCTCCGCTTCCCCGCGAAGTAGTCGGCCAACGCCCCCTACCCCCGTTCAGCGGACTGCACAGCGCAAGCTGACATTGCTCGTGGCAGCTGAGCGCCACGCTCTGACAAAGCGGGACTTGACCGAGGCATTTCGCGAGAAGGCCGCTCGCTGATGTCCCACTTGTCAGGTGACTGCGTGCTCCGGCTTGGGCCGTAGTCGAATGTTCGCTTCTCGGTTCAGTGCCAGAGGGCGGAGATTTCTTGCTGGAGGTGGGTTTCTGGGTGGTCGATCAAGAGGTGGTGGTGGTCGGAGACGATGGGGCGGCCCGCGATCAGGACTTCGCGGACATCGCTGGCGGTCGCGGCGAAGAGGGCGGCGGAGGGGGTGGTGCCCGCGGTGCGGATCGATTCGAGATCGATAGTTACCAGGTCGGCGGCGGCGCCGGGTTCGATGCGGCCGGCTTCGGGCCAGCCGATGGCGGCGTGCGCGGTGGCGGCGGTGAAGAGTTGGGTGATGTCGAAGCAGCCTCGGGTGCGGGTGGCGAGGCGTTCGTCGAGTTCGAGGGCGCGCCATTCTTCGAAGGCGTCGATGACGGCGTGACTGTCGGTGCCCAAACAGAGGCCGATTCCATTGTCGCTGAGCAGTTTTGCCGGTCCGATGCCGTCGCCCAGATCGCGTTCGGTGGTCGGGCAGAGGCAGACCTGGGTGGCGGTGCTCGCGAGCAGGTCGGCGTCCGCGGCGGTCACGTGGGTCGCGTGCACCGCCACCGACTGCGGTCCCAGGGCTCCGGTCGCGGCGAGCAATTCGGTGGGGGTGCAGCCGTGTGCGGCAGCGCAGTCCTCGTTCTCCGCGGGCTGCTCGGACAGGTGGACGTGGAGCGGTCGCCCGGCCGCCTGTTCGGCGACCACGCTCAGCGCTTCCGCGGGCACCGCCCGCACGGAATGGGCGGCGACACCGGTTCGAACCAGCTCGGAATCCGGCCGGAACTCCGCTGCTCGCTCCGCCCACGCCGCCGCGTTTCCGTCACTGAACCGTTGCTGACGCGCGCTCAGCTCACGACCGAAACCTCCTGCTAGATAACAGGTATCGAGCAGCATCAACCGGATCCCGGCATCGACGGCAGCGCTCGCCAGTGCCGCGCTCATCGCATTCGGGTCCGAGTACCGCCGCCCGTCGGGCCGATGATGCAGATAGTGGAACTCCCCAACGCCGGTGTACCCCGCCGCCACCATCTCCGCATACACCCCACGCGCCAGCCGGTAGTAGGAATCCGGATCCAGTTGCGCGGCAACCGCGTACATGCGCTCTCGCCACGTCCAGAAAGTGCCCCGCCCCTCATGCGTCCGCCCCCGCAACGCCCGATGAAACGCGTGCGAGTGCGCATTGGCGAACCCGGGAATCGTCAGACCCCGCAGCACCCTCCCCCGGGACACGGTATCCACCGACACCGATCGGATGCCACCACCCTCGATCTCGATCGTGACGCCACCGGCGAGACCGCCCGGCAGCCAGGCGAACTCCGCCCAGTAGCTGCTCATCACACCCCACCCACCACACGTGACGACTCGGCCAGCCACGGCCTCGAGGCCACGATCCCCGCTCCTCGCGCGTGCACCACCCGCACTGCCGTGTCCATCACTCCCCCTCCCGCATCGGAATGCGCACTCCACGCTCGGCGGCGACCGTGGCGGCGCGTTCGTACCCCGCGTCTACGTGGCGCATGACGCCGGTGCCGGGGTCATTGGTGAGGACGCGTGCGATCTTCTCGGCGGCGAGCGGGGTGCCGTCGGCTACGCAGACCTGGCCGGCGTGGATCGAGCGGCCCATGCCGACGCCGCCGCCGTGGTGCAGGGAGACCCAGGTGGCGCCGGAGGCGGTGTTGAGGAGGGCGTTGAGGAGCGGCCAGTCGGCGATGGCGTCGGAGCCGTCTGCCATGGACTCGGTTTCGCGATAGGGGGAGGCGACGCTGCCCGAGTCGAGGTGGTCGCGGCCGATGACGACGGGGGCGCTGAGTTCGCCGGCGGCGACCATGTCGTTGAAGCGAAGGCCCGCAAGGTGGCGTTCGCCGTAGCCGAGCCAGCAGATGCGGGCCGGGAGGCCCTGGTAGGCAACGCGTTCGGCGGCGAGGCGGAGCCAGCGTTGCAGGGATTCGTTGTCCGGGAACAGGTCGAGCAGGGCGCGGTCGGTGGCGGCGATGTCGCGGGGATCACCGGAGAGGGCGGCCCAGCGGAAGGGGCCCTTCCCTTCGCAGAACAACGGGCGGAGGTAGGCGGGGACGAATCCCGGATAGTCGAAGGCGCGTTCGCAACCGCCGAGTTTCGCTTCGCCGCGTAAGGAGTTGCCGTAGTCGAAGACTTCGGCGCCGCGGTCGAGGAAGCCGAGCATGCCTTCGACGTGCTCGGCCATGGATTCTCGCGCACGGTCGGTGAATTCGTCGGGCTTCTTGGACGCGTAGTCCGACCAGTCCCCGACCTCGACGCCGCGCGGGAGGTAGGACAGCGGGTCGTGCGCGGAGGTTTGGTCAGTGACGATGTCGGCTGCCAGCCCAGCGGCCAGCAACTGTGGGATCAGTTCGCACGCATTGCCGATCAGCCCGACCGACAACGCTTTTCGCGCGGACCGGGCGGCGGTGACGCGGCGGACCGCGTCGTCGAAGTCGCCGGCGATCTCGTCGAGGTAGCGGTCGGCCACCCGCCGCCGGGCGCGCGCCGGATCGCATTCGACGACCAGCGCCACGCCCCCGTTCATCGTGATCGCCAGCGGCTGCGCCCCGCCCATACCACCGAGCCCCGCGGTGAGGGTCAGAGTCCCGGACAGCGTTCCGCCGAAACGCTTGTCGGCGATCGCGGCGAAGGTCTCGTAGGTGCCTTGCAGGATCCCCTGGGTACCGATATAGATCCAGGAACCCGCCGTCATCTGCCCGTACATGGTCAACCCGAGCGCTTCGAGGCGGCGGAATTCCGGCCAGGTCGCCCAGTCCCCCACCAGATTCGAGTTCGCGATCAACACCCGCGGCGCCCACTCGTGTGTCCGGAATACCCCCACCGGTTTCCCGGACTGCACGAGCAGTGTCTCGTCGAGTTCGAGCGTGGTCAGGGTTCGGGTGATGGCGTCGAAGCTGGCCCAATCCCGCGCCGCTTTCCCGGTGCCGCCGTAGACGACCAGGTCCTGCGGCCGTTCGGCGACTTCCGGATCCAGGTTGTTGTGCAGCATCCGGATCGCCGCTTCGGTCTGCCAGTTCTTGGCCGTCAACGCCGTTCCGCGCGCCGCTTTCACCGTCCGAGTCATGAGTTCCTCCGTTCTCGGCGGAGTCCGGCCCTCCGCCGAAGTCCTGGGTCCAGCCGCACGCTCCTAATCGATGCGCAAGTGCGCGGCTACGGCGTCGTCGAGCGCACCGGAGCGGATGAGCTGCTCGGCGGCGGCGATTTCCGGCGCCAGGTGGCGGTCGGGGCCGGGGCCTGGGACCTCGGTGCGCAGCAGGGCGAGCGCGGCCGAGGTGGCCGGCCCGGGCCGCAGCGGCGCACGCAGATCCAAAGCCCTCGCGGCTGTGAGGTATTCGATGGCCAGCACTGTGGTGAGACCGTCCACCGCTTTGCGCAGTTTGCGTGCCGCCGACCAGCCCATCGATACATGATCCTCCTGCATCGCACTGCTCGGGATCGAATCCACCGAGGCGGGCACCGCGAGTCGTTTCAGCTCGCTGACCACCCCGGCCTGGGTGTACTGAGCGATCATGTGCCCGGAGTCGACGCCGGGGTCGGCGGCCAGGAACGCCGGAAGACCGTGCGAGCGTGCGGTATCCAGCATCCGGTCGGTGCGCCGTTCGGCCATGCTGGCCACGTCGGCGATCGGAATGGCCAGGAAATCCAGCACATACGCCACCGGCGCGCCGTGAAAGTTGCCGTTCGATTCCAGCCGGCCGTCGCCCAGGACGACGGGATTGTCGACGGCGGAGGCCAATTCGCGATCGGCCACGGTTTCGGCGTGCGCGACGGTATCGCGGGCCGCACCGTGCACCTGGGGTGCGCAACGCAGCGAGTAGGCGTCCTGCACCCGATTACAGTCCGGCCCACGATGACTCGCCACGATCTCCGAGTCCGCGAGCGCGGCCCGCATCCGTGCCGCCGACCGCGCCTGCCCCGGATGCGGACGCAGCGCTTGCAGATCCGCCGCGAAGACCCGATCGGTGCCGAGCAGCGCCTCCACGCTCATCGCCGCGGTGATGTCGGCGACGTCGAGCAACCGGTGCAGGTCTTCGAGGGCGAGCACCAGCATGCCGAGCATGCCGTCGGTGCCGTTGGTGAGCGCCAGCCCTTCCTTCTCCGCGAGCACTACCGGCTCGATTCCACTGGCACGCAATGCCTCCGACGCCGGACGCAGCACCCCTCCGGCGTCGACGACCTCGCCCTCACCCATCAGCGCCAGCCCGATCGCCGCCAGCGGGGCCAGATCCCCGGAGCAGCCCAGCGACCCGTATTCCGGCACCACCGGCGCGATCCCCGCGTTCAACAGCGCCGCCAGGGTGTGCGCGGTCTCCGGCCGCACCCCCGTATGCCCGGTCGCCAGCGTCCGCAGGCGCAACAGCATCAGCGCCCGCACCACCTCACGCTCGACCGCCGGTCCGGCGCCCGCCGCATGCGAGCGAATCAGCGAACGCTGGAGCGCCGCCCGGCTCTCCGGCGGAATATGCCGCGTCGCCAGCGCCCCGAAGCCGGTCGACACCCCATAGGTCGGCACACTGCCGACCGCGAGCGCGTCGACGTGCTCGCGCGCACTGCTCAACCGTTTCTCCGCCGCCGCGCTCAAGCGCACCGTCGCCGCTCCCCGCGCGACAGCGACAATCCACTCCCTCGACAGCGGCCCATCCAATTCGACCTGTGCGGTATCCGGCATAGCTCCCATTCCACAACCGCGACGGCCCAGGCAGAATGAGGCCACGCCGGATACAGTCTGGTATTTCAGACAGATCGAGGAACCACATGCGCGAACAAGCCGAAGAAGAGCCCTGGCCGCCGCTCATGCCGGAACCGAGTGCTGGACCGGCACGGCACCAGAACCCACCGACGAACGAGCCGAAGACGCGGCCATCGTGTCGTTCTCGGCATGGCCGAGTGGCTGCGTGACGCACTCGTGAGCGATATACCGGCCTTACGCCGTGGGCTCGCCGTGCTGCAGTTGCTGGCGACTCGCGCCGGGCCTGTCTCGGCCGCGACCATCGCGCGTGAACTCGAATTGCCCCGGTCGACGACATATCATCTGCTCGCCGAACTCGAACAGGCCCGGTTCGTCACCCATCTGCCGGACGAACGGCGTTACGGACTCGGCATAGCCGCCTTCGAACTCGGCTCGGCGTATCTGCGGCACGACCCGCTCGAACGCCTCGCCGGCCCGTTACTGCGGGAACTGGTGGAGCGTGTCGGTCACAACGCCCATCTGGGTGTTCTGCACGGCAATGAGCTGCTGTATCTGATTAAAGAGCAGCCGCGGCGGCCCGAAACCTTGGTGACCGATGTCGGCGTGCGACTTCCGGCGCACCTGACCGCCTCCGGTCGCGCCATCCTCGCGCATCTTCCGGCCGCACATGTCCGGGCGCTGTTTCCGTCCGCCGGCGCTTTTGTCCATCGCACCGAGCGCGGCCCGACCACCCTCGCCGCGCTACGCTCCTTACTCGCCGCCGAACGGCGGCGTGGGTGGGCCTGCGAGGACGGCCACGTCACCCCTGGCTTCGCGTCGGTCGCCCACCCCGTTTTCGACCACGCCCACTATCCGATCGCCAGCATCAGCGTCACCCTGCGTCACCATTGCGACGAGACCCCCTGCCGCGCCGACTGGTCCACCTTGGCGGCCGAAGTACGTTCCACCGCAATCCAACTGACCCGGCGCATCGGCGGGCGCAGCGGCTGAGGCACAGCTTCGTGCTGCCGATTCCGTACGGGTCTTAGAGCGAACTGCTCTGACGGGCGCCGAGAACCCTTTCCAGGGCCGCCTTTTCGGACTCCGCAACCCGGAGGCGATAGCAGAACTTGATCTGGATCCGCTGTGTTCCCCCGCCGGCTACGATCCGCCGAAAATTCATCTCGCTCTTTCCCGCTCACTGCATCGATACTGTGCTACCGAATGGTAACGATCCCAAAAGAATATCTAGCGACCGAACGTTTTCCTAATCCGGCAATCCGGGCGGTCAGCGCAGCGGTATCGCGGAGGGCACGATCACGGCGAAAAGCCCGAACACGCCGCGCATGAAATCGGTCCGCCCGAGACCGAATTGCCGCAGCGCCGCACCGTGATCGGCGGCCACGACCACCGCCACACCGAGGATCAGCGACCACCACACGGCTACGGCGAAAAGCCGTGCCGGACGGGAAGTCGCGGCGAACGCCACCCGCAACCGCTGGCAGTGAAAGGGCACATGCCGCTGTTCGTCGGCGAGGATGAGCCCGGCGACCTGGGTGGTCAGGGGATCGCCACAACCGTCCCGCAAGGCACGGTAATACCGCAGCGCAACAACTTCCGCGAGCATCAAAACCATCAGCTCGACCCGCAATCCCAGCGCTCGCCGCAATCGCACGAACACCGCGTCGGTCCAGTGCCCGGATATGGTCGGCTGCCCCGCGGCCTCCAGCAACAGCCCGAGCATGCGTGCGTGATTGCGTTCCTCGGCGATGAACAGCCGCACGGCGGCCGAATATTCCGGATCTCCGGCGCGATCGGCTTTCCCGATCAGATTCGCGCCGTCGCCGCTCTCCCCCACCTGGAAACGCTGCACGCTGCGCACCACGGCCGGTTCCAGCCGGGCCCCGCGCGACCAATCCGGATCACCCGCGGCGGCGCGCGCGGTCACCTTCGCTTCGAACTCACTTGTCCAGCGCGTGAAATCGCTGGAATGACCGACGCCGGCCTGCACTGTGCTCATAGGCGAACCCTAGAAAGCGGCTGTGCAGATCGGCGGGCGCGAACGTGGAGATTCTGTGCAGGGTTATGGCTTCCGGCCGACGCCGCCCCAGACCGAGCCGGGCCGGATCCCCTGCTCCTCCTCGTCGGTGCGCCAGTAGTTCAGCGGGACGATTCCCGGTTCGACCACCTCGAGCCCGTCGTAATAGGTTTCGATCACCTTGTGCGGGCGCGGATTGTAGGGCACGCCACCGGTTTTCGCGTAGTTGTGGCAGAGCCGGACATAGCCTTCGTCATCGTCGGTGCCGTCGTTGTGCGCGAGGTAGCTGCCGGGCACGACGGCGTCCATCATGGTCCGGATGATGCGGCGCGCGTCCTCGGTGGTGGGTGCGTGCCCGAGCACGCCCATGAACAGGACGCCGATCGGCTCCGTGAAGTTCAGCACGTTGCGGGCGTCGGCGATGATCGACTCCGGCTCGTTGAAGTCGGCTTCCACGTAGGTGGTCACGCCTTCGTCGGTGGTGTTGACCAGCAGGGCCCGGGCGTGCGCCAGCACGAGCGGATCGTTGTCGACGTAGACGATCTTCGACGAGGGCGCGGCCTTCTGGGCCACCTCGTGCGTGTTCTCCATGGTCGGCAGGCCGGTGCCGATATCGATGAACTGCCGGATGCCGGCCTCGGCGGCCAGGAACTTGACGGACCGGATCAGGAACTGGCGGGACTGGATGGCCATGGTCTTGATATCCGGGTACCCCTGCACCGAGGACTCCCCCACGGCGCGATCGACCTCGTAGTTGTCGCGGCCGCCCAGCCAGTAGTTCCAGATCCGAGCCGAATGCGGAATATCGGTGCGAATTAGGTCTTTGCGCTTGTTCGCCATGGAGGCTCCTGAACGAAAGGAACGGTTGCGTCGCGGTGACTGTACTGCCGATCGGTGCCCCGCCGGAGCGGGTTTCGCGGACTGTGGGCGATCCGAGTCCCAGTTGCCGGAAAATCTCGGAAAAAGTTCTGCGAAGTATGTCGAGCGGGCGTGATCGGCTCCGACCTACAGGCAACAGCCCCGGACAAGCGGGCCGAAACCTGAAGGAGAACATCATGAGCATCATCAAGAGCACCGGAGCCGTCGTCGCCGGACTCGCCGCCGCGAGCATCGCGTCCGTCGCCACCGACGCGGCGCTGAAGGCCGCGGGCGTCCTGCCCCAGGATCATCTGTATGTCAGTGTGCCGCTGGTCCTTACGGTGATCGGCTACCGCACCGTCTTCAACGTCCTCGGCGCCTATCTCACCGCCGCGCTGGCGCCCCGGCGCCCGATGAAGCACGCGGTGATCTTGGGCGGCATCGGCACGGCCTTCTCCGCGCTCGGCGCCGTGGCCACCTACAACATGGATATCGGGCCGCACTACTACGCCCTGAGCCTGGTCGTGCTGGCCCTGCCGAGCGCCCTGCTCGGCGGCTACCTGCGGACCGGTCGTCCGGTGGCCCGGACCGCCGTGGTCTAGGACTCCAGCACCGCCATGGCGGCATTGTGGCCGCCGATCCCGCTGACGCCACCGCCGCGCACTGCCCCTGCACCACAAAGGAATACGGTCTTCCGGCCGGTCCCCACACCCCATCGGGTGGCGGGATCGGCCGGATCGTCGTCGCGGTAGGGGAAGGCGAGATCACGGTGGAAGATGTGGCCGCCGGGCAGGCCGATGTCACGTTCCAGATCGAGCGGGGATTTGGCCTCCAGGCAGGGTTTGCCGGTGGCGTCGAGGGCCAGGCAGTCGGCGATGGGTTCGGCCAGCACCGTATCCAGTTGCGCGAGAGTTGCTTTCACCAGTTCGTCTTTGGCCCGGGCAGGGTCGGCACTGAACAACCTTGCGGGGGTGTGCAATCCGAACAGGGTGAGGGTGTGCAGGCCCGCCGCGGCGGCCGCCGGAGACAGGATCGACGGGTCGGTCAGCGTGTGGCAATAGATTTCGGAGGGCGGTGCCGCTGGCACCCGCCCGGCTGCCGCGTCTTGGTAAGCCTGTTCCAGTTGACGGTAGGACTCGGCGATGTGAAAGGTTCCGGCGAACGCGTCGCGCGGATCCACGGCGGTGTCCAGCAATCGGGGCAGGCGACTCAGCACCATGTTCAGTTTCAGTTGCGCGCCTTCGGGTTTCACCGGCGCGGCCGCGCCGAGCAGGCGGCTCAGCTCATACGGGGCGGCATTCACCAGGACGTGGCCCGCGCCGGTGGACCCCTGCTCGTGCTGGACTTCGGTCGCGCTGCCGTCGGTTTCGATCGCGGTGACCGCACAGCCGGTGACGATCTCGGCCCCCGCTGCCCGCGCCGCGGTCGCCAGGGCATCGGTGAGCGCGCCCATGCCGCCGACCGGCACATCCCAGTCACCCGTGCCGCCGCCGATCACGTGGTAGAGGAAGCAGCGATTCTGGAGCAGGGCGGGATCGTGGGCGTGGGTGAAGGTTCCGATCAACGCGTCGGTCAGGACGATGCCGCGCACAGTGTCGTCGGCGAAGGTCGCCTCGATGGTCTCACCGAGCGGCCGCTCGAAGATCGCCTCCCACATGGCCTGGTCGTCGATGAGCTCGGCCAGTTCGGCGCGCGCGGGCAGCGGCTGCGTCAGGGTCGGGAACACGCGCTCCGCCAGCCGGGCGGTTCCTGCGTAAAAGCCCTGCCACGCTTGGTAATCCCGGTCCGAACCGGTGAGCCGGGCAAAGCTGTCCCGGGTGCGGTCCGCGGAGCCGGTGTCGACCAGTAGGCCGCCGGAACCCACCGGCGTGTAGGACGAAATCCGCCGCCGGCGCGCCTCGAAGCGCAGCCCGAGGTCCCGAATGATCTGGGGCGGAAGCAGACTCACCAGATAGGAGTAGCGCGACACCCGGGCATCGATGCCGGGGAACATCCGCGCCGAGACCGCCGCGCCGCCGGTGTCCGGCTCCTTTTCCAGGACCAGCACCGATCGTCCGGCTTGCGCCAGATAGGCGGCGGCGACAAGGCCGTTGTGGCCGCCGCCGACGATCACGACATCGTAGGAGGAGCGCGTCGGGGTCATCCGTCCTCGATAGCACGCCCCGGCGGCCTGGAAGCCGCCGACGCGCAGTATTTGCCTGAAGTTGTCTGAGATCGGCGCGTAGGCGCGGGAGGTGCACCCGATCGGCACGCGGCCGAGTGCTCGCGCGGCGCTCCCCGCGCGGACCGTAGCAGCACCCTCCGACAACTCGAATTCCCCTGTCGGGCAACCCAAACGACCAGATAGGTAGACGTTTCCACGGAGCGAAACTTGTCGGTGCCCTCGCGTAAATTGATCACCATGACAAGCAACGGGAGGGAAGGCGATGGAGAGCTCTGAATGGGAGCGAGCGTCGGTGGTGCGAGTGTTGCCCACCGTCGCGCCCCGCAAGCTGGCGAAGGTTCCTTTCGTCGAAATGGCCGACGGCCGGCTGCAAGGCGTGGTGTCCAGCGGCTCCGATATCGCACGGGTCTACGTGTCCTCGGTCTCGGCCAAGACGCATGGGCTGAGTTGCAGTACCAACAACAACCGGCCCTGCGGCGGACTGAACAACGGCTGGCAGTGCAAACACATCGACGCGCTGTTGACTGAAGCGGTCCTGCAGTACGGAGTGGAGCGGGTGGCCGGGTTCCTGCGGGTGGAGGCCATCGACGCACGCGAGCTGACGGGGGCGCTGCGGGGCAGCCGCGAGCCCGCCCCGGCGGCGGCCGTGTTCAGCCGGTTCCTGCGCCACCTGGCCTATCTGGAACTGCCGGGCAGCTCCGCGCCGATCCCGGAGATGCAGTGGTTTCCGGCCACGGGGGTGCGGCGCTGATGCTTCCCGCACAACTAGCCCAGCTGCTGGACGAGCCCGCCGGGGTCACCGACGCGCTCGCGGTGCTCGCCGGGTTCGACGACGCTTTGGTGCATGGGTTCGCCCGGATCGGTGACGAGCAGGCCGCGGCCTTGGCCGCGCTGGCCGGCGCCGTCGGCGGTACGCCGCTGGGCGCGCCCGTCGCCGATGCCGTCGCCAAGCTGAGCACCGGCTCGATCGGCCCGGACGATCTCTCGGCGCTCGCCGCCGCCCGCGCCGCACTACTCGGGGCGGTACACGACGCACTGGCCGAGCGGTTCGATACCGCGCTCGGCCGTTCCAGAGCCGAATGGGTACCGGGGGTTTCGACCGCCACGCCCGGAAATCTCGTCGCGGGCTGCCGGTCCTGGCTGCAGGAGCTGGCGATCACCGGCTGGCGCGGCGTCGACCACGACCTGGTCGCCGCATCCGACCAGACGGTGGAGGCCCTGTGGGCCGAGCCCGGTCTGCGCCGCCTCGCGGTGCTGCTGGACGGGCTCGCCGCGGAGCTCGGCGCGTCGTCTCCGGTCGCCACGATGGATCGGGTGCCCGCCAAGCGCTGGGCCGACCTGTGGTCACGGGCGCTGCTGCTGTCCTGGCGCGGCGACGAGTCCGCCGCAGCCGCAACGCTTTCCGGCCGCCTGCTGCTTCTCGGCGTGGACGTGCACGAGCACGGCACCGCGGTACAGGCACAGGTCTACGGCGTGCTCGAAGGCTCCGACGGCACCACTCGCCGCGTCCGGGCGAGCGTCTCCGCCGCCAAGGTCGACACGATTGTCGGCCCCGCGGTCTGGCAGGTGCTCACCACTCACCCGATCCTCCTGAAGGCGCTGGCCGAACACCGCAGCCTCGACCTGACGGATATGCCGCTCACCGCGAGCGGCGACCTGCTCTGGCACGACGATCGCGCCGCGCTGGGCGCACCGGCAGATCCCTTCGCCAGCGCGCGGATTCAACTCGCCACGGCCACCGGGTCCGCCGCGCCGCCACTGGACCGCGATCCGGTGCACTTCGCCGAACCGGTCCTGCTGGAGGGCTACCGAGTCAAGGACGGCGCCATCGAGCTCGGCGACCATCGGCTCCCGCTGGCACTGGATCAGCTGCCCAGCTGCGGTCCGCTCACCCCGACGTCGTTCACCGGCTCCTCGGCCTGCATCGGCCTGCTGCGCTGGGAGGCGGGCAGCTGGAACCTGCGCCCGCTCGCGGTGCGCAAGACGATCAAGGGCGCGGTCACCGAGCTGCACGGCGGCGACTGGGCCTGCGGGCCGACCGATCCGAAAGTCGTCAAGGCACAGGCCAAATCGGGTGACTCGGTGGCCGTGCTGCGCGAACGAGCAGGCAGGTTGCTGCGGAAATGACTACATCGCGAAGCGATTCCGTCAGGGGCGTGACGGGTGGGCACGACACTTACGAAACACAGCGGCAGATCCTGTACTGGCGTCTGCTGGCGAGCATCTTCGACAGCGAGCCGCAACCGGCGCTGGAGTCGGGCAGTGCCGCCGTGGTCGGCAAGCTAGGACTTCCGGTCGCGCTGCTCGATCCCGGTGTCTCGATCGACACTGTGGTGCAACGGTTTCCGGAACTGGAAACCGAGTTCGACGCCCTGGGTGCAGTGGTCCGCACCGAGGACGCCGATCCCGCAGCGCCCGAGACACCGAATGTCGTTGACACACAGCAGGTCCGGCGTGCGGCGCTGGTATCGAAGCTGCTGCTCAACGTCTTCGCCACCGGTTCCGGCAATGTCAGCGCCACGCAGCTCGCCGGATGGCAGAGCGACGCGGGCTGGCTGAAGCGGATCCTCGACGACGACGGCAACGGCGAGATGCGCAAGGTGCTCGCGGATCTGGAAGGCGATCTGGTCGCCCGGATGCGGCTGCGTGAGGTGCTGGCCGACTCCGGCCTGGCCGCTCAGCTCACGCCGAGCATGTCGCTGATCGAACAGCTGCTGCGCGACAAATCCAACCTCTCCGGCGTCGCCCTTGCCAATGCCAAGGCGCTGATCCGGCGGTTCGTCGAGCAGGTCGCCGAGGTGCTGCGCACTCAGGTACAGCAGGCCAGCGCCGGCACGATCGACCGTTCGGTGCCGCCGAAGCGGATCCTGCGCAATCTCGACGTCGACCGGACCATCTGGAAGAACCTGCCGAACTGGAACCCGAACGACGAACGCCTGTATGTGGATCGCCTGTTCTATCGGCAGACCGCCAAGCGCACGGTGCCCGCGAAGATGATCGTCGTGGTCGACCAGTCCGGTTCCATGGTCGACGCCATGGTCAACTGCACCATCCTGGCCTCGATCTTCGCCGGCCTGCCCAAGGTCGACGTGCACCTCATCGCCTACGACACCAACGCCCTCGACCTCACGCCCTGGGTGCACGATCCGTTCGAGGTGCTGCTGCGCACCAACCTCGGCGGCGGCACCGACGGGCGGGTCGCGATGACACTGACCCAGCCCAAGATCACCGACCCGAAAAACACCGTGGTGGTGTGGATATCGGACTTCTACGAATGGGAATGCCAGCCCCTGTTCGAGTCCATGCAGGCCATCCACCGCAACGGGGTGAAGTTCATCCCGGTCGGCTCGGTCAACAGCTCCGGCCATCAGAGCGTGAACCCCTGGTTCAAAGAACGCTTCAAATCCATGGGGACCCCGGTGCTTTCGGGCCGCATCCAGAAACTCGTCCACGAACTCAAGAACTTTCTCGATTAGGAGCCTTCAGACATGTCCGACACCTTGCGCGCCCCTGCCGAAGTCAAGTACGCCGAAGAACTGGCTTGGCTGGAATCGATCGACGACAGCCCCAAGCCGTTCTCCTGGCGGCTGAGCCCGAAGATGGTCCGGCTGTTCATTCTCGGCTCCGAGCGCGCCGACGGATTGGACCGCGAGATCGACCAGAAGTGGTTCGGTGACCGCAGTTTCGTCGAACGCAGCATCGTCACCCTGGCCTCCGACCGCGGCCTGCTGCTGATCGGCGACCCGGGCACCGGCAAGAGCTGGCTGGCCGAACTCCTGGCGGCCGCGATCAGCCGCAACTCCACCCTCGTCGTGCAGGGCACCGCCGGCACTACCGAGGACCACATCAAGTACTCGTGGAACATCTCCATGGTCATCGCCAAGGGCCAGTCCCGGGACTCGATGATCCCCTCGCCCATCATGACCGCGATGGAGAACGGCGTCATCGGGCGCTTCGAGGAGCTCACCCGCTCCACCAGCGACGTGCAGGACGCACTGATCTCGATCCTGTCCGAGAAGTACGTCTCCATCCCCGAACTCGACGACGACAACATCGTGTTCGCCAAGCCCGGTTTCTCCATCATCGCGACGGCGAACAGCCGCGACCGGGGCGTGAACGACCTGTCCTCGGCGCTCAAGCGGCGCTTCAACTTCGTTCGCATCCCGGTGGTCACGAACAAGCGCAGCGAAGCCGAGATCGTGCGATTCCGCACCGCCGAGCTGCTGCGCCGGCACCAGATCGAGCTCGAGGTGCCGCCGACGCTGCTCGACATCCTGCTGGATTCGTTCGCCGATCTGCGGGCCGCTGCCGCCGCCGCGGCCAGCGACGACGAGAAGTTGGAGTCGGCGCTCTCGACCGCCGAGCAGATCGGCGTGCTCGAGGACGCGATCCTGCACAGCCAGTTCTTCGGCGACAGCACGCTGCGGGCCAACACCCTGGCGAGTTCGCTGGTCGGGTCGCTGGCCCGGCGGGCGCCGGAGGACTTGGCGATCCTCAACAAGTTCTGGCACGGCGTGGTCGAACCGCGCGGCAAGAAGTCCGGTGACTGGTCGCAGTTCCTGGAAGGCGGCAAGGACGCGATCGCGAGGCTCTCATGACCGAGCCGCAGTTCTCCGCGCTCCGCGACCAGCTGACCACCGCCGCAACCCAATTCGCCGGTGCACCCGGCGCCGCGGCCGACATCCTGACCGGCATCGTCGACGATGTCGACCGGGCGCTGCGGGAAGAGCTGGAAATCTTCCCGGTGTGCCACCACTCCCCCGCCTCCGCGCTCGCGATGGCGCGCCGGCTGCACGAAAAGCGGCCCAGCGTCATCTATTTGGAGCTGTGCGAGGATCTGCGCCCGATCCTGGACGAGCTGCGCAACTGCAAGCTGCCGGTCGCGGTGCAGGCCTGGGCCGGTGAGCCCGACGGGCTGCCGAAGGAGTGGGCGCCGCTGTCGGTGGTCGCGCCGATCACCGAGGCGTCCGCGGAATATCAGGCCATCGCCTACGCGCTGGATACGCCCGGCGTCGAGCTGGTGCTGGTCGACCGGTCCACCGACCACGTCTTCCAGTGGACGCCGGCCGAACCCGCCGAACCCGCCGAACCGCAGGACAGCGCGGAGGCCGCGTTGCACGGCGACGCCGTCGGCATCGAAATCGGCGATATGCGACCGCATTTCGCCGAGCTGGAACAGCATCTGCTGCATCACGGCAAGGTCCGGCACTGGTCGGAGTGGTGGGATCAGTACGTCGAGCAGCCGTTGGCGGGCGCCGACTACGACACCTACCGCCAGGTGATGGTGCTGATCGGCAGCCTGTTCCGCCGGCTGCGGCGCACCGATCTGGACCGCGACGAGGACCGGGAACGCTACATGTGGACCCGGATGCGCGAGCACCTGGCCACGACCGGCGCCGACCCGGCGAACTGCCTCTACATCTGCGGCGCGTTCCACGCCGCCAGTCGCGTCGAGCAGTTCGGGCTGGCCGCGACAGCGCCGTACGAGATCACCCCGCGTTCGGCTACGGCCTGGCAGTACGGGTTGATCCCGTCCAGTCACTCCGCGATCGAAGCGCAGTTCGGGCTGGCCTCCGGTTCGGTCTCGATCGCCGCGGCGACCTGGTCGAAGGGGTTGCGGCGCAACGGCATCAAGCCATTCCAGCTGAGCGGTCAACCCGCGAAGTCCGGCGCCCGCCGCGGCAAGGTGCAGCCGCTGCCCGCGGCCCCGGTCTCCGCCGACAAGCTGTCCGGGTTTCTCTCCAGCCCACCGCAACTGGACGTCCTGGACGAGGCCGAACTCCTGGAGTGGTCGGTCGACATCGTCCGGCTGGCCCGCCGCAACGGCTATCTGGCCTCCACCGCCGATGCCATCGCGGTCTACGAGACCTCGATTCTGCTGGCGGGCATGCGGAATCGGGCCCGCCCGACACCGTACGACTTCCAGGACGCGGCGATCACCTGCATCGAGAAGGACCACACGCCTGGTCGCCGCGACGTGCGGCGGCTCTGCGAGATCCTGCTCGGCGGCGACCGGATCGGCCAGGTCGGCTATGCCGCGCTGCCGCCGCTGGCCCAGGATGTGCTCGATCGGCTCGCGCCGCTGGGCCTGGACCTGAACAAGCGCACCGTGCAACGCTGCCTGCTCGACCTGCACACGGACAAACATCTGCAACCGTGCTCGGATCTGCTGTGGATCCTGCGCCGGCTGCTGCCCGCCGAGGCGGTCCGGCCCATCATGGGCGCTCGCACGCTGGGTGAACGCTCGATCCAGGAATCCTGGGACCTGGCGATCGGCAAGCATCAGCGCGCCCTGGTCCAGATCGGCTACGAGGGCGTGACCTTGGAACAGGTGCTGGAGCAGCGGCTCCGGCGCGCGGTCAACGACCCGGACGCCACCGCGGCGGCGGCACTGGCCGCCGTCGAGGACGCGCTGCTGTACCTGGGTTCCACCCGCCTGGCCGACGAACTCGGCGCCCGCGCGGTGGAACTGCTCGCCGCCGAACGCTCGGTCGACGACGCCCCAGAGGTACTGCGCCGGATCCGCCTGCTGCTCAACTACTTCCGGTCGACCGAGGACGGATTGCCGGACTGGTGCGGGAAGTTCGTCACGGCGGGCTACGCGCATTACTGCACGCTGCTGCCCACCGCCTTCGCCGACGAGGACACCGGGGTGCGTCCGGTCGCGGCCATGCTCGGGTTCCTCTTCGGCATGGAGAACCTGGCGCTGTCGCTGGGCTGTGATCACACCCAGCTCGAACTGGCCGTCCTGCAATCGCATCCGGAGGCGCCGGCCAAGGTCGCCCTGCTCTGGGCCACCCGCTACCAGCTCGGCCTGCTCACGCTGCCGGAACTGCGCATCCGCTGTGACGACATGCTGGCGAATCCGCTTGTCGTTCCGGCCTTCCCGCAGTACCTCAGCGGTTTCATTCAGGCCATGGACCCGGTCCCCACGTTGAAACCCTTCATCGTGGAGGTGCTGTCGAAGGCCTTCGGCCGCCTGCCGGATTCGGTCCTGCTGCCCTGGCTGCCCAAGCTCATCACCACCTTGAAAGGCCAAGCAGCCGAACTCATCCCGTCGCTCACGCGCGAAGCGGGCCGCACCTTCCCCGCGACCCTGCCCGCGCTGGAGTCCTGGGTTCCGCCGTGGCTCGCGGCTCCGAAACCCCTCGCAGCCCTTCCCGCCACGTCCGGCGGTCCGGCCACCGAGCTGCTCCGAACCCATCCCGCGACCTGCGACGTACTTGCCGCGCTGCTGGGCTATGACAGGACATGGCAGGCGAGCGGTCCCGCGGCCGGCACGGCGGTAACGGCTCTGCTGGACAAGCACCCAGCCACGGCCGCCGCCCTCGCGGCCTTGGTCCCGAGCACCTGACGACATTCCGAAAGCCTGCGGCACCCTTGTGCCGCAGGCTTTCGGGGTGTCCGAATCTTGTCAAGTGTCAACTGGCCTGGCTGTCGGGCACTATGTCGGTGTGGGGATTCGGGAGATTCTGGGACGCGCGGCGGCGGTACGTCCGCGCCCGCGCGTGCTGCTGCGCTGGTCGGTCATCGTGATCTCGGTGGGTGCGCTCGCCGTGCTGACTTCGGTCGGCTGGGTCCGGTATCAAGCGAGCGGGCATGAGTACACGGCGGATTCGGTGCCGGCGACGGACGTGGCGATCGTCTTCGGGGCACAGGTCTACGACGACGGACAGCCCTCACCGTATCTGGCCGCGCGGCTGGATATCGGACGGCAGCTGCTGGCATCCGGAAAGGTCAAGGCGCTCTTGCTGACCGGCGACAACGGCAGGCGAACCTACGACGAGCCCGAGGCCATGCGCCGATATCTGGTGGGCAAGGGCGTCCCGGCGGCCAAGATCGCGCTGGACTACGCCGGATTCGATACCTACCAGTCCTGCGTCCGGGCCTACAAGATCTTCGGCGTGCGGCGGGCGATTGTGGTGACCCAGGATTTCAGCGTGCCGCGCACGGTATCGCTGTGCCAGTCGGCCGGGATCGAGACCGATGCGGTGGCCGACCACAGTCAGCCGCACGAGGGCGTCTGGATCAAGTGCTGGGTGCGCGATCAGATCGCGTCCACCAAGGCGGTGTGGGAGATGGCCACCGAACCGGATCCGAAGTTCCTCGGGAATGAGGAGACCTCAGTGCGCGACGCCATCTCGGCGAGCCCGCGGTAGCGGTCTGCACGCGGCGGCGGTCTCAGCCGCCGAAGACGACGCAGCCGTAGCCGAGGTGCTGGCCGGTGCCGACGCGGATATCCACGGTGGCGGTGATGACATCATCGGGGACCTGCATCGCGCTCAGCGTGTGGATGCCAGTGGTCGCGGGGACCCATTTGAACCGGGCCGCCCCACCGGTCGGATTCACCGTGTTGAGCGGAACGCCGTTGTCGTAGAAGTAGACCGGGGCCGCCGGATCGGTGACGAGCGCTTCGACCGTATAGGTACAGCCGGTGCCGAAATTCGTCGCGGAGCCGACATTGATGTCGTAGTAGACGCCGATCCGGGTGGCGGTCGCGCCCGCGCCGGGCGCACCGAGCAGCGCGGTCGCCGACGCGGCAGTACAGACGGCAACGACGACGCCCAGGCGCAATCGGGTAGTTGATTCGGTGATCCGGTCACTCATGTGGGAGTCCCTCGTCGCGCGGTGCCGGCGCACGTCGATGGAGCTGCGTCGGCCGATCCAGTGCGCCCGATCGTATCGGCTGGACCTGCCCGAATACGGCTGATCTGGCCAGCGCGTCAGCTACGGACAATCACGCAGGTCGTCCCGGCGCGCACCGGCCGGGACGACCTGGGGTCTCAGTCGACCAGGACCGCGATCGCTTCCGCGACGCACGCGGGTTTCGCGCCGTCTTCGATCTCGATGGTGACCCGGGTAGAGACTTGAGCGCCGGAAGACTTGCGGTCCACCGCCAGCAGCTCAACCCCGGCGCGCACCCGGCTGCCCACCGGCACCGCGGCCGGGAAGCGAACCTTGTTGGAGCCGTAGTTGATACCCATCTTCAGCCCGTCCACCCGGTAGACCTGCGACACCAGCATCGGCAGCAGCGCCAAGGTCAGGTACCCGTGCGCGATGGTGGTCCCGTACGGTCCGTCCGCGGCGCGGACCGGGTCGGTGTGAATCCACTGGTGATCACCGGTCGCCTCGGCGAACAGGTTCACCTGCTCCTGGGTGATGGTGTGCCAGTCGCTGTGACCGAGGTGCGTGCCCGCCGCCTGCTCGAGCTCGGCCGTTCCCTGGAAAATCCGCATGACGTCAGCTGGTCGGTCCGCCGGCGACGTAGAGGACCTGACCGGAGACGAATCCGGCCGCCTCGCCGACGAAGAAGGAGACCGCGTTGGCGATGTCGTCGGGCTGGCCGACGCGCTGCACCGGGATCTGCTTGGCCGAGAATTCGATGAACTGGTCGAAGGGCACGCCTACCCGTTCGGCGGTCGAGGCGGTCATGTCGGTCTGGATGAAGCCGGGCGCGATCGCGTTCACGGTGACGCCGAACTTGCCGAGCTCGATCGCGAGGGTCTTGGTGAAGCCCTGCAGACCGGCCTTGGCCGCGGAGTAGTTGGCCTGGCCGCGGTTGCCCAGCGCCGAGGTGCTGGACAGGTTGACGATGCGGCCCCACTTGGCCTCGGTCATGTACTTCTGGGTGGCGCGGCTCATCAGGAACGACCCGCGCAGGTGCACGTTCATCACCGAATCCCAGTCCGACAGCGACATCTTGAACAGCAGGTTGTCGCGCAGAATGCCCGCGTTGTTCACCAGCACGGTCGGGGCGCCGAGCTCGTCGGCGACCCGCTGCACCGCCGCCTGCACCGACTGCTCGTCGGAGACGTCCACGCCGACGGCGAGGGCCTTGCCGCCGGCCGCTTCGATCTCGGCGACCACCGTCTTACAGGCGGATTCGTCGAGATCCAGGATGGCGACCGCGAAACCGTCCGCGGCGAGCCGGCGGGCGGTGGCGGCGCCGATGCCGCGGGCGGATCCGGTGACGATGGCTGTGCGAGTCATGAAGGCTCCTGACGTGAATGGTCGGCGTTCGAGACATACGTTACGAGCTGTATTATTCACCCGGTGCGCAACCCCCCGTCGACTCGTTCCCCCGGCCGCCCGGCCTCGGCCACCCGCGAACAGGTCCTCGAACTCACCCGCCGCGCCTTCCTGGCCGGCGAGCGCGTCGACGTGCAGGCGATCGCCGCGGAACTCGGCCTCAGCCGCGCCTCCGTCTACCGCTGGTTCGGTTCCCGCGACGGTCTGCTCGGCGCCATGCTGGTCCAAGAGTACGAGGGCCTGATCGCCCGCGCCGACAGCCGCTGCCGCACGACCGGGGCGCAGCGCGTGCTCGAGGTGTTCGACCGGGTCGCCCGGTGGGAATCCGACAACGAACCCTTCCGCCGCTACTTCGAGAACGAGCCGCTGTCCGGGCTGCGCATCATCACCGCCGGTGACGGGCCCGTGCAGACGAGAGCCATTGCGGCCGTCGAGGAGTTGATCGCGCGCGTAGAGCGCGAGGACGGCTACCAGCCACCACTGGACCGGCCGCTGCTCGCCTACTCCCTGGTCCGCTTGGCCGAAGCGTTCCTGTACAACGACCGCGCCGCCGGCATCCGCGGCGATGTCGACCGCCTGCGGCAGGTTGTCGCCGTGCTGGTCGGGGCTACGCCCCCGGAGAGGATCTGATCGCACGCGCGTAGTCCTCGGCCAGGCCGAGGACTACGCCGGGTGGAACTGGTCGACGCAAGCTCAGCGCGTGCTCACAACAGCCGGGCGAGGTGGGGTGGCCGTGGAGATGCGCGGCAGAGCGACGGCGAGAGCGACGGCCACGAGGATGAGCGCGGCCAGGCCGAGGAACGCGGTGGTGAAGGAGATGTCTCCGTGTATTCCCGCGGTGCCGATGGCGATCCCGGCCAACGCGGCGAGCCCGACCGCGCCACCGAGCTGCTGTGCGGCGTTGACCAATCCGCTCAGCAGGCCCGCTTCACCGTCGGCGCTGTCGCGCACCGCCATTGCGGTGGCGTTCACGGCGCTGAGTCCCAGTCCGGTGCCGATCAGCAGGAACGCGCCCAGCAAGCTGATCGAGAATCCGGTGGTCGTGGGATCGATCGCGAGCCAGAAAAAGCCGGCGAGCAGTACCGCGAGGGCGACCGGCAGCGCGCGTGCCGATCCGATGCGCCGGGCCAGGTGCGGCGCCCCGACGCTGCCCACGATGATCATGAGGGCGATCGGGATCTGGGTCATTCCGGCTGTCAGCGGGCTCATTCCGAGTACGTCCTGCTGGTATTGCGGCAGGAAGAAGAACAGGCTCGTCAGCGTGCCGCCGATCAGCAACATCACCAGGTTGGCGGTGACCACCGGCTTTCGACTGAAGACGCCGAGCGGCACCAGGGGGTGGGCGGCGCGCCGCTCGACGATCACGAACGCCACCACCGCCCCGAGGCCGACCACTAGGCCGAGAACGGTGCTGGGCGCGCTCCATCCGGCTTCGGAGGCCGAGACCATGCCCAGCGCGAGGCCGGAGATCCCGGCGGTAATGGTGACCGCGCCGAGCACGTCGAACCGGCCGCTACGGCCGGGGAACACCGGTACCGAGCGCCAGACGATGATCGCCCCGATGATGCCGAACGGCACCGGAGCCACGAACACTGCTTCCCAGCCGAGCAACTCGGTCAGCGTCCCACCGAGAAAGACACCGAGGAGGCTGCCCGCGCCGGCGACCGCACCCCAGATGCCCAGCACGCGAGTGCGTTCCGTAGGCGATGAGTAGAGGGCCAGCACGAGCGAGAGCGCGGCCGGCATCACCACCGCTGCCCCGACCCCCTGCCCGATCCGTCCAGCGATCAGCATTCCGCCGCTGGTGGCCAGCGCGCAAAAGGCCGACGCCGCAAGGTAGATGGCCATTCCGGTCAGGAACATCCGCCGGGCCCCGAGCACATCGGCGAGACGGCCCCCGAGCAACAGCAGACCGGCGAAGGCCACCAGATAGCTGTCCACCACGACCGTGAGTTCGCCGGCCGTGAGAGCGAGGCCGTCGCGGATCGTGGACCCGGCGAGGTTCACCATCGCCGCGTCGAGAATAACCAGGAACATAGCCGAGGCCAGGCCGGTCATGGCCAGACCGCGGGGCACCCTCGCGCGGGTGTGTCCCGCGGCGGGGGCGGTTTCGTTACTCATCATGTCGTCCTTTGCGTGCGCTTGTGTCGTCCTGCCATCACGATCACGCACGGACGCCGTTGCTCGCGTCGGTGAGAATCACCTACTTCCGCCGGGCAACGCCTATGTCGCCGGCACCCCCTGCAGCAGCGGCGCGACGAACTCCTCCAGCATGGCGCGTTCCTCGGCGGCGTCGCGGCCCGGCGCGGTGAGCAGCGAGACGATCACGCGGGTGATCCAGCGGGCCAGCGGCGGTGGTTCCGATCCGTGCGCGCCGATGAAGTTCCCGGCCATCGCCTCGATCACCGCCGACGATTGACCGATGTCGCCCGCGAATCCCGCGTTGGCCGGTGTGAACCAGGCGATCAGCAGCGGCTCCGCCCGCACGGCGTGCACCGCCGCGAGCATTGCCGCGATGATCCGCTCGACCGGGTCATCGATTTCCGCGACTTCCTCGACCACCTCCGCGCCCAGCCGTCGCGCCGCCCGATGGACGAACGCCAAGCGCAAGGCCTGCCGGTTGTCGAAGTACCGGTACACCGTCGCACGCGAACATCCCGCTGCCCGGGCGACTTCCGCCATCCCGGTCTCGGCGACGCCGCGTTCGGCGAAGAGCTGCCCGGCGGCATCGAGGATGCGCTCCACCGCCGCGTCGTTCCGCTCGTCGCGAAGCCAACCACTCACCACGACGATTCACCTCGCGGCCACAGCGAGCCGTTGCCGCACTTGGATTTCCGCATCGCTGGAGCACTCATCCCGCGACCCGGAACGGCACGTTCGTGGGCCAGCGCACGTAGTTGCCTTCCGACCAGCGCACGCCGTCGAGGTCGACCGTGAAGTCCGGGCAGCGGGTCAGCAGCTCTTCCAAGGCGACTCGTGCCTGCATGCGAGCGGCGGCCGCGCCGAGGCAGTGGTGGTTGCCGTGGCTGAAGGTCATGATCTGCCGTGGGCGGCGGCGGACATCGAGTTCGCTTGCGTTGGAGCCGAATTCGCGCTCGTCGTGATTGGCCGAGGCGTACAGCAGCAGGGTCCGGCGTCCGGCGGGGATGGTGGTGCCGTGTAGCTCGACGTCACGTCGCACCGTGCGCGCGAGGCCCTGCACCGGGGAGGTGAGACGCAGGAATTCCTCGACCGCGTCCGAGATCAGGCTCGGGTCGTCGATCAGCAGCTGCCGCTGATCGGGCCGCTGGTGCAGCAATTGCACTGCGCCGCCGAGGTTTCCGGTGGTGGTGTCGTTGCCGCCGGTGATCATCGTGAAGGCGAAGCCGAGGATGGCCAGGATCCCGGCGAAATCACCGTCGGCGCCCATGCCGGCCGCTACCAGATGCGAGATGGTGTCGTCGCCGGGTTCGCCGCGGCGGCGTTCGATCAAGCCGGTGAAGTACTGCAGCAGCTCCCCGACCGCCGCCTGCGCGTCCGCCACGTTCCCCTGCGCCGAGGCCGCCACGATCGCCTCGGTCCAGCTGTCGAAGTTGGACCGATCCGCTTCCGGCACACCGAGATAGTGTGCGACGACCATGCTCGGCAGCGGCTTGAACAGTTCGGTGACGATGTCGCCGCCGCCGGCGGCACGCAGGCGCTCGATGCGCTCGATCACGAACTCCCGCACCGCCGGTTCGACCGCGCTCACCTGACGCGGGGTGAAGCCCTTCGAGACGTGCTTGCGAAAGTCGGTGTGCTCCGGCGGATCCGTGAACACGAACGGGCGATTCTCGCCCAGCCCGACCTTTTCCAGGTCCTGGTAGTCGATGGTGATCCCGGAGGCCGAGGAGTAGGTCGCGGGATCGCGGGCCGCCTCGTACACATCCGAATACCGGGACAGCACAAAGTAATCCGACTCCGGATCGGCTTCTGGAACCACGTGATGCACCGGATCGTGATCCCGCAGCGCGGCATACATCTGCCACGGATCCCGCCAGGTCACCCCCGATCGCAACTCGAACCGGACACTGCTGGACAACCCTGACGACATGTCGCCACGGTAAGACAGATCACCGAGTTTGTCTAGAACACGTTTCAGGCGCCAGGCGATAGGGTGCCGCTGAGATGATCGAAGGCGACCTGGGCGTGCAGTCGCACACCGATGGCCAAGGTGTCGTCGTCGGCGTAGAAGTGCGGATTGTGGTTCATGTACATCCCGCGACCGCCCGGCTGCGGCTGCGGCATCCCTTTCGGCCCGATCTCCGCGTCCTGCACGCCGAGCGTCACATACAACCCGCCGTACTTGTTGACGAACTCCGAGACGTCGTCGTACCCGAGGGTGGGTGGCGTCTCCAGCACCTTGTCCGCGCCCGCGACCCGCCGGAACGTCGGCAGCGCCGCTTCGACCCATTCCGGCCGGTTGTGCACGGCGGGCACGTCCTGCAGGAATTCGACTGCGGCAGAACAGTTGTAGGCCTGGGCGGTGTGCGTGGCGAGCGTGTCGACTCGCTGCTGCACGTCCGGCATGTCCGTCTCGATGGCGCAGCGGATGGTGCCCCACAGCGTGACGGTCTGCCCGATGATGTTGAACCGCCCGACATCCTCGACGTGCCCGATGCTCACCGTCACCGGGTCGAACGCGTTGATCTGCCGGTACAACTGGCCGACGCCGGTCAGGATGGCGCCGGCGGGCGGCATCGGATCCACACCCATCCACGGCGTGGAACCGTGCACCTGCTGCCCGGTGATCACGATCTTGATCAGGCAGGACGCGCCGAACTGGTTTCCGACGCGATACCCGATGTACCCCTTGGGAAATGGAGTGACATGGAAGCCGAAGGCCATCGTCGGCGCCGGCTGGTCCAGCGCGCCTTCGGCGAGCATCCGCGCCGCACCGCCACTTTCCTCGACTGGCGGGCCCTCCTCCGCCGGCTGGAAGACGAACAGTACTGTGCCCGGCAGATTTTCGCGCACTCCGGCAAGCACCGACGCCGCACCCATCAGCATCGACGTGTGACAGTCGTGCCCGCAGGCGTGCGAAACCGGAAAGGGTCCACCCGGATAGTCCTGATCGACGACCTTCGACGCGAAGTCGACTCCGCACAGGTCGGGCACCGGCAGCGCGTCGGTGTCGGCGCGCAGCGCGATCACGTTGTCGCCAGGCTTGCCGCCGCGCAGCACACCGACTATCCCGTGACCGGCGATCCCCGTGCGCACCTCATCCAACCCCAGCGAGTGCAAATGCTCAGCAATCAGCGCCGCCGTCTTCGTCTCGCGGTTCGACAGCTCCGGGTGCTGATGCAGATGACGACGCCAGCGGACGACCTGATCGCTTACTGCGGCCGCACGGTTGTCCAGCTCGGCATAGCTCGGCTCTGACATCAGGACTCCATTCGGGTTGCTCCGGAAGGGTCTGCCATTGGAGACTACTGCCATTTGGGCAATTCTTCAGCTACTCCTGACTCGATGCGCGCAAATCCGCCGGATCGCGGCGTGGGCGACACGGGGGTTGACCGTCGGCCGATTCGGGTAATGAATCGATCGTGCCTGAAACTGGAACCGCCACAACGACATTCGTCTTCGTCCACGGCCTGGTCAGCAACAGCTTCTTCTGGACGCCCGTCGTCCGCGAACTGGCGCTCCTGGGTCACCGCAGCCTGCCGGTAGACCTCCCAGGGCACGGACTCGATGCTCCGATATCACTGTCCTATCAAGCACAAGACCTGCCCGCGTTCAGCGCCGAAACCTCGCCGATGTCCGGGATCACTCTGGCGGACAATGTTTCTCACGTCATCGATGTCGTGCGGAAGGTGCGCCGGCACGGCCCGGTCGTGCTGGTCGGTCACAGTCTCGGCGGCATTACGATCGGCCTGGTCGGCAACGCCGTCCCTGACCTCATCGACCGCGTCGTTTACGTCTCCGCGTTCTGCCCCGCCACGCCGGAGGCCCCCAGCGCCATGACGCTGAGCCAGACGCCCGAAGCCTTGCAGGATGTCCCGACCCCGAACCCCGGCCATTCGCTGTTCCTGGGGATGGATTCGGTGGCCCGCGGCATCATCCGCTTCAACCTGCGCTCGGCCGATCCGGCAGCCCTGGAGGACTTCCGGATCACCAACATGCCCGAGGTCACCCTGGACCAGATGCTCCCCATCCTCAACTACTGCATGCAACCCGAGGACGCCGCTCAGACCAGCTTCGCCGACGCCCGGGTCGAAGCGGAGACCTGGGGACGGATACCCCGCAGCTACATCCGGCTCACCAGGGACAACGTCATCTCCGAGGCACTGAGCAGGAAAATGATCGAGGACGCCGACCGCCTCGCACCGGACAATCCCTTCGACGTCCATAGCCTGCCCGCAGGCCATGTCGGGGTCATCCGGCAGGCCGGGGCCTTGGCCGCGATCCTGGACAAACTCGCCTGAACGCGGACCTGTCGGCGGAGTTCGGGTGGCGATCCGTGGTTGAGTCGAGGGATGTGCCGGACCATCGGTGAATTGGACGCAGCCGTGTCGGACTGCCGGGCCTGCCCGCGGCTGGTGGCCTGGCGGGAGCAGGTGGCGCAGGAGAAGCGGGCCGCGTTCCGGGACGAAACCTATTGGGGGCGGCCGGTTCCCGGGTTCGGCCCGGATGATGCGCGGCTGTTGATCGTCGGGCTGGCCCCGGCCGCGCACGGCGGGAACCGGACCGGGCGGATGTTCACCGGTGATCGCAGTGGCGATGTGCTGTATGCGGCGATGTACGCGGTGGGGCTGGCGAATCAGCCGACGGCGGTGCATCGCGGGGACGGTCTGCAGCTGCTCGGTGCCCGGGTCACCGCGCCGGTGCACTGCGCACCGCCGGACAACAAGCCGCTGCCCGAGGAGCGTGATCGCTGCCGGCACTGGCTGGAGACGGAACTGGATCTGCTCGCGCCGACGGTGCGGGCGATCGTCGTGCTCGGCGGGTTCGGCTGGCAGGCGTTGCTACCTGTGCTCGACGGAGCCGGTTGGGAAATCCCGCGGCCGCGGCCCAAGTTCGGGCATGGGGTTCAGATCACCTTGCCCCCCAAGGGATCCGATCGCGCGCCCATGCAGGTGTTCGGCTGCTATCACGTCAGTCAGCGCAACACGTCCACCGGGCTGCTCACCGACGCCATGCTGGAATCCGTTCTCACCCAGGCCAAATCGGCGGCAGGGATCAGCGGCGCTTGGTGATCGCCACGCCCCGGCCGGGACGCCAGTGCTGGATGACGAGCAACTCCGCGGCCGCGTCGACAGAGGTGAAAACCACCTCGGTGAGATCCAGCCGGAAGTCGTGCACATCCGGTGGCGAGCCGAAGGCTTCCTTCGCCGGACCGGTGATCTCGACGGCGACACCCATGACCTTGGCATCACCGTCGCCGGGGTGGGCGTGGATGGCGCACCGCCCGTCACGTTGCAGGTCGGCCGCCTTCCGGGCGGCGGGCATGGACCCGAACATCAAGTCCGGTCCGAGGAATTGCACCTCCGACCCACTCACCCGAGGGGCGCCGTCCCGGCGCAGCGTGGCCAATACATGCGTCTCATGCGCCTCGAACCGGGCTTTCACCTGTGCGGCCAGCTCTGGCGCCTCGCTCACGAATTCCTGCCATGTCGCCATGAGCACCAGCATGCCAGGGTGCACCACTACTCCGGGGCGTATGCCTCGAGGTAGCGGGTCATGGCCAAGGCGGCCTCGGCGAATACCTCCGGGTCGCCGTTCGGATCCCGGCGATACGCCAATTCCAGTATTCCGTCGCCCAATTCGATGGCGACCTCGGTGATCAACTGCCCGGTCCCGGCGGCCAGCCAGCCGCGTTCGAGCAGCAGCGCGTGCACCATCGCGGCCATGCGGCGACGGTGTTCGTGGGCGTCCGGGAAGTCGCCGGAGCCGCGCTGGGCGTAGTACATCGCGACGATCTCCGGGTGCGGGCGGTATTGAGTGCGATGCAGTTCCAGCAGCTGGTCGACCGCCTCGGCCAGCGAAGCGGCGGTGATGGCCGCCAATTTCGCGCCCAGTGTCTGGTCGGCCCGGTCCGCCGCGCGGCCGGCGAGCTCGGCGAGCACCGCCTCCCGGTTCGGAAAGTACTGGTACAGCGTGGCCACCGGGATCTCGGCGCGCACGGCCAGGGCGCGCGTCGTCACGGCCGCGGGGCCCTGTTCCTCGAGCAGTTCGGCCGCCGCCTGCAGGATCCGTTCGACACGGGCGCGGCTGCGTTGCTGCACCGGCGCGCGCCGGGAACTTGGATTGCGAGCGATCACCGGATAACTATTTCACAGAAAACCTGAACATGATTCAGGTTCATGTTAGTGTCGGCCCGGACAACGAAGTAGGAGACACCTGATGGGTACGCGGTTGATCGGCACACTGGTGGCGGCGGCCACGGCCGCCGTCCTGGCCTGCGGTAGCGCGCACGCCGCCGAGCTGCCCGTGCACTACGGCAATGCCGAAATGCTGCGGATCGCCGGAACCACCTGGGACGCCGCGGTTCCCGGCGCCAATGATTACGGCTGCGAGCCGTCGGCGGCGCATCCGAATCCGGTGGTCCTGGTCGGCTCGACATTCCTGTCGGACGCGGTGAACTGGACCGCGATCGCGCCGTACCTCGCCAATCAGGGCTACTGCGTGTTCACGCTGAACTACGGCCGCACCCTCTACGACGTGCCGCCCGGGCTCAACGGCCTGGATCCGATCCCGCTGTCCGCACCCGAACTCGCCGCCACCGTCGACCGGGTGCTCGCGGCGACCGGCGCGCAGAAGATCGATGTCGTCGCGCACTCTCAGGGCGGCGTGCTCGCCCGGTACTACGTGAACGAGCTCGGCGCCGCCGCCAAGGTCGATCGCATGGTGCTGCTGTCCTCGCCGTTCTCGATGACCAGCCTGCCGGTCGACGTGGAGTCGATCGCACGCCGGATCATTCCGCGCGAGCTCTACGACGCGATCCTCTACAACGGCAAGGTCCCGCCGGTGTGGCTGAACATTCTCGATCCGTGGTCGCTCGGCAAAGCCCTGGTCCTGCAACCGGGAATCCGCTACACCGAGATCACCGGACGCGCCGACGAGATGGGGATGCTCGGCGGAATGCTGCCGCCGGCCGGGGCCGCCAACGCGAGCACACAGTTCATCGACGACCGCTGCCCCACGGACTTCTCCCAGCATTTCGCCCAGCCGTACTCGCCGACCGCGGTCGCGATGATCGGCAACGCGCTCGACCCGGACCATCCGAATGCCGTGCCGTGCACGGTCGTTCCGCTCTATCGTCTCGACTCGGTGCGGTGACGCGCCGGTGAACTACGGGAGACGTCGATGAATGTCCGCGCTGGAGGGGACATCGACGCCTCCCGACCGGGGGAGAATTGGCATTTCGTGCAATCGACGAGGCTTGCACGAAATGCCAATTCAGCCGGTCTCGCCGCTGCGCAGGGTGAGTTGCACTTCGAGCAGGAGCCGGTCCGCCGGGTCCGCCAGGCTCATCCCGGTGAGCTGCTCGACGCGACGGATCCGGTACCGCAACGTATTCGGGTGCACCCGCAGCGCCCGCGCCGCGCTCCGCACCTCGCCGTGCTCGCGCAGATAGACCTCGACGCTGTCCCGGAGGTTCGCGGAATGGCCGCGGTCGTAATCGAAGAGCGCGTCCAGGCGCGGGTCGCGCAGATCCGGCCGGGTGCGCAGCAGGTCGAGAATCTCGCCCAGTAGCACCGCGGTGCGCGACTCGGCCAGCGTGGTGACACGGCCCCGCGGGAAGGAATCGGCGGGACTGTCCAGGACACGATCCACTTCGCGGCGCGCGCCCGCCACCGCCGCCAAATCGGCGACGGGGATCGCGATCGCCGCGTGCAAGGCGATCGACTTGTCGGTGTCGAAGCGCTCGACCACCTGGCGCACCCAGGCGGTGACCGCGCGCTCGGATCGAAACCCCGGCAGCAGCACATAGATTCGAGCGCCGTGCGCCATCGTCACCGCGTCCCGGCGAAAGGCGCTGGCGTGCAGCCGGATCAGACCCGCCACCGCGTCGGAGAGCCCGTCGCCGGCGGCGAAGCCGAGCACCGCCGCCGGACCGTTCGCCGGAATATTCAACGCGCCCGCGACCGACGGGATGTCGACGCCCTCGCCCCGGACGCCGAACAGCCGCTGCACCATCAGCGCCTCGGTGGAGGGGGCGTCCAGGATCCGCGAAATGATCCGGGCGGCAATGGCGGACGCGCCGCGCAGCACATCGGGCGCACCGGTTTCGAACGGCGCGTCTCCTTGCTGGAGCCAGATCGTGCCCAGCAACCGCGGCGCGACGCCCGGCGTCGCCGACGGTTGCCGGATGCTGATCGCCAAGCGCCGCTTGATCGTCAGCTCCGGATGGGCGGGCACATCGATGACGTCGTCGGTGCGGTGCAGCCGGTCGAACACACCCCAGTCACGCAGCATCCGCAGGTAATCGCGGGGGCCCTCGCGGCCCAGGATCGAGCGGATGCGCAGCGGGTCGGCGGCCTCGCCGGAGGCCGAGTAGGCCAGCACGTGGGACTCCGGGTCCTCGATGGAGACCATGCCGCCCGCGTTCTGCGCCACCAGCTGGGCCAGCCCGAACAGGTCGGTTTCACCGTCGAGCAGAACACGCATGGCAGAGCAACCTTCGGCCGATCGGACAATCCAGACATCCCATCTTTGTCCGATCGGCCGATCCTTCGCAGGGTTTTCCGGAGTTGACTCCCCTCCAGTGCTACCGCGCTACCACTCTTTTCAGGAGGCAGAGCATGGACGCCATCGCGACCACTCCCCCGCCCGCCAACGAGCCGGTGGGAACCTTCGCTCCGGGCAGCCCCGAACGGGCCAGGCTGCGAGCGAAACTCGACGAACTCGGCGCCGAACGCACCGAGGTGAACAATGTCATCGGCGGTGTGCATCGGCGCACCGAGGGACCGGTGATCGAGGTGGTGCAGCCGCATCGGCACGCGGCGGTGCTGGGCACCGTCACCGCCGCCAAGGCCCGGGACGTGCGCGCCGCGGTGGACGCGGCGACCGCGGCCGCGCCCGGCTGGCAGGCGCTGTCCTTCGAGGATCGCGCCGCCATCTTCCTGCGCGCCGCGGATCTGCTGGCCGGGCCGTGGCGGGAAACCATCGCCGCGGCCACCATGCTGGGGCAGTCCAAGACCGCGTATCAGGCCGAGATCGACGCACCGTGCGAGCTGGTCGATTTCTGGCGGTTCAATGTCCAGTTCGCGCGGGAAATCCTGGCGCAGCAGCCGATTTCGGTGCCCGGGGTGTGGAACCGGCTCGACTATCGGCCGCTGGAAGGGTTCGTCTACGCGGTCACCCCGTTCAACTTCACCGCGATCGCGGCCAACCTGCCCACCGCGCCGGCGCTGATGGGCAACACCGTGATCTGGAAACCCGCGCTGACGCAGTCGGTTGCGGCGTACTGGACGATGCGGCTGCTGGAGGCGGCCGGCCTGCCGCCCGGGGTGATCAACCTGGTGCACGGCGCGGGGCCGAAGGTTTCCGATGTCGTGCTGGCCGATCCGCGGCTGGCGGGCGTGCATTTCACCGGCTCCACCAAGACGTTCCAGCATCTGTGGCGTTCGGTGGCGGCGAATATCAGCGAGTACCGATCCTATCCGCGTCTGGTCGGCGAGACCGGCGGCAAGGATTTCGTGATCGCGCACAGCTCGGCGGACCCGGACGTGCTGAGCACGGCGCTGATTCGCGGCGCGTTCGACTATCAGGGCCAGAAGTGCTCGGCGGCTTCGCGGGCGTTCATCCCGAAATCGGTGTGGGCGAAGATGGGGTCGGATCTGGTCGAGAAGGTCGCCGGGTTGCGCTACGGCGACGTCACCGATTTCTCGAATTTCGGTGGGGCGCTGATCGATCGGCGCGCGTTCGATCGCAATGTGGACGCGCTGGAGCGGGCCAAGGCGACGGCCGGTCTGACCATCGCGGTCGGCGGGCAGGCCGATGACAGCGTCGGCTATTTCGTCGAGCCGACGGTGCTGCTCGGCGACGACCCGGCCGACGAGGCGTTTCACACCGAGTATTTCGGGCCGATCCTGGCCGTGCACGTCTATGACGACTCGGTGGCCGGATCCTTCGATGCCGCACTGGATCTCGTCGATCGGGGCGCGAGCTACGGGCTGACCGGCGCGGTCATCGCCGAGGACCGCACCGCGGTCGCGCGTGCCACCAGCGCCCTGCGGTTCGCGGCCGGGAACTTCTATATCAACGACAAGCCGACCGGCGCGGTGGTCGGTCAGCAGCCCTTCGGCGGGTCGCGGGCTTCGGGCACCAACGACAAGGCCGGGTCGCCGATGAACCTGCTGCGCTGGACCTCCGCGCGCACCATCAAGGAGACGTTCGTGCCGCCGACCGAGTACCGCTACCCGCATCAAGAGCAGTGATGGCCAACGGACTGCTGCGCCCCGCCATGCTGGCCGCCGCCCGGTCGCCGCGGCTGGAGCGCACCGTGCGCCGGATGTCGCCGACGCGGCGGCTGGTCGACCGGTTCGTCGCCGGCGACGACGAGGAGCAGGCGATCGCGGCGGCAACGCCGCTGCTGGCATCCGGCCGCCGGATCAGCATCGACTATCTCGGCGAGGACACCACCGACGTCGGGCAGGCGCGGGCCACCGTCGAGCACTACCTGAAGCTGTTGTCGGCGCTGGCGCACGTGCAGGGGACCTTCAGCGGTGATCAGACGGCTACGGCGCCCGCGGGTCCCTTGGAGGTCTCGCTGAAGCTCTCGGCGCTCGGGCAGGCCCTGCCCCGGGACGGGCATCGGATCGCGCTGGAGCACGCGCGCGAGATCTGCGCGGCGGCGCGGGCGGTCGGGGCGGCGGTCACCATCGATGCCGAGGACCACACCACCACCGATTCGACCCTGTCGATCGTGCGGGAGTTGCGCGGTGACTTCCCGGAGCTGGGGACGGTGCTACAGGCCTATCTGAAACGCACCGAGGCGGACTGCCGGGAGCTCGCGGGTTCTCGAATCCGCCTGTGCAAGGGCGCGTATCGCGAACCGCCCGCCGTCGCCTATCAGCGCCGGACGGAGGTCGACGAGTCGTATCTCCGGTGCTTGGCGATCCTCATGGCGGGTCCGGGGTACCCGATGGTCGCCACCCATGATCCGCGCATGATCGACGCCGCTCAGCAGTACGCGCGGGACAACGGTCGTAGTACCGGCGAGTTCGAGTTCCAGATGCTCTACGGCATCCGCGACGCCGAACAGCGCCGCCTGGTCAAAGCCGGACACCGGCTGCGGGTCTACCTGCCCTACGGCGATCAGTGGTACGGCTACTTCATGCGCAGGCTCGCCGAGCGTCCCGCCAACCTGGTGTTCTTCCTGCGCGCCCTGGCCCCCGGCAATTTCGCCGATTCTCCGCCCGCCACACCCGCCGGTCGGTTTAGCTGAACCCAGCTCACCAGCTGGTCTGCCGCTCGCCCGGCCCGCACACCTGGGCCGGGGAGCGCAGTGATCGAAAGGAATCGCATGCTCAACGCCGATATGCGCCGTCAGATGCTGCGCCGTAAACCCATCGAGGAGATCGAGGACGAGATCCCCGCCGACGAGCGCCTGGCCAAACACCTCGGCCTGTGGCAGCTCACGGCGATCGGCGTCGGCGGCATCATCGGCGCGGGCATCTTCGCACTCGCCGGGTCGGTCGCGCACTCGGTCACCGGGCCCGCGGTGCTGATCTCGTTCCTGATCGCCGGCGTGGCCAGCGCCGCGGCCGCACTCTGCTACGCCGAATTCGCGGGCATGATCCCCAAGGCCGGGTCGGCCTACACCTACGGGTACGTGGCGCTCGGGGAGATCGGCGGCTGGTTCATCGGCTGGGACCTGCTGCTGGAATATGTGGCGGTGGCGGCGGTGGTCGCGATCGGCGTCTCCGGATACTTCAAGTTCCTGCTCGAACAGGTCGACATCGACCTGCCCACCTGGATGCTGGGCGCCTACGGCACCGAGGACGGGCGCGTGGTCGACGTGTTCGCGGTGCTGTTCTGCCTGGGTACCGCGTGGCTGCTCTCGCGCGGCATCCGCAGCGTCGGCCGGTTCGAGACGGTGGCGGTCGGCATCAAGGTGGCGCTGGTGCTGCTGATCATCGTGCTCGGCGTCTTCCACATCGACAGCGCCAACTACACCCCGTACTTCCCGTTCGGCACCGCCGCCGTATTCACCGGCGCCGCAACGGTTTTCTTCGCGGTCTTCGGATACGACGCGATGAGCACGGCAGCCGAGGAGTCCGTCGACGGCCGCAAGCATCTGCCCAAGGCGATCATCTACTCGCTGGCCATCGCGATGGTGCTGTACGTGCTGGCGACGCTGGTGTTGACCGGCATGCAGAAGTACACCGAGATCGACCCGGAAAGCGGGTTCTCCAGCGCCTTCAAGGCCGTCGGCATGCCCAGCGTCGCCAACATCATCGCGGTCGGCGCCATCGTCGGCATCATCACCGTGGTGCTGACCTTCATGCTCGGTGTCACCCGCGTGTGGTTCGCGATGAGCCGCGACGGGCTGCTGCCGGAGTGGTTCGCGAAAACCCATCCGGTGCGCAAGGTTCCGACCCGGGTCACCTGGATCGTGGGCATCGGCTCGGCGGTCCTGGCCGGTCTGCTGCCGATCAACACCGTCGCCGAACTCACCAATATCGGCATCCTGATGGCGTTCGTGGTGGTGTGCATCGCGGTCATCGTGTTGCGCTACCGCCGTCCCGACGCGGTCCGCACGTTCAAACTTCCTTTCATGCCGGTGATTCCGATCATCGGCGTGATCGCCTCAGTGTGGCTGATGCTGTCGCTGCCGTGGGAGACCTGGCTGCGATTCGGGGCCTGGCTGGTCGTCGGACTGGTGATCTACCTCGGTTACTCCCGCACCCATTCCAAGCTCGAACAGACCGGCCCCGCACCGGCTACCGGGACTTTGGCGAAAGACTGAGAAAGACCAGTCCCGACGCGAGAACCCCTAAGCCACACCACGATACGAACGGCAGGCGTTCCCCGACGACCGTGACGCCGAGTACCGCCGCGACGGCGGGCTCGGCGAGGGTCAGCGTGGTCGCCGCCGCGACGGTGGTGTGGCGCAGGCCGTAACCGAAGAGGCGGTAGGCGAGGAAGACCGTGAATACCGCAAGGTGCAGCGCCACGAGCGTGCCGCGGGGATCGGTCAGCCAGGCGGTGCCGGTGCACAGCACGACCGGGAGCACGAGAAGCCCTGCGGCGCCGAACATCACGCCCATCACCGAGCCGGAGGCATGGCCACGGGTGATGAGTTCACCGCCGACCAGGGAGTAGACGACGTACGCGAAGCCGCCCAGTGCGGCGAGACCGATACCGAGCAGGTCGACGGCGGCGGTGCCGCCAGTCAGCTGCGGGCCCAGAACCAAGGCGCCGCAGCCGAATACCGCGGTCACGGTGGCTACGACCCAGCGGGCGGCCGGGCGCGAACGTCCCGTCGCCCATGCCAGCGCACCGGCGAAAACCGGTGCGCCGCACAGCGCTACGACTGTCGCGACGGCCACGCCGGTGCGTGCCACCGCCGGGTAGAAGGTGACCGGATACCCCGCCACCGCGACCGCGCCGAGCAGGAGCAGCCGCCACTCCGCACGCGAGTAGGTCAGGACCCGTCGCGGGTCGCCGGCCAGGAACAACAGCACGCCGCCGAGGGCGAGGCCCGCCGAACCGACGGCCGCGGCCGCGGCGCCGGGCGGAGCCAAGGAGCCGGCGGTTCCGGTGGTGCCCCACAGGACCGAGGCAGCGAGGATCGGCGCGGAGCCCCGGGGTGTTTCGACAGAGATGGTGCGGACGTTGTTGGACACAGTCGTGAACTTCCGTTCTCGAATTCCGAAAGGGATTGGATTCGAAACGGGCGCACGAACAAGGCCCCGCGGACCTAACGGTCGGCGACAGGGCTCGGCATGGATTTACCGCGAATGCGCCCGGTCAGGCGACCGGGGGCGGCGTGACTGCGTGCCAATAGGTGGTGTCCACGGCGTCGATCCTAACGCCGCGATTCCGGCATGCCAACGCATGGCGGTACTGGGGACCAATGCGGTTCACGGCGTCTGATAGCGAATATCTATCGACTCAGCTCGAGCATATGAACAATGATTCGAAGTCCGCGCATCCTGGCGAATCATTTTCGGTAGCGTGACGTCTGTGAGCGAACATGGCAGGACCGAGCGGCGGCGCGGCGCAGTGTCGGCGGCGGGTTTACCGCCCGCGCCGAATCGGCCCCGCACCCCGGTGCCGATCGATGACATCGATCGGGTGCTGCTCGACCATCTCGCGCGGGACGGGCGCATGACCAACAACGCGCTGGCCGCGGCGGCCGGGATCGCGCCGTCCACCTGCCTCGGGCGGGTGCGTTCGCTGGTGGAGCGCGGCGTCATCCGCGGATTCCACGCCGAGATCGATCCCGGGGCGCTGGGTCGCGGCCTGCAAGCCATGATTTCGGTTCGCCTGCACAGCAATTCGCGCAAGCACCTGGCCGAATTCGGACAGCAGCTGTCGGTTCTGCAAGAGGTGCTGAACGTCTACTTCATCGCCGGCGGGGACGATTATCTGATTCATGTGGCCACGGCCGACACCGATGAGCTGCGCGGATTCGTACTGGAGCACCTCAGTGCACACCCGGCGGTGTCCTCAACCGAAACCATCCTGATCTTCGAGCACCTGCGACCGCGCACCACACTCGCCCAGCACTGATCACCGGCTGGTTGGATGAGTAGTTGTCCAACTCTGAGCGACATCGCGGCAGTTGGCCACTCAGAGTTGGACATGTTTTCGCCGTAGGACAGGCGACGACCTCAACTCGCGTCAGGCTGCCCCGACTACAGCTCTCATCCAGGCGGCCCGGCTACAGCTCGCGTCAGGCGGCGACCATGGTGCCGACCGAGTAGCCGTGCGCGGTGGCAACCGACTCCGAGAGCAGCTTGCCCGCGTGCGTGCTCAGACCGGCTGCGAGCCCGGCGTCGGCGGTGACAGCCGCCCGCCAGCCCTTGTCCGCCAGCTCCAGTACATAGGGCAGCGTGGCATTGGTGAGTGCCACCGTGGACGTATTCGGTACCGCCCCGGGCATATTCGCGACGCAGTAGAACACCGAGTTGTGCACCTGATAGGTCGGCTCCGCGTGGGTGGTCGGCCGGGAATCCGCGAAGCAGCCGCCCTGATCGATCGCGATGTCCACCAGCACGGACCCCGGCTTCATCTGCGCCACAAGCTCATTGGGCACCAGCGTCGGCGCCTTCGCCCCGGGCACCAGCACCGCCCCGATCACCAGATCGGCTTCCCGCACCGTGGTCTCCACTTCCTGCCCATTGGACGCGATGGTCCGCACATGCCCCCGGTACTGTTCATCGATCTCCCGCAACCGCGCGATATTCACATCCAGCGCCGTCACCTCCGCGTGCATCCCGAGCGCGACAGCGATCGCGTTCCGCCCCGCCACCCCGGCGCCCAGCACCACGACCTTGGCGGGCCGCACCCCGGGCACCCCACCCATCAGCACACCGCGCCCGCCTTCACTGCGCATCAGGTGGTACGCCCCCGCCTGCGGCGCCAACCGCCCCGCCACCTCACTCATCGGCGCCAGCAAGGGCAGCGACCCGTCCCGAGCCGTAACCGTCTCATAGGCAATCGACGTGATCCCCGAGCTCAGCAACGCGTCCGTGCACTCCTTCGACGCCGCCAGATGCAGATACGTGAACAGCACCTGCCCCGCCCGCATCCGCGAATACTCCTGCGCCACCGGCTCTTTCACCTTCAAAACCAGGTCCGAACTCCCCCACACCTCATCCGCCGACCCCAGCACCCGCGCCCCCACATACGAATACGCCGCATCCTCGAACCCCGACCCCACCCCGGCCCCCGTCTCGACAACCACCTCATGCCCCCGAGCGACAAGCTCCCGCACCCCCGCCGGCGTACAAGCCACCCGGTACTCGTGATTCTTGACCTCGCGAGGCACCCCGATCTTCACAACAACTCCTGACACTCAGTGGATTGGACAGCCCCGGTGGAGCCGGGCACTACACCCATGAGTGTGAACATTCTGCGAGATCAGGTCCAGAACGATGAAGATAATTCTCAAGTAGCCATAATCCGAATCGCAATCCACGATACAGACCGCTGAGTGAGTGTGGCCCACGAAACATCTTCGGCCAACGCCCCACAGGGTCGGCACACCATCGAGGCCTACTCGGCCTCCAGCCCAACCAGACAAAGTGGGACACCACGGAGGCCCTCACTCGCCGTTCGCCTCGCCCATGTCCCACTTGACGAACCAACACCGAAGTTTCGCGTGGGGCAGGTTCGGGGTTCGCCGACCGGCATGTCAGCAGTTATCAAGCGGCCCTTCGAGCAGCTTCACAGCAGCCTCGCGCATTCGAATGGACAAGCGTTCCCGGTCCTCCGGATACTCATCCCAATCGACGTTCGCGAACTCGAAGTCGTAGAACAGATCGTTCAGCGCCGACTCCCATGGCTCACCGAACCGTATGAGCTCGTATAGGTACGCGGCGATAGGTCCACTGTGGGACGCCGGACACCCTTCACCCCCAACCAACTTCTCCGCGTAGTACCGCACCCGGCGCACCAGAACCTTCGTCGAACTACCAGGCCAATCGACTTCACCGGCCGCCAACACTCCCAATTCGACCAGCGCGGCCCGAAACAACTCGCCCGCCTCCGCACCGTCATCGCGATGCACCCCCGCAAGCTCACACAACGCCGGCGAATCCACCCCTCGCACCAGCGCGTGCGCCGCGATCATCGGCAGATCCGCCCTGGCCACTTCCCCACGCCCGAACGCATCCGCGGCGTCCCTCAACTCGTCCACCAGCCAATCCTGGCCTACCGTCCGGCAACACCCGGTGTCAGGATCCCTGCCGCACACGCCACCCGAAATGGCACTCACTGCACTCTCGCAGCCACTGCGTTGGTGATGCCCGGGCCGAACCTCCTCGGCCGCACAGACCGCGCCGTCACCACACAGCGGCGATCGCACGGGTGCAGCCACTCCCCGCGCTGTGACCAGCTCTGCCACAGCACTGCCCACGACTGCTGAGGTAACCGTCGCCTGGCACAGCGTCCGCACTTCGTACAGGCCCAAGCCACATGTCTCCCACACCGCACCGAATGGCACAGAGTGCATTTCCGCATGCCACGCATCTACACCGGGCGTAGCTCACCGTTGAGTTCGACGGTCGCACTTCGACTCTGCACGATCTGCCGCAACAGACTTTGTCGACATTGGACCCGGTCGCTCTTGCCTGGCTCGGCCGTGTCCCATTCGGGCGGGGGTGGAGGTGGTGGAGCGCTTATGATCTCGGCATGGGGCGGGTGTTTCTGAGTCATTCCAGTGCGGACAATGTGGCGGCGCGGGCGTTGCGGCAGTGGCTGGTGGAGCAGCAGCCGGATTTGCGGGAGGAGATCTTTCTCGATATCGATCCGGAAGCTGGATTGCCGGTTGGTTATCGGTGGAAGGATGCGCTGCGGCGGGCTGGGAGTCGGTGTGAGGCGGTTATCTGCCTGTTGTCCGAGAAGTGGCAGCTGTCGCGGGAGTGTGGGGTCGAGTATCGGACCGCTGAGGATGCGGGAAAGCTGATATTCGTTGCGCGGTTGGAGAAGACGGCGACGGACATCACTCGCGAGTGGCAGCGGTGCGATCTGTTCGGGGATGGGGCGGGCACCGAGATCGAGCTCGACGGTAGCGGTGAGACCGTGGTTTTCCGGACCGCCGGACTCCGGCAGCTGTTGAAAGGGATGCGGGCGGCCGGTATCGGGACGGAGTATTTCCCGTGGCCGCCTCCGGCGGATCCGCGGCGCTCGCCGTACCGGGGCTGGCAGCCCTTCGAAGCGGTCGACGCCGCGGTGTATTTCGGGCGCGACACCCAGATCTTGCATGCGATGGACAGCCTGCGCACCATGCGTGCGAACCGCGCCAAATCGATTCTGGCGGTGCTGGGGCCGTCCGGCAGCGGGAAGTCCTCGTTCTTGCGGGCCGGGGTGCTCCCCCGGCTGGAACGGGACGATCGCCATTTCGTCGTGCTCGACATCCTCCGGCCGGAGCGGCAAGCACTCACCGGCGCAAGAGGTTTCGCTGCCTCCCTGCATGGCACCCGAATTCGTCAAGGCTCGAGCACCGCCACTCCGGGCTCGACCGCCGCCACTCTCGGCGAGATCAAAGCCGTACTGGGCGAGGACGATGTCGACCGTATCCGCGAGTTGCTCGACGAGATACAAAGTGTCGCCCAGGAACGCGTGCTCGACCGCGACGTAGAGGCGCCTGGTCCCACACTGGTGCTGCCGATCGACCAGGCAGAGGAACTGTTCGGCGTCGACGCCGGCACTGAAGGCACTCGGCTGCTCGAGCTCATCGCGCGTCTCATCGAGGGCGGCGCTCCGATGATCGTCATCCTCACCACCCGCACCGACCGCTATGAGGCGTTCCAATGCGCCCCCGAACTCGCGGGCCTCGACACGGTCGTCTTCGACGAACTGAAACCCCTGCCGCCCACGCGATTCCACGAGATCATCGCCGGTCCCGCCCGCCGCGCCACCGCCGCGGGCAACCCACTGGACCTGACCACTGAACTCGTCGACCGCTTACTCGCCGACTGCGCGGGCGGCGGCGCGGACACCCTCCCTTTGCTCGCCCTGACCCTCGAGCGCCTCTACCGCGACTACCGCGACAACGGCACCCTCACCGTCGACCATTACACCGCCATGGGCGGTATCGGCAGTGTCGTCCAATCCGAAATCGACGCAATACTTTCCGCCGATCCCCACCGGCGCGAACACGAACTCGACCTGCTCCACCAGGCTTTCATCCCCTGGCTGGCGACCATCAACCCCGGCAACGACCAGCCCCTGCGCCGCATCGCCCACTGGGATGACCTACCAGCCGAAACCCACACGCTCCTGGATAGTTTCGTCGACCGACGGCTCCTGGTGAAGGACCGGGTCGGCGCGGACACCACCGTCGAAGTCGCGCTGGAAAGCCTGCTACGCCAATGGGAGGCACTGGCGAGCTGGCTGCGTGAGCAGGCCGAAGACCTCAAAACCGCCGATCGCCTGGAGTTGGCCGCGGCCGAATGGGAGAGTGAGGAACACAACGAGGCCTGGCTGCTCTCCGGAGCCCGCCTGGCGGACGCCGAAAAACTTGCCGCCACAACCGGATTCGAAAACAGACTCAAGCGTATCCGCAAGTACCTCAACGTCTCACGGCAGCGTGAGACTGCGCGCGCGGAAGCCGAAGCGCGACGCCAGCGGGCAGAACTCGAGGCGGCCCAGGAATACGCCTCGTCACTGCGCACCCGCTCACGGGTGCTGGCCCTGGCCATGGTGATCGCCTTGGTGCTGGCAGGCACAGCGGGCGTCTTCCTGAAACGAGCACGCGACGCGGAAGCACGGGCGGTGGCCGAGACTCGTCTGGGTGTAGCGCTTCGTCTGGCGGCGGAGGCGAGAAGCATGCTCACGGAGGGATTTGCGGCCAACGACATTCGCGCCATCCAGCAAGCTCTCGTTGCTTCGGAGCTCGCACCGGATCGACCCGAGGCCGCTGCGGCAGTCGTCGGAGTGGGAAGTGCGCGGCTGAATCTGACAAACGTCTCCAATATCAATGCAGGCGAGCAGATTCTCGCCATCAGCCCTGACTCAACACGGCTGTTGATCAGTCGATCCGAGACACCCCAGGGGAACGCGACTTCAGTCGAGGTTAGAGATCGAAGAACCGGCGTCCGAATCGGTTCCGCCCTGCCGCTGAACACGCTGGAGCAAGTTTCGTCGGCCTCCTTCAGCGCCGACAGTGGCCGTGTCGTCCTGGCGCAAAGCCGCTGGGACCTTGAAGACACCTACGTGGCAACCGTTGACATCCGAATCTGGGATCCGGTCGGCGGAGCCCCGACGGTAGTGCGGCAGGAGCATGTCGACTCCAGCGAAACGCCCGGCAGCTTGGCGATGACCCCCGATGGCACACGGTTGACAGTGCTCAGACAGAGCTCCATTCAGGTCCTGTCGACCGCGACAGGAGAGCCGATCCATTCGTTCGACGATGCGGGCGCGCACTGCATCGCGATCAGTCCAGACGGCACGACGCTGGCTTCCACTGATTTGCTCGGCTCAATTCAATTGTGGAATGTCCATGACGGCACGCGGATCGGGGAGCCCTTCGGCAACGAGAGCACCAGCGGCGGCGGAGGAGGCAATTGCGACGGCGCGGCTGTCGCGTTCAGTCATGACGGAAGCAGGGTGGTCATCGGTGGGCAAGGCGGGGTAATCGGCATCTGGGACGTCCGGACTCTCCGTCAGATAGGCAGTCCCCTGTATGGGCACACCGACAATGTCTCCGGCATCGCATTCAGCGCAGACGACGAGCACGTCATCTCCGCGAGCCGAGACGGAACGATCCGGACGTGGCTCGTCGATAGCGGTGAACCACGACAGAGGACGTTGCCGAACTCAATCGTAGCAATCGGTGCCAGCGGGCGATGGCTCGCGACAGCAACGCCGGACGGCATAGTCCGTATGTGGGACACCACAATCAACGAACCGGTGGGTACACCGATAACCATGCCGACCGGACGTTCGGACACTCAGTGGCGGACCTGTGGCGCGGTAGTCGCACCTGCGGGGAACTCGATGATCACCTGTGCGCAGGAGAGCCAGGAAGACGGAACGGTCACCGGTTCCATCCTGCGGCTGTGGAATACCGATACCGGCACCCTTCTCGACACTCGCCGGGTGGACAAGTTCCTCTCCGAGATCGCCCTCACCAATGACGGTACGGTTCTGATCGCGTTCACACCCAGCGGAACGGACGCCACAGTGTCCGCACTCGCCCCTTGGAAGATCGGCGACAGCTCCGTTCGGGTCCAGTTGCTCAGCACCTCAAACTTCGGAAAGCATGCCATCAGCTCGGATGGACAGCTCAGCGTCGGCTTCGACGGTCTCGCTCTGACGCTGCTCGATTTGCCGCTGCAGACTTCGTTGGGTGTGGCTTTGGTCGGTGATGTCGGGCTGAGAAGCTCGGGCGGGATGCCATTGGTCGCGCTCAGCCCGGATGGGCGTTTGGCAGCGACTATCGGAGTCGATCGTGCCCTACGCCTGTGGGATACCCGGTCTGGGAACAAGATCGGACCCACATTCCGCGATCTCGAAGAGCCCCGATTCGTCAGCTTCGATATCACGGGCAACACGATGTCCGTCTACAGCAATAATTTCGAATCCGACACGACAACTGTGCGCACCTGGCGTATCCCCACGCCGAGCGACCTCTGCGCCAAGCTGTCGTCGAACATGAGTCATCAGCAGTGGAAAGAATGGGTGTCCGATTCCCCCGAGATCCCCTACGTCAAGCAGTGTCCCGACTTGCCGATTGCTGAAGGTTAGCCTCGAAGATCGAGCCCCGGACCTGGTCCGGGGCTCGATTTCAGGGTGCGGGAGTCAGACGGAGACCGATTCCTCCATCGGGAAGCCGAAGGATTCGCGGGAATCCGGGGCGGAGACGCGGATGGCGTCGGCTTCCTCGTCGGTTGGCTGCATGTTGGACGCCAGTTCGGCTTCCACGCGCAGCCGGTACACCTTGATCTCGCGGGCGATTTGTCCCTCGTCCCAACCGAGGTACGGGGCAACCAGGTGCGCTACTTCGGGGGCGATGTCCATTCCGCGAGCCCCGGTTTCGACGGACAGGCGGGTGCGGCGGGCGAGGATGTCGTCGAGGTGGAGGGCGCCTTCGTGGGTTACGGCGTAGACGATTTCGGCCTTGAGGTAGCGCGAGTTGCCTAGGCGGGCAGCGAGTTCCGGAGTGGTGTCGATGAGTTCGCGGAGCTCGGTGACGGCGCTACCGTAGCGGCCGAGGAGGTGGTCGACGGTTTCCATGTCGACGTCGAAGACTTCGGCCAGGCGGGCGCGGGAGAGCGACAGTTCGCGGTACTGGTGGGCACCGACGAGGGGGACGCGTTCGGTGCAGGACTTGGCGACTCGGCCGGGCAGGTCGGCGACGGCGAGATCGATGGCGTCCTTCGCCATGACGCGGTAGGTGGTGTATTTGCCGCCGGCCACGATGACGAGGCCGGGGACCGGGCGGACGACGGCGTGTTCGCGGGAGAGTTTGGCGGTCTGATTGGAATCGCCGGCGGCGAGCAGGGGGCGCAGGCCGGCGTAGACGCCGACGATGTCGTCGTGATCGATGGGGGTTTCCAGGAGCCGGTTCACCTGGGCCAGAATGTAATCGATGTCGGCGCGGGTGGCGGCGGGGTGGGCGAGGTCGTGGTCCCAGCCGGTGTCGGTGGTGCCGATGACCCAGTGGTCGTCGCTCCACGGGCACGGGATGACGAACAGCAGGCTCTTCTCGGTTTCGGTGATGAGACCGGTTTCGGAGTCGATTCGGTCGCGGGGCACCACGATGTGCACGCCCTTGGACGCCTTGATCTTGAATTGGCTTGCGCCGCCCAGCATTTCCTGGAGCTCATCGGTCCAGGCGCCGGCCGCGTTGACGACGCGCTTTGCGCGCACCTCGAACTTACGGCCGGTCTCCAGGTCCTGTACCAGCGCGCCGACGACGCGGCCACTGTCCCGCAGGAAGTCGACGACGCGGGCGCTGGAGGCGACCAGCGCGCCGTGCGAGGCGGCGGTGCGCGAGAGCATCATGGTGTGGCGGGCGTCGTCGAGCTGGCCTTCGTAGAAGCTGACGCCGCCGCGCACGGTGCCGCGCTTGGCGCCCGGGAAGCGCTGCATGGTCTTCTTCTTGCCCAGATGCCGGAAATGCGACGGGACGCCGCGGCCTGCGCCGAGCACGTCGTAGACCCCGACGCCGGTCCCGACCCAGGCGCGGTCGATGACCGGCTTCTCCAGCGGGTAGATGAACTCGACGGGCTTGGCCAGGTGCGGCGCAAGGGTTTCCAGGATCAGCTTGCGTTCGCGCAGTGCCTCGAAGACGAGGCGGAAGTTGAGCTGCTTGAGGTAACGCAGCCCGCCGTGCACGAGTTTCGAAGAGCGACTGGAGGTTCCGGAGGCGTAGTCGCGAGCCTCGACCAGGCCGACGGTCAGGCCTCGGGTGACGGCGTCGAGCGCCGCGCCCGCGCCGACCACGCCGGCGCCGATCACCAGTACGTCGAGCTCAGTGCCGGCCATGGTGTCGAGCGCGTGCTGCCGGGTCTCGGGGCTCATCGCGACAGGTGCTGTCAGAGAACGCATTTCGATTTCCTTCTTCACGGTGGACACAGGCTTTCTAGTTGGTGGGGGCCCAGTCGAGGGTGCGGCCGACGGCTTTGCTCCAACCGGCGTAACCGGCGGCGCGCTGCTCGTCGGTCCAGTGCGGATGCCAGCGGGTGCGCTCCTGCCAGTTCTTCCGCAAATCCTCAGGGTCGGACCAGAATCCGACCGCGAGACCGGCGGCGTAGGCCGCACCGAGGGCAGTGGTTTCCGACACCATCGGCCGGCTCACCTGGACGCCGAGCACATCGGCTTGGATCTGCATGCACAGGCTGTTGGCGGTGACACCGCCGTCGACCTTCAGCACCTCCAGCGGCACACCGGAATCCTTGAACATCGCGTCAGCGACATCACGGGTCTGGTAGCAGATGGCTTCTAGGGTGGCGCGGGCGATGTGGGCGTTGGTCGCGTAGCGGGTGAGCCCGACGATCGCGCCGCGGGCGTCCGAACGCCAGTGCGGTGCGAAGAGGCCGGAGAAAGCGGGCACGAAGTACACGCCCCCGTTATCTTCGACTTCGCTTGCGAGCGTTTCGCTTTGCGAGGCGCCCTGGATGATGCCGAGCTGGTCGCGCAGCCACTGCACGGCGGATCCGGTGACGGCGATCGACCCTTCCAGCGCGTATACCGGCTTGGCGTCGCCGAACTGGTAGCACACGGTGGTGAGCAGGCCGTTGTCCGAACGGACCAGTGCCTCACCAGTATTGAGCAGCAGGAAGTTGCCGGTGCCGTAGGTGTTCTTGGCTTCGCCGGCGTTCAGGCAGACCTGCCCGATCATCGCCGCCTGTTGATCGCCCACGGCCGCGGCGACCGGCACCGAACCGCCCAGCGGTCCCTGCGCGGCGGTACAGCCGTAGAGGGTGGGATCCGAGGACGGCCGGATGGCGGGCAGCATGGCGCGCGGCACGTCGAACAGGGCGAGCAGGTCGTCGTCCCAGTCCAGGGTTTCCAGGTTCATCAACATGGTGCGGCTGGCATTGGTGACGTCGGTGACGTGCACGCCCCCGCGCACACCGCCGGTCAGGTTCCACAGCAGCCAGCTGTCGATGGTGCCGAACAGGGCGTCGCCCCGTTCGGCGGCGGCGCGCACGCCCTCGACATTGTCGAGAATCCAGCGGATCTTGCCGCCGGAGAAGTAGGTGGCGGGCGGTAGTCCGGCGCGATGGCGGATGAGCTGACCGGCGTCGGAGGCGTCGAGTTCGGCGGCGATCCGGTCGGTGCGGGTGTCTTGCCAGACGATGGCGTTGTAGTACGGGCGGCCGGTGCGGCGGTCCCAGATGACGGTCGTCTCCCGCTGATTGGTGACGCCGAGCGCGGCCAGATCCGCGGCGGTCAGTCCGTGCGAGTTCAGCGCGGTCTGGATGACGGCGGAGGTGCGTTCCCAGATCTCGACCGGATTGTGCTCCACCCAGCCGGGCCGCGGCAGAATCTGCTCGTGTTCGAGCTGATGGTGCGCGACCACCGTGCCCGCGCGGTCGAAGACCATGAAGCGCGTGCTGGTGGTGCCCTGGTCGACCGCTCCGACGAGGTCTGGCATCACATTCTCCGTTGTCCGTGACACGGCTCCGACCCTGGACGGGTGAGCCATTACCGAACGTAAGGACCTCGGGAGTGGGCTTCAACGGTCCCCGTTCGACAATGTCGAACGGTTTCGCGCTAGCGTGGTGGGTGTGCCGGGACCGATCCAGTCGATCGAACGTGCCGCCGCGATCATGAACGTGGTCGCCGAGGCGCCCTTCGGCATCGGGGTCGGCGAGCTGGCCGCGGTGCTCGGGTTGCCGAAGCCGACCGCGCACGGGCTGCTCAGGACGTTGCAGGGTGTCGGGTACATCGAGCAGGACGCGCAGTCCGGAAAGTATCGGATCGGGGACGCCGCGCTCGGGCTGACGCCGCGGCCGTTCGACGCCAATGTGCTGCGGTCGTACGCGATGAACTGGGGTGACACGCTGGCGGCGCGGTCGGGTGAGTCGGTGCGGATCGGGGCGTTGCGGGGCGACAGCGTGGAGATCGTGCACCACGTGTTCCGGCCTGACGGGAGCGATCAGGTCCTACAGATCGGCATCGAACTGCCTTTGCACGCAACCGCTTTGGGCAAGGTGCTGCTCGCGTACACACCTGGCCTCGCCGAACGCGCCACGACCGGAACGCTGCTCGCCTATACGCGACGGACGGTGACCGCGCCGCGTGCGTTGCACGGGGCGATCGCGCGGGTGCGCGGTCAAGGGTATGCCGAGGACATCGGCGAATTCGCCGCCGAACGCGCGTCCGTCGCCGCTCCGGTCCGGGACTCGGGCGGACGGGTCGTCGGGGCGATCGGCGTGGTCGGCGCGCTCGACCGCCTGACCGAAAAGGCCGTCCACACCAGGCTGATCGAGCTGGTCCTCAGCACCGCGGCCGCCATCTCCCGCGACCTGGGCACCGAACGGCCGCGAGTGCAGTCGTGAATCCTCAGCAGGTGAACGCTGACCGCGCTTCCAGGGCGCGCTTTGTCATGGCGATCGATCAAGGCACCACCTCCAGCCGGACGATTTTGTATGACGCTGCCGGGCAACTGGTTTCGGTGGCGCAGCGGGAGCACCGGCAGTTCTATCCGGCGGCCGGGCAGGTCGAGCACGATGCGGTGGAGATTCGGAAGAATGTCGAGAATCTTGTCGGGCGGGTGATCGCGAAGGCCGGAGTTTCCGCCGATCAGGTGTTGGCGATCGGGATCGCGAATCAGCGCGAGACGACGGTGCTGTGGGATCGGCGCACCGGTAAGCCGGTCGGGAATGCGATCGTCTGGCAGGACACGCGCACCGAGGAGTTGGTGGCGCAGCTGGCTCGGCAGCCCAGCGCCGCCGACGTGGCCGAGCGCTGCGGCTTACCGTTGCTGAGTTACTTTGCCGCCCCGCGTATCCGGTGGATTCTCGACCAGCAACCTCGGCTCCGGGAACGAGCCGAGCGCGGCGAGATCCTGTTCGGCACTATGGACAGTTGGCTGATCTGGAATCTGACCGGCGGTCCGGACGGCGGCGTGCACGTCACGGACGTGACCAACGCGGGCCGCACCATGCTGATGAACCTGCACACCCTGGACTGGGACGAGCAGCTCCTCGGCTTCTTCGGTATCCCCCGCGCGATCCTGCCCGAGATCCGCTCCAACGCGGAGATTTACGGTTACACAGAGCACGGGATCCCGATCGCCGCCGCGCTCGGCGACCAGCAGGCCGCGCTCTTCGGCCAAACCTGTTTCGACGCGGGCGAAGCGAAGTGCACGTACGGTACCGGAAGCTTCCTGCTCACCAACACCGGCACCACACCGGTGCATTCGAAGCACGGGCTGCTGACCACCGTAGCCTTCCAAATCGGCAGCGACCCAGCGCGTTACGCCCTCGAAGGGTCCATGGCCGCCACGGGAACCCTGGTGCAGTGGCTGCGCGACCGGCTGGACCTGATCGGCGCGGCACCCGAAATCGAAACGCTCGCACGCACCGTCGACGACAACGGCGGCTGCTATGTGGTCCCCGCCTTCTCCGGACTGTTCGCACCACGCTGGCGTTCGGAGGCGCGCGGCGTCATCGCCGGACTCACCTCGTACATCACCAAAGGCCACCTGGCCCGCGCGGTCCTCGAGGCCACCGCCTGGCAGACCCGCGAGGTCGTCGACGCCGTCAACGCCGACTCCGGCCACCCATTGACCGAACTCCGCGTCGACGGCGGCATGACCTCCAACAATTTACTGATGCAACAGATCTCGGACTCGCTCGGCGTACCCGTGGAACGCCCGCTCTACTCCGAAACCGTCTCCCTGGGCGCGGCCTACGCGGCCGGCCTGGCAGTCGGCCTGTGGCCCGACATGACCGGCCTGCGCCGCAACCGCCACACCGCCAGCCGCTGGCTCCCGACCATGCCCGCCGCCCGGCGGGACAGCGAATACCGCCGCTGGTCCCAGGCCGCCGACCTCACCTACAACTGGACCGAACCCGCCGCACCCTGACGCCCAGCCTCACAGCGGATACCTCGCCCGGCGCCGGGCAAACAGTGCCATCATCGATGGGCACGCGGCGCGGCATCGGGACGCGGCGCAAACTCGCGGCTACCGTGCTGACCGGGCTGTCAACGCGGTCCGCGCCGGAGTGACCGATTCGAGGAGGGCTCGTGCTGGCGGTAGTGCAGATCCTGGCGGGGCTCGCGGCCCTGATCCACCTCTACATCTTCACCCTGGAGAGTTTGCGGTTCACCGACCGGAAAGTGCACGCGGGTCTGTTCCTGGTCGACGACACAGAGCTCGAAGCCGTCAAGCCGTGGGCGTTCAACCAGGGCTTCTACAACCTTTTCCTGGCTGTCGGCACTCTGGTCGGCGTCTTTCTGGTCCGACCCTGCCCCGCGGCCGGCTGGGCGCTGATCATCATGGGCTGCGGCTCCATGCTCGCGGCGGCCGCGGTCTTGGTCGGCACCGATCGCCGATTCGTGAAGGCCGCCGCCGCCCAGGGAACCATTCCCGCGCTGGCGCTGCTGGCCGCGCTCACTCAGCTCTGAGGCTTCAGCCATATCAGACAGAAAATATGCCCAACCGGATCGGCGAACACCCGGAAGTCGTCATCGGTGTCCGCCTGCACCAGTCGCGCGCCGAGCTGTAGCACCCGCGCCTGCGCGCTCTCGATATCGTCGACCAGAACGTCGAAGTGCATCTGCTGGGACGCTTCCGGATCGGGAAACCGCGGCGGCCGATACTCGGGCGCGGTCTGAAATGCCAGTCGCCGCCCCTCCTGGTCCGCGATGACGATCCAATCGTCTTCCGCATCCTCGATCAGCTCGGCGCCGAGCAGCCCGACGTAGAACTCGGCCAGTTCGCGCGGCTCCGGACAATCCAAAACCACACTCCGCAGGCTGCCGACCCCAGTGTTCCCGTTCGTCATCAATCCTCCTCGAGGTGTGCTGGACACCCTCTGGTTACCCAGGCGCAGGCCCCCTATTCCCGCGCGCGCGGCGAACCAGGGGGCGGACCCAGGGTGCGATGGCCAGCAGCCCGACCAGGATCAGCCACGGTATGCGCCACCACCATCGGAGGTCGTAGTCCTGCACGGGCGGGGTGGGCGCGGTGAGCAATCGGGCGGTGGACGACCACACCACGAAGGCGTCGCCGATGGGGAGCAGGCCGAAGGCGTAACGCTTGCTGCCCGGCAGTGTGAGGGGCAGGCCCAGCAGTTCCCCCTCCGACCCCACTGCCGCCGCCAGGTCGGGGTCACCGTTCACTCGGGCAGCGCCCAGACCGACCACGGTGGCGGACAGGCTGATTCCCGCCACCAACGGGCCGGAGTCGATATCCCCCGAGCCGCCCTGACCATGCGGATATTCGCGCAGACCGGGACCGAAACCGGCTGGGTAGGCGAGGAATTGGCGGCGGAACGCCGCGTATTGCGACCGTGCGAACCCGGGATCGATCTCCGGCAGGAATCGATGGATCATCGTCTGCGAGGTGGCGCGGGCTCCGTCTTTCACCGACCCGTCCACGGGCGAAACCTCATGCGGCAGTAGCCCGGTCGCCGGATCGAGCCGAGGCCGGACAGCCTCGAGCCACCGGGCCACCACCGCACCGAAGCGAGGCCCGCGCAGGTGGTCGTGCAATCGGAGCGAGGCGATCGCCACCGTCGAATCGACCGGCCACGCCTGGCCCGGATACGCCCGCAGGAACGGCGTCGCGGAACCGGAGAACGCCTCCGCGATCTCCGCGCTGCCTGCCTCGAACCGCCGCACCAACTCGGCATCCGCGCCGCCATCCAGCGAGAGGACACCGCCCCGGAGCCAATTCGTCCATCCCGCCCAGAACACCCCGTACGCGGGCCGCAACTGCGAATCGAAAACAGCCTTCGCCGCCTTCGACTCCAATCTGTCCAGCGCCCACCGTGATTCGCGGAGTGCTTGGCCGCGCCGCGCCGGATCGTTCAATCCCGCTTGCACCCAGGCGATCCCATAGAGCGCATTGGTAAAGAAGTACCCCTCGGGAAACAGCCCCTGCGCCTGTTTGTCCGCGCCGTCCTCGATCGCGCCGCGCAGGAACGACAGCTGCCGATGGGTCCCGCCCGGCTGATCCGCCGGATCCGGCTGCGGCCACAGGAACCGCCCGACCGCCACCAGGCAGGCGACAGTAACCACAACGCTCACTCCGCGCAGCACCCACCGCAGCGGCCGCGGACTTCGAGTCTCTTGCAAGATCATCTACCCCTCCCGCAGTCATTATGCGGGAGGGGCGACGAACGCCGAACTACTCCGACGGGTTCAAATGCACCGGCAGTACCCGGTGCCCGTTGGAGATGAAGCTGACAACGTGACCCAACTCCGTGGGATCAGCGGCGAAGGCCATGTTCGGGAAACGCTCGAACAGGGCCGGCAGCGAGATCAGGGCTTCCAGCCGGGCCAGCGGCGCACCCAGGCAGTGGTGCACACCGTGACCGAACGCCAGATGATCCTTCGACGGCCGCGTCACATCGAACTCCGCGGCGGTCTCGCCGTGCACCTTCGGGTCGCGGTTGGCGGCCGCGTAGGAGGCCAGGATCGGGTCACCCTTGGGAATGCGGATGCCGCCCTCGATCTCGATGTCGTCGGCGGCGAAACGCAACGGCAGGTGCGCGACGGGCGCTTCGAAGCGCAGCGACTCTTCGACGAGATCGGACCAGGCGACATTGCCCTCGACCACGGCGGCCCGCTGATCGGGGCGGGTCAGCAGCGCGTGGATAGCCTGGTCGAGCAGGTTGACGGTGGTTTCGTGGCCCGCGCTGATGACCAGCAGCAGGGTGTCGATGAGCTCCTGTTCCTGGAGCTGGGTGTCGTCTTCCTCGTCGCGGTGCGAGATCAGCAGGCTGGTCATGTCGTCGCCGGGGTGCTCACGGCGGTAAGCGACCAGTTCCCCGAGGATCCGGTACATCTCCATGTAGTTGGCCTGCGACTCCTCCGGGCTGAGGGAGGTGTCGAAGATGCCGTCGACGCATTTGCGCAGACCGTCGTTGAGGAACTCCGGCACGCCCATGAGCTCCGAGATCACCTGGATCGGAAGCGGATACGCGAATCCCTCGCGCAGATCGACCGGTCCTTCGGCGGCAGCCAGCTCGTCGAGCAGCTTATTGGTGATGCGCTCGATCTGCGGCCGCATGGCCTCGGTGCGCCGATGCGTGAACGCGGGCGCGACCAGCTTGCGTAGTCGGCGGTGGTCGGCGCCGTACGCGGTGAACATGTTGTTCACGGCCACCCAGAGGAACAGCGGCCAATCCTGCGGCACCTCACCGTTGATGAACGCCGGCCAGTGCTGGCGCGCGTCCTTGGACACCCGCGAATCGATCAGCAGCTTCTTCAGCAAATCGGCGTCGGTCACCGACCACGCACGCACACCGCCGGGCAACTCGACCAGAGTGACCGGCCCGCGCTCGGCAATACGCGCGGACTCACCTTGAATGTCGGTACCGGTGGGATCCAGGACAATGGGCTGACTGTCCATCACTTCTCTCCTTAATACACGTGCAGCGGAGGGGATTTCGGGAAGGTGACCGGAAGGGACACCAATGCGCGATGGAAGGGTCCGGGCCGCCAGTTGAGCTGCGCGACCGTCGGCACCCCCAGCCGCATTTCCGGTAGTGCGTCAAGGATCTGGTCGATGGCTTCCTGGGCGATCAGGTAGGCGACCGACCGGGCGGGGCAGGCGTGCGGGCCGAGGCTCCACGCCAGATGCGAACGGTTGTCGGTGTATTCGCCCGCGCTGATGGCGGGATCGTTGTTGCAGCCGGCCATGCTGATCACGACCGGCTGATGCGCGGGCAGCCACACGCCGTCGATGAGCACGGGCTGGCGCGGGTAGGAGACGCAGTAGTTCGCCATGGGCGGGTCGGTGAAGAGCACCTCGTCCAGGGCGTCGCGGGTGGAAAGACTGCCGCCCAACAGGTTTCCGGCGAACCGGTCGTCGGTCAGCATGAGCAGCAGCGTGTTCACGATCAGGTTCTGCTCGGGTTCGATACCCGCGCCGTAGAGCGTGACGAGCTGGTGGATCATCTCCACATCGGTGAGCCCGGCGGGATGGGCGAGCAGGCGCGAGGTGATGTCGTCGCCCGGCTCCTTGCGCTTGCGGGTGGTGAGTTCCAGCAGCGCGTCGGTGAGCATGGCGTTGCCCTTGTCGGCGTTGACGCCTTCGAAGATGGCGGCCATGCCGGTGGCCACCTGCTGGCCGATGTCCGGTGGGCAGCCGAGCATTTCGTTGAGCACCGCGAAGGTGGCCGGGAACGCGTACTGGCTGATCAGGTCGGCGGAGCCGTCACCGCAGAAGGTGTTGATCAGCGGGATCGCGACCCGCTCGACGGTGGCGTGCAGGGCATGCAGATCGACGCCGCCGATCGCGGCGAGATTGGCCTGGCGGTAGCGCAGATGCTCGATGCCCGCGCTGCGCAACGCGTTCGGCCGCCACTCCAGCATCGGCAGGATCGGGCATTCACCGGGCACATGCTGCTGCCAGGTGCGCGGGTCGGCCGGGAAATGGTCGGGATCGTTGAGGATGCGGAGCGCGGTGTGATAGCCGATCACCAGGGTCGCCGGAATCCCCGGGGACAGCTCGACCGGCACCAGAGAGCCATATCTGCTGCGCATTTCGTCGTAGGCCCGGTGCGGATCGGCGGCGTACTCCTCGGTGAACAGGGAGACTCGGGGACCATCGGTGTCGACCGGCGAACCGTGCGGGACGGGGCAGCGTGCGGCCTGAGGTGGCAAGGTCAAAGCAGGGACTCCTGACGGTGGAACAGGAATTCGACGAGCGTGATCAACGACTGCAGGCAGGTGGTGCGATTACGGGCGTCCAGCGCGGTCAGCGGCGTCTCGGGCGTGAGATCGAGCGCGTCCCGGACCTCTTCCAGCGGATGACGTTTCGCGTCGTCGAAGACGTTGACCGCCACCGAATACGGCACCCCGCGCTCCTCCAGCACCGACAGCACCTCGTCGGAGCGCTCGATGCGCCGGGTGTCGACCAGCACCAGCGCGCCGAGCGCGCCGCGGGCCAGTTCCTCCCACAGCGGCACGAAGCGCTGCTGACCGGGAGTGCCGAACAGGTACAGCGCCAGTTGCGGATTCAGCGTGATCCGCCCGAAATCCATCGCCACGGTGGTCTGCGTCTTCTCGCCGAGGCCGGCCATATCGTCGATGCCGATGCTGGCCTCGGTGATGGTCTCCTCGGTGCGCAGCGGGGTGATCTCGGAGATGCTGCTCACGAACGTGGTCTTGCCGACCCCGAAATTCCCCGCCACCAACAGCTTTACCGATCGGGTCACGGTCTCCGGCACATAATTGACCTCAGGCCGGGAGAGCACGGAGCCCATCGAGTACCTCCTTGAGAATGGCCAGTTGCGGCACGTTGGTGGGCACAGGTATGGCCAGGCATTCGTGATCGAGCAGGTCGGAGACGACGATCTTGACCACCGACGGCGGCAGATCCAGGTACGCGGCGATCTCGGCGATGGAGAGGGCGCCGTTGTCGCACACCTCTCGCACCCGCCGGGCCTCCGGCCGCGCACCCTGCGGCAGATTGCTACCCGCCGCGACGACGATGGTCACCAGGTCCAGCTCGCGGCTGGGACGCGAGCGCCCCCCGGTGCGCACATAGGAGCGGACCAGATCGGGGTCGCGTCGTGGCCTGGTCATCGCCGATCGCTGTCCGCTCTCCGGTGCGAGTAATTGCCGAGCTCGTGTCCGACGCGGCCGGCAAGCTCGTTCATCCGGTGCGCCACCAGGCTGACATCGGCCTCGTTGCTGGTCGAAACACCCAGCAGCGCACCGTCTCCGGCGGCGGTGATGAAGATCATCCCGTCGTCGTATTCGGTCATGTTCTGCCGCAGGCCGGTGCCGGTGCCGCCGCAGAACTCGCCCAGAGCCTTGCCGAGCGAACGCAATCCGGAGGCGGCGGCGGAGAAGCGTTCGGCATTGTCGCGGGAGATGCCCTGCGAGTGCGCGATGCGTAATCCGTCCTCGGATAGCAGCACCGCGAACCGGACGCCGGGAACGGAGAGCTCTTCGAGTAACCAGCCGAGCTTGTTACTGGAGTCGGTGGCGGTGCTCATCAAGGCGTCGTCCCTTCCGTGTCTTCGGCCGCAGCGGCCCGCCCGCTCTTCGAGCCGGTCTGCCATGCGGCGGCGATATCTGGTCGAGCAAGTCCTGGTTCGGTGCGCTGGGTGGGCGGCCGGGTCTGCGCGGCGGCCAGGCCGGGCGCGACCGGACGGCGCCGGCGTTTGGGCAGGCCGCCGCTGGTGATCTCGTGCACCGCGAACGCCTGGTCCGGGTTGTCGGGCTCAGGCTCGGCCGGACGCTGAACGGCCGGTGCGGGCGCGGGCGCCGCCTCGACGACGGGCGTCGCTTCCGGCGTGGCGAGCAGCGATTCCGGGATATAGACCATGGCCCGCATACCCCCGTAAGCGTTCGGCCCATCGATGTACACAGTGAATCCGTAACGGCGCGCCAGGGCGGCGACGCCGGGGAAGCCGACCTTCGGCGCGGGACCGAGCTGGTGGATGTCGACGGTGCGCTCCCCCGCCAGGATCTGGCGCGCCTCTTCCATCTGCTCGGCGTTCATCCGCACGCCGGCGTCGTCGATGATGACGGTGACGCCGTGATGGCCCTCTTGGAAGCTGATGTCCACGAACGAGGTCGGCGGCGAGTAGCGCAGCGCGTTGTCCAGCAGCGTGGCCAGGGTGTGCACGATCGGCTCCACCGCGCGGCTGATGACGACCCGCTCGGATTGGTTGGATCGCACCCGTAGGTAGTCGCGCACGCGGCCGGTGGCGCCGCCCACCACGTCGGTGAGCGACTGTGCGGGCCAGCGCCTTCCGGGCAGGCCGCCGCAGACGATCACATAGGACTGAGCCTGGCGGATCATCTGCTGCACGGTGTGGTCGATGCGGGTGAGCGTGGCGTAGACCTCGTCGCCGCGATGCGTGCGCAGGGCGGCGCTGACCACCTGACCGGCGTCGGCGCCGAGGCTGACCACCGAGGTGCCGAAGGCCCGGACCGCGCCGCTGGTGGCGTCGCGGGCGCTGGCGGTGACCTCCGTGCGCGCGTTGGCCTCGGCCTGTTCGATCGCGCCGCGCTTGCGCTCCTCCGCGTCGGCCTGCACCTTGCGCAACTCGTCGGCATAGCGCTCGCCGAGCCATTGCAGGCACTGCACGAAGCGGGAATTGTTCATCCCCTCCGGCACATCGAAGGCCGTGCTGGGGTTCTCGAAGCGCCGGATGGCGTCGGTGATCGCCGGAACGGTGTGCACGGCGAAGGATTCGAGGGTGTCCTCGTAGGCGCGCTGCTGCCGGGTGAGCTCGTCGATTCGATGTTGCTGCCGTCTACCGGCATTAACGAAATACACCACCACGGCTATGACCAGCGCGGGAGCAATGATCCACGGAAGTACCACGGCCATGTCTAGGTTCATCCGGCTCCGTCACGCCTTTCTCACACCCGCCGACAAACGAGGCTCAACCACCTCACATTGCCTGCGGGACAGGCGATCACACCACGCTCCCGCGGACTCGATCACACTAGCAGGATCCCGCCGAAGTCTCGCTATGGAACCCACATCCATGAAACATTCAGCTACCGTTGCGGTTCCAACGCTACCGCCGGTACCGGATACCATGCGCGCATGGCGAAACTGAAGGTCTCCGTAGCTGTCCCGCTGCCCCCGGAGCGGGCTTGGGCGCACACCTCCAATCTGTCCGAGCTGGATCAGTGGCTCACCATGCACGAGGCATGGCGCAGCGAGGTGCCCGCGGAGCTGACCGAAGGCAGCACGCTGGTCGGCGTCGCCACCGTGAAGAGCTTTCGGAACCGGGTGACCTGGACGGTCGAGAAGGTCGAAGCGCCCCGCCGGCTGAAACTGCGCGGCGCGGGCAAGGGCGGCACCAAGCTGGGCCTGGAACTCCTGGTGGCGCCCAAGGGTTCCGGCTCGGAGGTGACCGTGGACATCGATCTCGGTGGGCGCCCGCTGTTCGGGCCGATCGGCACCACCGTGGCGCGAGCGATCAAGGGCGATATCGAGAAGTCGCTGAACAAGTTCGTCACGCTCTACGGCGAGAAGTAGCCGCGCCGAGCAGAACTGAGGCCCACGATGTCGAAACATCGTGGGCCTCAGCGCACTCGTCGTCCCGGCGCGGGACTCGGCTCAGTGCACGAGCGCCGGCGGGCTGCCGTCGGCCGGTACCGCGGGCTTGCTCCGCGGCAGGAAGTAGGCCGGGATCAAGGCCAGCACCATCAGAATCAGCGCCACCACGAAGGTGTTGCTGAATGCCTCCGCGGCCAGGCTCAGACCCTTGGCCTTCTCGGCCGCGAACTGCGCCGCCAGCTCCGGCGGCAAGGTGGCCGGATCCGGCATCGCGGCAGCCGCTTCCGGCGACTGTCCGGCGGAGGCCAGACCCTTGTCCTTCATCTGATTGGTCAGGATCACCGCGATGGTCGCGGTGCCGATGGAGCCCGCGGTCTGGTTGATGATGTTCATCAGCGTCGAACCGCGCGCCACCTGCTGGTGGGTCAGCGTCTGAATGGCCGCCGTCATCACCGGCATCATGGTGCAACCCATGCCCAGGCCCATGATGAACAGGCCGGTGCCCAGCATCAGGTACGAGGTGTCGGCCTCGAGCTGGGTGAAGAACACCATGCCGACGCTGATCACGGCGATACCGGTCAGCACGATCTTGCCCGGGCCGATCTTGTCCACCAGGCGGCCCGCGATCGGCATGGTCAGCATGGCGCCCAACCCCTGTGGCGCCAGCATCAGTCCGGCCGACAGCGAGGTCTCCCCCTGCACCGAGATCAGGTAGGACGGCAGCAGCAGACCCGCGCCGAAGAACGCGGCCGCGAACAGCGTCATCGTCAGCACCGAGAACAGCAGCGACTTGTTGCGGAACAGGTACAGGTCGATCAGCGGATGCTTGGCGCGCAACGCGTGGAAGACGAACGCCACGAGCAGCGCCGCACCGATGAGCATGGTTATCCACACTTTGGGCGCGGTGACCCGGCCTTCATCCGGGATCGAGGACACGCCGAACAGGAACAACGCCAAACCCGGTGAAGCCAGCAGCATGCCGACGAAGTCGAACGACTCGGCGGGCTGCGGCTTGTCCGAGGGCAGGATGAAGAACGCGTAGACCAAGGCGATCACGCCCAGCGGGAGGTTGATCAGGAAGATCCACTCCCAATCGAAATCGTCGATCAGCCAGCCGCCGAGGATCGGGCCGCCGATCGGGCCGAGCAGCATCGGGATACCGAGCACGGCCATCACTCGGCCGATCCGGTGCGGACCGGCGGCGTGGGTCATGATCGTCATACCGAGCGGCATCAGCATGCCGCCGCCGATGCCCTGCACGACGCGAGCCGCGATCAGCGTCTCGATGCTCCAGGCGAAACTGCACAGCACCGAACCGAGTACGAAGAACGCGAGCGCCGAAATATAGAGCCGCTTGGTGCCGAACCGGTCAGCCGCCCATCCGGTCAGCGGGATGACGGTGGCCAGCGCCAGCGTGTAGCCGGTCATGGACCACGCGGTCAGCGCGTAGCTGGAGTGGAACTCTTTCTGGAACTCGGGGATGGCGATGGTGACGACGGTGATGTCGAGGATCGACATGATCGCGCCGAGCACAACGACGCCGGCGATCTTGAAAACCCCTGCGTCGAGCTTGTCGTCGGCCGGTTCTTTGTCGGCCTGGATATCCGGAGGTGATGTCACCGGTTAAGGGTGCCAGTTGGCCGGGCAAATAACCAGACATATCCCCCTGGGCGGGAGAGTGACTGCCGCCACCCTCCCGCACACGGCTACTTCGAGATCTCGGCCAGCTCCTTCTGGACCACCGCGTCGTGGGCGGCCGCCTCGGCGGCGGCCTTCTTCGGGCTCCAGTGGCCGGACATCACGAACACGAACGGAATGAACAGCACCTGGGCGATCAGGCAGATCCACCACCAGCGGCCCCACTGGCCGGCCGAATCCTGGTTGGCCTGCTGGACTTCGGGGCCGCGCTCGGCGAGGTAGGCCTGGTCGGAAGCCGAGATGGTGCTGATGGCCTTCAGTTTGGCGCCCGCGTCCTCGAGTTTTGGGCCGACCGTGGCGGCGATGGTGAGTTCCTCGCGCGGGACGGCCTGGGTGGCGGTGAGGCGGGCAATGGCGTCGTTGACCGGGATGTTGAACTTCTGGGCGACCTGACCGACCGCCGCGAGTCCGGCGTTGCCGTCGGCCGGGTTGGCCGCCAGCGCCGCCTGGGTGTCGGCGTTGATGGCCTGGAGCGTTTGCAGTTCCTGGGGGTACTTCGTGTTGAGGGCCATCGTGGTCTGGATTTCGGCGAGCGTTGCCCCGGTGAGCTTTTGAATGGCGGCCAGCTGCGCCATTTGGTCGTCGGGGTTGGCCTGTAGTTTCGCCAGGGTTTCCGTGCCGACGGTCTGGATGGTGGCGAGTTCGGAGGCGTGCTTGGCCTGGATCTCGGCCAGGCGCGGACCGTAATTCACCAGCGGCCCAGCGGCATTCACCACAAGCAGCAGACCGAACAGCACCAGCGTCACCACGCCGCGCAGGGTGCCGCCCCAGACCGCGAGACCGACCGCGGTGGCGGCCGGATTGCGTTCCTCCACGGTTTCGGTGAAGCTCGCCATCCAGGTGGAGTAGGCGATGCCGGTGCCGATCGCGATCAGCGCGAAAATCCAGGCCCAGGTGTAATAGCCGGTTTCCGGATTGTCGTTGTGCTGGATCAGGATGAACATGCCGACGATCGAGATGAGCGCGCCGACAATCATGAACGGCTTGCGCACTTTCAACCAGTCCGAGGCGATACCCGCCACGACGAGCGCGACGGCATTGGCGCCCCAATACCAGTTGCCCAGCGCGTTGGCCTGCGCCGAGGTGAACCCGAAGTTGGTGGCCATATAGACCGCGAGGAAGGAGATGATCGTGTAGAAGAAAGCCAGGAAAAGGCTGATGCCCAACGCGGATCCGACGATATTCAGTTTCAGCATCTGCTTCCACTGATCGCGTTCCAGCTCCGCCACATTCAGGCCGCGGGCGCGCGCCTCGATCAGCGCCTTGTCGCGCAGCGACACCATTACCTGATCGCGCAGCGCGGGGCTGAGCTCACGCAGTCCGACGACGGCGAACACCGAGATCACCATGCAGATCACACCGCAGAGCCGGTAGTGGTACTGCCAGTCCGGGTGCGCGTCCAGCGTGCGGGTGGAGATCGCGGTGGTGACGAGCGCGCCGATCACGGGCCCCAGGGTCCAGAAACCCATCGCCGAGGCCCGGCCCAGCTGCGGGGAGAAATCCCGGATCAACGCGGGCGTGGCGACCAGCACCGCGCCCTCGACCACGCTCACCAGAATGTAGACGATGAGGTAGGCCTCTTTGGTCGTGGTCGCCGGCACCGCGAACAGCGTCAGCGCCGACACGATCACCACGCCGTAGGCGACGATATTGGCTCGCCCCCACCGGTCCAGCACACCGGCGACGACCGAGGCGACCGCGCCGAACGCGGCGCCGATGATGAAGATCCAGACGAAATAGGCGAAGGACAGATCGAAATAGGCGATCAGCTCATTGCCGACCGCACCGGTGACGAACAATTGGTAGTACAGCGCGATCGAGGTGATGACCACGACGGTCAGATACCAGGACCGCGCCGGCGTATCGGGATAATGGGGTAGTTTGCGCTGCCAGAGCCCGGTGAGCAGGGTGGGCGGAGCGGGGATCGACGTCGAACTCATAGTCGAATTGCCTTTCTAGCCTCGGCATCTCGCGCTGAATCACGGCGATGGGCGGACGAGCGGCCGGGTGCAGAAACTGTAGCGACCGATCTTGATCCGCACGCGGTTTCCGGCCACCCCGTCCCGCTCATCGGAATCTGCAATATTCGAAAACGAAATCGACGTTCCGCGCGGCGTTCGAATTGCCAACCCGGCTTGCTTGACACTGCCGCGGATCGGGCGCACATTCGCGGTGTGGAGGGCTTCAAAGCCTGGAAGGATCAGACGTCCGGCGGCGCCAGCGACCGGGCCATCGCGACCCGGATGCAGACCAACAGCACGCGGATCGCGCGGCATCTGAACGAGGCGCAGCCGCCGATCGCCGAGACGGTCATCGAGTTCGCACGCGCGTATGGGGCGAATCCGGTGCTCGGGTTGATCGCGGCAGGACATCTGAGCCTCGACGACGCAGCGCAGGCCGTCGTTGCCGATGACCTGCGCTGCGCGTCGACTATGCAGTTGTTGACCGAGCTGTTGCGGCGCGAAGCCGACGCGACCGGTTAGGGCCGCAAGGCGATTTTCGCGCTGCGGCCCGGGGTTTCGCTGGCCACCGCGGCGTCGGACGCGGCGTCCAGCGAGTAGGTCGCTTCGACCTCCAGGCGCAGGGCGCCCGTCGCCGCCATCGTCACCAGTTCGGTGATCAGGCGCCGCATGTCTTCGCGGCTGGTCTGCTCGGCCCGCTTGGAGCCCCAGAACCCCTTGATCACAGCCTGTTTGAAGATGACCGGGCCGGGATCGACGATCAGCGGCTTGCCCGAGAGCGCACCGAAGGAGATCAGTTCACCGCTCGGCGCGAGCAGCGCGAGCAGATCGTTGGCGGCGGTCCCGCCGACCTGATCGACCGCGCGCACGATCGGCGCGCCGCCGGTCAGTTCCGCGGCCTGCTGTTGCCAGCCCTCGGATTCGGTGTCCAGGACCGCTTCCGCGCCCTGCTCCCGCAACGCGGTCAGCGATTCCGCGCTGCGCACCAGGCTCAGCACGTGCACACCGCGTTGCCGGGCCAGCACATTCAGCAACCGGCCCACCGCGCCGTTCGCGGCGTTGATCGTAATCCAATCGCCCGCAGCCACATTCAGGTCTTCCAGCAGCATGAGCGCGCTCAGCGGCATGGCCATCAGCTGGGCGGCGGTCGCGTCCGGAATCGACTCCGGCAGCGGGACCACCTGGCCCGCCTTGGCCAGGAAGAATTCGGCCCAGGCCTCGTGGATGCCCGAAACGCTCACGCGCTGACCGACTTCCAGCCCGGTCACGCCCGGACCGAGGGCATCGATCCGGCCGACGGCCTCGGTCCCCGGAATCGCGGGCAACGCCGGCTTGTAGCCGTACACGCCGCGCACGGTCGCCAGGTCGTGGTTGTGGATCGGCGCCAGGATCAGCGCGATCCGCACCTGACCGTCACCCGGTTCGGGTGTCGGCCGCTCCCCCGCGGTCAGCACGTCCTTCGGCTCGCCGAAGGAGTCGATCACCACCGCGCGCACGGCTCAGTCCTCCGCGACGGTAACGGTGACGTCGATATTGCCGCGGGTGGCGTTGGAGTACGGGCAGACCTGGTGCGCCTTGTCGGCCAGGGCCTGCGCCTCGTCGCGGGACAGGTTCGGCAGGGTGACCTCGATGACGACGGCCAGCTGGAAGCCGCCCGCGTCGTTCTTGCCCAGGCTGACCTTGGCGCCGACCGCGGAGTCGTCGACGTTGACGCCGTCGTTCTTGCCGACCAGGCGCAGCGCGCCGTGGAAGCAGGCGGCGTAGCCGGCGGCGAAGAGCTGCTCGGGGTTGGTGCCCTCGCCGCTGCCGCCGAGCTCCTTGGGCGAAGTCAGGTCGACGTCGACCTTGCCGTCGGTGGTGCGGGCGTGTCCGTTGCGGCCGTCGCCGGTGGCGAGCGCTTCGGCGGTGTAGAGGGTGTTCATGACTGCTCTCTTTCGCTTCGAGGGTGCGCGGCCCGAGGTTGTGCGGACAGAGCCTCGGTCATGCGCCGCAAGGTGTCGCGCAGGGCGACCATTTCGTCCAGGGACAGGCCGGCGGCTTCGGCCATTTCGTTCGGTATGTCGCGGGCCTGGGCCCGCAGCGCGCGACCGGCGCCGGTGAGCCGGATCTCGACTCGCCGTTCGTCGGCGGTGCTGCGCTGACGCTGCACCAATCCCGCCGCCTGCAACCGCTTGAGCAGCGGCGACAGTGTGCCGGAATCGAGGGACAGCGCCACGCAGAGGTCACCGACGGTGCGACCGTCGCGCTCCCACAGCGCCAGCATTACCAGATACTGCGGGTAGGTCAGTCCGAGCTTGTCCAGCTTGGACCGGTAGACCGCCGTCATCGCCCGCGACGCCGCGTACAGCGGAAAGCACAGCTGCTCGTCGAGTCGAAGAAGGTCGGTCACGTTCTGAACGGTAGTCCGCAATTAAGTTGTGCACAACAGAACTGCGGGTGGCTTGTGTCACACCGCTGCCGTCGCCCCGGGGCACGCCGGTGCCCAAAGACGTAGTACTGGGTTCCCGGCGTGCGCCGGGACGACGGCCGCGATGTGCCACAAGCTCACCGAATCAGGCTGCGCCCCAACGGGTGTTGAGCTGCTCCTCGGCCGCCGCGGTCAGCGCGCCGAACAGGCGCAGGCGCGCCAGGCCGCCGTCGGGGTAGATGTCGAGGCGCACGTGCGTGGCGGCACGCTCGTTGCGCAACCGGAACCGGTGCGGGGTGTCGGGCTGCAGCGCGGTCCGGGGCAGCAGCTCGAACCAGGCCGCGTCGTCGGCGGCCGGCAGCGGCTCGTCGCCCTGGTGGTCGATGCCCAGCAGCCGCGCCGCGCCGGGCGCGTTGAACAGCAGGTTGGTGGTGTCGAGCTCGACCAGCTGCGGTACGCCCTGCGCGGCGAGCTGGATGGTGGCCCAGTCGTTTCCGCTGTCGCGACGCCGCTTGGTCTCCCAGCCTTCGGCCTGGTTGCGTGCCAGTCCGGGGCTGATCATGTTGTCCGGCGCGGAGTAGAACATGTCCGAGCAGCCCAGGCCGCGCGCGCCGTTGGCGAGCGCCGCCAGGTCGACGGTGAGGCCGGTCAGCAGCGCCGGATCGGGCACCACTTCGCCGTGCACGCGCAGCCGGGCCACGCCGCCGTCGGGGTAGATGGTCAGCCGGACGTGGGTGAACACGCGATCGTCGGAGACCGGGAACTCGTGCACGGCATCGCCGGTCAGCGGGCTGCGCGGCAGGATCTCCACCCAGTCGGCGGCCTCCAGCTCGGCCACCGAGGGGTAGCCGGGGGCGCGGCAGGCCTCGATCGAGGCGAACGGGGGGTAGTTGCCCTTGAACCACGCGGTGTCGATGACCACGCCGCGCACGATGCCGGGCATGCCGAGCCGCACGATGGCCCAGTCGTCGCCGGGGCCGCGGTGCCGGCGGGTCTCCCAGCCGTCGTACTCCTGGCCCTTGGGTCCGAAGGTCTCCGGGGAGAACTTCGGCGCCCACGGGTTGATCAGGTTCTCGCGCTCCTCGAAGGATTCGTCACTGGCCGCGATCACGCTGCCGAGATTGCTGCGCAGCGCCAGGTCGGGTAGTGCGGTGAAGTCTGACATATCTTCTCCCTCAACTCTTTTCGATGAATCGGCCGGCGGCCCGGTCCCCCACGACCGCGCCGCGCAACCAGGTGGACTGGACAGCACCCGACAGCTCGCGACCGGTGTAGGCCGTGATCGGGTTCTTGTGCTGCAACGCCGCCGGCTCCACGGTGAACGCCGCGTCCGGATCGAAGGCGACCAGATCGGCGTCGCAGCCGACCGCGATGCGGCCCTTGTTCGCCAGGCCGACCAGATCGGCGGGCGCCTCGGCCATCCAGTGGATAACCTGCTCGAGGCTGAAACCCCGGGCGCGCGCGGCGGTCCAGACCGCGGGCAGGCCGAGCTGCAGCGAGGAGACCCCGCCCCAGGCGCTGGCGAAGTCGCCCTCCTTCATGGCGGGCGGGCACGGCGAGTGATCGGAGACCACACACGACAGGACACCGTCGGCCAGGCCCTGCCACAGCGCGTCCTGGTTCGCCGCATCCCGAATCGGCGGACAGCATTTGAACGCGGTGGTGTGCGCCTCGGCGGCCGCGAGGGTCAGGTAGTGCGGGCAGGTCTCGGCGGTGATCCGCACACCGCGCGCCTGCGCCGCGGCCAGCGGCGCGAGGCAGTCCGCCGCCGAGACGTGCAGGATGTGGGTGCGTGCGCCGGTCTGCTCGGCGAGCTCGATGATCGCTTGCACCGCAGCGCTTTCCGCCGCCCCGGGCCGTGATTCCAGGAAGGCGTCATAGGATCCGTCGGCGGGCTCGGCCAGCCGGCCCGGATCCTCCGCGTGCACGATCAGCAGCCCGTCGAACGCGACGAGCTCGGTCATCACCTCTTCGATCTCGGGCAGCGTCAGCGGCGGGAACTCGTCCACACCGGACGGGGACAAGAAGCACTTGAACCCGAACACACCCGATTCATCCAGCGCCCGCAGCGATTTCAGGTTGCCCGGAATCGCGCCGCCCCAGAAGCCCACGTCGACCTGACACTGCCCGGCCGCCGCCGCCCGCTTCGCCGCCAGCGCGGGCACGTCGACGGTCGGCGGCAGCGAGTTCAGCGGCATGTCGACGATCGTCGTCACACCGCCCGCCGCGGCGGCCTTCGTCGCGGTCGCGAACCCCTCCCACTCGGTGCGACCGGGCTCGTTCACGTGGACGTGCGAGTCGACCAGACCCGGCAGCAGGACCAGATCGGCCAATTCGGTGGTCACCGTGGCCGCCAGTTCGGCCGCGTAGTCTTCGACAGCTGCGATTCGCCCGTCCCGCACCGCGATCGCGGCGGGACGGATCCCCTGCGGCAGGACCACCCGGCGCGACCGGATCACCAAGTCATACAAGCCCACTCACTCCTTGCCTGCGAAACGAATCCCGGCGTCGGCCGGGGTGGCGGCGGGCAGCTGCCGCCGGCCGCCTACCGACCCGGTGGCCACGCCCACGAAACCCGCTACGACGCCCACCAAACCGGCGACCGCACCGACCGAGCCCGCGACGGCGCCCAGTCCGGCGGCGGCGCCGACGGAACCCGCGGCGACGCCCACCAAACCGGAGAGCAGGCCCGCCGAACTCCCGGAACTACCCATGTCCGCCCGCCACCTTGCGAAGGTTGTTGTCCATCAGCCACTTTCCGGCCACGCCCGCGGCCAGCCGTTCCAGCAGCGGGCCGGCGTGCAGCATGCACAGCGCCGGGTTGGGCTCGACATCGGTCAGGGCGTAGGCCTGCTCGATATCGACGCGCCGCAGTTGCTCGGCGGAGAGCTCGCGCCGCCCGGACACCGCGATCACCGGCACGCCGGCGGCCTTGGCGATCCGCGCGACACCGACGGGCGCCTTCCCGTGCAGCGTCTGCTGATCGAGCGATCCCTCGCCGGTGATGACCAGCCGCGCACCGTCGACCTGCCCGGCGAAACCGAGCTGGTCCAGGATCATGTCGATGCCCGGACGCGCCTGCGCGTTGAGGAACGCCATCGCGGCGAACCCGACCCCGCCGGCCGCGCCGGCGCCCGGCCGTTCGGCGACATCGACGCCGAGATCGCGCTTGACGATCAGCGCCAGCCGGGCCAGACCGCGTTCGAGATCCTCGACATCGAACTGCTTGGCGCCCTTCTGCCGGGCGTACACATTGGCCGCGCCGCGCACGCCGAGCAGCGGGTTGTCCACGTCGGAGGCCACCGTCACCAGCGGCACCCGGACCATGTCACTGGCGTCGATGCGGGCCAGGCGGCGCAAAGCCGCGCCGCCCGGCGGCAACTGCTCGCCGCGCTCGTCGAGGAACTTCACGCCGAGCGCGGACATCATGCCCGCGCCGCCGTCGGTGCACGCGCTGCCGCCGAGCCCCAGCAGGATGCGCCGGGCGCCGCGCTGGGCGGCGGCCCGGATCAGCTCACCGGTGCCGGTGCTCGACACCGTCCGCGAGGTCGACGACGTCGGCGGATGCGGCATCTTGCGGACACCGGAGGCCTCGGCGAGCTCGATCACGGCCGTCTGATCGCGCATGGCGAACGACGCGACGACCTGATCCCCGATCGGCCCGGTGACGCTGGTGCGGAACCGGGCGAAGCCCGAAGCCACCACCGCGTCGACGGTGCCGTCGCCGCCGTCGGCGACCGGGACGGTCACCATCGGGACGTCGGGACGAACCCGGCGCAGGCCGGCGGCCAGGTGTTCGGCCACCTGGGGTGCGGTCAGCGAGCCCTTGAACTTGTCGGGCGCGATGACCACATATCCTTCCCGCCACCGGGGCCGTGGCGCTCGCCGAGGCGTGATCACCTGGCGCCCCCGACAGCCTCGGGCTCCGGCTGGTGGGCGGTCGCGGTGGGCGCGTCCTCCAGCGACTGGGCGAGTTCCTCGAACTCCATGATGTTGTCGATCTCGAGGCCCATCGACACGTTGGTCACGCGCTCGAGGATGACCTCCACGACCACCGGCACCTTGTGCTCGGCCATCAGGACCTTGGCCTGCTCCATCGCGGAGCCCAGCTTGTCCGGCTCGGTGACCCGGATCGCCTTGCAGCCCAGGCCTTCCACGACCTTGACGTGGTCCACGCCGTAGCCGTTGACCTCGGGGCTGTTGATGTTCTCGAAGTCGAGCTGGACGTAGTAGTCCATGGAGAAGTTGCGCTGCGCCTGCCGGATCAGCCCCAGGTAGGAGTTGTTCACCACGACGTGGATGTACGGGATGCCGAACTGCGCGCCGACGGCCAATTCCTCGATCAGGAACTGGAAGTCGTAGTCGCCGGAGAGCGCGACCACGGTCGCGTCCTTGTCGGCGGTGGCGACACCGAGGGCGGCGGGCAGGGTCCAGCCCAGCGGCCCGGCCTGGCCGGCGTTGATCCAGTGCCGCGGCTTGTAGACGTGCAGCAGCTGCGCCGCCTGGATCTGCGAGAGACCGATGGTGCTGACGTAGCGGACGTCAGGTCCGAACGCCTTGTTCATCTCCTCGTAGACACGCTGCGGCTTGATCGGCACCGAGTCGAAGTGGGTCTTCCGGAGGCCCTCGTTCTTGCGGTGCTTGCACTGCTTGGCCCAGTCGGCGCGGCTCGGCAGCGTCTCGGCGGCCTTGCGCTCGCGGGCGACCTCGAGGAACACCTTCAGGGCGGCACCGGCATCGGAGGTGATGCCGAAATCAGGCGCGAACACCCGGCCGATCTGCGTCGGCTCGATGTCGACGTGCACGAAAGTGCGGTCCTTGGTGTAGGTTTCGACGCCGCCGGTGTGGCGGTTGGCCCACCGGTTGCCGATGCCGAGCACGAAGTCCGACTCCAGCATGGTGGCGTTGCCGTAGCGGTGCGAGGTCTGCAGGCCGACCATGCCCGCGTGCAGCGGGTGATCGTCGGCGATGGCGCCCCAGCCCATCAGCGTGGGCACCACCGGAATCCCGGTCAGCTCGGCGAATTCCACCAGCAGCTCGGCCGCGTCGGCGTTCACGATGCCGCCACCGGCGACGATCAGCGGACGCTCGGCCTGGGCCAGCATGTCCAGGACCTTCTCGGCCTGGGCACGGCTGGCCGCGGGCTTGTGCACGTGCAGCGGCTCGTAGGTGTCGATGTCGAACTCGATCTCGGCGAGCTGCACATCGATCGGCAGGTCGATCAGCACCGGACCCGGACGACCCTCACGCATCAGGTGGAAGGCCTTCTGGAAGGTGCCGGGCACCTGCGCGGGCTCCAGCACCGTGACGGCCCACTTGCTGACCGGCTTGGCGATCGAGGCGATGTCGACGGCCTGGAAGTCTTCCTTGTGCAGCTTGGCCACCGGCGCCTGGCCGGTGATGCACAGGATCGGAATGGAATCCGCACTGGCCGAATACAATCCGGTGATCATGTCGGTGCCGGCCGGGCCGGAGGTGCCGATGCAGATGCCGATGTTGCCGGCCTTGGCGCGGGTGTAGCCCTCGGCCATGTGTGAGGCGGCCTCGACGTGGCGGGCCAGCACGTGCTTGAGCCCGCCGTGCGCGCGCATGGCGCTGTAGAACGGGTTGATCGCCGCGCCGGGCAGGCCGAAAGCCTGTGTCGCGCCTTCTTTTTCCAGGATCAGGACCGCCGCGTCGACGGTACGCATTCGTGCCATATCAGTTCTCCGCCTCATCGGTCACATCGATCAGAACCCAGCCCTCGGGGACGTGGGTCACGCACTCTTCGTGTGCGACAGCCGTACTCACGCGTTGTCCCGCTTCGACAGCGCCTCGGCGACCAGCAGCAGGCCGGAGTGGTCCAGGTTGCCGTAGCCCATGGCGCGCGCGGCGGCGATGAGCTGCGCGGTGAGCGCGCCCATCGGAATCGCCACCTCGGCGTCGCGGGCGGCGGCCAGGATGATGCCCATGTCCTTGTGGTGCAGGTCGATCCGGAAACCGGGGACGAAGGAGCGCTCCAGCATGGTCTTGCGCTTGAGCTCGAGGATCTTGCTGCCCGCGAGGCCGCCGGCCAGCACGTCCAGGCCCTTGGCCGCGTCCGCGCCCAGGTTCTCCATCAGCAGGATCGCCTCGGCGACCAGGGCGTACGTGCCGCCGACGATGAGCTGGTTGGCGGCCTTGACGACCTGGCCGGCGCCGTTCGGGCCGACCAGCTCGAAGGTCTTGCCGAGCTTCTCGAAAATCGGCGTGGCCGCGGCGAAGTCGTCCTCGTTACCGCCGACCATGATGGACAGCGCGGCGTTGATCGCGCCGGGCTCGCCACCGCTGACGGGGGCGTCGAGCACGCGCAGGTTCTTCTTGGCGCCCTCGGTGGCGGTCCAGCGCGAGGTCTTCGGGGTGATGGTGGAGAAGTCGATGTAGAGCGTGCCCGGGTTGGCGTGCTCGAGCACCTCGGCGAACACCGACTCCACGTGCTCGTCCTGCGGCAGCATCGTGATCACGATGTCCTTGTCGCGCACGGCCTCGGCCGCGCCGGAGGCGACGTTGCCGCCCGCGGCCTTCAGCTTGTCCAGCGCGGCGGCGCTGAAGTCGAAGCCGGTGACGTCGTGGCCCGCGGCGACCAGGTGGCCCGCCATCGGTCCACCCATGATGCCGAGTCCGATGAAACCGATCTTGCTCATTTGGTCCAGCTCCAATCCAGTTCTGCGTCTTTGTATTCCAGGCCGATCCAGCCGTCGTAGCCGACGGACTCGAGGCTGTTGAAGAGTGCGGTGAAGTCGAGATCACCGGTGCCGGGGCGGCCGCGGCCGGGGTTGTCGGCGATCTGCACGTGGCCGATGTAGGAGGCGTAGGTCTTGATGACCTGGTGCAGGTCCTCACCCATGCGCGACAGGTGGTACAGGTCGCACAGGAACTTGATGTTCGGCTCGCCCGCCGCGTCGATGATGCTGATCGCGCGCTCGGCCGACACCACCGGATAGTCCGGCGACTCCGGTGAATTCAGCGCTTCCAGCAGCACGGTCGCGCCGATGCGCGAGGCCGCCTGGGCGGCCAGGCGCAGGTTCTCCAGCGCCAGCTCGTCCTGCGCGGCGGGGTCCTCGCCCTCGACCCGGTTGCCGTACAGCGCGTTCAGCGCCTTGCAGCCGGTGCGCTCGGCGATACCGACCGCGACCTCGATGTTGTCGCGGAAGGTGGAGACCGCGCTCGGCACCGAGACCAGGCCGCGACCGGCCGGGATCAGGTCGATGAAGTTCAACCCGACCAGCTGGACGCCGGCGTCGGCGATCGCCGCGACGAACGCGTCGATCTCCTTGTCGCCCGGCGTCGGATCGGTGCCGAAGGGCCACCAGAATTCGACACCGTCGAAGCCCGCCGCCTTGGCCGCGGCCGGACGCTCGAGCAGAGGCAGATCGGTGAACAGAATCGAGCAGTTGACATCGAATTTAGGCACGATCAAGCTCCTTTCTTGTATTTCTTCCAGCTGCCGATCTCGGTGATGTCCTTCAACTCCGGGTAGGAGGTCGGCGGCTTGCGCATCACCATGGACAGCACCGAGCGGTTGTCCTGCAGCTCGATCACGCCGAGCTCCAGCTCCGGCGGTTCGGCCGGAAGCAGCTTCTCGCGCAGCACGTCCAGGGAAATGTCGAACAATTCACCGGAGATCGGCGCGCCGCCGTCGGCGACGGGCGCGAGGCCCGGGAACCGGTCGCCCACCGAATAAAAGCGATAGCGCGGCGCGGTTTCGGCTTCACCGGCGAACGGTGCGCCATCGAGCAGGTAATTCAGAGGTCCTCCGCGCATGGCGGAGCCGTTCAGGAAAATCAGAGGCATTGCGATGCCCTTCTCAGGGTTGGTATTTCAGAAATTACTTTCGGATATCGTCGTCGAGCCGATCGCCGAGTTCTTCGCGCTGGTCCTGTGCGGCGGCGAACACCGACACACCCTCGCGCTTGCCGGCGCGAATCTCGTTGAACACCACGTTCAGCACGATCGCCACCACCGCCGTCGCGCTGATCCCGGATTCCAGGACCACGGCGATCGACTTCGGGAACGCGTGCCAGAAGTCCGGCGCCGCGATCGGGATCACGCCGATCGCGACACTGACCGCGACGATGACCATGTTCAGGTTGTCTTCGTAATCCACCCGCGACAGCGTGCGGATACCGCTGGCGGCCACCGAACCGAAGAGCACGATCGCCGCGCCGCCGAGCACCGGATAAGGAATGCCGGCGACCACCGCGCCCACCACCGGCAGCAGCCCGAGCAGCGCGAGAATCGCACCACCGACCGCGACCACGTAGCGACTCTTGATGCCGGTCAGCGCGACCAGTCCGACATTCTGCGCGAACGCGCTGCACGGGAAGGAACCCACCAGGGGCGCCACCGCGCTCGACGCCATATCGGCGCGCAGGCCGTTCGCCAACCGCTTCTTGTCGACCTTCGTCGGCAAGATCTCACCGATGGCGAGAATGTCGGCGGTGGCCTCGGTCATGATCACCAGGATCACGATCGTCATGGCGACGATCGCACCCACTTCGAAAGTGGGCGTGCCGAAATGCAGCACCGAGGGCAAGGCGACCAATTTCGCTTCGCCGACCCCGGAGAAATCGGCCTTGCCCGTGCCGACCGCCACCAGGGTGCCGATGACGAGGCCGATCAGAATGGACAACCGGGAAATCGCGCCTTGGAACAAGCGGCTGATCACCAAGATGATGAGCAGGGTCAGACCGGCGTACCCGATATTGGCCATGGAGCCGTAATCGGCGGACTTGGCATTTCCACCCATTGCCCACCGGAATGCCACCGGCATCAGCGACAGCCCGATCACCGTGATGATCGTGCCGGTCACCACCGCCGGGAACAGCCGCACCAGGTGCGCGAAGAACGACGAGGCGATCAACCCGATGACACCGGCGACGATGATGGCGCCGAACACCGGGCGCAGCCCGCCGTCGTTGGCGATCGACACGATCGTCGACACGCTGACGAACGAAATGCCTTGCACGATGGGCAGTCTGGAGCCGAACGGCCCCAGGCCCAGGGTCTGCAGCATGGTGGCCAGACCCGAGACGAACAGTCCCGCGGTCACCAGCAATGCCATGTCGGCGGCCGACAGTCCGGCCGCCCCGCCGATGATCAGCGGTGGCGCGATGACACCGCCGTACATCGTCAGGATGTGCTGCAGACCATACGCAATCAGTTGCAGCGGTGGGTATTTCGAATCTTCCGGCCGGACCGTGGCGGTTGAAGCAGCCCCGTCGGCCGGGGCGCTACGGCGGTTGAACATGGGTGTCGCCTCTCCGCGATCAGCAAAATCCGGGCACGGCGTGCCAGGCGTTACCGGCATCGGTGGCGTCGTCACGGACCACGGAGGCCTCGATCAGGCCGTACGGCCGATCGGCGGCGATGAAGACCTCGTTCGGGTTCTCCAGCGAGAACGGGCTCAGGTCGACCAGGAAGTGGTGCTTGTTCGGCGCGGAGAACTTGATCTCGGCGACCTCACGGTGCTGCTCGAGCACCGCGCGGCCCATGCTGTACAGGGTCTGCTGCAGCGCGTAGGAGTGCACGGCGGCGAACTGGCGCAGCAGGATCGAGCGGATCGAGTCGTAGGACTTGTCCCAGTCCGGGACCTCGGCGCTGTCGTAGCGCCACTTGGCGACCAGCGAGGTGGCCATGATCCGGTCGTTGGTCGGCTGCAGGGTCGTGTACTTGTCCTTGAAGTACCCGTGGAACTCCGAGCCGGTGGTCTTCAGCAGCACCAGATCCTTGATGCCGGAGATGACGTGGGCGCGCCGATCCGGGCCGACGCCGTCGACGTTCACGTGCACGGTGCGCACGCCGGCGCCGCTGCGCACGAACGAGTGGTCGTGCCCGATGCCGTCGACCGGGATGCGATCCCAGGCGTACTCCTCGATCTCCACGCGCGCGCCGTCGGCGCCCGGGCAGCGGGCGATGAAGTGGTCGGCCAGGGTCAGGCCGTAGTTCTCGATCGCGCCGATCTCCTTCTCCTTGGCGAAGGCGAAGGCGGTGTTCTTCTGGGTGTCGGTGGGGAGCACGTCCTTCTGATCACCGGTGATGTGCGCGTCCTCGAAACGCCCACGCAGGGCGGAGGATACGTTCAGATCGCGGATCTGGTGCCGGGCGGTGTCGCGGTAGACGCGGACGACGCGGCTCTCGGCCTTGCCGTACTGGTTGGGTCCAAGCTGGATGGCCATGGGTGAGGATCAGCTCCCTCGGTAGGTGGAGTAGGCGAACGGGCTAAGCAGAAGCGGGATGTGAAAGTGGCTGCCGGCCGGGCCTTTCGGCTCGAACGTGATGACGGCTTCCGGGAAGAAGCAGTCCTGACCGGTGGCGGCGGCATAGGTGGCGACGTCGAAAACCAGGCGGTACTGGCCGGTTTCGAGCTCTTCCGGGCCGAACTCGCCGACGCGGCCGTCGGCGTTGGTGACCGCCTGGGCCACCAGCACCGGCTCGCGGTCCTTGACGAATTCCAGCCGGACCGGCACGCCCGCGCCGGGCTTGCCGAGCGCCGTGTCCAGCACGTGCGTGGTGATCGCACTCATGCCGAGGTCACCTCCAATTCTTCGATTGCCTTGCGCAGCCGCAGGATCGCGATCTTGCGCAGCTCCTCCGCGACGACCGCCGCTTCGGTGTCGTCGTCGTTGCCGAGGCGGGCCTGCAGGGCCGCCAGGATCTGCTCGGCGGAAAGCCCGGTGGCGCAGATCAGGAAGACCCGGCCGAACCGCTGCTCGTAGGCCTGGTTGCCGGCCATCAGCGCCGCGGCGGTGGCCAGATCCTGGCTGACGCCGGACTGCTCGCCGCGCGACCACTTGGCGTCGACGCTGCTGCCGTTGGCTCGCTCCCCGATCCGAGGGTGGGCCGCGAGCGCGCGGTCGACGTCCTCGGCGGTGAAGGTGCGGGCGGCGCTGTCGGCGACCTCCAGCAGGAGGTCGAGATCGGCGTACGGCCGGCCCGCCAGGACGGCGTCGGCCCACGCCGGAACGTCGCAGCAAGCCAGCAGTACCGGCCGAAGTTGTTCGCTAGCAGTCGAATTGAACGCTGCCGAAGTCCCCAATTGCCTGGCCTTTCTCGTGTAGCGGAGGTCACATCCGCTTACTTCGAGAAGAGTGGCACAGGTCTCACCCGGAAATCAACAGTTTGTTGAAATTTGGGGTGAACGACCAAGTGGGAGGCTCAGGACCGGGTCCGGTTCAGATAGTTGTACACAGTGAATCGGGTGACGCCGAGCGCTTCGGCGACAGTCTCCGCGGATTTGCGGTAGCTGAAGGCCCCCCGCTCCTCCAGCAACCGCACAGCGCGCTGTTTGTCGGCGCGCTTGAGGTCGGTCAGCGAACTACCGAGTTCGGCCGCCACAGCGTCCAGCAGACGGGCCAGACCGCCCTCGGTGGTGGGGTCGGCGGCAGCGGCAGCCGCGGCGGCGGCGGCCGGTTCCGGCTCGGAGATTCGCACAGCGGCCAGCGTCGCGCCTTCCCACACCAGGGGAATGTCGTCGGGGCCGCAGTCGCCGGGCGGCACGAGACGCCCGCCCACCCGGTCCAGGAGTGGTGTGATCGTCACCAGCACGGGGTGTGTGGCGTCGAGGTGTGTGTCAGTCATCGGCGTCCCGCTCCACCTGCAAGGTCACCCGGGTGGCGCCGTGGGCGAACCCGGTCGCGAGCACCTCGCGCAGCAGGTCCAGCAACTTCTCGCTCGGCCCGGACACCGAGGTGCCCAGCGGGCCGAAATCGCAATCGAGACCGGCGGCTTCGAGCACGGCGAGGGTCTCGGCGGCATGCGGCGGCGGATCGCCTTCGCCGTGGAAAGGCTCGGTGGTGAATTCAGCACGCAGCCACATGGGCATAGGCTACCTGCGCTCTCGGAGAGACATACAGAACATGGTTGTCGACCCAGCAAGGCCCCGCGGCACAGCCGAAAGCTGTACCGCGGGGCCGCGACCGGAGCTAGGCGAAGGCCAGCTCGATGGCGTTGATGCCGAAGTAGGCGATGAAGACCGCGCTGGTCACGTACAGCAGCCAGTGCACTTCCTTGAACTTCCCGCGCGCCGCCTTGATCACGACGTAGGCGATGAGGCCCGCGCCCACACCATTGGTGATGGAGTAGGTGAACGGCATCAGCGCGATGGTCACGAAGGCCGGGACCGCTACCTCCAGGTCGTTCCAGTCGATCTTGCGCGCCTGGGTCATCATCAGCGCGCCGACCAGCACCAGGGCCGGAGCCGCGGCCTGAATCGGGACCACCGCCGCGATCGGGGTGAAGAAGATCGCGGCGATGAACAGACCGCCGGTCACCACGCTGGTCAAGCCGGTACGGGAACCCTCACCGACACCCGTCGCCGACTCGACGTACACCGTCGCGCCCGCACCGCCGGCCGCGCCGCCGATGATCTGGCCGACACCGTCGACGGTCAGCACCTTGCCGAGACCGGGCATGGTGCCGTTCTCGTCGAGCAGCTCGGCCTCGTCACAGACGCCGAAGATGGTGCCCATGGCGTCGAAGAATCCGGTCAGCACCAGGGTGAACAGCACGATCGAGGCGGTGAGCGCACCGGCCGAGGCGAAGCCGCCGATCAGGTCGACGTTGAACATCAGCCCGAAATCGGGTGCGGCGAACAGCTTTTCGGGCGTTTCCGGCACCACCGGGCCCCAGGACTTGGGATCGATGGTGGCGTTGGCGTTGATGATGATCGCGATCACGGTGGCGATCGCGATGCTGATCAGCAGGGCGCCGGGCACCTTGCGGATGAACAGCGCGAGCATGATCAGCAGGCCGACCGCGAAAACCACTACCGGCCAACCACTCAGGTGACCGCCGGCGCCCAGCGTGACCGGCGGACCGGTGGCCTCACCGTGCCCCACCACGCCGGCCGAGACCAACCCGATCAGCGCGATGAACATGCCGATGCCGACACCGATGGCGTGCTTCAAGGCCGCCGGAATGGCATTGATGATCATGGTGCGCAGACCGGTCGCGGCCATGATCACGATGACCACACCCATCAGGATGACCAAGCCCATGGCCTGCGGCCAGGTCATGTGCGGCGCCGCCTGGAAGGCGACCACCGGCACCAGCCCCAGCCCGGCGGCCAGCGCCAGCGGCACGTTGCCGACCAAGCCCATGAGCACGGTGCTCAAGCCGGCGGAGAACGCGGTGGCGGTGGTGAGCTGCGCGATGGAGAGCTTGTCACCGTTCATATCCGTGACGCCGCCGAGAATCAGCGGGATCAGCAGGATGACATAGGCCATCGCGACGAAGGTGGTGATGCCACCACGGACCTCCCGGGAGACGGTGGTCTTGCGCTCGGTTAGTTTGAAAAACCGGTCGTGCCAGGCTTTTCTGGGTACCGGCGGCTCGTCGGCGACGGGCTTGGTCTGCATCTGCGTCATTGGGCTTGCCCTCCTCAGGGCGCCGACCCGTGGTCCGGGATGGTATTCCGGCCACACGGTGTCGGTTATGCGGTTGTGGCGCGCCGCCGCCTCGTTGCGAAAGATGCGGCGCACCCGTTGATCAACAGCTCCGGATGATGTCTTCCGGTGGTTCCGGCACACGGTTGATGTGCACGGTGGTCCCCCGCGAGCGGCGCGCGTCACGGATGGCGGCGACGCTCGCGGGGGTGGCGGAGAGCATGGGTGGCTCGCCGTGGTTTTCCCGGATCTCCAGCCGCTGTAGCGGCTTGCCGAGAATCTCCGGGGTCGGGTGGCGGTACTCGCGCGCGTCCTCGATGGCCCCCTCAATCAGGACATCGGCGGATGCCGCGAGCACCTCGGTCGTCATCGAGTTCCCTCCTGCAGCAGGCGTTTCCGGGCGTGCGCGCCCGCGCGGCCGGTGGCATCGTGGGCGACGGTGCGCAGCTCGTCGTTCTCGACGACGGTGTGACCGCCGACGATCAGACGGGCCAGCGGCGGCGTCGGGCCGAACACCAAGGCGCAGACCGGATCCTCGACCGCGGCGCGGAAGCCGTCGACGCGCCAGATGGCGATATCGGCGAGCTTGCCGACCTCCAGGGATCCGATCTCGTTCTGGCGGCCGAGGTTTCGGGCGCCGCCCAGGGTGCCGAGCTCCAGGGCCTGGCGGGCGGTGAGCGCCGTCGGGCCGTGCACGGCGCGCTGGAAGAGCATGGCCTGGCGCATTTCGCCCGCCATGGAAGTCAGTTCGCTCGACGCGGCGCCGTCGACGCCGAGTCCGACCGGAGCGCCCGCGGCGATCAGGTCGGCGACCCGGGCGATGCCGGCGCCCAGGCGGGCGTTGGAGGTCGGGCAGTGCGCGGAGCCGGTGCCGGTCTCGGCGAAACGACGGATGTCGGCGTCGTGCAGGTGCACCGCGTGGGCGAACCAGACATCGTCACCGAGCCAGCCCAGCTTGCCCATGTACTCGACCGGGGTGCAGCCCATCTGCTCGAGGCAGTGCGCTTCCTCGTCCAGGGTCTCGGCGAGGTGGGTGTGCAGGCGCACGCCCTTGCTGCGGGCCAGCGTGGCGGATTCGGTCATCAGCTCGGCACTCACCGAGAAGGGCGAGCACGGCGCGACCGCGACGCGCAGCATCGAATCGAAGGACGGGTCGTGGTATTTGTCGATCACCTCGGCGGTGTGCGCGAGGATCTCGTCGCGGCTCTCCACCACCTCGTCCGGGGGCAGGCCGCCGTCGGACTGGCCGCGGTCCATCGAGCCGCGGCACGGGTGGAAACGGATGCCCAGCTCCTGGGCGGCGCGGATCTCGGCGTCGAACAGGTCGCCGCGGTTCTTCGGGAAGATGTAGTGGTGATCGGTGCTGGTCGTGCAGCCGGTCAGCGCGAGCCAGCCCAGGCCGGCCGAGGCCGCACCGTAGACGATGTCGGCGTCCATCCGGGCCCAGAGCTGGTAGAGCCCGGTCAGCCATTCGAACAGGGTGGCGTCCTGGAACAGGCCCTGGCTGGCCCACTGATACAGGTGATGGTGGGTGTTGACCAGGCCCGGGGTGACCAGGCAACCGGTGCCGTTGATCCGCTCGGCGCCTTCGATCCGCGGGGCCGGGCCGTGGCCCAGTGCGGTGATGCGGCCGTTCTCGGCGACCAGGTATCCGGAGGGGATCTCCGGTCCGGTGACCGGGGCGATGTACGCGTTCTCGATGACGGTCTTCATGCTGCTCGATCATTCAGCGTGCCGTGGAAGCTCGTCCGCATCAGGCTGCCGTCCGGTCGGCGGCGCAGTTGATCACCGCGTTGCTGGCGGGTAGCGCGACGCTGCTGCTCACAACGGGACAGCTTATGTCGGCAGTGCGCCCGGCCACGCCGTCGGCGTCGGCCGGAGCAGTGTTTGCCTCGGGCCGAGCGGCCTCGAACCCGAGCGCCTCGGCCCAACTCGCGGGTCGCGGTGAATCCATGTCCGTAAGTACAGCTGGCCGGGAAGTGAACAGGTAGGAACGAGAAATCTGAACTGTGGCCCAGTTCACACCGCAAGGTTTGTACGTATCTCCAAATGCGGTGGGTACCCGCACCGCTGTTAGCGTAGAAAACTGTGCGATTACGTTCCCTGCTCACCATGACAGCCCTAGGTCTGGAACTCCTCACCGGGGAGGAAGACCTGGACCGCTTCGTGCGCTGGGTGGTAACCACCGACCTGCTCGATCCCAGCCGCTACCTGTCCGGCGGCGAGCTCGTGCTGTCCGGATTGCAGTGGCGCGACAGCCCCGCCGACAGTGAGACTTTCGTCGGCGCGCTGGCCCGGGCCGGCGTCGCGGGCCTGGCCGCCGGCGACGCCCGCTACGGCGGCGTGCCCGAGGACATCGTCGAGGCCTGTCGCCGGCACCGCATCCCGCTGTTCCGGGTCCAGGAGAACGTCGCGTTCGCGACCGTGACCGAGCAGATCACCCGTAACCTGTCGACCGGGCGGGCCGCGGACCTGAGCGCGGTGCTCGACCGGCACCGTCAGCTGGTCGCGGGCAGCGGGCTCGGGTCGGTGCTCGATCTGATCGAACGTGATCTCGGAATGAGCTGCTGGGTGATGTCCTCGACCGGGCGCGTCGTCGCCGGCTCGGCGACGCCGCCCGAAGGGGTCACCGCGGAGTTCCTCAACGCCCGCCGGCTACCGCTCGTAGTCCGCGAGAATGGTTCTCCCTACTCGATTTTCGCAGTCGACCAGCACAGCACCTCGCGAGTCGCGGACTGGTTCCTGGTGTTCGAGGGCGACTGCACCGAGTGGTCCGAGGAACGCCGGGCCCTGCCCGGCGAACTCGCCGCCGTGGTATCGCTGGAACGGGCCCGCCAGGACGACCGGCAGAGCGCCGAAGGGCGGCTCGCCCAGGAACTCATCGAGCTCATCGTCTCCGATGCCAAACCGGCGGAGATCATTTCGCGGCTCGAATTGACCGGGCTCGGACCCGGTGAGACCTACATCGCGGTTGCCGCGGCCTCCGAGGGTGACACCTTGCGGCCCGGCGAATTACGTGTCTTGTTGCGCGAAATCCTTTACGGCCGCAGGCCCGCCGCCGGCGTGGTGGACGGCGAGGCGATCGCCCTGATCCCCGCGCGCAGCTCGATCCTCGACGAAATCCAGTTGGCGGTCAGCGAATTGGCGCCCGCGCTCGGCGAAAGCCGGTTGTCCGTCGGCGTCAGCGGCGTGGTCGACGGCGAAGGCCTGCGCGGCGCGGTCGAAGAAGCGCGCTACGCCCGGCGCATGGCAGGCCGGAGCGAACACCCCGCGAGCGTCGTCGGCCACGACCAGCTCGCCACCCACATGCTGCTGCTCGCCAGCGTGCCCGACGAAGTGCGGCGCATGTTCCGCACCCGCCTGCTCGACCCGCTGAGCAGCTACGACCAGGACAATCGCGCGGATCTCGTGCACACGCTGGAGACGTTCCTGCAATCGTCGGGATCGTGGACGAAATCCGCGGAACTGCTGCATGTCCACGTGAACACGCTGCGCTACCGAATTCAGCGCATCGAAGAACTCACCGGCCGCGATTTGTCGCGCCTCGAGGACCGAGTCGACTTCTTCCTGGCCCTGGCACTGCGCTGACAACCACTCCCGCGCACACGGCGACCAGACCGAACGCCTGCGTTGTCTTGGGCCCGAGCCCATCAGCCCCGACGGTCGCCCAGACCGCGAGCACACCGGCAGCAATGCCAGCGACCGCGGTGATCAGGAGAACCATCGCCGGACTCGCCGCGGTCCGCGGTCGCGGCAGTACTGCGGAGAACGCGCCGACCAGCAGGATCGCCAGCACTATGTCCCCCGGCCGATGCCAGCCCGCGACAATCAACTGCACGCCGATCAACGTCACCCACCCGGCCGACACGACAGCGATCCACGGGCGAACGGCCCGCGGTGCCGCCATTGTGAGAACGACCGCGGTCGCCGCGGCAGCGGTCGCATGGCCACTGGGCGCGGCATTGTCAGCAGCCCACCCCGCCGCACCCGCCAGCTCCGGGCGCTCTAGTACCGCTAGCCGGAGCACCCGGGCAAGCAGGATCATCCCGGGCGGAAATGCGAGGTAAAGCGTTGTCCGCCAACGCAACCCGCCCACCACGCCGAAGACCGTCACCAACACGGCGACGCCGATCCACAGAACAGGACTCGAAACCCACGGTATCCGCGCCCAAGCCGGCACCGGAAGCACCGACAGCTCACTACGAGCAAACAGAAACACCCGCTGATCCCACACCTGCCCCGCAGCGGTCCACGCAGTCACGAAATACGTCAACCCAGCGGCAGCCCCGCAGATCACTGCCAACCAAACGCGCACGTCCACAACGACATCCAAGGCCTCCGGAGAGCGCCGCCGCGGTACCGGGTTCATCCCCTCAACCCGCTGGTCAGCACAGCTTCCATTCCTCAACTGGGCGGTCACGGGCACAGCGTCTGTGTTTGGTTGCCGGAGGTGCGGGCGAGGACGCAACCCGGCTGGACGGTGCCGGTTTCCGGGTCGGTGTACGGAGTGGTGCCGAAGTTGGCGGTGACGGTTAGGTGGTTGCCGAATTCGGTGCGCTGGACCTGTTTGTCGGTTGTCAGCCAGTCGAAGGCGGTGAGGGCGGTTGTTCCCGCGGCGGCCTGGGTGAAGCGGAAGAACTGTTCTGCCTTGGCCATCGAGGGGGCCCATTCGGCGATCGTGTCGAGATTGAGGTTGTAGTTCAGCGGGGCGTTGTAGAGCATGGCGGCCAGGGTGCGGGTTCTGGCGAGGGCCGGGAACTTATTGAGGCCGAGTTCCCAACGGTCGGTGCTGATCAGCGAGTCGTGGAAGACGGTTTGGTACATGGGGATTCGGTAGGCGAAGTCGAACATCTGGCGGGTCAGGTCGGCGGGCAGGTCGACCGGCTTCAGGAACATCGCGGGGCCGTTCTTGCCGGACCAGCCGCCCCAGAACTCCTTGTCGCGCTGTAGTTTCCAGATGCCGTCCGGGATCGGGGTGGATGAGCCGTGGCTGAACGCGACGGCCGAATTGGCCCAGGCGCCTACCGTTTCGGAGCCGACGACGAAACGCGGCATGAGGTCGCGCATGCGGGCGAGGCGGTTGTCGCGGTCGCGCTGCTCGGTCATCGGGTGCTGCGGGGAGTGGTCGCGGAAGGTTTCGCCGGTGCCGTCGACGTCGACGAAGTAGCTGTTCACGCCGTTGGCGCTCATCTGGTCTTCGCGCTCCCGCAGTAGGTCGGGACGCTGAGCGAGAGCTTCGGAGCTCAGGTAGCAGCCGCGGCCGCCGAATCCGGTCTCCGGCTTGCCTTTCGAGTCGAGGACGCAACCGGCGGGCCACATCGGGTCCGGCCATTTCGAGGTGGGGGCGTCGATTTCACCCTTGGGGTCCTGCACGTTGGAGAACGTGTCATAGGGGCCGATCAGGTAACCCGCTTGCTTAGCGGCGTCCACAGCGTCCTTGCCGATTTGCGGGTCACCGGAGTCGTATCCGAGCCACAGTCGTTCCAGTCCAGCGGATTTCAGCGCTTCGACACCTCGCGCGCTACGCCCGTCGCCCCACAGATAGACGTGAAATGCGCCGAGAAGCTTTTCCACCTCGGGGTTTTCGGCGATCTTGTCGGTGAGCGAGCTGAGTTGCCCGTGACTGTCGAGCCACTGCCGATAGTCCAGCGAACTGTCGATCGGCCCGCCGCGAGTGGGGTCCAGAATCACGGTGTAGGTGCCGGTCGCGGCGGCCGGGTCGAATTCGTGCCGCACCGTCGCGCCCAGTCGCTCGTCGCGGGCGGTGAAGGTGACCGTGCTGCCGATATCGGTCGGGATGATGTAGCTGCCGCCGGTCCCCGGCTGCGCGCCGGTGAATCCGAGTCCGGGGAAGGTCAGGTCTTGCAGACGGCGGCCGTCTTCGTCGACGATGCCGGTCTCGGGATCGGTCCAGCGGGTGTCATCAGCCGGAATATTCAGGCCGTCGCCGTCGGGGACCTGGATCGACCGCACACCGGCCGGCAGCACCGGCCAGGACAGCGACGCCGTTTTGTCGGCGGTGATGGACAGCGCGATGCGGTCGCCGTCCGGGCGTGCGGAGACCGCCAGCCCGGCTTCGGGAAGCGACCAGCGCAGGGCTTCGCCATCGCGGGTGACCTCGCTCGGCGCGCCCAGATCCTGGGCCGCACCGCCGGAAATCGGGCCGATGTCGGAGTCGACTTTCAGAGTGGCGGGATCCACATCGATCGTGTGCTCAGCGGTAACCAGCCTTGGCTTACCGTCTACGAGCTGCAGGTTTACCGGCGCGATCTGGGCTGTGTTCACCAAGGAGCAGCCCGATGCTGTGACCGCAGCCACACCAGTTAGCAACATCACCGCATACCGTGTGGGTCGTGTTCGCGGACGGTCGGCAGCGCAACCGGCCAAGCGGGCACGCATTGTTTCGATAGGCACTCGGGCGAAGGTAGAGAGCGGCGATGAGCGATTCATTAGAGCCACCACACGTGCTGGTCGTGGACGACGATCCCCACGTCCGTGAAGCCCTGGGCGACGCCCTGTCCGCTCTCGACCAGTACCGAGTCGACCGCGCCCCCGATGGCCTGGCCGCCCTGAAGATCCTGGACAACCACCGCGTTGACGCCATCGTCCTCGACCTCACCATGCCCCGCCTGGACGGCTCCGCCCTCTGCCGTCGCCTCCGAGCCGCCGGCGACGCCACCCCGATCCTCATCCTCACCGCCCGCGACACCACCGCCGACCGCATCCAAGGTCTCGACGCCGGCGCGGACGACTACCTCGGCAAGCCTTACGACCTCGGCGAACTCCGCGCCCGTGTCCGCGCCCTGCTGCGCCGCGCCCCCACCCGCGCCCCCGAGGACCCCACCGGCATCACCCTCGCCGATCTACTCCTGAACCCCGGATCCCGCCAGGCAACCCGCAACGGCACCGTCGTCACCCAATTCACCATGACCGAATTCGCCGTCCTCGAACTCCTGGCCCGCAACACCGGTCTCGTCCTCTCCCGCGACACCATCGCCGAACGCGTCTGGGGCGGCACCCTCCCGCAAACCAGCAACGCCATCGACGTCTATATCCGCTACCTCCGTCAGAAACTCGACTCCGCCGGCTGCCCACCCCTGATCCACACCGTCCGCGGCGTCGGCTACCAGATCCGGATCCCCTGATGCCCCATGCCAACTCGGCCCACTGCCAATCCCTCGACTCGGCAGGCTCCGACCCGGTCGGCCCGGCACGCGCCGCGACACCCGCTGGAACCAATGCCATCACCCTCGGCGGCACCAAACCCGCCACCCCGGTAAGAACCACACCCCGCACCGCACCAAGAACCACTCCTCCCACTCTCGCGAGTACCAGCTCCGCCTTTGCCGCAGGCGCGAAACCCTTCGTCCGGACAGGCGCCCGCGCCGTAGCCGCCTCGAGCGCCAACTCAGTCATCCCGGCAGGCTTCCGGCCGGGATCCACACCTCGGCGGCTTCGATGACACTGCGGCGCTTCTCTTTACGCCAGCGGGTGGCGATCCTCGCTGCCACCGCGGCAGCCTTGCTGGCTACCGCGATGGCCGTCGGCGCGTTCTTGTTGTTTCAGCGGGAGGTGCATCGGCAGGTCGACCAGACGCTGGTCCAGGCGGCGACGTCGACGGTTCGTGCCGAGCAGCACGACACCTGGACTCCGGAGCAAGCCGGGACCTGCCGCTGGCTGACATCACCACCGTGTAGCCGATTTGTCTCTGCCACAACCGATTCCGCTGCCGAAACCGATGATGCGGCACTGGCGATCAACGACCCGGAGCGAGCTGTGGCCCGGAACGGAACTGGTCGCCTCTTCGAGGACCGCGAGTATCGCGGGTATCCCGTCCGGGTGCTGACCTCGGCGGTGGATGACGGCCGGGCGGTGCAGGTTTGGACACGCACCGACAGCATGTCGGCGAGTATCCGCACCTATGCCCAGGTACTGGCGCTGGGTGTGCTGGCCGCCGTTGCCCTGGCCTGCACCGCGGGATACCTGGTGACGCGGATCGGTCTGCGCCCCCTCGGGAATGTCGCCGCCGTCGCGCGCAGGGTTGCGCGCACCGCCGACCCGGACGAGCACCTCCCGGTCCACGGCAACGACGAACTCGCCGACCTTTCGACCAGTTTCAACGACATGCTCGCCGCGCTCGGCAAAGCGCAAGCCGCACAACGCCAGCTGGTTGCCGACGCCTCCCACGAGTTGCGTACCCCGCTCACCGCGCTGCGCTCCGACGTCGAACTCCTCAGCGCCGCGGGACTTCCCGAAGTCAGCGCCGAGCGCGCGCGAGCCCGGATGCGCTCCGGCATCGACAACATGACCGAGCTCGTCACCAACCTGCTGGACCTGGCCCGGATCGATGAGGCCGGTCTGCGCCCCGACCGCGAACTCCTCCCGCTCGAGGACGTGGTCGAACAGGCCGTCGCGCGCTACCCGCACGCCCACATCGAGCGCGATCTACCCCCGCTCGACGTCTACGCCAACCGCACGCACCTACTGAGCCTGCTCACCAATCTCCTCGACAACGCCCTGAAATACGGTGCGCCACCGGTGGTTATCTCGCTCCGCGATCAGACGCTGTCGATCGCCGACCACGGTCCCGGCATCGCCGACGCCGACGCGTCCAGGATCTTCGACCGCTTCTACCGCTCCCCCGATGTCTCCGCGGTCCCCGGCTCGGGACTAGGGCTCGCCATCGTCGCGCGCGTCGCTCAGACGCACGGCATCGCCGTGACCACGCACCGCACCGAACCTTCGGGCCTCACCGTCGCGCTGACTTTCCCCGTACCCCAGCACAATTGACACCGACCCCCGACCGTGTGCACGAAGTGACACTATGGACGACGATCACGATCGGCCCGCGGCTCTTACGCGGTAGCGGCGGATACCCCGGATAGCCCTGCGGCGGCCCGTAACCGCCGTTCCCCCGCCTGCCCCGCGCACCCTGGCTGACCTGGCATCCCACCCCCGTAATGGCTACTCACCACTGCTCTCCCACTGCCGCCCGGAATCTGCCACAGTGGCACCTGATGACCACCACTCCGTTCCAGCGAATCGCCCGCCTGCGCACCCTGATCGAGCACCCCCGCACCGGCGCCAACGAGCGCGCCGCCGCGCAGCGGATGCTCGACCGCATCCTGGCCAAAACCAGCGCCGAATCCGGCGATTCCGGCCGGACCTACGGCGAGCGGCACCGCCGCCCCGGCAAACACGCCGACCTCTCGACCATCGCCGAGATGATCCGGGACGACATCGCCCTGGCGCGTGCCGTCCGCACCGCCCCAGGTTCCCCTGGCGACCTGGCCGCGGCCGACCCGCTCGCCGACGCCCCCGCCGAACTCACCTTCACCGTCGACACTCCCGATCCCGGCGCCATCGAAATCACCATCGATGCCATCCCACCCGCCTGGGGTTGGACCGACATCACCGAAACCCCCAGCCCCGCGCTGCAATCCCTCGCCACCGAGCTGGCCGACATCCTCGGCAGCTACAACCACACCGGCCCCGGCCTGCCGCCCCGGTTCTTCAGCCGCGTCCGAGCCGGTAATCGCACCCTGATCTGGTAGCCGCAGACCGACAGGTCGTCTTGACAGTCACGCCCATCAATGTAGTACGTTCACTTTATATAGAACGAATCAACTATATCGGGTAGGGAGATGACACATGTCCGACGAACTGTTCGGTGTCGCAACGGAAATCGTGCGATCCAGCAAGTACGGGTTTCTGACCACAGTGGTCGAGGGCACGCCGCGAACCCGCCTGGTACAGACGATGCAGGTCGACGCGGACGGGACGGTGTGGATCGGGACAAGCCCGAAATCACGCAAGGCAGTCGATATTTCGTCACAACCGGAGGTCACCTACGCCGTCGAGGATCGGCCAACGCTGGCCTACACCTGCCTGTACGGCACGGCCGAAATCGTCGACGACGCAGCGGAATTGCACGCCAAGTGGCAGGACGGCTACGAGATCTTCTTCCCCGACGGACCGGACGGCGGTGACTTCGTGCTGCTGCGGCTGCACCCGAGGGCGGTGGAAGTCATGGACTTCACGCGCCAAATCCATCCCGCGCCATACGGTTTGAAGCCGGCACGGGCCGAACGGCCGCTCTGACGGTCAGTCGGTCGCCGGCCGGTGCGAGTGCGCGTAGATGCTCACGGCGATGAGCAGAGCCATCAGCACACCGGCCAACGGCACGGGGTACGGCGTAAAACTCGCCGCCAGGATGAGCGATCCGAGCAACGGCATGGTCCAGGCGTACGGCGCGTTCGCGCCGTGCGGCCGGACCATCAGCCACCACACCACCAGCAGGTAGCAGAACACGGGGATGGTGACCGCCAAACCCGCCTGCGTCGTGGACAAAACGGTGTGGTGCTCAACCTGTGCGATGTTGACCGAAAGCCCCGCGCCGACCGCGGCGCCCGCCGCGAAGATCACGTAGTGACCGTAACCCCACAGGAACGGCGCGGTGGTCGTCGCAAGCAGTTCACCGGCGTTCATCGAGAAATACACCCACCACATGGCGAACACGATGAGCAACCCGCCCGCCGCGATGAACAGCAGTTCGGTGTTCACCGCCGAGGACAGCGCATCCCGGAACGCGTTGGTGGCCGACAGGATCGTCTCGCCGAGCACGATGATGGTGAGCAGCCCGTAGCGTTCGGCGATGTGGTGCGGATGCCAGGGCATCCGCCAGGCCCGATCCGCCCACAGCGGCACCAGCAGTTCGGCGACGACCATCGCCAGGAATCCCCACATCCGCCACCGCTCGGGCAGCCCGAAGACGACCACGGCCCACCCGACCATCGCCAGCGACTCCCCGGCCACATAGCGCAGCATGGTGGCCCGAGCCTTCGGATGCGATGCCGAGGCGCGCAACTGCTGGGCGACCAACCCGACGCGCATCACCAGGTAACCGAGGAACACGATGCCGAAGTCGCCGTCGTCGAACGCGCGCGGCACGCCCGCCGCGAGGATCAGCACACCGGTCATCACCAGCAAGGTGGACAGCCGATACGGCACATCGTCGGTGTCGAACGCCGAGGCGAACCAGCTGAAGTTCATCCACGCCCACCAGATCGCGAAGAACACCATGAAGTAGCTCGGTATCCCCGCCGCGAAATGCCCCTCGGCCAGCGCGTGCTCCAGCCGCAACGCGACCTGGGCCACCGCGACCACGAAGCACAGATCCAGCAGCAGCTCCATCGGCGTCGCCGCCCGGTGCTGCTCGTCCGGACTCCGGGGCGTCATCCGATGCCGCCAAGTCCACCCACCGGTCCCGTGCACGGTCATGTACGCATCGTAGGGACCCGCCGCGCCCGAACATCGAACGCCGCTCCGGGGTGAACTGACCGGGTTCACCAGCTGTTTGCTTGTGCGTCTGATTCGATATACGTCAATATAGACGCATGTCTAAGTCGGAACTCTCGGTGACGCCTGCGCAGGGTTGTTCGCCGGCACCACTGGTGCGCGAGCCTCTTACCGTCGCAGCGGCTACCGAGCTGGCCGGTGCGTTCAAGGCGCTCTCGGATCCGGTCCGGTTGCGTTTGCTCAGTGCCATCGCCGGCCGCATGGGGGGCGAGGCTTGCGTTTGCGAACTCTCCGAGGGTATCGATTTGACCCAGCCGACGATCTCGCACCACCTGAAGGTGCTGCGGGAAGCCGGGTTGCTCGCCAGTGAGCGGCGCGGCACCTGGGTCTACTACCGTGTGCGGCCGGCCGCGCTGGCACAGTTGTCACGGCTGCTCGACACGACGCTTCCGACCGGCGTTGCCCCGTGAGCGTTCTCGCCCGCCGGGCGCTCGCCGAGTTCACCGGCACGGCGCTGCTCGTAGCGATAGTGGTCGGCTCAGGCATTGCCGCCCAGCAGCTTTCGGCCGGTGATGTCGGCCTCCAACTCCTGGAGAACTCGACGGCCACCGTGTTCGGCTTGGCCGTCTTGATCCTGGTATTCGGCCCGATCTCCGGCGCGCACTTCAACCCGGTCGTCTCGGCCGCCGACTGGCTCGCGGGCCGTCGCGGCGCCGGCCTGACCCCCGCCGAACTCGCGTCCTACCTCGCCGCGCAGATCAGCGGCGCGATCCTCGGCGCGATCCTGGCCAACGCCATGTTCGACCAGCCCGCCCTGCAACTCTCCACCCACCACCGCATCACCAGCGGCCACCTGATCGGCGAATTCGTCGCCACCGCGGGCCTGATCATGGTGATCTTCGCCCTGGCTCGCACCGGCCGCGCCGCGTTGTCGGCGACCGCGGTCGCCGCCTGGATCGGCGCCGCCTACTGGTTCACCAGCTCCACCTCCTTCGCCAACCCCGCCGTCACCATCGGCCGCGTGTTCACCGACACCTTCGCCGGCATCGCCCCGACCTCGGCCCCCGCCTTCATCGCCGCCCAACTCCTGGGCGCCGCGGCCGGTTTGGCCTTGATCACCGTGCTCTATCCCGACACCGGCGACCACGCGGGCGAGGTCGTGGTCGGCCACGACCAACCCACACACCACTGAGCCGCTCTCACGAAAGGCGCTCCGCCATGGCCGCCAAACCCAGTGTCTTGTTCGTCTGCGTCCACAACGCCGGCCGCTCGCAGATGGCCCAAGGCTTCCTGACCCACCTCGCCGGCGATCGGATCGAGGTCCGGTCGGCCGGCAGTGCGCCGGCCGAGTCGGTGAACCCTGCCGCCGTACAAGCGATGTCGGAACTCGGCATCGACATCGGCGATCAGTCACCGAAGATCCTGACGGCCGACGCGGTGCAGACCTCCGACGTGGTGATCACCATGGGCTGCGGGGATGCCTGCCCGTATTTTCCCGGCGTCAGCTACCGCGATTGGGTGCTCGACGACCCGGCGGGCCAGGGTGTCGAGGCGGTGCGGCCCATCCGTGACGAGATCCGGAAGCGCGTCGAGGAACTGATTCGCGAGCTACTGCCGGACCCCGGCATGCTCTGATCAGAACGGACGGGGTTGCGGGCGCGCGTCTTCCACTTGGGCGGCCACTGAGAGGATCGTGGTTTCGCCGTTGGCGGGGCCGATGAGCTGGACCGACAGGGGTAAGCCGTCGGTGCCCACGCCGGTGGGTATGGACGCGGCCGGGTGGCCGGTGACGTTCCACATGCCGGTGTAGGCGGCCATCGGCATGGAGCGCAGGAGGGCGCGGACGCTGCCCGCGCCGTCGAGGACGCCGACGCGGGGCGGGCGGATGGCGATGGTGGGGGTGAGCAGGAGGTCGCAGGTCTCGAAGACGCGATCTACCTTGCGGGCCAGTGCTTCTCCGTGGCGGATGGCGCGTTCGACGACCGGGCGGCGAGCCCAGGCGCCGAGGGCGACCGTTTCGCGGGTGCGGCGTTCCAGCAGTTTCGGGTTGTCGACGAGTTCGGCCTCGGCGCGGACGCCGCCGAAGAACTGCGGGAGGAAGGCCGAGGTGGGGTCCGGGTAGTGCGGGTCGATCTCGAAGACCGAATGGCCCAGGCTCGCGAGCAGTTCGGCGGTGTCCAGGACGGACTGCACATGCTGGGGGTCCGGTTTCGCCAGGGGCACCGGCGATTTCGTGCTGTAGCCGATGCGCAGGCCGGTGCTCGGGCGACCTGCCGCCGCGACGAAGGACATGATCGGGTCCGGGGCGTGGAAGCGGTCGCCGGGGGTGCTGCCGCGGATCACGTCGTAGACAAGGGCGCTGTCGTAGACGGTGCGCGTCAGCGGACCGACCACACCCAGCGCCCACCATAGGTGCGGGTGCGGCGCGGTCGATACGCGGCCACGCTGGGTTTTCAAGCCGAAGAGGCCGCAGCAGGCCGCCGGAATGCGGATCGAGCCACCGCCGTCGCCGCCGATCGCGACCGGCACCAGCCCAGCCGCCACCGCCGCCGCGGAACCACCGCTGGAGCCGCCGGTGGAACGGGTGCGGTCCCACGGGTTCCGGGTGACGCCATAGGTGCTGGATTCGGTGAACGGCCACTGCCCGAATTCCGGCATCGCCGTCTTGCCGACGATCACCGCGCCGGCCGCCCGCAGCCGCCGCACCACCTCGGAATCCGCGGTGGCCGGCCGATGGTTGGCGCGGGTGCCGAAGGTGGTGACCTCGCCGGTCAGGTCGAGTTCTTCCTTCACCGCGATCGGGATGCCGTGCAGCGGGCCCAGGTCCGTGCCCGCGGCGCGTTCCCGGTCGCGGTCCGCGGCTTCGGCTCGCGCCCGGTCGCGCAGCACGGTGCTGAACGCGTTGAGGTCGGACTCGCCGATCCGGTGCAGCGTCGCCTCGACCAGTTCGACGGCCGAGACCTCGCCTCGGTCCAGCATGTCCCGCTGTTCGCGCACTCCGGCGGTCACGATCTCGTCCATTTCGACCCGCTTCTCCGGTCCGGACCATCACGGCCGGATCACCTGTTTGGCAGCTGAGCCTAGTACCTGCGCCGATGTCCCCGATACGCCATCACGGTTTCATAACGGCGGGAGGTGGGTACCCGAAGATCATGACGGACCACCGACCTACCCGGATAGCCGGTATGGAACCGGGGACCGCAGTTCTGGCATCTTCGACGTGCCTGGCCTTCTCGGCTGGGATCGCCGCCATCACGCGGTCAACCGGCATTACCCTCGCAGCGTGCGCCAGTCTCGCGATCGGCCTCGCACTAGTTCTGAACATCCTGCCGCACAAGGCATAACGCCCTGCTCACGCGGACGTGTCACCGTAGACCGTGAGCCAGATGGCGCGACCGAGCGCCGCGGCGAGGACCTCGTCGGTCACCGCGGCCTCGGCGGAGAAGTTCACCGTGATGGTGCGCTCCACCATCGAAGTCAGTACGAGTGCCGTTGCGGCGGCGTCCAATTCGGCGCTGACCTGGCCACTGCGCTGGTCGGCTTCGAGCCGCTCGCGCACCAGTCCGATGAACAGGGCCACCCGCGTCCGCCAGTACGCGCCGACATCCCGGTCGTAGGCGGACACCTCGCTCAGCGCCAGCAGCAGATAGCGATGCTCGCGGAAACCCGCGATCATCGCGCGCACCGCCGCGACCACACCGGCTTGCTGGTCGGTGTGGTCTGCGCGCCACCATAATTCGGCCGCGCCGAACAGATCGGTGGTGGCCAGTTCGGCCATGCGGATCAGCAGCCGGCTCTTGTCCGGGAAGTAGCGATAGAAGGTCGAGCGCGCGATCTGCGCGGTGGCGGCGATGCGCTGCACCGCGATCTCGGTGAATGGAATGCCTTCGGCCAGCAGTTGTTCGAGCGCGCCGAGGACGCGCCGCTCCAGGTCGGCGCGGCGCTCGTCGTCCGCCGGGCGGGCGGGGCGCGCGGCGCGGGTCAGCGAGGGCATCGGAGGTCCGGTGTCGAGTCCGCCATGGATGCCATTGTGCTCCTTCGCCTTCCGCACCCCACGGCAGCCACATCTGACCCAGACAGGTGTTGACATTCGGCCGCGGTGCGCTCACTATCGGACACAGTGTCCGAGACATAGTGACCGAGGGCAATCATGATCGAATATTCAGCCACCGCAAGGCAATTCGACGCGGGCCCGGTGTCATGACAGCCGAGCAGGTCGACGCGATCGTGGTCGGCGCCCGCTGCGCCGGATCGGCCGCCGCGATCGCATTGGCGCGGGCCGGACGGCGAGTAATCGCCGTGGACAGCGCGCGTTTCCCGTCCGACACGGTGTCGACGCATCTGCTGTGGCCCGCGGGGGTCGCGGAGCTGCGGCCGCTGGGCGCCGCCGCGCTCGTCGAGCGCCTCGGCGCACCGCACCTGACCCGCGCGCGGGCGGGCGGCTCGGGGTTCTGCGTCACCTCGCCGTTCAGTCCGGTCGAGGGCATCGATTACGCGTTGTGCGTGCGCAGACCCGGGCTGGACGACGCACTGGTGCGGGCCGCCCGAGCGGCGGGCGCCGAGATCCGCGAACGCGCGAAGGTCACCGAGATCGTCCGGGACAGTGGACGCGTCGCCGGCGTCCGATACACCGACCGCTCCGGCGCCACCGTGGAACTGCGGGCACCGCTGGTGATCGGCGCGGACGGACGACGCAGTACCGTCGCCCGGCTGGTCGGCGCCGACCGGCCCTACCTCAGCACACCAAGCGGCCGGGACTGCTACTTCGCCTATTGGCGCGACGCGAATCCCGCCGAGCGCCATGTCGCGGCCCAGTGGCGTGCGGGCGCGGACCTGGGCACCGCCTTCCCCTGCGACGACGGGCTGCTGCTCAGCCTGGTGCAACCGCCCGCCGAATCCGCCGAACCAGGACCCGGCCGCGCCGAAGCCCGGTATCTGGCGGCGATCGAGCGTCTTCCCGCGCTCGCGGACCGGCTGGCGGGTTGCACTCGGGTCGGCCGGGTACGCGCCGCGACCGGCATCGTCTCCTACTTCCGCCGCTCCGCCGGCCCGGGCTGGGCCCTGCCCGGGGACTCCGGCCATTTCAAGGATCCCGTTACCGCCCAAGGCATTCGAGATGCCCTGCGCTACGGCCGGCTGCTCGGTGCGGCGGTCGCACCGGTCCTGGACGACCCGGTCGCTCTCGACCGCGCGCTGCTCGACTGGGAACGCCGCCGCGCCGCCGAATGCCTGGACATGTACCAGTGGACCAATCGCCTGGCCCGCGCGGAACCGATGCGGCCCTTGGAGATCGAGCTGTATCGCGCCGCCCAGCACCAGCCCGCGCTGGCCCTGGCCGCCACCGAGATCTTCTCCCGCACCACAACACCCAAACAGCTCCTGACCCCGGCCCGTGTCACCGCGCTGACGGCGCGTGCCTTGCTACGCGGCGCGCCCGCCACCGTGCTGGTCAACCTGGGCCAAGAGCTCCGCGACGCCGCCGCCGAATGGCTCCAGGCCCGCGCTGCCGCCCAGGCGATTCCGCCCTCCCCCGCTCCCGCGCCCGCACCCCGACCATCCGCGCAGGCGTACGGCCCCCTCTCCAGGAGCTAGACATGCACGATCCCCGACCCGCGTCCGGCCTGACCAGACGCGACCTGCTTCGCGGTGCGCTGATCATGGGCACGACCACCGGCTTGTTCGCGGGACAGGCACAAGCCGGACCGCTGCGGCAAACGCCCGCCCTGCACAGCAGCGGCCGATCGGTCGCGATCTTCGGCGGCGGCGTCGCCGGACTGTCGGCCGCGCACGAGCTGATCGAAAGGGGTTACGAGGTAACCGTTTACGAGCCGTCCTACCTCGGCGGCAAGGCCCGCAGCATGGGCGTGCCCGGCACCGGGACCGGCGGCCGCGCGGACCTGCCCGGCGAACACGGCTTCCGGTTCTTTCCCGGCTGCTACCAGAACATTCCGGAGACGATGAGCCGGATCCCGTTCCCCGGCAATGCCAACGGCGTCGCCGGCAATCTGGTCCGGGTCGACGGCGCGATCGCCGGATTTCGGGACCTGCCACCGATTTTCACGCCGGTCGAGCTGACCGGTCTGCGGCACCTCACCCCGGAACTGCTCCAGACGGCCATCATCACGGCGTTCGGCTTCATCCCGCAGCTGCCCCCGCTGGAGCTGGCTTTCTTCGCCCGGCAGATCGCGCTGTGGTTCACCTCCTCGAACGAACGTCGTTACGGCCAATGGGAGTACGTGACCTGGGAGGCGATGCTGCAGGCCGACGGCAAGTCCGCCGCGTACCGCGAGTACCTGGTGAGCGCGCTGACCCGGATCACCGTCGCCGCGAAACCGCACCTGAGTTCGGCGCGCACCATCGGGACCATCGGCGAAGCGCTGGTGCTGGCCGGAACCGGCCTGATCCCGCAATTCAGCGGCGGCATCGACCGGATTCTGAGCGGACCCACGAACGAGGCGTGGATCGATCCGTGGGTCACGTATCTACGTTCTCGCGGTGTGGTCTTCGTCATGGGCCGGCGCGCGACCCGGCTCCAGCTACGAAACGGCGTGATCGCCGGAGTGACCGTCACGGGCGCCGGCGGCACGAGCACGGTGCGGGCCGACTGGTACGTCTGTGCCATGCCGGTCGACAAGACCACTCCCCTGCTGAGCGGCGACATTCTCGACGCCGATCCGCACCTGGCGGGCATGTCGGAGTTGATCACCGACTGGATGGTCGGCATTCAGTACTACCTGCGGCAGCCGACCCGGCTCCCGCAGGGACACATCGCCGCGCTCGGGACGCCCTGGGCCCTCACGGCATTGCGTCAGGCGCCGATGTGGCGCGGCGACTTCGCCGCTCGCTACGGCGACGGCACCGTGCGGGAATGCCTGTCGGTGGACGTCTCGGACTGGGATTCGCCCGGCATCCTCTACGGCAGGACCGCCAAGGACTGCACTGCCGAGGAAATCGCCGCCGAGGTATGGGCGCAGCTCAAACGCTGGCTCAACACCGGCACCGGCTGGCTGCACGATGCGGACATCCACTTCTGGCACCTCGACCCCGGCGTCTCCTGGTCCGGCGGCGGCATCCACAACGAAACCCCGCTGCTGGTCAACACCGTCGGCTCCTACGACAAACGCCCGCACGCGCACTGCGCGATCCCCAACCTCTTCTTCGGCGGCGACCATGTGCGCTCGCACATCGACTTGGCGACGATGGAGAGCGCCAACGAATCCGGCCGCGCGATCACCAACGCCGTCCTCGACGCGGCCGGCGACCCGGCCCCGCGGGTCACCATCCACCCGCTGGTCTCGCTGCCGGTTTTCGAACCGCTCAAGCAGCTCGACGCCGACCGTTTCCGGCGCGGGCTGCCACACGTCATGGACGCCTGAGCGCCCGCCCCGGCAACGTCCGAGCATCACCCGGCTCGCCCGGGCGCGCGCGACACCCGCGCCCGATATCATCCCAAGAGCGAGTAAAGGCGACTAGGCTGACCTGCAGGTGCCGGTTCTCGGCGCCGAATCCGACAATGATGTCGTACCGCTTGCCGAGCGGATCGCACGAGCGTAGGGCGCCGCCGAGTACGACCCTGATCGACCCTCACCGGCCGCTCCTTCCCGACGACGAATATCCCTTCGTTCTTTGGCGTTTGGGCCCGCACGGCGCGGGAATTACTGCCGCCGTTCACATCTGAGAAGTTCAACACTCGGAGGAATTCAGATCGTGGCCATTCTCGACGACCGCAGCACTACCGCAACCTCGCGCCAAACGTCCGCCGAAGCGGACTCCGAAACTCCCATCGTCTGGCCCGACCCCAGTCCCCTGGAGTCCTGGTGGGAACAGGTGATGGGCCGCAACGGCCAGCCCACCCGCCGCAGCGTGGTCTGACTCGCAACCCCTGTTGCCACCGTCTGCTACCTTGCCGAAGGCTGTGCGGGTGACTTCGGCGCCTTTACTCTCAGTTCCAGCATCCGAGCTCCTATTTCCTGGAGTTGCTTACGCCCCAGATGTTCTCGCACCTTGGGAAACCATTCGTTCTCTTCCTCGTCGATGTGCTGATCGACATTGTCGATCAGAACGGTCGCCTTGGCGGCGAATCGCTCGTCCTCCGGGTTCATGGCGGCCAATTCGGCGATCAAGACCTCGGCGATGTGATGCTCCTCGAACGACTCCAGGATGTCCTGCTCCAAGCCCGGCGCCAGCTCCCGGACCTCGGGATACATGCACTCGTTCTCGATATACGTATGGACCGTGAGCAGTTCGATGATTTGCTCGATCAACTGCTTTTTGGTCTTGTAAGCGGTCGGGCCCGCTTTCTCGAAATCGCGGAACAGTGTCCGTAGCGCCTCGTGATCTTCGCGCAGCAAAACAATCGCGTCGGTAGACATCGATACTCCTCGCAATGGGAACGGCAGTGCCGGTCATTCCCCTACGTTGGACTACCGAAACCGCGCCGATCAGCCTTGTTCTAATAGTTCATCCCGGAGTTGCCGGCGCAGGATCTTGCCGACCGGGTTGCGTGGCAGCGCCGAGGCGAGTTCCAGCCGTTCGGGCAGTTTGAACGAGGCGATGTCGCGGGCACGCAGATGGTCGGTGACCTCGCCGAGGGTGATGCTCGCCCCCGGCTTGGGGACGACTATCGCACAACATTTCTCACCGAGCACGGCATCCGGGAAACCTACGACGGCGACCTCGGCGATGGCCGGATGATCCTGCAGCAAACCCTCGATCTCGGCCGGCGCGATGTTCATGCCGCCGCGAATGATGATCTCCTTGATCCGGTCGACAAAACGCAGGTATTGCCCGTCCGCACCACACAGCTCGAAAACGTCGCCGCTGCACAGATATCCGTCCGCATCGAAGGGGGTGCTCGCCGCCGTGCCGGGCAGATAGCCGCCGAAGACGCTGGGCCCCTTCAGGCGCAGCTCGCCTTGCGCGCCCACGGCGTGGACCGGTGCGCCGGTGGCCGGATCCACCAGTCGCACCGCGGTGTTGGCCGCCAGGCGAGAGGCCCAGGCCCGAGTTCGGGTGCTGTAGTTGGGCAGATGCTGGGCGCGCACCACCGGGTCGGGGATGTCGGCCGGAGCGCCCATCAGGCACACGCCTTCGTTGGAGCCGAAGAAGTTCAGGACCGCGATGCCGAACTGTTCCTGCCAGTCGCGCACCACGCTCGGCGGCAGCGGCGCGCCACCCGAGCCCACCTTCTGCAAGGAGGACAGGTCGGCCAGACCACGCAGATCCGCACGCTGCAACAACATGGTCAGCAAGGCCGGCGGCATGGAGGTGTGGGTGACGCCGTACTTCTGGATCTGGCCGAGGAACACCGGCAGATCAAGTGGATGATGTTGCACCAGGTGACCGCCGCCGAGCAGCCAGGGCAGCAGCGAGCCCGCGAAACCGGCCATGTTCACCAGCGGGAACGGGTTCAGGATCACCGAGTCGGTGCTGGTCTCCAAGCCTTCCTGCGGACCCCAGCCGATGGCGAGCCAGTCGCCATGGCAACGCGGCACGCCTTTCGGGGCGGCCTCGGTGCCGCTGGTCCAGCAGATGGTGACGCGGTCGTTGATGGTGATCTCCAGAGCCGCGAGATATTCCCGGAGCGCGCCGAGATCGACGGCGGTGTCTGGGTGCAGGCTCGCCGGAGCGCCCGGAGTGAAGGTGCAGACGGCGCGCAGCCCGAGACTCGAAACCTCCTGCGCGAGCGTACGATCCTGCAATTTGTCGACCGTGATGATCGCGACCGCGCCCGAGGCGGCGACGATGGTGGAGATCTCGTGGCCGCGATAGGAGACCGGCATCGGCGTGGCCACCGCACCAAGCCGCCACAGCGCCAAGTAGCTCGCCACCAGCGCCACCGAGTTCGGTACCAGCACGGCGACCACGTCACCCTGCCGAATCCCGTTGGCGAACAAGGCTGCCGCGGTGTGTTCGACGCGCTCGTGCAACTGCCGCCAAGTCAGCTCCTCCGGGAGCGCACCCGTGAGCGCCGCGAGATTCGCCGGATCCGTGAGTGCCGCCGCATCGGGACGTTGCCGCACCCAGGTGTCGAAAATGTCGACCATGGTTTCCGGTTGCCACCAGCCCTTTTCGAGGTACTCGCGGACGAGATGCTCGGGGTGACAGGGCGTAACGCCGCGGCTGTCGGGGGCTGGCGTGAAGGGCAGATCGGACATGAGTTTTCTTCCTAAGAGCTCAGCGGATGCGGCGGATGACGACGGCGGACGCCAGGCCCAGCGCCGCGGGGATGGTCAGTAGTGCGTGTTCGCCGTCGATGCGGGTCAGTTCGTCGAGGGCGAGGGCGAGCAGGTTGCCGCCGGTGGCGCCGAGTGGATGACCTACCGCGAGCGCGCCGCCGTTCGGGTTGACGCGGTTCGGTTCGAGGTCCAGTTCGCGGGTCAGTAGCAGTGGGGTGACGGCGAAGGATTCGTTGACTTCGATGAGATCCAGGTCGGCGCTGGTGATTCCGGCGCGGTGCAGGGCCGCCTTCGCCGCGATCGCCGGGGCGGTCAACAAGGGTGAGCGCACGGCGGCCTGCGCCGTCCCGGCGATCACCGCCAGTGGCGGTCGGTCCAATCGGGCCGCCGCGGAGCGGGTTCCGATCACCGATGCTGACGCGCCGTCGGCGAGCTGGGGTGCGGTGGCCAGGGTGTGCAGGCCCGCGGCCGGTCGTGGTGCTTCGGGTAGGCGGCGGGCGACCCGTTCCCAGGCGGCACCATCGTCGCCGAACAGCGCTGGAAGTTGTTCGAAAGCTTCGAGACTCGCGTCGGAACGCGCGCCCTCGTCGGCGTCGAGCAGCACCGCCTCGCCCTTGCGGACCGGGATCAGCGAATTGCCCTGGGGCGCGGCGAGGGCGCGCTGATGCGAGCGGACCGCGTAGGCGTCGAGCTCGGGACGGGTGATCCCGGAGACCGCCGCAGTGAGGTCTGCGGAGACACCGATAGTGACGAAACCCGTGCGTTCACCCAGGTCCGGATCGGTGGCGATGGCGGGCCGGTCGGCGAGCATCGGGACCCGGGACATGGATTCGACACCGCCCGCGACGACGATGTCCGCCATTCCGGAAGCAATTCGGGCAGCGGCGCTTTCGAGGGCGTCCAGGCCGGAGCAGCACAGCCGGGACACCACGCCACCCGGAATGGCGTCCGGCCAGCCTGCCCACTGCACGGCCGCGCGGGCCAGGTCACCGCCCTGCTCACCGGTGACGGTACTGAGGCCGACGATCACGTCATCGACGAGTTCGGGCGGTAGCGAACGGGATTCGAGCGCGGCCAGCAGCTGACCGAACAATTCGTACGGGGGCAGCTCAACCAGCGTGCCACCGTGCTTTCGGACGCGCGCCCGGGGCAGCCGGACCGCGTCGTAGATGTAAGCCTGTGCGGGGAAAGAGGAGTCGTTCATCGCAGTCCTCGTCGGTCCGGGATAGGAGCCGGAATCATGGTGTCGGCTGTTCGTGATCCACGCGGACGATGGTTTCCAGCGTTCGGAACCCGGCGGGGTCGGCAGCGGAGGTCGCCGGAACGACGACTACTTCATCCGCACCGGCGGCCCGATACTCGGCCAGGCGAGCGGCCACGGCCGGTTCGTCACCGAACAATCCGACCGAATAGGGCAATTCGTCGGTGACGGCGGCCAGGATTTCGCGTGGATGAGCGCCGGAGCGGGCCAGGTCGACGATCGCGCCGAAGCCCGCTTCGACGAACATTTCCCCGTAGCCCGGGGCAGCCAGGTAGCCGACGATCCCGCGCCGCACCGTCGCCGTCATCTCCGGCTCCGGATCGACCGCGGCAGTCACCCACACGGCAACCTTTGGGGCGGGCCGGTTCTCGTGTTCGGCGACGTTGCGGATCACCTCCACGCAGCGCCGGACCTGCGCCGGAGTAACCAGGTTCAGTACTACGCGGTCAGCGGTCTTCGCGGCACAGGCGAGCGCACGGGCCCCGAAGGCCGCGATGGTGAGGGTCGAGCGGGGTGCGTCCAGCCGCAGCCGGTACCCGCGCGTCGACTCGACACGGCCGGTGAAGTCGACCTTCTCCCCGGCCAGCAAGCCCCGCAAGATCAGTGCCGATTCTTCGAGATGCCGAGCGGGATTGCGCCGTTGCCTGCCATGCCATTGCTCGACCAGCACCGTGCTGGACGTGCCGATCGCCACGTCGACCTGCCGACCGGTCAGGGCGGCGACACTGGCCGAACCAATGGCGATCGTCGCGGGAGTCCGAACGTCGACCGCGAATGGCCCTAGGCACAAAGGAATTCCGCCGGCCCGGTTCCCGATCGCGCTCGCCAGCGCGAAGGCGTCGAAGGTCGCCATCTCCCCGACCCACAACTGGTGGTAACCGAGCTTGTCGGCGGCGTCGGCCACCGCGAGGGCTTCCAGCGGATCCCGATCCTGCCAATACGGCAGGCTCACACTGAGGCTCGGCTCATTCATCGAGCGCCCCGCATGCAACCACATCGACGGTTCTCCCTCGGCGATCAGCTAGCGCTTTCGGAAGGTGCCGCGGCGGCGCGCATTCGGTCCCCGCTGACCCAGGTGGCATGGAAGCCGAGCGGCACGCGCACCGGCAGCCCGAGCCGGCAGCTCGGTCCGGCCGCGAGATCGGCGGCGTCGTAGATCCAGACCTCGGAGGCGCCGGTCCGGATGTCGGTGGCGAACATGGTCAGCCACGCGTCGTCCTCGCCGCGGCCGCCGGGGCGCGGGACCACGGTGACTTCGCTGCCCGCGATGCCGGGGCCGAATTCCTGGGTCTGCTTCGCGCCGGTGCGCACGTCATATTTCACGACCGCGTCGAACAGCATGGTGTGGTCCACCGAAAGCCGCATCTGATAGGACCAGCGGTTCGGATGACCGGTCCTGCCCTGATCGATCGCCGGGAACTCGGTGTTCACCTCGTCCATCGGCTCTTCGGTGGTCGCTCCGGTGCGCAGGTTGAACCGGTAGCGGTGCAGGGTCGCCTCGGGCCGCAGGTAGGCGAGCAACTGGGCCAGCGGGTTGGTGCGGTCGGTGACCGGACTCGGCTTGGACACCCGGCAGGCCACCAGGACGATCTCCTCGCCCTCTTCCCACGCGTTGACGGAGTGGTAGATGTAGCCGGGCGCCGCCTCGAACCAGCGCACCTCGGTCGCGTCGCCATAGCGGGGCAGGATCGCGAAACGGCTCGGCAGTTCGCGGTCGAAGAACAGTTTGAACCGGCCGGCCGCGGCGGCGCGGGGATCGTTGTAGAGCGGCAGGTCCATCAGGATCGAATAGTTCTCGGTGATGGCCATGTCGTGCGGCAGGCGCGGGCCGGGCAGATCGATACCGGTGAAATGGGTGACAGTGCCGCCTGGATCGGCGACGCCGTAGCGCAGGTAGGGCGTGTGGATGCCGTAGTCGAAGAAGACCAGTTCCTCGGTCCGTTCGTCGACCTTCGCGTGCGCCGACATCTCGCAGGTGAGAGTGCCGTGGAAGGTGTCGCCGCCGCGGGTCTCCAGCGTGATCGGGTCCAGCGCATACGGTTTGCCCGCCCGATACCAGGTGGCGAGCAGGTTGCCATGGTGGAACACGACATCGGTGTTGGCCGAATTGCGTTCGCGGCGGTCGCCGGGTGGGTTGTCGTCCCAGGGTTCGATCACGCCGCGCCACAACGCGGTTCCCGCGGCGCGTTCGGCTTCGAACTCGGCGGTGCGCACGAAGCGGTTGCGATAGTCGGCGCGGCCGTTCTCGAAATGCACCGCGTGCAGCATGCCGTCGCCGTCGAACCAGTGGTAGCGGCCCTGCGGGGCGAACTGCGGGTTCGGTCCGTTGCGGACGTAGACACCGTCCAGGTCGGCGGGGATCTCGCCGTGCAGTACCGGGAGGTCGGTGACGGTGACCTCCTGCTGCGTCGGGGCGTAGGGGCCCTCCAGATAGGGGTTGGCGAATGCCTCCGCGGCGGGGGCGACGAGCTCTTCGTTCAGCGACATCAACTGCTCCTAGTTAGTACAGTTAATGAAGTGATACAGGTCTCATGAAGAGGTGTCAAGAGTTAGACAGGGGTTGCGTGCGGCGGCAGATCAGCCGAGGCGGTCGCGCATTTCCTCGGGCAGCGGCTCGAAAACAACTGCCGCACGATCCAATCGCGCGTCGCAGCCGCGACAGCGCAGCGCCGGAACAAGCGGCCGGCCGCAGGATTGGTGGCGGATCAGCACTCCCGGCTCCGCACCGGGATAGGCACGAGCCGCCCACGCCAGCAGGAACGCGTACACACCGAACAGCGCCCGGCCACGGGGCGTGAGGCGGTACTCCCGTCCGCCCGCGGATTTGCGCAGGATCTGCGCGGTACACAGACGATTGAGCCGATCGGTCAGCGTTGTCGGGGAGATATCGAGGTTCGCGCGGAAGTCGCTGAAGCGGCGGATACCCGCCAGCGCCAGGCCGGTGATCGCCGCGCTCCAGCGGTCGCCGATCGCGACCATGACCTCGGTGAACATGTCCCGGCCCGGCACCGCCGCCTCGGGCGCCCGCGTGGAGCGCCGGCGCCCGCTGGAGCCGAGCGCCCACACCACATCGGGGCGCAGCTCGACGGCGGTTTCGTGCGGGGTGACGGTGACGCCGCAACCCCGGCACAGCACGACCGTCGGCCCGCGATGGCCACACTCGGCATGGACCAGTTCGGGTTGCCACGCACCCGACGGCGACCACTCGCGGTGCCAGCCCCAGAGGCCGATCAAGATCTCCCAGGTCGCCAGGCCCAGGTCGGTGAGCAGGTATTCGGACCGATCCGCCGTGTTCGGCTGCGGGACTCGGTGCAGGACACCGGCTTCCACCAGCGAGTTCAGCCGGGAGGTCAGCACGGCCGGCGGTGCGCCCGTGCGGTCGATCCACTGATTGAACCGCCGGGTCTGATACAGGAAGGCGTCGCGCAGGATCGCGAGCGTGAGCCGGTCGCCGAGCAGGTCGAAGGTGGCGGCGACCGGATCGAGCCCGGCCGGCGGCCGGGTTCCAGGCTCGGCGGACCGCAACTCCGACACGAACTCCTCCTCTACCGAACTCGACCGGACACTCGAGCAGTCAATCACAGCGGAATTCACTGCGGCGCGCGGTCAGGTCTTGCGTTCTTCGCATCGACACGGTACTTCATTAACTGTACTAAATCGGAAGGTGGTAGTTCGGATGAGCTCGGTATGGATCGCGGGCGGATACCAGTCCGACTTCGCACGCAACATCACCAAAGAAGGCGGCGACAACTCGACCCTCATGGCCGAGACGCTCGACCACACCTGCACGGCCACCGGCATCGATCCGGGCCAGATCCAGGTGATCCACGTCGGCAACGCTTTCGGCCAGTTGTTCACGGGCCAAGGGCAACTCGGCGGCCTGCCCGCGACGGTGCGCGACGAGCTGTGGGGCGTCCCCGCGACCCGGCACGAAGGAGCATGCGCGTCCGGCTCGCTGGCGCTGCTCGCCGCGATGGCCGACCTCGAATCCGGCCGCTACGACTGCGCTCTGGTCGTCGGCATCGAACTGGAGAAGACGGTCCCCGGCGACGTGGGCGCCCAGCACATGGGCGCGGCGGCCTGGGCCGGTCACGAGGGCGAGTCGGCGAAGTTCATGTGGCCGTACATGTTCAGCGCGATCGCCGACGAGTACGACCGCCGCTACGGCCTCGACCCCGAAAAGCTCTGGGCCATTGCCGAACTCAACGCCCGCAATGCCCGCACCAACCCCAACGCCCAGACCCGCGGCTGGGAGTACACGCCCGCGAGCTTCACCGCCGACCCGATCGCCAACCCGATCGTCGAGGGCAGAATGCACAAGGTCGACTGCGGACCGATGACCGACGGCGCCGCCGCGGTCATCCTGGTCAACTCCCGCTTCTTGCAACGTAATCCAGCCACCGCGCCGCTGACTCGGATCACCGGCTGGGGCCACCGCACCGTCGGCCTTCCCCTGTCCGCCAAACTGGCCCGCAGCGACGACTACGTCCTGCCGCACGTCCGCGCCACCATCCTCGACGCTTTCGGCCGAGCGGGCATCACCGGCGTCGACGACCTGGACCTCATCGAAACCCACGACTGTTTCACCATCAGCGAATACCTGGCCATAGACCACTTCGGCATCACCGCCCCCGGCCGAAGCTGGCAAGCCCTCGACAACGGCGACTTGGAACTGACCGGCCGCATCCCGGTCAACCCCAGCGGCGGCCTGCTCGGCGGCGGTCACCCGGTCGGCGCGACCGGCGTCCGCATGCTCCTCGACTGCCACAAGCAACTGACCGCCCAAGCCCCCAACCAACTCCCCAACCCCCACCGCGCCGCCACCTTGAACTTCGGCGGCAGCACCACCACCACCGCCTCGTTCATCCTCGAACCGGCCACCTGACGCCCCCGCGCGGCGGCGGGCTTCGGTCAGAGGTGGTAGCGGACGGTGGGGCTCCAGAGGATGTAGCTGTCGATGCCGACGGCGAGGCTGGCGTCGATCTGGGCTTGGACCTGGGCGGGGCCGTAGGTGACGCCGAGGCTGAAGTCCTGGAGCCACGGGATCACCTCTGCGCCGGTGCCTTCGGTGAGGCGGATGAAGTCGCCGAGGGAGGCGAAGATGATGTCGTAGGGCTGGGAGTTGGGGTTGGCTACGCCGTATTCGCCGGGATTCCAGTGCGAGGGGTACAGCATGGGGGCGACGTAGTCGACGTACTTCGCGATCATCGGGATGTCTTGGGCGATCTGCTCCGGGCGGGTGGAGGCGATGCCGAACACGGCCGCGCCGAGGACCGCGCCCGCTTGGTGCACCGGGTCCCGGCTTTCGTGCAGGAATTCCGCGATCGAGGTGGTCGGGTCGGTGGTGGAACCGGGGAACTGCATTTGACTCAGTGGGCCGTCGGGTCTGCGCACGTAGTCGTACATGATGTCGTCGAAGCCGAGCTTGGCGGCCTCGGCCGCGAGATCGATGTTGTATCTGCGGATTTCGGGGTTCGCGAAGTTGGTGAACGCGATCGGTCCGTAGTGACTGGAGTAGGGCTGACCACTGACGTTCTGGACGACCCAGTCGCGGCGGCCGCTGTGCCAGGCCCATTCGGCGACCTTCGGGTCGCGGAAGGCCACGATCCGGCCCACCACCCGCAGGCCCATGTCGTGCAGCTGCCGCAGTGCGACGGGGGCGTCGTAAATCGTTGTCGCCGCCCCGGATTCGCGAGCCAGCGGCACCTGCGAGTCGTAACCGATGACGCCGTCCTCGTCTTTGATGTCGAGCTGCACGGTGTCGATGCGACCGGTCCGGGCCAGGTCGAGCACGCTTTCCCGCAGCCCGTCGTGCGACCACGCGTGCGCGGTGACGTGGACGGCGCGGGTGCGCGGGATGTCGACGGCGGCGTTGACCGGCACGGTCGTGACGTTGCCCGCCGCGTCCACGGCTTTCACTTCCGCACCGACCGGCGCGTGCGGCATCGTGAGCTCGAACGCGCCGTCGGCAGCCGGGGTGATCGGCTTCGTGCCGAGCGTCACCTGCTGCGCGCCCTGCACCGTGCCGCGCACGACGAACGGCTGCCGGTAGGAGGTCATCGGGGGCGTCGCGGTGATCAGCACCACCGGCGCGGTGGCGTCGACGGCGAAGCTCTTCGACGTCGACGGCCCGCCGCTCAGGAAACCGCCGGGAACGGTGGCGGTGAACTGGTGCTCGCCCTCGGTCCGCGGACCCGGCCGCACCACCACGGTGTCACCCTCGATCGTCCCCGCGACCGGTTCGCCGTCGACTTCGACCCGCACCGCGTGCGGGTCGTGCCCGCTCGCGTCGACCCGAATCACCATGTCCGCCAGCGCCTGCGCGTTGACCGGCCCGTCCGGGAACCCGGCCACCGGGAGCTCGCCGGGCGAGCCTCGCATCGCCCCCACCGCGATCGCCGCGACCCCGACCGCCACCACCGCCGCGACCGCCACCAGCACTGTTCGCTGACGACCCGACTGCGGAACCCGTTTCAGCAACGCGCACACCAACTTTCGTCTCGGGGGCACTCTACTATCCCCGGTGCGTATCGCCCGCCGCCGGTTTTCGGCGATCTTGTGCAGCACATCGTTATTCCCGGATTGCGAATTGGTCGCAGGTTCACCGACCCGTTACCGGATTCCCCCGCCCACCCGTACCGTGATCCGGTGGCGCGTGTGATGGTGCGAAGTGTGTTGGTGGCCTTGATGTTTGCGGCGGCAGGTTGCGCGGGCGCAGAGCCGGTGGCCGCACCGCCACCCGCGCCACCGGCCACGACCACCCCCGCACCCCTGCCCACCGCGGACCCCGCCCAGGTCAACGCCAACGAACTCGGCTTGATCCCCGTGCTGATGTACCACCAGCTGCTGCCCGCGCCGACCGGCGAATACGACCAGACCCCCGCCGAATTCCGAGACGAACTCGAACGCCTCTACCGCGAGGCCTACCGCCCGGTGACCGCGGCCGAATACATCTCCGGCGCGATCGACATCCCCGCCGGCACCCACCCCGTGGTCCTCACCTTCGACGACTCGACCCTGAGTCAGCTCACTTTCGGCCCGGACGGCACACCTGCCCCCGACTCCGCCGTCGGCATCCTCGAAGAGTTCCGCTCCCGCTACCCGGACTTCCGCCCGAAGGCCACCTTCTACGTCAACAACGAACCCTTCGGCAACAACCCCCGCGCCCTGACCTGGCTCGCCGACCACGGCTACGAGATCGGCTCCCACACCGCCGGCCACGCGAACCTGGCCCGCCTGGACAGCACCGGGGTGCAACGCGAGTTCGCCGAGAACGTCCGAGCCATCCAAGCCGCCGTCCCCGGAAAACCGGTCCGCACCATGGCTCTCCCGCTCGGCATCGCCCCCGCCGACCGCGCCCTCGCCGGCAACGGCACGTGGGATGGCATCTCGTACCACTTCGACGCCGTCATGCTCGTCGGCGCGAATCCGGCCCCTTCCCCCTACGGCCGCGTCGACCCCACCGCCATCCCCCGAATCCGTTCCGGCAAAGGCGAAGTCCCCTACGACTCCGCGCACTGGCTCAACTGGCTGGCCACCAACCCCGCCCTCCGTTACACCTCCGACGGCAACCCCGCCAAGATCAGCTTCCCCGCGCCCGATGCTCCAGAACTTTCCGCCGCGTGGACCACCCAGGCCAACCCCTACTGATGACCTGAGACAGGTTGACCTTGCGATTCGCGTCAGGTGAGTTCGGCGCTGTCGATTCGGTAGGTGTCGCCGGAGCGGACCAGTGTGGCGATGCGCGTTTCGGTTGCTTCGTTGCCGGTGTCGTAGCGCAGGGTCAGGCGGTAGTTGACGGTCAGCTGGTTTTCGTCGGTGCCGAGGATCTCGACAGCCGTCGACGAGACTGTGGTCCAAAAGGTTTGGTAGGCGGCGTAGCCGCCGATGTAGTTCTGGTAGCGCGGGGTGAGACGGGCCCAGGCCGCCGAGACGTTGCCGGGGAGCAGGGCGTAATGGTCTTGGACGAAGGTGGCGATGGTGTCCGCGGGCGGCGGTGGTGGCACCGCCACGGTGGTGGTCGTGGTGGTGGTGGTGGTCGTGGTCGTTTTCGGCGAGGTCGAATTCGAGGTGGTGTCCGGGGGCGTGCTCGAGGTGACGCCGGGCGGTAGCGCGCTGGTGGTCGGCACGGGTCCGTCGGAGTTCTCGAACTGACTCACCAGCACCCCGCCGAGGACGATCGCGGCTACCAAAGCCGCTGCGGCGACGATGATTCCGGCACGGGCCGGGCGACGCGGCTGCTCCGGTGACGGATTGCGGTTCAACTCCGTGGGATCGAACCTCGCCGGATTGAACACCGTCGCCGGGGCGCTACTCCGAACCTGCCGCGGCGCAACCACTGCCGCGCGGGCAGCCGTCGCCAGCTCGCCCGCGGTCCGGTACCGCTGCGCCGGATCCTTCGCCATACCCCGGGCGATCACCTCGTCGAACGCGGGTGAGACATTGCCGTTCGAGGGTCGCGGCGGCGGCTCGGTCAGGTGCGCCGCGATCTGACGTTCAGCGCTCTCCCCAGGGAAAGGCTTTGCCCCGGTCAGGCATTCGTACAGCACGCACGCCAGCGCGTAGACGTCGGCGCGGCCGTCGTAGCTGCCTTGGGTGAGCCGCTCGGGCGCCATATAGGCGAAGGTCCCGATGGTGGCGCCGGTGGTGGTGAGGCTGGTTTCCCCGGTACCGGCCGCGATCCCGAAATCGATCAGATAGGCGAAATCAGCCGCGGTGACAAGCACATTGGAGGGCTTCACATCGCGATGCACCAGACCGGCCTCGTGCGCCGCGTCCAGCGCCGCCGCCACCTGTTCGAGATACGACACCGCTTTCGGCGGCGGCAACGGCCCGCCCAGGACCAGCAGCGAACCCAAGTCGGTGCCCTCGACCAGCCGCATGTCCAGATACAGGCGTCCATCGATCTCGCCGTAGTGGTGGATCGGAATGACGTGCGGCTCACTCAGCCGCGCCGCCGCCTGCGCTTCCCGGCGGAAGCGTTCCCGATACACCTTGTCGTGCGCGAAATGCGGCGGCAGCACCTTGAGTGCGACGACTCGGTCGGTCGCGGTGTCGAAGGCCCGGTACACCTGCCCCATGCCGCCTTCGCCGAGCAATTCGACGAGCCTATACCGGCCGAACGGTGTTCCTTCCACCCTGTACGCCTACCACACCCACGGGTGAAAGTTCGATCCAGCAGCCGAATTCAGCGGGCCGCCATCCGGATCGCGCCGTCCAAGCGGATGACTTCACCGTTGAGCATCGGGTTGTCGACGATGTGCGCGACCAGCGCGCCGAACTCGCCGGGGTCGCCGAGGCGCTGCGGATGCGGGATCTGCGCTTCCAGCGATTTCCGCGCCTCGGGCGACAGCCCGGCGAGCAGCGGGGTGTCGAACATGCCGGGGGCGATGGTGACGACGCGAATGAGCCGGTCGGCCAGGTCGCGCGCGAGCGGCAGCGTCATCCCGGCGACACCCGCCTTGGACGCGGAGTACGCGGCCTGCCCGATCTGCCCGTCGAACGCGGCGACGGAGGCGGTATTGACAATGACGCCGCGTTCGCCGGCCACCGGATCGGTGCGGCCGATGCGCTGGGCGCCCAGGCGCAGCACGTTGAAGGTGCCGATCAGGTTGACCTCGACGACCAGCTGGAACGCGTGCAGCGGCACTACGCGATCACCGGTCAGGACCCGGCCCGGCAAGCCGATGCCCGCGCAGTTGACCACCGCGCGGAGCGGTCCGAGCTCGTCGGCGCGGTCGAGGGCGGCGTTCACGTCGTCCTCGTCGGTGACGTCGCCGGGGACGAAGACCGCGCCGAGTTCCGCCGCCGCCTGTTCCCCTTCGGATTCCGGCAGGTCGAAGAGCACGACCTCGGCGCCGGCGTCGATCAGGCGGCGGGCGCTGGCGAGACCGAGCCCCGACGCGCCTCCGGTGACGAGTGCGACGTTGTCGCGGATCTGCATCTGCTTCGGTCCTTCCCAGCGCTACGTGTGCGCACCATTCATATCAGCAAGACTTCAGGTTCTCAACAAGACACCTTTCTCATATTGCGGTTTACCAGGCCCCGGTCCGGGCAGTCGAAAGGAGAACGCAGTCGACGCGTGAAGGGAACTCCGATGGCCCAGTACCCAGCAGCAGTGGTGGAGAACGCGTTCGGAGTGGTGGCGCGGTTGCGCGGCGCGCGCGTGTTCCATCCCGACGGCATCTATCTGACCGGCCGGATCCGCGCGGACAGCGAATTCGAGCACCTCTTCGGCGTCGGCGAGCAGCCGGTGACCGCGCGCCTGTCCAAGGGGACCTCCATGCCCGCCGGCCTGCCCGACGTGCTCGGCCTCGCATTCCGGGTGCCCACTCGCGACAACCGGCCGTGGGATTTCGCGCTCGCCACCACCGGCACCGGAAACCTGACCCGATTCCTGGTCACACCCACCCGCGGTTGGCGCAACGCCCGCTACGGCAGCCTGCTGCCCTACCGTTTCGACAGCTCGGACGCGACCTGGATCTTCGCCGAACCCGATCGCGCGCAACCGGATTCGGCGTCACTGGACGCGATGGCCGGTTACGTGCGAGAGAACTTCCTGACGTTCCTGCTGACCGCGAGCAGTTACGCCAAACCCCACCGCAAGTTCGCCGAACTGACCTTGCGCCAGGACGAGGCGGTCGAGCACCCGGTGGACTATTTCGATCCGATTCTGCATTGCCCACCGGGTGTGCGAATGGTTCCGGACGTCGTCAGCACGGTCCGAGAACTCGCCTACACCGGCAGCCGGCGCGGGCGCCGCCAGATCCCGTGAGCGTCGACTAGACGCCGGTCCGTGCTCCCAACCGCGGCAGCAGGAATCCGAGGGCGACCATGCCCACCCCCAGAACGAAATGCAGCCAATTGTCGGCGGCATTCACCGGAACGAAGTTCGCGTCACTGGCGCGGTCGATGACCAGACCGTACAGCCACAGCACCAAATAGATTGCGCCGCCGACAATCAGGTACATCCGCGCCACCGCGGCCGTCCGCGCCGCGAGCAGGCCCGCGAGTCCGAACAGCAGGTGCACGACGTTGTGCAGGATCGAGACTTGGAATATGCCGAGCAGTTCGGCGTGCGATTCGTGCCCCGCCATTTCCAGATTGTCGTATCCCGAGGTGACACCGGGAATGAACCCCAGTACACCAACCAGAAGGAACACCGCGCCCACGGCCAGGGCGCCGAGTTGCACCGGCGACCGCCGCATGGTGTTCATCGCAGAAGTTGACATGACAGTTCTTCCTTCCGCCGGGCAGATACCCGACTCGCGGCGGAAATTCCCGGCCCGTTCGCGCCGAAACCTCTCGCACCGCGTGTCCCCGCGCTAGGCCCGGGCCAGCCACTCGGCGACGGTCACGAAGTCCGCCTCGGTCAGCCCGCGGCGCGGGTCGACGCGATGCAGCAGCGCGGGCGCGGAATGGTTCGCCGTGACCCAGTTCCGGTCGGCGTCGGTGATTTCGTCGTCGACCCACACGAACGGCCGGTCGGCTGCCCAGTCCACCAGAGGACAGGTCTTCCAATGCACGCGGTGGTCGTCGACGGAATCGAATTCCGGCCAGAGCACGACCGGCAGGTCAGGTAGGCCCAGGCGCGGGCAGATCAGTTCGTTCGCGTCCGTCGTCCAAGTGGTGGCCCAGACCAGCTCACACGGCAACGCACTGAGCCGGGGACCGTGCGCCGGGTCGACCCGCACCAGCAGCGGATTCGCGCCGTCCGGAATGGCTGGGCCACTGTGCCACTGGGAATACTCCTGCGCGGCGCCGCCGAACGGGATGAGCGGACCGTCGACGTCGAGAAAGAGCAGTGGGGTGGTCACAGTCGAACGATAGGCCCGCCGTCGCTGGTCCCGCATTCCGATGTCCAATAGCTATACGATTGCCACTGGCCAGGGACAGGGGCCGTATGGACCGGAGATCGCTTCGAGGCGGACGCACGGAAGGCGGCAACGGCATGCAGTTTCGCGTACGTGGGAGAGAGTTGGCGCTGCTGGCGCTGACGGCGGCGGTCGCGGCGACCGGCTGCTCGATTTCCGAAGCGCAGATCGGGCGTGCGCATTTCGCCCAGCACAAATCGCTGGCGGTCGCCGAATTGTGGGATCCCTGTGTGGGGATTCCGGAGAACATCCTGCACGACGCCGGATTCGACCCGGCCAGCAAGGACAATCAAGCCGAGAGCGCTAAAGGCAAGGGCGACAAGGGGTGCCGGTGGCGTGGGCGGCACGGGGAACTCAACGCCTTCTCGCACACGAGCCCGCTGCGGCAGCTCGCCGAAACCGCGGATTTCCTGGCCGACGCCGAGCCGGTCACCATCGATGAGCGCGCCGCGACCCAGATCCGTGATCGAGTGCACAACAGCTGCGGTGTCGGCTTCGATACCGCCGAGGGCACCGTTTTCCTGCAAGTAACCAGCCATTCGCCACAGGCCGTTGCAGACTCCTGCGCAGAGGTCGCGGAGCTGGCCCGCACGCTGCACGTCCATCTACCCGCGGATTAAAACGGCGCTCAGAACACAGTTTCCGGACGACGCCCGGTTTGCCCGGCTCGATCCGGGAAAGCTCCGGAGTATGGGTTTTCCAGCTTCGATCACGGTGGCGTTGTTCGATCTCGACGGTGTGCTGACCGATACCGCGCAGGTGCACCGGCGGGCGTGGAAGGAGACTTTCGACGCGTTTCTGGCGCGGCGGTTGGGCGACGGCTACGAGCCGTTCAGCGAGGACGACTATCTGGCGTACGTGGACGGCCGGCCCCGCGCCGACGGTGTGCGCGAGTTCCTGGGTTCGCGCGACATCACCTTGCCGGAGGGCAATCCCGATGACCTGCCCGGGGATTCGACGGTGCACGGGGTCGGCAACCAGAAGAATCAGCTGCTGCTGGCGGTGATCGAGCGGCACGGGGTCCGGGTGTATCCGGAGGCGGCGGGATACCTCGAGCGGCTGCGCGCGGCTGGACTGCGGATCGGGGTGGTGACCTCTTCGGCGAACGCCGAGGCGGTGCTCCGGGCCGCGGATCTGGCTCGCCTGGTGGAGGTCCGGATCGACGGCGTGGCGATCACGCGGCGCGGGCTGAGCGGCAAACCGGCCCCGGATTCCTTCCTCGCCGGAGCCGAGGCGTTCGAGGTGAAGCCGGAGCAGGCAGTGGTTTTCGAGGACGCGGTCGCCGGTGTCGAGGCGGGGCGCGCGGGCGCGTTCGGCTACGTGGTGGGCGTCGACCGGGTCCGCGACGGCAGACACGCGGACGCCTTACGCGCCGCCGGGGCCGACGTCGTGGTCACCGATCTCACCGAGCTGGAGCAACGGCGATGAAGCGGCACTGCTCGGGCTTCGACATCGCCCCGTGGGAATTGCGCTGGTGCGGACTGGATCTGGACGCCCTGCACCGCACCGAATCGATCTTCGCGCTGTCCAACGGCCACCTCGGCTTGCGCGGCAGCTTCGAGGAGGGCGAGCCGGTCGGCAAACCCGGCACTTACCTGAACGGATTCTACGAGAAGCGCGAATTCCCCTACGCCGAAGGCGGTTACGGCTATCCCGGCGACGGCCAGACGATGGTGAACGTCACCGACGGCAAGATCATCCGGCTGCTCGTCGAGGACGAGCCCCTGGACCTGCGCTACGGCAAAGCGGTGGAACACGAACGGGTGCTGGACTTCCGCTCCGGCACGCTGCGCCGCACCACGGTGTGGACCTCCCCCACCGGCCGCAACATCCGGATCACTTCCGAACGGCTGGTGTCGTTCACCGACCGCGCGCTGGCCGCGATCCGCTACGAGGTGGAACCGCTCGACGACGACATGGACCTGGTGATCCAGTCGGATCTGCTGGCCAACGAACCGGTTCCGACGCAGGCCGGGGATCCGCGGCTGGCCGCGGTGCTGGATCGGCCGCTGATCGCGGATTTCGCGGCGGCCCGGGATTTCAGCGCGGTGCTCGCCCATCACACCCGGCGGTCCGGGTTGCGGATGGCGGCGGGCATGCATCACGAACTCGAGGTCACCGAGACGCCGCGCTGCGATATCCACGCCGAGGACGATCTGGCCCGGCTGACCGTCGCGGTCGACGTCGCCAAGGGCGACAAGCTGTGCCTGACAAAGTATCTCGCGTACGGCTGGTCCAGCCGCCGGTCCACCCCGGCGCTGCGGGCACAGGTGGACGCGGCCCTGGCCGCGGGTTTGGAGACCGGCTGGGACGAGCTGCTACAACGGCAGCGCGAATATCTGGACAAGTTCTGGGCCGACGCCGACATCGAGATCGACGGCGACCCGGAACTCCAGCAGGCGGTGCGGTTCGCGCTGTTCCATGTGCTGCAAGCCGGAGCCCGCGGCGAGACCCGGGCCATCCCGGCCAAGGGGCTCACCGGGCCGGGCTATGACGGCCACGCGTTCTGGGACACCGAGACTTTCGTGCTGCCGGTGCTGATGTACACCAACCCGATCGCGGCCGGGGACGCGCTGCGCTGGCGGCACGCCACCCTCGATCAGGCGCGCCAGCGCGCCCGCGAACTCGGCCAGCCCGGCGCGATGTTCCCGTGGCGTTCCATCAATGGCGAAGAGGGCTCGGGATATTGGCCGACTGGCACCGCGGCGGTGCATGTGAACGCCGATATCGCCGACGCGGTGGTGCGCTATCTGGCGGCGACCGGCGACGAACAGTTCGAAACCGAGTGCGGCGTCGAGCTTCTGGTGGAGACCGCCCGGCTCTGGGCCGGCCTCGGCCATCTCGACGGTGCGGGCGCGTTCCGGATCGACCGGGTCACCGGGCCCGACGAATACTCGGCGCTGGCCGACAACAACGCCTACACCAACCTGATGGCGCAGCAGAATCTGCACGAGGCCGCCGAGGCGTGTGCGCGCCGCCCGGAGCTGGCGCGCCGGCTGGAGGTGACCGACGCCGAAATCGCGGCTTGGCGCGACGCCGCGAAACGTATGGCGCTCCCGTACAACTCGGAGCTGGGTGTGCACGAGCAGTCCGAGGGCTGCACCCGGCACGCCCGCTGGAACTTCGCGGCGACACCGCCGGAGAAGTATCCGCTGCTGCTGAACTACCACTACTTCGACCTGTACCGGAAGCAAGTGGTGAAGCAGGCCGATCTCACGCTCGCGATGTATCTGCGCCCGGAGATGTTCACCCCGGAGCAGAAGGCCCGCAATTTCGAGTACTACGAGGCGCTTACGGTGCGGGACTCGTCGCTGTCGGCCTGCCCGCAGTCCGTGCTGGCCGCCGAGGTCGGCCATCTGGGCCTGGCCTACGCCTATTTCGGCGAGGCCGCGCTGACGGACCTGCACGATCTGCACCGCAACGTCTCCAACGGACTGCACATCGCCTCGCTGGCGGGCACCTGGATCTGCTGTGTGGGCGGGTTCGGCGGCATGCGCACGCACGGCGGCCGACTCTGTTTCGCGCCGCGCCTGCCCGACGAGCTGGACCGGCTCGCGTTCCGAATCATCTGGCGCGACAGCCGGATCGCGGTCGAGATCACCCGCGACGCCGCCACCTACCGGCTGCTGGAAGGTGCGCCGCTCACCTTCCATCATCACGGCGAACCAGCCCGGCTCACCGAATCGCCTGTCACGCTGAAGATTCCGCACCTGGAGCCGAAGCCCGCGCCCGCGCTACCGGCCGGACGCGCACCCTACGACCGCAAGCAAGCGGCCACCGCGGACACCAAGCCCTGAACCGCCGGTCAGGCCGAGCGCAGCGACGGATCCACGGTCCGCCCGGTGGCGATCAACAGCAGGTCGACCACCGGGGCGCGCACTTCCTCCGCACCGTCGCCATGGCTCCACCGCACGTCGGTCGCGACCAGCCGCTTACCGCGCAGCCGCTTCTTAGCCCCGTAGAACATGCTGCCGAGCACGTATTCGAGCGGCGCGATCACCTGCTCCGGAGCCGGCCGCAGGGTCCGGCCGAGCGGGCGCGCGATGTCCTGCCCGTGCACGAGGATGTCCGCCAGCGGATCCAGCACCCCCGCACCGGGTGAACGCCGATGGTTGCCGGCACCCGCCCGCAACTGCGCGAGGAGTTCGGCGGGGCTGAACTGAGCCGCCCGCCGGATCGCCGCGTCGGCGTTCGCCCGATCCCAGTTGCCCTTGGCCCGGATGACATCCACGAGGACGGTGCGCAGGGTGTCCCGGTTCGACAAGGTCAGGTGCGCGAGGACCTCGTGCACCGTCCATCCGGCACACAGCGAGGGCTGTTTCCATTCCGCCTCGCTCAGACCGTCGAGAAAGTCCGCCAGCGCCAGCCGCTCGTTCCGTATCTGCTCCTGAATCTGTTCAGGGTCCATGATTCGTATTCTCCCGGTCGATGGGTTGCTCTCCATACAGACCGGACAGCCCGCCGAAATTCATCGGCGGGCGCTGCCGTTGTTCACAGCCCGTAGGGTGCGCAGGTCGCGACGAAATGGCCGTCGGCGGCGAGGAACAGGGCATGGCGGGCGCGGCTGCGTGGCTCGGCCGCCCGCCAGGAGCGGTAAGCGAACGGCAGGGCCGCGCTGTGCGGGTCAGCGGGCGTGCCGGGCGTGTACACCTCGTCGATACCGGCAGCCGCGGCAACGGTTTTCGCGAAGCCGGGGCGAGGTTCGCCGGCCAGCAGCACACAGTCGGCGGGATCGAGGCCCTCCTGTTCCAGGCAAGCGATCACCACCTCGGTCGCGATATCGAGTCCGCGTTGCCGCGCCTGCTCGTCGGGCTGATCCAGGCCGACGACCCGGCAACCCTCGGTCCCCATGGTGGCCAGCGGCACATAGGCCAGCGGCTTGACCGGCGCGGTGGTGCGGGCCCGGTAGAGGGCGCCGAAGCCGGCCCGGCCCGGGCTCGGTCCGACCACCACCGCGGCGGCGCTGGTCAGATAGGGGAAGTCCGACTGCTCCAGCCGGGATGGATGGCCCTCACCCGCGACGATGACCGCCGGGCGGGCGCCCGTCACCGCGGCCACCTGGACCGCGTCCAGGAACCCGCACGGCCCGTTCATGAGGTCGAAGGACAGCGCCGGCCGCTGCTGCCCCTGATACCGCAGATTGATACCGGCCTGCTTCTGGATGAGCGCGGCGACGGCCGGCTCGACGATGTTCTCGTCGCGATGGATGCCGGTGTTCAGCAGCAACGCGATCTCGCTGTCGCCGATACCGGATTGGTCCAGCGCCGCCCGGACGGCCAGCGCGCAACGTTCCACCGAACCCGCGCCTGCCGCGGCGTCGACGGTGGCCGCGGAAATAATGGATACACCCATGATCAAGCCTTCAGTGCGGTGACGCGAACGGACATGTGGCCATACACCATCCCGGAAGCGGACGGCACGATGAGGATCTTCGAACCGGGCGCGATGGTGCCGCGCTTCAAATGGTCGTGCAGTGCGACGAAATGCGAAGTGGACGCGGTGTTCCCGTAGCGCTCCAGCACCGTGAGGCTTTCCGGCGCCAGGCGGCCGGACTCGCGTTCCAATAGCGCGTTGATGTAATCCAGGGCGCGGGCGCTGAATTGATGGTGAATGATGAAATCGAGTTTCTCGGCGTCGATATCGGTGCCGCGCCGGCGCAAGTAGTCCAGGTACCAGGTGATGCCCTGCAGATAGCGTTCCTCGGTATGCATCGCCTTGTTGTCGGTGTACATGGCCACGCCCGCGCCGTTCCGGCTCGGGCCGCCGATGCAGAATTCGGCGTAGGACGCCGAGGTCATCAGGTCGACGTACTCGATGATGTCCGCGTCGTCGGTCGCCCGGTCCAGTATCACGCAGGCTCCGGAGTCACCCACCGACAGCGAGGCGAATTGCGGATCATACTGCTCGGCGATCTCCCGCACCGCGGTCTCGGCGATCGGGGTGATCTGCTCGCCGCTGACCACGATCCCGTTTCGGGCGACACCGGCGCGAATCATCCGGTCCAGCACCATGACACCGGTGACCATGCCCGCGCAGGCATTGCAGATGTCGAACGCGACGGCCTGCTTCGCACCGATCTTCTCGGCCAGCAGCGCGGCCAGCGCCGGTTCGAGGCCGTTGCGCTCCCGGCCGACCCTGCGCGTGATCGACGCGGAGATGACGACGTCTATTTCACCGACCGAGTATTGCGATCGGGACAGGCAGTCCTGAATCGCGTTGACAGCAAGGGTAATCGAGTCTTCGTAATTGTCGTCGGAATCGTCGTAGACCCGGCGTTCGCGGACGCCGGTGAGTTCTTCGAGCGGCGGCAATTTCCCGGCACGCAATCGTCCGATATCGATCCGTGCGAGTAGATCCGCCGTGCTGACCGATTTTTCGGGCAGATACGTCCCGATCGACTCGACCCTGCTGTTGATTTCACTTCTCGAACGCATCGGATCAGCTCCGTTCTCTCGGCCCCTGCGCTACATCTTTCGAGGTCGGCCGCGCTGGGTCAACAAAGCAAACGATCGACCATTCCTGGAAATGGCCGATCGAATGCGTGGAGTTTTTGATCAAGAATTGCCGGCAATGGCCAGTGTCTGCTCGTCGAGGCGGTCGCCGACCCGGGCCGCGAACCGGCGCCAGGTCTCCGCGTTCTGTTGTGCGAGTTCGAGAATGAGGTTGAGGCAGTGCTCGGGCAGCTGTTCGGCCAGCTCCGCCGATTCGATCGGCGTGCGCGGCGCCGCGTCGAGCCAGCGCAGCACCTGGCGGCCGGTCTCGGTCAGGCGCAGCGACGGATCCCGGCGCAGGCTGTCCAGCATCGACGGCAGCGAACGCATTGCCGTCAGCGGGTTTTCGCCGCTGTGCACCGGATTCGGCCGCGGCGCCGCCGGTTCGCGCAGCCGCCGCACCCGGCCGTCCCGGCCGAGACGACGGGAGGTCTGGGGAATTTCCCCACCGGCCCGCCGGCGGATCGCGCCGACGGTCTTGTGATCCAAGCCCGCGACCGCCGCGATCCGGCGGTCCGACCACAGCGGGTACATCACCATCAGGCGCAGCGCGGCGGCCTTGCGGTCCTTGAGTGTCAGCGGCAGGCCGTGCTCGGCATTGGCCTCGACGGCCAGCACGAACGCCTCCTCGGCGCTACCCTCGAAGAATCTGACCGGAATAGCCTGCTGCCCTTTCGATTTCGCCGCGTGTAGCCGATGCAATCCATCGATCACCTGCATGGTGCTGCGATGCACCAGAATCGGAGGCAACGGTGACCCGACTTGCGCGAGCATCTGGGCGTGCGCGAAATCCACCTCGCGCACGCGCAGAAATTCGCCGCGCGCGAGCGCCGCGATGGGAATATCCACTACATTCCGCGAAACCCCGACCTGGGCGAGCCGGTCGGCGGCGCCGTTGCCGTGCGTAACGCGAGCCGTAGCCTGTCCGTTCATACGCAACCCCGAAACACTGTAGAACCATCAGTCCGTCACACTCGGGCCGTCTATCGCAGATAATCTGGACGACACCCCGGTGTGCCGAACCGCCCGTTCCGGACCAGCCGACGCGAAAAGTATTGCACGCCTGTAACTTTCAGACAACGATTCGCTTATCCCCGGATACCGTCAACCGGGCGGGCCATCCTGCAAGTCACGTTCTGAATTTGCCAGGCGGTTGTACGCTCGACGGATGTCCCGTTCAGCGCCGAACGCCCCCGCCCCCGGCACCTCGGTGTGGGAGCGCAAGAAACTGCAGGCCATGCGTGAAATCCAGCGCACCGCCCTGGACCTCTTCGACGAGCACGGCTTCCGCTCGATCACCGTCGAACAGGTAGCCGCCGCTTCGCAGGTCTCCCCCAGTTCCATCTATCGGTACTTCGGCACCAAAGAGGCGCTGATCCTCTGGGACGAGTACGACCCGAAGCTCATCGAGTTGCTCAGCCAGAACAGCGACAGCGTGGTCACGCCGCAGCAGTTCGTCGAAGAGATCCGCGAATCCGTACCGGCGCTGATCCGCGAGTTGGCCACCGACGAAGAGCGCATCCGACGCCGCATGCGCTATGTCGCCGGCGAGCCCGACGTCCGCGACGGCCTGGCCCGCGAGACCCGCCAGCTCGAGCAGGTGCTGCGACAGGTGGTCGGCGCGCGCCTCGGCCTCGACCCCGCCGATCTGCAGATCCGCCTGCTCTCGGCCATGCTGGCCTGGGGCTTCGACGCGGCGCTGGATTACTGGGTGCAGAGCGATTTCGACCTGCCGCTGGCCGAGGCGCTCAGCTATGCCATCGAGGCGCTGACCCGCAGCGCCGAGGCCGTCCTCGGCTTTCCGGCGCCCCGGCGCACCAAGAACTGAAGTTCCTCGCAATTTCTCCAGGGACCCGTATAGTCGAAGGAACCTGATAGTCACTGTCAGGTTGCCACGACTTCCGGGGAGGTTCCACGATGACCAGGATCTTGATGCTCGGCGGAGCCGGGCAGATGGGACAGGCCGCCGCGCGCGTCCTCGCCCACGCCCCGGCGGTGCGTCGTCTGGTGGTCACCGACCTGCGCGCGAGCACTGCCGAGACAGTCGCGAAGAGCCTGGGGGACAAGGTTTCCGGACTAGGGCTCGACATCACCGACCAGCGCGCGCTGCGTTCGGCGCTCGACGAGTGCGATCTGGTGCTCAATACCGTCGGCCCGTATTTCCGTTTCGGCGTGCCGATTCTCGCGGCGGCCATCGAGGCCGGGCGCGACTACATCGATATCTGCGACGACTGGGAACCGACCCTGGCCATGCTCGAGATGCACGAACGTGCCCGGGCCGCAGGCGTTGTCGCACTGGTCGGCATGGGCGCCAGCCCCGGCGTCTCGAATCTGCTCGCGGTGACGGCGGCGCGCGAACTCGACACCGTCGACTCCCTGGTGACCGCGTGGAGCGGCGACGACACCGGGGACGCGGGCGCGCCGGCCGGACAACAGCCGAATGCCGCCTACCTGCACGCCATTCAGCAGATCACCGGCACCATCAAGGTCACCCGCGACGGCGTGCTCACCGACCGGCCCGCGCTCGAGCAGATCAGCCTCGACTACCCGGGCATCGGCGCCGGAAGCGGCTGGAGCTTCGGCCATCCCGAAGCGGTGACCCTGCACCGCGCGTTCCCGGAACTGCGCAGCAACACCAATCTCATCACCGGCGGACGGGCCCTCATCACGATGTGCCGGGCCTTGCGCCTGTCGGTCGACCGCCGGCTGCTGAGCCCGGAACGCGCCGCCCGGCTGGCGCATCGGGCCTCGGGGCTCCTACCCGCGGGCGCCATAGGAGCGGGCGCACTGCCGCCGCTCTTCGCCCTCGCCACCGGCACCCGCGCGGGCGAAAAGGCCACCTGCGCAAGCGCACTCGCACAGATCCCCGGACGCTCGATGGCCGTGAACACCGGCGTGCCGCTGGCCGTGGCCGCGCTGCAAAGGGCCTCGACGGCCGCCGCGCCCGGCGTGCACACCCCGGAGACCCTGCTCGACCCGGACGCCTACTTCGCCGCCCTGGCCCCGCACTGCATCGGCAACCCCGCGCCCGCGACGATGGTGGCGACCACCCGATCCTGGTGTAGCGCAGCGGAAAACACGGCCAGTCTGCAAAGCTCGCTGCTGACGGCCTTCTTCGCGGACAGCGACTGACCGGGTCGCCCGAGCCAGGTCAGCCCTCGCCCTGTTCCCCCGCCACCAGCCGCCACAAGTACGCGACATGGTCGGCCATGTCGACCGCCGGGTCATACATCCACTGCATTTGCAGCCCGTCCATCACGGCGAGCATGAGCACGGTGACCCGCTCGGTGTCGACATCGCTGGGCAACCGGCCGGCCTGACGCAACCGTTCCACCCCTGCACCGATCCCGGCCCGCGCGGTCTCGTACCGCTCGCGAAAGAACTCGTGCGCCGGATGACCGGGCTCGGCCGCCTCGGAGGAGAACCGCGAGAACAACTGCACCAGGCCGGGAACCTCGGCATTGTGGCGCACCAGCCGCTCCAGGCCCCCGGCCATATCCGGCAGGCCCGCGGCGTCGAAATCCCCGTAGAACCGCTGATCAACCTCGTCGCGGCGGCGCAGGATCTCGGTGAACAACTGCTCTTTGGTGCCGAAGTAGTGCAGCAGCCCGGTCTGGCTGAGCCCCACCGCGTCGGCCAGCTCGCGGACCGTCGCCCGGCTGTAGCCGTTGCGCGCCACGATCTCCAGCGCCGCGGTCAGGATTTCCTCCCGCTTGGCAATACCTTTCGAATATGCACCACGTTGAACCACCGCCCGACCTTACCCTTGTGCCTGAAAACCGAATGTCATACTGTTTTCGCCGTGCGCAGCGGCGCACCGGATCTTCAGGACGAATGCGTGACATCGACGTCGGACAGCCCGATCGCCAGGCTCGACCGGTCGCAGCGACGGCTGCTGTGGTCGTTCATCCCCGCCACCGCGGGCATCTACGCGTTGTGGGGCGCGATTCCCGGGATTCTGCTGCCCCTGCAGATCGGCGCCATCGACGAGGACCACAAAGCCGCCAACCTGGCATTGGTGGCGACCCTGGGCGCCTGTGCGGCGATGCTCGCGCAGCCGATCGCCGGTGTGCTCAGCGACCGCACCCGCTCCCGATACGGCCGGCGGGCGCCGTGGATCCTCGGCGGCGCGCTGTGCGGCGGCCTGGCGCTGCTGGTGCTGTCGATGTCGAGCACTCTGGCCGCGATCGCGCTGGCCTGGATCGCGGCGCAGATCGCCTACAACCTCGCGCAGGGTCCGCTGAGCGCCGTGCTGCCGGACCGGGTGCCGCGCTCGGCGCGCGGCACCTTCTCCGCCGCGATCGGCGTCGCGACCATGACGGGCGTGCTCCTCGGATCCGGCGCGGCCGCCGCGTTTTCCGGGCACATCCCGGCCGGATACCTGACCTTCGCCGCGGTGGCGCTGCTCGCGGTCACGCTGTTCGTCCTGCTCAACCCCGATCGGGCGAGCCTCGGCGACGAGCGTTTGCCCTTCGACGCGCGGACCTTCCTGCGGACATTCTGGGTGAACCCGCGCGCGCATCCGGACTTCGGCTGGGCTTTCCTGGGCCGATTGCTGCTCTACACCGGCTATTTCGTGGTCTACGGCTATCAGCTGTATCTGCTCGAGGACTACATCGGCGTGGATGACCGTGCCGCGCAACTGGTTCCGGTGCTCGGCCTGGTGTCGCTGCCGGCCATGCTGCTCTCCATCGCGATCTGCGGGCCGCTCTCGGACCGGGTCGGCCGCCGTAAGCCGTTCATCGCGGTCTCCTCGGCAGTGGTGGCCACCGGCGTGCTGATTCCGTGGGTGTGGCCGACGGTGCCGGGAATGGTGGCGTTCGCGGTGGTGTGCGGGTTCGGCTTCGGCGCTTTCCAGGCGGTGGACACCGCGCTCATCACCGAGGTGCTGCCCAGCAGCGCGGATTTCGGCAAGGACCTGGGCGTGGTCAATATCGCGGCGACGCTGCCGCAGACCTTCGCGCCCGCACTCACCGGTGTGATCGTGCTGAGCGCCGGTTACTCCGGATTGTTCCCGATCGCCGCGCTATTGAGCCTGCTCGGCGCGTGCGCGGTGTATCCCATCAAGGCGGTGCGCTAGACCCGCCTGAGCACCAGATCCCTTCGACAGGAGTGTATTTCGTGACCAATTCACCTATCTCCGAGCTGAGCTTGCCGGAGCGGGCCGCGCTCGGCAGCGGCGCGGACTTCTGGACGACCAAGGCGACCGGGCCGATTCCGTCGGTCCTGCTGACCGACGGACCGCACGGTGTGCGCAGGCAGACAGGGGCGACCGATCATCTCGGAGTGTCCGGAAGCCTTCCGGCGACCTGCTTTCCACCCGCCGTCGGGCTGGGACAGAGCTGGGACCCTGACCTGGTGCGCCGCGTCGGCGCGGCGCTCGGTCGCGAGAGTCGCACGCTGGGCGTGGACGTCCTGCTCGGGCCCGGCGTCAATATCAAACGAGATCCGCGCTGCGGCAGGAACTTCGAGTACTACTCCGAGGATCCGGTCCTGACCGGAGTGCTCGGCGCGGCCTGGGTGCGGGGACTGCAAAGCATGGGAGTCGGCGCTGCCCTGAAACACTTCGCGGCCAACAACACCGAACACGACCGGATGCGGTCGAGTTCGGACGTCGATCCGCGCCCGCTGCGGGAAATCTATCTGCACGCCTTCGCGCATATCGTCCAGACGGCCGACCCGTGGACGGTCATGTGCTCCTACAACCGGATCAACGGGGTGAGCGCGGCCGAAAACCATTGGCTGCTCACCGAAGTCCTGCGCGAGGAGTGGGGCTTCACCGGATTGGTGGTCAGCGACTGGGGGGCGGTGAGCGACCGGGTGGCCGCGCTCACGGCGGGCCTGGATCTCCAAATGCCCGGCAACGGCGGCGCTTCCGACGCGGCGGTGGTCGCCGCCGTGCGGGCCGGGACGCTGGACCCCACTGTGGTCGATCGGGCCGCCGCCCGGGTGGCGGCGCTGGCGGCCAAGGCCGTCGCGGGCCGGGAGGACGTGTCGCCGCACGACGCCGAGGCGCATCACGCACTCGCTCGCGAGGTGGCCGCGCAGTGCATCGTGCTGCTCCGCAACGAGGGCAACCTGCTGCCGCTGCGCGCCGAACAGTCCATCGCGGTCATCGGCGAGTTCGCCGCGACGCCGCGCTACCAGGGCGGCGGCAGCTCGCATGTGAATCCGACGCGGGTCGATACGCCACTGGCGGAGATCCGCGAGCTCGCGCTCGGCGCCGTGACCTATGCGCCGGGCTTCACCACCGACGGGAGCCCGGCGGGGACGTTACCGGCGGAGGCGGTGCGGGCCGCGCGGCAGGCCGAGGTCGCCGTGGTGTTCCTCGGGCTGGCGGCGAGCCAGGAGTCGGAGGGCTTCGACCGCGAGCACATCGAGCTGCCCGCCGAGCAGCTGGACCTGCTCGCCGAAGTGCTTGCGGCACAACCGAACACCGTCGTGGTGCTGGCGCACGGCGGGGTGTTGCGGCTGGCGCCGGTCGACGCGCCCGCGATCCTCGATGGAGCGCTGCTCGGCCAGGCCGGTGGCGGCGCGCTGGCCGACGTGCTGTTCGGGCAGGTGAATCCCTCGGGCCGGCTCACCGAGACGGTGCCGGTGCGCATCCAGGACACTCCGGCCTACCTGAACTTCCCTGGCGAGAACTCGCACGTGCGCTACGGCGAGGGACTCTTCGTCGGGTACCGCTGGTACGACGCACGGGAGCTGGAGGTGAGTTTCCCCTTCGGGCATGGGCTTTCGTACACGACGTTCGGCTATTCAGATCTCGTGGTGGAAGCCGGGACCGCCGCGGTCACGGTGTCGGTCACCGTCAGCAACACCGGCGATCGAGCCGGGCGTGAGGTCGTGCAGTGCTATACCGCCAAGCCGGGTTCGGCCGTGGTGCGCGCTCCTCGCGAGCTGAAGGGGTTCACCAGCGTATTCCTGGAACCTGGTGCGAGCGAGCAGGTTTCGATCGAGGTCGGCCGGGATGACCTGGCCTACTGGGAGACCCGGACCGAGCAGTGGACCGTCGAGGACGGCGCGTACGAGTTCTCGGTGGGCGCTTCGAGCCGCGACATCCGGGCCACCGCTCGGGTTTCCGTGTCCGGCGACCAGGTGCGGCTGCCACTTAGCCTGGATTCCACGCTCGGCGAGGTCATGACCGACCCCGGCGCGGTTCCGATCCTGGAGTTCCTGGCCCGCAACGCGCCCGCGGGCATGAGCGCCGACGGCGGCGCGGCGCTCGGCGTCGACATGGCGCGGATGATGGCTTCCATCCCGCTGGGCAAGCTGGTCGCGTTCGGCGCCGGCCGCGCCGACGAGCTGGCGGAGCTGATCAGCAAGGTCAACCAAGCCTGATCGACCGCCCGTGTGCCATCATGCGGCACACGCTTTTCGAAAGGATCGACGATGACCGGCTGGCGGCCCCTGTCCCGACGCTCGATGCTGGCGCTGAGTGCGGCGGCCGCGGCCGGCGCCGGGCTGGCCGGTCGCGCGGCCGCCGACCCGGGCGACCAGATCGCCGCCGCCGTGCAGGCCTACGTCTTCGGGTATCCGCTGGTGCTGATGGACGTGACCCGGGCGGCCGCGGTCCAGCACCTCCCGGTCAACCGGCTGGCCAATGTCGCCGCGACGCCGACTCCGGACAGCACCTACGTGGTGCGCCCGAATCTCGACACCCTGTATTCGCAGGCGTGGCTGGACCTGCGCGCCGAGCCGGTCCTGCTGCGCGTGCCCGCGATGGCCGACGGCCGGTACTGGCTGATGCAGGTGCTCGACATGTGGACCAACAGCGAGCACGACCCCAGTAGCATCGCCCCGCTCGGCCACGCGCCGCACACCTACGCGATCACCGGGCCGGGCTGGACCGGCAGCCTGCCCGCCGGCGTCACCCGGCTGCCGATGAGCACCGCGACGGCCTGGCTGCTGGGCCGGATCCAGGTCGCGGGCCCCGACGATCTCGCCGCCGTGCAGGACATCCAGCAGCAGCTGCGGCTGAGCCCGTTGAGCGGCTGGGATGCGGCGGGACCGGGCGCGAGCATCGCGGCGCTCGGGAACCTCGGCGGGCCGCGTCCGCCGGATGTGGTGGCGGGCATGGACGCCGGCGCTTTCTTCGGCCGGCTGTGCGCGGTGATGGGCGACAACCCGCCCGCCGCCGCCGACGCGCCGATGCTGGCACGGCTCGCGTCAATCGGTATTACCCCCGGTCGCTATACCCCCACCCTCCCCGACGGGGTCCTCGATCGGGCTCTCGAGGTCGCGAAAGCACAGATCAGGACGGCGCTTCTGGGACAGGTTCTAGTCGGAGCCGAGAATCGGTGGTTCACACCCGAGGTCGTCGGCGTCTACGGCACCGATTATCTGGCGCGCGCCACCATCGCCCAGGTCGGCCTCGGAGCGAATCTGCGCCGTGATGCCATCTATCTGAATACCCAGGCGATCGCCGCCGGGCCGCTGAAGCGCTACCGATTGCACTTCGCGCCAGGTCAGCTCCCCCCGAACGACGCGTTCTGGTCGCTGACCGCCTACACCGGCGAGAGCTACCTGGTGCCCAATGCCGCGGGCATCTACGCCGTGGGGCCCGGTGTCGTGACGAACCCAGACGGTTCGGTCGATCTCGTGGTGCAGGCCGAGGATCCCGGTCCAGCTGTACCGCAGGGCAATTGGCTGCCCATCCCGGCCGCCGGCATGTTCAGCCTGACCATGCGGGTGTACGCGCCGAAACCGGAGGCCTTGGACGGCCGCTGGCGGCCACCAGCACTGACTCCACTGCCCTGACTTCGCCGTCTCTGTCTGGGTCGGTCGCGGCCAGAGAATGCAGGTCACAAGGTTTTTCCGAGACCCATGTGATCAGGATCAAAGTCCTTTCAGTGCCGTAATTTCAAGATCATCGCTGTGATACGTTCACGCCCGCGGCCAGTGCTACAGCACTACCGCCCCACCCCGACCCGTCGGCCGACCACCGCCCGGTACCAAACCTGCTGCGGCGCACCGTCGGCCACGCTGCCCTGCCCGAAAGAAGATCGTGTTCGCAACTCTCACCCGCTTTCTCACGCTAGCGCTGAGCATTATCGCCGTGGGCCTGTTCGCCGCGCCGAGCAATGCGGAACCGCTATATCCGCAACCAGATCCGGATCCGTTCTATTCGGTGCCGGGTGACCTCGGCAATTTCGCACCCGGTGACGTGGTGCGCACCCGCAAGATCGACAGCGGCCCCTACGTCGGCACCGAGGGCTGGCAGGTCGCCTTCCGGTCCACCAACTCGCAGGGCAACCCCATCCTGGGCGTCACCACGGTGCTGCTGCCCCTCGGCGTTCGCAACCCCCCGCTGGTCTCCTACCAGGCGCTGATCAATTCGCTCGGCTCGCGGTGCAACCCGTCCCGGTCGCTGTTCAACGGCGAGCTGCAGGACGCGCCCGGCGCGATGCTGCCGATCGGACGCGGCTGGGCCGTCTCGATGCCGGACTACCTGGGCCCCAATGTCGCCTACGGCGCCGGTCGGCTCAGCGGCATGGTCACCCTGGACAGCGTCAAGGCCGTGCAGCGGGCCACCGAACTGGGCCTGGGCTCCTCGCCGGTCGCCATCGCGGGTTACTCCGGCGGTGGCATGGCCACCGGCTGGGCCGCCGCGCTGCAACCGACCTACGCGCCCGACCTGAAGCTCGCCGCGGTCGTCGCGGGCGGCATTCCCGCCGACCTGGAGCAGATGGCCCTGGGCCTCGGCTTCGAGCCGCACCCCGGCTTCGGCCTCGCCTTCGCCGCGGCCATGGGCCTGGAGCGGGAATACCCGCAGCGCCTGCCGATTTCGGACCAGCTCAACGAGAACGGCTTGTGGTTCCGGGAATTCACCCACGACGCCTGCCGCCGCTTCCTGCTGTTCCACGGCGCCTTCCGCAGCGCCGACCAGCTGGCCGCCTCCAAGAGCCTGATGGACAGCCCCGTCGCCCGCGAAGTGCTGCACGAGAACAGCCTGCGCTACTACGAAGGCGTCCCCACCGCCCCGACCTACATCTGGCAGGGCCGCTACGACACCCTCACCCCGTACAACTCGGTCGAGGAAACCGCCAACCGCTACTGCCGCGCCGGCGCACCGGTCAAACTGGTGACCTATGACATCGCCGAGCACATGACCGCCGCGGCGGCCGGATTCACCGAGGCGTGGAACTACGTGGAATCGCGCTTCCGCAACGAGCCGGTACCCACCAGCTGCTGAGCATCCGGTGGCGGGGAGTCAGCCTCCCCGCCACCGTTCGGCGGACCTCGCGCGGCGGACGGACTCCGCGCCGCCGCCAGTCAGCGGACCTCGCGGCGGCGGACGGACTCCGCGCCGCCGCCAGTCAGCGAACCTCGCGCGGCTAATGGACTCCGCGCCGCCACCGTTCAGCAAACCCCGCGCGGCTGACAGACTCCGCGCCGCCACCGTTCAGCGAACCTCGCGCAGCTGACGCACGCCACGCCGCCAGACCTCGGCGATCCGCCCGGCAGCGGCGATCTCCCGGGTCGGATCTCCCTCCACCAGAACAACATCGGCGCGCAGTCCGGCGGCGATCCGGCCGCGGTCGAGCAGCCCGAAATGGTGGGCGGGCACGCTGGTCGCGGCGGCCAGCGCCTGCTCCGGACCGAGTCCCGCTTCGACCAAGAGCTCCAGTTCCCGATGCAGGCCGCTGCCGTGGGCGGGAACGAAGGGGGTGGCGTCGGTGCCCGCGAGCAGCGGGACGCCCGCGTGGTGCAGGGCCCGGACGGCGTCGACGGCGTTCGCGGAGCTACCTGGGCGGGCGCAGTCGGCGGTGTGGATCTGCTGAGCGGTGATCGCTTCGAAGTACGCCAGGGTCGTGACCACGAACACGCCCTGTGCGCGGATCTGTTCGGCCAGGGCCGTGGTAGCGGGATCACCCGGTGTCAGGTCGGTCCAGACGTGGGCGAGGCCGTCGATACCCGCCGCCAGAGCGAGCTGCACCTCGGCGGCCGTGATCGCGTGCGCGATGACCCGCAGGCCCGCGCGATGAGCCGAATCAGTAAGAGCAGCAATGGTTTCCGGGGACATCACCGGCAGTTCGGCACCGTGCACCGCGCCGTCGTCGATGACGATCTTGAGGTAGTCGGCGCCTTCCGCCAGTCGCGCTTCGACGAAAGCCGGCGCGTGGGCCGGGCCGGAGATGAAATCGATTGTGGTGCCGACGCCGTCCAGCATTCCGGCCAGCGCGCCCAGCAATTGCGTCGGATGCCCGCCCGGCGCGGTAGCCAAGGTGCCCGCGCTGCGGAAGTCGGCGACGTCGTCGCGCTCCGCCGCGAGGCGGCGCTGCGCGGCGAGCACATCCGGCAGGCAGAACATGTCGAGTTCGGTGGTAACGCCGTAGCGCAAAGCCGCGGCGAGGCTGCCGTCGAAGACATGCGTGTGGGCGTCGATCAGGCCCGGTAGCAGGGTGCGGCCGGCGCCGTCGATAACGACGTCGGCGGCGAGTTCGGTGCTGCCGACCGTCGCGATGACGTCGTCCTGCAAGACCACATCGGTCGGACCCAAAGTCTGCTGCCCGTCGAACACCCGGGCGTTGCGAATAACTGTGCGCATCGAATTCTCCTGTGCGGTAGTGCCTTCCGGGGCCGATCCCCGGACACCACCACAGAGCGGCCGCTCCCCCGGACTGTGACATCGCTGTGGGGCCGGTCACAGTGCCGCCCAGCCATGTCACACTCGCGGGGTCATGTGGCTCTTCGGTCCTGACACAGCGAGGAGACAACACATGACATCCATGCCGCCGGACTCCGGCACCGCCACCGACCAGTTCCTCGGCTACCGGGAACTGCTTTTCTCGGTGGTCTACAACATGCTGGGCAGTGTCGCCGACACCGAAGACGTCTTGCAGGAGGTATGGCTCGCGTGGGCGTCCCGCCACGCCTCCGGCACCGAGCCCGTGGACAACCCGCGCGCCTACCTGGTGCGGATCGCCGCGAACCAGGCCCTGGCCCGCCGCGCCGCGCTGAGCAAGCGCAAGGAAACCTATGTGGGCCCGTGGCTTCCGGAGCCGCTCGTCGCCGCCGCGGACGACAGCGCGGCGACCGTCGAACGCGCCGAGTCGCTGTCGATGGCGATGCTGGTTGTCCTGGAAACACTCTCGCCGCTGGAGCGGGCGGTGTTCGTGCTGCACGAGGTCTTCGGGTTCGCGCATCCGGAGATCGCGGAGATGCTCGACCGCTCCCCCGCCGCGGTGCGCCAGCTCGCGACCCGGGCTCGCCGCCACGTACAGGCCCGCAGACCCCGGCACAGCGCGCCGCCGAAACTACAAGCCGAGGTGACAGAGCGGTTCGCGGCGGCCGCCCTCGGCGGTGACCTCCAGGCGCTGCTGGACCTCCTGGCGCCGGAGGTCACGCTGTGGACCGACGGCGGCGGCAAGGGCCCAGCCCTCAGCCTGCGCCCAGTACACGGCAGGGAAAACGTTGCCGCCGTGTTCATGTCGGTCGCCGCGACGGTGCCCGCCGGGCTGGATCTGCGCTACCGCCGCGTCGCCGGCGACGCCTGCGCGCTGGTGTTCTCCGGCAACAGCCCCCTCGCGGTCGTGGTCGTGGACCTCACGCCCGACGGCGGCAGCATCGCCGCTGTCTATTCGATCACCAACCCGGACAAGCTCACCAGCATCAGCTGAGCGGCACTCCGCGAACCGCGCAATCACCAACCCGGACCCACTCACCAACATCCTGAGCAGCAACCCGCGAACCTCTCGATCACCGAGTCGGACCAGCTCACCAGCATCGGTTCGAGCTGAGCGAATGACGCTCTGCACACCCTCTATCAGGAGCCCGCGCATGCTTGTTTTGTGCTGCGCCGAACCCGCTCGGCGGGTACGGACATGACCACTCTCACCTCCGCGAAACCTCGTGCCAGTTGGCCGATCCTGTTGCTGCGCGCCGCGAGCACCGGTGTCGCGGTCCTCGTTCTGCTGCAAGCGGCGCTCGCGGGCAGCTTCCTGTCCGGCGAATACGCCGCACTGGCCGCGCACGCCCGCAATGCCGGGATCATGGGCGCGTTCTTGGTCGTCCAGCTGATCGCCGCGGCACTGTGCCTGCGCTCCAGTGTGGCGACCAAGCAGCCGCTGCTCGCCACCCTCGGCCAGATCGTGGTCACCTCGGCGTTGATTCCCCTGGGAGAGCAGCGAATTCTGGCGGTACACCTGCCCCTGGCCGTACTCCTGGTCGTCGGAGTCCTGCATTCGACCTACACCGCCTGGCGGCGCATACCGGAAGGACCGCAATGAGTTTCGCGCTTTCCCGACGCGGCTTTCTGGGCGCGGCAGCGGCCGCGGCCGGTGTCGCCGCGACCGGCTGGGCCGGTGGCGCGCGCCTGCTGGGTCCAGGTGATCCGGGGTTGCTGCTGCCGAGCCAGGTGGCGCTTCCCCGGCCGTTCACCGCCGAGCTGCCGATTCCGCGAGTGCTCGAGCCGATCCGCCGCGACGCCGGGGCCGACTACTACGAAATAGTGCAGCGCCCCACCGAACTGGAGATCCTGCCGGGCCTGCGGACGCCCGCCTGGACCTACGGCGGCAGCTTCCCGGGACCAACCATCCTCGCCCGGTCCGGCCGCAGATCCGTGGTCCGCCACCGCAACGAGCTCGACCAGCCCGCGGTGGTGCACCTGCATGGCGGGCACACGCCCGCCGACAGCGACGGCTACCCGATGGACCTCATCCTGCCCGCCCACGCGGCAGCGCACCCGACGCACCACGCGGGCCGCGACGTGGCGGCCGGACAGCGCGACTACACCTATCCGAATCAGCAAGGTGCGGCGACGCTTTGGTATCACGATCATCGTCACGGCGGCACCGGCTACGCCCTCTGGCAGGGCCTGGCCGGCTTCCACCTGGTGCACGACGACGAGCAGGACGCGCTCGGCCTGCCTACAGGCGCACGCGATCTGCCGCTGATGATCACCGACCGCTCCTTCGCGGCCGACGGATCATTCCGGTATCCGCGGGCCGGCGCGCACCAGCACGGTGTGACCGCCCCCTATATGAACGGTGTGCTCGGCGATGTCATCTTGGTCAACGGCGCCCCGTGGCCGGTGGCCCGGGTGGACGCGGCCCGCTACCGGCTGCGGCTGCTCAATGCCTCCAATGCGCGCCGCTATCGCCTCGAACTCGACCCGCAACCACCCGGCGGCGATGCGCTGGTACAGATCGGTTCGGACGGAGGTCTGCTGGGGCGGCCGATCGCGCACGACCGGCTCGACATCTCGCCCGCGGAACGGTTCGACATCGTCGTCGACTTCTCCCGTTACCGGCCCGGCACCCGAGTCCGCCTGCTGAACCGGCTGGGCAGCGGTGCCACCGCCGAGGTCATGTCCTTCGACGTCACGGGCCCGACCGGCGACAACCCGCCCCTGCCCGCACGATTGCGCACCGAGCCCGCCCTCGACCCGGCCCGCGCGGTCACCACCCGCACCTTCCATTTCCAGCTGCGCCCCGACCACGGCTGGACCATCAACGGCCTGCCCTACGAAGCCGGCCGCGTGCTGGCCCGCCCCCGGCTGGGCACCGTCGAGATCTGGCGCCTGATCAGCGACTTCCACCACCCGATCCATCTGCACCTGGACCCGTTCCTGGTGCTGTCGCGCAACAATCGCGCCCCGAACCCCGCCGACGCCGGCTGGAAGGACACCGTCGACCTGCGCCCGGCCGAGGCCGTCGAGATCGCGGTCCGCTTCACCGACCACGCGGGGACCTACATGCTGCACTGCCACAATGCCGAGCACGAGGACATGGCGATGATGGCCGACTTCGTCACCGAGTAGGCGCGTTTGCTGAATATTTGCTAGCAGTCGACGATACTGATTCGGTGATCAAGACCGAACGCGCGCTGGCCGACGGCCGGACGATCCGGTACTACGACGCCGCGCCGGTGGCGCGGCTCGCCGTCGACACGCGTGACCTGCCGGTCGCGCACACCACCTCACAGCGCAGGTTCGACCCGCTGCTCGGCGAATGGGTCGTGGTGGCCTCGCATCGGCAGTCCCGCACCTTTCTGCCGCCCGCGGATCTGTGCCCGCTGTGCCCCTCGACACCGGAGCGCGCCACCGAGATTCCCGAGACCGACTACCAGATAGCGGTTTTCGACAATCGGTTCCCCTCGCTGACCCCGGTGCACGACGACCTGCCGGAGTCGGTGGACGGTGCGCCGCAGACGCCGCTGCGGGACGGGTTCGGCAAATGCGAGGTGGTGTGCTTCACCAGCGCCCACGATTCGTCGTTCGCCCAGTTGGAGCCGGTCCGGGTGCGGCTGGTCGTCGATGTGTGGGCCGAGCGCACCGCGGAACTGGCAGGCCTCGACGGGATCGGGCAAGTCTTCTGTTTCGAGAACTCCGGAGCCGACATCGGCGTGACGCTGTCGCATCCGCATGGACAGATCTATGCCTACCCCTTCGTGACGCCGCGGGTCGCCAAGATCACCGCCAACGTCGCACACTATCGAAAAGCGCACGACACCAACCTATTCGGTGACATGCTCGCCGCGGAGCGGGCCGCCGAGCTGCGCGTCGTCGCGGCCAACGAAGAGTGGACGGCATTCGTACCGCCGTTCGCGCGCTGGCCCTACGAGGTGCAGCTGTACCCGCACCGCCGGGTCGCCGACATCCCCGACCTCGACGACGCCCAACGCGACGCCTTCGCCCAGCTCTACCCGGACGTGCTGCGCCGATTCGCGCGGCGCTTCCCCGCCCCGATGCCCTATGTGGCAGCCTGGAATCAGGCGCCGACCCCGAATTCCGGTGTGCCCAGCCAGGACTGGTGGCTGCACCTGCAATTGTTCTCGATCCGGCGGGCAGCCGACAAACTGAAGTATCTGGCAGGTTCGGAATCGGGCATGCAGGTGTTCATCAGCGATACCACGCCCGAACAGGTCGCGGCGGAACTGCGGGAGATGCGGTGAATCAAGTGTCCGAGGGTGCGGCGAGAGACGTGGCGGCGATGAGCGCGGGCGGTATCTGGGCCGCGCCGGGCCGGGTCAACATCATCGGCGAGCACACCGACTACAACGGCGGCTACTGCCTGCCCATGGCATTGCCACAGATGGTGCGGTGTACCGCGATGCCGAGAACCGACGGCCTGGTGCGCGTGGGTTCCCAACAGCATCCGGGCGAGCGGACCGAGGTACCGGTCCGGGAGCTGGCCGAAGCGCCCGTCAAAGGCTGGGCCCGTTACCCGCTCGGCGTGGTGTACGAATATCACCGCCGCGGCCACCGAATTCCGGGCGTCGACCTGGAACTCGACGGGTCGGTGCCGATCGGCGCGGGGCTGTCGTCCTCGGCAGCCATCGAATGCTCGGTGGCGATCGCGTTGCGTGATCTGTTCCAGCTATCGGTGTCCGAAGCCGACCTCATCGACATCGCGAACAAAGCCGAGAACAACTACGTGGGCGCACCTACCGGGACCCTCGATCAGACCGCCTCGATCCGCTGCATCGCCGGGCATGCCCTGTTCCTCGACGCCGGGACCGGCGAAACCTCCCAGGTACCATTCGATCTCGCGGCGGCGGGCCTGGCGCTGCTGATCGTCGACACGAACACCCCGCACGCGCTGGTAGACGGCGAGTACGCGCGGCGGCGGCAGGAATGTGAAGCCGCCGCAGCCGAATTGGGCGTCACCCGGCTCCGCGAGGTCACCGATATCCGGGCGCTGTCGGCCCTCACCGACCCCATCCTGCGCCGGCGCGCGCGGCACGTGGTCAGCGAAAACGCCAGAGTCCTGGCCGTTGTCGAGTTGCTCCGCGACGGCCGCGACCCGCGCTCCATCGGCCCTATCCTGACCGCCGCGCATGCCTCGCTGCGCGACGACTTCATGGTCTCGACCGCCCAGCTCGACACCGCCGCCGACGCCGCACTCGACGCCGGTGCGCACGGCGCCCGGATGGTGGGCGGCGGGTTCGGCGGCAGCATCATCGCCCTGATCGACGCCGGGGCCAGAGATCGCGTCGTCGCCGAGATCGAACAGCGTTTCCGCGCAGCCTATTTCGCCGATCCCCGGGCGTTCCTCGCGGTGCCGTCGGCCGGTGCGCACCGGGTGGATCAGGCGTGACCCCGGATTTCCCGGCATCCGGCGGGATCTCCGCACCGTCCGGGCAGCAGTTCCGGATCGCCTGGGGCGAGCAGGAGGCTATCCTCGTCGAGGTCGGGGGCGGCATCCGCGAGTACCGGGTGGGTGCGCGCGAGGTATTCCAGCCCTACGACGTGACGGCGATGGCCGACGGCGCGCACGGAGCGGTGCTGATTCCCTGGCCGAACCGGTTGCGGGACGGCAAATATCACTTCGGCGACGCCGAGTACCAGGTGCCGTTGACCGAGCCGTCGAAAAACAATGCGATCCACGGGTTTCTGCGCTGGCGACCGTGGGCGGCGACCGAACTGTCCGAGCACGAAGTCACCATGCGGACCACGCTGCACCCCCGGCCGGAATATCCGTTCCACCTGGACATCGCCGTGCACTACGCGCTGTCCGAGGCGGGCTTGGCGGTGACCACCACCGCGACCAATTCGGGCGCGGTTCCCGCCCCGTACGGCTGCGGCCAGCACCCGTATCTCTCACCTGGCCGAGGGCAGATCGATGCGGCGGTGCTGCACCTCGACGCCGCCACCCGAATCCGCACCGACCCCTACCGCCAACTCCCGGCGGGCACCGAACCCGTCGCGGACACACCGAAATTCGACTTCACCACACCCCGGCAGGTCGGCGACGTACAGATCGATCACGCGTTCACCGATCTGGCCCGCGACGAGGACGGCCGCGCCTGGGTTCGATTGCGCGGCAGCGACAATCAGGTCGCCGAACTCTGGGTGGACGAAACCTACCCGCTGATCCAGCTGTTCACCGCCGACACCCTCGGACCCGCCCATCGCCGCACCGGACTCGCCGCGGAACCGATGACCTGCCCGCCCAACGCGTTCCAGACCGGTGATCACCTGATCCGGCTGGCCCCCGGCGCCTCGATGACCACCCGCTGGGGCGCCCGGCTCACCGCCGCGCTGTAATCCGCGGGAATCCGCTCCAGTACGCCCCCGGCGAAGACGTCGTAGAGCGGCAGCGTCTCCATATGCACATAGCCGATATGGCAGTCGCACAAGGCAAGTGGGCAGGACCGGGGCTGTAGCGCCGACCGATAGGAACCGTCGTACAGGTTGCCGAGCTCGGTGCGAACGAAGTGACAGCGGCGCACCGTGCCATCACCGTCGACCGAAATCACCGATTCACCGGTGCGGCAGGGCATTCCGGCCGAGCGGTGCGGATGCAGGCTGTACTCGAACAGCGGATCCAGCTCGGTCCAGGCGGCGGCCTCGTCCACGGTGAGCTGATGCCCCTCCGGGGCGTTCACCCAGAGGTAGACATGATCAGGCAAGTCGGCCCGCAACCGCCGGGCGGCGGCCAGATGGTCCGGAAAACCGACCACGCCGACACTGAACCGAATCCCCTTGCGCGCCAGCTCCGCACATTTCCCCGTGAACCGCTCGTAGGGCGTCTGACCAGGGTGGTAGGTGCACCACAGCGCGAGCGTCTCCGGGTCGGCCGCATCGAGCCAGTCGGTGCGGCAGCTGAGGTTGGTCTGAATCGCCACCCGGCGAACCTGCGGTAGACGGGAAAGCTCAACGAGCGTGCGCCGATACCAGGAGCGCACCAAACCCTCGCCCCACGGAGTGAACAAGATCGACAACCGATCGCCGTGCTGCGCGCCGACCCAGTCGGCGAATCGCTCCAGGGCCGCACGGTCGGCACGCAGCTGCTCTCGGCTGTCCCGGCGCTTCGCGAACGGGCAGTACGGGCAGTCGTAGTCGCAGGATGCCAGCGGCCCCCGGTAAAGGATCGTCAGATCCATAGGTTCGTTCTCACCTCGGTTCGTAGGGCGGCAGGGCGGCGTGAATCGCTGACGGTCGCAGCGGCGCTGGGCCGGTGGCTGCGTCCAACCAACCCAGCGCGGTGAACTCCTCGCTCAGATAACTCGCTCTCACCGCGGTTCGTAGGCGGCCATCGCTGCATGCACCGCGGCCGAGAACAGTCGAGGACCGAGCGCATCCGAATAGGCCAAGCCCTCGGCCGACAGCCGCAGCAGTGACGGGTCGGAGGCGGCGTCCAACCAACCCAAGGCGGTGAATTCGTCGAGTTCCGCAGCGAAGTGTTCGGTTGGGTCCGCGCCGAATCGGGTTCGGTATTCGGCGACGTCCATACCCTCGGCTTGCAGGAGCGATTGCAGGAGGTGCCGTCTCCTAGCCTCGTCCTCGTCGATCCTTCGGCCGACTTCCGCTCGCGTGAAATCCGTTGTCCGCGTGTAGCTGTCGATGATGCCGCGCACCTCGCGCGGTGCGACCGCGTAGTCGAAGGAGTAGTGCAGGCTGGCGGTGTAGGAGCGCGCGCCGCAGCCGAGCCCGATCATGCCGTCGGTTTGGCAGGCGTAGTCGTCAGGGCCGGTGCTGGGGGTGCCGGTGCGCCGGAACATGCGCATCGAGGTTTGGTCGTAGCCGTTTTCTAGCAGTAGATCGCGACCCGCGCGGTAGAGGCGTAGGCGCTGGGCGTCCCAGTCCTCGTCGGTATCGCCGCCGAGTTTGCCGAGCCCGGTCAGCGGCCGCACATACAGCGGGTACAGGTAGAGCTCTTCGGGCTCCCAGGCCAAGGCCGCGCGCAGCGAAGTACGCCAGGTGTCCTCGGTCTGGCCTTCGATGCCGTAGATCAGATCGATATTGAGCACGGGAATGCGGGCCGACCGGATCCGCTCCAGGGCGGCCTCCACTTCGCCGCGGCGCTGCGGGCGCACCGCCGCCCTGGCTTCGCTGTCCACGAAACTCTGCACTCCGATGCTGACTCGGGTCGCGCCCCGCTCGGCCAGGACCGCCAAGCGGTCGGCCGTCGCGGTCGTAGGTGAGGTCTCCACCGAGAGTGGGATCGCCCGCAGGTCGGCCCCCATCCGCTGTTCGGCGATATCGCAGAGCCTGGTCAACTCCGCGGCGGTCAGGTAGGTGGTGTGCCGCCGCCGAATGCCGCCGCCGCGAAATGGGCGGGCCGATCTCCGAGCGCTGCCCGCACGGCGATCGCCTGGCGTTCGAGCGCGTCGAGGTAGCGGCCGGTGAGGTCGTCCGGCGCGCCGATACGGGTGAACAGATTGCAGAAGCCGCACCGGTATTCGCAGAAGGGAATGTGCGCGTACAACGACAACGCGTCGGCCGGTTCCCGGGCCCAGAGGTCGCTTAGGAGCGGCCGGTCGTCGAGTGGGCGGTAGGCGGTCTTGTGCGGGTAGCCGTAGACGTAGCTCTGGTACGGACGCGGCCGGGTCATCGTGGTCATGCGGAGGCCTCTAGGAAGAAGTGGGCGTAGGGCACGGTCCACACCGATTCGTGGCCGAGGCGGTGCCCGGTGAATCCGTCCTCGCCGTAGGCGGTGCCGTGGTCGGAACAGACGATGGCGAAACACCGCCGGCGGCTGCTCGCGGCGGCGAACAACCGGCCGATCTGGCGATCCACGTATTCCAAAGCGGCCGCGTGGGTTTCGCGGGTGTCACCGGCCTCCTTGGTCGCACCCGGGCGATGGAACCAGTTCGGCTGATGCAGCGCGGAGACGTTGACGAAGAGAAAGAGCTTGCGCTCGGGCGGCAACGCCGCGACGACCTGCTCGGCGCAACGCACCTGCGCCTCGAAGGAATGCGGCGCTGCGACCGAGAACTCCGGCTCCCAGTGACTTTCCTGGAACAAGCCGGGCAGCGTCGAGCCCATCGCCCCCCGCTTGTTGAAGAACCCCACGCCTCCGATGCACACGGTGCGGTAGCCCTCGGCCGCGAGCGCGGAGACCAGATCCGGGGTATCGAAGACGAAAGTACGGCCCGCGGTGGTCTCACTACCTTCGAACCGCGCGGCGAACAGCCGGGGATGCGGGCCCGGCGCGGCGGGTGTCGGCAGGAATCCGGCGAACATCGCCTGATGTGAGGCATAGGTGAAACTGCCTGGCGCGTGCCGTTTTTCCCACTCGCCGCCGGGGAGATGCGGCGCGAGAGTGGGCAGCCGGCCCGCGGCAGCCAGCTCGGCCGCCACATCGAACCGCAGCGTGTCGAGGGTGACAAGGAGCAGATCGTCGCGGCCGATCACCTCGTTCATATCCGGCTCAGACATGCGTTTCGCTCCTTGCCCGGCGCAGGATCGCGGCGACCTGCGCGTCGTAGGTGTCGCCCGATTCGGCGCCGCCGCCCGCGAATCCGCGCAGGCCCGGCAGCAGATCACCGAACGCGTTCACTTCGCCGACCGCGAAGCGCCGCCAACCGGACGCGGGCAGCAGGTCCACGCCCACGCGAGAGAAGCGCGGGAAGCAGGCCGCCGCTCGTTCACAGATCGCGATCGCCTCCGGCCAGTGCTCTCCCATGGCCGCTCTCGCGGTGGCGAGATCGCCGCGCGCGCCGCCGAGATGCAGGTTGGTCATCGGCCAGCGGCTGGTGCGGACCACCACATGGGTGGCGCGGCCGTCGACCACAACCACCCGCAGGTCCGCGGTGCGGCCGTGCAGCGCGGCTTTGGGCAGCCAGCGCTCGATGTGCAGGCCGTCCGGAGCCAAGGCGTCGACGATCGCACCCACCTCGGCGTCGGTGGTGTAAGTGGCGACACGCAGCGAATTGAACAGTCCCCCTTGCGTATCGCGCCGGACCGAGGTGGTCGCCCGGATTCGTCCGCCGCTCGCTGTCGCGAGGGCGAGCACGCCGGACGCCGAGGAGCCGTGCGCGAGTTTGAGAAACACGCGCGACAATCCGGCGTCGGCCATCCGGGTGCGTACGTCGTCCCAGCCGCGAAGGGGCTCCCGCTGTCCCGATGTCGGCGAAAACGGCACGGGGACACCGGCATCGGACAGCACGCCATGACAGAGCCGCTTGTCGAAGAGCACCGCCAGGTCGGCGGGGTCGTCGAGCAACATCGCCCGCTCCGCCAATCCCCGAGCCGCCGCGACGAAGCGCCGGTACCAGCGCGCCGAACCTTCTACCCGGGTCGGGTCGGCCGCATCGCGCAAGATCCGGTCGACCTCCGGGTCCTCGCCGGGCGACTCGAGGCGCACCAGCTCACCGGGGTGGAAGTCGGCGTGCCCGCTCAGCACGTCGAGCCAGGACACCACCCGCGCCTCCGGAATTCCGGCCCGCCGCAAGGCCTCCTGGAACCCGGTGACGCGCCGGTTCCCCGGGATCCCGACGACGGCGAGCGCCGGGCAGGCGCTCATTCCCCTACCGCGACGTAGCGCCACTCCCGGTCGTCGTCGATCTCGGCTTCCTCTTCGCCGGAGAGGATCACCTCCACTCCGAACGGCTCCAAGGCGGCGACCAGCCGCTTGCTCAACGCCGAGCTGATGAAATGGTGATGCAGATCGAGCGTCTTCAGGTGGGTCAGCGGCTGGCCTTCGAGCAGCGCGGCCGCGCCTTCGTCACCGAGTGTGCCCAGGGACAGATCCAAGCTGCTGAGGCGCGCTACCACCGGCGCGGACGCGATCGCGAGCGCGATCTGATCCTGAATGTCGCTGTTGCGCAGCGCGAGATGGGTCAGAGCGGGGAACCGGGTGCCGGTGAGGAACGGTTCCAGATCGCTGATCTCCGCTGTCGCGCCGTACTCGGTGGTGCCGAGCCAGAGGTCCAAGCGCTCCAGCGCGGGCAGCTCACTCGCGGCGACGGCGCGCAGGACCTCCACGTCCAAGCCGCCGGTCTGCACCGACAGCGCGCGCAGCGCGCGATGCTCGACCGGGTGGAGCTCCATGTTCTCGCCACCGCGGAAGCCGAACTCCCGGAGGTCCGGGAAGGCCGCCAGCAGCGGCGTGACGTCGGACTGGTGGATCCAGGAGCATTCGTTCTCGTCGTAGGTGATGTCGCCGAGGAACAGCGCGCGCAGCGCAGGCAGCCGGTCTTTGGCCGCGACCAGGGCCGCGACGACCGGCTCGGAATCGTCGTCGCCCTCGCCCCACACGCCGACTACCAGAGCCCGCACCGCCGTGCTGTCGACCGTCTCCAGAAAACGCGCGAAGGCGTCCGGCCAACTTTCCTTGCTGTCCCAGGGCTCGATCGCGATCCGCCACGCCACGTCGTCCGCCGCCGGTAGCTCGGCAGATGAGGTGGTGTCCGGGAATTCGACCACGGGTAGCCCGTGGAATCCCTCCATGTGGTCGGAAATGGCCATGTCGCGGGCTCCCCATGAGTGATCGATCCGATGTGCCAGCAAGTTCTACCAGCAGCCGCCGACAGCCGCGCGGCCCGCCGTGAATTGTCGTACCCTCCGGCTACTTTCAGAGCTGGGAGCAAGGCGCACGGGGCGCCGGCTCGGAGGGAGTTGGCCATGTTCCGACAGGGTGATGTGCTGATCATGCCGATCGCGGAGGAGGCCGTGCCGCAGCGATTCCAGGCGGCGGCGGGCGAGCCGCGCGACGGGCGCGGGCGCATGGTCCTCGCCCTGGGCGAGGTCACTGGGCACGCACACGCGCTCACCGCACCCGGGCGGCTGATCCGTACCGCGGGGCCGACCGCGCCGAAGCTGCTGCATCTGCCGGAGGGCGGCCGCCTGGTGCACGAGGAACACGCGCCGATTCCGCTGCCGAAGGGCTGGTACCGGGTGATCCGCCAGCGTGAGTACGTGCCCGGTTCGGTGCGCGTCATCGCCGACTGATCCGCCGCCCGGCGGCGCTCGCCGCCTGGGCTATCCCGAACCCGTTGCCACAGAATGGAATTCCTCATGGACACGATCGACTCCTGGCGCGCCGTCGCGGCCGCCACCGGCCGGGCCGACCGGCCCGCCGCCGAAGCCGGGATCCGCCGGGCCTACGCCGACGCCGGACTGCCGGAGCCCGCCCGGATCGTCTGGGCCGATTCCCCCGTGGCGGGTATCGCCGCCGTCCGCGCGCTGGACAATCCGGGCCGCAGCGTGCGCGAGTCCGTCCGCACCCTGCCCTGGGCCGCCGAACGCCAGCGGCTTTTCACCGAGCTGGGCGCCGAGGGCTGGAACGAACGCTGGCAGGCGACCGGCGCAATGCTCTGGGACACCACCCGAGACCTGGCGGAGCGCATCCGAATCGGCGTGCTGGATGACCTGCTCGGCCCCGCCGAACCCGGACTCGACGACGACGGTGCCGCCCGCGCGGCGCGCGCCGCCGCCGAACGCGAGCTTCGCGTGGTGCTGCTGGACGCCGTGCTCGGCCAGCACGACGCGCCGTGGCTGGCCGCGTTCGACACCTCCGGACGGCTGGCCGGCCTCGCCGAGGTCGCGCGCCACGCGGGCTGGTGGTGGCCGTTCGAGAACGCGGTTGTCCTCTGCGAACGCCCGTTGCACCTGGAGCGCGACGAAGCGGGCCGGTTGCACTGTGGCACCGGACCCGCGCTGATCTTCCCGGATGGTTTCGCGCTGTACGCCTGGAGCGGAATGCCGGTTCCCGCAACCTTTCTCAGTGAACTCGGCGACCTGACCCCCGCGCGCATCCGCACCGAGGAGAACGCGGAACTGCGCCGCGTCATGCTCGAATACTTCGGTTACGAGCGCTACCTCGCCGAGTCGGACGCCCAGCCGGTGCACCGCGACGAAACCGGAATCCTGTGGCGGATACCGCTGCCCGACGACGAAGACGTGGTCATGGTGGAGGTCGTCAACTCCACCGCCGAGCCGGACGGCACGTTCCGCACCTACTGGCTGCGCGTCCCGCCCAACACCCGCACCGCCAAGGAGGGTGTGGCCTGGACGTTCGAATTGGCGGCCGACAGCTACCAGCCGCTCCGCCAAACCTGAGGGTCAGGCGAGGAAGCTCTCGACGCTGCGGCGGATCTTGTCGACCGCCGCGGTGTCCCCGCACCGCAACGCGGTGTTCGCCGAGCTCAGGACCGCGTCGATCTGGAAGGCGACGAGATCGGCGTCCAGCGGACCGATCTCGCCCGCCTCGATGGCGCGGCGCAGTTCGTCCGCGAGTGCGGTGATCCACTCGGCTTTACCCGCGAGCAGGGCGTCGCGGATCGGGCCCGGCACGCTGTCGAATTCCGCCAAGGTCGCGGTCCAAAAGCAGCCGCCCGCGAAGAGCGGCGTCACCGCGTAGTCGATCCACCGTTCCACGAGCGCTCGAAGCCGTTGCACACCAACAGGTTCCACGTGCGCGGGCCGGACGACCGCGTCGACGAACAAGCGCCGGGCGTGGTCGATGGTGGCCAGCTGCAAGGTCTCCTTGGTCCGGAACAGCGTCTGGATACCGGCCTTGCTCAGGCCGGTATCGGTGGCCAGGCGACCGAAGCTCAAGCCGCCCAGTCCCTCCAGCGAGGCGAGGTCGACCGCCTGACGCAGCACCAGCTGCCGGGTCTTCGCTCCCCGCAGCAGGCGCTTGTCGGTGATCTCCGCCTCCGCCGCACTCTGCATGCGGTCGATCGTACTCTCAATTGTCAGCGAGCCGAAGCCAATCGATGCGCCAGCTGCTTCACCAGTTCCGCGGCGATGACCGCCTGGCCTGCGGTGGAGAAGTGGATCCGGTCCGCGCTGAGCAGGTCCGGCCGGTCGTTGAAGTCGTGGTCCCAGAAGTCCGTCAGCACCGCGTCGTACTCGCCCGCCAAACGACGGGTGAGGTCGTTGAGCCGACTGAGCCGGTCATGCCAATCGGCGAACACCGGAACGACATACGCGCGCCCCGGCGTGAAAACCGACAGCTGCGCGCCGGTTCCGGCCGCCAGCTCGTACATCCGCCGCAGGTCCCGCTCGATCTCGCCGAAGTCGGGAGCACGGCGGACGATGTCGTTCGCACCGGAATTCACGTGCAGCAGATCGGGTTCGAAGGCGCGCATGCGGTCGAACTGCTCGGCGATCACCTCCGGCGTCTTCGCACCGATCCGCGCGAGATTGAGATAGGCCAGCTCCGGGCGCACGCTCCGCAGAATCCCCTCGAATCGGTCGCACCAGCCCAGCGGTGCGTAACCCGGTACGGGATCACCGGTTCCAGCCGAGAGGCTGTCGCCGATGACCCCGAACCGCTGCCATGGCGCGTCGTAGAGCAAGCCCGCCGCCGCCACCGGCGATAGGCAGAACGGATCTGTTTCCTCTGTCCTCGAGGGCATCGTCGCAGTCATAAATTAAGCATACGGTCGACCGCACACTTATCGCAAGGCGTCGCGCAGCCGCGAATCCCACGGATCGTGGGCATTCACCAGCGTGATCTCCTCCGGATGGGTGCGGGTCAGCTCACGCAACCGCGCCTGGGTGCCCAAACGGAGATCCCGGTCGAATTCCGCGCTCTGCTGCAAGATGTCGAGAATCGGATGCGGCTCCGGCGGCAGGTCCAGCTCGCGGTGGTAGTAGTAGGCGTCACCGCAGTGCAATAGCCACCGATCACCTTGCCGCACAGCGACCCCCATGTGCCCCGGGGTGTGGCCGCGCAACGGGACGAGGCGGAAGTCCGGCCCGAGACCAGCCGGGATCGCCGCGGTGAAACCGAACCACTCGTCGCCGGGTTCGGGGCTGTAGCTCACCCACTTCGGGCCGTGCGCCCAATGCGCGGGCCGATATCTGGTCGCCGCCGACTCGGCCAGTGCCGCATCGAGTTCCGCGGCATGCACGTGCACCTTGGCGTCGGGAAAGTCGGGCAATCCGCCCGAGTGATCCACGTCGAGATGGGTGAGCAGGATGTGGCCGACATCCCCGGCCGAGAACCCGAGCCGCTCGATCTGGCGGATAGCGGTCTCCTGCTCGTCGAGCACCGGTTGCGCGAACCGCACCCAGTCCGCCTCCAGCGTTCCCTCCGGATTCCGCACGTTCGCCAAACCCAGCCCGGTCTCGACGAGCACCAGTTCATCGGCGGTCTCTACCAGCAGGCAGTGGTTCACCGTATGTGCCGGGGCCGCCGCATACGTCGCTTCGATCTTCGCCATCGAGCCGCAATTGAGGTGATGAATCTTCATACCCGCTAGTCTGTGACTTGAAGCGCACTTCAAGTCAAGGACCATTGTGACCGCTCCCCTGCTCGACATCGCCGAGGTCGCCGACCACTCCGGCCTGGCCGCCTCCGCCCTGCGCTACTACGAACAACAGGGCCTCATCACCTCGGCCGGCCGCCACGGCCTCCGCCGCACCTACACCCCCGACGTCGTCCCCCGGCTCACCCTGATCAACTGCGCCCGCCGCGCCGGCTTCACGATCGCCGAAATCCAGCACTTCCTGCGCGCCACCCCCGACGACACCGAACTGCGCGCCCAATTGGCCGTCAAGGCAAGGGAAGTCGAAGAAGACATCGCGCGACTCACCCGCATGCGCGACGGTTTGCACCATGCCGCCACCTGCACCCACGCCCGTCTGGTGGACTGCCCGGAGTTCAAACGCACACTCGCCACGCCGGATGCGATTCATGCAGGCGCAGAAGGCAATTCGATCTGTTGACCGACGCACGAGCAGAGGGCAATTCGTTCTGCTGACCGACCCACGACTCGTCGCTCGGCCCCGAGCTACCGCGGTGGCAGCCACATTCGCGGTCGCGAGGCGCTAGCTGGGGGCGGGCAGCGCCTCGGTCCCGTCCTCGCCGGGCCTCATCTCGTTGTCAGCGATGGAAGCGTGCAACGCGGCTCGCGCGGCGACCACCACGGGGGACCCGCCGGTGCCGCGACGGTAGGCGACCGAGGTTCTGCGGCGGGCAGGCAGGGGCGAAAGCACCACTCCGGCGGGCGGCGTCACGACACCGAGTTCTGGTACGAGCGCTACGCCCTGACCGGCGGCGACGAGGGCCAGCACAATGCCGAAATCATCGGCGTGATGCCGGATTCGAGGGCTGAAACCAGCGGCCTCGCAGGCGCGGATCGTCATGGTGTGACACAGGGTGCCGGGTGTGCCCGCGATCCACGCGGCGTCGCGGCGGGCGGCCAACGGTTCGGGAGTCACAGCGGCCAGATAGATCGTTTCCTCCAGCAGCGGCTCGCTCTCGATGGCGGGGGCGGGCTCGGCAGGCACGTAGTCGTACTCCTGCACGAGCGCGACGTCGAGCGTCTCTGCGCGCAATGCCTGAGGCACCGTCGCCGGGTCGACTTCCTCGACCACCAGTTCGAGTTTCGGATGTTCCCGGCTGAGCGCGACCAATGCCGGGGCCACAATCATGGGCATCGCGGAGGGAAACGCGCCGATTCGAAGCGGCCCCGCGAGCCCGGCCTGACCGGCGGCCAGATCGGCTTCGGCTTGCGCCAACGCCGCGAAGATCGCCTCCGCGTGTTCCACCAAAGTGAGTGCGGCGGAAGTCAGCTCGACTCGGCGACCGGTCCGTTCCAGCAGCGCCACGCCGGTTTCTCGTTCCAGCGCGGACAGCTGTTGCGACACCGCGGACGGCGTGTAGGACAACGCTTCCGCGACCGCGGCGATGGTCTTCCGATGCGCCAGTTCCCGCAGCAGCCGCAACCTTCTGACATCAAGCATAAGTTCAGCTTAATCTCAGTTGTAGAAATGTGAACTGGACCTGACGTATCGGCCGAGCCAGGCTGAGACCATGACTTTCACCGGCCTGTTCGTCCCCCTCGTCACCCCGTTCACCGCCTCCGACGAGATCGCCGTCGAGGCACTGGAGGGTTTGGCGCACTCGGTCCTCGACGCCGGCGCGACCGGCCTCGTGGCCCTCGGCACCACCGCCGAGGCCGCCACACTGACTACCGAAGAACGCCAACGCGTTCTGGAGATCTGCGCCCAGGTCTGCGGGGAGCGCAACGCCCAGCTGATCGTCGGCGCGGGCACCAATTCGACTGCGTCATCCATCAATTCGCTTGCCACCCTGGGGTCCTCGGTCGCCGCCGCCCTCACCGTAGTCCCCTACTACACCCGCCCCTCCGAAGCGGGCGTCCTCGCCCACTTCCGCGAACTGGCCGCCACCAGCCCCGTTCCACTGATCGTCTACAACGTTCCGTACCGCACCAGCCGCACCCTCAGCGCCGAGACCCTCGCCGAACTCGCCCGAATCCCCAACATCGCGGGCTTCAAACACGCCATCGGCGGCATCGACGACGCGACAGTCATCTTCATGAGCAGCCTCCCGCCCGGCACCGACGTCCTCGCCGGCGACGACCTGCACGTCGCTCCCCTGCTCGCGCTAGGCGCGTCCGGCGGCATTCTGGCCTCCGCCAACGTCGCCCCCGCCGCGTTCAGCGCACTGATATCCGCTTGGCGCACAGGCACATCGGCCGACGCTCGCCCGCACGCCCACCGCCTCGCCCCGCTCTCCGCGGCGCTGTTCGCGGAACCCAACCCCACCGTCATCAAGGCCGTCCTCGCCGCCCGCGGCCAGATCCCCACCCCGGCGGTCCGCCTCCCGCTCCTTCCTGCCAGTGCGCAGGCAACCGCGGCCGCTCTCGCGGCTCTGGGCCGAATTACCGACTCCGACACGGTTATTCCGCTAGCGGCGTCCCGCCGATAGCACATTCGGCAATCACCTTCGAACGCCGCCACTAACGCGCGACGACCACGATGGCGGTGGCGTTGTCGTTGCCACCCGCGGCCTCCGCCGCGTCCAGCAACAACCGAACCATGCTCTCGGGAGATCCGTTGCGCCCCAGGATGTCCTGAATCTGCTCATAGCGAACCTGTTCGGCGACACCGTCACTGCACACCAGATACCGGTCCCCGGCCCGCACCGTCACACTGAACACATCCGGCTCCGGATGCGCCCCGTGCCCGACATACCGCGTCAGGTGGTACCGCGCCGCGGCAGCCGCACGCGACTCGAACGGATACCACCCGTGCACGGCCCCCAGCCACGCCATGGTGTGGTCGACGGTCAACAACTCCAGCAACCCGTCCCGCAGCCGGTACACCCGCGAATCCCCGATCTGGGTAATCCAGAACCCCGCCGCCGACTCCGTCAACGCCGTCAAGGTGCACCCGGCGAGACTCTGCAGCTGCCGTCCGATCTCGCCAACCCGCTGCTGCGCCAACGCAACCGCATCCCGCAATACCGTCGCATCGAGTACCTCAGCACTGCCGATCCACTCGGCGAACGTATCCACCGCGACCCGCCCCGCCCGCGCGCTCCCCGGCCCGTCGCCCATCCCGTCCGCGACCACTGCCACCAATGGACTCCGCGCGAGGTGCACGACATCGAAATTCGCCCGATACCGATTCCCGACCTCGCTCCCGGCCGCCACCTCGATCACAGCTCCCCCTCCCCGGACAATCGCTCCAGACGCTGACGCAACCACGTTCTGAACTCGGCGTAATCAGCCGAGTTGGTCAGGAACACCTGATGCTCACCGGCTGTCATCCGCCCGATCCCGTCGAGATCCACGCCGATTCGACCGAACCGCACGAACGGCATCCCCATCGCGAGCGCGAGCGCCAGTGCGTCATGCTGCATCGTCCCCGGATGAAAGTCCGCGAACCACTGATCCATATGCGCCCGGATCAGCACCCCGGCCTTCCCTGCCAGCACCACGTATTCAGCTGAGCCCGAAGTGATTTCGTTCGCAGGGTGAAACGTCACATCCGAGGGCATGACCCACATCCGCAACCCCGCTCGAAACACCGCCCGCGCCGCGTCGACATCGAGCCGGACATTGTGCTCGGCCCGATCCGCGTGCCGATATTCGAGCCCACCACCCATCTGCGTGACGACCAGCCGCTCCTCGGCATCCGGAATCCGCCCGATTACCGCGGCGAGATTGGACATCGGCCCGATCCCGAGCCAGCGCACCGGACCCTGTGCACCCTCGAAGACCCGAGCGACCGCGGCCACTACATCGTCATCCTGAACCGGAACACTCTCCGGAACGAGCCCCGCCGCCGCCCAATACTTCGCTACCCCAAGATCTTTCCCCGCGACAACAGCCACATCCGCACGCCCGAGCAAATCCAGCAGATGCCGCGCCAGCCTGGCCCGCCGCCCACCGATCTCATCACTGGTCACCACCAGCGCGAGCTCCGGCAGCCCAGCGGCCACAGCGATCGCCACCGCGTCGTCGGGATCACCCCCGACATCGGTGTCGACGATCAACGGCATCGTCTCCAGCGGCGGCAACTGCTCGGTCCGCACGGCATCGAGTTCATCGAACATCGACTTTCCCCTCCCCATTCAATATCAAATCCGCTGCGCTCTGGACGATTTCCGCGCGAGTGCCGGTGTGATGCTCGGCGGCAACGAGGTAGTCGGCGATCATCAACGAGAAGGCGAGCATGCTGCGGGCCTCGACCTCGCGCGGATCGCTGTGCAGTGTCCCGATGAGCTCACGCAGATAGTCCATCCGGCTGTTGTCGACACGTACGAGCCGGGCAGCGACGGCAGGTTCCCGGCGCGCCCACTCCCGCACCGCCAGATCGATCGGCAGTAGTTCCTTCGAGAGGGTCATCCGGCCGGCCCTGCGGACCTTGGACTTGGCGTCGCCGCCTTCCACGTCGAGCCGCCGCAGCACCTCATCGATGCTGCGATGCTCCCAGGTGTCCAGGACGGCGTCGAGCAATTCCTGGCGGCCCGCGAACTGCCGATAGAACCCGCCCCTGGTCACACCCAGCTCTGCGGCAAGGGTTTCCACGCGGATAGCCTCCGGCCCGGAGGTCGACAGGATCGTCAAGGCGGCGTCGATCCAAGCCTGACGGGGAGTTCGCACCGGAGGCGCCATCGGCAGTCAACCAATCAGTCGTGGGCTCTTGATTACATCATCCACGATAGATACAGTACTGTCCCGTATCTATCGGAGCCGGACCGCCGGCCCCCGATGAGAACGATCGATAGGAATGGCATGACCCACGGAACGGTCGACGCGATCGACGTCGACACCGAAATGCTCGCCTTCGCCACCTTGGCCGAGATTCAGCACGGGGACGCACACCTGCTGCGCACCGACCGCGCCGCCGACCATCCGGCGGAGCAATGGGCTCGGGAAATCCTGGAAGACGTGCCCACGGAGATGCAGACGCGTCTCGAACGCGCCTGGAAGGTCATCGCACTGCGCCGAGCCCCCGTCGGCACCGCGCACACCGTCGCGGGATGGACCATCGCACACACCGACCCCCACTACGTCCTGCTCCATGCCGAGTCCGATTTCGGCTTCGAAGGGCAACTTCTGTTCCACCGCAGCGAAAAGGGCGTCCTGCTGGCGACTTTCGTCCAGTTCCACGACCCGGCCGGGCGCACGGTCTGGGATCGAGCACTGCCCACACACCTCGAGTTCGTGCGTTCGCTACTCGAGGCCCGCGCCGCTCGACTGCGCTGACGCCATTGACATACCGATGGTATGTCACCTAGCTTAGGTTACATACCATCGGTATGTGAAACCTGGCTCGAAGGGCAGCGTGATGACGCAGATCAAAAGTATTTTTCCGGACATCCCCAGCAAGGACATCGCCGCCAGCCGCGATTTCTATGTGGGGCTACTCGGCCTGACCGTGGCCTGGGAGTCCGACTGGTACGTCCTGCTGCACGGCGACGGACCCGACATCCAACTGGCGATCGTCGAGCACGGCCACGACAGCATTCCCGCGAACCACCACCATGCCGCGAGTGGAGTGCTGATCACTTTCGAGGTCGACGACGCAACCGCGCTGTGGGGCCGAGCTCAGGAACTGAAACTCGAAGTGGCCCAGGAACTGCGCGACGAAGAGGTCGGGCAACGCCATTTCATGGTTCTCGACCCCAACGGCCTGCTCGTGGACGTTGTCGAGACCCTGTTCGTACCGGACGCGAACTGAGCCGGCCGATGGACCTCATCGAAATCCAGCAGACCACTGCGGCATTGAGCGAGTGGGCCCACGTGGCAACAGTCGGTCACGACGGCGACCCCGACGTCGCCCCAGTCCATCCGGTCTGGCACGACGACTTGATCTGGTTCCTGACCGGCGCTACCTCAACCAAAGTCCGCAACATCGCCCACCACCGCCGAATCGCCATGCACTGGCAGGTCGACGCGGTCGGCGACGGTGTCGAGGTGTGGGGCGAAGCCGAGATCCATACCGACATCGAGACCAAGCGGCGCCTGTGGCACGGCGTATTCGACTACGACCTGAACAGCTTCGCCCCCGGCGGACCCGACGACTCCCCCGACATGGTGTTCGTGTCAGTTCGCCCCGCGCGAGCTGTCCACCTGCGCTCCTTCGGTTTGGGCGGAAGGAGCACTTGGCCGTCTTGAGTTCATGAGTGCTCGGACTGTGCCGGAATTCGGTTCTCCCGCACAGGATCGGCTGTCCCCGCCTGCAAGGTGGCGGTTGTGAGCGCTCTCGGTATCAACACGATGGCCTTCACTCCGCCGTAGGCGGACTCGGTGAGCCGAACCGTAATACCATGGCGGGCAGCGAGTTTCGCGACCACGAACAATCCGAGCCGGCTGTCTCCGGAGAGGGTCGCGACGCTGAAATCCGGTGGCTGCGCCAGCAGCTCGTTGCGCGCGGCCATATCCGCGACCGTCATGCCGAGGCCCTGATCGGTGATCTCGACAGCGATTCCCCGGCCCACCGTACCGCCGGTGACCTCGACCGACGACTCCGGCCGGGAGAACGTCGTGGCATTGTCGGCCAGTTCGGCCAAGAGGTGGATGATATCGGTGACAGCGGATCCGGCGATCTGCGTCTCCGGCACATTCCGGACATGAATTCTGGTGTAGTCCAGCGATTCCGCGGCCGCACCGCGAACCACGTCGACCAGTGGCACCGGATGACGCCACTGTCGTCCCGGCTGTTCGCCGCCGAGCACGATGAGATTCTCGGAATTGCGGCGGGCCCGGGTCGCCAAATGGTCGAGCTGGAACAGCAATTTCAGCCGGTCCGATTCCGTTTCCTCGCGCTCGGCTTTGTCGAGCAAGGCCAACTGGCGGTGCACCACCCCCTGCGAGCGGTGTGCGATCTTGACGAACACCGCGTTCACACCTGCCCGAGTTTTGGCCTCCGCCACCGCCGCCGCCACCGCCGCCCGGTGCGCGCGATTGAAAGCGTCGGCGACGTGGCCGATCTCGTCGGCTCCGAAATCCAATCGGTCCGCGTCCTCATCGAATTCCTCGCCGGCCGAGAGCCGGCGGATGGTCTCCGGCAATCGCTCATCGGCCAATTCCAGGGTGTCGCGGCGTAACTGGCGCAGGCGCGCGATGAACTTGTTGGCCAGCACCAGCGCACCGAGGAACGCCAGCAGCGCGAGCGCGAGCACACCCGCCCCCGCATACAGCGAGTTCCGGTTGAGTCGATTGCCTTGTTCGGTCGCTTCGAAATGCGCGTCGACGCTTTGGGTTTCCCACAGGCTCAGCAGATCGCGCCGGACTTTCCCCGCAACCTGCTGCCATTCGGTCAACGTCAGCGGCAGCGGATCGGCGGATTCGCCGGTGCCGGATTCGGTGACGGGGCCACGCGTGAGGATCGCGTCCTCCATGGCGCGCAGCCGCTGCCATTCCGAGCTAGCGGTGATCGCCTTCCATTGGTCGAGATGCGCCCCCTGTAGGACCGACCCGACGTAGGTGACCTCGCCACGTCCGTCGCCGATATACCCGGCCAACTCCACCAGCAGCTCCGGTGACAGCTCCCCGGTGAGCAGCACCAGGGAACCCAATCCGCTGGTCCGCGAGATGGATTCGGCGGCCCGCAGCGCGTGGACCGACTTGTACAACTCGACCGCGATATAGGAATCGGGCGCGACGCTCGCCGAGATCAACCAGCCGTTGATGATGGCGGCTACCGCCATGCTGTACGCGGTGAACGCGTCCGCGGCCGGAATCGTGCGCGCATCGACAGCAGCCCGCAGCGCAGGCACCTTCTGACCGACACCGACTCGGAAGAACCCGTCCTTCAGGTCGGGCCGTAGTTCCGACAACGCATTGGCTTGGGCCACCACCGCCGCGTACCCCACGTCGGATTGCTTACGCGCCGCAGGCAATGCGGGCCCCGCCGAATCGTCCCCGGCCAGGAACAGCAGCGAAAGCCTGCGCTCCTCCTGGAACGCTTCGATCATCATGATCGACGGCCCGGAAGTGCCACGCGCCAGTTCAGCGAACCGATTGGCCTCCCGCCCGCTCTGCACCAGATAGGCAGATCCGCCGACCCCGATCGCGAGCAACGCGAAACTCGGAATGAGCACGATAACCAGCACCCTGGTCCGAACACTGACAACCCGCCGCCACCGTGCGGCGGGCATACTGAAGAATTTGCTGCTGATCACCGAGTTCTCGCCTACCTACCAATCTGGCTACCTGCCAGCGGTGCACGCAAAGCTAGTCACCGAAACGTCACTCCCGCAGCACTTTCGCGGATCAGGTCCATGAGTGCGTCCGGAGGTCCGGGCGCATCGCGGATACTGGCAGCATGACCCGCTCCCTCCTCGACCCATCAGCGGTTCCCGCCGAGTTGCGGCCTTACCTGGCGGAGCTCGTTCAACGCGTGGGTATTCTCTGCGGTCCCCATCTCCTCAGCGTTTTCGCGGTCGGGTCGATCGCGCTCGGGGATTATCGCCACGGGCGCAGCGACATCGACGTGAATGTGGTTGTGGAGCCGTCGCTGCCCGGCGAGGTCGTGCGCGAGCTGGCCGAGTCGCTGGCGGATGGTGCATTGCGATGCCCGGCCGCCGGCCTGGAGCTTGTGGTGTACGACTCGGCCTTTGTCGGCCGGCCTTCCGATCAGGCCGGGTACCTGCTGGATCTCAATACCGGGCCGCTGCTGCCTGAGCGTGTCAGCTTCGATCCGGCGGCAGCACCGGCGTTCTGGTATGTCCTCGATCGCTCCATCGCCTACCAGTCCGAACGTGTCCTCTACGGGCGTCCGGTGCGTCACGTGCTCGCAGCACCCTCTCAGCGTCATCTTCTCGCCGCGCTGATGGCCTCAGTGCGCGAGCACACCACCGGCATCGGTCATCTGCCCGACAATCAGGTACTCAACGGCTGCCGCTCTGTCGCGTTTTGCCGCACGGGCCGGTGGGCAGCCAAACGTGAGGCAGCACAAATCATCTCGGAGTCGGAGCCGGATTTCCGCCCCCTCCTCGAAACCGCGGTGCGCAGCTTCGAGCGTCCCCGCACGGCGGCGCTCGAACTGCCCGCCACAGAAGTGCGGACCTTCCTGGCGTGGGTCCGCGAACGGGTCGAAGAAGCCGCCGAAAGTCGCCTCTAGACGTTGCGCACTCGCCGGGACAGCGGCACCCCTCGCGCCACCGCCCCGGGAGCACTCCACCCCGGCCGACTGCGATCGGGGTGCGGTATCGGCGGTCAACCGAGGACGGCGCTTTGCAAGGTCTGGTAGGTGGGGCCGGGGAACATCAGTAGCACCGCGAGCATCGCCAGGACTGCCAGTCCGACTACGAGGGCGGCGGCAATGATGAAGCGGGGCAAAAACTTCGAGGCCTCCGGGATGACAACTATGCGGGTGATCCAGTCCGCGCCGTAAAAGGGAAGCGCGCCGTGGTTCCGGGTCGCGCCGGTGGGCTCGAATGCGTCTGTTTCCATCACGGATGTTCCAACCGTCGGTATTGCGAAGAAATGGTTCGAGGCCGTCCGCGCCGGGCGGGGAAGGGTTTCGCTGACGCGGCGGCGACATTTCGAGAATGGGCAGCAGGGCCTTGGATTGCCAACCAGTGGTGGCGTTTTCGCGGAATACGAGCGTCTTCTGCACGCGTCACGTGCAGAATGTTGCACGCCGTCGACACAGTGGGGGTGCGCGACTAACATCAACGGCAGTGTGACCAGGCGGGGACGGGTGGTGCACATGACGGGAAGCCCACACCCCATGCGTTGTGCGCGTCGGGTCGCTCGCACGGTCAAGAATTGCGGCGGATCCGATCACGACGCCGCTCGGGCGGTACACCAGCATTGCGCGGTGTCGATGTTGCGTGCGCATCGGGCGGTGCGGGGGTACACCCTGGTCGAGGCGGTCGAGGCGCTGAAGGAAGTGCTTGCCGAACGCGGCACTCCCGGCAGCGGCCTGGGCCATCAACGTCTCTCGCAATGGGAACAGGGCCAGGACATCCCGTCGCCACGTTATCTGGATGCGCTGTGTTTCTTGTATCGGAGCCGGCCGGACCGGCTGGGATTCGGGAGCGACTACTCGGAGGCGGGTTCGTTCCCGCTGGAAGATGCCGAGGACGCGATGAATCGTCGCCATTTCGTGGGACTTGCCGCGGCCGGCGCGGCGCTGGCCCCGACCCAGTCGATGGCCGGGCTGTTCGGTGCGAGTTTCGCCCCGCCGAGTGGGCACCACGCTGACGCGCGCTCTGTCGGACTGCTCGAGGAAATGGTCGAGCAGAGCGGCTTTCTCTTGCAATCCGCCGCGCCCGCGGAGTTCATCCCGGCGCGGATGATGGATCTCGCGCGGGTGCAGGCCGGGTTGCTGACCACGACCGATACGGCGGTACGGCGCAGGCTGCGGCGGGTCTATGCGAAGAACGCCGGGTTGATCGCGATCCGGCTCTCCGATGTCGGCGCGGTCGCCGACACCTTCGAATGGTTCGCCATCGCGCGGCACGCGGCCCGAGCCGCGGAAGACGAGACCGTGCAGGCCTGGGTCGCGGCCTGGACCGGAGACGCGTGCGCGTTCCACCGGCAGTTCAAGCCCGGCCTGGTCGCGGCCCAGGCGGCGCAGTCGGCCGCTGCGGGACGGCCCAGTGCGGTGGCGGTGCTGGGATATCTCGCCGAGGCGGGAATCCAAGCCCGCCTGGGCAACCGGCAAGCCACCTTCGTCGCGGTGGCACGCGCGGAACGGATGTTCGCGCTGCTGCCGGACGGGGAGACCGTCGCCGACGGGTTCCATGTCAGCGAGTACCTGTTGCGCTGGAACCAGGCCAACGCGCTGGCGCTGGCCGGGGCGCACGCCGAGGCGGCTCCGTTGCGTGATCGGGTGCTGGAGCTGTCGGCGTCGCGGCACGACCTGATCGGTCGGGCCCTGCTGTATCTCGACGAGGCCGCGGCACATGTCGACCGAGGGGAGCTCGAGGGTGCGTGCCAGACGATCACCACGACATGGCAGCGTCTGCCGCAGGAGTTCCATGTCGGCCAGGTTCCGGACCGGGTGCGGGAAGTCCTCGCTCCGCTTCCCGCCGCCCGCTCGGCACGCCCGCTGGCCGAGGTGCGCGCACTCATCGAATCCTCGGCCTCGACCCCCTAACACCGTGCCGGCCGCGGGTCCTACCGTGTTCACGACGCAGATCCAGTGTGACGCAATGGAATCCGCCGCCCATGGTGCGTGCGTGGCGCAGACGGTGCGGCGCGACATCTATGCCGCGCCGGCGCAATGCGGCGATGAGTTCGGTCTGCCCGACGTCGACGACGGCGAGGTCGGGCCGCACCATCAGCAAATTCATCCCGATCCACTCCGAGGACAGCGGGTGCCCTGGCGGGGCTGGATCGTGGGCCATCGGCGGGCACCACAGATGCTCCCACGAGCGCAGCGGTTCGGGCAGTTGCGCGGGATCGTGGATACGCTCCGGGTTGAGCAGCACCAGCCCCTCACGCAGCAGGCTGATCGTGGAATCGATGTGTGTGTAAGGGTAGATTCCGCGGATCGGGTGCACGCGGTAGTCCCCCAGCGCGGATACCGTGTTCTTCAACCAGCGATATCCGAGTTCGTTTCCGCTGCTGGAGATTTGATAGAAGAGGTCGCGTCCGCAGCGCAGGATATTGGCGGCGTCGAACACCGGCTCGGTCTCGCCCAGCGCGATCCGGCCGCGGCCGTCGTCGAGGTAGAGGTCGTCGAGCAGTCGCGGGGGTGGCGCGGCGATCCAGGCCGAGCCCGCGAGCATCCGTTGCTGGAACAGCTCCCGCAGCCCGGCGAGCTCGAACATCCGCGCGCGCACCGGGCTGGGTGCGGCGATGATGGTCGAGCCGACCACGATGGCGAGGTCGCGCGGGCAATAGGAGTAGAAACCGCTGGTCCGCCACCAGGGTGTCGCGAACTCCAGGTCATGGGCCACCGGCGCGGGCCGGACGACCCGCACGCCGAGGCTCTCCAGCAGGGCCGCCAGTCCGTCGAGATCGTCAGCGGTTTCGGCGAGCACCCGGGACGGGAAGCGGCCCACCGTAACTCGCGCCAGCTCGGCGGCATCGAGGTCGGGATACAGGTTGAGCCAGGCCGAGCGGTCCAGCGGCGGTATCCGGGCGTCGTCGGCGACACCGACGACGACTTCGAGAAGCGGGCTGAACTCGTCCTCGGAGTAGGCCGGTGCGGGCTCGGCGGGCACCGGGATTCGCGCGATCGGCGATATCGAGGGATGGGACATGACAGGGTCCTTTCGGTGAGCAGGGTGCGGGCCGGGTGCTCAGCCCAGTGCGCGCAGTGCGCCGCGGCGCCGGTGAGCCCGGATCGAGGCGCAGGTCATCGTCCGCAGCAGCCAGCGGTCGGTGCCGTCGTAGCGAGGGTGGAAGGTGGTGCGGCCGTGCACTGTTCGCCGGTTGTCAGCGATCAGGACATCGCCGGGGGCCAGTTCGTGACCGACCGCGCCGCGATCCAGGGCGGCGGTCAGAGCGCGCAACGCCGCGGCGGCGCGGTGGTCCCCGGGGTAGGCCAGGCGCACGTCACCCTCGCCGAAACAGATCTCGGGGTCCTCGGGCGGACCGGCGAGGATCGGCACCGGAATCCGGGCACCGGTGTCGGCGCCGTCGTGGGCATCGTCCGGCACGAGCAGGTAGCGCGGGGCCCGCAGCGTCGCGACGTCGGCGGGGTCGAGGTCGAGGCCGCGCGCCGGAGACAGCACGGTGACCGCGCCGGGATGGCCACGCAGGCACAGCAATCCGAAGTAGTCGCAGCGGTCGTCGGTGAATCCGTCCTCGACGTGCCAGTCCAGTGCCGCGGTGCTGCTCGCGCCGGTCTGAGTGCTTTCCCGGCCGGGTACCGGCACCACGTGCTGGACCAGCCGGCCCCCGTGCAGCGACCGGAAGGTGAACGGCTCCCCCAGCGGCAGCGACAGGGCCAGCAGCAGCAGCGCGGCGGCGTCGACGACGCGGGACGTGGTGCGCGGGTCGACCGCGGCGGGGGTGGCCGGCAGATCGGTGAGTACCGGGCCGACGCCGCGCAGCAGCAGGGCGTTGTTCGGCGACCCGACGGTGCGGAAGCGGTGCAAAGCGACGACCACCTGCGGGGGCAGGCTGGTGATCAGTCCCGCGGCGAGCACCGCCGGGTCCACGACCCGGTGGCGTCGGTCCGCGGCGCGCAGGGCCGCCGACCAGGTGTGCGCGGACTGCGTCCAGGTCGAGGTCACCACTTCGCTGCGCGCCAGTCGCGCGGTCGCCGGAATTGTCTGGCTCATGGTCGTCCTCCCGGTGTTCTGCGCCCCGTTGGGCGCAGAAACAGGACACCCGGGCGGAGCCACTGTCCGACAGCACGGAAGACAATATGGCGGTCGCTCGCCCTATTTCCCGGCTGTCCGGCGGACACGAAAGACAGCGCCGGACACCGGTAAACGGGCCTCGAGCCAGGCGTCGAGGTCCAGAAAGACGACAGGATGACAGAGAAACCGAATCAGGAGACGACTCGCGCCGACCTGCACGCGGTGCACACCACCGCGGAATTCGGTGCGACCCTGAAGCGGACCCGGCTGGCGGCCGCGCTGTCCATTCGCGCTCTCGAATTGAAAGCCTTGGCCCGGAAGAAATCCGGCGCTCCGACCTTCGTCAATTTGACGAAGAACATCATCGAGTCGATGGAGAAAGGGCAGCGGCTCGAAGGCGGCAGAACCGCACCGGATTTCGACAATCGGCTGGAAATCTATCTGTGGTGCTGCGGCGTCCCCCGCGAGGATCTACCGGCCTGGCTCGAGACGCGGCGCCGGATCCTGCGGGAACCCGCCGGACAGGCCGACGCCCTCGAGGTGGTTCCCGCGATGCGGACCGCCCTGCACCGCGACGTGTTCACGCTGATCGGGCGGGACGCCGAGCTCGCACAAATTCTGGACGCCACGGAGTCCGGGGCCCCCATCTACACCATCGACGGCATGCCCGGTGTCGGCAAAACAGCGCTGGCCACCCGGGCCGCACACCTGCTCGCCGATCGCTACCCCGACGGCCGCTACTTCGTCGAGTTGCATGCCCACACCCCCGGCCGCTCGGTCGCCGATCCCGCGGATGTCCTGGCGGGCTTGCTGATCGGGATCGGTGTCGACACCCGCTACGTCCCCGATTCGCTGCAGGCCCGCCGTCATCTCTGGCAGGACCGGCTCGCGGGCAAGCGTGTGCTGCTGGTCCTGGACGACGCGCGGGACGAGGCCCAGGTCGAGCCGCTGCTGCCCGTCTCGCCGGGGTGTCTCACCCTGGTGACCAGCAGGCGGCGTCTGGTCGATCTCACCAATACCGTCCCGCTGGCGCTCGACACGCTCGCGCCCGGCGCGGCGGAGGAACTGTTCACGACATTGAGCCGTCGCACGATCGATGATGAATCAGATGGTGCCGCGGTCGAACGCCTCGTCCAGCAGTGCGGGTACCTGCCGCTGGCGATCACGCTGCTGGTCGCGCCGCTCGCGCACCATCCCTCGTGGACCATCGCGGATCTGTCGGCGGAATTCGGAGCCACGACCGACCGGCTCGGCGAGCCGGACGCGCGAACCCGCGCGGTGCGGGCGGCGTTCGACCTGTCCTACCGGGATCTGCCCCGCGAACGGGCCCGGCTCTTCCGGCGATTGGGGCTGCACCACGGCGCCGATCTCGACGCCCACGCCGCGGCGGCGCTGGCCGGCATCGACGTGGCCGCGGCACGATCGGAGCTGGAATCGCTCTACACCGATCATCTGCTCGACGAGCCGGCCCGCGGCCGCTACCGGCTGCACGACCTGTTACGGGAGTACGCTCGCGCGCTGGCCCAGGCCGAGCCCGAGCACGTCGGCGCGGAGACCCGGCTGCTGGACTACTACCACCACACCGCCGCGGCGGCCGACCGCTGGATCACCCGCCGCACACGCCCGGTCGCGCTACGCGTCCACGGCTGCGGAAATGGCGTGACAGCAAGGGAATTCGGCGATGAGGTGCAGGCGCTGGAGTGGATGCGGGTGGAACGCAACAACCTGCTGGCCTGTGTCGACCACGTGGCCACCCGGCAGCCGGCTCGAATGGTGATGATGACCGGTCTGCTGGCGGGATTGCTGGATCGCGACGGGCCCTGGCCGCTGGCGTGCCGGTTGCATCGGCGCGCGGTCGCCGCCGCGCACGAGATCGGCGACGAGCTCGAAGAGGCCGGGGCGCTCAACAATCTGGGCGCCGCGCACTGGCGGGCGGGGGACTTCCGCGCGGCCACTGTCCGATTCCACGGAGCCCTCACCCTGTACCGGCGGGGCCGCAACCTGCTGGGCGAAGCCAACGCCCTGAACAATCTCGGCAACGCTTGCGAGGAAACCGGCGACTACCCCGCCGCGATCACCCACTATCAGCAGGCGCTGGACCTGTACCGTCGCTCCGGCGACGTCCTGGGTGAGGCCAACGCCTTGAACAATCTCGGGAACCTGCACGAGGAAACCGGCGACTACTCCGCGGCGATCGACTTCTACCAGCAGGCGCTCGAGCTCTACCACGACCTCGACTTCCGGCTCGGGGAAGCCAACTCGCTCAACAACTTCGGGATCGTGCGCACCCGCACCGGCCGTAGCGAGGAGGCCGTCGCACTGCATCAGCACGCCTTGGTCCTCTATCGGCAGCTCGGCAATCGGCTCGGCGAAGCCAACGCGCTGACCAACCTGGGTATCGTGCACACCCGCACCAGGCACTATCGGGAAGCCGTCGATCTGCATCACCAAGCACTCGCCCTGTATCGCGAATTGGGCAGTCTGCGCGGCGAAGCCAGCGCGCTGAACAATCTCGGCATCGTCCGGACGCGCACCGGACTCTACGACGAGGCCGTCGAACTGCACCAGGAGGCACTGGCCCTCTCGCGCCGCCTCGGCTATCGGGTCGGGGAGGCGGACGCCCTGCACAATCTCGCCGTCGTGCGAGCCGGCACCGGACGCAACGACGAAGCCATCGACCTGCATCAGCAGGCACTGTCCCGGTATCGTCAGCTCGGTAACCGGCTCGGCGAGCTCGAGATCCTGATCGATCTGGCCCGACTGTTGTTCGAAACCACTACGGCCACAGCCGCTTCAGCGATCTTCGCAGAGGCGCTGACGCTCGCGCGTGCGGTCGAGAGTCGGCTCGGGGAAGCTCAGGCGCTGGAAGGCATAGCGCGGTGCCGATTGGCCACCGGCGACACCGCGGCGCCATGCGAGCTCGGGCAGGCCATCATGATCTATCGCAGTATCGGCACCCCGGACGCCACGGCGGCCGCGGCCGAGCTGGCCCCGCTCCATACCGATATCCCCTGCGACGCACCAGAATCCGGCGACGACGTGGGCACGGACAGCTGAGCCCGGTCAGGGACGGCGGACGCTCGGCGACGACGGGCGGTCCGGGGGCGTCTGGAACCTCGATTTGGTGACCTCGTCGAAGAGGCATCGGTCGACCGCCATCCGGATGGCGCGGGCGCGACTCAGGCCGGCGCCCCGGCAGAACACGGCCAGCCGTACCAGTGTCGCCTCGTCCAACCGGACCTCACCCACTCCGATTTTCCGGGGTGCGGCCGGCCCGTGCGCGGGGTCGAAGTCCTTGCGCCTGCGCCGCCGATCGGGGATGTGCTCGATATCCACCATCGCCGCGACCACCAAAACATCGGTGTCGCTATCGATTCCGTACGAATCGAGCATGTCGACGACAGCGTCTCTGATGAGCGTCCCCATCGGCACCGCTCGATTACGTGCCAGGAATGCCAGCGACGACAGAACAGCCGGGGAGAATCCCACCGACAAGCGCGTTCCGACCGCGGAACTGTCCATCGGATGCACCTCGTCTTCTGGCACAGACACGAGAGTTATGATGCTACAAACACAGTCGAGTTTAGCCTCCCGCAGCGGGTATTCGCACCCGTGTAAACGCCCGAATTCATTCGAGAAGTCCGAAATCGAAGCCGGGCCGCGTGCCTTACGAAGAATGGACCGGAGTGGGACGGCCGAGGTGGGATTCCATCCGCGACGTGGGCCGGCGCAGTGCGAGACCGTCCTGGACGAACGCCGGCGCGACGGTGAACCCCGACCCGCCCAGACCGCCTAGTTGTAGTACGCCCACCGGCCCCGTCCGGGTGCGGGGCACCCACTCGGCAATCACCCGTTCGGCGAGCGGACGAAGGCCGTACCAATACTGATAATGCCCCGTGGCCAGCGCTGGGCGCAGCGCCGGAAGGCGTTGCAGGACACGGTCTCGGATCTCCGCAACGGTATCGGTGACATAGGACGGCACCCCCGACGGATCAGTGAGCCCGCGGGCGAGTTCGGCGTACTCCTCCGGCTCGGTGACCAGCCGGCCCGACGAACCACCCAGGCAGACATGCCCGCACGAGCGGTGCGGGATGCTGTAGGTCAGTTCGTGGTCCTGGTCGGCGTCCATTAGCACGATCCGATCCAGCGGTTGCGGTACCCGGGCGAGGTCGGCGAGGAGCACAACGCCGAGATCACCTTCGATTCGCTTGTCGTCGAGCAGGAATTGGGCGCGATCGCCCGCGGCGACACAGACGACCTCGGCGCCGAAACTCACGGTGAGTTCCAGCAGGTCGCCGAGATCGCGGAGATGGCGATGCAGCGGCCGCACGCCGGGCAGCTGCGCCACCGCCCGGTACAGATTCGGCATCAGCGTGCACGTGGAGATGACCGCCCCGTCGGCGATGAAGGCCGCCCGGCGGTAGAACGAGGCCGAGAACTCGCTGGGATCCACCGGGATCGGCCCGGCCGGGCAGCCGCTCGGGATCCGCACCGAATCCTCGCGGGTAAGAAGCACACTCGGCACGGCCGCGCGGTACTCACCGAATCCCAACTCGGGCAAGATGTTCCAGCTACGGAAGGAGCGCTGCGCCCAGGATGCGATCCGGGGGTCCCGCTCGAGGAAGGGCATGTGCCAGCCGCTGGCGCCGAAACTGGCGATGCGTTCGTCGTGTCGATCGGCGACCCACAAGATCTGAACCGGACGCGAAACCCTTTGGGACTCAACAAATAACCGGTGCACGACGTGATGGCCGGTGATGCCGTGCCCGACGACCACTGCTCGCCCGGTACGCAGTGCGGATACCAGAAACGATTCCGACTCGGTGACCGCGAGGTGACCGCGGAGAATGCAGCTGGACATCGGAGCCCCCTTCCGACGGATCAGGGACCGTTCCATCGCAACGGGCCCGACAATCACGAGGGTCCCGGGATTACCGGGGGTTGTCAAGCAGCACTAAACAACTATTCTTCTTACGATAAGTCGGGCTTTACCGGAGTCGACACGGCTTCGCGCGTGCGGAGTCGCCGATAGGGGGCGGTCGTGCGCGAGGTCAAACTTCCCGCAATGCTCAAGCAACTTGTCGACGAGGGCGAGTACCGCGGCAACCGCAGGTGGGTCAGCACCCAGCTCGGAATCACTCCGGCGGCGTTGTCGCAATACATCAACGGGCAGACGAACCCGAGCCTCGAGAAGCTTCTCGCAATGATCGAGCTATTCGATGTGTCGCTCGATTTTCTGGTCTTCGGCCCGGATACGATCGGCCAGCACGCGAACGCGGAGGCGGAAGCTGTCACCGCTTCGATACAGGCCGATATCGCGACACACTCGGCCTTGGTCGGGAAGGTGGGCGAGATCCTCGCCCAGCAGATCGACGCGGCAACAAGATCGGTGGCCAAGCGGCCCTCGACCCTGAGCAACATGCTCGACCAGAAGCAGGCCCTCGAGCTCGAGCGTTACAGCGAAGACAGCACGATCGTCACCATGGATCTGACGGACGACATCGTCGAGGTCGACAGCGAACAGGAAGTGACCGCAGGCGACTTTCTCACCGTCGTGGCTCAGAACCTCGCACAGGGACGCACCTACCATTTCGTGCTGTCTCCGGAGATGGAGGACCACGACACACTGATCCAGCGGTACCGCACTCTGCTGCTGGATCAGCACCTGAGCGAGGCTGACCTGCGAAACTGCCGATTCAGCATCGGACTCGACTCGTTCTACGTAGGCTGCTGTCTCTTCCGGCTCGACGTCGACGGTCTCAAGCGCCACAGTCCAGTGCTGCACCGATACCTCGAATCGTTCATCACACACGACAACTACATCGGTTACATCGAGCCACCATCGTCTCCGCTGCGGGCGTATTTTCTGCTGGACGCGGACCGGATGCAGGTTGCGACGCGCGTTCTCGAGCGGCTGGCGCCACCCAGCTCGAGCAGCTCATAACCCCTACGATCCACACCAAGAAACTGAAAGGACGGTAGATGGACTTCCGCTGGACGACCTTCGATGTGCGGAGGCTGCTGCCACCAGACTGGCAGGCTCAGGTCATGCAGGTCGTCGAGGAGGAAGTCCTAGAACTGACGCTCATCAGCAGCCATTCGACCTCCCGAGAGGCGACCACCACGGCGGAGATTCCCTGCGGAATCGTCGACGGACTCACTGTGCGCAAGCGCTTGCCGTGGCTGGCCGATCTCTACGATGGACGTTTTCTCCAAATGGCACAGTCGATCTCGGCCGAGCGGGTCTCCCCCATGTCCGATCCTCGATTCGGCGCGGTTCTCAACGTCCAGAGCGACTCCGAACGCTACGAATGCCACGTCGACAGCAACCCGATCGCCGCACTGCTGTACTGCACCAGCCACCACCTCGGTGAGGGCGGCGAGCTCGCGGTATCCAACCGGGGCGACGTCCGCTCGGTCGAGGAAGTCGACGCCGACTGTTCCATCGTCGAACCCCGCGCGGGCCACCTCGTCCTCTTCGACGCCCGCCGCCACAGCCACTACGTCCGCAGCCTCACCACGGTCGGCGCCAAACGCGTCGTCGTCGCCATGAACTACTACACCGACTCCAGCCCCGAGCACGAGGTCCGCCCACCGGACCTGAACCGGCACCTCATCAGCTTCGACTGACCGAAGACGGAAGCCGCAACCGCCACAACACCTTTCGCTGTGGCGGTGGTGGGCTTTCCGGCGATCATTCAGGTCAGTCCCCAGCTCGCACCGCCAAGATCATCCGGTGTCGGCTTGGCACAGGGTGACGTGGACGAAATCGTCAGTCGGCCGCCGGAATAGCGGACGACGAATCTGTAGTCGCCCTCCCGGGTGACAGTATGCATATTCCAACGGATCTCATCTTGGCTGTCGACGACGTGGCCGGACCGCTCCCATTCCTTCCGGACATCGTCGAGGAAACTCCGGGCGACGGCCGGAATCGGCTCCTTGGGCGGCCAGACATCGGCCGCCGTGTAGGCGACGGTTACCTCGAACAGGCCGGAAAGCGAACCCGACAGCGGCATATGGCATTCGTAGGGATTTCGGGCTTCCTCGGTCGGCAGTTTCTCCCGGGCGAATCGCAGACTGGTAGGGATCGACTGGATCAGCCCCTGCACCTCGCGGTCGGCCCGCTGCTCGGCTTCAGCCACCGTGAACCCGGGATCGGGTGCGGCACAGGCACGGGCGAGCACCACCAACAGCCCACCGCAGACCAGCATCACCAAAATGTTCGGAAGATATTTCCGCATTGGTCCACTCTCGTGGATCGATGCCTGCGACAACAGCCACAGCTGGACCTCCTTGGACGTTAGTCGCCGCGGGACACAGTGCCCGCAATTTTGGACGTGCCCGGTCTGCCGTAGTCGGAATATTCGTAGGTAGCCGAGACCACCCGGCTGCTGCCGGCGCGGCATTTCGGCGCACGCAGGCGGGTGAATGCGAACCCATTGCCTGAATCACGCTGGTGCAGAAGCACTTCGGTTCCCGGTGGACTGAACCGCGATGGCTGCTCAGCTCGGAACGAGATCGCGGTCGGCGGGGTTGTCGCCACGCTGCCGGTGCCGTCATGCAGAGTGACCACGACCTCGAACACGGTGCCGGACATATCGTTCGGCGGATACGACTGTGTCGCGCTGCCCGTGTAGACGGCCGCCTGTCCGGCCTCGGTCCAGTCCGACGATTTCCTGCCGCAGTGCGGGTCGGAGACGATCCCGGCCAGAACACCGGACGGAGTGCCGTTTTCGGCGATCAGCGGCGGGATCGTGACCGCCGCACCGGCGAGAACGGCGGCGACCAGCACCGCTGCGCCTCGTATCGAGGCGGCGCGCGTACGACTGGTTCGGTTGCCATGCAGGTGCAAGAAGGCCGCGGCGAACGCCGCGGCAAGAGCACAGCAGGCCGCGACGAGGCTCGTCTCGAGATATCCGGATAGCGCAGGCCTGTAATCGGATAGGTACAGCTCGGTCGCCACCCACTGAGCGAAGACACTGGCGATTACCGCGCCCACCATGGTGCCGCCAGGCGCGAACCGGTAGGGCAGCAGCCCGAAAATACCGGTGACGATCAGCAGTGGGGTGACCACGAGCAGGAACGGCCAATAGACCATGAAGTTGGCCGCGAAGTTGCCGCCCGCTTCGAGCTCGAACCGAGGATCCGCTCCGGGCTCCGAGTAAAGTCCGAGCCCGATCATCAACCACGCTGCCGCCAGCGCGCCGACGGCGACAACCTGCACTGTGTACGCGGGACGGCTCAACCGATCCCGCGACTTCTCCGACGCGACCACGCGCTCACAGTATCGAGCAGTTGTGTCCGATTCGGTCGCCGATTGTGGAGAGATCGTGTGGCAGTCCTAGCCCGCAACGAGAGGGAGTTCCAGGGTGTCCGCGGCCGCCTGAACTTCGGCGAGAGCGCCGGGTTCGGACAGTAAGCCGATCAACGCGAATTCGACGATCTCGGCTGGGCGCACGGCAATCGAGGGTAGCGCCAGAGCGTCGAAGAGTGCGAGCACCAGCCGAGCGCCCGACACCGGATCCATCTCGCGCACGTCACCTTCGCGTTGGGCTGCCGCGACGAGGTCCACCACGACGCGTTCGAGTTGCACGAGCAGCTCCTGCTCGGCGTCGAACCGCGCCCGCTGCAACTCCGGTGTGGTCAGGATCGATATCAGCACGTAAGGCGAATCACGCAGGTGGTCCAGTGATTCCCGCAACCAGCGGTGCAGTTTCACCACCGCGGGCGCGGACACGGCGGCGAGTTCGTCGGCCAGTGCCAACGGCCGCTCCAGACCGAGCCGGACCAGTGCGGCCAGGATGTCGTCCTTCGCGGAGAAGTGCTTGTAGATAGCGGGCTGCTGCACCCCGATCGCGGCGGCGATATCGCGCGTGGAAGTACCGGAGTACCCGCGCACGGCGATGAGCTCGGCGGTCGTGCGCAAGATGCGCTCGGCCGCCGGGCTCCATCGCGTGGTCTCCGCCGGCATGCGTTCGAGGTTACAGCTCACCTACGCCGATGCCGCCGAGCGCGGCGGGTTTCACGGTGCGCTGATCGTGACGAAGTACTGGAATGCCGCACCGAGCGCCACCGGCGCCGTCAGCAGCAGGGTGCCACCGAGTGCTCCGACCGGCGCCAGCACCAGCGCCCCGGCCACACACCCGGCCAACGGCCCGAAGACCGCCGTCAGCACCGCCGTGGGGACCGCCACTACCCCACCGATCACACAACCCACCGCCGAGGAGACCACCGCACCGATGATCGTGCCGATCATGGCGGCGAACCGGATCTGTCCTTCCATTTTGAGGAACGCGGCGCGCTCTCGCTCTGTTCTGTCCTGCGCCGCAACGGCTTCCACGGTGGTGCGGGGTGTGGTCGTGGTCGCCCTGGCGGGGTCGGTGATCGGGGTCAGTGCCACCTGATCACCGCTGACCTGCGCTTCGATAGGAAACCGACGGTCGCCGAGCTGATACGACAGCGGCAGCCGGGCCAGTACCCGGCCGGATTGTGCGGTGATCTGGAACTGCCCGTCGACGAGCTCGGCCGCGCCCCCGGTGGTCGTGACAACGACGGACCTGCCGACCTGTTCCACGGTGTAGGCGACATCGGATTCCGGTGTGGCAGTTGCCGTTCCCGCCATCACGCTCACCGTGGCGACAGTGAGCAGGGCACCGGCGGCGAACCGCGGGGCCGTCATGCGGCACCTGGCCACGGACCGTCGCCGAGCAGTGCGTGCGCCAGGTTCCGATAGAACACCAGCACACCCGGTGCTTCCTTCGGGCTGAGATGTCCACGTTCGGCGAAGCGCGAGCCGACACCGCGCTGGACTGCCTCCAGTCCGGCCCGGTCCTCGTCGTTGATCATCGCCGTCACCGCTTGCTGAGTACGCAGGGCCGATTCGGAGGTTCTGGACAACTCCGGCGGCGTGAGCACGCCGCCGACCACGTGAACGCGGTCGATGCTCACCGGAATGAAGCTGAGCCAGACCACCTGATCCCCCAGCCCGATGAACGCGGCGCTGGGGAACGCCAGCAGCACCATGCCGTTGTTCTGCTGAATCTCGTTGAGCTTCAGCACTTCGGTGGGCACCGCACCGGCGAACGGGATCCGGGCGTGCAGCACCCACGGCGAGTACGGCCGGATGTGCAGATCGCCGCCGCCGGGCATGAACGGTTCCAGCGTCTGCCGATGCAGCCCGATCACGTGATAGTTCTCGTGCCCGTTCTCCATCACGAGTTTCCAGTTGACCTGCCATTCCAGCGACCACGAGTCGATCTGGACCAAGTCACCCAACCGGTACTCGGCGAATTCGTGGGCGGCCAGGTCGAGATGGCCGGCGATGGGTTCGGCCTCGGCGTCGAGGTTGACCCAGACGAAACCGTTCCATTCGGTCACCGCGAACCGCGGCAGCCGGCAGTCTTTGGCATCGAAGTCCTTGTTGCCGTTCATGTATGGCGCACCGCGCAGCCGCCCGTCCAGCCCGTACTTCCACAGGTGATATCGGCAGGTGAAGGAATCGGTGTGCCCCGCACCGGGTTCGACCAACGGCATCAACCGGTGGCGGCAGATCGGAGACAGCGCGTGCAGGTCTCCGTCGGCGGAGCGGGCCACCACGATCGACTCCCCCGCGATAGACAGCGCCACGTAGTCGCCGGTAGCCGCCAGTTGATCACGGTGCGCGACGAGCATCCACGAGCGCGCGAAAACACGTTCCCGCTCCAGTTCCCACAATTCCGGCGAGGTGTACGCGCCGGGCGGCAGGCTCAGCGCGGGCGGATCGTCGCCGAGGTAGCCGCGTAGATCGGCCAGGATTTCCTCGACTCTCGGCATGGCGGTCACGGACATGATGAACCTCCTCCATCAGGTTATCGTTTGATAACCTGATATCGAGGTTATCAAACGATAACCAGACGTCAAGGGGTGGATGCGTTGGCGTCCGTATGCGAAAGCTGTTCAACGGCAGGGCCTTCCATTGCCACGGCTTGCCGGACATTGCACGACGCAGGTCGGCGCTGACTAGATTCAGACCGGCGTACTCCGGCGCACCACCGACTGGCCAGACGTGGTCGCCAAACTCGGGTACGAACACCTGCGACGCCACGACCTCCGGCATACCGGACTCACCGGTTCGCCGACGCCGGCGTCCCGCTGCATCGTCTACAACAGTTCGCCGGCCACACCGACCCTCGGATCACCCAGCGGGTACCTGCATCCGGAGATCGCCGCCCTCCAAAACGATGGAGGCATGTTATCGATTCACCTGAACGCGCCCCCTGGTCCCAATCTGGTCCCAAGGCTCCGGATCGTCAAATGAGAAAATCCCCTCCGAACGCAGGTCGGAGGGGATTTTCTAGGTCGGGCTGACAGGATTTGAACCTGCGACCACCTGACCCCCAGGACTGATAATCAATCGTTTGCGCACGTCACGCACGGTTCATCTGAACAGCGCCGGTGTAGTCGACCTGGTGCCGTTCGCGGCCGTGTACAGCGTGCGGGCCCCGGACGTCAGGGCGTCGGTGTCCAGCGATTCATCATTGGAGCCAGCGCTCAGGCGGACGAGGACGGCTGGCAGCCCGCCCCCAACGGGCGGGGGTCTAATATTTCCACACGCCGCCGCCCGATAAGCCATATCAGAAACGGTTACGTTTCAATAATTCATTCAGTGTGTATGCGCATCGCTTGACCCAACGCCGGGACACCGATGTCCGCTGGAGCCGGTGCTTGCGGGCTCCTTAGTTGAGTACCAGCCCCTCCTTCGATGTTCATCGCTTAGCAAAGTATCCAGCCATTCAAACCGTTCGGTCGGATAATGCGTAAGCACGCGGCTCTCTGTAACGGTTCAGAGCTGCGACCGATATGAGAAGTGATCTTGAACACGCTAGAAAGGTAGAGTTTATGTGCAGTCGGTGAGAAAGTGTCGCTTTCCGCAATCGGATGATAGCTCGCGCTGCAGCACTGTGAAAGGAAGGCTGTGGCCACAGACCGTGGGTTGGGGATTTATCATGAGCACCGAACTTGTTGCCATTAGGCTCGGCAGTGCCCTTGTGGGACGCGCTGCGGCCATGATGCTGACTGCAAACCTGCGCAAGCAGGAGAGCCAGCTCGGCATGGAGGAATTAATTCGTCGATACATTCCTGGACTTAAACATCAACGTAGTTTGCGAAGGCAGTTCGAGCAGATAACGGATGCCGTAGCTGCCAGGATTGAGCCGATGCTTGCGCATGAATACCGCGGGTTGGATGACAATGAGCAAGCTGCAGTTGTGCAAGCTGTGATTGATTCTTTTGAGCAAGCGGACCTCGGTGACAGCGCAATTCTTAGGGCAGATGCCGATCCAGTCATTCTAGCTAGAGATATCCGAAAGACCGTGACAGCACCTGCGGGATTGAGCGAGCCGGCTTCCGCTCTCTATGAACGGCTTATCGCTGAGTCATGCGATTACTACGTTCGTATAGTTCGTCACCTACCAGTTTTTACTGAAAGAGCGGTGGTCGAGCTTCTCGCACGAATCAGTGCAATTGGCTCAGAGGTAGCTCGAATGGTGGAACGCGTGCCGGCTCGTACGCTTTACTCGCCGGACGGATCGGATCGCGATGAAGCATTTAGGCAAAAATATTTGGGACTTGTCAGTACCACGCTAGACGATGTTGAGGTATTCAGCTTTTCAACAGAGAAAAACCTTCGAACTAAGCTGTCGCTGGCATACATCAGTTTGCGTGCCAGCGGGCACAGGCGACTCAAGAGAAAACATGGGAGCGACGCCGACGTCGACGACGTATCAAGCGCGGCAACATCTAGCGATCGATCCAGGCTAGGCGTCAGCGGCTCCAGTGTTCGCATCGAAACAATACTAAGTAGCGAGTCTAGAGTTCTGTTGCGAGGAGAAGCAGGCTCCGGAAAAACAACTTTGCTTAGATGGCTTGCTATTACGGCTGCTAGGGGATCATTTTCCCAGTCACTCTCCGAGTGGAATGGCCTCGTACCAATTTTGGTAGTCCTGCGCAGTTATAGCTCTCGCGCTCTCCCGCGGCTGGAAGAGATGCTAGACAATGCTGCGGGTGCAATAACCGGGATAATGCCTAGCGGTTGGGTTGATCGCCAATTCAATGCAAGCCGTGTATTGCTTCTCGTTGATGGCGTCGATGAATTGCTGCCGAAAGAACGAAGCGATGTCCGAAAATGGCTTCAGCAGATTCTAGCTATCTATCCAACTATTCGTGTCGTCGTTACATCGCGCCCTGCAGCTGCGAGTCAGGACTGGTTGATAGATGAAGAATTCTTGCCGATTTCATTGGAGAGAATGACGCGCGATGATCTCTCGGTATTCATTAGGCAGTGGCATCAAGCGGTGGCTGTTCATGAAAAATCCCTCCCATGTAGCCTTGAGGAGCTGCCCGACTATGAACGCTCGTTGGTGAGGAGCTTAATTGACCGAGAGCATCTCTACTCTCTCGCCTCAAATCCCCTCCTTGCAGCTATGCTGTGCTCACTAAACTTGAGTCGATATCGGCAGCTTCCTCGAAATAGAATGGAACTGTATCAAATTGCGGTTGAGTTGCTGGTGCAGCGCCGTGATTCGGATCGCCAAGTTCCCAGTGCTACTGGCATGGCTTTGAGTTATGCGCAAAAGCGTAGCGTCTTGCGCGATTTGGCATGGCGTCTGTCGGACAATAACCGGAGCGAACTTGGTCTTGAAAAAGCCAAGCAATACGTCTTTGCCAAAGTCGCTTCTATGCGGCAGATAGATGTTGAGCCGCAGGCAGTTATGGATTATCTCTTGGTCCGATCGGGGATACTTAGATCTCCGTCGGAGGGAAAGATAAATTTCGTACACCGGACATTCCAGGAGTATCTGGCCGCCGAGGAAGCCGCCAGTCAGGACCGAATTGGCAATTTAATCGGCCGAGCCCATCTTGACCTGTGGCGTGAAACTATTGTGATGGCAGCTGGGCATGCCAATGCGAGTCAGCGGTTGGAATTGATATCTGGGATTTTGGAGCGAGTGGAGAACGAGCCTCGTTACCGGCGTCGGCTTCGAATGCTTGTTGTGTCTTGCCTGGAAACTATCGAAGCGTTAGACGATGAATTGGACTTGTGTATCGATGCGGCCCTGGATGAACTAGTCCCGCCGAGGCGCTCCGATGATGCATGGTCACTCGCGCAAGTTGGCGAGGCGGTTTCCCGAAAGTTGCCGCTGACGCTGGATGGGATTAGTGTCGGGTCGGCCGCTGCGACCGTGCGTACCGCGGCCCTAATTGGCGGAAAAAGAGATCGAGAGCTACTTGTCTCCTATGCTCGCGATCGGCGCCCTGAGGTGCATAGGGCATTGGTGGAGGCTTGGGATTTCGCCAGTGACATCGCGGATTTCGCGCATCAAGTCCTGGCAAAGATCGAGACATCGCTGGGATTGAGACTCAGGCTTCAATCGCCTGCGCAGTGGGAACCTGCGATGGAACTACCTAGTGTTTCTTCAATTAGTGTCTATTATCCGATTAGTGTCGGTGAAATGGACTTCACGCGCCTCCCTTCTGTGAGCGCGCTCAATTTCTACGGCCTGGTTGGCGATAATGACCTGTCATCGTTGGGTTTTATTCCAGACCCCGATGCTGTGCGTCAATTGTCATTTGTTGCAATTAGCGCCCAGGATGTTTTGCTTAAGGGAATCAATACTCTGGGGTGCTTCAAGAACTTGCAGTCGCTTTCCGTAGAGGGTAAGTGGGTGAGTACAGCTGAAACCTCAGAATCCTGGTCCCTTCCCGCTAGCCTGAAATCCCTAGCTATCGATGGAGCGGAGGCTTATACCGGCGAATTTCTGGATCGCTGCCCGCATATTTCAGTAATACAACTCAGCGGACATTCTGGAGTCTCTGCGTTAAAGACTCGGCAGATGTATAGTATTGAGGCGCTTAGTCTCGGACAGTGCGACCTTGCCACCGATTTTCGCGCTGTTATCGGTGCCGCCCCGAATATCCATCACATCACGTTATTCGCGGCACGCTTGCCGGCTGATTTGTCGGTGCTGTTGGAGTTACAAAATCTAGCCACAATATCACTGTACGGATGCGTTGGAGGCCCCGACCACGAAATTGATCTCTCGCCACTGGCGAAGTGCTCTAAGCCGTTGGAGATGGAGCTCAATCGAACCAAGGTAATCGGTGTCCCTACCGACAGTGATTCGCTTCTGACAGTAACTACGATTTAGATGGCACACCAGCTGGCATGGCTGGTGTGCTGCGCGGTTAGCGCCTACTCACTCGTCCCTACTCGCCCATGCGAGTAGGGACGAGTGAGTAGGTATCTGCGCAATCATCTGCGGTTATCGCGGTGCTGTTTGCTTACCTGCCGCATGGACACTAAAACACCCGCGATGAAGCCGAACAGGGTAGAGCAGATCCGTCGCGCCGCAGCACGAGGTGTCGACCCTCTGACCGCGACCGCGACGCTGGCCAACTACGGCAAACTCAGCTGGGAAGCGGCCATGCGCGGACTTGAGGAAGGCAGTCGGCGACGCCTATCTGCCGGCATGGCGCCGCCGAGTCGTTCCCGCCCTGGGACATCTACCGGTCACCATGGTGACCGCCGGCCTGGCCGATCGGGCGGTCATGAGCTGGATCGCCAACGGAGTCAGCAAGTCCGCGGTCAAGAACAGTTTGGCCGTGCTCAATCGCGTCGAGGTCAACGGCTGGCACAGCCAGTACGAGCGACACGAGGACGAGCTGGACAATCCCAGAGCGTTGACTCTTTCCGACTGGGCCGCGCTGGCCGAGCTCGCGGACGCGCTGGTAGCCGCTGCGGCCGGTCAGCATCGTGTATGGGGAGAAGTCGTTCGCTTCGAAGCGTGCACCGCCACCCGCATTGGCGAAGTATCAGGCTGCCGCGTCTGCGACATCGACACCGAGCAGTGGATTTGGGTACTGCGCCGTCAAACCGCGCCAGGCCCAAGCGGACTGAAGGACAACGGAACGAAAGGTAAATGGTCCCGGCGGATTCCGATCATCGAGGAAATCCGGCCGCTGGTACTCGGGAGGATTCGAGCCGCCAACAGCAACCCCGATGCCAGGCTGTTCGTGGGGCTGCGTGGTGGTCAAATCCAGACCGGAGTCCTGCGGAAGGCGACCCATTGGGACACCGTCGTTGCTCGACTCGGTTACGAACCATCTCCGGCGCCACGATCTCCGGCACACCGGACTCACCTGGTTCGCCGACGCCGGCGTCCCGCTGCACCGACTTCAACAGATCGCCGGCCACACCGACCCGCGAATCACACAGAGGTGCCTGCACCCTGAGATCCAGGCGCTGCAGAACGACGGCGAGTTTCTGTCGGCGTCGAGCGCCGGACCTCAGCTTCCGGTGCTGGAGGCCGAACACAGTCAGGAGCATTGGTCCCCAAATGGTCCCCATCTCCGAATCGTAAAATGAGAAATCCCCTCCGCCCGCAGGTCGGAGGGGATTTTCTTGGTCGGGCTGACAGGATTTGAACCTGCGACCACCTGACCCCCAGTCAGGTGCGCTACCAAGCTGCGCCACAGCCCGTTGCCCCCGCTCAGCGGGTGCTTGAAGAGATTAGCGCACTACCCCCCGTCAGAACCAAATCGCCTGGTTCTGACGGGGGTGTCGGGGTCTACAGCGGGAGCGGGGCCTCCGCTTTGTCCGGCTCGGCGGCCGCTGCCGGCTTGGTGCGCAACAGCACCAAGCCCAGCAGCGCCGCCGCGATGGTGAAGCCCGCGCTGATCCAGGATCCGTACGACATCGCGGTGGTGAAGGCTTCCTTCGCCGGCTCGATGTATCCGAGTTGGAATGCGCTGCCGATGGATTCGCGTGCCGCTTCCGGCACATCCGAGGGCATGTTGTCGGTGAAGACGCTTGCCAGGACGCTGCCGAGCAATGCGATGGAGATCGCCATGCCGACTTGCTGGAGGGTGTCGTTCATCGCTGAGCCGACGCCGGCGTGCTCGAGCGGGATGGCGTTCATGATGGAGGCGTAGGCGGCGGGTCCGGCGAGGCCGCCGCCCATGCCCATCACCAGCATGCTGGCCAGGATCATCGCGTAGTTCTCGCTCAGGGCGAGGATCGCGAAGGCCAGGGACATGACGACCAGGCCGCTGACGATCAGGGTCTTGTTGCTGAGCTTCTTGCCGAGGGTGGCGCCCAGGCCGTTGCAGACCGCGGCGGCGACGGCGTATGGAAGCAGCGCGAGGCCGGCTTTCATGGGGCCGTAGCCGAGCACGAACTGCAGGTACTGGGTGAGCATCAGCATGACCGCGCCCATGCCGAACACCATCAGCAGCAGGGTGGCGGCGGTGCCGCTGAAGTCGCGGTTGCGGAACACGCCGAGCGGGAGCATCGGATGTTCGCTGCGCTTCTCCCAGAACAGGAAGCCGGCCGCGGCGACGACCGCGAGCGCGATCACCGGGAGGTTCCATTCCCGTTCGATGATCACCCAGATGGCGGCGGTGAGGGCGACGATCGACAGCACGACGCCGACCGGGTCGACGGGCCGCTGGTCGCCGTAGGTTTCGGGCATCAGCGTGTAGGCGGCGACGATGGCCAGAATGGCGACGGGGATGTTCAGCAGGAACACCGATCCCCACCAATAGTGCTGCAGCAGAAAGCCGCCCAGGGTGGGGCCGAGGACGATGCCGACCATCGACACGGTGGACCAGGCGGCCATGGCCGTGCGCCGTTCTTCCTCGTCGAAGGTGGTCATGAGGATGGACAGGGTCGAGGGCATGAGCAGCGCGCCGCCGATGCCCATGGCCGCGCGGGCGCCGACGACCTGCCAGGGTTCGCTGGCCAGGACCGCGCCGAGGGAGGCGAGGCCGAACAGGGCCAGGCCGATGATCAGCATCTTCCGGCGGCCGAAGCGGTCGGAGAGGCTGCCCGCGGTGAGTAGCAGACCGGCGAACACCAGGACGTAGGCGTCGAGGATCCACTGGATGTCGGACGGGGTGGCGCCGAGCTCCTTGATCATCGAGGGGATGGCCAAGTTGAGGACGGTGCCGTCGATCATCAGGACGAGTAGGGAGAGACAGAGGACGCCGAGAACCCACCAACGACGCGGGTCTCGTACAGTGTTCGATTCCACCGGAACACTGTACGACATCATCGAACACTGTGCGAGTCGATATAAGATCTGATCCGTGAGCAAACAGTTCTCGTCGGTCTTCACCCGCGAACCCCGGCCCGCGAAGGCGGCTGGGCTAGGTCGCGATCAGATCGTCCGGGCGGCCGTCGACATCCTGGACGCGGAGGGGATGCAGGCGCTGAGCATGCGCAAGCTCGGTGCGAAGCTGGGCGCGGGGGCGACCAGTCTCTACTGGTACGTCGCCAACAAAGACCAGCTGCTGGAGCTGGTGCTCGACGAGGTCTGGGGCATGGTCGAGACGCCGGAGCCGGACGACTCGTCCTGGCGGGAGGTGCTGACGACCTTCGGCTACAACCTGCGCGAGACGCTCTACGCGCATCCGTGGTCGACGGAGCTGGTCGGGTCGTTTCCGAGCCTGGGGCCCAATGCCTTCCGGCTCAACGACCGGCTGCGGCGGGCGTTCACCCAGGCCGGGTTCAGCGGAGTCGACATCTACATGGCCAGCGGCACGGTGATGTGTTTCGTGCTCGGGCAGGTCATTCCGGATATCGCGTTCACCAAAGCGTTCGGAGGCGACAAGATGGACGCGGCGGGGGTCGAGGAGCGGATGGACGATCTCGCCGCAGACTACCCCGAGATGCTGGCCGACTACCGGTCGCAGATCGGAATGGACGCGGCCGCCGCGCGGGCGATGTCCTTCGACTTCGGGTTGCTGTGTGTACTGGACGGCCTGGAAGCCCGGCTGCACAAGGCGCACCGAGTCTGACCGGCACACTTACCGCATCCGGCCAGCGGCGAACCTGTTGTAGTTCCGAAATCGGACATACCGCCTAATTGACGAATATGTGGCCGCGGATGAGGACAATGTTGGAGTCCCGGCGATCTTGCCCCTAACCTGATTTCGGCAACTCCGGGGCTATCGTGATCTGCTGTTCCCTGTAGCGCGCTCGGAAGTCTGGTCGAAACCCTGCCCGGAATGCGGGTCGGGGACGGTTGGCATGAGGAGTTGGACGGTGCTCTCGCGAAGAACGACGATGTCCGCCGCGGACTGTGGGCCCGCGTGGTGATGCCGCGGCTGCCGCGCCGCACCGAACCCGCGCAGCGGGTCGCGAAACCGAGTGCGGCACCGCGGTATCGGCACGACCTGGACGGATTGCGTGGTCTCGCAATAGCGCTGGTCGTGGTCTTCCACGTGTGGATGGGCCGGGTGTCCGGCGGCGTCGACGTGTTCCTGGTGCTGTCCGGGTTCTTCTTCACCGGAATGCTGTTGCGGCGCAGCGAGATCAAGCAGACGCTACAGCGCACCGCGCGCCGGCTGCTGCCCGCGCTCACCGTGGTGCTCGTGGTGGTGCTCGGTGCGACGGTGATCGCGCGGCCCTACACGCAGTGGGGTGACATCTCGGCGCAGACGCTGGCGTCCGCGTTGTACTACCAGAACTGGTTTCTGGCGGGCGCCGAGTTGGACTATCTGGCGCCGGATCCGTCCGTCAGTCCGCTGCAACATCTTTGGTCGATGGCGGTGCAGGCGCAGTTCTATCTGGTGATCCTGGTCGTTGTCGCGGTGTGGGCGCGCCGGTCGGGGCAGCGGATGTTGTTGCTGGCCGGGCTGGTTGGGGCGGGCGCACTCTCGTTCTGGTACGCCGCCGAGGGGGCCGCTCAGCATCAGGCCTGGACCTACTACGACACCGGCGCTCGCGCGTGGGAGTTGCTGGCCGGAGCCGCGCTCGCGGTCGCTGCGCCGTGGATCAAGGTTCCGCATTGGTTGCGGGCGGTGCTGGCGATTGCCGGTCTCGCCATGGTGATTTCGTGCGGGATGCTGATCGACGGGGCGTCCAAGTTCCCGGGCCCCGCCGCGCTGTTCCCGGTCGCGGCCGCTGTGGCGCTCATCATTTCCGGGATGGGGCCCGCGCCGTGGGTGAACCGGCTGCTGGCTACGCCGGTGCTGGTGCGGCTCGGTGGGCTGGCTTACGCGCTGTACCTGTGGCATTGGCCGGTGTTGATCTTCTATCTGTCGGAGTACGGCAAGGTGACGCCGGGTCTGCAAGGCGGGCTCCTCGTCCTCGCCGTCTCGCTGGTGCTGGCGGTGCTGACCGAGCGCTACATCGAAACTCCACTGCGGCAACGCGGTTACACCGAAGGCGTGCGCTACCGGCGGGGTATCGGACTGGTGACCGCGATGGCCGGAGTCGGCGTGCTCTTCGCGGCGCTCGGCTGGCAGGCGGTGCTGCGGGCTAATCCCGCGCACCCGCCGGAAGCTCTGGATGCCGCGCACTATCCGGGTGCGGCAGTGCTTTTCGCGGGCGCGGTCGCCGAGCCCGAACGCATGCGTCCGACGGTGTTCGAAGCGCAGAAGGACGCGCCACGCCCGACCTCCGACGGCTGCATCACCCCCAACCGCGACGTCCGCGTCTGCACCTACGGTGACGAAAACGCCGCACGCACTATCGCTTTGGTCGGCGGCTCGCATTCCGAGCACTGGCTGCCCGCGCTGGAAGTCCTCGCCGCCGAGTACCGCTTCCGCATCGTCACCTACTTGAAGGAAGGGTGCCCGCTCACCCTGGTCGACGAACCCTCCTACGCCGTGGCTCCGTTCCCGGAATGCCGCGAATGGTCCGTCGAAGTGCTGGACCGCCTCGCCGACCAGCGCCCGGACTGGGTGTTCCTCACCGCAACTCGCCCGCGAACCGACGACGGCGACATCGTCCCGCCCGAGTACCTCGACATCTGGTCTGCCCTGTCCGAACGGACCCTCAACGTCCTCGCCATCCGCGACACACCTTGGCCGCGCCGCGACGGCGTCACCTACCGCGCCCTCGACTGCCTCGCCCACCGCGGCACCGCCTACAGCTGCGGCATCGACCGCGCCACCGCCCTCACCCCCGAAAACCCCGCCACCCAACCAGCCTCCGCCTACCCCAATATCTTCCCCGTCGACCTCACCGACGCCATCTGCCGCCCCGAACGCTGCCTCGCCGCCGAAGGCAACATCCTGGTCTACCGCGACGAACACCACATCTCGGCCAGTTTCGCGCGCACGCTCGCCCCGGAACTGGGGCGACAGGTCGGTGCGATCACGCAGTGGTGGTGAGTGCCGGTTGGCTCCGGCGAGGGCGACGGTGGATTGCCGCCGCACAGCTGCCACCCGAACAGGCTCGGGCCGTGGCGGATTCGACATCGGCCGACGGTCAGCAGCGGATCGGCGGGCTTTCACGTCATCCGCACCCGGGGCCCGCAATGGCCCAGCCATTACCTGTTCGCGGGCCCCGGGTGAACCGTCACGGGTTGGGGGCCACTTCTTCCTAGTGAAGTTGGTTCCATCATGACGAAGGGTTACCCGCCCGAGGTTCGCGACGATCCCCGTCAAAGATGGGATCCGCGCCGGTGACAAGCTCAATCGCGACTTCACTGCCGCCGCACCGAATCTGGTGTGGGTCGCCGATTTCACCCAACAACAAGTACTCCATTCCCGGCGGCGGCCAAGAGGTTGGCGAGACCGTAGCTGCTGCGGTGGCACGCGAAGTGGCCGAGGAAACCGGAATCGACGTCGCGGTAACAGGGATCGTCGGGGTCTTCTCGAACCCCGGTCACGTCATTGCCTACGACAACGGCGAGGTTCGCCAGGAGTTCTCGATCTGCTTCTACGCCAACCCTATCGGCGGCGAGCCCCGCCCCAGCTCGGAATCGACAGACGTCAAGTGGGTTGCCCCGGAGGACCTTTCGGCGCTCGATATCCACCCTTCGATCAAGCTACGGATCGAGGTAGGTCTGCGCGAGGGGGCGGCGCCGTATTTCACCTAGCTGGGTGCGATGGGAGCGCCGCCGGAGTATCAGCCCACTTTTTCGTTGTGGTGATTCCTACTTCGAGTGTGCGCGCCGCCTCCTGGCTGAACCACCGCGCTGAGCGCGCTACGCGCGCGAACACGCCGCCGGAGGCGGCGCCGCTCGAGACGTAACGCACGCGCCCGACGTGACCACCAGCCGACCTGTTGGGGTCTCGCTTTCCTTCCTCCCATTGGGGTCTCTTTCTCCCTTCCTTCCTCATCACTTGATCTTTGTTTGTTGGGTGTTGTCCTGCCCGTCGAAACTCTCTGTGATCAGCGAAGCCACAGAGAGTTTCGGACGGGCAGGACAACAACAAGGCGCGAAGCGCCTGTTCACAGCGTTGGCTGATGCGACTCTGATGCGACTCCGAGTCGCATCACGTCCGCATCAGAATCGCCTGGATCTCGACCTTCAAGCACCGGGCCCCTTGGGTCGGAAAGCTGCCGGCGCTCACTGGCGCCGCGGGCGATTAGCCGCAGTGAACACGCGTATCGAGCTCGCAGGCTTCCGCCGACCTCACATGGCCCTGGTACGCTGCGGCGAGCCGGTGCTTGTCCTGGCCCGCATTGACGCTCCCCCGATGGCCTCCGTTCGCCGCCGCCAGTTGGGTATGGATGACGGCGTAGTCGCTCGTTCCGCTTCCCCGTGGTCCGCCCGATCTGGGCGCTGATACGCGGGACTTACCGGCGGTCAGAGGTCGGCTATCGGCTCGTAAACGGCATCCGCCGGAGGGGTGAACCCATGCGGCCATACGGTCTCGTCGTTGTGCCTGGCTTCGGTCAGGTCCGCATCGGTCAGGTCCGCGACTTTCAGGTTCGCGCCGCCCAGGTTCGCGCGGCCCAGGGTCGCGCCGGCCAGTTTCGCGCCGTACAGGTTCGCGCGGTACAGGTTCACGCAGTACAGGTTCGCGCCGGTCAGGTCCGCGACGGTCAGGTGCGCGCCGGCCAGTTTCGCGACGACCAGTCTCGCATTGATCAGGTTCGCGCCGTACAGGTTCGCGCCGTGCAGGTCCGCGGCGGACAACTCCGCATCGGTCAGGTGCACGCCGTGCAGGTTCGCTCCGCCTAGGTGCGCGCCGTGCAGGTCCGCGCCGTGCAGGTCCGCGTCGGACAAGTCGGCATCGGTCAGGTTCGCGCCGGTCAAGGACAGATCGGCGAATTCGAGGTGGGCGAGGGTGCAATTCGGTAGGGAGATCTGCCGCAGGTCGATGAAAACTTCTGCCCAGGATTTCGGGTCCTCGGGCGGCCGGTGCCGGCGGCGGGTGAGGATGGTGAGGATGGTCTGGCGGATCTCGCGTTCGGACAGATCCGGCTGTTCCCCCTCCAGAGGTTGCGGGAAGGGCACGCGCAGGTACCACTGGAGCAGATCGATGCAGACCTGGCGTTCCTCGTCCTCGCCGATCGCGTGCCAGTCGTCGGCGAGCGCGGTCAGTGCGTAGACCCCGGCTTGGCGGATCGCAGCCGAGGCGTGGGCGAGTTGTTCGGCGCTACTGGTGTATCGCTTACGTAGGCCCTCGATCCGCTCCAGCTCGTGTTTGCGATCGAACTGCGCGCGGTCCTGTTCCTGCTTGCCTGTGAAGTGTTTCTCGGTCTGGCGGCGGTTCAGCAGCACGCCCCCGAGCGCAATCGTGGCGGCGAACACCGCCAGGACCCCGGTGAGCACCGTAGCCAACGGCTGGGTGAACCACCCCGGATTCGTCGGAGCGGTCGACGGCGCCTGCGCGACCGCGGACCCGGCCATCAGCACCGCGGCCGCGAACACCACGACCGGCACCCCGAGAAATCTCCTCATGCCGCCGATCCTGTCACCCATCCCAGCCACGCACCTGGCAATCACGGTGCCGCCCCAAACGAGTTCGACCGGCACCGTGATAGCCAGGCCCATAGGCGGCCCGGCCAGCCCGGCGCGGCCATTGAACCAGCCCCACACCCGCCCTCGATCTGACGTCGATAGCGACCGCGATGTGGGTCTTACCGGCAGTCGGAAGCTGTGAGAGATCAGCTGATCCCGGAGTTTTTGATGAGGCTCTCGTACAGTGCCCACGCACCCCACAGATGCGGCTGCACATCCGAGAACACCTTCTGGCACCCGGCCACGGCGAGCGCGTGCAGCTAGCGGTCGAGCAGCTGGCCGGCGGTCGAGACGCGGGCGTAGCCGATCAGGGCGCCGGCCCGCCGATCGGATCCAGGGCGTAGCCGTCGAGGACGAGCACGGGCTGGTCGAGGGTCTCGGTCATGGCCTGGACCGTACGAGAAACGTCCGACAGGACTTGTTGAACACCAATCTTTTTCAACGCGTTTGTTGAACAGGGCCTGGATGTGGTCGACCTGGCGTTCGCTGCCAGCCCGGCCGGTGTCCAACAAACGAACGATTCTCGACACCTACGCGGCAGACGACGGCGGTGTCGCCGCGGTGGGTGGCCAATCCTGCGGCTCCACGTTGGCTGGCTTCTGACTGATGCCCTGATCCCAGTCGAACCATGGTGTGGGAGGACCCCACTGCTTCGGTCCCGCAAAGGAAATGGGCTCGCTACCGAAATCGACTCTCGCAAACAAGGCGGCACCGGAGAACGCCACCCCTTCGAACTGAGCAGCACCGATGAACGTGGCCTGGTCAAACCCGACATCGCCAAAGAACGACGCACCATCGAACCGGGATTGCTTGGAGAACGCCGCTCCTTCGAACACGGTGTCCTCGGTGAACATCGTCCCGACGAACCAGGCTTCGCCGATGAACGTTACGCCACCGAAACCGGTGCTGCCGGAGAACTTGACCTCGTTGAACAACGCGGCATCGCCGAACTTTGCTTGTTCGAATCGCGCGGCGGCAGTGAACGATGCGCTATTGAACCAAGCATTGCTGAAAAATCGTGCGAGGGTGAACCGGCCGCCACCAGCGAAGGAGGCCCCGTCGAACATGGCGTCTTCGGAAAACGTCGCCCCCTCGAACCAGGCAACACCGAAAAACGTCGTCTTTTCGAACTGAGCGGCGCGGGCGAAGCTCGTCCCACCGAACCAGGCGTCACCGGAAAAGGTCGCCCCTCCGAACAGGACGTCCCCAGAAAAGGTCGCCTCGGTGAGGTCCACGTCTTCAAGGTGTGCTGTGCGGAAGTCGAAGTTGCTTGTCGACCAGCTGTATTCGGCGGTGGGGCGGAGATGGTCGGCAATGACGCGGACGATGGTCGCGCGGACCTCCCGATCGTTCTGCCGGTATTCGAAGTGGTCCTCATTGTCCCCGCCGTCCGGCCACCGCGGCTGCTTCTGCACTCGTTTGGTCTGGTGATTACCACCAAGCTCGGGACTATAGGGAAGCCGCAGGTAGCCACACAGAACATCGATGCACTGCTGGCGGCGCAGCCCGTCGGATTCGTCGGCGACACCAGCCATGGCGTAGACCCCAGCGATGCGGACCGCGACATCGGTAGCACCGAGCTGGGCGGCCGCGGTGCCGAAGCGTTCGACGAACCGAGATTGCTCAAGATCGCGTTGGCGACGGTAGGCGATCACCAGGGCAACGACGCCGCCGACACCGGCGACAACGGTCAACGCCACTTTGGTGACATCGAGCTCGGCGGCAGGTTTGCTGGTGTCGGTAGGGGTGATCCAGCGCAGGAACCCGTAAGCCGCGGCCGCCACACCCAGCCCGGCAAGCAGAGCAAGCGTAACCGCAGGGAAGAGCCGGATCCGTCCGGCACGTCGGCCAAGGGCCGCGCGGGAGTCCTTGCTGAACCGTGCGCGCATCGCCGTGGTTCTCGAACGCGCCTGTGCACCAGCGGTGCTCACCCTCCCGGACATCGCACTGATTCTGCGCGACGCCGCGAATCAGCGCGACGGTGTCGAGGAATCCATCGATTCCCGGACATCGGTTGGCTGGCCGAGAATCGTTCACAGCGAGCGAGAGACGGGCCAGCTAGGGGTGCGTGGCGGCCCTAACCCGTCGACTTCGGCGCTTCGCAGTAGACATCTCCGGGTTGACAGGTGTCAATCGTCGCCGTTGCGGCGCCCCCTGCGAGGATCATCGCAGCAGCGACGAGGCTACCGATGGCTGCGGTTCTGATAGACCTATTAAGCGACATGGGCTCGACCGTTCTGTCGTCAATCCGTTCCTTCACAAGGTTTGACGCGGTAGGCAGTAGAACGGTTCCACCGCATAGTGTTCGCGCGCGTGGTGTCCTGATAAACGATCGGCTGAAACCGAATGCTCAGCACGATCAGGTGGGGTTCAGTACCGTCACCTTCGTGCCTGAGGGGGAGAAGCCTGTACACCGCAGTTCGGTCGAATTGCGCTGGCGCTCGGTCGGTCTCATGGTGGGCGGGGCCGGTGTCGCCGGATTCAGTGTGGCCGCGCTTTCGGGGGTAGCGACTACCTTTTCCCAGCCGCTGGCCACAGTGCTGGCCGGTGCGGGAGCGCTCGCTGCGGGCACCTTGGCCTACGTCAACGGCCAACGCAGCCGCGCTCAGGAAGCGACCCATCACCAAGCCACCATGGATCGCGAGCGCGAACGGCACCAAGACGACTCCCATCGTGCACGCGAGTCAGTGCTGCGTGACCGCTACACCGCCGTGGCCGCTCAGATAGCCCACGACTCCGCCGCTATCCGCCAGGCCGGGGTTTATGCATTGACTGCGCTCGCCGATGACTGGCACGCCTTCGGCGAGGACGACGAGCGTCAGGTCTGCATCAACCTGCTGCAGTGGTACCTGCGCGTCCCGTTCACGATCAGTAGCGATTCCGAGCAGCCGGATCTATCTGAACGCGAGATCCGACAGACCATCGTAGGCATCATTGCCCAGCGACGGCTGCGGCCCGTTGATGACCCGAAGTCGTGGGTGTCTACCAGCATCAGCTTGGATCGAGCCTCACTTCCGAAGTGCCATCTCAGGGCATTCGATCTCGCCGGACTCTCTCTGCGCGGCGCAGACCTGGTCGAAGCGAGTTTGAGGGTGACGAACCTGACCAACGCAGACCTGACTGGTGCGAATCTGACTGGTGCAGATCTCAGCTACACGAATCTGACAGGCGCGCTTCTGTCTCGCGCGAACTTGACCGGCGCGGGCCTGTTTAGTGCAAACCTGACTGGCACGGGCCTGACCGGTGCTGATCTGACTGGGGCGAACCTGACCGAGAGCGTTAACGACGACACAACTCGGTGGCCCGGGGCATTTAAGCCGCCCCAGTGAACCCGCGGCGGCTTGCCGACCAGTCATGGCGTTCGGAAACGATCACCTACCGAACGCGCCGGCCGAGCCCCGCCCCGCCGGCGTTCCCGCAGAACATCTCCGCGACGACGCCGCCCATATCGGCCTGCGGCTGGTGGGGCAACAGCACCACCCACAGGCCGATACCGCAGGTCTCAGCCCTTAGGCGGAGTGCCCTCGTCTCCCCCTCGGCAGGTGGATTCCACTCAGGATCTACCACTTCGAGGCGATCGCTCACGGCGTCCGACCCCAGCGACAATCCGAGCGGCGACTCGTCTACCTCCCCTCTGCTCCTCCCATCCGGCCCCGTTTCCCCCTCCGATTAGTCCCGACCTTCCCAACTGTCTGTCTGCCTGCCGCACGGACACTAAATGCGCCCGCAGAGTGTGTTTAGTGCCCGATGCCCGCGTGCGGGCGATCATGGTTGTAGTGGTTGAGGAAGCCGATCAGCGCCGCCCGGCGTGCCTGTTCGGAGTCGTATGCGCGAATGTAGGGCCATTCTTGGGCCAGGGTGCCGTTGAACCGTTCGACCTTGCCGTTGCTGCGCGGGGTGTAGGGACGGGTCCGTTAGTGCACGATCTCAGAACATTCCAGCGCAGCCGCTCAACGGCGGGATCGGTAGCAGGATCCGTTATCGGTCAGCACGCGGTGGAGGCGGGCGATGCCGTGCTCGGTGAAGAACCCGACCGCGCGTAACCACCATCCACCGCGGTCAACGGCGCTGCCGGGTCCCAGAGTTCCGCTGGGCTCTAGCAATTCCGATCAGTCTCATGGCGGAAAACGAAAACATGCCGCCAGTTGTTGGCCCTACGAGCATCATGGTAGCCAGAAAGGCGGCTAGGGCTCCGAAGACCGTCAGAGTAGCGATGACGACCAGGGACACAACGTTGTCCAGTCCGATGATCCATTGCACGAGCCCATACACAAGGGCCGAGCCCAATCCGGCAGTCAGCTCGACAGATTGGTGCACGGTCTCCTTTCCAGGAAGATCGTCAGGCCAGTCTTTCAGAGCCGAGATCAGGGTCTCCAACTTGTCGTGCGGCGTCGTTCGGGTAGTCCGCAATGCGAACACTCCGGCCACAAGAGCTCCGAGCACCACCCCAGCTGGAACAACGAACGCCAGCCACCACCTGTCAGGGCTGCCGATGCTGGCTTGCTGAGCTAGCAATGTCATCATGCGGAAATCGTTGCAGGAGTGCGTACTACGCGCATTACTTCTGACCAACCAATCCGATCCGGCCGGGAACCGAACCGTGGCAAGTTCCACTTCACAGGAACCCCCGCGACCTGCCCGCGATCGTTGCCGTTCAGCCTTGTGCTGCACCCGTGACTCGTACAACCGGTCGATGGCCGGATCAGCGGAACGACTGTGGGAACGCGCCGCCCAACTGCCCACCGGGCAGCGGGCGGCGTTCGTCGCTTGGGCCAAACAAGAGCTGATCCGGCGTGCAGCCGTCCGCCGGTACCCCACCGCCGGCGCACTCGCACAGGCCATCGATCCGGAGACCATCCAAACGCCAGACCTGGAAATGATCGATGACGCCTCGAATGGGCGTTCCGCACACCGGGCGCGCGGCTCATGATCTCCAAGCCCTCTCAGACCGGGAAAAGCCTGCGAGTGGCTGTGTGCGGCACCGTCCGCGCGCTCATGCGCCAACCCGACTGGCGCACTGTCATCGTCACCCACAGCGAGCACCTGGCCCTCACCCACAGCGAGCAGATCCGAGCCATTATCGCCGCCTACGGCACCGGCGCCCGCGACGCCCTCACCGGCATCCCGCTACCCGACAAGCTGGGGATCGCTCTCGGCAAGAAGAACGCGGCCTCGCACTGGCAAGTGGCCGGCCACAAGGGCGGCGTCGTCGCGGATAGCAGTCCCCGCATTCCTGCCGCTGGTACCCGACCAACTCGTCACCAACCCAAACCAGCCCCCGCTCGAAGCTCCCTGGGTGCCGGTTTCTCTTGGTCTCGTCCTCCCCCTCCTCGTGCCGGTCCGTTCCTCGATCTAGTCCTCTCCCTGGTCCAGTCCTCCTCGTCTAGTTCAGTTCTCGTTCTGTTTCCCCTCCGACCTGCTCTACTCCTCAACTGTCTGGCTGTCTGCTGCATGGACACTAAACATGCCCGCAGGGTGTGCTTAGTGTCCATGCAGCAGACAGCCAGACACCACCACCAAAACCGCTGGTCGGAGGGGAAATGGGTACTCAGTTTTGGTACCTCATACCAATGAGGTACTGGAAGTGAGGATATTTACCACGATGTGCGGCAGGGCGGTGAGGTCGGCGGCCCGTGGCCCGTGCGAATTGCCGCCATTCGCGTCGCTGTTCGGGGCGCAGCCCTGATCCTGCTCTCAGCGTCGCCACCGTGAGTGGCGTCGCCGGAGCGTGAGCCGCAGTCGACCCCGGCTCAGGGCGCGTCATGGCGGCTCGCTCGCATCGGGGCGTCCGGTGGGCCTGTCGGCGTGTGTCCGTGGCCGCGATCCGGTCTGGAGGTCGGATCATCATGAGGAGGTTTCGTGCCCGCGGGCCTGGCGTTCCGGGCGTGGCTGGGTGATTCCGTGGAGCTGCCACAGGGTTTCGAGCTTTTCGTCGAGATGGTCGGGCGACTGCTCTGCGGATGCGACGAAGAAGTATTCACCCCCGACGACCCGGACGGCGACAGTGATGCTGTCGCTGTCACCGGCCTCCAGCGCGTCGCGAGCGGCCTGGGCGTCCAGCACCTCAACTGCGTCGTGGAAGACCCAAGCCAGCCCGATCGGGAGAACCCGATCACCGAGGCGCACCGCGTAGTCGAAGCGGAATGCCACCTGCCCCCGCTCGGTGTCGAGCAGCTCTTGCAGTTGCGGAAAGTCCTGCTCGGGCCAGGCCACGGTGACGACGCCCGCATCAGGGGTGGCGACGATGCCGCCCTCGATCACGATCCGCGCGACCCGCAAGGCCACACGTTCCATGTCCGACTTCGGGACGGGATAGGCGAAGTGCTGTCCGCAGTGCCGCTGGACGATGTCGAGGTCTGTCGCGAACTCCTCCACAATCAGCTCGTCATCCTCCTCCGCCGCGGTATCGGCGTGCGCGAGAACCGACAGTACGAAGTCACCGTTGATGAAGACCTCGAGCTTGCGCGTGGTGCGCATCTGGCGAACGAATCCCATAACATCGGCAACCACCCGCGGCCTCGCGCCGCCGATATTGGTGGACAACTCCGCAGCTGGCGGCGCCACTTGCTCGTCGGTCGAGGGGGCGAAGGTGAGCTCCACGCTGACGCGCTCGTCGTAGAGGGTCGCCTTCATCGACATCCCGTGCGGGCCGGTCCCGAGATTGCTGATGCGACCTTCGTGGGAGCCGAAGAGTGCGCCGTCTTCGTCGGTGAAGCGCAGCTCCACCGGCATAACGACACCCGGGGCCATGACTTGAGGGTCACCGATCACCACGGAGGCCGAGTCGAAGCGACGCGCGATGTGCGGAGGCCCGGCAATCTCGACGTCCTGGACGGTTTCGGCGGGCAGTTCGAGTCGTTCTGCGGTGCCGAAACCTACCTTGCGCTGATACCGGCGCGCGAGCGCGGCATGCTCGGGACCGAAACGAGTCTGGAAGGACACCGATACCGGGCTGGACTCGTAGGCACCCGGGTGCTGGGGCCGCAGCACCTGCGACACGGTGCTGCCGACTCGATGGATATCGAAAGTCCAGTCCGGATCCGCCGAATCCACCAGTTCGCCCAGAGCGGCGACCCGCTCGCCGAGATCCTCGGAGCGCAGCAGACTGCTGCGCTCCTGGCCATAGAGTTTGGCGTCCTCGCGCAGCTGGCTGGTCACATTGCGTTGCGCCCACTTGTCGACCGCGGGAAAGTCGATGAGCATGTCGTCGAGTTCCAAGCGGCCGATGATTCGCCAGCGCGGCGCCGCCGACCCGCTCGCCAGATCCTTGACGTACTTGCGTTCGGACTGGATGACGTTGTCGGGCACCACCAGGATCCACTCATAAGGCTTCTCCGGGAGCATCTTGTTGTAGGAGCGTTTGATCTGCGTGCGCCGTCGCGTCCATCCGCCGCTGAAGCCCCCGGGAAAGTACTTCAACTGGAAGATCCGCAGCCGCGCGCCCTGGCGCACCTCGATGTCGATCCCGCCGTCTCCTCCACGACCATTAACCGCAATGACGCTGTCGGCCTCGCGGTAGCGGCGCTTGATCAACACCTCGACGATCCGGTCGAACCATTCCTGCCCGATCTGGTCCCAGTTGATGCTCACCTGGCTGTTCCCCTTCGTGCTCGTCTCGAAGTGACTGTGCCGCGGTTGTCTACACGACGGGCGCGCAACGGCGGCCGACAGACCTGACCTGGGACAGTAGAGCCATCGTGGTCAATCCGTCTCGGCTTGAGCTATGTCGGCATCCGGACGATCGCCTGGTTGGTCCTTCTTCTGCATACGTGCACCTACCTCGAAGATTGCCGGGCCGAGCAACGCCAGAGGATCATGGCCCCCGGAGTGCAACAGCAGCTGAGTCCCACGCGCCAGTGTTTGCGTTGCCGCGGCGAATGTTTCGGTGATGAAGCTCGGATCCGGTATCGCGACAGTGTGGTAGACGCCTGGTTCGAGCTCGGCTCTGGCGATCAAGTCGAAGCCCTCGAGCCCGAACCAGTTCTGGCCGTGGGTCGCGCCGCTGGCAGCTTTCCAGAGGTAGGCCCACCGGTTCTCGTCGGCTCCGAGGGTCATCGCGGCTTCGCGGAGCATGGCTTCATAGCCCGGGACTCGGCTGCGGGGTGCGGCGAACGGTAGTTGCTCCGCGCTGGTGGCGAGGTTCGCGATCCGCTCATCCGCAGCGGTGGTATCGGCCTGGTCGGCGACCAGCGCGTCACGGTGATAGGTGAAGTCACGATGCATCAGCCGGACGAATCGTTGCACGCACTCCTCGAATTTGAGGCTCGGCACGTCGAGTAGCCACGCTGCATGGGCCGCAGCCTCCCAGCCCGAGCGCCCTAAAATCAGGTACTGCCGGAACCGCACTTTGTTCACCACGCTGGGGTCGAATTCGTAAGGTGCGACCAGGTCGGCCCAGAAGCCCAGGTGCTCGGCCGCAGCGAGTAGGTACGACCGCGCCCAAGCCGAGACCTTCTCTCGTGGGTAGATGGCGTTGGCTTGGTGCAGGGCACTTCCGGGCACGGGCTCGATGGTGCCGGCGAGGACCAGTTCGTGGGCACGGATCTGAACCGTCAGATTCTTCCACTGATCCAAGTGCTCGGCGGAAACGGGAATCAGGTTCTCACTGTCGATCTGTGGCCTCGGGTTCACGGCCGCAATCATAGTGCGGGCTGCCGACAAGATGACCCTGGTCAGGGCATTTTTCGCAGGGCCGTCAGCACGGCATCGTCAGCGGCGTTGGTGCGCTGCATGTGATCGAGGCGCTGGCCCCAACGTTGATTGCCGGCGGCGACTATCCCGAAGCCCTCGTTGATCGTTGCCCGCGAGATCGTGTCGAACTCCCGGTAGGCGGCGATCTCGCGTTGCCGGGCAGCGGCGATCTTGGCGGCGTGTCCGGCCTTCTGTGCCTTGGTCAGCAGGGCTTTGGCCGCCGACCACCGCCGTCGCGCCGGCTTCTGTTGCTCGGCAAGATTGTTGAGCCGCGTATCGGCGACGGTGGCTTCGGCGGTGCTGACCGCGGCGTGGTTCCAGCCCTGGGACCGTTCGTGCTCGGCGATCTCGATCAACGCGTCGACCTCCGGGATACCGGTTCGGTGCTCGACGCCTGAGACCGATTCGACGCTCTGGCAACGAAATACGGGTGGTCGGCGGATTTCTGGTTGGAGTCCACATACAGGCGCATACAACCCCTGCGGTTGGGGCCAATTTGGGGCCACACGCCACGCACGAGCATGAACATCGCCAGCTCAATAGGGGTACCCGAATTGATGCAAATCGCGCGTGACGTGCACGAATTCTAATCCCGGAATTCTGGGGGTCAGGTGGTCGCAGGTTCAAATCCTGTCAGCCCGACCAAGAAAATCCCCTCCGACCTGGGTCGGAGGGGATTTTTGTCATTTGACGATCCTGTCCGACGCGCTGTACGCCGACCGGGAGCTGTTCGCTCCGATGTCCAACTACTTCGCGAAGTTGCCGCGATCGTTTATCGAGATCCTGTTCGACTACGATCCCGCGCCGAGCCCGACTCGCCGCAGACCATCTCGGCGCAATGCGACTGCGGCGGTTGCTCGGCGGGGTTTCTACAGCCGTTTAAGCCCAAGGCTGACACCGACTACGTCGCCAATATGCTTGGCGGACGAGGAGTCCGGACCCGCAGTCATGAGACCCTGGTGAACAGCTTCGCCCAGTGGCTTGAAACGCGTGGACGAGTACCCCTTCGGAACGCCGCTGTCGACCTCGCGACAACTGAGCCGTTGACGGTGATCGAGGCAAAACTGTCAGTGGACGGCCGGCGGACGCCATCCGGGCGGCAGTCGGGCAACTGTACGAGTACCGATACTTCCAAGTCGTGGATGACGATGCCAGCCTGATCTTCCTTGCTGACGAGAAGATCCCGCCGGCCTGGTGTGCGTACCTAGAAGACGACAGAGAGATCGGCGTTGTCTGGCCTGCCAGCAATCGTTTCGTTCTCTCCGATCTGGCACGAAGCTATCTCGACCTCTAGTTGGTCCTGAGAGTTTCGTTACCTCCGGTCGAGTCGTCGCTTGCTGGCCGCGGTGACGCGTGTAGAAGTAACCAATCGCGAGAGCATCGGTGTCGTGTCGGGCAGATGGGGCAGCCTTGGTGAACCATCGCTTCTTTACGGGAACCACTTTATGTACTGGTCGCTCGGCTCTATGAGTTTGGCGGACTTCTCCGAATTGCAGTCTCTGCACAGCAATTGAATATTGGTGATGTCATTCAACCCGCCCTCGGCCAGGGGGACCATGTGATCGAAGTTCCCCTTGCCCAGTGGGGTCCCGCCCCTGGTCAAGTCGCACCGGCAGTAGGTGCAGTGATTGCGATCCCGGTGGCAGACGACCGGCTGAGCCCAATCCGGGAATTTCTTGCGTGCGAGCCGTCCCGGTTGTGCGAACAGGCTCGCGACTTTCGGTTCTTCGCTGCACATCTCGGCGTCGAGTTCGGAGACTACGGCGGCGGCGATCCGGTTGAGGTTGTAGAGCATGGTGCGGTATGGGAAGACGGTGTGGAAGACCTCGGCTGCCATCGTGTGCAGGAGCTGGTCGTAGGTTTCGCTCCACATCAAATCGCTGGTGAAGTAGTCGTGACAGGCGTCGCTGACATCGGAGGTCCGCGGTACCTCGAAGCTGTCGGCGCCGTGTTCGAGGCCGTAGTGGCGCATCGCCACCGTCACCGACATGTATCGCACCGGGCGGACGCCTCGAGGTGCTGTCTCGTCACGGAGCTCCCACGACGAGGGCGTGGTGTCGATCTCGTCGTAGAACATGTCGTGGGCGGCCATCCGCGCGAGGCGATGCACGAGGGTGTCGGTGGGCCAGGTCGCGATGAACTCGGTCTCCCGGTTCTCGTCGCGGATGCGGGCGATCGTCGGCAGGCCGGCAGAGGCCATGCGGTAGAGCCGGTCGGCGAGTTCGTAGGTGCGATGTCCGGTGTGGGAGAACCACTCTCGTTCATATAGGCGGATCGAGCGCATAGCCACGATGCTATGCTTGCTCACCGACAAACTGCATCGCCTCCTGCTCGGCCACGCAAGACCGGGCCCGCTGTCTCTATCAAACGCAACCACCAGCTGGCCCGGTTGTGGTCCTTCTTTCCTTCCTGCTGGGTTTGGTCTTGGTTCCTATCTGCTCTCCATCTGTTGCACTCAATCCTTTGCTCTCGCTCTAGGCGCAGGTCGGACTCGGTTTCTAGCCCGGGGCGCCGGGTTCGACGGGACGAACTTCAGCGGCGACATCGAGTTCCATAGAGCTGCGTTTGCAGATGCTGTCAGCTTCGCGGGCGCCGACTTCGGCGCTGGACAAGTTGACTTCGCCGGACCACTTCAGTGGGGCCCGCCGCCACCAAGGTTCGATTGGTCTGATGATGGCACTGGCAAGCCTGTGAATGTTGAACCACAGGACTGGCCACCAACGGTCATATCTACCTAACCTCCACCGCGCGTATTTGCATTGACGATCTCAAAGTTCCGATGGGGGACTACCGAATTCACGATGCGTGCCACGCTCCACCTACGATATGCTGCCTTGCACATGCTGACAGCTCAGACTCGACGCGGAAGGGCCAACATGCGGCACTCGTTCCCTGAATGGTATCGAAATGACGAGGCAACCTTCCAGGCGATCTTAGAGACTGGAGCGATAGCCCTCGATGCGAATGTTCTGCACCACTTGTACCGACTCGGGGAGCAACAACGCCAACAAGTACTCTCCGTACTTGGACACGAGAATGTTCGAAGTCGCCTTTGGCTGCCCTATCAGGCAGGGTTGGAGTTTCAGCGAAACCGACTCAAGAACGCCTACGATCAGTGCCGCGTCTATCGGGAGTTGGCTGACGAGGTCAACACCCACACCCGGCAACTCAAGGCCAAATTCGAAGAGCGGATTTCCGATCCTGACGTTCGCCGAGTTCCTGTTGCAACACTTGAGGAAATGGCCAAGTCACTTAAGACTGAGCTACTGGACCTCGCCAGGAAGCACGTCATAGACTTCGCCACCGTCGATAAGGACGATCCAGTTCTTGCGGCGATTGACGCCCTGTTCGCGATACCAGATCAGGTTGGCAAAAAGCCAACCGATGACGAGCTCAAAAAGCGTATCACCGAGTCTAAAAGTCGGTACGAGAAAGATATCCCCCCTGGTTACCGAGACGCCAAAGGACCGAATAAAAAGCCTAGCCCAGAGGGGGATTATCTCATCTGGAGCGAATTGTTGGAATACGCCGACTCAATAGAGAAGCCACTCCTCTTCGTTACAAACGACGAAAAAGAGGATTGGTACTTCCACAGTCCCGACGGAAAGATACGCGGGCCAAGGCCCGAACTACGTGCCGAGATGGCATCAAGGACCGACCATCCATACCATCAGACAACGCTCAAAGGCTTCTTGCGGCTAGTGGAGAGGTTTCTCTCTATACATGTCGACCAAGAGACAATCAAACAGGTGGAGGCAACAACCAATGCTCATGAGAGGAAACTTGACGCTTTAGCGGGGCATGGAACTAGCTACGTGAACGCCGTAGTAGATGCAATACGTCGAACCTGTCCGGAAGTGCAGATTTTGCATCCTCCGACGGATACGGTTTGGGATCTTTATTTAACAATTGACGGCGAAACTATCACGCCAGCAGTTCTTAGATACTCGCGACACAAGATGCCAATAAGGATCCTTCAAAAAATTGCTAAGCAGCTATCTTCGATCGACGGGTCGACGCCGAAGTTGATTATTGCAAATTATCAACTGTCTCGTTCCGAAAACAACATGCTTCAAATGTCCAATATCCTATTCGTCACTTGGGATGGGCAAGAAGATGACGAAGCACTACGGGATGCAATCCTGCTCCTCCTCTAATACTCGCTGCTGGTCAGCGGGCTGGACGCGGACCGGCCACCGCCTGATCATGTCGTGTTTATGAGTGACACTTAACGAAGTATCGGGTGGACCGCACCGCCCCACCGCAGCGCGAGGACGCTCGGAAGGCCGTCCAAGTTGTTTACAAGACAGCGATGGCTTGTCGGGTAGGACAAATATTGGCGTTGGCAAACGAACAGGGACTGACCGAGGACGAGATCACAAGGGCCCGGCTTCATGAGCAACGAGGCGCTCACCGCCTCGCTATTCGGGTTGGCGTCCAAACACTCGGTGATCAAGGCGAGGTTGTCCGGGCGCATAAAGAAGGCCTCCGCTTCATGAGCCGTCACTCAAGACTCGGACTCCCACACGTGCCGCCGGGATCCCGGTCTCCGCCGGTGAAAGACGGACTTGGGGACCGTTTGGGGACCAAACGCCATGCGCGACCACGAACATCCCCAGCTCGCGCTCATCAGGGTAGAGCCCGCAAACCGTGCGTGACGTGCAGCAACCCCCGGGTGCTGACTCCTGGGGGTCAGGTGGTCGCAGGTTCAAATCCTGTCAGCCCGACCATGAAAAATCCCCTCCGACCTGCGGGCGGAGGGGATTTTCTCATTTCACGATCCGGAGCCTCGGGACCAGATTGGGACCAGGTGGCGCGTTCAGGTGATCAGACATGGTTTTCAGGCATGTGCGCCGGGACTTGGACGGGACCTACCGGGTCCCGGCACTGTCCCGGCCGAGTCCCGGCATTGTCCCGGCAGTTCGATGCCCCAGATCTGCAATCGCTCATCACCTCAGCCGCGGCAAGCCTGGCAAGGCGCCGTCTACTCAATGGAGACGATCTAGATGCGCGGGTCTATGAGCCGATGGGAAGATGGACTCCGTGACAGCGTGGCTACCCTTGCTCAGTTCTCTTGTCGTCGCATCCGTGACCTTCTTCGGCATCTTAATTAATAACCGTACGAATAGCCGTGCAATCGTTGCAGCCGATGAGCGCAATACTGTAACCATTAAGGCTGCACAGGAAAATATCGAGTTATCGAATGCGGCGGCAGCCAATCGCGACCACGATAAATGGCGGCACGAGGCCATCTTGAATTGCATATCGGCAATCCTTGACGTATATACAAAAATCAATCATGCGGTCGAAGACTTTGATGGGTGGGCAATGACGGCAGACGGCTCAGATGCCCTTAAGACTGCCCGGGCGTTAGAGAGTGCTGTATACGCGACATCGCCGCAGGTCGGCAAGCTTCGAATACTTAGCCCTGACGGAATGTCGGCGACGTCCGGCAGATTATTGGAACTTCTCACGGATATTGTCTGGACAACTCACAACCTTGCCACCTCTCATATCCGCGAGGCCGCCGGCATAGGCAAGGACGAAGACCCCAAGAAGATGTACAGCCGATGGGAAGATTTATGGCGACAAGCAAAGCAGCTTGAATCCACGCTGATCCAGCAGACACGAGCAGAGCTCAATCTCCTCTAGCCATGCTGCTATCACGGCAGCCGTGACGAATCGAGCGAAGTCAACAAGACCGGTGGCGAGATCGTTCTACGATCAAAGTATGGCAGTTACTGGAATCGAAAGCGCACGCCACAAGCTCGATCGCGCGGCTTACCACGTGGCTGACCTGGCTGCGCGTGTGGAGGTGTTCACCGAGGAACACCCGATTGAGGTGCACGCCCTGTGGCAGCCCAGCACCACTCACCCCGGGGAGGTGGACTGCCAAGCAATCGCTGTTACCGAGCCATCCGACGTGCCGGAGGTCTGGTCGCTGATTACCGGCGATGCCTTGACTTGCATCCGGGCGGCATTAGATCACGCGGTGTACCCACACGCCTGGCAGTTCCAAATCTTGCTTAGCGCTGTGGATCAGAAAGGTAATCCCGTTGTACCAAAGCCTGTTCACTCGCCTGCGGTTACAGCCGTCATTGAACAGTGCCAGCCGTATCATTGGCCGTCCGCACACCACCAACCCCTCGGCGTACTAACTGAGCTGGTGAACGAAGATAAGCACCGTCAGCTGTTAGTTACAAACGGATTCTCCGCGCAGATCCAAATTGTCGCACCGGACGGATACGCCATAACACACGAGGATCCTCAGAGCGGCGCAAATCTCGAAAAAGGCAGTGTGATAACGCGGTTCAGGCTGGCGCAGACCGGAGTCGGACCCTTCGAGTTCCAATACCAGAAGCACTTGCGCGTAACACCTGTTATCGATATCCCGAAGACAACGGACTACCGCGAGTTGATACCTGAACTACAGACTATCCACCGCTACGTCACAGACGTTGTCGACCAACTCGAGGCGGCTGGCCTTTCGTAGCTCTCGCTGATGTCAGCATATAGGCAACTATGTTCCCACGCACGATCACGTACCCCATCTTGTCCGTAGCTGCGACGGTCGTGGTGTTACCGGCACCGGCGCCGATGCTGGGCTCTACCGGCTCCGGCTCACCGGTGCCGGCAACGCCCCACCGCGGCGTTGGTTGCCACGGTCAGGGTCGAATATTCCCCCTCCGACATTCCGCTGGGGAAGGTGCGTCGCTGGATGCCTTGAAAGCAGCCGACACGCTGACCGATGACGCCAGGTTGGCACCGTGTCGGAGGATCTCATGAAAGCTCGTGGGCGCCATGTCGACGATTGCAGCGTGCCGCACCGATTCGCAGTTACGCTTCCTGCGTGGTCATGTGGCGTGGCATCAGACTCGGTCTCGCTGAACTAGCCACCGAGGACAAGGAGATCGGGTGGACGTCGGGCAGGATCCTCGCCACATTCCAGCGCCGGACAACACGGGGACCGAGACGGAGAAGCGGTTTGGGTTTCAGGCGCAAGTAGCCGTGCGGTATGCCATAGAAATGTTGGGTGGCTACCCCATCGATAATGTGACGTGCGAACACATCGAAGACGTCGTGGTGGCCCGCACGTTGGGCACGCACCATGGCGGCGACACGACTTTGTGGGATTTTCAGCAGGTCAAATCCCGTGAGCCCAACGAGCCTTGGACGCTGCTGCGGATAGGTGACTCCAAGGCTCTGCACAGTCTCCTTCGAACAGATCGTGTTCTCCGACAGGCCAATTCGGAAGGCTCGGTTTTACCTTATCGTCTCACTGTGGCGATCGAAGGAAAACTCTCTGCCAGAGAGCCTTCGTTTCGTGACGTCGCGCGCAGTGACGGCAAGCGAGAATCCAGCATCCGCGCCAGGCTCGGATCGAAACTCAAGGATCTCGACGCCGATCCCGACGAGCTGAGCGACTTTCTTTCCCGTATCTACATCGTCGAGCTCCCGCTACGTGGTGAGCTCGAGCGAGACAATCGAGAGGCGCTGGGGGGTCTGGCCGAGCATCTGACCATCGCCGAGGTATGGCAACTTCACCAGACCCTGTCCGACCTGGTGCGCTCGGCCATGGTGGAGCGGCTGGGCCCGCGGTGGCAACTGTTCGTTACCCGGCCAGACCCTGCGGAGGTGATCCTTCGAAAACGGCTGACCCGGCAGACACTTGCCGCCATAGCAGTTCGGTTGTTGCCTCCTGAGCTGTTGGATTTTCTCCAGGCCAGCCAGAGTGCCGACTATCAGCATCCCTACGGTCTGATGGAGACGAGCTGTCCAACTCGACTGTCGGATGTTCGAGTCCCGCAAAGAATCTCGATCGTCGCGAGCAGTGAAACACTGCCCGAAAACTGCCTTGGGCAGGACGCGCTGTGCATGCTGACTGCCGGACCAGGTGGCGGTAAGACGAGCCTCCTGCGCGCGATTCAGGCACGCTCGGCAGCGCAATGGCTGGCGGGAATTGAAACGCAGCCGCTGGCTCTCACGGTCAACGCCGCGGCGCTGACTCCGCTTCGACCCCTCGGCACCGCTCTCGCCTCGGCGGCAAACGAATCCCTGTCGCGGCTCGGACTTGTGCGCACGCTTGGTGAGGGGTTCTTCCGAACAGCGCCGCGGCCCGGCACCAGATGGCTCGTCCTAGTCGACGGAATCGACGAGATTACCGACCCCGAACTCCGCAGGGAAGTCCTCCAGTGGATCTTGCAATGCACTGATCGCCAACCTGCCGTTCACTCCTTCGTCGTGGCCGGACGACCGATATCCGATGCCGAGCGCAAGCTCCTGCGTACCGTTCCCGAATATCGACTCGACCAGTTCTCCACCGACGATTTACGTAGCGCCGTGCAGGGATGGTTTCGCCAACTCGGAATCCCTCGCCCCGAGGCCTCGGCGGACGCATTCATTGCAGCGCTGAGCTCTGTCGGGATGTCCAAACTGGCGCGAACACCACTGATGACCTCCCTTCTGTGCCAGGTCAATTCGATGAATCCGGACGGTGTGATACCCGACAGCAGAAATGCACTTTATTCGAGCTTCGTGGACCTCCTGCACGAACGAATGCACAGTCGAGGGCCATCCGGATTCCGCACGCAGAGCGAGTACCTGACGCAGCGATTCGGCCCGACCGTGTCGAAACATGTCGAATCGCTCATGAGTGGACTGCTCGATCTCATCGGACAAATGGCCGCAGAAGACGAATCACGACCGGTCGATCCACTGATGTACATCCGCCCTGCGAGGCCTGAATACCTCCCCGACCACAGTGTCGAGGCGTGGATCAGGCTGATATCGCGGAGCCCGGCAGGCGAACGTCCACCTGCCATCACACGCAAAATTTGGACGGACTTCATTGTCTCCGCGCTGACCAGATGCGGCCTCCTCGTCCGCGAAGGTGACCGACTCGAGTTCGCACACAAGACAATGCAGGAATACTGCGCCGCACGGTGGGCCATGCGCACCCCACAGGCCTACGAGCAGGAACTGGACAGGACCCTCCATCGATGGATTCACAACGGAGGATCGAATCCCTGGGGAGCACCATTGGAGACGGTGTCCTACATCAGCTTCCTGATAGAAGCCGACCAATCACCCCTACACGACATTGCCCACCGGAAGCTGTACGACAACGTCACCCGCGAAAGTCTGCATTGCTGCCTACTCGTCGCAATGATCAACCGCTTCGGATCCCTCGAACCCGAAAGTTGGCAACCTCTCATCGAGAAAGCGATCCACTCAACGAGGGCCGTCGTCGAGCTCGAGGAAGATCCAACAACGCGAGTCTGGGCGGCCGAGATTCTTGCCGAGCTCGACAAGGACTCCGGACTTACCGCGCTGGAATCACTCGCGAAAGAACCAACCCTGGATCGCGAATTCAACGAAGATCCGCACACACCGGATTTCAGTGATCGGCTCCAGGCTGCCACAGCACTGATGCAGTTCGATACTCGCCGCGGAGCCGACGCCTTGATGCAACTCGTGCTTGACGACGAGGACCTCGACCAGTTGGTACGGGTAAGAGCTGCGGAAATCCTGTTCGAAAACTCCGACGAGCGGGCCGGAGCAGCGCTGAGCATGCTTGCGAAAGAGAGCTCCTGGTACTACTCGCGATTCGAGGCCATTACGCTGTACTCGAAAATCGACCGCCACGCGGCCGCAGAGTGCTTGAACGACTTGATCGAGGAGTGGTGCGACCTTGTCCCCGAAGAGTGTCAGGACTACGCCTACCTCCTCGTGCAGTGGGGCGACCCCCGTCAACTGCACTTGGTCGAGGGCCTACGCGACGAGGACGACATCTGACTGCCGATCATCTGCGGGCCCCGAAGCTGGGACCAGGTTGGGACCACACGCACTGCACGCCAGTGAACGCTCCCAGGTCATGCGATCGCCGGAGGCACATGCCTACAGTGCGCGACGTGCGTGAATGCCCGAATTTGAGTCCTGGGGGTCAGGTGGTCGCAGGTTCAAATCCTGTCAGCCCGACAGAAACCCTCTCTGACCACGGTCGGAGAGGGTTTTATTCTTTCTAAGGTCAGCCCGGAATTGAGCTGATCCCACAGAAACACCACACTTTACCCCACCAAACCGGTGGCCCAGCGCTCCAGGACCGCCCGGTTGTCGGGGACAGTCTCGGGAATATCGATGTAATGGCGCTTGGCCACCGCGGTCGTGTTACCCGGCTGCCGTGCCGCACGCTCGGGATCGTTGAAGGCCTGATCGACTTCGGTCGCGACACCTTTGCGGAAGGTGCCCGTGCGGGACGGGAACAGCGCCCCCAGCGGGTTCGGCTGACCCGACGCCTCGAGGTGCTCGATGGCTTCGCGTAGCGCCTCGACGGTGTGGGCGTGCAACAGGATTCGCCGCCACCGGTTCTCGGACTTGGGCGCGGGCTTGCGGATCCAGCCGCCGGTGCCTTTGCCCTTGGATTCGACCAGGGCTCCGGTGACATCCAGATATGGATCGTCGGCGTCGAGGTCGAGGCTGCGATGTCGTGGGCGGCGCCGTGATCCCCCGATCGCCATACCGCGTCGGCAACCTCCGCCAGCACCTAGGCCTGGGGGTGGGGGTGGCGAGGGACCGCGCGACTGCTTCGGCTTGCGCGGCGATGTCGCGTGCGGCGGCGTGATCGCCTGCTCGCGCGGCCATGACCGCTGTGTCGGTCAGCGCCAGGGCTTGCTCTTCGGGGTCGGCGATCGAGGCTGCGATGTTGCGGGCGGTCGCGTGATCTCCCGATCGTCCCACCGCCTGTGTCAGCACTCGCAGCGCTCTGGTTCGCTCCTTGGTGATCGATCGCGCAACTGTTTCGGCCTGCGTGGCGATCTTTCGAGCTGCGGCGTAATCGCCGGACAGTGCGACGGTTTCGGCCACAACGGTCAACCGCCATGCCTGCTGGTAGGGGTCGCTGATGTTGCGCGCGGCCTCTTCAGCGTTGCCGGCAATGTTCTGGGCTGCCCGGATGTCCCCGCCTCGCGCCAGCGCTTTTGCCGCAGCTGTCAGTCCTCTAACGCGTAGATCGAGGTCCGTGACCGAAGCCGTGATCCTGTCTATGGCGGGCAAGTCCCCTGCCCGCGCCAGCGCTTCCACGACCTCGCCCAGCACCGTATCCGATCGAAAGGGTCGATCGACGCCAATTCGTCGGTCACCAAGGCGGCGATGTCGCTCGCGGCGGCGAGGTTCCCCGATTCGGCGGCTGCGGCCACCATGTCGGCCAGTGCTGTGACTTGATACTCGCTGTCATCGATAGAGGCTGCGATGTCGCGTGCCGCGGGCAGATCCCCCGATCGCGCCACCGATTGTGCTACCCAGCGCAACGCACGACTCCGAGCGAAGAAATCGATGACCGTTCGCGCGCGTGTTTCGGCTTCAGCGGGCTGTGACGAGGGCCGTGGCCTGATCTCCCGATCGCCGTATTGGAACGACAACTTCCACCGCTCCCTGCCGATCTTGCTCGACGCCCTCGGGATTCAATAAATAGGACGGCCCCAGGACGACCTCGCCCGTCCTCACCACCACTGGGTGATCTCCCCGAGCTGACGCCCGAGTTCAGGAGCCAGCGAGCGCGCGTAGCTGGCACTGATGTGGTGCTCGTCGCGGTAGACCAGTATGTTGCCCTCCGCGGCCAGGCAGCGCTCGGGGCGGCACACCGCGTCGGTCAAGTCGAGCGGGTAAACGTTGGGGTAACCCGAAGCCGGTTGTGCTGCGGGGTTTTCCGGATCGAGGGCGGCTGTGCGGTCCATTCCGCAGCTGTAGGCGTTGCCGCGGTGGGCCAGGCAGTCAAGCGCCCGGTACCCCACGCCGTCGCGGCGCGGCCACGGGGTGTCACGCACGGCCAGCACGTTGACGTTGCGCTCCCACAGCGCTGTCCACACCTCGAGATACTCCGGCGGGACGTGGTCGCCGTCGTCGATGCGGGGCCGAGTTGCGGTGAGGAACACCCAGTCCGGGCGTTGCTCGGTGAGGCGGTCGAGTACCTCAGCCGACCATTCGCGGCATTCCGGAAACGGCGCCAGCGCGTAGGAAGGTTCGTCGACCAGGGTCAGCGGGCACCCCTCTTTGAGATAGGTCACCACCTTGAATTCGTGCTGGGCGGCAAGAAGTTCCAGCGCCGGCAACCAGTGCTCGGAATGCGATCCGCCGACCAGGGCGATGGCGCGGGCGGCGTCGGGGTCACCGTAGGTGCAGACGCGGACTGCCCGATCCGGCACGATGCAGCCGTCGAAAGTGGGGCGCGGCGCGTCGCGCTGCCCCTCGAACACAGTGGGACGCATACGTTCCGGGGTGGCGGCCACTCCGGCGAACAGCGTCGCCGCCCCGGGATACCGGGCGGCATCCAGTTCGTCCGGTGGATGCGGTGGATTGGCTTTGAGCACGGTCTGCCAGCCGAGCGCAGCGACCAGCACCGCCACACCGGCCAAGCCGACAGAACGTCCGAGCATCATCCGGACTCGCGAATCCGCGGGCAGCCGCAGCGGTGTTTCGAGGAAACGCCGAGTCGCCCAGGCCAGCACCAGCGAGACACCGATAACCAGGATTCCGCCCTCGATGCCGGGGGTGACTTTTCCGTACTCGGCGAGGAAGAAGATCAGCACCGGCCAGTGCCAGAGATACAGCGAATACGCCAACGCGCCGAGTTCGACAAGGATGGGAGTGGCCAGTATTCGGTTCATCCAGGGCGGTCGCTCGCCGGCGTTCATCCCGGAGACGATCAGCGCGGCAGCGGCCCCGACGGGGAATAGTGCCGCGGGTCCCGGGAACTTCGTGGCACCGTCGATCAGTACGCCGCACGAGACGACCATGGCCAAACCCAGTACGGCCAGGACCGCCCGCGCACCTTTCGGCACCCTGATCCACGGAGCCGCGACCGCGAGTGCCGCCCCGGCCAGCAGCTCCCACGCCCGCGCCGCACTGTCGTAGTAGGTCCAGGCCTCGTGGCGAGCCGAGCCGTCCGCGGCGTATCGGAACGAGACCACCGCCAGCCCGATCAGCCCAGCCAGCAGCCACACCCGGTGCCGGCCCCGGCGGCCCGTTCGCCGCCACACCCACAGCGATGACCCCAGAAGCAACAGAATCGCCAGGTAGAACTGCCCCTGCACCGCCATGGACCACAGGTGTTGCAACGGACTGACCGACGGATCCGGTGCGTTGTAATCGAGCTCGGCGCCAGCCAGGTACCAGTTCTGGTAGTAGAACACCGAAGCCAGGGTCTGGGCGGAGATCTCGCCCCACTGGGTGTAGGGCCGCGAGATCACCGTCGCGGCGACAACCGCAGCGAGGACCAGCAGCAGGGCCGGCAGCAGTCGGCGCCCGGTTCTGGCGAGCACCTGTCTGCCATCGACTGTTCCCGCGGTTTCGGCTCGGCGCAGCAGCATTCCGGTGAAGAAGAAACCCGACAACACCAAGAACACATCCACGCCACCGGACACGCGGCCCATCCACACGTGGAACACCACAACCAGCGCGATGGCAAGGCCGCGCAAACCGTCCAGATCGTGGCGATACTCGGTCGACACGACGGCATGCGCCGCAACAACCTGCCGTCCGGATCCGGGGTCGGGATCGACCGCGGCTGGTCGCCGCCAAAGGCGCACCATCAGCACAGCCCTGTCCGACGGCTACGACAGTCTCGTAGCCGGGGGTCGGAGGAGTTCATCTCGCAAGGCCTTCCCGGGTGCACACATCAGTCGGCAGCCCAGGGCACGGTATGCCGCCCGATCCCCGATGCTGCCGCCCTAAAACTGCCGTAAGAACCCTCACCCAAGCAAACCCGGCTCCTGGCTCACACGCCGTGCGGCACCGCCGAGAGCGCGTCACTGTTTGGTCGAACGAAACCCGCCCGCCGGGCATGGCGGTCGGGGGTACCGGAGCGACTGCGGTGTTCTCTTGATCGCCTCCACCCCACAGCACCGTCGCCTGATAAACAAGGGGATCAGTCGAGATCGACTCGGATGGTGAGCATTTCGGCGCCGGCGGCGAGTCGGCGTAACGCCAGGCCGTCGAGACGGTAGCCGGGGCGGCCCTTGCAGAGCGCGTGGTGACGAGCGCGAGCGTCGTCGTCAGGAAGCAGATGGGCTGTGCCCGAACGCCATCGAAAGCCGAAGCCGTCGCGTAGCCGCGCGGGCGTGACCTTGATCCGCACTCTCGGGTCGGCACGAATGTTGTGGACGTATGCGGCAGCCGCCCCCTGACCGGCAAAGAGCCAGAAAGTATTGCCCTGCAATCCATTCGCCACCGGAACAACGCGCTGGCGCCCAGTCCGGCGACCGGTTGTTTCCAGCAGGGCGAAGGTCGGGGGCGCGAAACCGTTGTTCAGCGCGAATACGACGACCGGATGGATTACCCGGCGATTCAACGCCTGCTCCCAAGCTGACGGCATGCCCTAACCCCCTGAGATCGATTGCGTCGTCGCTTTCGAACCTAGCGGCCGAATACATATGAACTGCGTCCGGCCCTTCGCACGTGTCAACTAGGCCGTCAGGTGGAGTGAGAGGTAGTGGCTGAAGCCTGCGCGGCGCGCGAAGCGGACGGGTCGTCGCTGGTATTCGGTGAAGCCGAACTTGCGGTAGAGGCTGAGCGCGGGCGTATTGGAGTCTTTGATCTCGCGCAGGATGAACTCGTCGTAGCTGGGAAGGGCGATGATGTGCCGCATCAGTGCGGTACCCACCCCGCGCCCTTGGTGGGCGGGGGCGGTGGTGACGAAGGCGATCTCGGCCAGTCCCTTTCGTGCCTCTTCGGGTGCGCCGAGGAATTGCGAGCGCACGATCGGGTAGCTGATGGTCCCGTGGAGGAGCCCGAGGTGTCGGCGGAACTCCCGCGGTCGGGGTGCGAAGCACTCCTGATCGCCAGTGGTGACCGATGCGATGCCGGCGGGTTCGCCGTCGACCAAGGCCACGACGAAACGCTCCAGCAGCAGCATGTGCTCGAACGCCGCGGTCAATTGCTCTGGGTCCGAAGAGAAGTAGGCGAAGTCTTCAGCGAAGCCCCGCACCAGTACTTCGGTGATCCGTTGCCGGTAGCTCTCGCCCAGCTTGTCGCCGTGTTCGATCTCGATCATCCCGCGCGTCCTTCTGTCAGCAATTTGAGTACGACATCGACGTCGGGGGCTGCGAACTCAGCACCCAGGGCGACCCGAATCGAGGTGAGGCCACCGAGCATCGCGAAGTAGCAGGTCGTGAGTTGAGCCGGATCACCGTGACCGAACTCGCCGGCCGCTCGGCCGCGACGGATCAGGTCTTCGAAAGCGCGCCACATCACGCGGTGGGCGTCGTGGAGTCGAGCGGTCGATGCAGCCGGTATACCGGCTGTGACGCCCTGGTTGACGACGATCATGAACTCCGCGGCGCCGTCATCGGCAGTGAGGCCGGACAGGTATCGGGCGGTAAATTGCTGGATTATCTCGGCCGGACTGCCTGGACCGGACAGCTCCTCGGTCAGGGCGAGGAGGCCGTTGAGCGCCTGGTCGAGCAGGTCGGCATACAACGCATCTTTGGTCGGATAGTGACGGTAGATCGTGCCGATGCTGACGCCGGCTTCCACCGCGATATCGCGGATCGCCGATGCGGCGTACCCGTGCCGGGCGAAAACGCGCACGGCCGCGGTTTGAACTGTGCTCCGTGTCGCTGCGGTCATGGCCGCGCTCTGCTCAGCGGTGCGTGCCACGCCTCCCCTTATGTAATGAACGATTGTTCATTACATAGTAGCTTGAGAGCTATAGCATCGAGGTCGAGGATCCGTCGATCGAATGCCGGGGTGAGACAGTTGGTCCGCAGAGGGCTCGCATGCTGGCTCCTCGGTGTCATCCTTATCTCAGGGACAGCCTGCACGACACCGAAACCCCAGCCAGCCCTCGTCGAGGCCGAACGTACCCGGCCGGCATGCGCCGAGCACATTGCATTCGCCCCGGGCCAGTTTCTGGAGGACGGCCACGCGCCCGACGCTCGTCTCAACCCTGTGCGCCGATTCCTCTACGAGATCGCCGACTCGACCTGGTGCGCCACCGTCACCCCACAAGACCTCCTCGACACTGCACGGTCGATGATCGACCAGTATCCGCAGGTTTGCAGCGACCCCGGAGCTACCCCTGAGTCCGAGATTCTTGCGTTCATCGATGCCCGAACCGGTGGCGGACCAGTTGCCGCCGCGTTCATGGGCGCAGAACTGACAGTCGGACGCTCAGGTGTCTACCAACGATTCCACACCTCGGCAGGCGAGCTACTGTGCCAGAACTGAACAGAACCACAATGCGTCACGGGTGGCACATCACAGGTCCAGTCGCAGGACGACCAGCAAGACTGCATCGTCGAATCTGCTTCTGACTCAAATCAACTAACAGAAGCACACCCGCGAAGCGACCCTAGTTCAACAGGACCTCGAGAAGATGGTCCTGCCGAAGCCCGCAGTCCGACTGATCCGGCCATCCCGGCGGCGTCGGTAGCTCTGACACACAGCGACAACCGATTTCGCGTATCGCGCGGCCGCACGGCCGGAGCTGCACCTACGCGAGAAGACAATCCGCCCACCGCGGTTGTGCATAAAAGGTAGGCGAGTAGCGTCGGGCTGAGCGAATTACCAAAGAGGACAGGGCAATTGGATACCGATTTCCCCGCACTGGTCTTCGGAATCTACCCGGGCGGGTTCTCGCCGACCGAAACCATGCCGCCCGACGATCCGGGTCGAATCCAGGCGGCGCTGGCGGCATTGCAGCCCGATCCGGGCTACCCGTTGCTGGTTCGCTGCTATCTGGCCTACGACGACGGCATGTCGGTAGCGCGGATGGAAGCCGAGGCCGACCCGAAGGACTTCACGCGATATCTCACCGCCGGGCGGCGGCTCGACTTGGTGGTGTCCTACCAATCCGAGACTGGCGACATCGACGGGTATCAGAACGTCGTTCGCGAACTCGTGCGACGTTTCGGTCCCGTGCTGAGCACCTTGCAGATCACCGAGGAACCGAACGTCGGGAGTACCGATCTGGTCGATGACGACATCACCGATCTGGTGGACGGCAAGGTGCCACACGTCCGCGAAGCGCTGGTAGCCGGCGTGCTGGCCGGCAAAGCGGAAGCGCTGCGTTCGGGCTGGACCGAAGTGCAGGTCGGATTCAACGTCGCCCCCTCCTTCGACGGCGACACGTTCTTCGCCGAACTGGGCGAGATCGGCGGCACAGCCTGGTCACGGGCGCTGGATTACGTTGGGCTGGACTGCTTTCCCGACGTCTGGATGCATCCGGTCGATGCCGATGGCCGGCCGGGCGACCTCCGCGACGCGATGGTCGAGCTGTTGCGGTGGCTGCGCGGCGAAATGGCGAGCGCCGGCATCCCGCCCACCACACCGATCCACATCACCGAACACGGATGGCCGACCGGAACCGACCGCACCGCCGCCCGACAGGCCGCGGTGATCGAACACTGTGTCAGATCAGTCCACGAACATCGCGCCGAGTTCAACGTCCGAGCCTATGAACTGTGGTCCTTGCGAGACGGCAACAGCCGCGGAACCGACCTGTTCGACCAGTTCGGAATCATGCTCGACGACTACACACCGAAACCGGCCTTCACCACCTACCGAAATCTCATCGCAGAACTCAGTCAGCGATAGCATGGCGACTGTGACCGTCCAGCCGGGGAACTCCGACCGCGGGGTCGAGGTGCTCGCTCCCCCACGGCTTCTCGTGGATGACCTGATCATGGTCGAGTCCGGACGCTGGCATGACGGCCGGCTGTGGTTCGCCCATTGGGGCGGCGGGCAAGTGGTCGCGGTCGACCTCGAGGGGAAGACCGAAGTCGTCGCGCCTGGTCGCGACACCATGGGCTGGTCGATCGATTGGCTGTCAGATGGCCGGTTGCTAGTTTCGGGAGAAGAGCTGACCCGAGTGGAACCGGACGGGTCGACCGTGCGGCACAGCGTGCAGGGCGGCAACGAGCTCGTCGTCGATCCGGCCGGTCATGTCTATATCAACGGCGCTGATTTCGACTTCCTGGGCGGTGGCGCACCCGAACCCGGCTGGATACGTCTGATCGACCCCGACGGGATAATTCGCGACGTCGCAGGGGGCATCGAGTTCCCTAATGGAATGGTGATCACCCCCGACGGCTCGACATTGGTGATCGCGGAATCATTCGCCGGACGGCTCACCGCGTTCGACATCGGGGACGATGGCTCGTTGTCGGGCCGGCGCACCTGGGCCGAAGGGCTGGGACCGGACGGAATCTGCATCGACTCCGGCGGCGGCATCTGGTGTCAAACCGCCGACATGCCAGACCCCCAGAATCCGAGTGTCCCTGCGGGAGTAGTGGTTCGGGTCCTCGAGGGTGGCGAGATCACCCATCGTGTCGAAACCGACCTTCCGTGCTTCTCCTGCGCGCTCGGCGGGCCGGAGGGGCGTCACCTGTTCCTCTTGTGCAACGAGTTCGAGGGAGTCGACCAGCTCGAAGCCGTGCTCGCGCGCCGGAGCGCCCGGATCTACGTTGCCGAGGTGCCCGGTTAAGGCTCGGTCCCGCTGGCTTGCGTGCTCGGTTTGCTATCGAGGGCTGAGTTGTGCGAGGGCGCCGAGGATCTCGTGGGCAACTCGGTTGCCGGATTCGATGGCACCGTCAAGGTAGCCCGGGTGATCGACTGCGGTTTCGGTACCGGCCCAATGGATGTCGCCGACGGGCGTGAACTGCACCGGCATGTCCGCGTCAGCGCCGCCCGGTCCGGGAAGCGCGGTGTAGCCGCCGCCGGCATTCTCGTCGAGATGCCAGGCCTTCTCGTGCCAACTCACCGGCTCCAGGACCGCGGTACCCAGCCAGGAGACCAGGGGGCGGAGGACGGTTTCGCGCCGGGTGGCGGGGTCGAGATGGTCGAGGGTGCGAGCGTGCGGGCCACCCACCAACATGCACAGGTGGCCGGGACCATCGGGCGGGCTGGTGTCGAACACGGCGATGCCGGGCGCATCCAGAACGATGATTTCCGTGTTCTTGCTCCGGTCTCGCCAGAACGGTCTCGGGAAGACAGCGATCGCTTTGTAGACCGACCCCATGTAGGTGCGAGCGGCGATGGCGCTACGCTCGGGCGGCAGGGCCGGCTGGAAGTCGATGCGATTCAGCAACGGTGGTGGCACTGTCACAACGACTTTGGTGGCGTTGATCGCGCCGGCGGTCGTGGTGACTGTGACGCCGGCGGCGCCCACTGCGATCGAGGTGACCCGGTGCCCGAGACAGACCCGGTCACCGAGTTCGTCGGCGAGGCCGTCGACGAGGGTGCCGATGCCTTCGACCAGCAGACTCTCCTGGGCACCGCCCGTGGTCGAGAGCATGTTGCGAAGTCCACCCTGCAGGCGGATCAACGTCATCATCGCCCGCACCGACAACCGGTCGAGGTCGGCGCACCACGACGTCAGGGCGGTCAGTTCCAGCAATCGTCGTGGTGTGCGCCCGGGTGCCTTGGCCAACCAGTCCGCGACGGTCGTGGTGTCCCACCGCTGGGGCGGACGGATGTGGGACAACGCTTCCAGACCGAGCAGAAGACCTGCGGTGGCCAGCATCGGCGGCGCGCCCAGCGGTACCCGACGGGCGCCGTCGAGGACGGTCGGCCGCTGTGAGGTGTGCATGCGGAACTGGGTGGCTCCCAGTTCGGCGGCCAGCGCGGCAATTCGGGAGTGGTCGTGACCGATCCACTGCCCGCCCAGATCCACCCGTGATCCCAGCGCGGTGGTTTCGCTCATCGCGCGTCCGCCTGATCGGTCCGCGGCCTCGAGCACCAGCACATCGACACCTGCACGGTGCAGGGTGCGGGCCGCTGTCAATCCCGCCAATCCTGCTCCGATCACGGCCACGGTCGTGGTGGGCGGCGCGGAGCCCGAGGCAGCCTGGGGACGCGTGGAGTCTTTGCTGCTCATATCTACCTTTCCGGGCAGAACCGCCCTGATGTCGCTCTGCCGTGATGGCCTGTCTGCAGGGTCGAATCGGTGATCGCGGCTATGTGCCGACCGTTCGGGCGCTGTTGATCTCTTCAGCGGCGCGGTGACCGGACTCGGCCGCGCCGTCGATGTAACCCGGCCAACGGGTGGCGGTTTCGGTGCCCGCCCAGTGCAGCGGGCCGACCGGGCGACGCAGCGCGGGCCCGAACCGGGTCAGGGTGCCGGGCGTGGCGAACGCGCCGTAACAACCGCGGCTGTATTCCTCTTCGGCCCAGTCCTTTTCGATGTAGTCGATGGGTTGACGCGCCCGCGGGCCGAAGTACCCGGCCAGATCCTCGAGCACCAGCGCGCGCCGATCGGCCAGGCTCAGGCGGGCGCCGGCGTCGGCGTGGCGGCCCTCGAGGAACCCGACCAGCACGCCTGGCCCACCCGTGAACGGGGTGTTGTCGAAGACGGTGCCCAGAGCTCGCCGGTCGCTGTTGGCCTGGCCGCTCCAGCCTTCCGCCCGCCAGAACGGTTCGTCGTAGACGACATTGAGCTTGATCACTCTGCCCATCGGCATCCGCTGCACCAACTGGTCACGATCACCGGGCAAGCCCGGCGTGAATCGGATCCGGGCGGCCAGCGGCGGCGGCACCGCGATCACGGCCCGGCGCGCACGCACTGTCATGCCGCCGGCGCGGACGCGCACACCGGCGTCATCCCAATCAATGTCGGTCACAGGTCTGTTGAGGAGGACGCGCTCGCCCAGTTCCTTGGCCATGGCCAGCGCGATGGCCTGAGTGCCGCCCACCACCCGGTCCTGCTGAGCACCTCCGGCAACGCTGATCAGCGCGTCGAGCCCACCGGCGGCACCGATGTAGAAATTCGCCCAGAGCGCCGACATATCCTGCGGTCCGGTGGCGAACACGGCCTCGGTGATCAATCGGAAGAAGGCTCGGCCGCCAGAGGTGCGGGCGTGGCCGCGCAGCCAGGTATCGAAGGTCTGCGCGTCCAACGCCTCGGCCCGCTCGTACTCCCATGGCTCGGTCCGAACGACCTTGCGCGCCAACCGATCCAGCCGCAGTTGCGTCTGAGCGATATCCAGCAGCGTCAGCGGGTTGCCCTTCGGAATTCGGCCGGTGTACTCGGAACGAGAGCCGTCCAGCTCGGCGACACTGCGGCCAGCTGTGTAGGTGGGATAGGTCCGCAGTCCCAGTTCCTCGATCAACGCCAGCACCTGATGCTGGCCCGGCCCGATCCACTGACCACCGACCTCGATCGGCGAGCCGCCGGGGAGTTCGGCGTTGAGCAGCCGGCCGCCCACCCGGTCCCGCGCCTCGAGCACCAGCACCTCGGATCCCGCGCGCACCAGGTCACGAGCGGCGACCAGGCCCGCGGTACCGGCGCCGACAACCAGCACGTCCACCGATCTGTCCATACCCGCAGCTCCGCTCCATTCATGATGCATCTGTCATACACGCTGTATGTGCTAAACATAGCGTATGGAGTCTTTGCGTGACAAGCACGTCGAGAACACCCGGCGGACGCTGCTCGAGACCGGCGCCCGCCTGTTCGCCGAACGGGATTACGCCGATCTGTCGGCGGAAGAGCTGGTGCGCGCCGCCGGCCTGACCCGCGGCGCGCTCTATCACCACTTCGACGGCAAGAAGGGCCTGTTCGAGGCGGTCGTTGAAGACCTGGAACACAAAGCGGCACAACGCATCCGAGCCGCGATCGACTCCTCGACCGATCCGGTGGAACGCGTCGACCGCGCGATGGAGACCTTCCTCGACATCTGCGTCGAACCCGAGTATCGCCAGATCGTGCTGCTGCAGGGGCCCATCGCGCTGGGCTGGCGACACTGGCGTGAAGTCGACCAGCGCCACTTCAGCGGACTCGTCATCGAAGGCGCCAAGCACCTGCTCGATGCGGGCAAGATGCAGCCGCACCCACCCGAATTACTTGCCAGCGCCATCTACGGCGCTCTCACCGAAATGTCGCTCACCATCGCCGAATCCGACGATCTCACCCTCGGCCGCGCACGGGCGGCAGCACTTGCCCGCGCCCTACTCGGCGGGCTGATTATCGGCACCGCACACGACTGAAACACCACATCTCGGCCAGTTTCGCGCGCACGCTCGCCCCGGAACTGGGGCGGCAGGTCGGTGCGATCACGCAGTGGTGGTGAGGGACGGCAGGATACTCGCGCTAGCCCGCGCGACAGGCTATGTCGTTTTCGGGCATGGCGCCGTCCACCAAATAGCGGGTGACGACCTCGGACGCGCAGGGGTTGGCGCCGAGAACGTAGACCCCGTGGCCACTCCCGTCGACGGTGACCAATCGGGACCGCTGACCGAACTTCTCGTCGAGCAGTTCGCCGCCGCGTAGCGGGGTGACCGGGTCGCGCTGGTTCTGCATGATCAGGACATCGGCCGGGCCGGTGTTGTCGATCCGGACCGGCGGCTCCGACGGCCTGAGCTTCCAGTAGGCGCAGGGCATGACGTTCGAAGTGGCCGCACCGTAGAGCGGGTACTGTTCCCGGTCCTCGGCGACAGCGCGGTGGTAGGTCTGGATGTCCTCGGGCCATTCGACATCGTTGCAGGTCACGGCTAGAAAGACCGACCAGGCGTTATCGGTCGGCGCGGGCGCGCCGGTACCTGGCGGGCGGCCGCCCGCAAGCCCGGGACGTCCGGTTTCGAGCAGCGATTTCCAGCTTTCGGCCGCCGACGCGTACAACGCCGGGCGATAGAGCGTGAAGAAGGTGCCGAACCGGAAGAGGCCGCCATCCATCCCGTCCACCGGGTTCGCGTCGAGTCGCTCAGCGAGGGTGAAGTACGTCCGCCGCACCTCTTCCGGTGTGCGGCCGAGACCGTAGCTGTCGTGGCGGGCGGCGGCCCATTCGGCGAAGTCGGGGAACGTCTCTTCCATTCCGCGGCCGTACAGCCGCATCCCGTCGTGGTCGAGATAGGTATCGCCGATATTGCTGTCGAGGACGATGCGGTCGGCCTGCTGCGGGAACATCGAGGCGTAGGCGGCGCCGAGCGCGGTGCCGTAGGAGTAGCCGAGGTAGCTGGCCTTGTCCTCCCCCAGCGCCGCTCGGATCCGGTCCAGGTCACGGGCCATATTCGCCGTAGACACGTACCGCAATCGGCCTTCGCGGTCGTTGGCCGCGCACTGTTCGGCGACGCCCTGGGCGACGGTGGCGCGCTCGGTGACCGCCGCATCGTTGACCGCATACGGCGGGATATTGCCGAAGTACGCCTGATCGTCGGTGAACCCGCAGCTCACCGGTGCCGAATGCCCTACCCCGCGGGTATCCATACCGATCACGTCATAGCTGTCGAGCACATCGGCGGGAAGCCCCTGAGCAGCCAGGAACTTGGGCTGGTCCAACCCTGAACCACCCGGACCACCGGGGTTGAGCATCAGCACTCCGCGACGCTTGTCCGGGTGCTTACTGGCCAACCGGGAGATCATGATTTCGATCTGCGCGCCCTCGGGCTCGCTGTAATTCAAGGGCACCGGCACCGTGGCGCACTGCAGCTGAGCCGGCCCGGCGGCGGGATCTTCGATCCCCTCCGGGCAGGCGCCCCACTGCACCCGCGCGGCGGGGCCCTCGTCCGGCTCCGCGGCCACGACGAGCGCCCCGACCAGCGCGCCGGTGAGACCGAGCACGGCCAGCAGACTCAGGCTCCGTTGTCGATTCATGCGCTCCTACTCCCGACGAAATGGCGCCGGCCACGAGCGAACCGTCCGCAGGGTCGTGTCCGGCTGGTACCTGGACAAGTCTGTCGAGCCCGCACCGCCGGCACATCACTCCTTCGGCGGCAATCGTGTTCGACGAAAGTCGAAGCGGCCCTTAGCCCTGGGTTGAGCACACCTCAGCCGCTGGGCTGCTGCTTTCGGCCGGTCGGTGTCGCGATAATGGCCGGGTGGACACCGACGGCGCCGCACGACTCGGGGCATGGCAGCAGATCTGGCGGCTGACGGCAGCCGCGGTAGTCGGGATAGCCTTCTGGTTCTCCGTCGCCACGGCGCTGCCGGCGGGCTGCGTGGCCGATACGTGTTCCTGGTTCGTCACCGGTGATCCGCTCATCGCACTCGGCTGCCTGACAGTTCTGCTGTGGCGGCGGCGGTTTCCATTCACCGTCGCCCTGGTGGTCGTGATCGCCGCGGCCGTGTCCGCGCTCGCCACCGGCGCCGCGCTGCTGGCACTGTGCTCGCTGTCTACTCGCCGCCGACCGGTCGAGATCGCTGTGGTCGTCGCGGCGTATGTGACCGCGGCGCAGTTCACCGAAAACCTCTACCCGATCGATACATTGCCCGCCCCGACCTGGCTGCAACTCGCGCTGCCGGCAGCGGCCGCGGGAATCGCGGTGGCGATCGGTGTGGCCATCGACGCCCGTCGCGTCGAAGTGCGATCGCTGCGGGACCGCGCCGACAGCGCGGAACGCGAACAGGCCGCCCGGGCGGCGCAGGCACAGGCCACCGAACGCAACCGGATCGCCCGCGAGATGCACGATGTGCTCGCGCACCGGATCTCGCTGGTCGCCATGCAAGCCGGCGTCCTGGATCACCGCGACGACCTCTCGGCCGAGGAGCAGCGCACACTGACACGCGGGATCGCCGACGGTTCCCGCCAAGCGCTGGAAGAACTCCGCGATGTCCTCGGCGTCCTGCGCGCCGACCCCGACCGCCCCGAACCACCGCAACCCACGCTCGACCGGATCCCGGAGCTGGTGGCCGACGCCCGGACATCGGGCTTGGATGTCACGCTCGCCACCACTGTGACCGCTACCCCACCCGAGACCGTAGGACGGACCGGGTATCGAGTAATTCAGGAAGGGCTGACCAACGCCGCGAAACATGCCCCGGCCGCGCGGGTCGAGATCACCCTGGCCGGGACGCCTGGCGGCGAATTGCATGTCAGCGTCCGCAATTCGGCGGCCGCCACCACCGTCACCCGGCCACCGGCCTCGGGCTTCGGTCTGCTCGGCCTGGCCGAACGAATCACCCTCACCGGCGGAACTCTCGACCACCACCGCACCTCCGACAACGGGTACGTTCTCACCGCGCGAATTCCCTGGCCCGAGCCCGACCGCAACCACGAGAAAAGAGCATGAGTGCACAGTGAACGGGAGACGGTGCGCGTTGTCGTCGTCGACGACGACCAGCTGGTGCGGATGGCGCTACGACTCGTTATCGACGGCGAACCGGACCTGACCGTGGTCGCGGAGGCCACCGACGGGGACACCGCGATCAAGGTCGTGAACGAACAGCGACCGGACGTCGTGCTGATGGATGTGCGGATGCCCGGCCGCGACGGCGTCGACACCACCCGGTACCTCTGTGCCGCACCGGCCGCCCCGGCGGTACTCATGCTGACCACCTTCGACTCCGATGAGCTGGTGCTCAGCGCCTTACGCGCCGGGGCACTCGGCTTCGTTCTCAAGGACACCCCACCCGCTCAGATCGCCGACGCGGTGCGCACCGTCGCGGCCGGCAACCCGGTGCTGTCCCCCACCGTCACGGCGCGGGTGATCGCCGCCGCCACCGGACCGGGTTCCACCGAAGCCCGCAGCGCCGCCCGGGACGCGGCGCGGAAACGCCTGGCCGCCCTGTCCGAACGCGAACTCGACACCGCGCGAGCCATCGCGGACGGACTGAGCAACCCCGAGATCGCCGCGCGGTTGCAGGTCACCGTCGCCACCGTCAAGGCGCACAGCGGCAATCTGTTCACCAAGCTCGGCGTCGCCAATCGGGTACAGATCGCGCTTTTGGTCCGCGACGCGGACCAATGACCCAGAAAGCCGGGCAGGTTCATGACGCCGAACTCTCGATGCGCCAGTGCCGAGCCCGCTCGGACTGCCGGCTGATCCGCGCGAACATGCCGCCGCTGCGCAGCAGCGCCGCAGGGGTTCCGGCCTCCACGACGCGCCCCCGGTCGAGTGACACCACCTGGTCGGCGGCAGCCAGAGTCGCTGGGCGGTGGGCGATTACGATGACCGTGCGGCCCGGGTCCGCGCCGAGATTCGAGATGGCCTGGGTTACCGCGGCTTCGTTCTCGGGGTCGAGTGCGGAGCTGGCCTCGTCTACCAGCACGATGCGGGCCTGCTTGAGCATCGCCCGGGCGATCGCGACCCGCTGCCGCTCGCCACCGGACAGCATCGCTCCGGCCTCCCCCACCCGGGCGTTCCAGCCGCCGGGCAGGCGTGCGATGACTTCGTCGAGTCGTGCGGCGCGAGCGGCTTCGCCCAGCTCGTGCCGGGTCGCCTGCGGCCGGGCCAGGCGCAGGTTGTTCTCGATGGTGTCGTCGAAGAGATAGACGTCCTGGAAAACGATCGCGATCTGGTCGAGCATGACCTGCGGGTCGAGGTCGCGGACGTCGACGCCGCCCAGGCGCACGGACCCGGCCTCGACGTCGAAGAAGCGGGCGACCAGCCGGATGACCGTGGTCTTGCCCGACCCCGAGGGACCCACCAGCGCGGTCGTGCTGCCGGCCGGGCAGCGCAGCGAGAGGTCCTGCACCGCAGGCGAATCCGCTCCCGGATAGGCAAACGTGACACCGATCAACTCGACGCCGGATTCCTCGAATCGGCGCACGGGGTGCGCGGGGACCGGCAGCGCGGGGGTGGCGAGGAATTCCTCGATCCGGGTGATCTTGTTGGTCATCGCACGCAGCGCACCGACGAGATCGATCAGATTGCCCAGCGGCTGCAAGAAACGCGCGGCCAAGACGAGTAAGACCACCGCCGTGGTGATCTCGACACGCTCGGTGAGCATCAGCCACGCCACCAGGGCGAGCACGGCGACGAAACCGGCGGCGACCACGCCGGTATAGCGGAAGAACGGCCGCCGCGCGCGATCCATGCCGGCCCGGTAGGTATCGCGGTGGTCGTCCAGGACGGCATGCATCCGAGGCGTGCCGCCGGCGTGGCCGGCCGCGCGGAGCACGGTCTGCGCCTGCCCGAGTTCGATCGCACGTCCGGCGACATCGGCCGCGGCGCGCTCCAGCTCGATCTCCGCCTGCGCGCTGACCCGGGCCGCGCGCCGCAGCGCCCCGGACGCGGCCGCCGCGATCACACCCAGCAGCACCGCGACGCGCCAATCGATGACCGCGACGATCACGAGGAGGACGGCGGGCAGCACCGTCGAGGTGATCACCGGATTGCCGATCACCACCGCCAAATGCGCGGCGTCACCGACGTCGGCGGTCACGCCGCGCGCCAGACGCGCCTTGTTCGCGGCGGTGAACCAGCCCAGCGGCAACGTGCTCACGTGGCGCATCAGCTGCTGCCGCAACTGTGCGGCGAGAGCTCCGGCGGCCGCATAGCCCACCGGGTCGGCGACGACCGCCAGCACTCCGTAACCGACCGCACCGATACCGCCCAGCACGAACCACGGTGTGGCTCCGGCGAGATCGGGCTCCGGCCGTACCAGCGCGTCGAGGATCGGAACGAGTACGCCGAGCAACAGAGCCTCCAGAACGGCCTGGATCGCGGTGAGCGACCAGAGCCGGGCCAGCAGCCGCGGATCGGGCCACAGGCGGTAGAGGCGGGCGATCATGTCGTCGGTCCTTTCTCATCGAAACCCGGCACTCGGGAAATTCGGAAGTGGATCACGAGCACACCGCCTCCTGGGCGGCCCACATCCGCGCGTAAAGCCCGCCGCGGGTGCGCAATTGGTCGTGGCGGCCTTGTTCGACCAGCCGTCCGTGGTCGAGCACGAGGATCTGATCGGCCCCGGCGATGGTGTGCAGCCGGTGCGCGATGACGATCACCGTCTTGCCCACCGCCAGCCTGGCCAGCGCGTCCTGCACCGCGGTCTCACTGTCGGGATCCAGTGCGGCGGTGGCCTCGTCGAGCACGACGATCGGCGCGCCGGACAGAATCGCCCGTGCGATCGTCAAGCGCTGACGTTCACCACCGGACAGCGCGCCGCCGCCCCCGTCCAGCGGCGTGCGGTATCCCTGCGGCAGAGCTTCGATCACGTCGTGGATCTGCGCGGCCCGCGCGGCCCGGCGCACCTCCTCGTCGCTCGCGCCGGGCCGGCCGATGCGAATGTTCTCGGCCACGCTGTCGCGCAGCAGCGCGACGTCCTGGAACACCAGCGACAACGACGCGAGCAGGTCGGCCGAACCGATCTCGCGCAGGTCGACGCCCCCGATCCGGATCGCGCCGCCGCTGACGTCGTAGAAGCGCGGCAGCAGGCTCGCCAGCGTCGTCTTTCCGGCGCCGGAGGGACCCACGATCGCGGTCACCGTGCCCGGCGCGCACACGGCGCTGACATCGTCGATCACGTTGGTCGTTCCGTCGTAGGAGAAGGACACGTGGTCGAACTCCACGCCGTGGCCGTCCGGGACCCGGGGCTGTTCGGGTACCGGCAATGGCCTTTGCGCGAGCAGCCTTTCGATGTTGTCCGCGCCCATCCGGCCTTTGCGCACGGCTTGGGCGCCGGACACCGCGGGCACGATCGAAGCGGGCAGGCCCACCGAGACGACCAGGAACGCCACCAGTTCCGCGCCGGTGAGCGTGCCGTGCGCGATGCAGGCCACGCCCGCGGCCGTCACCGCCGTGAGCACCGCCATCTCCGACCCCAGGAATCGCGTGACCGCCGAGCTGTAGCGCACCTCGCCCACCCAGGCCGCGAAGGCGGCGGCGTACTCGTGCACGGCGTCGTCGAAGCGGCGCAGCACCTGTCCGCCTGTGCCGAAGGCCTTGACCACTTGAATCCCGTCGGCATACTCGATGCTGGCGGCGCTGATTCGGCCCTCGGCGGCGATCAGCCGGTTGACATGCGTCGTCATGGAACGCATCGAGATGCGGTAGCTCAGCCCCATCAGCGCCAGCACGGCCAGCACCACCAGTGTCATCGGCACGTCCACCCAGAACAGATAGCTCCCGGCGACCACGATCACCGTGACCGCTCCGGTCAGCTGGCCCAGCGCGTGCGCGATGACCTCGTGCATCTCCTCCAGGTCCCCGGTCATCGCGCGCGTGACCCGGCCAGACCCCGACGTGCGGAACCACCCCAGCGGCAACGCACCGAGATGCCGCACGATCCGCACCCGCAAGTCGTGCAGAATCGCGGCATCGGCGTAGTGCCCGACCCGGGAGGACTGGACGAGCAGGATCAGCCACAGCGCGGCGCCGAGTGCACCGATCGCCACCCAGGTCCAGACTGCCGCTCCCACCGGATCGTCGAGCATGATGCGCGCGATCTCGGCCGCGGCGATATAGGGCACCATGCCCGCCGCCGCGGACAACGCCGACAGCACCCCGCACGCGATCAGGTGGGACCGGATGGGTGCGAACAAGCGAGCCAGAGCGGCCGAATCAGCAAGGCGCGCGGCTGCTTTCGATTCGGACCCGGCCGCGGGGGCCGTGCCCGGGTCCGCCGTTGTCGTGCTCAAGACATTCCTCCTACGGGGTTCCACCCGCCGCCCGCGACGGCAGGTAAGGCGTGCCTAACTGCTCGACAATCTTCAATCTTCAAGTCGGCTTCATGTCAACATGGACCAATGAGCGATTCAGCAGGCGTCTCGATCGGCCAGGCGGCCGCCCTGTACGACCTCGCCCCGTCGACCTTGCGCTGGTGGGAGTCTCAGCGGGTACTGCCCGAACCGGCACGTACCCACGGGCGACGCGTCTACGACGAGACCGGGCTGCGCCGCATCGGCCTGGCCTACCTGTGCTGCGTCACCGGCGCGATGCCGCTCGAGCACGCGGCCGTCGTGACCTCAGGCAACCGAAATGAGCTCTGGCAGAACACTGTTCGAACTCACGCCGACCTGCTCGAGGAGAAGATCGAGCAGTTGCGCAGCGCGCACGGATATCTCATGCACCTACTGGAGTGCCCGGACGACGACATCGTCGCGGAATGTCCTTGGCTCGATGACGAATTGCAGAGCCGGACGCCGCGCGGGCATTCCGCCGCCGGGAGTTTCGTCACCGCGGCACAGTCGACCCACGGTCGGACCGCTGTCGGCGACCGTGATGAAACCGAGCCGTCGTGTGATGAAACTTCCCAGCCGCTCGACCGCTGCGCGGTCTGCGGCGGTACATTTCGCCAACCCACCACCGGACGCCGCCGTCAATACTGCTCGCGCGCGTGCCAGCAACGGCAGTACCGCAAGACCGCATCCCAGCGGTCCACGAACAGCCGGCAATGAATCCCTTTCGCGGCCTAGCCAATACAAGTTAGGTTAGGTTAAGTTAACCCCCATGGTGGACTATGCCGTGGAGGCAACGGGTCTCGTCAAACGGTTCGGCGAGGTGACCGCGCTCGATGGGCTCGGTTTCGCGGTGGAGCGCGGCACGATCGCGGGGGTGCTCGGACCGAATGGGGCGGGAAAGACGACAACGATCGACGTATTGACCACATTGCTGGTCCCCGACGCGGGGCACGCGCGGGTCGCCGGTCACGATGTGGTGGCCGACGCCGGTCGAGTGCGTTCGGTGATCGGTTTGACGGGCCAGTTCGTCGCTTTGGACGAGAATCTGACCGCGCGTGAGAACCTGACGCTGTTCGGGCGACTGCTGAAACTCGGACGCAATCGGGCCGCCGAACGCGCCGACGAACTTTTGCACCGGTTCGATCTCACCGACGCCGCCGACCGGCGCAGCAAGACCTTCTCCGGCGGCATGCGCCGGCGGCTCGACCTCGCGGCGTCGCTGATCGGCCAACCGGAGGTGCTGTTCCTCGACGAACCGACCACCGGGCTCGACCCGCGCAGCCGCGCCGTGCTGTGGGAGGTGGTCCGAAGTCTGCGCGACGAGGGCATGACCATCCTGCTCACCACCCAATACCTGGACGAGGCAGACGAACTCGCGGACCGGATCGTGGTGGTCGATCACGGCCGCGTCATCGCCGACGGCACCGCCGACGAACTCAAGGACCAGGCCGGAGGTTCGGTCTGCCACGTCAGCGCGGCCGAGGGCGACCGTCCCCGGATCGCCGCCGCGCTGACGGGCATGTCCGGGCTCGCCGAACTGACCGACGGTGTCGCCGTCGCCGCCTCGGGTGCCGCGACGCTGGTCGATGTCGTGCGCAAGCTCGACGCCGCCGAGATCAGCGTCGACGATATTGCCCTGCGCCGCCCCACTCTGGACGACGTGTTCTTCCGCCTGACCGGGCACCCGAGTGTCCCCGCCGAGTCCGAGGACACCCCGTGACACGCACCGCCGCACCGGAATCCGTTGCCGCGGCGCCTCGTCCGTATCCGTCGATGGCGGCCGATACCGCGATCCTGGCCGGACGCCATCTGCGGTTGATGAGCAGGCGGCCCGCCTCCATCATGGGCGCCATCGTGCTGCCGCTGGTCTTCGCGACCATGTTCTACGTCGTGTTCGGCACTGTGGTCGAGCGCCGGATCGGCGGCGACTACGGGCAGTACCTGCTGCCCGCGGTGCTGCTGCAGGCGATGCTGTTCACGGCCATGTCGGCGGCCATCCTCTCGGTCGAGGACGTGACCGGCGGCATGATCCGCAGGCTGCGCTCCATGGCGGTTTCGCCGGTCGCTCCGGTCCTCGGATTGGTCGGCGCGGAACTGAGCCGCGCGCTGCTGACGATCGCCGTCCTGCTACCCGCAGGCGCCGTCATGGGTTTCCGCCTCGGCGGCGGCGTCCTCGGATCGGTCGGATTCGTACTCATCGCACTGCTTTTCGCCGCGGTGACATGCACCGGATTCATCGCGATCGGCTTCGCCGTGGGCAAGGTCGACTCGGTGCAGGTGATCACCAACGTCATCTTCTTCCCATTCCTGCTCGTATCCAACGCTTTCACGCCGACCGAAGCATTCCCAGGATGGTTGCAGGGTTTCGTCGCCAACCAGCCGTTGAGTCGCACCGCCGCCGCACTGCGGGCCCTGGCCGACCCGGACGCCGCTGTCGCCGAACCGGTCACGATCGCGCTGCTGTGGTTGATCGGCGGCTTCGTGCTGTGTGTCGCGCTGGCGGCCCGGACCTATCGGAGATCACTGTGAACCAGACCCCTGCCGCGGCCGGACCGCGGCCGCAGCTGCTCCACGACGGCTGGGCGCTGACCGTCCGGGCCATCCGGGTGACGCTGCGCAATCCCGTCCTCCTGATGATGGCGACGTTCTTTCCCCTCATCCTGCTGGTGCTGATCACGGTGTCGTTCGGCTCGCTGGTCGCCCCCGGCGGCATCCGCGCCGATTACGTGAACTTCAGCCTGCCGCTGTTCGCCGTCATGGGCATCATGTTCGCCGGGCTCGGCACCGCGATGACGACCTATGACGATCTGCAATCGGGCTTCGACCGCCGGCTGCGGGCGCTGCCGATCGCGCGGTCGGCGCCGCTGATCGGCCGCATCGCCGGGGACGCGGTGCGCAACCTGATCACCCTGCTCGCGGTGATCGGGGTCGGCCATCTGCTCGGCTTCCGTTTCACCGGCGGGCTGCTCGGCGCGCTCGGATTCCTCATCCTGCCACTGGTTTTCGGAACCGGGGTCGCCTGGATGATGGTGGCGATCGCCGTGCACGCCAAGTCCGGCGAAGCGGTCGGCTCAGCACTCAACGCGATCCTGCTCGTCGCCTCGTTTCTCTCCACCGGCTTCGTCCCCCGCCAGGACCTCCCCACCTGGATCCAGCCCCTCGCCGCCGCCAATCCGGTCTCCTCGGTGGTGGAGGCGATGCGCGGCCTGGCCGCTACCGGACCGATCGCCGCCCCCACCTGGCGCACCCTGGCCTGGACGGTCGCGCTCATCGCGGTGTTCGCGACGATCGCCATCCGCGGCTACCGCGGGCGTGAGCGCTGAACATACATGCCGCACAGCGAATTCCGGCTCTCGCCCGGATGGTCGCCCGGTCCGCGCGCAGCGTTCGCGCTGGGTACTTGGCGGAAGCTGATGCTTTCTGATCGGGACACAGGATCGGGCGCCGGCCGTGTGGAACAGCTCAGCTCAGCACCTGGAGGGTGAAGACCACGACCGTGCCGAGGGTCACCGCCGTGCCGAGTAGCGCGAACAGCCAATCCGCGCCGCCGCCGTCGTATCGGTCGATGGCGGCGCGGCGCGGGTCGTCCGGGTCGTAGTGGACGAGAACCGTTGTCCCGGGGCGGAAATTGAGGATGATGCCTTTGCCCATGGCCGCCGAATGCTCATGTAGGCGGCCGTCCGGTGTAAACCATTGGGCCACTGGGTGATACAGGGTGCCGCTATCGCCTGAGCTGGTGTCGAGCCGCACGATCTGTCCGTACGCCTTCGCGCCGGTGCGGCGCAGTCTGCGTGCCCGGCGGATGCCGTGGAAGCCGACAGTGGCGAAGATCAGTCCCAACCCGAGCGGGATGAGAAAGAAAAACCAGTCATTGCTCATGGTGATCCCCCGGTCGATCCCGCACCTGCTGCACCAGCAACCCTAGCCGATTCGTCTCGAGCGGGGCCCCCGCCGAGGTCACGGCACATTTCACGCGGAAACCAGAGGCGACCTCAGTCGTCACATTCAATGCCCAACGCCGAACGCTCTGCTGCACAGGCGCGTTCGCAGCAGTCGGCGGCCCGAGTAGGAGTGCACTGCTGCGGTCGTCCGCAGCCGCCGGGTCGGCACAATAGGTGATGATCTGGCACGGATCAATGAGACGTAAAGATGTGATACGGCACAGAACCAGCCGAGCGTTCGTGCCTACCCCGAGGTAAGCTACCGGCTAGTAGCGGATCGGGTTCTGGTCCGCGCGGTTTATGGATGGTCCGGCGGGTAGGTCGGGCGCGGCAAGGCAGGTGAGGTGTAGGTGTTGATCAGTGGGTTGGGGTCGGCGGTCGCCGTGCGGCGCGGCGTTTTATCGATGAGCGGCGCCGGAGCGGGCTTGAAAGTTGTTGCGCGCGAATCGATGTGTGGCGTCACGTCGTAGCGAACTCGCGGGGTGCGTTCCCGTACAACACTTCTCGGGGGGATTCGAGTTACCGAGGAGACTCTGTGTCTGACATTGCCACTGCCGTGAAGATCCCGGCGGAACGATGGAACCAACGGCGTCGCTACGCCGGCCGCTTCGGCATCCCGCCCGGTCGGGCAACCTAGAGCAATCTCTAAAGCTCTTGGTGTAGTTGACATTTCACACATGCGCGGTGCCGCGGCGCCCTGGCGCGTGCTCGACCTGAGGAAGGTTCCCGAGTGGTGACTCGATCAGATTTCCCCGTTGCTGTCGTTGGGATGGCGTGCCGGCTGCCGGGGGTTGCTGATCTCGACGAATTCTGGCGGCTGCTCGGTGCGGGACGCGCCACCGTCGGCGCCGCACCGGCGGCGCGGGCGCAGCTCAGCGAACGCGCGAGCTTCCTCGATTCCGTGAGCGATTTCGACGCGGAGTTCTTCGGCATCGCGCCCCATGAGGCTCGATCGATCGACCCACAGCAACTGCTCGCGTTGGAGCTGAGCTGGGCGGCGCTCGAGGACGCGGGGCTGGCCGACGTGGCACGCGAATCGCGCCGGGGCGGGGTGTTTCTCGGTTGCACCGGCGGCGACTTCGCGGAACTCGTCACGGCCGCCGGTGGGCCCGGCATCACGCGCCACTCTCTGTGGGGTGCGACCCGCGGAATCATCGCCAACCGGGTGTCCAACTATTTCGGTTTCACCGGCCCCAGCCTGTTGGTCGACAGTGCTCAGGCCTCCTCGCTCGTCGCGGTGCACCTGGCGTGCGAGAGCCTGCGGGCGGGCGAAACCGATATCGCGTTGGCCGGTGGCGTCAATCTGATCCTCTCGCCGGCCAGTGGTGCACGGGTCGAGCACTTCGGTGCGCACTCGGCACAGGGGCGGTGCTACACCTTCGACTCGCGCGCGGACGGTTTCGTGCGCGGCGAAGGCGGTGGCGTGATCGTGCTGAAACCGCTGGCGCGCGCGATCGACGACGGCGACCGGATTCACGCCGTAATCCGTGGTAGCGCGGTCAATACCGGCAACGAGCGGCGGGTGTTGAGTGCACCCAGCCGCGATGCGCAGGTCGCCGCGATTCGCGCCGCGCTCGCGGCGGCCGAGGTGCCCGCCGATTCCGTGCAGTATGTCGAGTTGCACGGTACGGGAACGCCGACGGGCGATCCGGTCGAGGCCGCCGCGCTCGGCGCGGCCTACGGCTCCGATCGCGCGCCGGATGCGCCGCTGGCGGTGGGGTCGGTCAAGACGAACGTCGGCCATCTGGAAGGCGCTGCCGGGATCATCGGCCTGATCAAGACCGCGCTGTGCCTGCGGCGCCGCGAACTCGTGGCCAGCCTCAACTTCGAGCGGCCCAATCCGGCGATTCCCCTGGATGCTCTGCGCTTGCGCGTGGTCAGTGCAACGGAGCCGTGGGCCGCGACCACCATCCGGCGGGCGGGGGTCTCCTCGTTCGGCATGGGCGGTTCGAATGCGCACCTGATCCTCGACGAGGCGCCGCTCACGGACAGCACGGCAACCCCCGAGGACGCCGACGGGCGACCGATCGTGCTCTCCGCACGCGATGAGGTCGGCCTCCGGGCGCAAGCGAGGCGGCTACACGACTGGTTGGGGCGTCACCCGGAACTCGCGCTTGCCGATGTGGCACATTCACTGCTCACTACCCGCGCCCACATGCCTTGGCGCGCAGGCTTTTTCGCGTCCAGTCGCGAGCAGCTACTGGTCGGGCTCGAGGCGCTCGCCGAGCACGGCGGTGGTTCGGATTCCGTCGCGCCGACCGAGGCCGGTGTCGAGCCGACCGGCGGGGCTGCCGCGATCAACGCGGCCGAGTCGTCGCGGGACGGCACTCGCCAGGGCTGGGAGTCGCTCCTTCAGGCGTATTGCGCTGGGCTGCCGGTGGATTCGTCGGCGTGGAGGTCGGCAGGTGTTCGAGTAGATCTGCCGCCGTACGCATTTCGCCGCGAGGACAACTCCATCGTCGAGTTGCCGGCGGTATCGCCCGCCCCTTCGCCCCGCACTCGCAGTGCGGATGACGACCTTAGCTCCGACAGCATCCTCGCGCACAGTCTGCGAGCGCTGCCCGAATTTCAGCACCACGCCGCAGTTCTCGCCGTGGTCCGCGAGCAGGCCGCCGCCGTCCTCGGGTACGAATCGGCTGCGTCCATTCGGGACGACCTGCCCTTCACCGACCTGGGATTCGACTCGCTCAGCGGCGTGGAGCTGCAAAAACTCCTGACCCGGGCGACGGGTGTGGAATTGCCGCGCTCGCTCATCTTCGATCACCCCACCGCCACCTCGGTGGCCACCGTGCTGAAAGCGCGCGTCACCGCGGACAGCGGAGGGCGCAGCCGGGTCACGCGGCGAACCACCTCGAACGAGCCGATCGCGATCGTCGGCATGGGTGCGCGGTTCCCGGGCGGTGTCGCCTCGGCCGAGCAGCTGTGGGACCTGATCGAAGCCGGACGCGACGCGATCGGTGAATTCCCCGCCGATCGCGGCTGGGATCTCGATCGCCTCTACCACCCCGACGCCGACAAGGCCGGTACCGTCTACACGCGCCGAGGTGGATTTCTCAGCGGCGCAGGCGATTTCGACCCCGGCTTCTTCGGGATCAGCCCGCGCGAGGCCCTGGCGATGGACCCGCAGCAACGAGTGTTCCTCGAGACCGCGTGGGAAGCGCTGGAAGACGCCGGGATCGACCCGACGACGCTGCGCGGCAGTGACACCGGTGTCTTCGTCGGCGCGTGCGCGTCCGGGTATTCGGGTCTGGTCACCGGCGAGTTGGAGGGCTACCGGCTGACCGGCACCTCGCACAGTGTGATCTCGGGGCGGGTCGCCTATGTGCTCGGCCTGGAGGGCCCCGCGGTGACGGTGGATACCGCGTGCTCCTCCTCGCTGGTGGCTCTGCACTCGGCATGCCAGGCGCTGCGTCAGGGCGAGAGCTCGCTGATCCTCGCCGGTGGCGTGACCATCGCCGCGACTCCCGACCTGTTTGTCGATTTCGCCCGGCAGCGCGGGCTCTCGCGCGATGGCCGCTGCAAGGCCTTCGCCGCCGCCGCCGACGGTGTGGGCTGGTCAGAGGGTTCGGGTGTGCTCGTCTTGGAGCGGCTCTCCGACGCGCTCCGACTCGGGCACAAGGTACTGGCGGTGGTGCGCGGCAGCGCGGTCAATCAGGACGGTGCGAGCAATGGGCTCACCGCACCCCATGGGCCGTCGCAGCAACGCGTGATCGAACAGGCCCTGGCCAACGCCGGAGTATCGGCAGCCGACGTGGACGCCGTCGAGGCGCACGGGACCGGTACCAGACTGGGCGATCCGATCGAGGCGCAAGCACTGATCGCTACCTATGGACAGGCTCGCGGTGACCGGGAACCCCTGCGCATCGGTTCGCTCAAATCGAATATCGGCCATACCGTCGCCGCGGCCGGAGTCGCGGGCGTGATCAAAATCGTTCAAGCGCTGCGGCATCGACGACTACCGCGCACGCTGCACGCGGAAGTGCCGTCCCCGCATGTGGATTGGAACGCGGGCGCGGTACGTCTCCTGGCCGAGGCCGAGTCCTGGGAGCGCGGGGACCGGCCGCGCCGGGCGGGGGTGTCGTCGTTCGGGATCAGCGGAACGAACGCGCATGTGATCCTCGAGGAAGCACCTGACGACACGGCCAGTTCGGATGCTCCGCACCGTGGCTCGGATATCCCGAGCACGAACCAGGTGCCGCTGGTCATCTCGGGCAAGGGCGATGCGGCTCTGCGCGCACAGGCCGCCCGCTTGGGCAGCTGGTTGTCGGCACGTCCGCACTTGGACGTCGCCGATGTTGCCAGCGCGCTGACTTCTACACGCGCACAACTCGATTCGCGCGCGGTGGTTTTCGGACGCAACCGGGACGAGCTGCTCGAACGGTTGCGCGCCTTCGCTGATGGGGACAGCGCCGCCGACGCGGGCAGCGGCGCGCAGGCAGGCAGTGACGCGGAGGCGGGCAGTGGCCCCGCCATCGCCATCGGAACCGCTGTCGCGGGCCGGACAGCGTTTCTGTTCACCGGGCAAGGTGCCCAGCAGGTCGGCATGGGTGCTGACCTGTACAGCGTCTTCCCGGCCTTCGCGACGGCACTGGACGAGGTGTGCACACACCTCGATCCGCTCCTCGGCGGACCACACGCGGCAGGCAACGGGGCGGGCGGATCACTGCGTGAGGTGATGTTCACCGACCCCGCAGGGGTGCTCGATCGCACCGAATGGACTCAACCCGCGCTCTTCGCGTTCGAAGTCGCGCTGTATCGGCTGCTGGAATCGTTCGGAGTATCGCCAGATGTCCTCGCCGGCCACTCCATTGGCGAAGTATCGGCCGCGCACGTCGCCGGAGTGCTCTCGCTAAGGGACGCCTGCACACTCGTGGCAGCCCGCGGCCGGCTGATGGGCCAACTCCCCGAAGGCGGAGCGATGCTCGCCGTCGCGGTCGACGAGGCGCACGCGAACGACATCATCGCCGGACTCGATGCGGACCTTTCGCTCGCCGCGGTCAACGCACCGGCCGCGACCGTGCTGTCCGGTGCTACCGACACGATCGTCGCCGTCGAAGAAGTGTTGGCCGCCAAGGGTATTCAGACCACGCGGCTGCGCGTCAGCCATGCTTTCCACTCAGCGCAGATGGATCCGATGCTGGCGGAATTCCGCACGGTCGCGGAGGGCCTCACCTACCATCCACCCCGGCTGCCCATCGTTTCCACTGTCACTGGACATCTCGCGGACGACGCCATCACCACCCCCGAATACTGGGTACAGCAAGTCCGGGCCACGGTGCGCTTCGCACCCGGAATCAATACCTTGCTCGCGAGCGGAGTACGGCGATTCGTCGAAGTCGGACCGGAAGCCGTTCTCAGCGCACTGACCAACCGGTGTCTGGCGGCCGACCCGGCCGTCGAAGCTTCGGCCTCGGTCGTCGCCACGTCACGACGGTCGAACGGTCAAGTGCCGCAGCTGCTGTCGGCCCTGGCGCAGCTGCATGTCACCGGCGGATCGGTCGACTGGCGGACACTGCTGGCCACACCTGCTGAGCAACGAATCCCGTTGCCGACCTACGCTTTCCAACATCAGCGGTTCTGGCTGCGTCCGAGTCTCGCCGCCACGTCCAGCCAATTGGGCGGCCACCCGATCCTGACCGACGTCGTCGGCGTCGCGGGTACCGAGGAATGGTTGTTCACCGGTCGGCTGTCGATGCGCGATCACCCATGGATCAACGACCACACGGCGCATGGCGTCGTGGTGGTCCCCAGTGCGGTCCTGGTGGAATTCCTGCTGATCGCGGCAGCGCGGATCGACTGCGACGTGCTCGACGAACTCACGTTGCAGGTGCCGATCGTGCCGTCCGAAGACGATGAGATCGAGCTTCAGGTCGCTGTTCGGCCGCTCGAGTCCGGGCGTCGGAGCTTCGACTTCTACTTCCGGAAATCCACGAATGACCCGTGGGTACTCAACGCGACCGGCGCACTCGCACAACACTATTCGGAAGCATCGCGGGCGTTGCGGTTGCTCGACCAGGCTTGGCCGCCGATCGATTCCGAAGCGCTGGAAGCAACAGATATTCCTGGCCTGATGACACAGGGCTCCGGGCTGGAATACGGCCCGGCGTTCGGCGGCGTCCACGCCGTATGGCGACAGGCGGACGCGGTCTTCTCCGACATCACCCTGCGTGCCGAGATGAGCGACGCGGCAGGCGCTTTCGGCCTGCACCCGACGCTGGTGGATATGACGGTGCACGCCGGGCTCGCCGAATTGCTCTGGCGCGAAATGGATCACGAGCCAGGCTCGGGCAAATTGTTGTTCCGCTGGGGCGGTGCGCGATTCCACCGGCCGATGGCAGTAGCCGACCACGCGGCGCAGCTGACCTCACTTCGAGTCGCCGCCGTCGCGACGGGGCCGGAGACCATCTCCGTCGCCGCCATCGACCCCGTCGATGGCCGGCCGGTCCTCTCAGTGGATGCCGTGGTCATGCGCCCGTATGACGTGAACCGATTCTTCGAAGGCCTCGCCGAGAACACTGCCGATCTGTATCGGGTGCACTGGGATCTCGCTGGCGGCGAGGTGGCCGGCGACCCGGAATCGCTCGCGGCGCTTGCCGACACCGCATTCGCCGGAATCGATGATTCGTATGCCTCGGTCGAGGCGATGGCCGACGCGGAGCGGATTCCGACCGCGGTGGCATACCGTGCGGAGTTCCCGAGCGAGGAGCCGACCGATACCTATTCCGCGACCCAGCGGGCCGTGCACGAAACGCTCGCCCTGCTGAATTCGTGGCTGCGCTACGAACAGCTATCGGATTCGCGGCTGATCGTCATCACCAGTGGCGGAGTGGGAGTCGCCGACGAAACCCCTGACCTCATCGCCTCGGCCGTGTGGGGTGTGGTGCGGACCGCGCAGTCGGAGAATCCCGATCGTTTCGTCCTAGTCGACGAGGACCCGGCCGCACCGCTGGATGCCGAAGCGCTCGTCGCCGTCTTGCGTACCCGCGAACCTCAGGTCGCGGTTCGCGGATCCGACGTGCTCGTACCGCGATTGGTTCGCGCGGAGACCCGCGGCGACGATCTCGACGCCACCCCGTTCGGCACCGGAACGGTGCTGATCACCGGCGGCACAGGCGGATTGGGCGCGTTGTTCGCCCGGCATCTCGTGACCGAATACGGCGTCCGGAACCTGGCCTTGACCTCACGCCGAGGTCCCGACGCTCCCGGTGCGGCGGCCCTGGTCGAAGAATTGGCGGCCCTGGGTGCGCAGGCTCGGATTATTGCCTGTGACATCGCCGACCGTGTCGCCGTACAACAGCTGGTGAACAGTCTGACCGGTATCGACGGGACCGATCTGAGTGCCGTGGTACACGCCGCGGGCGTCCTCGACGACGGCACCATTGGATCCCTGACCACCGAGCAGGTCGACCGGGTCCTGGCCCCCAAGGTCGCGGGCGCGTGGAATCTGCACGAATCGACCGAGGGCATCGATCTCTCCGCATTCGTCTTGTTCTCCTCGGTCGCCGGAGTGATCGGTTCGGCCGGGCAGGGTAACTATGCCGCCGCGAACAGCTTTCTGGATGCGCTGGCCGAGCGGCGGCGCGCTGCCGGATCGGCGGGGACATCCTTGGCGTGGGGACCCTGGGGCGAAGCGGGCGGAATGACCGGCGACCTGGACCGCGTCGCCGTGGCGCGGTGGGATCGCCTGGGACTCGGGCAGATCGAACGCGCTGAGGGATTGCGCCTGTTCGGTGCCGCAGTCGGGCGTCGGGAAGCTCGATTGGTCCCGCTTCGTTTCGATGCCACCGCACTGCGTCGCAGCGCCGATCCGCGCGCGCTGCCGGCGGTACTGCTCGGGTTCGGGCGGCGCCCCGCCCAAACCACGAGATCGGCCGGTGCAGGTGCCGCGGCGGTGACGACGTTGGCCGCAAGACTGGCCGCGGCCGGTTCGGACCGCAGCGCCGAACTGACCCTCGAGACGGTGCGCGCCCAGGTCGCCGCGGTACTCGGACATGATTCGGGTGACGCGATCGATGCCGAGATGCCGTTCCGGGAACTGGGTCTCGATTCACTGGGCGGGGTGGATCTCCGAAATCGGCTCGGTAAAGCCACCGGTCTTTCGCTGCCCTCGACACTGGTCTTCGATTATCCGACGCCCGCGGCGGTGGCGAAGCTGGTGCAGTCCAGAGTTGTCCCGGAATCGGCAGTGAAACCGGCGGCGCAGCAGAAGCCATCCGGTCTTTCGCACACCGATGAGCCGATCGCGATCGTCGGTATGGCCTGCCGCTACCCGGGCGGTGTCGAATCCCCCGACGCACTATGGGATCTGGTGTTCGCGGGAACGGACGCCACCAGTGACTTCCCCTCCGACCGCGGCTGGGCGCTGGACCGGCTTATCGACCCGGACCCTGACAACCCGGGGACCACCTATTCGGGTCGCGGCGGATTCGTCACCGGCGCAGCCGATTTCGATGCCGCGTTCTTCGGAATCGCGCCCCGCGAGGCCGTCGCCATGGATCCGCAGCAGCGGTTGCTGCTCGAAGTTTCGTGGGAGGCGCTCGAACACGCGGGCATCGACCCGAACTCGTTGCGCGGCAGCGACACCGGCGTCTATTCGGGCGTGATGTACCAGGACTATGAATCGTTGACCCGCAACGCGGGCCCGGAGGTCGAGGGTTACGCGCTCACTGGATCACTGGGCAGCGTGGTCTCGGGGCGTATCGGCTACGCCCTGGGCCTGGAAGGTCCCGCGCTGACGGTGGACACCGCGTGCTCGTCCTCGCTGGTAGCACTGCATCTGGCCTGCCGTGCGCTGCGGGACGGGGAAAGTTCCCTGGCCCTGGTCGGCGGGGCCACGGTCATGGCCACGCCGGCGGTCTTCCTCGACTTCTCCCGGCAGCGGGGTCTCGCCTCGGACGGGCGCTGCAAATCGTTCTCCGCGGCCGCTGACGGTGTGGCGTGGTCGGAGGGTGCGGCCGTGCTGGTCGTCGAACGGCTCTCGGACGCCCAGCGGCTGGGTCATAACGTGCTCGCGGTCGTCCGTGGCAGCGCGATCAATCAGGACGGCGCCAGCAATGGTCTGACCGCACCGAATGGTCCGGCGCAAGAACGGGTGATCGCCGCGGCCTTGGCCGACGCCGGATTGGCGCCCTCGGAGGTGGACGCTGTCGAGGCACACGGCACCGGAACCACCCTGGGCGACCCGATCGAGGCGCAAGCGTTGATCGCCGCGTACGGGCACGATCGAGGCGATCGGCCGCCCCTGCGGATCGGCTCGCTCAAATCCAATATCGGGCACGCGCAAGCGGCCGCGGGCGTCGGCGGAATCATCAAGATGGTGCAGGCCATGCACCATGGTGTGCTGCCGCGCACCTTGCACGCGGAAGAGCTGTCACCGCATGTCGATTGGTCATCGGGGGCGGTGCGTGTGCTCACCGAAGCCGAGCCGTGGTCCAGCGGTGGCCGACTACGCCGCGCCGGTGTCTCGTCCTTTGGCATCAGCGGGACGAACGCGCACGTCATCCTCGAGGAAGCGCCATCGATTGCGCCCGCACCCGCCGTCGAACCGCCGACGAATCCGGAGGTTGTTGCCCTGATGATCTCGGGGCGGTCCGAGGTGGCGATGCGCGCACAGGCGGATCGGTTGCGCCAGTGGATGTTCGAACGCCCAGCACTCGCCGTGCGGGATACCGCATCGGCTCTGGTCGGCACCCGGGCGCGACTGGAATGGCGGGGCGGGGTCGTCGGTCGCGACCGTGACGAACTGCTCGCCGGATTGACGGCCCTCGCCGGTGGGCAGGACACCACGACCGCCCTTGCGGGCACGGCGGTGCCGGGGCGGGTGGCGTTCCTTTTCACCGGGCAAGGCGCTCAGCGGCGCGGCATGGGCGCGGGGCTTTACCGCGACTACCCGGTCTTCGCCGACGCTCTCGATGAAGTGTGCGCCGAATTCGACGGACGGCTTGGCGGATCGCTGCGCTCGGTGATGTTCGATGCGCCCGAAAGCGGGCTGAACCGAACGGAATTCACGCAGCCCGCGCTGTTCGCCTTCGAAGTGGCGTTGTTCCGACTGCTCGAATCTTTCGGCGTCGTACCGGACGTAGTGGCCGGGCATTCCATCGGTGAACTCGCCGCGGCGTATGTCGCGGGCGTGTGGTCGTTGCCGGATGCGTGCGCGCTGGTGGCGGCGCGCGGACGGTTGATGGGCGGCCTGGCCGAAGGCGGTGCGATGCTCGCGGTGGCCGTCGCCGAGGAGGAAGTGGTAGCGGTGGTGGCCGGCTACGGTGATCGCCTCTCGGTGGCCGCGGTCAATGGGCCTGCCGCCGTAGTGCTTTCGGGTGATGAGGATGCGGTCGGCGAAGTCGAGCAACTCTTCGAACAGCGCGGTGTCCGGACCAGCCGGCTCCGGGTCAGCCACGCGTTCCATTCAGCGCGCATGGACCCGATGCTGGACGAATTCCGCACTGTAGCCGCAGGATTGAGCTATCGGCAGCCACTGCTGCCGATCGTTTCGAACGTCACCGGCACGGAGGCCGGCGACGCCGTCCGCGACCCCGAATACTGGGTGTCGCAGGTGCGCGGCTGTGTGCGGTTCGCACCGGGAGTGGACACCCTGATCGAGCGCGGTGTGCGGAAGTTCATCGAGGTCGGTCCGGATGCGGTGCTCACCGCCATGACGTCGGCCTGTTTGGCACAGCACCCCGAGGTGGAGCCGAAATCCATCGCGGTGGCGACATCGCGGCGGTCGATGGATGAGCCGACCGCGTTCGTCATCGCCTTGGCGCGGGCGGATGCCGCCGGTATTCCCGTCGACTGGTCACACGAACGACCGCCGGCCCGTATCGCCTTGCCCACCTATGCATTCCAGCGCCAGCGCTATTGGGCCCAGCCCGTCGTGACGAACGATGTCCGGCGTTCGGGACTGGAAGACGCCGGCCATCCCCTGCTCGGCGCGATCGTCCGGCTACCGGGCTCCGAACAGGTGGTGTTCACCGGCCGGCTGTCGCGAAGCACGCAGCCCTGGCTCGAAGACCACGCGGTCGCGGGCACGGTGCTCTTACCCGGCGCCGCATTGGTTGAGCTCGCGCTCTACGCCGGGTCAGTCACCGGGCGGCCGAGACTGGCTGAACTGGTAATCGAGACGCCTCTGCCGATAACTGAGAGTGCGGGGATCGAGCTACGCCTGGTGGTTGGCGAACCCGACGACTCGAACAGTCTTACGGCACAGTTCTATTCGCGCACCGAGCACATCGACTCCCCCGGCGACGACAACCCCCAGTGGGTGCGCCACGCCGTTGCGACCCTCACCGACGACGCGTTCGCACCGTCGAACCCGAGCGGCTCGCACGAGTGGCCGCCCGCGGACGCCGCGGCGATCGCCGTCGAAGACGGCTACGCGGCCCTGGACGAACGCGGCTACCAATACGGACCGGCATTCCGGGGCGTCCGGTCGCTGTGGGCCCGTTCCGGCGAGGCATTCGCCGAGATCGCCCTGCCGGATGCGGTCCGCGACCAGGCCGGGGAGTTCGGTATGCACCCCGCCCTCCTGGATTCCGCCCTCCACGCGATCCTGCTCGCTGGGCTGATTCCCGCGCCGCCGAGCGGTTCGGTCGCCGTGCCGTTCTCCTGGGAACACGTCGACCTGCACAGCATCGGACCGGCTGCACTACGGGTGCACGCAAGGGTTTCCGACTCCGGCCAGGGAACCGAACGCATCGCCTTGACCTTCACCGACCAGGCCGGCACCCCCATAGGCGAGGTGCGGGCACTGACCCTGCGCGCAATAGCGACGGCCGCGCTCACCACCGCCGAACCCCAGCGCGACCGCCTCGGTTACCACGTCGATTGGATCGCCCTACCGCACCCAGACGGCGACCCGGTAAATGTCGTCTGGGGCACCGCGCTCGACGGCGCTGCGGCCGACAAAACCGCGGAGAGCGATTCTCCTGCGGTGGGTGGCCGGAGTCAGGCCGCTGGCGGGGAGCTCGTAACGATCGCGGGACGCGATGTGGTGGTCTTGCGGCTCGACAACCCGCTGTGGAATACGTTGTCGCATAAGGAATCTGCGGTTGGTGGCGGCGATCTCCCTTCGGGTGTAAGGGATTTGGTTGCCGCGCTTGCCTCGCGGGTGCAGGGGTTGCTGGCGCAGGATCGGCAGCTCATTGTGGTGTTCCGGCGGGCGGTCACCGTGCGGTCGCATGAGCAGGTCGACCTTGCCGCTGCTGCGGTGTGGGGTCTGCTGCGTACCGCGCAGAGTGAGAACCCGGATCGGATTGTGCTCGTCGATGTTGACGACTGGGCGGACTATCGGCTCGCGGTGGCTCTTGCCGCGGCGGCGGGTGATGAGGCGCAGGTGGCCGTTCGGGACGGGCAGGCGCACGTGCCGCGCCTGGATCGTGGTGGTCCGGATGCTCTCGATGTCGCGTCGAGGACCATTCCGGCGTGGGCGTTGACGCTGCGCGGCAAGGGCACGCTGAGCGCGGACAACTTCGCCTTCGCTGACCAGCCGAGTGCGCTGGAACCGCTTGCGCCGGGCCAGGTCCGGGTGAGTGTGCGGAGTATTGGCCTGAATTTCCGGGATGTGCTGATGGCACTCGGTACCTACCCGGATAGGGAAGCCCGGCCCGGCGGGGAGGGAGCCGGGGTTGTGCTGGAGGTTGCCTCGGATGTGACCGAATTCGTGCCTGGCGACAGGGTTTTCGGGCTGATACCGGGTGTGGGATCGGTGGCGGTTGTCGATCGCCGGCTGCTCGCGCCGATGCCGCTCGGATGGTCGTTCACTCAGGCCGCGGCCGTTCCGATCGTTTACGCGACCGCTTACTACGGTCTGGTCGACCTTGCCGGGGCGCAACCCGGCGAGACACTGCTGCTGCACGCGGCGACCGGCGGTGTCGGCTTGGCGGCCGTGCAGCTGGCGCGGCATCTGGGCCTGCGGTTGCTGGTCACTGCCAGTGAGTCGAAGTGGAATGTGCTGCGCCAGCTGGGATTCGACGAGTCCGAGATGGGAAATTCGCGCACACTGGAATTCGAGCGGAAGTTCCTCGACGCCACCGGCGGGCGCGGCGCGGATATCGTCCTGGACTCCCTGGCAGGCGAATTCGTCGACGCGTCCCTGCGGCTGCTGCCGCGCGGTGGCCGGTTCGTCGAGATGGGCATGATCGATCGGCGTGACCCGGCCGAGGTGGCCGCCGAGTATCCGGGCGTGGACTACCGCAGTTTCATGCTGATGGAGGCCGGTCCGGATCGGCTGCACGAGATCATGACCGCACTGGTCGGGCTTTTCGAATCCGGCGCGCTGTCGCCGAACCCCACCCTTGCGTGGGACCTGCGGCATGCACCCGAGGCCTACCGGTATCTGAGCCAGGCCCGGCACATCGGCAAGAACGTGCTCACCGTGCCGGCGCCCTTGCGGCCTGAGGGCACCGTCCTCATCACCGGCGGCACCGGCGGATTGGGCGCGGTGGCCGCGCGGCACCTGATCACCGAGCATGGTGTGCGCAGGCTGGTATTGGCCGGTCGACGCGGTCCGGACGCGCCCGGTGCGCCCGAACTCGTCGCCGAGCTCACGGCGCTCGGTGCGCAGGTGGATGTGGTCGCCTGCGACGCGGCCGATCGCGCGGCGCTGGACGCGGTACTGGCGGCCATACCGGCGCAGCATCCGCTGACCGGTGTCATCCACGCGGCGGGCGTGCTGGACGACGGTCTGTTCGCCACCATGACACCGGAACAGATCGCGAAGGTATTGCGGCCCAAAGTGGACGCGGCCTGGAACCTGCACGAGGCGACCAAGGAACTGGATCTATCGGCCTTTGTGCTGTACTCCTCGATCGCGGGCGTCATCGGCAATCCGGGCCAGGCGAACTACGCGGCCGCCAACGTCTTCCTCGACGCGCTGGCGCACCACCGGCGTGCCGCGGGACTCCCCGCGACATCGATCGCGTGGGGACCGTGGCGGCAGAGCAGCGGGATGACCGGCGACCTGACCGACGCCGATCTGGCACGGCTGCGACGAGAAGGTCTGCTGCCGTTGGATTCCGACGAGGGCATGCGCCTTTTCGACGCGGCGATGACCGCTGGTCAGCCGACCTTCGTCGCCGTCCGGATCGATCGCGACGCGCTCGGCGATCCGGCCGGTGTCCGCCCGATCATGCGAGCCCTGTCCCGGCCCGCGGCACGCCGCCAGGTCGCCGCGGCGGCGACGACGGCGGAGAGCCCCGCTGGTTCAGGACCATTGGTGACTCGCCTGCTCGGTCGTCCCGCCGAGGAGCAGAAACGTGTCCTGCTCGGCGTGATCGGCCTGCACGCGGCTGCCGTGCTCGGGCACAGCGGCGCCGAAACGATCGACGCGGACAAACCGTTCAGCGCGATCGGGTTCGACTCACTCGGGGTGATGGAATTCCGCAACCGGTTGAAATCGGCCGCGGGCGTGCAATTACCGGCCACCGCGATGTTCGATCATCCGACCCCGGCGGCCTTGGCCGAGTTCCTCCGCCAGGAGTTGGTGCCCGCCGACGCTGACGCGCGAGCGCTCGCCGCCGAAGTCGACTCGCTCACCAGACGTTTCGCCGAGGCGGAACTGACCCCGCCGGAACGTGCCGACCTGGCCAAGAAATTGACCGCGCTACTACACAGGCTCGAGGACGTAGCGGCCGATCGAGTGGATCGCAGCGACGACGCCGACGATCTCGAATCCGCTGACGACGACGAGCTTTTCGAATTCATCGACAGCCTCTGAGCTGATAGACCAGGAGTTTCACTGATGGCTGACGACGACGAACTGCGCCGGTACCTCAAGAAGACGGCCAAGGAGCTGTACGACACCAAACAGCGACTGCGCACGCTCACCGAGCGAATGCAGGAACCGATCGCCATTGTCGGTATGGCGTGCCGGTACCCGGGCGGGGTGCGCTCGCCCGAGCAGCTGTGGCAGCTGACCGCGGACGGCGTCGACGCCATCGGCGGCTATCCGGCCGATCGAGGCTGGGACCTCGCGCGGCTGTTCGACCCGAACACCGACGCGGCGGGCACCATTTATACGCGCGACGGTGGGTTCCTCGACGATATCGGCGATTTCGATGCCGCCTTCTTCGGTATCGGCCCCCGCGAGGCGGCGGCGATGGATCCGCAGCAGCGGCTCATGCTGGAGGCCGCCTGGGAAGCCCTCGAGGACGCGGGCATCGACCCGACGTCGTTGCGTGGCAGCGAAACCGGGGTATTCGCCGGTGTCATCCATCAGCACTACGGCCCGCGCATCGGTTCGGCCGCCATCGGCGCGGAGACCGAAGGCCATGCCTACCTCGGTGTTTCGAACAGCGTTCTGGCCGGGCGCATTGCCTACACGTTCGGCTTCACCGGCCCGGCGATCGCGGTCGACACCGCGTGTTCGTCCTCGCTGGTGGCTATTCACCTGGCCTGCCAGGCATTACGTTCCGGCGATACGAACGTCGCGCTGGCCGGTGGCGTCACCATCATGTCGGACCCGTCGCTCTTGATCGCGTTCGCTCGGCAGCGGGCCCTGTCGAGCGATGCCCGGTGCAAGGCCTTCGCGGCGGCCGCCGATGGCACCGGCTTCTCCGAGGGACTCGGAATGCTGGCGCTGGAACGGCTTTCGGACGCCCAGCGCGCGGGCCACAACGTGCTGGCGGTCATTCGCGGCAGCGCGGTCAATCAGGACGGCGCGAGCAACGGGCTCACCGCGCCGAACGGTCCCTCCCAGGAGCGGGTCATCGCCCAGGCCCTGGCCAACGCCGGACTGGATCCCGCCGACGTCGACGCGGTCGAGGCGCACGGAACGGGCACGATGCTCGGCGACCCGATCGAGGCACGAGCGCTCATCAGCGTTTACGGCGCGGGCCGCCAGGGTGAGCCGTTACGGCTGGGTTCGCTGAAATCCAATATCGGACACACCTCGGCCGCCGCCGGTGTCGGCGGCGTGATCAAGATGGTGCAGGCCATGCGCCACGGTGTGCTGCCCAGAACGCTGCACGTGGATGAGCCCACACCGCACGTGGATTGGTCCGCCGACACCGTCCGCCTACTTCAGGACAACCACCCGTGGCCAGCGGGCGAACGGGTGCGCCGAGCGGGCGTGTCCTCCTTCGGCGCCAGCGGCACCAACGCGCACCTCATTCTCGAGGAAGCGCCCGCCGGGGCGGAGGACGCGACCGAGGCAGAGTCCTTGCCGCGCGTCCCGGCCGACCGAGTGGCGGCCGGAGCCGAAGCCGACGGGGCAGGTGAGCACCGCCGGACGGCCGTAGGCCAGACCGACCCGGCGGGTGAGCACAACGCCGACGGGGCGGGTGAGCGCAACGCCGACGGGGCGGGTGAGCGCAGCGTCGCGCTGGTGGTATCGGCCAAATCCGAGGCCGCACTGCACGCACAGGCGGATCGGTTGCGGCAGTGGCTGATCGAGCGCCCGGACCTCGACGTGCACGAGGTGGCACATGCTCTGGTGAGCACGCGGGCGCTGCTCGAGTGGCGCGGCGCGGTCACCGGGCGCGACCGCGCCGACCTGCTGACCGGTTTGGCTGATCTGGCTGCGGGAGGTCCGAATACTGTTGTAGCCAAGGCTGATTCAGGTGCAAGCGCGTTCTTGTTCACCGGCCAGGGTGCGCAGCGGGTGGGGATGGGCGCCGAGCTGTACAGCGCGTACCCGGCGTTCGCCACCGCGCTGGACGAGGTCTGCGCGGTGCTGGATCGGGTACTCGGACGGTCGCTGCGGGAGGTGATGTTCACCGATCCCGAAGGCGTGCTGGACCGCACCGAATGGACGCAGCCCGCGCTGTTCGCCTTCGAGGTGGCGTTGTTCCGGCTGCTGGAATCCTTCGGCGTCGCACCGGATGTGCTGGTCGGTCACTCGATCGGCGAGTTGGCGGCGGCACACGTCGCCGGTGTCCTGTCGCTGTCGCACGCGTGCGCGCTGGTGGCGGCTCGCGGCCGTTTGATGGGCGCGCTGCCCGAAGGCGGCGCGATGCTCGCCGTGGCGATCGATGCGGCGCGCGCCGCGGAGATCGCGGAGATCATTGCGGCAGTGTCGGATCGGGCCTCTTCGGCTGTGGAGACCGGTCCCCTCTCGATAGCCGCGGAGAACGGCCCCCTCTCGACAGTCTTTTCCGGCGATACGGAGGCGATCGAGAGCTTGGAGCGCGAACTCGCCGCCGAAGGCATCCGGACCAAGCGGCTACGGGTGAGCCATGCCTTCCATTCGGCGCGGATGACGCCGATGCTCGACAAATTCCGCTCGGTCGCACAGAAACTCGACTACCGCGCGCCCAAGTTGCCGATCGTCTCGACCGTCACCGGAGAGTCGGCCGGTGACGCGGTGACCGATCCCGAGTACTGGGTGCAGCAGGTCCGCGCCACCGTTCGCTTCGCGCCCGCGATCGAAACGCTGCGCGCCGACGGGGTCAGCCGGTTCGTCGAAGTCGGACCTGACGCGGTACTGACGGCCATGACCAGCGAATGCCTCGGTGAGAATACCGATCTCGCGGCGACAGTGGCACTGGCGCGACGGACGTCCGAGGAAGCCGCGCAGTTCGTCGCGGCCTTGGCGCACCTCCAGGCGACCGGTGCGCGAGTCGATTGGCGGACGACCTTCGCCGGGCGCGCTACGGCTCCTATCCCCCTGCCCAAGTACGCTTTTCAACGTCGTCGCTACTGGCTGAATCCGGACCACGATGCGGCCGCGGGCAGGTCGGATCATCCGATCCTCACCGGGGTCCTCGGATTGGCCGGTTCGGACGAGTGGCTGTTCACCGGCCGGCTGTCGGTGGCGACGCATCCGTGGATCGCTGACCACATGTCGTACGGCGTGATGGTGCTACCCAGCGCCACGCTGATCGAATTCCTGCTCGTCGCCGGTGACCGAATCGGTTGCGAGGCAGTCGAGGAACTCACCCTGCAAGCACCGATCGTGCCCGCCGACGGCGATGAGATCGAACTTCAGGTCCTGGTGCAGGCACCTGGCGCGACCGGCCATCGCCCGTTCGACTTCTATTTCCGCACATCGGCTTCCGACGAATGGATTCACAACGCGACGGGTACGCTCGCGACGGCCGGGCAGCCGACGGCCAGAGCTAGGCACGAACCGGATGTGCTCACTCGACTACGGGCGGAATCGTGGCCACCTGCCGACGCACATCACCTCGACAGTGCGGGGTTGCCCGCACAGATCGCCGCGGACGCGGGACTCGAATACGGTCCGGCATTCCTCGGGGTGCGGCAGGTGTGGGAGCGCGACGACGCCGTCTTCTCCGAGATCGCCCTGAACTCGGAACTCAGCACTGCCGCAACGCATTCGGGACGTCACACGCTGCATCCCGCACTTCTCGATATGGTGATGCATGCCGCGTTCTCCCGGCTGATCTGGCGTGACGGCAATCCCGATCCGAACACCGGCAAACTGCTCTTCCGCTGGGCCGGGGCCCGGTTCCACCATGCGCCGACCACGGTAGCGCCCGCCGAGGTGTCCGCACTGCGGGTTATCGCGGTCGCCCAGGGCCCGGAAGCCGTGGCGGTCGCGGCCGTCGACCCGGATGGCAATCCCGTCGTCTCAGTGGACGCCGTGGTGATGCGTCCGTACGACGTCAAGGAATTCCGCGGTGCGCTCTCGGCCGACGACGCCGCGCTGTACGAGGTGCACTGGGAGGAAGATCCGAACCCCAGCGCGGCAAGCGCCGGGCCCGTCCCCACCCTCGCGCTCCTCACCGATGCGGAATCACCGGGCACAGCACCAGACTTCGATACGCAATACTCCTCGGTCGCCGGGTCCGTGCCCACCCTCGCGCCGAACCCCGACACGGGATCAACCGACGCGGCTCTGGATTTCGATACCCGCTACTCCTCGGTCGCCGATCTCGTCGCCACCGACGACCTTCCTCGAGCAGTGGTGTGGCGTGCCGTTTCATACTCGGCCGCAACCTATTCCGACGAACCACAGGCGATACGCGCACGGGTGCACTCGGCCTTGGCGCTGCTGCGCTCGTGGCTCGCGCAGCCGCGATCGGCCGACACCCGGCTGGTGGTGGTGACTTCGGGTGGGGCCGGTCTCCCCGGCGAAACTCTCGATCCGTCGGCGGCTGCGGTCTGGGGCCTGCTGCGTAGCGCGCAGTCGGAGCATCCCGATCGGTTCGTCCTGATCGACGAGGATCCCGCCGCACCCGCTACTGCCGATCGGATCGCCGCCGCGCTGAACACGGGCGCACCACAGATCGCGGTGCGCGACACCCGCGTTCTGGTTCCCCGACTCCGGCGTGGGACCGAGACTCCCAGTGCCGCAAGCGAACCCGCGGACCGCGCGGCGACCTTCGACGGTGCGACGGTACTGATCACCGGCGGCACCGGTGGCCTCGGTGCACTGTTCGCTCGGCACCTCGTCGCCGAATACGGTGTGCGCGAACTGGTTCTGACCTCACGGAGGGGTCCGGACGCGGCCGGAGCCGCCGACCTGGTCGCGGAGTTGGCCGGGCTGGGGGCCCGCGCCCGGGTCGTCGCGTGCGATGTCGCCGATCGCGAGGCGGTGCGCGCCCTGCTCGACGACATCGGCTCCGGTGACACTTCGATCGCGGTGGTGCACACCGCGGGCGTGCTCGATGACGGAACCGTCTCCGCACTGACCGACGCCCAAGTCGATCGCGTACTCGCACCGAAGGTCGACGGTGCTTGGTATCTGGACGAATTGACCCGGGGCCGAGTCGTCCGGGCATTCGTGGTGTTCTCCTCGATCGCGGCCGTGCTCGGCACCTCGGGCCAAGCGAACTACGCCGCGGCGAATGCCGCGCTGGACGCCCTGGCCCAGCGCCGCCGCGCCGCCGGACTCGCCGCGACCTCGATGGCGTGGGGTCCGTGGAATCAGTCCAGCGGGATGACCGGCGGACTGGATCGCGGAGCGCTGGCGCGCTGGGAACGGCTGGGGCTGAGCCCACTCGCCGACGCCGACGGAGTGCGACTTTTCGACGACGCACTCGCGCACGGCTCGGCGCGACTCTCGGCGATCCGATTCGATGCCGGTGCCCTGCGCACCGGCGAGGAGTCCGAGGTGCCGGAAGTCCTGCGCGGATTCCTCCCCCGCCGGGCGCGTGCCGCTACCCCGGCCGCCGCGGCGGCCGGGACGCTCGGCGCCCGCCTGGCCGAAACACCCGCGGCACAGCGCGGTGCGGTGGTCCTGGAGACCGTGCTGTCCGAGGCCGCAGCGGTCCTGGGTCACGACTCCGCGGCCGACCTTCGATCGGACCAGCGTTTCGACGAGATCGGTTTCGATTCGCTAGGCGGCGTGGAGTTCCGCAACCGGCTGGGAAAGGCCACCGGGCTACAGCTGCCCTCCACGCTGGTGTTCGATCACCCGACCCCGGCGGCGGTGGCGAAGCTGGTGCTGTCCCGCGTCGAGCCGACGGCGGGCGAACCCGTCGTCCAGGCGGTGCGCCGGGTTCGGGCCGACGAGCCGATCGCCATCGTCGGTATGGCGTGCCGGTTTCCCGGCGGCGTCGAATCACCCGATCAGCTCTGGGATCTCGTGGCCGCCGGGATCGACGCGACCGGCGATTTCCCGACCGATCGGGGCTGGGATCTGGAGCGACTGTTCGACGCGGATCCGGACAAGCCCGGCACCGTCTACGCGCGGCGCGCCGGATTTCTGGACAACGTGGGTGATTTCGATCCGGGCTTCTTCGGGATCGGCCCCCGGGAGGCGTCCGCGATGGACCCGCAGCAGCGCCTGCTCCTCGAAACATCTTGGGAGGCAATAGAAGACGCCGGTATCGATCCCTCCTCGTTGCGGGGCACCGATACCGGGGTGTTCGTCGGCGCGGGCGCATCCGGGTACGTCGACCTGGTCGGCGGCGATCTGGAGGGTTATCGGCTCACCGGCACCACGAGCAGCGTGATGTCGGGGCGGGTGGCCTACGCGCTGGGCTTGGAGGGTCCCACGCTCACCGTGGACACCGCCTGCTCCTCCTCGCTGGTCTCGCTGCACCTGGCCGCTCAGGCGCTGCGCAATGGGGAGAGCTCGCTCGTGCTGGCGAGCGGCGTGACGGTCGCGGCCAGCCCGTATCTGTCCGTCGATTTCGCGCGGCAACGCGGACTGTCGCCGGACGGCCGGTGCAAGGCGTTCTCCGCGGCGGCCGACGGCGTCGCCTTCTCCGAGGGCGCCGGCGTGCTGGTGCTGGAGCGGCTCTCCGACGCGAAACGCCTGGGGCACAACATCCTTGCCCTCGTGCGTGGCACGGCGATCAACTCCGACGGGGCGAGCAACGGCCTGACCGCGCCGAACGGTCCGTCCCAGGAACGCGTGATCACCGCGGCGCTGGCCAATGCCGGCCTGTCGCCGTCGGATATCGACGCGGTCGAAGCGCACGGGACCGGCACCACGCTGGGTGATCCGATCGAGGCACAGGCGCTGATGGCGGTCTACGGGCGCGACCGCGCGCAGCGTCCGCTGCGAATCGGCTCGCTCAAGTCGAATATCGGCCACACCGTCGCCGCCGCGGGTGTCGGCGGGGTCATCAAGATGGTGCAGGCGCTGCGGCACGAGACTCTGCCCAAGACCCTGCATGCCGACGCGCCGAGCCCGCACGTGGACTGGACCGCCGGCGACGTCGCGCTGCTGACCGAGGCGCACCCGTGGCCGGCCGGTGACCGGCCGCGTCGCGCCGGGGTGTCCTCGTTCGGTGTCAGCGGCACGAACGCGCACGCCATCCTCGAAGAGGCGCCCGGACCCGGCGTTCCGGCGGCAGCCGGTGGTCACTCGCTCGGCACGGTGCCCTGGCTGCTGTCGGCCAAGAACGACACCGCGATTCGAGGGCAGGCGGCGAAACTCCAGCGGTGGCTGATCGACCACCCCGACAGCGATCCGGCGCAGGTCGCGCACGCGCTCGCCGCCACCCGCGCGCAGCACGCGACGCGGGCGGTGGTCCTGGGTGCCGATCGCGACGAACTGCTGGCCGGGCTGGGGCAACTGGCCGCCGGATCCGCGCCGGCGTTGACCCACCCTGGCGGCTCCCCCGGCCGGTCGGCCGTTGCCCGAGTGGTTTCCGGCACCGTAGGGGCCGGGAAGACCGCCTTCCTGTGCACTGGCCAGGGCGCGCAGCGGGTCGGCATGGGCGCGGGACTCGCCGCGGCCTTCCCGGTCTTCGCCGCCGCGCTCGACGAGGTGTGCGCGCAGTTCGATCCGCTGCTGGGGCGCTCGCTGAAAGAAGTGATGTTCAGCGACGAGTCCCCCGGCGATTCCGGGATCGCGAGAGGCTCGCTGGATCGGACCGAGTTCACCCAGCCCGCGCTGTTCGCGTTCGAGGTGGCGCTGTACCGGCTGCTGGCGTCCTTCGGCGTGACACCCGATGTGCTGGTGGGTCATTCGATCGGCGAGCTGGCCGCGGCGTACCTGGCCGGCGTGTGGTCCCTGGCGGATGCCTGCGCGCTGGTCACGGCCCGCGGCCGCCTGATGGCGGCGCTGCCCGAGGGCGGTGCGATGCTCGCGATCGCCGCGTCCGAGGACGAAGTCGACGCCGCCATCGCCGAATACCGTGATCGGCTCGCGATCGCGGCGGTGAACGCGCCCGCGGCCGTGGTCATCTCCGGTGCCGCCGACGCCGTCGACGCCCTGGACCGGCAGTTCACCGAGCGGGGCCGCCGGACGAACCGGCTGCGGGTGTCACACGCCTTCCATTCGCACCTGATGGAGCCCATGCTGGGCGAATTCGAGATCGTGGCTGCCGCGACCACTTTCCACGCCCCGCGGATTCCCCTGGTATCCAATATCTCCGGCGAGATCGCCGGTGACGAGATCCTGAAACCGGATTACTGGGTGGCGCAAGTGCGTGCCGCGGTACGTTTCGCACCCGGCGTCCAGACGCTCGCGGCCGCAGGCGTGCGCCGCTTCCTCGAAATCGGACCGGACGCCGTGCTGGCGGCGATGACCCGGCAGACCCTGCCCGCCGAGATCGAGTCGCGCGCGGTGGTCGCGGCGGCGGCGCGCCGGGACCACGACGAGGTCGGGCAATTCGTGACGATGCTCGCCCAGGCACACACCGCGGGCGTCACCGTGGACTGGACGCCGTTGTTCGGCGACCGCCCGACGCCACGAATCGCCTTGCCCACCTACGCCTTCCAGCGCCAGCGCTATTGGCTCGAACCCGGCCTGCCGCCGCGGCGGCCCGACGCCTCGGAACACCCACTGCTCACCGGCGTGGTGCGGGTCGCCGATCGGGACGAGTGGATGTTCACCGGTCGATTCTCGCTGCGCACGCACGCGTGGATCACCGACCACACCACCTACGGCGTGGTGGTCGTCCCCAGTGCCGCGCTCATGGAGATGCTGCTGGTAGCCGGTCGGCGGATCGGCTGCGACGTCGTCGACGAACTGATCCTGGAACGGCCGATCCTGCCGCCGGCGGACGGCGAGGTCGAACTCCAAGTGCTGGTGCGGGAACCGGATGTCGCGGGACGCCGGGCCTTCACCTTCCACTACCGCCTCCCCGGCGGCGAGTGGGCGCGCAATGCCAGCGGCGTACTGAGTGGACGCGAGCTGATCGACCTCGGCCTGATGGAGATGCTGCGCAGTACGCCCTGGCCGCCGGTCGCCGCCGAACCGGTTGATACCGACTGGATTCCGGACCATGCGACCCGGGTCGCCGGGCTGGCGTACGGGCCGTCGTTCCGCGGCATCGACGCCGCCTGGCACAGTGAGGACACGGCGTTCTCCGAGATCACCCTGAACCCGGAGGTGCCCGGCGACGGGTTCCAGCTGCATCCGGGCCTGTTCGACATGGTGATGCACGCCGGGCTCGTCAGCTTGATCTGGTCGGATCTCGACAGCAACCCCGCCGAGGGCAAACTCCTGTTCCGCTGGGGCGCAACACAATTCCACACGACGTCTCCGGTCACCTCGATGCGGGTGATGGCGCTCCGGCGCAGCAGCGAGGCGATCGCCGTGGTGGCCGTGGACCAGGACGGCAACCCGGTGGTGTCGATCGATGAAGTCGTCATGCGTTCCTACGACGTCGCCCAGTTCCGCGCCACGCTGTCGGGCGGCGGAGCGGGCCGGTACGGCTTGCGCTGGACCCCGGCAGAAGTACCGGCCGCGCTCGCCTCGATCGGGAGCGCGGCCGTGCTCGGGGCGGCGATCGTGACCGGGATCGAGGAGCGGTATCCGGATCTGGCGGCGCTGGCCGCCGGCTCGACCGTTCCGGACGTCGTGGTCTGGCCCGAAGCCGCCGGACTACCGGGTACTCCGCGGCAGCCCGCACGTGCTCGCGTGCATGCCGCATGGGAGCTGGTACGGGGCTGGCTGACCGACGAGAGGTTCGGACGGTCGCAGTTGGTTGTCGTGACCGAAGGCGCGGCGACCATGCCCGATTCCGCACCGGATCCGGCGGCAGCCGCCGTGTCGGGGCTGATCCGCAGCGCTCAAGCCGAATATCCGGATCGCATCGTGCTGCTCGACGTGGATCGATCCGTTGGTATGCACCACCTTTCGGCCGACGTGATACGGACCGCCGTCGCGGTCGGCGAGCCACAGGTGGCGGTGCGCGGCGACAGCGTCCTGGCGCCGCGGCTGGAGCCGGTGACATCCGCTGCGGGCGAACCGATCTCATTCGGCGAGGGGACCGTTCTGATCACGGGCGGAACCGGCGGATTGGGCGCGCTGCTGGCCCGGCACCTGGTCACCGCGCACGGTGTCGATCGGATGCTGCTGATCTCGCGGCGCGGCGAACGTGCCGACGGCGCAGCGGAACTCGCGGCGGAACTGTCCGGATACGGCGCACACGTGCGCATCGCCGCCTGCGATGTCACCGACCGCGACGCCGTGGCGGCACTGCTGGCGGACCTGCCGGACGAGCACCCGCTCACCGGCGTCGTGCACGCCGCCGGTGTGCTCGCGGACAGCACCTTCGACGGCCTCACCACCGACCGGATCGACCAGGTATTCGCTCCGAAGGCCGAGGCGGCCTGGCACCTGCACGAGCTCACCGCGGGCATGAACCTGTCGGCGTTCGTCATGTTCTCCTCGATCGCGGGCATGATCGGTTCGGCCGGACAGGCGAATTACGTTGCCGCCAACGGCTTCCTGGACGCGCTCGCGCTGCGCCGCCGTGCCGAAGGGCTGCCGGGGCTCGCGCTCGCCTGGGGTCCATGGCGACCGGACCTCGGCATGACCGGCGCCTTGGACCGCACCGCCATGAGCCGATTGGACCGGCTGGGCCTGGCGCCGCTGGACCACGAAGACGGCCTGCGGATGTTCGACGAATCGCTGACCACGGCGGAGCCGGTGCCCGCGCTGCTGCATCTCGACACCGACAAGCTGCGCGTCGAAGCGCACACCGGGTCGGTTCCGGCGGTGCTGCGCGGATTCGTGCGCGCGAGCGGGCGGACGACCACGCGGGTGAGTGCTGGACCCACGCTCGGCGAGCGGCTGCACGGGGTGGCGGAAGCGAAGCGTCGCGGGGTCGTCCTCGACCTGGTGCGCGAACAGGCGGCCACGGTCCTGGGTTACGAGTCGATCGACGACATCGGTCCCGATCGCGGCTTCGACGAATTGGGCTTCGATTCCCTCGGCGGCGTGGAGTTCCGCAACCGGCTGTCGCGGATGACGGGGCTGTCGCTGCCCTCGACCCTGGTGTTCGACTACCCCACCGCGGGAGCTCTGGCGGGCTACCTGCTGGAACAAGCCCTGACGGCCGCACCCGCACCGGCGGCCGCGCCCACGGCCGCGGCGGTGCTGCCCGACATCGCACAGCTCGAGGCCATGGTCGAGCGGATCATCGCCGACGGCGGCGACACCGACGAGACCATCGCGACCTTGCGGGGCGTCGCCGACCGTCTGCACGCCCATCTGGGCGCCGCGTGGTCCGACGGTGCCTACGACGACCTCGAGTCGCATTCCGACGATGAACTTTTTTCCCTGATCGACGAGGAGTTCGGCCCAGCATGAGCAATCCGAGCAGCAGCAACGAGGAACGCCTCAGCCGGTATCTGCGGAAGGTCACCGGAGATCTGCGCACCGCCAACACGCGCATCCAGCAGTTGGAGGAAAAGGCCGGGGAGCCGCTCGCGATCGTCGGCATGAGCTGCCGGTACCCGGGCGGCGTGGACACACCGGACCGGCTGTGGGATCTGGTCGCCTCCGGAACCGATGCGATCGGTCCGTTCCCCACCGACCGCGGCTGGGATCTCGAGCGGCTCTTCGACGCCGACCCGGACGTGCCCGGGACCGTATACACCCGGGAGGGTGGATTCCTCGATGCGGCAGGCGATTTCGACGCGGGCTTCTTCGGCCTCGGCCCCCGCACGGCGGAGGCGATGGATCCGCAGCAGCGCCTGTTCCTCGAAGCGTCCTGGGAGGCTTTGGAAAACGCCGGCATCGATCCGGTCTCGCTGCGCGACAGCGATACCGGTGTCTACGCGGGCGTGATGCACTTCGACTACGGCCGCCGTGTCGGCGCGCCCGGTCACAGTGCGGAATCCGAAGGCAATGCGCACCCGGGCGTTTCGGCCAGCATCCTGTCCGGGCGGGTGTCGTTCAGCCTCGGTTTCAAGGGTCCGGCGCTGTCGGTGGACACCGCGTGCTCGTCGTCGCTGGTGGCCCTGCATCTCGCCTGCCAGGCCCTGCGCCAGGGCGAGACCTCTCTCGCCTTGGTCGGCGGTGTCACCGTGATGTCGGATCCCGCCCAGCTCATCAGCTTCGCCCGGCAGCGCGCGCTGTCCCCGGACGGCCGGTGCCGGGCGTTCGGGGCGGCGGCGAACGGGACCGGATTCTCCGATGGTCTCGGCATGCTCGTAGTCGAGCGGCTGTCGGACGCGCGCCGCCACGGTCACCCAGTCCTCGCGGTCGTGCGGGGCAGCGCGGTGAACCAGGACGGCACCAGCAGCCGACTGACCGCACCGAACGGCCCCTCGCAAGAAAAGGTGATCGCGCAGGCACTCGCCAATGCCGGTCTGTCCCCCGCCGATATCGACGCGGTCGAGGCGCACGGCACCGGCACCCAGCTCGGCGACCCGATCGAGGCGCGGGCGCTGATCGCCACCTACGGTCGCGATCGCGTCGGCGATCCGCTGCGGATCGGATCGCTCAAATCGAATATCGGGCACACTTCCGCCGCGGCCGGCGTCGGTGGCGTGATCAAGATGGTGCAGGCGATGCGGCACGAAACACTGCCCGCGACACTGCATATCGATGCGCCCACACCGCATGTGGACTGGTCCGGGGGCAACGTGCGGCTGCTGACCTCGGCCGAGCCGTGGCCGGCGGGCGAGCGGGTGCGGCGTGCCGGTGTGTCGTCCTTCGGCGCCAGCGGCACCAATACGCATGTGATCTTGGAAGAGGCGCCCGCTCCCGTGGAGCCCGCGGCCGCGCCGGCGGACGATGCCGGTGCGGGTGCGGTCGTCCCCGAGCGGGCACCGGTCGTCTCCGAGCTCGCCGCGTTGCCGCTGTCCGCCAAGACCGAGGACGGGGTGCGCGCGCAGGCGGCCAAACTGCTGGACTGGGTGCGTGAACGTCCCGACCTGACGGTCGGCGATATCGGCTATTCGCTGGTCACCGGCCGCGCCCAATTGGAGTGGCGGGCCGCGGTGGTGGCGGGCGATCGGGACACCCTGCTCGCCGGACTGGCAGAGCTCGCGGCGCACGGCGCGGCGGGCGACGGCATCACCGGGCGAGCGCTGACCCGCAAGACCGCCTTCCTGTGCACCGGACAGGGCGCGCAGCGGGTCGGGATGGGTCGCGAACTGTACGAGGCGTTTCCGGTGTTCGCGGCCGCGCTGGACGAGATCTGCGCGCTGTTCGACCCGCTGCTGGGCACCTCGCTGCGGCAGCTCATGTTCACCGGCCGAGCGGTCGGCGACGGTCCCGAAGACACCACGGCGGGCGGGCCCGACGGGCAGGGAAACGACGCGCTGCAGCGGACCGAGTTCACCCAGCCCGCGCTGTTCGCGTACGAAGTCGCGCTGTACCGGCTCCTCGAATCCTTCGGAGTGACGCCGGACGCGCTGATCGGGCATTCGATCGGTGAGCTGGCCGCCGCGCACCTCGCCGGTCTGTGGTCGCTGCCGGACGCGTGCCGCCTGGTCGCGGCGCGCGGCAAGCTCATGGGGCGACTGCCGGCCGGGGGCGCGATGCTCGCGATTGCGGCGAGCGCGGGCGAGGTCGCCCCCATGCTCGCCGACGAGGTGCCGCGATTGTCCGTTGCCGCCGTGAATTCGCCGATGGCCGTGGTGGTCTCGGGCGACGAGGAGGCGGTGACGGCGCTCGCGCAGCGGTGCGCGGAGCGCGGCTGGCAGACCTCCCGGCTGCGGGTGTCGCATGCGTTCCATTCCCACCTGATGGATCCGATGCTGGCCGAATTCGCCACCGTCGCAGGGTCGTTGACCTACCAGCGCCCGAACATTCCACTGGTATCGAACCTCTCCGGCCGGATCGCCGGTGATGAGGTGCTCGAGCCCGCCTACTGGGTCCGGCAGGTCCGCGAGGCCGTTCAGTTCGCGCGCGGCGTGGACACCCTGGTGGCTTCGGGCGTGCGCCGATTCCTCGAGATCGGTCCCGATGCGGTACTGAGCGCGATGGCCAGGCAGTGTCTGCCGGAGGATGTCGAAGCACAGGCGGCGGTGCTGGCTGGAGCCCGCCGCGGGCGCGGCGAGGTCGAGCAGTTCGTGACCTGCCTCGCGCACGCGCATGCCGTCGGCGTCGATGTCGTCTGGACGGCGCTGTTCACCGGACGCCCGGTCACGCGAGTCCCGTTGCCCACCTATGCCTTTCAGCGTCGTCGCTATTGGGTCGACCCGGTCGGAGGTAACGCCGGGGTCGAAGCCGCGGGTTTGGGCGCGGTCCAGCATCCGCTGCTGGGCGCGGTGGTGTCGGCGCCGGAGTCGGGCGAGGTCCTGCTGACCGGACGGCTGTCGCTCGCGGGCCAGCCGTGGCTGGCCGATCATGTGATCGGCGGCGCGGTACTGCTGCCGGGAACCGGGTTCGCGGAGCTGGTCCTGCGGGCCGGAATCGAGGTCGGCTGCCCGGTGCTCGAGGAGCTGACCTTGCAGGCTCCCCTGCCGCTGCCCGCGGCGGGCGGTGTGCAGATCCAGGTCGTCGTCGGCGGAGGCGAGCAGGGGCAGCGGCCGGTCGCCGTCTACTCCCGTCCGGAGCACGACGAGGACGACGAGTGGGTGTTGCACGCGCGCGGCGTGCTGACCATCGCCGGCGGGACGGCCGAACCTCGGACCGAGGCGTGGCCACCGGTTGCGGCGACCGAAATCGAGGTCGCCGCAGCGTATTCGAACTTGTTCGCCCGTGGTTACGAGTACGGTCCGGCTTTCCAGGGCGTGCGGTCACTCTGGCGGCGCGGCGATGAGGTGTTCGCCGAGATCGCCGCCGATGCGGACACCGGGGTGCACGTCGAAGGTTTCGGGATCCATCCGGCGTTGCTGGACGCCGCCTTGCACGCGGGGTACCTGGCAGGTGCGGTCGAAGGCGATGCGGGACAACCGGAATCGCCGTTCACGGTCGCGGCTGGGCAGGTCGCGCTGCCGTTCGCGTGGGACTCGGTGGAACTGCACGCCTCGGACGCCGCCGTGCTGCGGGTACAGCTGACCCCCACCGGATCCTCGGTGTCGGTGCGGGTGACCGACGAATACGGACACCCGGTCCTCTCGGGATCGGTTGCGGCACGGCCGATGCCGCTCGAGCAGCTCGTCGCGGTCGCGTCGGGTGGCGCGGCCGACCCGATCCTGGAACTCGTGTGGTCACCAGCCACGGCCAAGCAGCCCGGACCCGATGCCGGGGTGGGGAACCGGGACCGACTGGATGGAACGGCCGAGCGGCTGGTGATCGATACCCAGGCGGGCCGCTGGGACAGGCCGGATCGAGCGGCTGAGCACTCCGCACTCGATGCCAGGGTTGGCCGCTGGGACAGGCCGGATGGAGCGGCTGAGCACTCCGCACTGGATGCCGGGGTTGGGCGCTGGGACAGGCTGGATGAAGCGGCGCAGGTACCTCCGGTGGTGCTCGTCGAAGCCGGTGCCGGGTGGAACGACACCGACGGCACCGGCGTAGTTGCCGCCACCCAGAGCGAAGTCACGCGAATACTCGCGGTATTGCAGGAATGGTCGGCACAGGAACGGTTCGCGGCGAGCACGCTGCTGATCGCCACCAGGGGCGCGGTCGCTCTGCCCGAGGAGGAGCTCACCGATCTCCCCGGCGCGGCGGTGTGGGGCTTGGTGCGTGCCGCCCAGGCCGAGGAGCCGGGCCGAATCATCTTGGTGGACACCGACACGGACACCGGCACCGGCATCGGCATCGGCATCGGCATCGGCATCGGCATCGGCGAGCAACTCGCATCCGCCGTCGTGGCGGTCGGCGAACCGCAGATTGTCGTGCGCGGCGGCATTCCCCACACCGCTCGCCTCGTCCGGCCCGCGGGCGAACACACGGACAGCGGCGACGAAGTAGCCGGGTTCGGCGCGGGGACGGTGTTGATCACCGGCGGCACCGGCGGTTTGGGCGCGGTGCTGGCCCGGCACGTGGTGGTCGAGCACGGCGTGCGGTCGTTGCTGCTGGCCAGCCGGAGCGGCCCGCGGGCCGAGGGAGCGGCAGCCCTGTGCGCCGAGCTGGAGCAGTTGGGCGCGCAGGTCACGGTCGTGGCCTGTGACGTCGCGGACGCCGCGGCGGTAGCCGAGCTGATCTCCGCGGTCCCGGCCCAGTGGCCGCTGACCGGTGTCATCCATGCCGCGGGGGTGCTGGACGACGGGACCATCGCGTCCTTGACCCCGCAGCGGATGAACGCGGTGCTGGCGCCGAAGGCCGACGCCGCCTGGTATCTGCATGAAGCGACCGCGGACTTGAATCTGGCCGCGTTCGTGGTGTTCTCGTCGATCTCGGGCACCCTCGGTGGGCCCGGGCAGGGAAATTACGCCGCCGCGAACACCTTCCTCGACGCGCTGATGGCCCACCGCCGGGCACGCGGGCTCGCCGGTCAATCGCTGGCGTGGGGTCCGTGGGCCCGGTCTCGCGGCATGACCGCGCACCTCCAGGAGTCCGACGTGGCGCGGATGAGCCGGGGTGGATTCGCCGCGCTCACCGACGAGCAGGCGCTGCATGGTTGGGCCGCGGCACTGCGCCGGGGCGCGCCGCACACGGTGATCGCGACCCTCGACACCGCCGCGCTCCGCGCTCGCGCCGAAACCGGGCCGCTACCCGCCCTGCTGCGGGAACTCGCCCCGGCGGCCCGCCGCAGTGCGGTGACGTCTTCGGCGATATCCGTTCTGCGGCAACGCCTTTCAGGACTGGATGACGAACGGCGACGGCAGCTGGTCTTCGATACCGTGCGCACCCAGATCGCGGCCGTACGCGGCAACGAGGGCGGGTCCGCGATCGAGCCCGACCGCTCGTTCCAGGACCTGGGTTTCGACTCCCTGAGCGCCGTCGAACTGCGCAATCGTCTCAAAACCGCCACCGGACTGTCGCTTCCCGCCGCCGTCATCTTCGATTACCCCACGCCCCAGGCGCTCGCCGAGCACCTGGCCGGCCAGTTGACCGGCACCGCGAAAGACACCGCGGTCACCGCGAAAGTCGTTGCCGACGAGCCGATTGCGATCGTCGGCATGGCGTGCCGGTACCCGGGCGGCGTCGCCTCGCCCGAGGACCTCTGGAAGCTGGTCTTCGACGGTGTCGACGCGACCTCGGAGTTCCCAGGTAATCGTGGCTGGGATACCGAGCGGATCTACGATCCCACCGGCGAGAAGCCGAACACCAGCTACACCCGTTCCGGTGGATTCCTGCACTCCGCAGGCGAATTCGATACGGCGTTCTTCGGGATCAGCCCCCAGGAAGCCACGTCGATGGATCCGCAGCAGTTCCTGCTGCTGGAGACCTCGTGGGAGGCCCTCGAACGAACCGGCATCGATCCCGCCGCGCTGCGGGGCAGTGCCACCGGAGTGTTCGCGGGCATGATGTATCACGACTACCCGGCCAACGCGAACTCGGGATCCATTGCCTCCGGACGCATTTCGTATGTCCTCGGGCTGGAGGGGCCGTCGGTCACCGTGGACACGGCGTGTTCGTCGTCGCTGGTGGCCATGCACCTGGCCGGACAGTCGCTGCGGTCGGGCGAGTCCGATTTGGCCCTGGCGGGCGGTGTCGCCGTGATGGCGACACCCGAGGTCTTCGTGGAGTTCAGTCGCCAGCGGGGATTGGCCCCCGACGGGCGGAGCAAGTCGTTCGCCGACGCCGCCGACGGTGTCGCGTGGTCCGAGGGCGCCGGTGTGCTGGTGCTGGAGCGGTTGTCCGACGCCCGGCGCAACGGGCACGAGGTGCTCGCGGTGATCGCCGGGTCGGCGGTGAATCAGGATGGTGCGTCGAATGGTTTGACCGCGCCGAACGGCCCCTCGCAACGGCGGGTGATCCGGCAGGCGCTCGCGAATGCGCGGATCGCGCCGAGCGATGTCGACGCGGTGGAGGCGCACGGCACCGGCACCACGCTGGGTGATCCGATCGAGGCCCAGGCACTGCTGGACACCTACGGTCAGGAGCGCCCCGCGGACCGGCCGCTGTTGCTGGGGTCGCTGAAATCCAATATCGGGCACGCGCAGGCCGCGGCCGGTGTGGGCGGCGTCATCAAGATGGTGATGGCGATGCGGCACGGGGTCCTGCCCCGTACGCTGCACGTGGATCGGCCGTCGAGCAAGGTGGATTGGTCTGCGGGGCACGTCGAACTGCTGACCGAGCCGGTGGCCTGGCCGGAGGCGGATCGACCGCGGCGCGCCGGGGTGTCGTCTTTCGGCATCAGCGGCACCAATGCACACGTCGTCCTCGAACAGGCTGCGGCGGAACCGGTTCGGGCCTCGGGCGCGGACGAGGCCGCTCCGGCAGACCGGGCCTGCGAGGTGCTGCCGTGGGTGATTTCGGCGCGCGGCAGTGCAGCACTCGCCGGTCAGGCCGGGCGGCTGGTGTCGGCGGTGTCCGAGCGGGATCTGGATCCGGCGGATGTCGGTTTCTCACTGGCCGGCACGCGTGGCGTCTTCGAGTATCGCGCAGTTGTCTTGGGGGACAACCGAAGTGATCTGCTGTCGGGGACACGGGCGCTCGCCGAGGGTGCGCAGTCCGCGGCTGTGGTGTCAGGTCACGTAGTTCCGGGCTCGACCGGGCTGGTGTTCTCCGGTCAGGGTGCGCAGTGGGCCGGGATGGCGGTCGAGTTGCGGCGGGCGTATCCGGTGTTCGCCGAGCACTTCGACGCGATCGTCGCTGAGATCGATCCGTTACTGGCACAGTCGGTTTCGTTGAGCGAGGCGCTGACATCCGAGGAACTCGTCGATCGGACGGTGTACGCGCAGGCCGGGTTGTTCGCCTTCGAGGTCGCGCTCTACCGATTGCTGGAATCGTGGGGTGTACGGCCCGATATGGTCGCGGGCCACTCGATCGGTGAGGTGGCTGCCGCGCAGGTGTCCGGGGTGCTGTCGCTGACCGACGCGTGTGTGCTGGTGGCCGCGCGTGGCCGGTTGATGCAGAACCTGCCCGGTGGCGGCGCGATGGTCGCCGTCGGAACCTCGCAGGCCGACGTGACACCCCTGCTGACCGCGGGGGTCGCGGTCGCGGCGGTGAACGGACCGTCGTCGGTGGTGCTCTCCGGCATCGAAGAGGAGGTCCGCGCTGTTGTCGAGGCGTGCGTCGAACGTGGCTGGCGTACCCATCGATTGCGGGTCTCGCACGCCTTCCACTCGGCGCTGATGGAGCCCATGCTGGCCGAATTCGCCGCGGCGATCGAGGGTTTGACCTTCGCCGAGCCGGCGATTCCGCTGGTGTCGACCGTGACCGGTGCGGTGGTCACCGGCGAGATGACCGATCCGCGGTACTGGGTGGGTCAGGTCCGCGACACGGTGCGGTTCGCCGATGCTGTTGCCGTGATGGCGGATTCGGGTGTGTCGAGGTTCGCCGAGATCGGTCCCGACGCGGTATTGACCCCGATGGTCGCGCAGATCACGGCGGGCGCGGTGGCAATGGTCCGGCGAGACCACGCCGACGCCGCCACCCTGCTGACCGGAGTCGCCGGATTGTTCGTGTCCGGCGCGGAGGTGGACTGGGCCCGGTTCTACGCCGGTACCACCGCGCGCCGAATCGACTTGCCTACCTATGCCTTCGAGCGCGAGAGGTACTGGCTCGACGCCCGGAAACTACTCGCGCGGTCGTGGCTGGCCGCCGAGCTTGGCGGAGTGACCGACGCCGGGCTCCAGACAGTGGACCATCCACTGCTAGGTGCTGTTGTGCCGCACCCGAATTCGGGTCAGATGAGCTTCACCGGCCGGTGGTCGCTGGACTCGGTGGAGTGGCTCGCCGACCACAGCGTGCACGGCACGGTGCTGCTGCCGGGTACCGGATTCGTCGAGCTGGCCGCCCACATCGGCGGCCTGCTGGGCTGCGACGTCGTCGACGAACTCGTCCTGCACACCCCGCTGACCCTGCCGGCCGAAGGCAGCGTCGCGGTGCAGGTCGTGGTGGACGACGCGGACGACGCCGGTCGTCGACGGCTGCGCGTGCATTCCCGGCAGGCGGCCGAGGGTTCGTGGCTGCTGCACGCCGAGGGCGTCCTCGCCCCGGACGCCGCGCCCCATGACCTGGCCACCGATGTCGACCTGGCGACCTGGCCGCCGGTCGGCGCACAGCCGCTGGACGTCGACCGGGCCTATGACGATCTGCTCGCACTCGGATACGGGTACGGTCCCTTCTTCCAGGGGCTGCGGGCGGCGTGGCAGCGCGGCGATGAATTGTTCGCCGAGGTCGCGCTGCCGGATTCCCAGGACGGCAACGGTTTCGGGATCCATCCCGCGCTGTTCGACGCAGCCCTGCATGCCGGGATCCTGCACGGCCGCAAAGCTGGTGAGGCGGTGTTGCCGTTCGCCTGGAATCGGGTGGTACTGCACTCGGCCGGGGCCGCCTCCGTGCGGGTACGCAGCGTTCCCGAGGGCGACGACTTCGCGGTGCAGATCGCCGATGAGCAGGGCCGGCCGGTTGTCTCGGTGGGCGCGTTGGTATCTCGGCCGGTGCCGGTCGAGCGTCTGAGCGCCGGCCGGGTGCCGGACTCCTTGTTCGCCGTGGAATGGGTTGCGGCACAGTCGTCGTCGGGAAGTGTCGAGCCGGACCAGCGGGTCGAACCGGATCGCCTCGCGATTCTCGGTGACGGCCGCGGCGATACCGGTTCGATGCGGCGATACCGCGACCTCGCGGCCTTGATCACCGATCTGGACGACGGCCCGGATCCGGTGGTTCCCGATCTCGTACTGCTCGAATGCCCGCGCCACGACGGTCCGCCGACCGAGGCGGCGCGACAGGTGCTGCGCGGCGTGCTCGACACCGTTCAGCGCTGGATCGCCGACACTCGATTCGCGGCATCACGTTTGGTCATACTCACCGAACACGCTGTGACCGTGGATGATTCCGAGATCGTCAGCCTGGACCAAGCGCCGGTATGGGGTCTACTGCGTGCCGCGCAGGCCGAGTATCCGGGTCGATTCCAGCTCCTGGATGTGGAGCTGGGCAGCAGCGCTGTCGCCGCGGACACGGTGGCGGCCTTGGCAGGCGAACCCGAGGCCGCGCTGCGCGGCTCGACCGTGCTCGTGCCGCGCTTGACCCGCCGGACACCGGGCACCGGTACCGAGCGGCTCGAGTCCGGCACAGTGCTGGTGACCGGCGGCACCGGTGGTCTCGGAGCGGTGATCGCCCGCCATCTGGTGACCGATTACGGCGTGCGCCAACTCCTTGTGACGTCCCGGCGCGGCCTGCACGCTCCCGGCGCCGCCGCATTGCGTGACGAACTGGCCGAGCTCGGCGCCGAGGTCACCGTGGCGGCGTGCGACGTGTCGGATCGGTCCGCGTTGACAGCTCTGCTGGCGGGCATCCCCGATGCGCATCCGCTGGTGGGCATCGTGCACGCGGCGGGAATCGCCGACAACGGTGTGATCGCGTCGATGTCGGCGGATCGCGTCGACGCCGTCTTCCGGCCCAAGGCGGATGCCGCGTGGCATCTGCACGAGCTCACGCAGGACATGCCGCTGTCGCTGTTCGTGCTGCTGTCCTCCGCGGGTGGCTTGGTGCTGGCCGCGGGTCAGGCGAATTACGCTGCGGCGAACGTCTTCCTGGACGCCCTCGCCGCGCATCGGCACGCGCTGGGCTTGCCCGCGACCGCCCTCGACTACGGCATGTGGGAGCGGTCGAGCGGGCTCGGTGCGGAGCTGTCCGAGGCGGACTTCGATCGGATGCGCAGGCAGGGCTTCCCGCCGCTGTCGGAGTCGGACGGTCTGGCGCTGTTCGACGCCGCGGTAGCCGCCCGGAGCCCGCAAACGGTGGCGTTGCGGATCGATCCGGCGGCGCTGCGCACCCGGGGCGAGCAGATTCCGCCCCTGGTCCGGGGACTCGTCCCGACACCGGTGCGCCGGCTCGATCGGACTCCGGCGGGTGGGGCGCTCCGGCAACGGCTGGCGGGCCTCGCGGCGGCCGATCGCGACAGTGCGCTGGTCGATTTCGTCCGCACCGTGGCGGCGGGGATCCTCGGCCACGCCTCGAGTGCGGCCGTCGCACCGCAGCAGGCCTTCCAGCAGCTCGGGTTCGACTCGTTGAGCGCCATCGAGTTCCGCAACAAACTCAATACCGCGACCGAACTGCAACTCCCGGCCACCTTGATCTTCGATTACCCGACCCCGCAGGCCGTCGCCGACTTCATCGGTGCGCAACTCACCGGCACCACCGCTGCCGAGGACCGCGCGGTTCGGAGACACAGCCGGGCCGACGACGAGCCGATCGCCGTGGTGGCGATGGCGTGCCGCTATCCGGGCGGAGTCGCGTCGCCGGAAGACCTGTGGCAACTGGTCGTCGAGGGCGGCGACACCACCGGGGACATGCCGGTGGATCGCGGCTGGGACCTCGAGGGCATCTACGATCCCGAACCCGGCAAGGCGGGCAAGACCTACACCCGCAGCGGTGGATTCCTGTACTCCGCGGCGGAATTCGATGCCGACTTCTTCGGGATCAGCCCGAACGAGGCCACCATGATGGACCCGCAGCAGCGGTTGCTGCTGGAGGTCTCCTGGGAGGCCTTCGAACGCGCCGGCCTGGATCCGGCGGCGCTGCGTGGCAGCTCGACCGGCGTGTTCACCGGTCTGATGTATCACGACTACGCCCGGGCCACCGGCACCGGCAGCGGCGCCGCGGGCAGTTTGGTGTCGGGCCGGGTGTCGTATGTGTTCGGTCTGGAGGGGCCGTCGGTCACCGTGGATACGGCGTGTTCGTCGTCGCTGGTGGCGCTGCACCTGGCCGGGCAGTCGCTGCGCTCGGGCGAGTGCGATCTGGCCCTGGCGGGTGGCGCCGCGGTCATGGGGACGCCGGATATGTTCCTCGAGTTCGGCCGCCAGCGCGGGTTGTCGCCGGACGGGCGGTGTAAGTCGTTCTCCGACAGTGCCGATGGGGTGGGCTGGGCCGAAGGTGTCGGCGTACTGGTGCTGGAGCGGTTGTCCGATGCACGCCGCAACGGGCACGAAGTCCTCGCGGTCATCGCCGGTTCGGCGGTGAACCAGGACGGCGCGTCGAATGGCCTGGCCGCGCCGAACGGTCCGTCGCAGCGGCGGGTGATCCGGCAAGCTCTGGCCAATGCCGGTCTCGCGCCCGTCGACGTCGACGCGGTCGACGCGCACGGCACCGGCACGACCCTGGGCGACCCGATCGAGGCCCAAGCGCTGCTCGCCACCTACGGCCAGGAGCGCGCCGCGGACCGTCCGCTGTGGTTGGGTTCGCTGAAGTCGAACATCGGCCACGCTCAGGCCGCGGCGGGTGTGGGCGGTGTGATCAAGATGGTGATGGCGATGCGGCACGGGCTGCTGCCGCGGACGCTGCACGCGGAGCACCCCAGCACCAAGGTCGACTGGACCGAGGGTGAGGTGCGGTTGCTGACCGAGGCGGTACCGTGGCCGGAGGTCGGCCGGGCGCGGCGCGCGGGCGTGTCGTCGTTCGGTATCAGCGGTACCAACGCGCACGTCATCATCGAACAGGCTCCTGCGCCCGATCCTGCCGCGAGAACTTCTCCCGTGCAGGCTATTCCGGCGGGCGGACTGGTGCCGTGGGTGCTTTCGGCGCGTAGCGGCCCGGCGCTGGCCGAACAGGCGGCCCGGCTGTCCGGCCAGGCGCATGCTGCGGCATCGCCGGTGGCAGAGCATGATCCGATCGATGTCGGCTTCTCGCTGGCGTCGACCCGCAGCGTGTTCACCCATCGAGCAGTGGTGCTGGCCGAGGGGCTCGCGGATCTGACCGCGGGCGCGCGCGCAGTGGCCGCGGGCGCGGACGCACCCGGCGTGGTGTCGGGTCGCGCGACGGCGGGCTCGACAGCACTGGTGTTCTCGGGGCAGGGCGCGCAGTGGGCCGGGATGGCGACCGAGTTGCGCAAGGCGTATCCGGTGTTCGCGGACCATTTCGAGGCCATCGTGAGCGAGTTGAACCCAGCACTGGCACAGCCGGTTTCGCTGGAGGCGGCGCTGACGTCCGAGGAGCTCGTCGACCGGACGGTGTTCGCGCAAGCGGGGTTGTTCGCGTTCGAGGTGGCGTTGTTCCGACTGCTCGAATCCTGGGGTCTGCGGGCCGATGTGGTGGCCGGTCACTCCATTGGCGAGGTCGCCGCGGCGCATGTGGCCGGAGTGTTGTCGCTGACCGACGCGTGCGTGCTGGTGGCCGCGCGCGGCCGGCTGATGCAAGCTCTGCCCGCCGGTGGGGCGATGGTCGCGATCGGCGCCGCCGAAAGCGATGTGCTGGCGCTGCTGTCGGGCGAGGTGTCCGTGGCGGCGGTGAACGGTCCGGCGTCGGTGGTGATCGCCGGTGCCGCGGACGCGGTCGAGGCTGTCGCCGAGGTGTGCGCCGGGAAGGGTTGGCGGACGAATCGTTTGCGGGTATCGCATGCCTTCCATTCGGCATTGATGGAACCGATGCTGGCCGAATTCACCACGGCGATCGAGAATTTGACGTTCGAGCGACCCACTATCGCCTTGGTGTCGACGGTGACAGGTGCGCGGGTCGGCGACGAAATGGGTGATCCGTCGTACTGGGTCGGCCAGGTTCGGGACACGGTGCGGTTCGCCGATGCCGTTGTGACGATGGCGGATTCGGGCGTGTCGAGGTTCGCCGAGATCGGTCCCGACGCGGTATTGACCCCGATGGTCGCCCAGGGCCTCGACGGCGAGCACTCGGCGGCCACGGTGCTGCCGCTGGCGCGCCGCGGCAAAGCCGACGCCGTCTCGGTGTCGCAGGGGGCGGCCGGATTGTTCGTCTCCGGCGCCGATGTCGACTGGGCTGCGTGGTACACCGGGACCGGCGCCCGGCGAATCCCCCTGCCCACCTATGCCTTCCAGCGTCAGCGGTATTGGATGCCCGAGGGATCCACCGGCAAGGGCGATGCTCGATCGATGGGCCTCGCCACCACCGGGCACCCGCTGGTTCCCACAGTGATCGCACAACCGGACACCGGCGGTGTGATCCTGACCGGCCGCCTGTCGGTCCAGACGCATCCCTGGCTGGCCGATCACGGCGTGCTCGGCGCGGTGTTGTTCCCCGGAGCCGGTCTGGTCGAACTCGCCCTGCGAGCCGGCAGCCAGGCGAACCTCGCGACGCTGGCGGACTTCGTCCTGCACGCGCCACTGGTACTGCCGGAGGCGGGCGGGGTCGCGGTGCGCAGTGTCGTCGGCGCCGAGGACGAGACAGGTCAGCGCCCGGTGCGGATCTACTCCTGCCCCGAGGGCGAGAGCGACCAGGCATCCTCGTGGACGCTGCACGCCGAAGGCGCACTCTCCGCAGGCGATGCTGCCGGGGCTCTAGCCGAAGGCGCACTCACCGCAGGCGATGCGCCCGCAGCTGTAGCCGAAGGCGCACTCACCACAGGCGACGCGGCCGGAGCTCTAGCCGAAGGCCCACTCACCGCAGATGAGGCGGCCGGGGCTGTAGCCGAAGGCCCACTCACCGTAGGCGATGCTGCCGGGGCTCTAGCCGAAGGCGCACTCACCGCAGGCGATGCGCCCGCAGCTGTAGCCAGCGCAGGGCTCTCCAGTGCCACGCGAGTGGCCGCCTCCGAGTCCGTCGGCGCGTGGCCTCCGATCGGAGCGCAGCCGCTGCCGATCGGCGGTGTCTACGACGAGCTCCGCGCCAGTGGGTACGAGTACGGGCCCGCTTTCCAGGGTTTGCGGGCGGTATGGCAGCGCGGCGACGAAGTGTTCGCCGAGGTCGCACTCCCTGATCCACAGGGTGCCACCGATTTCGGACTGCATCCCGCGCTGCTCGACTCTGCCCTGCATGCCCTGCTCATCGGCGACGCGGGTCGCACTGACGAACCCGGCCCGGCATTGCCGTTCGAATGGTCCGGGGTCACCGTGCACGCGACAGGAGCCGACGCCCTGCGCGTGCACGCGACCCGCCTCGGCGACCGTTCGGTGCGCGTGGATCTCACGGATCCGTCCGGCGCTCCGGTGGCCACTGTGCGCCGATTGACCGCCCGGCCGGTCGATCCCGCGCAACTCGCGGCGCTCACAACCACGGTCGACAACGCGCTGTACCAGGTCGAGTGGACACCGATGTCGTTGTCCGACAGCAAGGTACGCACCGTGCCATGGGCGGATCTCGGCTCTGCCAAGGGTGCGGCAGGATCGCCCCAAGCCGCCACGGCGGGATCGCTCCAAGCCATCACGGCGGGATCGCTCCAAGCCATCACGGCGGGATCGCTCCAAGCCATCACGGCGGGATCGCCCGAAGCCATCACGGCGGGATCGCCCGAAGCCATCACGGCGGGATCGCCCGAAGCCATCACGGCGGGATCGCCCGAAGCCATCACGGCGGGATCGTCTCCGGCGCCGGCCGGCACCACAGCGGCGGGAGCACTGAGCAGCACCGCGGCGGCAACCGACGAGGTGCCGGATGCGGTGGTGCTGGATGTCCCGGCGGGCAATGATCCCGATGCCGTTCGCGCCGCGACTCACGTCGTGCTGCATGTGCTGCAAACCTGGAGCGCTGATTCGCGATCCGGCCGGTCGGCGTTGGTGATTCGGACCAGCGACGCGGTGTCCGTCGGCGGGGAGGATATTGCGAACCTCGCCGGTGCCGCAGTGGCCGGACTCGTTCGGTCCGCTCAGGCGGAGAGTGCTGGTCGCATCGTCTTGGTGGACAGCGATTCCGATGTCACCGGAATGTTGGGCGGGATCCTGGCGTCCGGGGAACCTCAGGTGGCCGTCCGTGGCGGGCGAGTGCACGGTGCACGACTGGTCCGGGCAACGACCACGTCGGCCTCCGCGACCGTCGCCTCGCAGGGCGTCGCCTCACAGGGCGTCGCCAATGCCACCGGCCAGACGAACCAGTCCCTGACCATGGGGCGCGTCGTTTTCGGTCCGAACGAGACTGTGCTCATCACCGGCGCCAGTGGCTTCCTGGGCGGATTGTTCGCCCGGCACCTGGTGCGCACCCGCGGGGTCCGGCATCTGCTGCTGCTGAGCCGGCGTGGCGAGGCGGCGCCCGGCGCCGCTGAGCTGGCGGCCGAGCTCCGCGGTGGTGGCGCCGAAATCGACTTCGTCGCCTGCGATGTCGCCGATCGTGCCGCGCTCGCCGAGGCGCTTTCAACGATCCCCGCGAGCCGTCCGCTCACCGGTGTGTTCCACACCGCCGGTGTGCTCGACGATGGCGCTGTCGCGTCGCTGACCCCGGATCGGATGGATGCGGTGTTGCGGCCCAAGGTCGACGCGGCGCTGCACCTGCACGAGCTGACCGCCGAGCTGCCGCTGAAGGCGTTCGTGCTGTTCAGCTCGGCGGCCGGAGCGTTCGGCAATCCGGGGCAGGGCAACTATGCCGCGGCCAATGCTTGCCTGGACGCGGTGGCGGCGCACCGCCGGGCGTCCGGGCGGTGCGGGCAGTCCCTCGCCTGGGGGCTGTGGAGCGGCGACGGCGGCATGGGCGCCGAGCTCGGTGCCGTCGAGCGCCACCGCATGGTTCGTTCTGGGATGCTGCCGCTGTCGGCCGAGCAGGGCTTGGCGCTGTTCGACGCCGCCGCCGAAATCAATACGGCGGCACCGGTTCTCGCCCGGTTGGATCGGGAGGGGCTGCGCGGCGCAGGGTTCGCGACGGCCCTGTTGTCCGGGCTCGTCCCCGCTCGCCCGGTGTCGGCCGCCCCGGCCGCACTGCGCGCTCGGCTGGCTGACACACCCGAGGGCGAGCGCCTCGGCGTGCTCGTCGAACTGGTTCGAGATCAGGTGGCCGCGGTGCTGGGGCATCAGAACGCGAAGGCGATCGCGGCCGACCGGGCCTTCAACGAGCTGGGCTTCGATTCGATCACCGCCATCGAATTCCGGAACGCCCTCAAAACCGCTACCGGTCTGCCCTTGCCGGCGACGCTGGTCTTCGACTACCCGGCACCGGAGACGCTGGCCGAATACCTGGCCGGGGAGCTGACCGGCAACGAACAGCCCGACGCGTCGGCGGATGCGTCGGAAGACGAGATTCGCAGTGCGCTCCAGACGATTTCGCTGAGCCGGCTCCGCGAAGCCGGACTGCTGGAAGCGCTCATGCGACTCGCGCACGGGCAAGAAAGCCCCGGCGCGACGGCAGCGCACATCGAGACAGCAGAGCACAGGGCGGACGAGTCCATCGACGAACTCGATCTCGACGACTTGATCAATCTGGCTTACAACTCCGAGGACTGATAGCGATATGACGAATTTCGACGAGCCGACCGCTCAGGCCGCCCCCGCCGAAACACCTGAAGGCACAGCCAAACTCGCCGCCGCGCTCCGCGCCTCACTCAAGGAGACCGATCGGCTGCGCGCCCGCAATCGTCAGCTCGACGCCGCCCGGCGTGAGCCGATCGCGATCGTGGGCATGGCCTGCCGATACCCCGGCGGCGTCGAGTCACCCGAGGACCTGTGGCGACTGGTCTCCGAGGGCGTCGACGCCACCACCGACCTCCCCGCCAACCGCGGCTGGGATATCGAACGCATCTACGACCCCACCGGCGAGGAACCCGGTCGATCGCACACCCGATCCGGCGGATTCCTGCACACCGCAGGCGATTTCGATCCCGTGTTCTTCGGCATCAGCCCGAACGAAGCGGCCACCATGGATCCGCAGCAGTTCCTCCTGCTCGAAACCTCGTGGGAGGCATTCGAACGCGCCGGAATCGACCCGGCGACGCTGCGCGGCAGCGCAACCGGCGTCTGGGTCGGCATGATGTACCACGACTATCCGGCCAATACGAACGCGGGATCGCTGGCCTCGGGCCGGCTCTCCTACACCTTCGGCCTCCAGGGGCCGTCGGTCACCGTCGACACCGCATGTTCGTCCTCGCTGGTAGCCATGCATTCGGCCGCCGCCGCACTGCGCTCGGGCGAGTGCGAGCTGGCCCTGGCGGGCGGGGTGACCGTGATGGCGGGCCCGGATACGCTGGTGGAGTTCAGCCGGCAACGCGGGCTGGCCATCGACGGCCGCTGCAAGTCGTTCGCCGACAGCGCCGACGGCGTCGGCTGGGCGGAAGGCGCCGGTGTGCTGGTGCTGGAACGCCTGTCCGACGCGCAGCGCAACGGCCACCGGATTCTCGCCGTGCTGACCGGTTCGGCGGTGAACTCCGACGGCGCTTCCAATGGGCTGACCGCCCCCAACGGCCCCGCACAGCGCCGTGTCATCGAGCAGGCGCTGGCCAGTGCCGGAATCACCGCCGCCGACGTCGACGCGGTCGAAGGACACGGCACCGGAACGACTTTGGGCGACCCGATCGAAGCGCAGGCTCTGCTGGGCACCTACGGCCGCGATCGCGATCCGGAACGCCCGCTGTGGCTCGGATCGCTGAAGTCGAACATCGGACACGCACAGGCCGCCGCGGGCGTGGGCGGTGTGATCAAGATGGTGCTGGCGATGCGGCACGGAATACTGCCGCGCACGCTGCACGTGGACCAGCCCTCGACCAAGGTCGACTGGTCCGCGGGCGAGGTGCGGCTACTGACCGAACCGGTCCCGTGGCCGACGCTCGATCGCCCACGCCGCGCGGGCGTGTCGTCCTTCGGCATCAGCGGCACCAACGCACACGTCATCCTCGAACAGGCTCCTGCCGTCGCCCCGGCGAGTGAATCCGTTGCGCCGCCCATCGGGGCTGTCCTGCCCTGGGCACTCTCCGCCGCCAGCGCCCCGGCACTCGCGGAGCAAGCCGTACGTTTGCGCTCGCACCTCCGCGAACATGACGCCGCACCACAGGATGTCGGGTACGCCCTCTCCGCAACACGCGCCACACACACCCACCGAGCAGTCGTACTAGGCGCTGATCGCGACGAACTGCTCTCGGGCATCGAGGCTTTGGGCCGGGCCGACGCCAAACCCGGCGTGGTGTCGGGTCGCGCGGCTTCGGGTTCGACGGCATTCGTCTTCTCGGGCCAGGGTGCGCAGTGGGCCGGTATGGCCGAGCAGCTGCGTACCCACCCGGTTTTCGCGACGACGTTCGACGAAACCGTCGCGGCGCTGAATCCACTTCTCGACCAGCAGATCTCGCTCGACGAGGCGCTGACGGCGACGGACCTGGTCGACCAAACGGTCTTCGCGCAAGCCGGACTGTTCGCCTTCGAGGTCGCGCTGTATCGCCTGCTCGAAGCGTGGGGTCTGCGCCCCAATCTGGTGGCGGGCCACTCGATCGGCGAAGTCGCCGCCGCGCATATCGCCGCAGTGCTGTCGCTCCCGGACGCCTGCGTCTTGGTGGCCGCGCGCGGCCGGTTGATGCAGGCGCTCCCCTCGGGTGGCGCGATGCTCGCGGTGGGAGCGCCGGAATCCGCTGTGGCTCCGCTGCTGACCGGCGGCGTATCGATCGCGGCGGTGAACAGCCCCACTTCGGTGGTGATCTCCGGGATCGAGGCCGAGGTAGCCGCACTGGCCGAGGCGTTCGCCGAGAAGTCTTGGCGGACAAACCGTTTGCGGGTCTCGCACGCGTTCCACTCCGGATTGATGGAACCGATGTCGGCGGAGTTCGCGGCAGCGATCGCGGGTGTGACCTTCGCCAGGCCGACCATTCCGCTGGTATCGACCGTGACCGGCGCTCGGGTGACCGATGAGATGTCGGACCCGGCGTATTGGGTGCGTCAGGTGCGCGCCACGGTGCGGTTCGCCGACGCGGTGACCACGATGGCGGACGCGGGTGCGGTGCGCTTCGCCGAAATCGGGCCGGACGCCGTCCTCACGCCGATGGTGGCCGCAACGGTGGACGCCGAAGGCGTTGTCGCGGTCGCGGCGGCGCGCCGTGACGAGGCCACGCCCGCCACGGTAACGGCCGCGGTCGCGCGGTTGTTCGTGTCGGGGGCCGAGGTGGATTGGGCCGCGTTCCATCCCGGCGCGCGGCCGATCGACCTGCCCACCTACGCGTTTCAACGCGAGCGGTACTGGCTCGACGCGAAGCAGTATCTGTCGACGACGTGGCTGGGCGATGCCACCGGCAATGCCGCGGGATTGGAGCCGAGCTCACATCCGCTACTCGGTGCTGTTGTCCCACAGCCGGATTCGGGTGGAGTGAGCTTCGTCGGCCGCTGGTCGGTGGACTCGGCCGGATGGCTGGCCGACCACAGTGTGCTCGGCACGGCATTGCTGCCGGGAACCGGATTCGTCGAGTTGGCGACCCACGTCGGCGGATTGCTCGGTCACCCGAGGGTGGAAGAGCTGATCCTGCACGCGCCGTTGACACTGCCCGCCCACGCGGCGGTGTCGGTGCAGGTGGTGGTCGGTGCGGCGCAGGATTCCGGCCGGCGGCGCATCACGATGCACTCGCGCCAGCCGGAGGCCGTCGCCTGGACGCTGCATGCGGAGGGTGACCTCACCGCCGAGGACGTCCGGCCCGATTTCGATCTCGCCGTCTGGCCGCCGGCCGAGGCCGAGGCCATCGACGTCACCGGCGCGTACCTCGAGATGCTGGACGCCGGTTACGGATACGGCCCCGCATTCCAGGGCATGCGGGCCATGTGGCGACGTGGCGAGCGCGGCACCGACGGACACGAGCTGTTCGCCGAGGTGGCCCTGCCGGATCCGGCGGCTGCCGCAGGATATGGCCTGCACCCCGCACTGTTCGATGCGGCGATGCACGCCCTCATCGTGGATCGCATGCGCGATGGTGGCCTCGACGCGCCCGCATTGCCGTTCAGCTGGCGTGGAGTCGCACTGTACGCGGCTGGACACAGCGCCGTCCGAGTCCGAATCCGAGTGCACGACAACCGTTTCACGCTGTGGCTGGCCGACGGCACCGGCAGCCCGGTGTTGTCGGTCGAGTCCCTGGACACCCGGCAGGTGTCCGCGGACCGGCTGCGCGCCGACCGGGTGGCCGACGCCCTGTTCCGGATCGATTGGGTCGCCGCGACGCCGGTCGCCGGTTCGGCAGCCCCGGCGCACACAGCGGTCCTCGGCGCGCCGGTAGTACCCGCATCGGGTGCGGCGGAAGCACATGCGCCGGATTCGGCCGAGGTGCGCGGCTATCCCGATCTCGCGGCGCTGGTCGCCGCACTCGACGCCGACGGCGGCGCTGTCGTCCCCGAGCTCGTGCTGCTCCACTGCCCCGAGACTGGCGACGCCTCTTCGCACGCCGCCCGCGAGGCGGTGCACGGCGTGCTGGCGGCCGTCCAACAGTGGCTGGGCGACCCGCGATTCGCCGAATCCCGCCTGGTGATCCTGACCCGCGACGCGGTCCGCACCAGCGAGTGGGAGCAGGTGCGCCCGGCGCAGGCACCGGTCTGGGGTTTGGTGCGCGCGGCCCAGGCCGAACATCCGAACCGGTTGCGGCTACTGGACCTCGAGGGTGCGGCCGACCACGATCCCGCCGCCGTCGCCGCAGCCGCCGCGGCACTCGCGGCGGAACCCGAGGCCGCGCTGCGCGGCACGAATCTCCTTGTGCCGCGTCTGGTTTCACATCAGGTCACCGAGATGGACCGTGAGCCGGTGGAACCCCTGGACACCGGTACGGTGCTGATCACCGGCGGCACCGGTGGACTGGGTGCGCTGTTCGCCCGGCATCTGGTCACCGAATACGGTGTGCGGCGGCTGGTTTTGACGTCCCGGCGCGGGCCGGACGCTCCCGGCGCCGACGAATTGTGTGCCCAGCTGACCGAACTCGGCGCACAGGTGACCGTGATGGCCTGCGACGTCTCCGATCGCGACGCGGTGGCGGCACTGCTCGACGGAATCGGATCCGAGCATCCGCTGGTGGGTGTCGTGCACGCGGCGGGCGTCGCCGACCACGGCCTGATCGAATCGATGACGAGCGATCGCATCGACACCGTGTTCGCGCCCAAGGCCGACGCCGCCTGGCATCTGCACGAACTCACCAGCGACCTGCCGCTGTCGCTGTTCGTGCTGGTGTCCTCCGCCGGTGGGCTGGTGCTGGCCGCCGGGCAGGCCAACTACGCGGCCGCCAACGTATACCTCGATGCCCTCGCCAGCTACCGCCGGACGGCCGGGTGGGCGGCCACCTCGATCGACTACGGCCTGTGGGAACGATCGAGCGGTCTGGGCGCCGAACTGTCCGACGAGGACTTCGAACGCATGCGGCGGCAGGGTTTTCCGGCGCTGTCCGAAGCCGACGGGCTGGCGCTGTTCGACGCCGCCGTGACCTCCGGCGTGGCCCAGTTGGTCGCGCTGCCGGTCGACCGTGCCGTGCTGCGCACGCGGGCCGAGCAGGCCCCTGCCCTGGTCCGCGGGCTGGTGCCGGTATCGGCGCCGCGCGATACGCCGTCACCGCTGCTGGAACTGGTCGGCCTGCCGTCCGAGGAGCGGCTGCCGCTGCTCGTGGAGTTCGTGCGCAAGCAGGCCGCCGCGACGCTCGGCTACGCGGATGTCGATCTGATCGCGGTCGACAATGTGTTCGGCGAGATGGGATTCGACTCGCTCACCGCGGTCGAGTTCCGCAACGCCCTGCGCGACGCCACCGGCGTGCAGTTGCCCGGCACCCTGGTCTTCGACTTCCCGACGCCGCAGATCCTCGCCAAGCAATTGAACGAGCGGTTGGCGGAAGGCGCGGGCGCGCTCGCGGACGCCATCAGCGCGGCCACCGAACGAGACCGTCAGGAGGGTGTCGCCGACGACTCGCTGTATGGCATGTTCCGGACCGCGGTCGGGCGGGAGCAGTTCTCGGTCGCCTTCCTGTTGCTGCACCTCGCGGCGCAGATGCGTGACCAGTTCACCGTCAAGGACGAGATCGACGTGCAGCCGGAACTCATCCGAATGACCGAGGGGGCGGCGTCGCCGCGCATCATCTGCATCGCCCCGCCGATGGCGGCGGGCGGTGTGCGCCAGTACGCCCGGATGGCCAGCAAACTGCGGATCGCCCGTGACGTGGTCGGCCTCGCGCCGATGGGTTCGCACGCGGGCGAGCCGCTGCCCGCCGACTATGCCGCGGCCACGAAGGCGTTGCTGCAGCCCATCCTGGATGCCGCCGAGGGTCGGCCGTTCGTCCTGTTCGGCTACTCCTCCGGCGGGGTGCTGGCCTACAGCGTCGCCGAACAACTGGAAGCGCTCGGCGGGCCCGTGCCGGCGGGCGTGGTGCTGGTGGACAGCTACCGGGTGGCCGAGGGCGATGCGAGTGAGTGGATTCTCAAGCCGGTCGCCGAGAACATGGTGACCAACGAGGCGGCCTTCGATCGCTTCGATCCCGCCCGGTTGACCGCGATGGGTCAGTACATTCAGGTGCTCCGCGGCATCGCGCCGGGGAAGATCACCGCGCCCACCTTGTTCCTGCAGTGCGCGCAGCGGATTCCCGGTGTCCCCGAGGACTTCCCGGCGTGGCAGGCCCAGCCGTGGGATGAGAACCATCGCGTGGTCCAGGTGGACGCCAACCACTTCGCCATGCTGCACGAGGGATCGGATCAGGTCGCCGCGGCGGTCGACGATTGGCTGGAAGAGCTGGCGTGAGGCCGCGGCCGGGAGGGCGATCGCCCTCCCGGCCGCCGATCACGCGCCGGTGTAGCTGAGCCGAACCGCCGCACACCACGGTATCCGCTTGGCGCCCAATGGCATTCGGGGACCGACGGGTGCGAAGGCGAGCGACCACAGCAGCGGGGGCAGACGGCGGAATCGGGCCGCCATCCGGAACAATCCGACTACCTTGCCCGCGGTCCACCCGGCGTCAGCGAAGAATCGCAGCGGTTCCAGCGGCCCGAACTTCCAGGGTGAATTCTCGAGTAGCTTCTTGTTGACCTTATTGAACCGATCGACCACTGGCGTGTTGTTCACATCCATGATCCACCAGCGAATTTCGGGTCGCGCCAGCGCGGCGGCCAATCCCGAGACCTCGTCTTCGGACAGGTAGTACACCAGCCCCTCGGTCAGGACGAGCGCCTTTTTCGCACCCTCGAGCGCCTCGTCCAGGAATTGGTCGCGGGCATTCGGGTCCGCGAGATCGACCGCGGCGCGGGTGAGCACACAGCGCGGGGTCTCGCCCGCCAGAAGACTATTCTTCTCGGCAATCAGATCCGGGAAGTCGGCTTCGATCCAGCGGAGATCGGCGGGCAGATCGAGGCGATACGGCCGCGCATCCAAACCCGCTGCCAAATTGATGACCAGATCGCAGCCCTCGGCGAGGGTTTCGGCGATCAGATCGTCGATGACTCTGGTTCTCGTGACCAAGTTCCAGCCGGCCAGCGCGTTCCGCCCTTCATTCGCGACGATGGCCTTGCCGGTTTCGCCGGCCAGCCGCTCCGCGAGCGGGTCGTGAAAGAGCGCGTCGGCCCGGGCGGATTCGATCGCGCGATACGCGGCCACCCAATGGGCGGTGTCCGAAACATTCGAAATGGGTCCAGCGGTTCGATCCATAGTTGCAGTCTCGCACAATAATTCACGGCGGGGGCGCGGCGGGAGAGTGACGTCGATCGGCGGCTACGTCGACGATGTACGCGCGCCCTGATCGCGAATCAGTTCAGCCACACCCTGCGAGTTGGCATCGATGTAGAAGTGGCCGCCCGGGAACGACGTCGCCGTGAAAGGCCCGGTGGTATGCGCCGAGATCCCGTGGTCTGCGGAATCAACTCCCGAATTTCCGGCAGTGCGCCCTCGACCAGGTCGGCGACACTTTCGAGTAACGGTTCGTGCCTGCGGTCCTGGCGGCCGGGATATTGCACACCGAGCACACGGAATCGCGGTCCCAGCGTCCTGGCCAGCGGCCCGTAGGAAATGGCCGCGTGCGGTGAATCTCATTACCGGCAGGGCGATTGCCGTTTTACAGCAGGACGGGAACCGACCGATGGCCGTTGGAAACGAAGCTGCCCAGCGGCCGGAGTTCGGCGGGGTCCACCGCCAATCGCATAGTCGGAAAACGCTCGAACAAGGCCGGTAGTGCGATCGCCGCCTCGAGCCGGGCCAAGGGCGCTCCGAGACAATGGTGCGCACCGTACCCGAAGGCGATGTGCTCCTTATTTGCCCGGTGCACGTCGAAATCTCCAGCAGTGGTTCCGTGTATTCTCGGGTCCCGGCTCGCGGCCCCGTACGAGGCGAGAATTGCCTCGCCCGAGGCGATCCGGACGCCGGCGATCTCGATATCCTCGACCGCATAGCGCAGGGGCAGGTGCGTGATCGGCGGCTGGTACCGCAGCGCTTCCTCGATCACCTCCGACCAGGGCACCCGGCCGGCAAGTACGTCCGCCCGCTGTTCCGGGTTGGTCAGCAAAGCGACGATCGCCTGGTCGAGCAGGTTGACCGTCGTCTCGTGACCGGCATTGATCACCAGGATCAAGGTGTCGATCAATTCCTTTTGCGTCAACCGGTCGGAGTCCTCGTCGACAGTCGAGATCAGCGCACTCGTCAGGTCGTCGCCGGGATTGCCGCGCCGGTAGAAGATCAACTGCCCCATGAGGGAGACCATTTTGAGGACATTGGCCTGCGCCTGCGCCGGAGTGAAGGAGGTGTCGAAGAACCCGTCGACACACGCATGGATCTTGGCATCCAAATGCTTTGGTACGCCGAGCAATTCACCGATGACCTGAATCGGCACCGGGTACGCGTAGGTGGGCCGCAGGTCGACGGCCTCGCCCGCCGGAAGGGCTTCCAGTCGCCGCAGCAGTCCGTCGACGATGGCTTCGATCCCCGGGCGCATCAGGGTGGTGCGCCGATTGGTGAACGCCGGCGCCACGAGCTTGCGGAGGCGGCGGTGCTGGGGGCCGTACGCGGTGAACATGTTCTCCGCGATGACCCACGGGTGCAACGGCCACCGCTGATCGATCTCCCCGGCCTTGTAGGCCGTCCAGTGCTGGCGTGGATCCTTGGACACTCGGGGATCGGCGAGAAGCTCTTTCAGCACCGCCGCATCGGTGACCGCCCAAGCCGAGACCCCACCGGGCAACTCCACCAAGGAGATCGGCCCGCGTAGCCGGATCCGTTCGTTCTCGGCCTGAACATCGGCGCCCGTCGGATCCAGCACAATCGCTTCAGTGTTCAAGGACAATCTCCCCAGCATTGAAGCGAACTTACCACCCAGTATCAATTACGACTTGAGCCGAACGGGCATGTGTGAGTAACCCCGCAAAGTGGACAGACGGCGGCGGGTCGGCTCGCCGTCGAGGCGAATGTCGGGGAAGCGTTCGAAGAGGGCGGGCAAGGCGTGCAGGACCTCCAGCCGGGTCAGGCTCGCGCCGATACAACCGTGCACGCCGGTGCCGAAGGAGAGGTGTTCCCTGGCATTGACGCGGGTGACGTCGAAGCGGTGCGGGTCAGGGAATTTGACGGGATCGCGATTCGCGCCCGCCAGGGAGACGATGACCGACTGTCCCGGCTCGAGGGGACCGCCGCCATCGAATTCCACAGGTTCCAGGACGCGACGGGCGGTCATCTGGATCGACGGGTCGAACCGCAGCAGTTCCTCGATCGCAAGCGGCCAGCGCTCTGGCTCGGCGCGCAGGAGGTCGAGCTGATCGGGGTGGGACAACAGGAGCGGGACGGCATTGCCGATCAGGTTCATGGTGGTCTCGAAACCCGCACCCATCAGTACGTTTGCCGTGGCCATCAACTCGGTGGTGGTCAGATCGCTCGTGGAGACCAGGAGACTGAAGATGTCCTCCCCTGGTTCGCGGCGCAGCTTCTCGATGTGGACCGCAAGGTGGTCCCGAATCGCCTCGGTCGCGGCCATCGCGCGACGGTGGGTCCGCCAGGAAATTCCGACGTCCAGGAGCGGAGCGACGTCGCTCCCCCACTTCAGGAAATGCTGGCGATCGGCCACCGGGAAACCCATTATCTCCGCGATGACCACGATCGGCACCTGCGCGGCGAAATCCGCCATCAGGTCGACGGATTCGCGCGTGGCCATCGCATCCAGCAGCTTCGTGGTGACCTCGCGGACCCGATCGCCCAGACGAGCGACGGCGCGGGGGGTGAAGGCGGAGGCGACGGGTTTGCGCAGGCGGCCGTGATCCGGCGGGTCCAGCGCGAACATGGATGGCGCTTCGATCGGGTTGGGCGGCAACACAACTCGCTCGGCATAGCGGCGCAACAGCGTCGGCACAGCCGGATCGATCGGATGCCGCACGCCGAAGCGTCTGTCGCGCAGGATCTCCCGGCACACCTCGTAGTCGAAGGCGGCATAACCGGCGCGCGTGACCCGCACCCCGCCGTCACCGCGCAGCTGATCGATCAGCGAGTACGGGTCATCGTAGCCTTCGTCCCCGCTCATCAGCCGGGCGAGCGGATCATTCCGGCCGCGCAGCGCGAGAAACACCAGCCGCGGCAACCCATGCTCCGCCGCCCACCTGATCGAATACCGCGCGTCCATCAAACCCCTTGTGCCGTAACAAAAACCGCAGGCGCCAGCGCCTCGCCGATCTCAATATAGGCCGCCGGGCCCACCGGCGGAGCTGTTCCGGCGCGGGTTGGCGCCCTCGGCACGGGCGACGGAACCAGGAAGCACGATGTCGTGTGAGTTCCCACATAGTTCGCCGATGTAATGAAATTTGCACGCGCTCAGATGATCTGGACACGGCCGCCGGTTGGGCGGCCTCTAGCGCGGAGGAAATATGACCCGTTCTGTTCTGCTCGCGACCGCAGCGACCACCCTCGCGGTGGCCCTCACGGCGTGTGGTGGCGAGGGCGCCTCCGATGCCGCTCCGTCGGCATCGAGCACCGTTTCCACATCCGCTCGGGGCACAGCCCCCACCCCCGGAACCGTCGCCCCCTCGGCCGAGACCACGGCGCCCGCCGTCGTGACCACGGCACCTGCCGCCGCGGAGCCCACTACCTCGGCGGCGCCGACCACGGCGGCGCCGGCGGCCAAACCTTGCGCCGTAGTCACCCGCGAATACCTCATCACCACGCTGCGGATGACGGCATCACCCAAATACCCCTTGGCCGACCTCCAGAATGCGAAGTGCAGCGGGAACTATGCGACCGCGCTGAGCCAGCCGGAAGGCACCCTGCACCCGGTCGTGTACATGTTCAAGTACTCCGCACCGGAAGGGTGGCGCCTGATGGGGGTCGACGACGCGATCGACTGTGTGAACAGGCATGGCGTTCCGCTCGAGGACGCCCGCGTGATCGGCTGCGCCCTCTAGGCCCACCACCTGCCCGGGTCGATTTGCCAAATTATGTAGATCGGTCTATTTTTGTCGCATGGGACAGAAGGGCACCGAGACACGAGACCGGCTACTGGACGCGACACAGGAATTGCTCGAGACCGGCGGCTACTTCGGCGCCGGGCTCAATCAGGTGATCGCGTCCAGTGGCGCTCCCCGGGGCTCGCTCTACTTCCACTTCCCCGGCGGGAAGGATCAAATGGTCGGCGCGTCGATCCGGCGGGCCGGGCAGGCGATCAGCGACAGCCTGCATGGGCTGGCCGAATCCAGTGGCTCGGCCGCGGAGTTCGCCGAGGGCGTGCTGAACCAGCTCGGCGACCGGCTCGAACAGTCGGGCTGGCGGAAGGGCTGCCCGGTCGCCACCGTGGCACTGGAGACGGCTGCCACGAATGATCCACTGCAACAGGCATGCTCGGAGGTCTACGCCTCATGGGAGGGCGAGGTACGCGCACGGTTGGCGGACCACCCGGATGCCGATGACCTCGCAGTCACGACCCTGGCGCTGATCGAAGGCGCACTGCTCCTGGCGCGGGCGCACCGAAGCCGGGACCCGCTGACTCGCGTCGCCCGTCAGGTCCGCGCACTGCTGAGCTGATCTCGGCCCGCCATTCCCGGCGGGCCACTTTTTGCACCAGAAAATATGTAGACCGATCTATTTAGGAGTCATAATGGACGCGATCGTATTCGGCGCGACCGGTTTCCTCGGCCGTTCCCTCGTCGCCGAGCTGCTCGCCCGCGGGCAACGGGTGGCGGCGGCTGTCCGCAAGGACACTCTCACCCCGTGGCTGCTCTCCCAGGGCGTGGATATCGCCGGGCTCGACATCGTCACGGCCGACATCACCCAGCCGTTGTCCGGGCTGCCGCAGGTCCGCGATGTGTACAACGCCGCGGGCCGTTACGCCTTCGGCCTCGGCGTGGCCGAGGCGCGGGCCACCAATGTGACCGGGGCGCTCCATGTCGTCGACTGGGCCGCAACGCTTCCCGAGTTGCGGCGGCTGGTGCATATCAGCGGCTACCGGGTCAGCGCGCACGACGGCGCACCCGATTACGCCGAACTGGGCGCGTACGAGGCGTCGAAGGTCGAGGGCGATAGCGCGGTGCGCGCCCGAGCCCGCGCATTGCGGGTGCCGCTGACGATCGCCAATCCCAGTGTGGTGATCGGGCCGGATCAGCACATCGGACTGTCCGCGCTGATCGAGGATCTGTGGAACGGACGGCTCCCCGCGCTGCCGGGCGGACCGGACACCTTCGTCCCGATTGTCACCGTCGACTACCTCGTGCGGTTCCTCGCCGAAATACCGGCAGCACCTGTCGGTGACCATCATTGGATCCTCGACGAGCACACGCCTGTGCTGCCCGAACTGATCGGAACGCTCGCCGACCACCTCGGCGTGCGGGCCCCGCGCCGCCACATTCCCGCCGGCCTGCTGCGCCGACTGCCGGCCAAGCTGACCGGCGCGGATCCCGAGACGCTGTCGTTCCTGTCGACCGACCGCTACCCGACCGCCTCGGCTCGCGTCTTGGCGGCGCAAGCCGGGCTGACAATGCCGCCCGCCGCAGAAGCGTTGCGCCAGTGGGCCGATCACCTGGTGGCCGATCGCTTCGGCGCCACGACACCCTGGTCGCGCCGGTACGGCATGCACGCCGTCGCGGGCAGCCGCACCTGGGTGAACGGCGACCGCCTGGACCCCGAATACGTTCTGCTGCACGGATTACCGATGAACGCCGACACGTGGGCGCCGCTTTCCGGTCAACTGCCCGGCCCGATCCTGGCCCCGGATCTGCCCGGCCTGGGTCGCTCGAGCGCCACCGGCCAGTCGATCGATGCTTGGCTGACCGATCTGCTTAGTCCGGTACGGACCCGCCCGGTACTGGTCGCGCACTCCGCGGCCTGCGGACCCGCGCTGCGATTCGCTGTCGAGAACCCGGACCGCATCAGCGGACTCGTCCTCATCGCGCCGTCGTTCCTGACCGAACCCACCGGGCGAATCCGGTCGAGCCTGGCCGCGCCGATTCTGCGGCATCTGTCGGCCGCCCGGCTGGCCCGCACGCTCAGCCTGCCCGAGTCACCGGAGGCGGAAAGCGCTGCGGCAGATCTACATCGGCCAGGTGTGGCCCGCCGGGTGACCGCCGCGCTGCGCACCGACCGCGCGCAGCGACAGCAATCGCGGGACCTGCTCGATCGCGTGAGCGTCCCGGTGCAAATCATCGCGGGCAGCAGCGACCCGCTGGTCACCACCGTCGGCCACCCGGTTGCCGAGATCGCCGGAGCCGGGCACTACCCACAGCTGACCCACCCCGCACAGGTCGCCGAGATCCTCTCCGCTGTCCCGGCCATGGTGTAGCGCGCCCGAGCTCAGAAGAGCGGCCCGGCCGCGCGCGCTTCCCGTTCCACCTCGTCGTCATCGCGGCGGAATTCCGCCGCGATGGCCCGAATCTGGCGCATCACCAGCTCGGAGAACACCCCGATCGCTTGCACCGTGCGCTCTTCGGCACCGAGATTCAGCGCCTCGGCGGCCGCGACCAGACGCCGCTCCCGCAGGTCGGCGTAGGCGGGATCGTCCTCGGGGAGTCGCTCGATCAGCGTCCGCAGCTCCGAAAGCACCGCCAGCGCCTCCACCAGCTCCTCGCTTTCCTCGGCCATCGCCTCCCCTGTCCCTACCAGTTGCTCGGGTCACCCTCCACGCTACCGACCGCCCACCGCGGTCCGGAAGTGGACAGCCATCATCTCGGCCGGTCCGAGACCATTCGGCCGCGGCACGGTCGGCGCCGCGCATCCGTCCGGTCACCGGCCGAGGTCGGGGGGTCGGTTTCGGCCGGTGACCTTCAGGTGGGCGGTTGCGCCCCGGTGCTCGACCATCCCAGATGAGCACCGACAAGGGTTTCGGTGTGGGCCGGCGCCCGGTTTGGTCTCCGCGGTGGAATTTCCCCGGCTCCGCCGATCGTTCCGAATCCGGCCCCGTTCGATCACGGCCCAGTGAATACTGGTGGCCGAAATGACTGCGCACCGATTGGTCGAGGCCCGGCGGGAGGAGCTGGCGTCTCGCGATGCCGAGGAGACCGTCGCGTTCGTCAGCCAGATGTATGCCGACAACGACCTCCGGTTCTGGAAGTCGCTGCCGCAATGCCGCGTTCGTACCAGCGCCATGGTCTGGGGCGAGATCATGGCCACCGAGATCCGCAGCACCATCGGCTACAGCTGCCGGATCGCGCCGTTGCAAGACCATGTCTACTTCGAACGTTCGCTGCGGGGCCGGGCTCGGCTGCGCGGCGGCGGTCACGACGTTCAGCAGCAGCGCAACGACCTCATGGTGTTCCCGTTCGGGGTGCCGATCCTGGCCGATTGCGACAGCCACGACGTGAACCTGCTGCACATTCCCTACGACGTGCTCACCGATCTCGCCGCGGAATCCGGAATCGATGCCGCCGCTTTCCGATTCACCTCGCTGGTCCCGAGAGATCCACGCAGCGAACGATTCTGGGGCCGGCTGTTCGATCTCACCCACCACGAACTCGCCGCCCCGGACTCGCCGGTGCTGACCGAACTGGTTTTGCAGAACCTGACCCGCACCCTGGCCGCGGCCGCCCTGGCGGTCTTTCCCAACACCACCATGGACCTGCATCTGCAACCCGGCCCGGGCGTCGTTGCGCACTCCGCGTTGCAGCGCGCGATCGACTACCTGCAAGCGAATCCCGCACAGCCGATTACGATTTCGCAGCTCGCCAGCCAATCCGGTACCAGCGTCCGCGCCCTGCAGAACGCGTTCCGCACCCACCACGACACGACACCCTTGGAATACCTGCGGCGGGTTCGCCTCGACCGGGCCCGCCAGGACCTCCGGGCGGCCGAACCCAGTGACGGCTACACCGTCGCCATCGTGGCCGCCCGATGGGGGTTCACCCATCCCGGTCGATTCGCCCAGCTGTACAAGCAGGCCTTCGGCCGTTCCCCGCGGCAGGAGTTGCGGCACTGACAGCCTGCGGACCGTGATTATGATCGTCTGGTGACCGACACCGCGGCGCCGTCGACCCGGCAGGATCGGCGCAAGGCCCGCACTCGCGGGCGGATCCTCGACGCCGCCGAGGAATTGTTCGTCGAGAGCGGCGATTCCGCGACCATCGAGCAGATCGCCGCGACCGCCGATGTCGCGGTGGCCACCATCTACCAGCACTTCACGGGCAAGGACGCCCTGCAGCACGCCATCGTGGAGCGCGCGATCGAAGCCAACGAGCGCCATCTGATGGCGATCTACGACGCCACCGGCGATCCGGTGGAACGGCTGGTCGACGCCGCCGGGGCCTACACGCGGTTCTACCTGGAGTCGCCGCGACTGTTCGCGATGACCCAGTCACACCAAGGCGAGGCCACCGGCGCCGCGGAAGATCCGGCGGCCACCATGGCGGCGGACCGTATTCGCGCCCTGACCGACCGCCTGGCAGGCGTCTTCGACGAGGCCGTACGGCAAGGCCGGATTCGCAAGGCGCCGGGGCGTGACCTGGCCCATGCGCTGTGGGGCTTGCTGAACGGCATCATCGGACTGGCGGCCCGCACCGACTCGCTGCGACTGAGCGAGACCGACCTGCGCGCGGCATTGATCCAGGGCCTGGAGATGAGCCTGGAGGGGTTGGTCACCGCGACCTACCGGGATCGCACCGGACGGTTGAATCGCAAACTGCGACAACGCATCCGATCCGCCTTCGACGGAGCGCACGCTGACGTGCGCACCTAGAACGGCGACGGCATCCAGCGCCGAAGCGCTGCACCCGACCGGCAGGTCGCCTATTCGTCGTCGGCCGATTGCCTGCGGGGGCCGATCAGGGCGATGGCGGTTTCGACTGCGACGTCGATGATTTCGGTGATGTCGCCGCCCTCTTCCACGGTCGAGGCGATGAGTTCGCGGTAGCCGCCGTAGAGGATCGTCGCCATCTGGCGGGACGGCGGGTGCAGGTCGGCGGATTGGAATTCCGGTGTCATGGTGAGGTTCCGGATCAGGGCGACGAAGGCTTCGCTGGTGTCGCGGGTCAGCTGCTGGGCCCGTTCGCCGAGCGCGGGTATATCGCGAATCCAGGCCAGCGTGATCGAGGTATCGCGGCGCGACGCGGCGATCCAGGCCTCGACGGCCTGGCGCGTTTGGACGCGCCAGGGCGCGGTGGGATCGACGGCGGCGTAGATCTGACGGATGGTGTCGTTGTTGCGCTCGGTCAGCAGTGCGATGAAGCAGTCCTGCTTGTCGGTGAAGTGTTCGTAGAAGGTCCGCCGCGAGGTACGCGCACGGCGGACTACATCGGCGACGGTGGTATCGCGATAGCCCTGGTCGCGCACGGCCTCGGCCATGCCGTCGAGGAGCCGCCGCCGGAACTCGGACTCCGGCGCGGCCTCGACAGCGTTTCCGGATCTGGGGTCGGCACGGGTCACGAGCTCAAGCCTAGTTGCCATGGCCTCGGCAACCAGCATCCGCGCCGGGTGGCAGAGGTCAGGCGAAGCGCAGGGTGCCGTCCTGGATCCGAGCGTGCCGCAAGGTGATGAGGTCCTGGGCGTAGTTCATGCCCAGCCGCCAGGGCTTGCGGTGACCGGCGCGCGGGAATTCGTCCATGGACCTGAGTACGTAGCCCGCTTGGAAATCGAGCAACGGCATGGTGGCCACGGAATGGTCCGGCGTGGGGACGCACTGGTCGTATCCGTTGCGATCCATATACCGCAGCACCCGGCACGCGAACTCCGCGACCAGATCGGCTTTCAACGTCCAGGACGCGTTCGTATAGCCGATGGTGAAGACCAGGTTGGGGATGCCGCTGAGCATCATTCCCTTGTACGCCAGGGTTTTCGGCAGCGCGATCGCCCGCCCGTCGACGGTCAGCTCGATCCCGCCCAGGGCGAGCAGGCGCAGCCCGGTCGCCAGCACCACGATGTCGGCGTCGAGTTCGGACCCGGATTCCAGCCGCAACCCGGTCGGGGTGAAACCCTCGATGCGGTCGGTCACCACCGTGGCGCTGCCCTCGCGGATCGCCCGGAACAGGTCGGCGTCGGGCACCAGGCAGAGCCGCTGGTCCCAGGGGTCGTAGGACGGGTTGAAATGGGTGTCCACGTCGTATCCCGCGGGTAGGTGCTTGACGTTCTGGCCGCGGATGAACTTCCGCATCATCCTCGGCCGCCGCCGGCTGAGCTGATAGATCAGCGTACCTACCAGCACGTTCTTCCAGCGGCTGAGCGCGTAGGCCCGCCGGGGCCCGAGTAGCTCACGTAACCGGATGGCGAGCGCGTCCTCGGCGGGCACGGGCAAGATGTAGGTCGGTGAACGCTGCAGCATGGTCACGTGCGCCGCGGTGTCGGCCATCGCCGGGACCACGGTGACCGCAGTGGCGCCGCTGCCGACGACCACGACCCGTTTCCCCGCGTAGTCCAGGTCCGCGGGCCAGTGTTGCGGGTGCACGATCGTGCCCGCGAAGTCCGCTGATCCGGCGAAGCCGGGCGTATGTCCGCGGTCGTAGTGGTAGTAGCCGCCGCAGATGTACAGAAAGGCGCAGGTAAGGGTGGAGGTCGTGTCGTCGTGCCGCACCTCGACTGTCCAGCGGGCCGTCCGCGAGTCCCACGACGCACGGATTACTTTGTGCCCGAATCGAATTCGTTGCTCGATACCGGCTTCCGCGGCGGTGTCGCGAATGTAGTCCAGGATCGCCGGCCCGTCGGCGATGGCTTTCGCCTGAGTCCACGGCCGGAACCGGTAGCCGAGAGTGTGCATGTCGGAGTCCGATCGCACACCCGGATATCGGAACAGATCCCAGGTACCGCCGATCGTGGTGCGCGCCTCCAGAATCGCGTAGCCGCGCCGCGGGAACCGCGCCTGCAATTGGTGGGCCGCCCCGATGCCGGACAATCCGGCCCCCACGATCAGCACATCGAAATGCTCGCTCACACCGCGGCTCCCGCCTGGCCCCTGGCCCGCAGCCTGCGCATGAGCACATCCATCACGTCGTAGTAATGCGTGGGCGCGATCCGCGCGAGCGCGTCGAACAGGTAGGCGTCCGGTCCGACCAGGATGCGTGATTTCCCGCGTTCCACACCGCGGCAGATGATTTCGGCAGCCCGGTCCGGCGAGGTCATCGTCACGGCCTCGAAGTCGGCCGCCATCTGCTCCTTGCTGCGGCCCAGTCCTTCCGGATCCTTGTGCACGCGCGCGTTCCGGGCGATGTTGGTCGTGATGCCGCCCGGATGCACGTTGACCGCGGACACCCCGGTACCTCGAAGTTCCTGCCGCAGCGCATCGGTGAAGCCGCGCACCGCGAATTTCGCCGCACAGTAAGCGCTTTGGTTCGGCATACCGAGCAGCCCGAACACACTGGAGGTGTTGACGATGACGCCGCGGTCCTGTTCGACGAGCAGCGGCAGGAAGGCGCGGGTGCCGTGCACGACCCCGTCGAAGTTGATCTGCCGCAACCACTCGTCGTCCTCGGGCACGGCGTCGAGCACCGACGACGACACCGCGACCCCGGCATTGTTGAACACCGCCGCCAACGGCGCGGGCAGCCAGTCGCGCACCTCGGCGGCGAAGGCGAGCTGGGCGCCGGCGTCGCGCACGTCGAGCACGCGGGTGAGCACCGGCCCGGACAGACTGGCGGCGGTCCGTGCGAGACCCGCCGCGTCGATATCGGCGATCGCGACCGCCGACCCCTGCCGCGCGAGGAATTGGGCCAGGCTGCGCCCGATTCCGGACGCGGCGCCGGTGATCATTACCGGGTGACCGGACAGTGGCCGATTCTTACGGGGCATCGGTGCTCCTCACGGGGGCGCTGAGGTGGTCGTGCAGGAGATCGGCGAGCGAGCTGTGCACGCCGGTGGGCAGATCGTGGCCCATGCCGGGCAGGGTGTGCAGGCGCGCATTCGGAATGGCGGCGGCGGTCGCCGCGCCTCCGGTGGGCGCGACCATCCGGTCGCGATCGCCGTGCAGCACCAAGGTCGGCGCCGTCACCGCGCGGAGTTGGCGAGTCCGGTCGCCGGACTTCATGATTCCCGCCAGCTGACGGCCGACCCCGGGCGCGGGGTGCGGATCGCGATCCCAGGCCAGGGCCGCACGGGCCCGCACCGCGGTCTCCTCGAACGGATAGCCGTGGGATCCGATATGCCGATACATGCGCACCGCGGCGTCGATGTGGTCGTCGCGGGTGCGGGCCGGCCGGCTCATCATCAGCCGCCAGGTCGACCAAGCGGGCCGGCCGATGCGCGCGGCGCCGGTGGTGGACATGATGGAGGTGAGCGATCGGACCCGCGCCGGATAGCGCGCGGCCACCGTCTGGGCGATCATCGCGCCCATCGACATACCCACCAGGTGTGCCGAGTCCAGCTCGAGCGCATCCAGCAGCCCGACCGTGTCCGCGGCCAGATCGTCGAGCTCGTACTGCTCGGAATGCCAACGGCCGCGCAGGAGTTGGATCGGACGCGGCGGTGGGAAGCCGGCGTGCGTCGATCCTCCGACATCCCGATTGTCGAACCGGATCACCTCGTAACCACGGCCCACCAGCAAGGCGCACAGCGGCTCGGGCCACTCGTGTAGTTGCTGGCCCAGACCCGCGATCAACACCAATGGCGTACCGCCTGCCCCGGACCGCTCGTATGCCAGCGTGATACCGCGGCCCACCGCCGCGGACTGCGCGCTCACGCGGTCACTTCGGCGGTGCGCGCGGCGGAATCGGCAGCCGGACGGGCGGCCCGGCGACGGACTACGACGCGGCCCTTGCGGCTCGGAACCATTGCGACACCGCGGAAATGGGTGCCTTCGTCCGCGGCGTCGGTCGGCTCGATGGTGAAGTCCCGGAGCAATGTGCGCAGGACGACGTTCATCTCCATGGTGGCGAACGCCGCGCCGATGCAGCGTCTCGCGCCGCCGCCGAACGGAATCCAGCTGAAAGCGCCGGGCCGGACGCCGAGGAACCGGTCCGGGTCGAAAGTTCGCGCGTTGGCGAACAGCTCCTCGTTCTCGTGCATCAGCCGAATGCTGACGAATACGTTCTGTCCCTTCGGCAAGGTCCACCGACCGAGCTGTAGCGCTTCGGCGCGCACCTGGCGCGCGGTGCCGTCGATGACCGGGCGGACCCGCTGCACCTCGAGCAGCACCGCCTCGCGCAGCTCCGAACCGCCCTCGTCGACCTCGGTAACCAAGCGCCGCAGCACATCCGGATGCCTGCGCAGGCGTTCGACGGTCCACGCCAGGGTGGTCGCGGTGGTCTCGTGCCCGGCGGTGAGCAGTGTCAGGAGTTCGTCGGCGATCTCGCCGCGCGTCATCGCCGAACCGTCGTCGTAGTGCGATTGCAGCATCATCGACAGCACATCGTCGCGCTCGGCCAGCCCGGGATCGGCGGCCGCGCGATCGATCAGCCGATCCACGATCCCGTCGTAGTCTCGCCGGTAGCTCCGGAACCGGGCCCAGGGACCGTAGCGGCCCAGGAACTTTCGCGGCACCGGCACCGCGGCCAGCGCGGAACCCACGAGCACGAGCTTCGGCAGCAGTTCGCGCAATCGGTCGAATTCGGCGCCCTCGGCGCCGAATACGGCGCGCAGAATCACGTTCAACGTGATCCGCATCATCGAGTCCATCGACCCGAATTCCCGCCCGGACGGCCACGCCCCCATCTCACGAACCGCCTCTTCCTCGACCAGCGCCTCGTACACCGCGAGGCGCCGGCCGTGGAACGGCGGCGTCAACAGTTTGCGTTGTTTCCGGTGCCCGTCGCCGGACAGCGCGAACAGCGATCCCGGCCCCAGGAACTGCCCGAGATTGACGTCGAGATTGTCCGCGAGCGCGGGACTCGTGGTGAACAGCGCCTTGACCTCGGCGGGCTCGGAAAGCACCACGGTCCGCCCGAATCGAGGCATGTACACCATGAACGCCGAGCCGTAGCGATCACGCAACCGACGCCCGTAGCGCGTCCTGCGGAAGAGGATCTGCACAGCCTGCACAACCTGCGGCGTGGTCGGCCCGTCGGGCAGCTTGACGGTGTTCATATGCGCCTCCCAGCATTGGTACACCTTCGTACCGAGCTGACGGTACGCTCACGTACCGGATGTGGCAAGAGTCACTAATGCCGAGCTACAGCAGGCCCTGGTCCATGGCGACGACGACGGCATGGGTGCGGTCGCTGACGTCGAGTTTCGCGAAGATGCGCAGCAGGTGGGTTTTGACGGTGGCCTCGGCGATGGTGAGGCGCTTGCCGATCTCGGGGTTGGAGAGGCCGTCGGCGACGGCGCGCAGGACGTCGGTTTCGCGGGCGGTCAGGGCGACCGGGGCGGGACGGCGGATGCGGGCGACCAGGCGTTCGGCGACGCGGGGCGCCAAGACGGTCTGGCCGCGGGCGGCGGCGTGGATGGCCTCGACGAGCTGGTCACGGGTGGTGTCCTTCAGCAGGTAGCCGATGGCTCCCGCTTCGATGGCGCGTTCGATGTCGGCGTCGGTGTCGTAGGTGGTGAGGATCAGCACCTGCGTCGTGCCGCGAGCGATTTCGCGGGTGGCGGCGACCCCGTCCAGGACCGGCATGCGCAGATCCAGTAGTGCCACATCGGGTTTCAGGCGTTCGACGAGGGCGATCGCCGCGCTGCCGTCCGCCGCCTCGCCGACGATGTCGATGGTCGGTTCGGCGGCCAGCAGGGCGGCGATGCCCGCGCGCATGACGACGTGGTCGTCGGCGAGGATCAACCGGAGGCGTTCGGCCATGTCAGTTCCGATCAGTCGGGGGCAGGGACGCGAAGATCCGGGTGCCGTCGCCGGGTGCACTCGTCACGGTGAGCTCGCCGCCGAGTTCGCGGAGGCGGTCGCGCATGCCGTCGAGGCCGAAACCGCGGGCCGTGTGCGGCGTGAATCCGATGCCGTCGTCGGTGATTTCGAGTTCCGGGCCGGCGGGTCCGCGAGCCAGGACAACGCTGACGGTGCTCGCTCCGGCGTGCTTACGGACATTCGCCAGCGATTCCTGTGTGCAACGCAGCAGGGCGATCCGGGTGGGTTGATCGCAGTCGAGGTCGGCCAGTTCCGCGTGCACGATCAGCCCGGTGTCTTCGGCGAACCGGTCCAGGATGCGGCGCAGCGCCGGCGCGATGCCCCCGGTCGCGCCACCACCGGCGGGCGCGGCGCCGACGAGAACCCTTGCCTCCGTGAGGTTCTCGCGGGCCGTGCGCTCGATCGACAGCAGCTGCCGGGCGCTGGTCCGCGGGTCGGTCTCCAGCCCGCCGCGCGCCGCCTCGGCCAGCACGATGATGGAGGCGAAGCCCTGGGCGAGGGTGTCGTGGATCTCGCGGGCCAGGCGTTCGCGTTCCTCGGCCGCGCCCTGCCGCTGGTGTGCGGCGGCCAACTCCGCCTGTGTTCGCCCCAGTTCGGCGGCGAGCACGCGGGCGCGCTCGTCACCTTGCCGCAGGACGCGGTCCATCCACAGTCCGAGCAGAACGCCGCCGGCCAGGCCGATCAGGGTGAAGACCACATTGCCGGGCGATTCCCGCACCGCGCCGGCGGTCCCGAGGAGAGTGGCCACCGCGGCCGCACCGGTCCAGCCGATCGCCTGTCGCGGGGTCGTCGTGTAGATCCAGAACATCGGGAGCGAGACGATGAAGAACGCCGCACCGCCGTCCAGCAGGATCGCGGTCCCACCGAGCACCAGGACGAGCACGCCGAGGAAGCCGCTCGGCCGAACCAACGGACCGCGGGGAAACACGAGCAGGATGAGGTAACTCGCGGCGAGTACGGCCACCAGCGCCCACGTTCCGTACTTGGTGGCGTCGATCCGGTCGTGCACCGCCACCAGCGGCGGGCACAGGCCGAACAGCGCCCAGCAGAGGAAATACCACCGTCGCAGGATCCGTATTCGAAACCGGTCGTCGGTACGCGGGGGCTGGCTCACTTCGATCAGCCTACGTTCACCGGGACACGGCCCGCGCGGACCGTGGCGGGCCGGCGCGGCCACCAGGTTCGGTCACCGAGCAGGAGCAGCAGCGCGGGCAGGATCACGATCCTGATGACGAACGCGTCGAGCAGTACCGCCGCGGCGAGCGCGAAGCCCATCTGCTTCATCTCCATGATGTGCAGCGGGATGAAGCTGGCGAACACGGTCACCATGACGAACGCGGCGCTGGTGACCACGCCCGCCGAACCGCCGACACCGTCGAGAACCGCCTGCCTGGTCGACGCGCCGTTGTCCACCGCCTCCTGAATGCGGCTCAGCACGAAGACCTGATAGTCCATCGACAGACCGAACAGGATTACGAAGAGCAGCAACGGAACTCGGGAACCGATGCTGCCCGTCGAGCTGAAATCGAGCAGGGTCTCGGCCCAGGTGCGCTGAAAGACCAGGGTCAGCAACCCGAGCGCGGCGCCGGCCGAGAGCAGGTTCAGCACCACACCGACCGAGGCGAGGACGACGGAGCGAAATGCCGCGGCGGTCAAGGCGAAGGTCACCAGCAGCAACGCTGCGATGATCAGCGGCAGTTTCCGCTGCTGATGCTCGGGATAGTCGGCGTAGCGGGCGACATCGCCGGTGACCGCGTAGTCGACGTTGCCGAGCGTGCCGATCGTGGCCGGAACATGGTCCGCGCGCACGCGTTCGAGTGAACGCAACGCCGCGCGGTCGCTGACGTAGTGCGGCACAGGCAATTCGAGCAGGCTGACCCGGCCGTCGGCCGAGGTGCGCAATGCCGCGGTTCCCGTCAGCTCGGGATCGCTCGCGGAACGTTCGGCCAGGGCCCGCAATGCGCCGGCAACTTGTTCCGCTCGTGCCGGATCCGCCGCCACCACGACCTGGTGCATCGACTTCAGTTCCGGGAAGGCGGCATTGAGCCGATCGAAGGTTTGCATGGCCGGGATGGTGCGCGGATGGGTCTCTCGTCCCATATCGGTGAGTTCGAGGCCGAGTATCGGGGCCGTGAGCGCGAGCATCGCGAGCACTGAGATAGCCAGTGCCGAAACAGGTTTGGCCGCGATGCGACGGAGTACGGCGCGGGTGAACCGACCGCCCTGCGCGGGTTCCCGGCGCACGCGTGCGGCCCGGGCGGTGAGCACGGTCAGCAGCGCGGGCAGCGCGGTCAGCGAGCTCGCCACCGAGACCAGGGTGACCAGGATCGCCGCGGTCGCGATGGAGGAGAAGATCACGTCATCGGCGAGATACAAGGTCGCGGAGGAAGCCGCGACGGCCAGCCCCGACACCACGACGGCTCGGCCCGAGGTCGCGGCGGCTATTTCCACCAGCGCCCGCGAGTCCAGCCGGCCGCCGGAGCGCGCACGCTCCTCCCGGGCACGCTTCAGGTAGAACAGCGTGTAGTCGACGCCGACCGCCAAGCCGATGAGCAGGATGATGTTGGTGCCGACCCCGTTGTCCGGGAACAGATGTGAGGCGGGCATCGACAAGCCGATGGCGGCGACGATGGCGGAGACAGCCAGCAGCAACGGCACCAGGGCCAGCGTCAGCGAGCGGAACACCACCAGCAGCGTGAGCAAGGTGACCGGCACCGCGATCATTTCGGTCCGGGCCAGATCCCGCCCCCGCAACGCGTCGACACCCTTGCTGACCGAGGGGCCGCCGGTCTCCTCGATCAGCAGTGCGGGATGGGCTCGCTGCACCAGCTCGGTCTGCGCCCGCAGGGCCGCCACGTGCTCATCAGCGGCGAGCTCCGCCCCGGCCATGGTCACATCGACCCGCAGGGCCGTCCGGTCGGCCGAATACACCGGCGCGGCAACGGATTCGACCTCTGGCAGCGCCCGCATCCGGTCGCTGATCTCGCGCGCCGCGGTGTCCGCCGCCGCGCCCAGCCGCGCCCCGTGATCGGTGATCAGCACCCGCTCCATCGGCCGCTGCTGCAATCCACCCGAGGTGGCGATCGCCTCCCCGCGCCCGGCCTCGCCGATCCAGAAGTCCTCGGTCGCCGCGGGTTTCCCGCCGATTCCCAGGCCGATCCCGAGGCACAGCGCCACGAACACAAACCATCCGACAATGGCCGGCCACGGACGGCCCGCGCTCCAGCCGGCTATGGCTACCAAGCGATTTCGCATGCCCCAATGCTGCTGGGCCACGTGCCGCCGCCGACAGCCTCTACCGGTCGAACTTGCTGTCCACCGATCGGTGGACAGCACCGCACACCCGGAGTACTACTCGTGGGTCAGCGGCGGTACATGTTCTCGATCTCGTCGGCGTAGCGCTCGGCGATCACATGGCGTTTGACCTTGAGCGTCGCGGTGAGTTCGCCGGAATCCTCGGTGAAGTCGTGCTCGAGCACGGCGAACTTCTTGATGGCTTCAGCGTGCGAGACGGTGCTGTTGGCGTCGTCGATCGCCCGCTGCACCTCCGCCCGGAGCGCGGGGTCGGCGCGCAGGTCGGCGATGGTCGCGTCGGCCGGCTTGCCGTTGGCGGCCTTCCACGCGGTGAAGGCCTCGAGGTCGATGGTGGTCAGCGCGGTGATGAAGGCCCGCCCGTCGCCGAGCACGACGGCTTGCGAGATCAGCGTGTGCGACCGGATGAGGTCTTCCATCGGGCCGGGCGAGACGTTCTTGCCGCCCGCGGTGACCAGCAGGTCCTTCTTCCGTCCGGTGATCGACAGGAATCCGTCTTCGTCGAGCTCGCCGAGATCGCCGGTGCGCAGCCAGCCGTCGGGCCGGGCCGCGGCCGTGGCCTGCTCCGCACGCCAGTATCCGGCGAACACCACACCACCGCCGAGTTCGATCTCACCGTCCTCGGCGATCCGAACGGCATTGCCGCCCAGCGGCTTACCCACAGTTCCGATTTTCACCGCGCCCGGGACGTTGACGCAGTGCGCCGCGGTGGTCTCGGTGAGCCCATAGCCCTCGTAGATCGGGATCCCCGCGCCGCGGAAGAAATGCCCCAGTCGCGGCGCCAGCGCGCCGCCACCGGAGATGACGAACTCGCAGTCCCCGCCCAGCGCCGCCCGCAACGGCGCGTACACCAGCCGCTCGGCCAGCGCGTGCCGCAGCCGCGACAGCACCGCCGGGCGGCGGGCGAATCCGCCTGTGCTGTCCATCTGCTCGCTCCACCCGATCGCGGTGCGCTCGGCGAATCGGAATACCGCGCCCTTGGCCTTGCCGCCGTCGTGCGCCTTCTTGTACGCACCGTCGCGCACCTTCTCGAACACCCGCGGTACGCCGAGGATCGTGTGCGGCCGGAAGCGCGTGAATTGCGTGGTGATGGTCTTGAAATCCGACCAGTGCGCCTGGGTCATCCCCGCCTCGACGGCGGCCATCGACACAGCGCGGGCCAGCACGTGCGCCAGCGGCAGGAAGGTGAGCATCCGCTGCCCCGGGTGCGCGACCTCGCCGATGCTGGCAGTCAGGATGCCGCGCACTTCCGAGAGGAAGTTGCGGTGCGTCAGCATGCACCCTTTGGGACGGCCGGTCGTTCCGGAGGTGTAGACCAGGGAGGCGAGATCGTCGGCGCGCAGCCCGTCGAGCCGCTCGCGCAGGACCTCGTCGGGCACGTCGGCGCCGTCGGCGAGCAACACGGCTTCGGCCCCGTCGCCGATGACCAGCGTCCGCCGCAGCGTGTCCGGCGCATCGGTGAGCAGCTCCTTGTGCCGGGCGGTCTCCACCACCGCGACCGCCGCGGCGGAGTCCTCGAGGATCCAGCGCACCTGATCGGCGGCGGACGAATCGTAGACGGGAACGGTGACCGCACCCGCGGCCAGAATCCCGAAATCGAGCAGCGTCCACTCGAACCGGGTCGCCGACAGCAGCACCACCCGGTCTCCGGGCTGAATCCCGTTGGCGATCAGCCCTTTCGCGACGCCGGAGACCAGGCGTGCGAACTCCGCGGCGGTGACGTCGAGCCAGTGCTCGCCGACCGGCCGGGAGAACAGCACTCGCGCGGGCGCTTGCTCGGCCTGGAGGTAGACGGAGCGGACGATGGTTTCGTCCTCGGCGATGGCGAAGGTGGTGGCCGCGGCGAACTCACGCATGATTGTCTCCAATGGTCGGACCGGGTTGATGGAAGCGGCGCAGCGCGCGGGCGAAGTCTGCGATCTCCCCCGGTCTCCAGTCCGCGGTGCGCTCGCCGAGCCGAGCGAGATCGTGTCCGTTCACTTCCTCGAGCACAGCCCGCCCCCCGGCGGACAAGGTCAGCGGATAACCGGCGTGCAGACTGCCCTCCCCGGCCGTCACCCAGCCCGCGTCCATACAGGCCCGCAGCTGCCGCGACACGGTCGACCGATGCACTCCGAAGGACTCGGCGATCTCGGTCGCCCGGCAGCCCGGATTCCGGCCGATATAGGACAGCGCCGCCTGCTGCGCGAACGAGGGCAGTCCCTCGGCGGCGGGACGGCTGACAATGATCTCGCGGACGATGTGCGTCAGCGCCTCGTGCACGTCGACGAGTTCGGGAGACCACTGCCCAGGTGGGTGTTGCATGGCGCAACTATAAACCCCACCGCTGGTTACCCCACAAAAATCCCTTCCGACCTCGGCCGGAAGGGATCTTTTTCGCGATTCAGCTATCGGTACGCTCAGTACCGGCACATCCATTCGGTGCCGTAATGCGCGGCATTGCCGCCCTCGAGGTGCACCCACGTCCCCCTGCCGTCATCCCCGCACGGCGCGCCCTCGACCGGCGGCGGCCCCGGCGGCGGCGGAGGCGTCGACGGCCGGATCCCCGGCAGCCCCCGGAACATGCCGTCCGGCACCCAGATGGAGATCCCGGGCGCGGGCTCCCAGAAATCCGCACTGGCGGTCGCGGTACTGACAAGCGGCGCCGCGATCGCGCTGGCAACTGCTGCGGTGAGCACTACTGCAAATCGTTTCACTACCGGCCTCCTCGCGGAACAGGTTGAAATCATCTGACAACGCTCTATCAGTAACTAGAGAGTAGCTGTTAGCCGATTTCGCCCGATTCCCGATAAATGTGAGCTCCCACACATCCGAAGGCCCGCCGCGCCGCCCCTACAAAGTCCGGCAGCCGGGCTCGGAACCGATGAAGCCGCCGAGGGATTGGCAGTAGTGGGTGGCAGCGTCCGTTCCGGCCACCCGGAATGGCCTGCCGCCGTCGTCGATAGTCGTTGTTCCGGTGCGGCCCAGGGCATTCCACGCTATCTCTATGACGAACGCGCAGTCGCACGCTCCTGCCTTGCCGTGCACCTCGAAACTTTCGGCGTCGGAGAGACTCACCTGATAGGGGAATCGCATCGGGCGCCGGTGGCTTTCCGGGAGGCGGGCGCCGAAGAAGGGATCGAAGTAGTCGCTGAGCGATGGCGGCTCGGTATCCAGATCCGCGGTAACGAATCGATACGGTGTGTCGCCCGCCCCCATCTCGACGACATGGGTCCCGGTGATCGGCGGCCGGCGTTCGGTCACCCGGACTGTGAGCCCGGTCAATGTCACCTCCGCCGCCGAGGTTCCTTGCAGTGTGAAGGTCACCACCAGGGCAGAAGCAGGAACGGCCGCGTTCCGGTCGACCCAGCGCTCCCAATCCTCGCGCCATTTGTCCTGATCGTCCGCATAGATCGGTAACTGACTCGACTCCGTCAGTGTTCGCGCGGTCATCCAGCCGACGCCACTGGGCCGACGGGTATCGATCACCATCGTGAACGGCAGCGCGTCCGGATCGCTCTTCTTCTCCGAATTCGTCGGCACGAGTAGCGCGCCGATCACCGTCGCAACGACCGCCGCGACGACTCCCGCAAGCCAGCCGCCGAACGGTTTGACGCGCTGCAAGATTGGGCCGATACCCCGCTGCGCCGGAGGCTCCGCGCGGTCCGGCTCGGGCTCCGGACGCGGCGAAGGCGCGCTCTCCTCCATACCACAACTATAAGCCCCGAAAGGCTCAGGAAGCGCGGTCGAAGGCGTAGTCCGCCAGGCGGAATCTTCTGCTGCGCCAGGCGGTTTCGAGGGTGGTCGAGGCGCGCAGGGGGACGTCGCCGTGTTTGTCGAAGTAGTAGCTGTTGGCGTCGGCGCAGGTGGCCTGCCAGAAGATCTGGTTCTTGCGGCGGGCGAGCATTTCGGCGAAGTAGCGCTGGTTGGCGGCCGCGGTTACTTCGATGCGGTTCGCGCCCACGCGGCGGGCGTGGCGCAGGCAGCGCAGGATGTGCTGGGTTTGGGCTTCGATCAGGGTGAAGTAGGAGGAGCCGTTGTAGCCGTAGGGGCCGAAGATGGCGAAGTGGTTGGGGAATCCGGGGACGCTGACGCCCTCGTAGGCCTGGAGGCGATGTTCGTCCCACCATTTCTCCAGTTCGAGACCGCCGGATCCGACGAGGCGGTAGGTGGGCATGTTGCCGGACTCCATGACCTTGAATCCGGTTGCGAGGATCAGGATGTCGAACTCGTGGGTGCCGCCGGTGACGGTGTGCACCGCGCCGGTTCCGGCGTGGCTGATCGGGTCGGTCTCCAGGTGGACGTTCGAACGGTTGAAGGTGGCGAGATAGCTGTTGTGGAAGCTGGGGCGTTTGCAGCCCAATCCGTATCGCGGGGTGAGCTTTTCGCGGATCACCGGGTCCTGCACCTGAGTGCGCAGGAAGTTGCGCCCGACGGCCTCGCCGACGCGTCCGGTGGGCAGCACCCGGCCGTAATGGGCCGCGATCGGGAAGGTCACCTCGACGAACGCCTGGCTGGCGATCCGCGCGGCCTGGCGCGCCACCGGGAGACGCTCGAGCACCCATCCCGCGGGTCGCGCCAGCGGCGCGTCGAGTTTGGGCAGGCACCAGATCGGGGTGCGCTGGAACACGGTCAGCTCCGCGACCTCGCGCGCGATCTCAGGGATGACCTGAACGGCCGAGGCGCCGGTACCGATGATTCCCACGCGCTTGCCCCGCAGCGGCACCTGGTGATCCCAGCGCGAGGTGTGCATGGTGATTCCGGAAAACTGTTCCAGCCCTGGTATTTCCGGCAGTTTCGGCCGGGTGAGCACACCTGCGGCGTTGACCAGGAACCGAGCGGTGATCCGCTCCCCCGCATCGGTGGTCAGCGTCCACCGATTCCCGGGCTCGTCGTATTCGGCGGTCTCGATCGCGGTGCGCAGGCGCAGATACGGGCGCAGCCCGTACTTGTTCACGCAATGCTCGGCATAGTTCTTCAGCTCCTGCCCGGGCGCGTAGGTGCGCGACCAGGCCGGGTGCTGCTCGAAGGAGAACTGGTAGCTGAACGAGGGAATATCCACGGCGACACCGGGATAGGTGTTCCAATGCCAGGTGCCGCCGACCCCGTCCGCCTCGTCGACGATCAGCAGGTCGGTGTACCCGGCCGCGATCGCTTTGATGGCGAATCCGATGCCGGAGAATCCGGCGCCGATGACAACGATCTCGTGCTCCACTGTGCTGGTACTGCTCACGTGCCCATCCTTCTCAGTCGCGTTCTCGCCGGCGCGCCACCATCGGCAGGCCGTGCCGCGGGCGCAGCGTCAAGGTCGCCTCCGGCTCGACGGGATGCCCCGGCACGAGATCGAAGACGTAGTGCTGGCTCAGCAGCGCCGTGATCAGCACACCCTCCATCGTGGCGAAGCTGGAGCCGATGCACATCCGTTTGCCGCCGCCGAACGGCAGATACGCCGACCGCGGGCGGCTCGGATTCGCGCCCGGCAGGAAGCGCCCGGGATCGAATTCCTCCGGATCGGCCCACCAGCGCGCGTCGTGGTGGATGTGGTGGGTCGGGATGATCACCGTGGTGCCCCGGCGAATGTGATGCCCGTCGATCACGTCGTCCTCGACCGCGACTCGCGGAATCGCCCACGCCGGCGAGAAATAACGCATCGCCTCCTGGAAACACGCTGCGGTCCAGGGCAATCGGGCCAGATCCGCGACCGTCGGGGTGCGGCCTTCGAGCACGGTGTCGACTTCGTCGAGCAGGCGGGCGCGGGCCGCGGGATTCAAGGCGAGCAAGTACCACATCCAGGACAGCGCGTTGGCGGTGGTTTCGTGTCCGGCCAGCATGAACGTGAGCGCCTCGTCGCGGACCCGCCGCAGCGGCAGCGGCCCGTGCTCGTCGGCGGCTTCGAGCAAGTGGTTCAGCAGATCCGGGCTGTCGGTGCGGTGAATGTCGCGCTCGCGCACCAGCGCCCACACCTCGTGGTCGAGGATCCGCACGATCCGCTGCACCTTGCGGAACGGCGGCGGCAGCGGCACCGGCGTGAAGGCTGCCCGAGCGGTCAGCCGCCACACGGGCGTGGGTGGTGCGGCCACGACGAACACTCGCTCCAAGCGTTCCGCGAAGCGCAGGCCGCCGGTGACCAGGTCCGACATTCGTGTCGCGATGGGCCCGAATTGCTGTCCGAACAGCGCGTTTCCGACCACATTGAGCGTCAGCTGCACCATTTCGCCGACCATGTCGACCTCGAGGCGTCCGGACTCGCCGTCGAGCTGATCCAGCCGTGCCTGGATCGGTTCGATCATCAGATCGATCAGCCCGTTGAGATGACGGCGGGCGAACATCGGATTGAGCAGGGTGCGGTGCCGCTGCCAGGACTCACCTTCGTCGGTGAACAGGCTGACCCCGAGCAGCGCCCGCAGAATCTCGTATTCGAAGGACTTGCGGTACTTCAAGCGCCCGGCGTGCAGCACGTGGTCGACGTAGTCGGGATGATTCAGGGCCACGTAGCGCCGAGTTCCGGCCCGGAATCGCATCATGTCGGCATGGCGCGAGCAGCCGAGCAATCCGGCGCGGTGGTCCAATCCGATGGCCAGCGCCTCGAATGTCGCTCTGGCGGTGTTCGTGCGCATGCTGGGCGCGGGTTTGCCGGAGCGCTCCGGACGTTCGTCGATGACCTGGGCATGTGGTGCCATGCCGACCCTCCTCGGGCGATACGACTCTGTATCGAATGCGCCAACTGGGGACGACTGTCACCACTGACTGCGCATGTCACCAGTTTGTGAGCGGGCCGCCGGGTTGTCAAGATGGAAAGCGTGACCGAAGCACGCACCTGGGGCGGCCGCAGCGCCGCCCAGCGCCGCACCGAGCGCCGGGACCGGCTGATCGAAGCCGCCCTTGACGTTTGGCGCGCGAGCGGCTGGACCGCGGTCACCATCCGCGCGGTCTGCGCACGAACCGCGTTGAACGACCGCTATTTCTACGAGACCTTCGCCGACCGCGACGAAATGCTGGTCGCCGCCTGGGAATACGTCCGTGACGACATGCTGGCCGCGCTCACGGCCGTCTTCGGCGAACACGCCGGCCGTCCGCTGCCGGAACTCATCGAACGCGCGTGCGCCACTGTGCTACAACGCATTTCCGACGACCCGGCCGCCGGCGCCATCCTGCTGCGGCACCACGCGGGCAGCCCCGCCCTCGAAGCCTGCCGCGACCGCGCCCTCCGACTGACCGCCGACCTCGTCGTCACCGGCGCCGAGGTCTACGTCCGCCCCGGCACCGACCCGCTCGCCCTGCGTATGGACGCCATTGCCGCGGTCGGTGGTTTCGTAGAACTGATCAGCGCCTGGCAATCCGGCCTCCTCGACTGCGACGCCGATTTCATCACCCAGCGCCTGGTCCACCTGTCCGCGACGCTGGGCCAGCCCTACCTCGACAGCCTCTGAGCAGTCACAGCTGAGCGTGTTCCTCGGTGTCGAAGCCCAGCAGTACGTCGTGGTCGACTTCGCCGCCGCGGATGGTTACGTCGCTGGTCACCAGTGGATAGCCGCGGGCTACGACGGTGTAGTCGCCCTCGGGGAGGTCGGCCAGGGCGTAGCGGCCGTTCTCGTCGGTGTGGACGGTGCCGACGGTTACGCCGGACCAGTCGAGGACGGATACCTGGGCGTCGTAAACGGCTCGGCCGCGGGCGTGGACTGTTCCGAACAGCATTGCCATCGGTGCCAGTTCGATGTCGAAACGGAGCTGTCCGCTGGCAGGCACGGTCAATGCCGTTGCGGTGGGGCGCATTTGGGCAGCCACCGCCACCAGGGTGTAGGTTCCGGGCAGGACACCCTTGCAGGTGTAGGCACCGTCCGCGCCGGTGACGGCACTGCCGACGACGTCGCCGCGCAAGTCGGTGACTGTGACGGTGGCGCCCGGCACCGGTTCGCGAGTGGCGGTCCGCACCACGCCCGCCAGCTCGCCGGATCCGTGCAGCGTGACGTCGATGTGCTGTGTGCGCCCGCTTACGGCGGTGGCGTGTACTGCGGCTGGTTGGTATCCGTCCGCCGAGATGATCAGTACGTAGGGACCGGGCGCGGGCGGCTCGATAGTGTAGTCGCCGTTGCTGCTCACGCGCGAAATCTGTTGTCCACGTTTATCTATCAGTGTCAGCACGGCGTCTTGCACCGGGTGCCCGTCGTCGCGGCGAATGTATCCGGCGATTCTCGAGGTCGCACCGCGTCCGCCCGGCACCCGTTGCATCCCAATACCATTCGTGGTCGCCGGAGTGAAGACTGAGTCGTTGGCCGACCGCGGTTCGGGCACGGTCGGCGCGACCTCCTCGACGGACTCCCCGACAGGGGCCGCCGCCACGACCGGGTCCGGCTGGACGGGCGACGCGACGACCGGCTCCGGCTGGACGGGCGACGCGACGACCGGCTCCGGCTGGACGGGCGATGCGATGCGGGGCTCCGGCATGTCGTGCGTAGCAACGAAGGGATCGGCCTCGACGCGACCGGGCTGCTTCACTTCTCGCAGCCTCGCCCCTTCGACATCGATGTCGGGCAGCACGCGGTCGAGCCACTTCGGAATCCACCAGGACCGCTTCCCCATGATCACCAGCAGCGCCGGCACCAGCACCATGCGCACCACGAAGGCATCGATGGCGACACCGGCGGCCAAGGCGAAACCCATGGATTTGGCGACGATGTCGGATTCCAGCAGGAAGGAGCCGAACACCGAGATCATGATGATCGCCGCCGAGGTGACCACGCGTGCACCGTGGTGGTAGCCGGAGATCATGGCGTTCTTCGGCGATCTGCCGTGCACGAATTCCTCGCGCATGCGGGTCACCAGGAAGACCTGATAGTCCATGGCGAGCCCGAATACCAAGCCGATCAACATGATCGGCAGGAAGCTGACGATCGGCTGCGGGTCCGCGATCAGGCCGAACGCACCCTCTTGGAAGATCAGGACGGTGGCGCCGAAGGTAGCGGCCATGGAGAGCAGGAACCCGAGGGCCGCGGTGAGCGGAACCAGGATCGAGCGGAACACCAGGATCAGCAGGACGAAGGCCGCGCCTGCCACGATGACCAGGTAGGGCACGATCTTGCCGAGCAGGACGCGGTCCATGTCGGCGTAGATGGCCGTGGTGCCGGTGATGCCGTATTCGATGCCGAACTGCTCGGTCAGTGCCTTCTCGGCGGCGCGCGCATCACGCACCAGATCTTTGGTGGACTGGTTGTTCGGCCCCGATCTCGGTACGCCACTGAGCATTACCCCGAGCTCGTTCCGACTGAACTGCGGCGCGGTCACGTAGTCCATCTCGGGGAACTCGGCGAGCCGGTCGCGCAACGCGGTGACCGCGGCTCTTCGCGAATCTTCGGGCACCTGCTCCAGATCGGCGACCACCGTAAGGATGCCGTTGCTGCCTTCGCCGAAACCCGCGGTCCGGATGTCATAGGCCTTGCGAACGGTGGACTCGGTCGGAAAGCTGTCCTCGCCCGGCAGACCCAATTGCAGGTCGAGCGCCGGAGTAGCCAGTGCGGCAAGGGCTGTCACGGCGATGGCCAAGGCGAGCCAGGGTCTCTTTCCGATCAGCCGGGCCACCCGCATGCCGTTGGTGACGGAGGTGTCGTCCTCGGGATCGTGCCGGGCGACCAGCGGCAGCTTCGGTGTGAACAGGAAGCGGCCGAAGGCGCCGAGCAGGGCGGGCATCAGGGTGACAGCGGTGAGTACGGCGAAGAAGGCCGCGGTCGCGCCGCCCAGACCCATGAACGTCAGGAAGTTGACCCCGACGATGCTCAGCGCGCTCAGCGCGACGATAACGGTGAGACCGGCGAAGACCACCGCCGATCCCGCGGTGCCGACGGCGATGCCGGCGGCTTCCTCCGGGCTTTCCGCCGCGCGCAGTTCGTGTTTGTACCGGGAGACAATGAACAGCGCGTAGTCGATCGACAGCGCGATGCCGATCATCGACGCCAGGAATGTGGTGAAGCTGGGCACCTCGACGATCGCGGTGCCCAGCGCGATCACCAGCATGGCGGCGCCGAGGCCGACGACAGCGGTGATGATCGGCACGAAAGCCGCTACGACGGCGCCGAAGGCGATGACCATGACAATCAGCGCCACACCCATGCCGATCATCTCGGCTTGGCCGCTGGGCTGCTCTTGTTCCTGTTGGATGGCCCCGCCGAGTTCGACGGTCAATCCTTGTGCCCGCGCGGGGGCGGCAACGTCGTAGGCGGCGTGCCGCTCCTCGTCGGTGATGTCCGCCGAATTGGCGATATCGAACGGAACCGTCAGTACCGCAACGGTTCCCGGCGCCTCCGCGCTCAGCACATTGAGGGGGGCGCCCGAGCAGACGGCCGGGTCGGCGGCGCTGAGGCAGCCCATCGACTCGGTCACCTCGACCGGGTTCTCCAGTGTCGCGGCGGCCTTGTCGGTGACCAGCCTGCGCTGGCCGTTGTCGACCGACAGCGCCTTCAGATCGGCGATCAGCGCGTCGATGGCCGCGCTGTTCTTCTTGTCCGTCAGCTTCGTACCCGCGGGCGCCTCGATCACGTAGGCGCCGCTCACGGCATCGATGCCGAACTGCCCCGACATGCCGGGAAACTGCTTGTCCAGAATGTCGGTGGCGCGCTCCGACGGTAGCGACGGCATGCTGAACTCGTTGCTCATCGGTCTACTGAGCAAACCGCCGACGATACCGAGCGCCGCCAGCAGCAAGAGCCACACCGGCAGCACTATCCACTTGCGGCGAAAGGCGAATTTGCCCCAGCGATAAAGGTATACAGACACGAGTGGGTTCTCCTGACGGTAACCGGGTTGTGCTGAGTTCAGGGCCCGATACAGCACCTTCGCGGCCCGCCGTGCATGCGAACACCCTCCCCCGGCGAACACCACAAACGGAGGAGAAACCTCAATTTCCGGAAGCTTACCGCAGGCCGAATCCACACCGTCACCGGCGGGGTCCCACGGCGAGAACAGCTTTCGGCTACAGCTCCTGCGCCTGGGCGACGAGATCCAGAAAGACCCAGATGTCGCCGCGCATATAGGCATCCGGTTCCTCGGAGCCGCCGAGGAACGGGTAGGGCGCGGCGATATAGACCTCTTGCTCGCCGAGCGGACCGTGCAGTTGCTCGAGCTCCGCTACGTGCGTCGGCCGGAGCACGTATTTGGTGAAGACCGCGTCGAGCAGGACATCGGTGATGAAGTCGTCGAGATCCATGAACCGGCCATAGCTGTCGGCGCGCGCCTCGTAAGGGTGCAGCACCGCGTACTCGCGAGTCGCGCTGTTACGCAGGAACACGTGCCCGAGCTCGGAATATCCGCGCACGGTGTCGAACTGCGAAAAGTGCGGTTCCCACGCCGGCATCACCTCCCCGAGGTGCCGCGGCTCGATCAGCCGGTAACGGTCCGATACCACGCGAACTGCACCACCATCTGTCTCGGAGTCAGAGCAGAGGCCGAGGTTACTCGGTCACCTCGCGGTCAGTTTGGCCTGGCCCGCGCTTACTACCGACCACTCGCCCGGGCCGGCGGCGCTGGCGGTTTTGCCTGTGGCGGTGTCGAGCAGGACGGGGAGGCCGCCGATGAACAAGGACGTCGCTATGCCGGTGGTGGCCTTGGCGGTCGTGCACGGGGCGGCGACGCCGTTGTTGTTCGCGGTACAGGGGGCGAGGACGCCGGGGGCGGGTGCCAGGAATTGCAGGCCGATCTCGTCGCCGGACAGCACGATTCCCTGGCCGTTCACCGTGTGCAGCGGGTCACCGGCCGAGACCGGCAGTACGCCGCCGTGCGCGCATTTGATGGTCGCGCCCTTGACCAGGACGAAGGGCATGGCGGTGGCTCCCCGTTAGTCGTCGCACCAGATCCAGATGTGCTGGGCTTTGATCGCGCCGCCCGATCTGGCGACGATGCTGTCGATGATGTAGGTGCCCTCCGCGACCGTCAGCTTCAGTCCGCGGGCATCGATTGCCACGGCCTGCTGGTAGCCGGGCGGGAGATGCTGGTTGGTAACCCGGTCCTTGGCTTGTTTGACGACGTCATAGATCAAGGCGTCGGGATTATTCTTCAACGTCGTCAGGTACTGCTTCGCGTCGACGGCGAGTTTCAGGGGATGCACGACGGTATCGAGTATCCCGGCTCCGGGCGTCCCCCGCTTGACCACCTTTCCGTTCAGGATCGCCAGTTGATCACTCGTGCCGCCCGGATACGCCTTGTCGAACGGAGCCTGCACTTCGGGTTCGAACGCCTTCGCGCTTTTGGCGATGGCCGAGCGGCGGTCCCGAGGGGTCGCCTTCCGCGGCCCGTACATCACTCCGGTGATCGGCAGTTCGGGCTTCTTCCCATACCCGGCCTGCGTCTCCGGGCCGGCCTTGCGCGCGGTTTCGGTCATCGCGGGCGTGGGCGGGCGCACCGGTTCAGGAGCTTTCGGTCCGCGGCCGCCGACGCTGGCTTTCACCGGCGGCGGCACCACCGGTGGTGCGAGTCCGCTGTCACCGGCAACCACCAGCGCGGCCGCGGGCACGGCCGGTTCGTGCACCGCGGCCGGTTCGTGCACCGCGGCAGGTTCGTGCACCGCGGCAGGTGCTTCCGCCTCGGCGGCGTGCGCGGCCGGTGGCGCATCGGCGTCCACCAACTCCGGCTCATGCTGCGGCACAGCCTTTTTGACGGGATCCGGCATCTTCTCGTCCGGCGGAATCTCGAATTCCCGGCGTTTCGGCGGCGGCTCGACCGGCGGTTCGTGGAACGGGCTCGGATCCCGGCGGCGACGGTAGTCGGGGTAGACGGCCGGCTTCCGCGGCTCCGGGGCGGGCGCGGGTGGCAGCGGCGGGACCGGCTTGGGCGCAGGGCGCGGTTCGGGTGGTGGGAAGTACTTCTCGGGGGGCGGCACCGGTTCGGGTCGCCGGAAGGGATGATCGCCCGCACCGGGCCGCTGCGACACTGGTTCGACGGCCGGGATCTGTTTGGCGGCCGGGACCGGTTCTGCGGCAGAGACCTGTTTGGCGGCCGGGACCGGTTCGGCGGCAGAGACCGGTTTAGTCGCTGGTGCGGTACCCGGCTTGCCGCCCTCGACATGTTCGGCCGGGCCGACCTTGACCAGGACGGCGGGTTCCGGCTCGGGCGTCGGAGCGGCCTTGCCCGGCTTGGCACCGGACTTCGGCGAATTCATCTGGTGCGCGACGACTTGCCGCAGCGCGTCCAGCCCGGCTTTCACGACAGCCGCCAGATCCTTGTGCAGGATCTTGTCCCGATCGGGTCCGTGCGCGTGCTGTAGATCGTGCGCGTATTGCAGCACCGGTTGCGCGGTCGCCAGCGCGACCATCGCGAAATCGATGAACAGGGGCAACAGCTTGCGTCCACCCTTCGCCGCCCGTAGACCGGCGATGAACAACACCATGTTGCCGATCGCGAACCAGAAATCCCGGGTCCGCACGAACGCGGTCGGATCCTCCTTGGTGGCGCCTTTGCGCACCGCGACCTCGATCGATTTCGCGGAACCGAGCGCGGCGACGATCTTCAGCGGAATCGCCACTTCCTCGCCGCCGACTGCCGCCAGCCCGACTTGCGACCCGACACTGCCGGCGATCTGGGCCTTCTCGCGCGTGGTGAGCATGCCGTCGTCGGGGGCCGCTCCTTCGAAGGCCCCGGATTTGTCCACGGCGCCTTCGATTTTGTCGAAGAGCTTGCTGACCAGCCCCGAGGTCATCGGCGCCTTCGTGATGGGGTCGATCGCGATCGGCTCACCGGTCTCCGGATCCACCGGGGAGTGTTTCGCCGCCTCCTGGAGCTGCCGGTTGAGCGGTCCCGCGAGCCCGATGGTGCCGCCCGACACCACCAGCGCCGTGCCGCGCGCGGCGGTGCTCAGCACCTTGCGCTGGGTCTCGCCGAGACCCACGTGCTTGGCGGCGTCGTCGAGACTTCCGAACGCCATGTCCTCGGCCTGACCCACCTTGGAAACCGCCCACACGCCGGTGTCGACCAAGTTCGCGGCCTCCAGGTACACGCCTTCGGCGGTGCCGAGGTAACCCTTGACGGCGTCGCGGCCCAGCGTCTTCGCCTGCTTCTTCAGCGCGGGCATCGCCTTCCGTACCGTCGCGACGGCCTTCGTCTGAGCCTGGGCCGCCGCCTGCGCCTTCTCCGCGACCACGGCGGGGGCCACCTGCTGGACCGTGGTGACGACCGCTTCTTTGGCGGCCCGCGCGGCCGCGCGCAGCTGCTCCTCGACCTCACGCGCGCGGGCGAAGGCCGCGGCTTTCGCGGCCTCCGCCCGGGCGAAGGTTTCATCCTTGAACGCCCGGGCCCGTTCGAAGAAGCCCTTCTCCGCCTTCGCGATGCCGACCGGTGCGCGAACCGCCACCCGGGCCGGGCGCTCGCCCAGGCCGACACCCACCGCGGCGGCATCGGCCTCGGCTTCGGCCGCGGCATTGCGGCCGCCGCCACCGGCAGACGAATTATCTTGCTGGACAACATGAGTCAGCTCGTGCGCGATCAGCATGCGCCCCTCGGGCGTATCGGGCTGGTACTGCCCGGTGCCGAAGACGACATCGCGTCCGACCGTGTAGGCGCTCGCGCCCAGGGCATCGGCTCTGGCCGCCGCGGCGGGGTCGGTATGAATGGTCACATCGGAGAAGCTGTGCCCGAAGGCTTTTCGCATCGACTCCGCGATCCGCGGGCTGAGCCGGCTGCCCATCGCCTGGTTGCCCGCCGCGTGCGCGACATCGCGCACCGCCGATCGGGCGTCCCGAACGCGGCCCGCGGATCCGCCCCTGGTCTTGGCTTTACCGCGCTCGCCCGCCGCCGCCACTGTGGCTTTCATGCCGGCTCCCCTGCTGCCTCGGGCACAACCTTGCCCATCTTGCGATACTCACTGGCGACCGCTGCCAGCACATGGCTGGTGCCGATCGGCTGGTCGTCGGCGGCGGCCCGGAACGCCGCGCCCAGCAGAATATTGGTGATGCCGGCGCCGGAGAGTGCGAAATCCCTTGCCATGCGCTCGAAGTCGATCGCTGGATCCCGGGGCGCGCCCGCGGGCAGCCGGGTGCGCCAGATGCGCGCGCGATCGGCCTCGCTCGGCAGCGGGAACTCCACGATGAACTGCAGGCGACGGACGAACGCCTCGTCGAGATTGTCGCGCATGTTGGTGGTGAGGATCGCCAAGCCGTCGTACTGCTCCATCCGTTGCAGCAGGTAGGAGATCTCCATATTGGCGTAGCGATCGTGCGAATCGTGGACCGCGGAACGCTTTCCGAAGATCGCGTCGGCCTCGTCGAAGAGCAGGCACGCGTTCGCCCGCGGCGCCGCGGTGAAGATGCGCTCCAGATTCTTCTCGGTTTCCCCGATGTATTTGCTCACGACCGTGGACAGATCGATCTTGTACAGATCGAGGCCGAGCTCGTGCGCGATGACCTCGGCAGCCATCGTCTTGCCGGTGCCCGGCGGCCCGACGAACAGCGCGCTGATGCCGTGCCCCTGGGACATGCCGCGACCGAATCCCCACTCGCCCAGCACCTGATCCTGATGAACGACGCGACGGCAGATGTCCCGCAATTGGCCGGCGGCGTGCTCGGGCAGCACGATGTCGTCCCAGCCGTACCTCGGGGTGATCCTTCGCGCCGACAACGCCAGTCCATTGGCGGAGAGCGCCCGCGCGGCGGCGAACAACTCGGCGACGGCCGGCGCAGCGCCCGCGGTCCGGACGGCGGCGCGAATCTGGGTTTCACTCAGACGGAATCGGCCCGCGAGCGTGGTGATGTCCGCGGCTGCGGCGTGCACCCCCGCCTGACTCAGCGCCGCGGCCCAGATTTCGCGCCGGCGGGCCGCGTCCGGCAAGGCGAAAGCCACCACCAGCAAGTCGAATTCGTCGTCGCGCAACGGAACCCAGGGGCCGCTGCCGATCAGGATGGCGACGCCGGGGTGTGTCCTCAACTGATCAGAAAGAGTTGCGCGCCTGCCTGTTTCGTCGACACGGCGGAATTCGTCGAACTCCTCGACGACGACCAGCGCACCGTGCAGCAACGCCTCCCGCAGGGCCACGGCGACGAGGTCGGCGAAGGTCTCATCGCGCGGCAGCGAACCGGCCCGGACGACCAGCATGGGAACCCCGAGCTCGGCCGCCAGCGCGGCCGCCGCCGCGCCCCTGCCGGTGCCCTCCGGGCCCTCGAAATAGACGGTGAGCGGACGGGTCCGCCACGCCGCGCCCACCGCTCGGCGCAGCGACTCACCGACCGGTGCGCCCTCGGGACGGGTTTGCGGATGACGCAACTGGCAACATCCGGCGAGGCGGCGATCGAGCCCGTTCTGCCCGAGCAAGACATCGACGATCTGCGGATCCAGGTGCAAGGTCTGCGCCGACATCGGCAGCCGGCCTTCGGCCGCCAAGGTCAGGATCCGCCCGCGCAACAGCGGTGCGGCCGTCCCGAACACGGTGCGACGGGCCAGCTTCTCGTGCTGCGTCCGGGTCAGCAGGTTCAGCGCGAGGTCCACGGTCGGCTGCCGCTGACCGATATCGTCGTGCAGGTATCCGAAGACCCGCCCGTAGCGCAGATCGACTTCGGGGGCGAGCGCGATCAACACGATATCGAGCTCCAGTTCGGTGAGCCCGTAGGTCCGTGCCAGCCACGCCCACTGGTCGTCCTCGGTGAGGATCTGGTTCCATTCCGGCTCCAGGTCCCCGATGCCGTGCACTCCCCCGGCGTCGCGCAGCGCCCGCTGGGCCGCCTCGGCATCGATATAGAGGCCACGGAACGGATCCCCCGCGATATCGAGCCCGAAGGATTCCCGGGCAATAGCCAAGGCGTGCGCGAGAATTCGATTCAGCCGCCGCAGCGCGGGGCCGAGTTCCGCCGAACCGGCATCGGCGGCGCCGACCGTATCGCGATATGTCGCCTCTTCGGACACCGGCTGTCTCCGCATCGTCCGCGGACAAGTGTGCTCATTGTAGGTCCAAACACGGCAACGATGTCGTAAACTTGGAGTCGCGCGTTTTCGATGAAGTAGAGTCGAGATCTCGGGGGTCTCGGAAAAGCCGTGCGAGTGAGTACACCTCGGCGCTCTGTACCTGCTGGTAGCCAAAAGATCATGTGAAAGGCAGCTTCGGAGATGATGACTGTCTCCCCGAAGTCCTAAGGCGTGGTTTATGTTTCACGACTTGGACGCCACCCTCGCCGGGCTGTTGTCGAGCGCCTCGGCCCCGGCCGAACTGCGGGCCGCCGAGATCAGTTTCCGGACGCCCGACAAAGACTTCACGCCCACCCCGCCGACCGTCAATCTATTCCTGCACGCCATTTCAGAAAACCGTGAGCTACGAAGCAGCGTGCCGATAATGGATCGAGTCGATGATCATTTTCTTTCCGGCGCTCCACCCACCCGCGTGGACTGCACCTATTTGATCACGGCATGGTCATCGCAATCCGGTGACGTGAAAGTCGCCGCGGAACACAAACTCCTCGGCGCAACCCTGTTGTGGCTGAGCACATTCCGGGTCATACCCGACACCGCGCTGGTGGGCTCCTTGCAGAACCCGCCGCAGCGCTACCCGGTTCCCACCGCGCTGGCGATGACGCCGCCCGACGAGAGCCTGGCGCACCTGTGGAGCGCGCTGGGCACGGTGCCGCGCCCCACCTTCACCCTCACCGTCACCATCGGGATGCAGGCGCCCGATCCCCTCGATCCGGTCTCCCGCGTCGAGACGATCGATATCGAGGGCGTGTCCCGCACCCATCCCGAACTCACCGGCCGGGTTTTCGACGCGGGCTTGGCGGCGGTCACGGGCGCGTCGGTCTCGGTCCTCGACGAGAACCTCGACACCACCACCGACGCGGCGGGCCGATTTCGCTTCCGCGAGCTGGCTTTCGGCGACTACACACTGCGCGTCCGAGTACCCGGCGGCCCCGAGGTCACGCACCCGATCAAGTATCGGGAAACCGCCCAGATCCACCCCGTCTTCCTCTCCTGAAACCTTCTCTCGGACGGAGCACCGATGATCGACGTGACGAAAACAGCACCGGGCGTCTACATCGACGAGATCACGCCGACCGGGCCCATCCAGGGCGCCGGAACCAGTACCGCGGCCTTCATCGGCACCGTCTCGAAAGCCGACGCGGTACTCAATACACCCACCGCCGTGACGAATTGGACCGCTTTCGTCGAGCAGTTCGGCGACTACGACACGACGAAGACGTTGCCCTTCGCCGTGCGCGGCTTCTTCGAGAACGGCGGCACGCTCGCCTACGTGGTCGCCTATAAGGACACCGGGCAGCTGGACACAGCGCTGGCCGCGCTGCGGCCGCTCCAGGACATCAGCCTGGTCTGCCTGCCCGGCGTCGTCGACGGGCCCCTGCAGCGCAAAGTGATCACCGAGTGCGAGGAATTGGCCGACCGCGTGGCCATCCTGGACGGTGCGAAAGACCCCACTCCGCTGAAAGCCGACGGAGCGCTCCAGACCCAGCGCAAGCTGCTGGAGTCGAAGTCCGGCTTCGCGGCACTGTATTGGCCATGGATCAAAGTCATCGATCCAAAGAACGCCCAGGCTGATCCGCTGTCCATCCCGCCGTCGGGCCACATCGCCGGAATCATCGCCCGCAGCGACACCGAGCGCGGCGTGCACAAGGCGCCGGCCAACGAGGTGATCCGCGGCGCGATCGCGCTGGATTTCCTGCTCGACAACACCACGCACGGCGCACTCAACAATCTGAACATCAACGGGCTGCGCGTGTTTCCGGGCCGCCCGCCGATGGTGTGGGGGGCGCGCACCACCGCGCCCAAGGACAACACCGCCTGGCGCAACCTCAACGTCCGGCGGCTGATGTCGTTCATCGAGGACTCGATCGTCGCCGGCACGAACTGGGCCGTGTTCGAACCGAACAACATCGCGCTGTGGAAACGGCTGGAGCTGACCATCTCCGAATTCCTGACCCGGGTCTGGCAATCCGGCGCGCTCTTCGGCGCGACAGCCGCGGAGGCCTTCTACGTGAAGATCGACCAGGAACTGAACCCGCCCGACAAACGGGCGCTGGGCCAGCTTTTCGGCGAAATCGGGGTCGCGCCGGTGCATCCGGCCGAATACATCATCTTCCGCATCGGCATGTGGGATGGCGGCGCACAGGTGACCGAGGTTTAGGAGATCGGCATGGCACAGACAGGGCGGCGGGTAGATCCGTATCGCGCATTCAATTTCATCGTGACCGTCATCGGCTTGAAGGAGCCGGTGAGCTTCACCGAATGCAGTGGGCTGGGCTCGACGACGGAAGTCATCGACGGCCCGCGCGCGATCGGCGGCGCCGGCGGCGGCAGCGGCGGCCTCACCCGGCTACCCGGCAAGACCACCTTCACCGACATCACCCTGAAGTGGGGTATCACCGACTCGACCGAGCTGTGGGACTGGCGGCAGGAGATCGTGAACGGAAAGGTGGTGCGCCGCAACGGTTCCATCGTCGTCTTCGACCTGGACAATCACACCGAGGTGGCGCGCTGGAACTTCGTCAACGCCTGGCCCTCGAAATGGGAGGGGCCCGCGCTCAGCCAGAAGGGCGACATCGCCATCGCCACACTGGTTCTGGCGCACGAGGGGCTGACGAGCTTCACCACGACGAAGGTGTAGAGCCGTGCTGGTAACGGAATTCGACTTCCAGCTACCCAAGGGATACGTGGATCCCGAAGGCACGCTGCACTCGAAGGGCGTGATGCGCCTGGCGACCGCGGCCGACGAGATCTACCCCCTGAAGGATCCGCGGGTGCAGAACTGGCCCGCGTATCTCATCGTGCTGCTGCTGGCGCGGGTGGTGACGAAGCTGGGCGCGCTCACCGAGGTCAACGCCGGGGTCATCGAGGGCTTGTTCTCCGAGGACCTGACCTACCTCCAGGACATGTACAACCGGGTCAACGGGTTGAGCAGCCACGTGATCAACACCCGATGTCCGCATTGCCGGCACGATCACGAGGTGGAGGTGCCGCCGTTGGGGGGGTTCTAGGCTACCCCGTGGATCGGGTCTACCAGGAAGTAGCCATTCTGGGCCGGCACGCCCATTGGACCTTGACCGAGGTACTGACCCTCGATCACGCCGAACGCCTGCGCTGGGTAGAAGAGATCTTGACGCTGACCCAGCAGCCGTGAATCACTCTCGCTCCCAAGGAGATCCGGCATCGTGACCACCGAACAGCTCGTCCCGGACACGCTCGGCCAGCGCCTGGACCGGTACGCGCGGGCCTTGATGTCGGCGCGGGCGCCGCGATTCGCGTGGTGGCAATCGCTGCACGATCTGCTCGAGCACGTGAGCACGCTGCCCGAACCGCTCGCGTCCCGGTTCGAACGCGTCGAGACCACGGGCGGTGTCCCGCTTCCCGACCCACCCGAGCGGGTGACAACCCCCGCCGCCGAGGGCAGGCCGCTCGACAGCGAAACGCAGGCACGCCTGCGCCCTGTCACCGGCACCGATGTCGCGAAGGTCGTCGTGCACACCGATACGCACGCCGACCAGCTCGCCCGCACGCACCGCGCGGACGCGGTCACCTACGGACGCGACGTGTACTTCCGCACGGGCCGATACGAACCGCGGAGCCCGGAAGGCTTCGCCCTGCTCGCCCACGAGGCCACCCACGTCGCCGAGATGCTCGCGCCGGGCCTGGCGTGGCAGCGGGCTACCGGCTCCGGCCGGCACGACGACGGCGAACGCCGAGCACTCGGAATCGAGCGCACGGCAAGGGATTCCGTGCGGCGTAGCGCCCGCACCGCGCTCCCGGCAGTCTCGGCGTTCGCCGAGCACGGTGCCCGCACGCCCGCGACGCCCGACTCGGCGCCGCCGACCGGCCCACCGGTCGCCACCCCCGCGACCGCGCCTGTGCTCGCCGCGCCGGCGCCACCGGTGAGCGCCGCACCGCCGCGCACGGCCGCGATCGACCGGGACCTCGCCGCGCCCGCGACGCTCGACGTGGAGTCGTTGCGGCGCAGCATCCTCGCCGACCTCAGGCGGCAGCTGCGCAGCGAGTTCGAACGAGGAGGCTGATCGTGACGACCGGAAACCAGCTGGCGCGCGCCTCCATCGTGAACACCACCACCGGCGCGACCGTCACGGTGATGTACAACCCCGAGGAGGTGAAGGTCGAGCAGGGCAACACCTTCGCCGAAGTCGGCATCCCGGGGCTCAACGCCTCACCGATCCAATACGTGCGGGGCAAGAACCGCACCCTGTCGATGGAACTGTTCTTCGACAGCTACGAGTCCGGCCAGGATGTGCGCGTCCACACCGCACCGATCGTCGCGCTGCTCGACAAACAACCTGAGACCCAGGCGCCGCCGGTCCTGATCTTCGCCATGGGCGGCTTGGCTTTCCGGTGCGTTCTGGTCGAGGCCGGGCAGCGGTTCACGATGTTCCGCCGCGACGGCACGCCGGTGCGGTCCTTCCTGTCGATCCGGCTCCAGGAATTCGTGAGCGTGACCATCGACGTGCAGCGCGGGCTGTTCTTCGGCTCCCCCACCGTCTCGGCGGCCGCCGGCGCGGCCGTCGAACTCGCCACGGCGGTGGTCCGGGGCGAGGCCGCCGTGCACATCACCGTCGAAGGCGAGACGCTGAGCGGGATCGCCGCCGCGATGCTCGGCGACCCGGCCCGCTGGCGGGAGATCGCCGACGCCAACGACATCGACGACCCGCTCGGTCTGCCCGGCGGCACCCGGCTCCTCATCCCGGCCTGGCCGGGGTAGGGAGCCGGCCGTGACCGAAGCCTTCTACGCACCACGATTCGAGATCCGGATCTCCGGATTGACCATGGCCGCCGACGTGACCAAGCAGACGGTGAGCCTGACCGTCGAAACGAATCTCGACCTCGCCGGAACCTTCCACCTGACCCTGGCGAATCCCGATAACACACTGCTCGATTCGGCCCTGTTCGACCTCGGCAAGACGGTGGAGATCCATCTCGGCTACGGCAACCGGCTGGAACCGGCGTTTCTCGGCGAGATCACCGCTATCGAGCCATCCTTCCCGGCCGACGGGCCGCCGGTCGTGCGCGTCATCGGCTACGACAAGTCCTACAAGATGCGCCGCAGCCAACCCGAACCGACGGCCTACAAGTACGTCAACGACTCCATCGTCGCGGCGCGGATCGCCGTCGAGAACGGTCTCATCCCGCTGGTGGACCCGACCCCCGGTTTCCACAAGCAGCTGATCCAATCCGAGAGCGATATGGCGTTTCTCAAGTCCCGCGCCGAACGCTATTTCTTCGACGTCTACGTGGAATGGGATCGCCTGCACTTCCAGTTCCCGCGCCCGCAGACCGCCGCGCACGTGCTGGAATGGGGCAAGAACCTGTCGAGCTTCGCACCGAAGATCTCGACGGCGGGGCTGGCGGGCCTACAGGTCATCCGGGGCTACAACCAGGAGCTGGGGCAAACCCTGCTCGGCATCGCCTTGGCCGCCGACTTCGATCTCGCCGATCTGGAAGAGCGCCTGGGCAGTTCGGCCATGGACCTGCTCACCTCCCTGGTGCGCAAGGGCATCCGGACGGGAAAGATCAGCAACCCGCTCGACGCCATGACCCTCGCGCGCGCGATGCTGGCCAACCTGCTGGAGGGCATGTACGAGGGCGCCGGCACCTGTATCGGCATCCCGGATCTCAAGGCGGGCAACTACATCGCGATCACGGGCGTCGGCAAGCGCTTTGGCGGCACCTACCGGGTGCGCAAGGTCACCCATCGCCTCGACGACAGCGGGTTCCATACCGACTTCGAGATCACCCAGCGCAGCCACACCAGCCTGATGGGGTTGCTGCGCAAGCAGATCAGCGAGGAGCCCGCGCCCGACAAGCCCGAGCAGTTCTTCGGCGTCTACGTCGCCACGGTGGTGGACAACCAGGAACTCTTCGACGTGCCGCCGGAGCTGCCGCTGGGCCGGGTGAAACTCGAATACCCCGGCCTGTCCACCAAGATCACCAGCGGCTGGGCCCCGTGCGCGCGGCCGATGGGCGGCAAGAACATGGGCTTCTACGCCCAACCCGAACCGGGCGAGCAGGTGCTCATCGCCTTCGAGAAGGGCGACCTCGCCAGCCCGTACGTACTGGGCAGCCTGACCAGCGCCCTGGCCATGCCGCCGGTCACCAACGCCGACGGCCAGAACGCCAAGCGCGTCATCAAAAGCCGTGCGGGACACACCATCACCTTCGACGACACCCTCGACCTCGGGAAGGTGGTGATCGAGGACAAGCTCGGCAGCTCGGTCACCCTCGACTCCACCGACGGGTCGATCAGCATCAGCGCGATGAGCAACCTGTCGATCACCGCCAACGGGCCGATCACCCTGCGGGCCAGCCAAATCAATATCACCTAGACGATCGGAGAGAGGGATCCCATGGACTCGGACTTCTACGGGCGCGGCATAGCGTGGCCGTTCCGGCTCGGGCTCGCGGGCATCGCCGAATCGGCGGGCGTGGACCGGATCGAGGAATCGATCCGCGTCATCCTCGGCACCCAGCACGGCGAGCGGGTGATGCGGCCGCGGTTCGGCTGCAACCTGTCCAGCCTGGTCTTCGCACCGAACAATGCCGCGACCGCCAACCTGGCCCGGTTCTACGTCGAGGACGCACTGTCGGCCTGGGAGCCCCGGATCGAACTGACCGGCATCGCCGTCGAGAACGACAACCCCGGCGGGCGGCTGATCATCACCATCGCCTACCGGCTGCGCGCCGCCGACGATGTGCACACCTTCGTGTACCCCTTCACGCTGGAGCGCCGGCCATGACCGCCTACTCATCGCATCGCGGACGGATCGAACCGCCGAACCTGGACGACCGGACCTGGCAGGATCTCGTCGCCGAAACGCGGGCGCTGATCCCCCGCTACGCGCCGCAGTGGACCGATCACAATCCGAGCGATCCCGCGATCGCGCTCATCGAGCTGTTCGCCTTCCTCGTCGAAGGCCTGACCTATCGGCTGAATCGGGTTCCGGACAAGCACTACCTGGCGTTCCTGAACCTGCTGGGCATCACCCGGAATCCGCCGACTCCAGCGTCCACCTATCTGACCTTCACCTCCGGTGCGGGCATCGTCACGGTCCCGGCCGGAACGCAGGCGCAGACGCCCGCGTCGGAGACCGAACAGCCCGTCGTCTTCGAAACCGGCGAGCCGGCCCGGGTGCTGCCGATCGCCCTGCGCAAAGCGGTGATCATCGGTCCGGTCACCGGCGACCCGCCGGACCTGTCCTACACCGACGCCTCGGCCGTGCTCGTCGGCCCGCCCACCGGCAAGCACCTGGTGACCTTGGCGAAGAACCAGACGGTGCACCTCTGCTTCGGCTTCGGTCAGGCTACGACCGAGGAGATCCCGTTGCGAATACTGCTGTACCGCACCGCGGTCGCGGGACAGGTGAGCGTCACTTGCGCGTATTCGACCAAGGACAAGGACCCGCACAAATGGGCCGAGGTCGCGGGCGTCCTCGACGGCACGGAGGGGCTCCAGCACAACGGCACGCTGCGCTCGAAACCGCCCGCGGACTGGTTCGCGCAACGCCCGACCGCCGACCGGCCGGAGAACCCCGGCTGGAAGCGCGTCGCCACCGCGGGTCCCGCGCTGACCGAGCCGCAGCACTGGCTCGGCGTGCGGATCGCCAACAAAACGCAGGCGCCGGTCACGGTCGGCTTCGACCGCTTCCTCTTCAACGCGGCGCTCGCGCACAACGCGCTCACCATCGCGACGCCGGAAATCCTGGGCAACGGCAACGGCCAGCCGTTTCAACAGTTTTCGCTACCCCACCGCCCCTTGTACGAACCGGGCGGCGGTTCCGGACTGGCGGTGGAGGTCGGCACCGGAACCCCGACCCAGTGGCGGGAGTGGACGCGGGTGGCGGACCTACCGGCCGGGGCGCACGAGGTCTACCGCGCCGACCCGGTCACCGGCGAGATCCTGTTCGGCAACTTCGACGAGAAGACCGGCGAGGGACACGGATCGGTCCCACCCCAGGGGTGCCTGGTCCGGGCGCGCACCTATCGGCATATCGCCGGGGGTGGTTCCGGCAATATCGCCGCGGGCCGGATCGCCACCGTCGCCGGCGCCAATCCGGCCGGTATCACCGGAGTCACCAACCTCGGGCCGGGGCTGGACGGCTCCGACGAGGAAACCATCGACGAAACCCTGCGCCGCGCACCGGAAGTGCTCAAAACCCGCGATCGCGCGGTCACGGTCGAAGACTACGAGAATCTCGCGCGGGCCGCGACCACGGACGTGGTCACCGCCCGCTGCCTGCCGCCGCGCCTGCACGAGGAGAGCGGACCCCGCAACGGGAAGCCGTGGACCTTCGCGGGCATGACGCGTGCGCCCGGCACCGTCCACGTGATCGTGGTGACCGACCAGGGCCCGAGCGAACCGCGCCCCGCGCCGTCACCGGTCGTGCTCGCCGAGGTGCGCGACTACCTGGATCGCCGCCGCGACCTGACCGCCGCGCTGACGGTCGTCGGACCGCGCTATCTTCCCGTGAAAGTCACCGCGGTGCTGAATGTCTGGAAGTCGGCCTTGAACGCGGGCGCCGACGAGAAGCAGGTGCGCACCGATACCGAGAACCTGATCAACGCGTACCTGCATCCGACCCGCGGCGGACCGGACGGCGCCGGCTGGGCGCCCGGCCAGCCGGTGTTCGCCGCGGATCTGTTCCGCGCGATCATGCCGCCGGAGAACATCGCCTATATCGGGACGCTGCAAATCCAGGCCGAGATACCGCTGTATCACTTCCCGCCGTTCAATCCCACCGGCACCGTGGATGACTGGAATCCGGATGCCGAGCGCCCGTTCGGGCTCTCACCGCTGGGCGCGACCGTGCGGGTAGCGGACTACGAATTGATCTGCGCCGCAACCACCCACGCTGTCACCACCGTGAAAACCGACTGACGCCATGGATACCGCGAGCAGCTATCTGCGCTACCTACCGCCGGTCCTGTGGGAGGATCCCGCGACCTGGGACCCCGCCGCCGCGCCGCCGGACTTCACGATGGGCGCGTTTCTGCTCGCGTTCGAGAAAATACTTACCGGACTTGATGATTCGGTGCCCGCACATCGATCGGTGGCCGAGACGATCGTGGCGATTCCGCGCCTGTTCGACCCGTGGCACACTCCGTCGGAGTTCCTGCCCTGGCTGGCATCCTGGGTCGGGCTCGAGTTTCCGGAGTTGCAGGGCAGGCAGCTGTGGGACGAGTACCAGCGCCGCCGGGCCACCTCCGAGATCAGCGATATTCATCGCCACCGCGGGCTGAAGGCCGGAATGAGTTCGGCGCTGGACCTTTTCGCCGTCACCCGGGCCCGGCCGCGCGTGGCCATCGACGACGGCAACAAACTGCTCGTGACCGTGCCGGGGCGCGGGGGCGGCCTGGCGGCGGTCACCGCGCTGGTGTCACAAGCGCCGGTGCTCAGCGCCCCGCTCAGTACCGGGAGCGCCATTCACGTCAACGGCTTGGTCCGGCCGCGCTGCGCGACGACGGGACCCGACGGGAGTTTGTTCGTGGGCGACTTCGGAGCCCAGCGCCAGGTCTCCGCGCTCACGCCGCGGGTCTGGCGGCTCGACCCGGCGGGCCGCCTCGACGTGGCGGGCACACCGCCACTTCCCGCGCCGCTCGCGCCGGAGTCGGCGTTCACCAATATCGTCGCGCTGGTCGTGGCGCCGCCGCGCGGTGGGATCGTCGAGACGCTCTACATTCTCGACGGGTCGAAGAAGATCTTCGCCCTCGCCACCCCGTATCGGGCGGCCCAGGTGACCACCACGGCGACGCTGTCCATCGTGCGGCCGATCGCGATGGCGGTCGATACCAACGGCGATCTGCTGGTGCTCGATCGCGGCAATATCATGGGCGATCCCGCCCAGACCAAGATCGTCGTGGTGCGGCCGGGCGCCGCGGGCCCGTTCCCGGTGCGCCCGCTGCCCGCCGTCGTCGAACCGCTCTCGATGCTCGTGCGCACCGACGGGACCATCGTCATCGGCGACGGCAAGGCGCAGGACGGCACGGTGCCGGCGAATCTGATGCGGGTGGACCGTACCGACGCCGCCAATTGGGTGGCCAAACCCCTGCTTCCGGTCACCGAGTCGTTCGGCAATCCGCTCGTCTCGCCCACCGCGCTGGTCCCCGCCGACGGCGGCGGACTCTACGTGCTCGACGCCGGTCTGCGCCCGTACGCCTCCGGCGAGTCCATCCTCACGGTCGCGCGACCAGCGGGCGTCTTTCAGGTCGACGCGGCCGCCACCGTCGTTCGCCGGGTGACCGAGTACGGCAATCTCGTCTTCCCGACCGGCATGACCGCCCAGAACGCACGACTGGTCATCTGTGATCCGGGCCAGCTCGAGTCACAGCAGGAGGCGCCGGTGCTGTCCCGGCTCGCACCCTTCCGCTTCTGCGTCACCGTGCATTTCGAGCAGGGCAATCTGCCCGACGACGAACAGGAACGCACGAAGACGCTCGGCACGGTCGCGGGCAGTATCCGCGCCGTCGTCGATCAACTGCGCCCGGCGCACACCGTCGGCACGCTCATCATCGCAGGCTGAGATCAGGGAGTTCCGGATGGCCACACCAGAGTTGAAGCGGACCGACTATTGGAATCGGGTCACCGGTACCGTCCGCAACGGCAACCCCACCCGCACCGAAAACGTCACCGACATCGAGAATTTCACCATTCCCTATGTCAACGAACTGACCGCCGGCCTGCACCTGTGGGGCGTCGCCACCGGTCTCACGGTCTCCGGGATAGCCAGCCAGTCCGGGATCTTCCTCACGCCGGGCTCCGCCGCCGACAGCGCCGGGCACCTCATCGCCCTGACGGCCGGGAGCATCGCGATCATCAGCCCCGATATCGATCCCGGCCAGACCACCGACATTCCCACCATCCCCGTCACCGGCAACGGGATCACGCTGCCCACCACCGGTATCAGCGGGAACCACTACGTCACGATCCGGCACCACGAAGTCACTACCGAAGGGCTACTGGGCAATGCCCCGACCCTCACCCACGCACCCTGGGTCCGGCTGCTCAGCACCACCGACTTCGAGGACAGCGGCGTCGATCTGGTTCTCGCGCAGGTCAGCCTGAACAACGGCAACGTGACCGGCCTGACCCCGAAGTTGCGCCGCCACACCGGAATTCAGGTGGACCGCATTCAGCTGCACCGGCCGCACAGCGGCCTCACGCCGACCTTCACCGTGACGCACCGGCTCGCCGCCGAACTCGCCACCCAAGCCAGCGGAAATCTCACACTCACCCAAACCGGCTCCCAGCCCACGCTGACGCTGGACGCCAAAGGAAACCTCGGGCTCGGAGCCGGGACGCCGCAGCGGGTCCTGCATGCCGAAGGCACCGAAATCCACAGCGGCGGCAGCGGGGGCGGATTCTCCTTCGCCAATCGCAGCACCGGTTCCTTCCAGGAGATGCCCGACGCCGGGCAACGCTGGGTGTGGTACGCCCTGGAGGGCAGCGCGCGGCTCTGGTCGCGTACCGATCGGCTCACCGTCAATCTCGCGCCCAACGAGGTCGGCCTGGATGTCAACCGCCGCATGCGCATTCGCGCCGAGACCACGGAGGCCACCGCGGGGACGTGGCTGTTCCAGAACGGCAAGGATCGTTCGTTCGTCGGCCTGGCCGACGACACCCACGTCGGATTCTGGGGTTCCGAAGCGGGCGGGTGGGGTCTGCGGATGGACACCACCACGCTTACCTGCACCATCAGCCCCAAGCTCGGCCCGTTCGACTTCTTGGGTTTCCAGGGCGTCGCGCTGACCGTCATGGGGCGTGGCGAATTCCACGCGGGCGGCACCTTCCATCGCGGCATACACGTCATCGCGCCGATCGGCGTCGTCGGCGGATTCGTCGGACCGGCGGCGTTGTTCGAGGGCGATGTGCGAATCCAAGGGACGCTGACGAAGTCGGCGCTCCAGTTCCGCATCGATCACCCGCTCGACCCGGCGAACAAGTATCTCCAGCATTCGGCCATCGAGAGCGACGAGCTGAAGAACCTCTACGACGGCATCGTCGAGCTGGGCGCCGACGGCACTGCCGAAGTCGCCGTGGCGGAGTGGTTCGAAGCGCTCAACGAGCAGGTTCGCTACCAGCTCACGCCGCTGGGCTCGCGCGCACCTGATCTGCACGTGGCGCGGGAACTGCGCGACGGCCGCTTCGCCATCGCGGGCGGCGCACCTGGGCTGCGGATCAGCTGGCAGCTCACCGGAGTCCGGCACGACGCTTACGCGAAAGCCCATCCGATGGCCGTCGAGACCGCGAAACCGGAAGACGAAGCCGGACTGTTCATCCATCCCGACGTCCATGGCGAAGCCGCCGACCGGTCCGTCGCCTCGGCCTACAAAGCACGGAGTGAGTCATGGCCTACACAGGGTTGACGCGGACCGATTACTGGAATCGGGTCACCAACACCGTCCGCAGCGGCAACCCCAGCCGCACCGAAATCGTCACCGACGTAGAGAATTTCGCGATTCCGCACAGCGGCATGCTCGCCGCGAGCCTGCATCTGTGGGGCATCGCCGTAGGCCTGGCCGTCACCGCCACCGTCGATCAACCAGGGCTCACCATCGCCCCGGGCGCCGCCACCGACAACGCCGGGCGTCTCATCGTCGTCGCGACCGGCAGTGTCGCCATCACGAGTCCGGATATCGACCCCAGCCAGACCACCGACATTCCCACCGCCGCGGTCACCGACACCGGAATCACCTTGTCCACCAACGGCATCACCGGCGCCCGCTACCTGACCATCCGGCACCACGAAGTGACCACCGAGGGGCTGCTCGGCAACGCGCCCACCCTCACCCAAGCCCCCTGGATCCGGCTACAGAGCACCACCGACTTCGACGACGCCGGCCTGGATCTGGTTCTGGCGCACGTCACCTTGAGCAACGGCAACGTCACTGCGCTCACGCCACAGAAGCGGCGCCACACCGGAATTCACGCCGACCGCGTCCAATTCCACAAGGCACACAGCGCCGCCGCGCCCGGCCTGACGGTGACCCATACCCTGGCCGCCGAATTGAGCGCCCAACCCAACGGCAGCCTCACGCTCACCCAAACCGGCCCCAAACCCGCCCTCACCCTCGACGCCAACGGCGATCTCGGACTCGGAACAACTGCACCGGCAGCCGGGGTGCACATCGACCGCGGCGCCACCGACAGGCTCGCGCTGAAGCTCGAATCATCCGGTCCCGGCTGGGGATCCGGGCTACAGCTCGCGAATACCTCGGCGGAGGCGAAGACGTTCGGGCTGCAGTCGGGCAGCGACGGCAAACTGCACGTGGTGGACGTAGGAGCCGGCGTCGACCGCGTCGTCGTCGACAAGTCCGGCAATGTCGGTATCGGCACCCAGCGACCCGGCCGCATCCTGCATGTCGAGGGCACCGAAATCCACAGCGGGGGCGCCGGCAGCGGGTTCTCCTTCGCCGACCGCAACGTCACGACCCTCGTGAACAACCCCGGCGCCGGGCAACGGTGGATCTGGTACGCCGTCGGCGGCAGCGCGCGCCTGTGGTCGGGCAGCGACCGGCTCACGATCAACGTCGCGCCCAACGAGATCGGACTGGACGTCAACCGGCGCATGCGAATCCGCGCCGAAGGCGGCCCGACCGCCGGGACCTGGCTGCACCAGGATGGCGCCGATCGCTCGTTCATCGGACTCGCCGATCTCGACAAGGTCGGGTTCTGGGGCAGTGGTTTCGGCTGGGGCCTCACCATGCGCACCACCAACGGCGATGTCGATATCGCCGGCTTCTTGGACACCAAACGGCGCATGCGGGTGCGCCAGGGCACCGACGACCCGTCGGCCGGAATCTGGTTCTACCAGCGCGGTCCGCAGGCCGACCGCGGCTTCGTCGGCATGGCCAGCGACACCGAGATCGGTTTCTTCGGAACGGGAATCGGCTGGGCCCTGAAAATGAACACGAACTCGGGTTCCGTGGACATCAACGGTGGCAACGCCGCGTTCGGGGCAGCGCTCCGATGCAAGGGAAATACCGGTGTGTGGGCCACCGGCACCGCGAGCGGCATCATCGCGTCCGGCCCGATCGCGGGCAGCTTCTTCGGTGACGTCCGCATCTCCGGCGAACTCAGCAAAGGCGGCGGCGGCTTCAAGATCGACCATCCGCTCGATCCGGAGCACAAATACCTCTCCCATTCGTTCGTCGAATCCCCCGAGCGGCTCAACCTCTATCGCGGGACCGTCGGCACCGACGAGCACGGCTACGCGGAAGTCCGGCTGCCCGGCTATTTCGACGCCCTGAACGAAGAATTCACCTACCAGCTGACCCCGCTGGGCGAACCCGCCTCGGTCGCGATCGCCACCGAGGTCGCGGACAACCGCTTCACCATCTGCTCCGACAAGCCCTTCGTGCGGGTCTCCTGGCAGGTCACCGGCGTGCGCAAGGACCCGTGGGCGAACGCGCACCGAATCCGCGTCGAAGAAGCCAAACCCGAACACGAGCAACGGTATTTCCTGCACCCCACCGAATACGGCGCATCCCCGACGCGGGGAATGCGGAACCTGGAAACGGAGCACTGACATGCGAGACGAAGCCCAAACCCGGCTGCGCACGCTGCGCAACGATTACGAGGAAGGCCAGACCCGGCTCCTGCAACTGGAACAGCAGGTCGCCGGGCTCCGGGAGGGGCTGCTGCGCGTCAGCGGCGCGATCCAGGTGCTGGAGGAGTTGCTGGCGGACAACAGCGCGAACGGTGCACAGCGCGCCCCGGAGGAAATGCGCGTCCCTTGATCCCGCCGGAATACTACGGCTGTTCAGGCTCAGGACGACCTGGCAGCGCAGCGATCTTCGCCGGAATCGCGATGTTCTCATCCGCCCAGTGGATGGCGCAGACGCGATGGTATCCGTCCGCGATCACCATCGGGACGCCGATCCGGAAATCACCGCGTACCAGCAGGATCGGCGACAGCGATTTCCGGTTGTTGATCTTGACGAGGTCCCGCCGGACATGCGGATTCTCGGCCGACAGCAACGCCAGCCCGGCCGCCCGCAGAATGTCCTTGGCCTTCTTGTACACGATCGGCGCGGCGCGTAGATCCGCGACGACAGCGTCGACGACCTCCGGCGCGGCCAGCAGTTCCAGATAATCCGCGGCCGCCGGATAGTCGTGCTCCTGCGGCTCGTCCTTCCAGGTCACGGGAATGATCTCGGTCGTCATCGGCCCATCATCGCGCCCGGCGGGCCGGACCGGGGGGACCTCGGCAGGTGTTTCCCCGTCGCCGGTGCGGTAGCCTGCGAACGCGACTGAAGTGATTCAAAGGTGGGGGCGATGCGACGGTCGGGCTCGATGGCGTTGCTGTCGGTAGTGACGTGGTTCCTGATGTCGAACGGGGTGACACCCTCGGTGTCGGCGGCGCCGATATCGGAATTGCGTTGGGGCGCATGTCCGCCCGAGGCAATGGCGGGTTCGGCCGAGTGCGTGACCGTACAGGTCCCGATGGACTATGCCGTCCCCGAACGCGGTCAGATCGAGCTGACGCTGAGCCGCATGCCGGCGGCCGATCCCGGGACGAGCCGCGGGACGCTCTTCGCGGGCTCGGGCGGTCCTGGCGTGGACGCCTTGAATTTCTGGTCCGTGCGGGATGCCCGGGTTCCCGGCTTGCGGGAGTTCGACCGGATCGCCGTGCAGCCGAGGGGGTTACGCTGGTCCACGCCGCTCCGATGCGGTCGAACGACAGCCGTGATCGTGCCGGTCACGGATCGATCGTCATGTGAGGCAGCGGCTCCCGGCTATCCCGCCACCATCACCACCGAGACGCTGGTCCGCGATCTCGACCAGGTCCGTGGAATGCTCGGTATCGACCGAATCAGCTTCTATGGCGGTTCCTATGGAACGGCTGTCGGCGCCACCTACGCGACCTTGTTCCCCGAGCGGGTCGACAAGATGGTGCTGGACGCCAATGTGAATCCCGAATGGGAATGGATAGAACAGCAGGCCGCGGGGTGGCAGTCCAGGGAGGCCGCGGTCAGCACGTTGTTCGATTGGATCGCGGCCAACGACGCCGTCTATCAGCTCGGAGCTACCCGCCGCGCGGTCGCGGGCGAGTGGGCGCGACAGGTCGACGCCCAGGGCGGCGGCTGGCAGGCCCGGCTCGATCCCGCGCTCGGCGGAGCCGCGGGCGCCCTCCCCGAAGCGGAAAACCTGCCACCGGGCGAGCTTTCCGGCCGGGTCGCGAATCTGGTGCAGTCGGTCCGCCACCCTGGCGTGTCACCGAGCCCGACCCAGGCCGCCACCGACGCGGCCGTCTACTGGCGCAACTATTGGCCCTACGTTGCCGAGGGGATGCGCCGATACCGTGCGGATCCGCGGCAAACCGAGTTCCTCACGTATCTGGCGAACCGTCTCGCGCTGGATCCCACGTCCGGCTTCGTTCACGACGCGATCAATTGCAACGAAAGCTCCACTCGGCCCGATCCCGCGACCGCGGCGGCCATGCTGGCCGAATTCGCCTCCGGCGGTAGCTATTTCCAGTTCGCCGCACAGCTACAGCGCTCGGGCATGCTGTGCTCGGCCTGGCCGTCGTCGGCCCGACGGATTCGCTTCGACGGCAGCCGATTGGCCGTCCGGCCGCTCATCGTGCAAACCACTGCCGATGCCGCCACTCCGGCCGCGGGCGGCCCCGCGATGGCCGCCGCCCTCCGCGGCACGCTGATGTGGGTGGACGGCACCGATCACGGCTCCTTCGCGCGGTACAACTCGGTTGTCGACCAGGCGATCCTGCACTACCTCGGCACCGGCGAAGTCACGCACACGCAAGTGCCCGCCGCGCCTATCACCACTCCGCAACCACCCGCCACGCTCCCCGACTCCTGAACCGCTCGTGCGGCGGTGTGCTCAGGATTGGGCCGACTGACTCATCAGCAGGTGCACGATGGACTGCACGAAGTCCTCGATCCGCTCGCGCGGGTACGCCTGCGGTTCGCTGACCGCGAGCCGCCCGAGCATCTCGGCGATGGTGAGCAGGGAATTGGTGAGCAGGCCCGAATCCATTGCGGCCCAGCGCTCGTCGATGGCAAGGCCCATGCGCACCAGCGATTCGGCCTGATCGAAGATGCCGGCGCGGGAGCTGCGGATGGCTTCCCGGTATTCATCGGGTGCGCTGCCCGGGCCCGCGAGAATGAGCCGCCAGCGGGTCGGATTCTCCAGTGCCACAGCCACGAACGCCTCGACCGTCGCCGAGGCCGCGACGACCGGATCGGCGCCGATCAAGTCGACGGGCAAGGTGTCGGAGACCTGTTCCAGCGCCAGGTCGCGTTCGCGTTCCAGCAGCGCTTCCACCAGCTCGGCGCGGGTCTTGAACACGGTGTAGAGCACCGGTTTGCCGACTCCGGCCTGCTGCGCGACGGCCTCCATGCTGAGCTCGTGCAACTCGACCCGGCCGAGCACCGCGAACGCCGCGTCCAGCAGCTGGGCGCGCCGCTGTTCGGCGGGTAAGCGTGGTGCGTACCGCCGGCGCGGGCCTTGCGTGGCTCGGGATGTGCTCACTGCCGATTCGCCTCCATCCGGCCCATCCTGCCAGTTGGCGGGTGCGATCCGCACCTCAACCCGACAAAAGCTACGCACCCGTTGTATTCATATCGGACAATTGCTACGGTGGCGTTGTATTCACTGGGAGCCGCAGAGGAGCCGCCATGACGTTCGATCCGACCACTCTCCGCCGGGAGGATTACGGCTTCTTCGGGCCCGATTCCCCGAGCTGGAAGATCTGGACCGCGCCGACCGCCGTGATCGGATTCCAGCGCGCGGTAGCCCTCGAGTTCTTCGATCCGTTCCTGACCGCGTCGGTGTTGGACACCGCGAAGATCTACTCCGACCCGCGCACTCGGCTCGACATGACCTTCGCGTACTTCCTGATCGTGGCGATCGGCGATACGCCTACCGCGATCAAGGCCTCCGAGCATCTGATGCAGCTGCACGCCCGGTCGACCGGTATCGAACCGGTCACCGGCCGCCGATACAGCCCCAACAACCCCGACACCCAGCTGTGGATCCATCTCACCGGCTGGCATTCGGTGCTCAAGGCCTACGAGATGTTCGGTCCCGGGCAGCTCAGCGCCGAGGAAGAGAATCGCTACTGGGAGGAATGCGCGCTCGCCGCCGAACTACAGACCTGCGATCCCAAAGATGTCCCGCGCACCCGCGAGGGCATCCAGGAGTACTTCGACGCCGTGCGCCCGCGTCTGTGCACCACCGAGCGCGCGCTCGACGGCATGCACCAGATGCTGTTCACCTCGCCGAAGCACGGCGCGGGCTGGACCTATGCCGTCGGCGCGCGGCTGCTGGCGATGGCTTCCATCGCGACGCTGCCGAAGTGGATGCGCCGCCTCGGCCAATTCGATCAGTGGCGCATCATCGATCTGCTGGTGCGGCCCGCCGGGCGGATTCTGGTCTGGCTGTTCACCCTGTTCGACAAGCGCGGACTGATCCTGGCCGCGCCGATCATCGCCCCGATGGCGGGCAAGATCCTCGAACAGCACGTGAAGAAGGAGCTGCCCGCCACGCTCGAAACCCGCACGCCCACAGCGGCTCGCGCACTGTACGGAACACAGCACCGGCGACCGGTGGCAGCCACCGGATAGTCGCGCCGACGGCCGCGGACGTGCGGAAACCCGGCCCGGAAGGCGTCGGATAGGCTCCAGGCGACAACGATCAGGAAGCGAAGGGGCCCACCGTGCGCCGGGTTACGACGGTTTTCGACAGCATTCACGTAGCGGCGGACCCCCTCGTTGTCTATCGGCAGATCAGCGATCCCACGTTGATGGGACGGTGGAGCCCCGAGAACCTCGGGGCCACCGTTCACCAGCCGCGCGAGTCCAGTTACGTGGGCATGGAATTCGACGGCGTCAACAAGCGCGGGTTCACGAAATGGGTCACGCGATGCGTGGTGACCGCGGCCGACCCGGGCTCGCATTTCGCCTTCCAAGTGCAGGCCATCGGAGCCCGCAAGCCCTGGATCCGGTCCGGAATCGCCTCCTGGGCGTACCACTTCACCCCGGAGCCCGGCGGCACCCGCGTCACCGAAACCTGGACTGACGATCGCGAGCGCTGGCCGAACGCGGCAGTGCAGGTGTTCGACCGAATCGTCACCGGCGGAGACACTTTCGCCCAGTTCCAGGCCAAGAACATCGCCCGCACCCTGCGCAATGTGAAGAAGCAGCTCGAAGCCCAGACCGCCGGGTAGTGACTCGGAGTCGCGCGCTGCGCACCAGCGTGTTCGCAACTGCCCTGCTGGGCTCGCTGGTCGGGTGCGCCGACGAGTCGGAGCAGCTCGGGATCGTCGCCGACTGCGGGAAGCTGGTACTTCCGCCCGACGTCGAGCTGCTCTTCTATGAGCGGGATGTAATGTTCGGCGATCAGATCGTCGAAGCGATCTTCGATATCCCCCGCGGTGCGCTCGACGCGTTCAAGCACCAATCCGGCCTCACCAGGTTCGATCCAGGGGTTCCGGCTCGTTGGCGGCAGGAGTCCTGGCTGGCGAGCGGTCAGACCGACCTACTGGCCTCCGACGCCGAGAACGAACACTTGGTGGAAATGAACCGGACTCCGACGAGGTGGGTGGTCATCCACGACAGCGCAGACGACTCGACCCGCGTCTTCTTCCGCGCCGGGTGTTGATCGGCCGGCGACGACGGCAACGATGAGCTCCTGGACTATCCGACGTCAGCCGCGTCCGATATAGGGCATGCCGGTGGCCATGACGGTCAGGAACGGCACGCTGGTGGTCAGCGGCAGGTCGACGGTCTGCACGACGAGGCGGGCCACGTCGTCGGCGGCGATGGTCGGTTCGGGGCGGACCGTGCCGTCGGCTTGCAGTGCGCCGGCGGCTATCCCCGCCGTGAGTTCGGTTGCCGCATTGCCGATATCGATCTGGCCGACCGCGATGTCGTGGGTACGGCCTTCCAGCGCAAGGGCTTTGGTCAAACCGGTGATGGCGTGCTTGCTGGCGGCGTAGCCGACGGTGTTCGGTCGGGGGGTGTGCGCGGAGATCGAGCCGTTGTTGATGATCCGGCCGCCGCGCGGCTGCTGATTCTTCATGATCCGGAAGGCCGCCTGAGCGCACAGGAAGGCGCCGGTGAGGTTGGTGTCGATCACTCGCCGCCAATCCTGCACGGATACTTCATCGATCGGCTGCGAAGGCCCGAAAATGCCCGCGTTGTTGACGAGTACGTCCAGCCGCCCCCACCGGTCGGTGACCTGCTCGAAGAGCGCGGTGACGGCCTCCGAGTCAGTGACATCGGACGGTATCGCGATCACGCTGCCCGGCCCGGAGGCGGCGGCGACAGTTTCGTCCAGGGTCTCGGCGGTGCGCCCAGTAGCGACGACCTGGTGGCCCGCGGCGGCCAGGGCGAGGGTGATGGCACGGCCGAGACCACTGCCGGCGCCGGTGACGAGGACGATCTTGGAAGTGGACACGAGGCGAGGGTAGTGGTTCGCCGGTCGAACTATGGGCTCGGCCGAAGAATTTCAGGGGCGAATGTGATCGTCGACGACGATCTGGCGTGGGTGGATGTCGGTCCCCTCGCGGTCGACGATCAGTAGGACGAAGACGAGGGCGGGGACGATCATCAGCATTGCGTTGGAGCCCCACCACACGACGCTGAAATCGCCGTAGTAGGCCCAGAACGAGATCGCCATGAAGCCGGCGCAGAACGTGAGCGTCAACCCGACCGTCAGGACGATCCAACCGAGCCGGTGCCGGGCACGGACCAAATAGACGCCCGCGAACCCGAAGACGGCGGCGGCAAGGTCGAGCGGGAAGAATGACCAATTCCAGGCTTGTACAACGGGATTCGTGTAGTCCCGGAATGCGGCGTCCGTCGGGATCGCGTCGACCGCGACCGCGATCCAGTAGATCATGAGTAGCGCATCGGTCACGAGCAGAAGAGCCTTGCCGACCGTCAACCGCATGAAGCCCCATCCTCCGGTGTACTGCGGATACAGACGGGATCAACTCTGCGCGCCACGCCTGTATTCCATTGTGGGCTATCAGGTTCAGGCGTTCATCGCGGGGCGGAGGGTCGTGATGTCAGCGGTGGTGTCAGTCGGCTGTCAGAACGGTGACAGCCGACCCCGACACAGTGTGTACATCGAACATGCAACCGGCACACACACCGCCGCAACCGAACACAAGGAGCACACCATGTCCACCACCATCACCCTCACCGACACCGACAAAGCCACCCTGCGCACCGCCGCCTACGGCACCGTCGGCCTGCTCGCCGCCACCGGCGCACCCCACCAAGGCATCGGCCACGCCTCCATCGCCCTGACCTCCGCCACCGGACTCGTCGGGCACATCCTCGCCGCCAAAACCAAAGACATCCACCTCAACGGCAAGAACGTCGCCGAACTCGCCGACCAGGTCCTGCCGAGCCTGACCGCCGCCATGACCCTGCTCGCCCAGCACCCGGGCGAAGCCGACAACTTCCGCGACACCATCCAGGTCGCAGTCCAGGCCGCCACCCAGACCGGAAAGAACCAGCCCAGCCCCGCCGTCACCGCCATGGCAGCCAAAATCACTACCGCCCTCAACGCCTGACGAACACCGCACCAACACAAGCCAATTCAGTCGCGGCTCCCCTCCGGATCCGCGACTGAGTTGGTTGCCGGTCGCGACCACGTGATGGCCCGCGGTAGCCAGGGTGAGGGCGATGGCGCGGCCGAGACCACTCCAGCGCCGGTGACGGCTGAAGGTGGACCTCCAGCTATGGGAGAGCTGTACAGCGCCTTGTCCTGTTCCGGTGTTAGGTTGCCGGACATGCGTTTTCAACCGCCGCATGCGCACGTGCGGTAATCGACGACATGAACACAGCAAGGCTTCTCGATGCGGCGAGCCCGAACCGGACCAGGCCATCACCCAGCCCGCTCGGTAGGCGCGGGAAGCGCTGTGGCGGGGCTGGATACATCGCTGCGAGTCACTGGACCCGCGCGATCACCGCTGTGTGGTGGCGGCCCGACCTGTGCAGTCCACCTACTCGGCACAGCAACCTAGCAAGCCAGTGATGACAACAGCCAGGAGCGTCCGCCATCGCCAACTCTCGGCATTCCTGTCCTCTCGCAACGACGTCGAGCTCGCCGAACTCGTGGACGGCGCCCGATCGCACAGCGTGGGAATCGGCGGGGGCTCGGCGATTCTCGATGTCGACGCCACCCCGGTCTTCGTCAAGCGCATCCCGCTGACCGATCGTGAACTCACGCAACGCGGCTCCACCACCAACCTCTTCGACCTGCCGATGTGCTGCCAGTACGGCATCGCGGGCCCGAGCTTTAACGCCTGGCGTGAGCTCGCCGCGAACATCATCGTCACCGACGGCGTTCTGACCGGTGCGACCCAGGCGTTCCCGATGCTGCACCACTGGCGCGTTCTACCCGGCAGGACGCCGATCGCAGACGAACACTTGGACATCGAGGCCGTGGTCGCCGCATACGGCGGCAACTCAGCGGTACGCGCCCGCCTGGAAGCCCTCGCCTCCGCGACGTCCAGTCTCGTGCTGTTCTGCGAATACATCCCGCACTCGATGCCGAACTGGCTCCGGGAGTGCCCCGCGGACAAGGCTCCCGCAGTCGCACAACAGCTTTCAGAGATAGTGCGGTTCCTCGACAGACAGAGCCTGCTGCACATGGACGGGCACTTCGGAAACTTTCGCACCGACGGCCGGCGGATCTATCTCACCGACTTCGGACTGGCCACCTCACCCCGCTTCGACCTGACGCCCGTCGAACGCGACTTCGCCGAACGCCACACCACCCACGACGCCGACTACGCCGCGATGCGCCTGGTCAACTGGCTTGTCACAGATGTCTGCGGGATCCCGACGCCACCCACCGGTGGTCCAGTTGCCCGCAACGAATACGTCCTCCAGTGCGCCGCCGGCTACATCCCGGACCACGTCTCGCCTGCTGTCGCCGCGCTCCTGACAAGGCACGCACCGGCCGCCGCGAAGATGAACGGCTTCTACTGGAAATTATTCGGCGGGGACCTCTACGCGGAGTACCCGGCTGACTGAGCCAGGGTGTGCCGACCACACTCGAAGATTTTGGACGACGCTGGGGAACTCAACTCGGCCCCCAGCTATAGATCCAGGAACTTCCCCGCGTCGCGGCGATCACTTTAACGGCGTCTCCCCTGGCCCGCCAGCGAATTATCCGCGCCGTGCGGTTCTGGCCTGGTGAGCGGGCAGAACCGTTAGCGTGCGTACATGGCTGTGGAGGGCGTTCACCAGATCTGCGACCGGTTCGTCGATGATTTCGCAGCCGCTGATCCGGTCCTGGCGACCATGTTCGGCCTGACCGGACACGAGAACTGCCTGACCGACTATTCGCCTGCGGGCCACGCCCACCGTGCCGAGCTCGCCGGGAGCGCTCTGCGCGCGATGCTGACCACCGAGCCGATCGATGCCGGCGAACGGGTCGCGAAGGCCGTGTTCTGCGAACGGATCGGGCTCGAGCTCGAACTCCACGACGCGGGCCTTCGAGAAGCCTCGCTCAACGTGATCGCCAGCCCGGTCCAGGACATCCGGATGGTGTTCGACCTCATGCCCACCGAGACCGCGGCGGACTGGACGGTCATCGCCGACCGGCTGGAGAAGGTTCCCGGGACGCTCCTCGGGCTGCGTTCTTCGCTGAGCGCGGCGGCACGGCACGGCCGGACCGCCGCGCTCCGCCAGATCACCAAGACCGCCGAACAAGCCGATACCTGGGCAGGCGGCCCAGGTCGCGACGGCTTCTTCACTACGTTGGCCAGGGCCGCGGCGGGGGTGGACGGCGTACCACTGGACGACCTGCGGCAGGCGGCACGGGCCGCCGATCGGGCCTACGCCGAGCTGGCCGAGTTCCTGCGCGCCGAGCTCGCGCCCAGCGCTCCCATCGACGATGCCGTCGGCGAGCAGACCTACCGGCTGTGGTCGCGCTACTTCCTCGGCGCCGACCTCGACCTGCGGGAAGCCTATGAATGGGGCTGGGCGGAGTTCCTGCGGATCGAGGCCGAAATGCTGGCCGTCGCCGCTCGTCTCGCGCCGGGGGCGACACTCGCCGACACGGCGGCGCTACTCGACTCCGAGCCGAAGTATCAGGTGCGCGGACTGACCGCGTTCGAAACGTGGCTCCAGAAATGCTCGGATGAAGCGCTGGAATCATTGCGCGGCAGGCACTTCGAGATCCCCGATGAGCTCATGACGCTGGAGTGCAAGGTCGCCCCGCCCGGCGGCGCGCTGGGCGCGTACTACATCGGCCCCAGCGAGGATTTCCGCCGTCCCGGCCGAGTGTGGTGGTCGGTGGCGCCGGGCAAGGAGCACTTCGCTACTTGGCGTGAGGTCACCATGGTCTACCACGAGGGTGTGCCCGGCCATCACCTCCAAGCGGCGACCGCGGTGCTCCAGCGGAATTCGCTGAACAAGTACCAGCGGACGCTGTCCTTCGTCGACGGGCACGGTGAGGGATGGGCGCTCTACGCCGAACGTCTCATGCACGAGCTCGGCTACCTCGACGACGAGGGTGACCTGTTCGGCATGCTCGCCGAACAGCTGCTGCGCGCAGCGCGGGTGATCGTGGACATCGGCGTGCACCTCGCGCTGGCGCTGCCCCCGGGCACCGGTTTTCACGAGGGCCGGCGCTGGACCCCCGAACTCGGCCTGGAGTTCCTGCTGACCCGAACAGTGACCGATCCGGTCCGGGTTCGCGATGAGCTCGACCGCTACCTCGGCTGGCCGGGACAGGCGCCCGCCTACAAGCTGGGTGAACGCCACTGGCTCGCGGCCCGCACCGAAGCGCGCCGACGCGCCGGCGCTTCCTTCGACTTGAAGGAATTCCACACGCGCGCTTTGAAACTGGGCGGAATGGGCCTGGACACCCTGCGTGCCCAGCTCGCGGCCCTCGACCGAGACGACTCCCCGCACACCTGACCAGCACCGCCGGGGCGGGATGCGGGGTTGGCGGAATCGGCCAATGTTAGCTATAGAAAGTATGTGGATCCGGCAGTGCCATTGTCGGACTCCCGCAATAGAGTCGCGATACAACACTTGGTTCAACCCTGCGGCCGACGGCCGCCTGCCGAAGGACTTGCTGTGAAGGTGCAGATCAGGACCACCCCGCCGGTGGCGCATGCGGCCATGCTGGGGCTGGGCGCGTACCGGCCCCGCCGGGTGGTCCCCAACTCCGAGATCGTCGACCGTATCGATTCGTCGGACGAGTGGATTCAGACCCGGTCCGGCATCAGCGCTCGCCGCTGGGCCGAGCCGGACGAAACCATTGTCGGAATGAGCGCCGCGGCGGCCCGGCAGGCGCTCGCCGCGACCGGCATCGACGCCGGGCAGATCGACGCCGTCGTGCTGGCCACGTCCTCGCAGATGGTGCTGGGTCCGTCGGCGGCCGCGGTGGTGGCGACCGACTTGGGCATGCACGACACCGCCGCGTTCGACATCTCCGCGGGCTGTGCCGGTTTCTGTTACGCGCTGGCCAACGCCGCGAGTCTGGTGCGTTCGGGCGAGGCCCGCTACGTCCTGGTGATCGGCGTGGAACGGCTCTCGGATCTGCTCGATCAGAGCGATCGCACCTGCGCGTTCATCTTCGCCGACGGCGCGGGCGCCGTGGTCGTCGGTCCGGCCGAGTCCGAGGGCATCGGACCCGTCGCCTGGGGTTCGGACGGCAGCCAGACCGCCGCGATCAAGCAGGACAAGGATTTCCAGCAGTACTTCGCCGAAGTCGCCGCGGCCGAGGCGAGCGGCGGCACCTCGGAACGGCCCTACATCCGGATGAACGGCCAGGCCGTATTCCGCTGGGCTGTCACGTTTTTGGAGAAGGCGTGCCGGGACGCGCTGGATCGCGCCGGGGTCACGGTCGAGGACTTGGACGCGTTCGTCCCGCACCAGGCCAACAGCCGCATCACCGACGCCTTGATCCGCACGCTGGCGATCCCGGACACCGTCACCGTCGCGCGCGACATCGCCGAGGCCGGAAATACCAGCGCCGCCTCGATTCCGCTCGCCATGGAAGAACTGCTGCGCACCGGCTCCGCCCAGCCAGGCGACACCGCCCTGCTCCTCGGCTTCGGCGCCGGACTCGCCTACGCGGGCCAGGTCGTCCAGCTGCCCGCTATCGGCTGACGCCTGCTCGACGCAGGCCGTCCGCGAGTGCGTCGCCCTCGACTCGCAGCGGCTCGCCGTGGCCGGGCACCAGCAGCCGGACCGGCTGTGCCGCCAGGTCCGCGGCGGTGGTCCGGGTGCGCGCCTCGTCGTGGTTGAACACCGTCGGCAGTACCTGGGGGCCGGTGTGTTCGACCAGCGGGTGTCCGGTGACGAGGGCGTCGCCGGAGAACAGGACACCGTCCGCGGGCATGAAGTACGCGGTGTGACCGGTGGTGTGGCCGGGGCTCGGGATCGCGACGAGTCCGCCGGGTAGCGCGGCCAGGGTCGCGGGCTCGCCGGTCGCCGCCGTCGGCAGGGTCATCCCGATGTGGCCGTAGATGGCGCGCATGGTGTGGGCGAGCCAGCGCCTGCCGCGACGGGTGGGCAGCTGTTTGATCATGCCGACGGGGGAAATCTGTTGCAGGTACTCACGTTTGGCGTGGCGCACCTCCTCGGCGCCGGTGTAGACCGGCATGCCCGCGCGTTCGACCAAGGCCGGCACGCCGCCGATGTGGTCGAGGTGCGCGTGGGTGATCAGCACGGCGGCGATGTCGGCGAGCTGATGGCCGATCTGGGTGACGGAGTCGAGCACGTCGGCGCTGTCAGCGGGGTAACCGGCGTCGATGACGGTGACCCCGGAACCGTCACTGACCAACGCCCAGTTGACATTCGTTCCGGCCACTACGTAGACGGAATCGGAAACCTGATCGATCTTCACGGTGCCTCGCTAGTGCTGAATGTGGTGCTCGATGACACCGATTCCGTCGATTTCCAGTCGCAGTTCGTCCCCCGGCGACAACCACCGGCCCACATGTGTCATGGACTCGGCCATCGAGTATCGCATGCCCCGGGTTCCGGTGCGGGCGAGCGTCTTTCCGTTGAGCCAACGTAGCGGTCAGCGACGCGGGTCGTCCGATCGGTTGACCCAGGCATCGGCCAGGCGGCGCGCAGAACCAGCCGGCACGCCGATTCGCGGCAGGTCACGGGCCCGCAGCATGGGAACCGTAAGTCCTTTCGACGAACGGAGCGAGGAAATGGATACCTCGAAGCGGCGGGCTCGGCCCCTCCAGTACGGCATCGCGCTGCTGAGCGGCGCACTGTTGATCACCGGCTGCACAGCAGGGACCGATTCGACCGCGGCTCCGGTCACCCCGTCCGGCGGCACCAGTGCGGCGGACGTGCCCGTCGGACAGGTGACCAGTGCGTTGCTGTCCGCCGCGGCGTCGGGGGACGCGGACGCGGTGCGCGCCGCGCTCACCCAGGGAGCCCAGGTGGACGCCCGGGACGACGCCGGCCGCACGCCACTGATGAACGCGGTCTTGGACGACGACCTCGCTGTCGCCCGCGTGCTGCTGGAATTCGGCGCCGACCCCGACGCGAAGGACAACCGCGGCGAAAGCCCCTGGGTCAATACCGGCGTCACCGGCAGCGTCGCCATGATGGAAGCGCTGCTACCGGCGCAGCCGGACCTGACGCTGCGCAATCGTTTCGGCGGCAACGCGCTCATCCCCGCGGCGGAGAAGGGCCATCTGAACTACGTCCGGGAAGTGCTGCGGCAGACCGACATCGACATCGATCATGTCAACGATCTCGGCTGGACCGCCCTGCTCGAGGCGGTCTACTACGGCGACGGCAGCGCCGTCTATCGCGATATCGTCCGCACACTGGTGGACAACGGCGCCGATGTCGCCATCCGCGATTCCGACGGCCGCACCGCCTACGACCACGCCGTCCGGCGCGGCTTCGCCGAAATCGCCGACCTGGTGAAACCGCGCTGAGCCAGGGCGGTCAGGGTGCCGCGACCGCACTCGCGGGATCGATCAAGATCTTGGCGTGCACTTCCGGGTTACTCAGCGCGGCAAAGGCATTGGGGATGCCGTCGAGCCCCACGGTGCCGGTGATCAGTGGAGCGGGATCGACTTTCCCGTCGGCGATCATGTGCAGGGTGTCGCGGAACTCGCCCGGGTCGTATCCGAGCGCGAAACGCAGTTCGATCTCCTTGTTGATCGCCAGCGCGGGCCGGAAGCGGTCGGGCTCCATGCACACGCCCACGACGACGACCCGGGACAGCAGCGGCGCCGCGGCGACGATCTGGTCGAGAATGCCGGGGACGCCGACGCATTCGAAGATCACCGGACCGGCCGGGGTCGCGTTCAGGGTGTGCCCGATCCGGAAGAGGTACCACCACGGCAGGTTCGGCACCCGCCGCAGTTTCTCCATCGTGTCGAAGGCGAGGTTCAAAAGGTCTTCGGCCCCGCCGAGCCGAGGCGGTTTCGGCGTCGCGGTCCACGGCGACTCCGCGGCGGGATCGACGACGACGTCAGCGCCGCAGACCTCCGCCAACTGCCTGCGCCGCGGCGAGAGGTCGCTGGCGACGACAGTGCGCACGCCCGCCGCCTTCAGCATGGTGATGACCGCGAGACCGATAGGGCCACAGCCGATTACGAACGCCGTCTGGCCCTTGCCGACCCGCCCTTTGCGCACCGCGTGCCATGCCACCGCCATCGGCTCGGTCAGCGCGGCGTGCTCGGCCGACAAGCCGTTCGGGATCGGCAGGGTCATCGACTCCTGTACCACGACCTGCTCGGCGTACGCGCCCGGCGCCGACCGCGACAGGCCGACCGCGTGCGGCTGCCGCCCCTGCCGCACGATCGGCAACGCCACCACCGGAGTGCCCGCACGCCAGCGTTTGCGGCAACCCGGCCCGTATTCGACGATCTCCCCGCTGAATTCGTGCCCGAGCACGACCTCGTGCTCCGACCGCATGAAGTGGCCGTACCCGGTGGCCGCGGCGAGGTCTGCCATCTCGTCCGCGTGCACTCGGGCATGCAGGTCCGACCCGCAGATCCCGCACCGCGACACGTTGATCAGCACCTGCCCGCGGCCAGGGACCGGCGTCGCCAGCTCCGCCACCCGGAACTCCGATTTCGCCACAACAGCCGCCCGCATGCGTCCTCCTAGAGTCACCGGCACCCCGGACGGTGCGCCTGGGCCCACAGTACTGCCTACTGTCTCAGACTGAAGGCCGGACACGGCGCGAGTTCGATTGTGTCGCAATGATTTCGGTAACGGCGCGAGCCGGGCGCTCGATGCTCCCACCGAGGTCACCTCCGTGACCGGATCCCCTTCGACAAGATCGGCCTCCCATGATTCGAGTCAACCGCTCCTTCGTCGCCGGCGCCCTGCTCGGCGGCGCGGTCCTGCTGTCCGTCGCTCCCGCCCAGGCGCAGACCACCCTCGGGCCCCAGGCCACCGAGACGATCGGCAACAGCGGGATCGCCAGCGGTTCAGCCGACCTGAACAACTTCTTCTGCGGCACGCTGTGGCGTCCCGTCTGCTACCCCAACGGCCTCCCGTCCTAGGTCCGCTCCGTTGCCATGGCACGCCAGGCGTCCGCGGCGCTGCGATAGCGCGGCGTCCAGTCTGTCGCGGCGCGGAATCGCTTGTTGCTCACCCGTAAGGACCTGGTCAGCGAAGTGAGGCGGCGTCCGCCCAGCAAAGCCGCGCGGCCGGGCGCCCAGAGCCATGGCCGGGTATGCACGGCGGCGGTGGCGGCGCGCGCGTAGTCGCGTTTGGTCAGCGGTTCGTCATCGACGATGTTATAGACGCCCGCTGGGACTTCGAGCGCCGCGACTACTGCCGCCGCGGCGTCGGCGAGATGGATCGACGACAGAAATCCGGATGGCGGGCCGAGGACGGTCGCGATGTGTTTGCGGGCCGCGGCCAGGATCAGTTCGCTGTGCTCGGCCCCGCGCCCGCAGAACACGCCGAAGCGGAGAACCACGCCGGTTCCGCCCGCGGCGGTGAGCCGGTGCGCGTTGTCCTCGGCGGCGAGACTGCACACCGCGCGCGGATACCGATCGGGTCCGGTGCTCTCATCGATCCAGGCGGCCCCGCCGTCGGGATACACCATCGCCACCGATTCCTGCACGATCCGGCCCACACCCACGGCAGTCGCCGCGTCGAAGAGCGCCGCTGAACCTTCGATTCGCACGTATTCGTTTCTCCGCCAGGCCTTATCGGAAAGAAACCGTGCCGTGCTCGGCAACGCGGTGGCCATATTGACGATCGCGTCGTGCCCGGTGAGCACGTGCGCAAGAGCTTGCCGGTCGAACAACGAGATATCCACCGGCCGTGCGCCATCGGCGGCCAGGGCCGCCGCCGACGCCGGCGTTCGAGCGAGCGCGCTGACCTGATGTCCGGAATTCACCAGCGCCGGAACGACATACCGCCCGATCGCCCCGGTCCCGCCCGCCACGAAGATCTTCAGAGGGGTTGGCATCGACCTCACCTCGGTTCGAGTAGCACGATCGGGATCACGCGAGGATGCGCGAGGCGCTGGAAGAAGCCATAGCCGGGATACACTGCTAAACAGTTGGGCCACAGGGCATCCCGCTCTTCTCGGGTTGCCACGCGTGCTCGCACCCGGCGCGTCTCGGAACCGACCTGAACCGTGGTTTCCGGGTGGGCGAGCAGATTGTGAAACCACGCCGGGTTGGTCGGCTGGCCGGCCTTCGAAGCCACGATCGCGAGGACAGCACCGTTCTCGTAGTACATCACCGGGGACGTTCGGCGAATCCCGGTCCTCGCACCGACGTGATCCAGCAGCAGAATCCGAGTCTGCGGCCACCCGAGAAGGCGCCCACCTACTCGACCGCCGAATCGTCGGTACAGCGCGACGTGCAGCTTCGTGGAACGTCGCCCGAGATAGACCCCGCGACGGTTGGCGAACCGCGAACTCCGCTCCACCAATCTCCCCAACAGCGACGGCCGCACTTCAGCGCCCGCTTTGCCGATCTCGGCCATCACGGCCTCCCCACCTTCAATTCGACTACTACATTCGATAGTAGATCGCACGGCGACCCCGAGACAAGGGTTGGACGTGCCACCCAATCTCGAGAACAGTTGTGTGGGACTCTGGGTCCCATATATCCTCGAAGTGACGCCGACCACTTGCTCCGCCGGTCGGCCCGAACGAGGAGATACCGATGACGCTGTCGCACTCGGGCGGGGAACTGTTCGACCAGGACTATCGGGACGCGCTGGCGACCCTGTCCGAGGGCTCGGTTCACCGCCGCTTCGACCCCTATCTGGATATCGATTGGGACGCACCGGAATTCGCGATCGATCCGGACGATCCGCGCTGGGTGCTGTCGCCGGAATACGATCCGCTCGGCGCGACGCGCTGGTATCGGGAGCTGCCGCTGGAGCGGCAGGTCGAGATCGGGAAATGGCGGATCGCCAACGTCATCAAGGTGGGCGCGGCCTTCGAGAGCGTGCTGATTCGCGGGATGATGCAGTACATCATGAAGCTGCCCAACGGTTCTCCCGAGTTCCGTTACTGCCTGCACGAGATGACCGAGGAGTGCAACCACATCCAGATGTTCCAGGAGCTGGTCAATCGGATCGGTGTGGACGTGCCCGGGATGCGGCGGCTTTTCAAGATCCTCTCGCCCTTTATCGGCGTGGCCGGCGGGTACGCGCACGTCATCCTGTTCATCGGCATCCTGGGCGGCGAGGAGCCGATCGACCACTACCAGAAGGCCCTGATCCGCGACGGCGACTCGGTACCGCCCGCGGTGCTGCGCACCATGGAGATCCACATCGCCGAGGAGGCGCGGCACATCTCGTTCGCGGGCGAGTTCCTCGCGGCGCATCTGGGGCGCATGAACATCGCGTCGAAGTCGGTGTGCGCGTTGGCTTTCCCGCTGGCGATGCGCTGGCTGGCCGGGGAGATCATGTCGCCGCCACGGTCCTTCGGGCGGCAGTTCGATATTCCGGAAGAGGTTATGCGCGAAGCGTTCTGGAGCGCACCACAGTCGCGGCGCATCATGTCCGGGTATTTCGGTGACATGCGCAAGCTCGCCACCGATCTGGGGCTGATGAACCCGATCACCAAACAGCTGTGGTCGCTGCTGCACATCGATGGCGCGCCGTCGCGGTACCGGAGTGAGCCGGAGCGTGGGACACGGCGCGTGGCTTGAGGTTTCGCCCGATCAGAGCGGTGCGGCCAGGTCGCGCAGCACTTCGAGCAACGGCCGGTCCGGGTCCAGGGCGAGGTCGTGATCGCGGGCGACGGCGTCGACCACGCTCCAGGCATAGCCGGCCACGGTGGTGATCAGGGCGGTTCGGGAAAGCGCTGGGGCGGGATCGCGGGCCCACCGGGTCACCGTCGCCTCGACCATCGACACGATGGCGAAAGTCATGGTGTCGACGGCTGGTTCGTCGACGACGCCGACCACACCGGCGAGACCCGACACCAGCCCGCGAGTGCGCGCCGCGACCGCGGTGGCGAGACCGGTGGCGGCGTCGACGTCGTCGGGATCGCCGACCGCCGGGCCTTTGCGCAGGAAATCGTGCAAGCGCTGGTGGTTCTCGAACCAGTCCACCACGGTCTCCACCGCGCGGGCGACGATCTCGCGAATCGACCCGGACGCCACGTCCAGCGCCTCGTCGAGCGTGTCGGTGAACTGCTCGCCGATGGCCGTCCGCACTCGCCGATCGAGGTCGTCCCGCCCGGAAAACTGCCGGTACACCACCGATTTGGCCAATCCGGCGCGCTCGGCGATCTGCTGCATCGAGATCTCGCCCCCGGGCGGGGTCTCCTCCAGCAGCGCGATGGTCGCCGCGACTATCTGCTCGCGCCGGCTCTCGTTGTGCGGCTGCCAGCGGGCCTGCCGCCCACCCAGGGCGGTCGACGCGGCTGACTCGGCGCTCGGCACTGCCCGAGTCTAAGACACCCGGTGCGCCTGGCGCCCGAGCGTCAGAGGGCGAGCATGGTGGTAGCGACCTCGTCGGCCGCGTCCTGCGGCAGGGCGGTTCCCATGTCGTCGAGGACGAGCAGTCGCGCCGCGGGGATTTCGGCGGCGAGGGCCTCGCCGTTGCCGAGCGGGAAGAACGGGTCGGCGCGGCCGTGCACCACCAGTGCCGGCAGCTCGAGGTCACCGAGCCGTTCACGCCAGCGCGGGGCGCAATCGAGGCGGGAGAACACCATGCCGAGCTGGTTCGCCTGGTGCACGGCGGGGTCGGCCGAGGGCGTCCGGTCCCAGATTCGGGCTGCGGTCGCCCGCGCCTGCTCCGGATCGTCGCCCAGCGTCTCGGCGCCCTCGGCGGCGAAGGCCGCGACGGCGTCCCGGTCGGTCCAGTTCGGCATCGGGTGCGCGAACAGCGCTGACAAGATCGCGTGGTCGTGATCCGGCAGGTCTTCGTCGACCGGGCCCGGCGCTACCGGCCGGGTGCCGACGAGGGTCAACGCGGAGAACAGCTCCGGGTGGTCCAGCGCGGCGACCTGAGCGACCATGCCGCCCACGCCCGCTCCCCCGAGATGGGCGGTCCCGGCGCCGAGCGCCGCGACCAGCGCCGCCGCGTCTGCGGCGAGATCCCGCAGGTCGTACGCCGGATGCTCCGGGTCAAGGGTGGTCGACGCGCCGGAGTCCCGCAGGTCGTAGCGGACCACACGCCGGCCGCCGGCCGCGAGCCGCTCGCACAGCACGTCCGGCCAGGACAACATCGTGGTGCCGCCCGCCAGCAGAACCAGCGGATCGTCCGCGCCGCCGAAACTCTCGATCCCGAGATCCACCCCATTCGCCCGTATCGAGGTCGTTCCTGTCATGCCTGGACTCCTGTCTGTCGGTGTACCCAGAGATATCGACGGCGGATTCGGCCGGAAGTCATCGGTGCGGCGACCCTGTTGTGCCCTGGGCCACAGCTGCGCTACTCTCCCGGAATTGAGACATCAACGTCTCAATGGGGAAGGAATTTGCACAATGCCGATCCGCCGCCGTGTCGGAATCTCTTGGCTCGCTGTGGCCGTCGTGGCAGCGGCAACGCTGTTCGTCCCGACCGCGGCGGCCACGCCCGAGGCCGGTTGCGCTGAGCCGGCGGCCGGAGCGCTGCCCGAACGCAAGGACGCGGCGGCGGTCGGCATGGATCCGGCGGCCGTGGCCGAGGCGGTCGCCCACGGTGCCAGAACCGGCGCGTACGCGGTGCAGATCTACCGCCACGGCTGTCTCGTCGGCGACCACACGCCGACCGGAAATCTGCCGATGCCGTTGGCCAGCGGCAGCAAAGGCGTCGCCTCGGTGGTGGTCGGGCGGGCGATCACGATGGGGTTGTTCGGGCTCGACGATCCGCTCGGCAAATTCTTTCCGCAAGCCGATCCGGCGCATGCCGGAATCACTGTCCGCCAGGTCCTGAACCAGACCACCGGCATCCATTTCAGCTGGCCGTCCGATATCGCCGGCCTGCAAACGGATTCGGTGCTGCAAACGCTCGCCGCGCCGGTCGACTACGCGCCGGGAACGACGTTCCAGTACGCGCAGAACGTCCTCGCGCTGCTGCCGAAGATCGTCGAGATCACCACCGGCTCCGATTTCCAGGATTTCGTGCAGCGCGAGCTGATGCAGCCCCTCGGGATCGACCGCGGCAACTGGGTGTGGCTGCGCGACCGCAGCGGCAACACCGCCGTCAACGGCGGGCTCGCCATGCGCCCGGGCGACCTGGCCCGGATCGGCCGGCTGCTGATCCAGCAGGGACGCTGGCAGGACCGGACGCTCGTCGACGCCGACTACATCCGCCAGGGCGCCCAGCCGACCGACGCCAACGGCGGCTACGGTTTCCTGTGGTGGCTCAACGCGGGCGACACCTATCGCGGCGTGAATGTGCCTACCCCGCAGCACTATTCGCACCCGGTCTTCGTCGGATCGCCCCGCGACACCTACGCCTTCTCCGGGGCGCTCGGCCAATTCGTGACCATGGTGCCCAGCCGCGACCTCGTCATCGTCCGGCTCGGCATTCCGACCCGGATCGAGCCCGGCAACCTCACCGGGCTGCTGACCGGCACCAGCAACCCGGACAACAAGGAACTCTTCCGCAGGGCGAGCGCCGCCGTCACCGACCTGCCCGCCATGCCGTACGAAAACCCCTACGCCATCAGCGATCCCAGCCAACCTCTGGTCAAGAACCTGGACGACCTCAGCAAACTGGCGGACCCTTTGAACGCCGCGGCCGTCCTCCTCGGTGTCGGCCCCTACGCCTCGACGCAGTGCAATATCCTCTGGTGCAACGGAAAACTGGTCCCCGAAGACGTTTTCCGCCTGATTCTCGACGTAGGCACTCAAATCGCCACAGCCGTCCAGTCATTGGGGAACACGCCCCGCTAGGCTTCCACTGCGCGGCGGCTACGCCGAGGTCGAACCGGCGCGGGCCCAGGCACGGACGGTAGGCGGGGCGTAGAGCCAGCGCCGCTCGTCCGCCAATTCGGCCTGTGCGCCGGCAATGACGCTGGGTGCGACCCCGTGCGCCACCAAGCTTTCGTGCGCCTGCGACCAGGTGAGGTTCCACATGCGCGCTGTCGGCGAACCGCCGCGGAACATTGGCGCCTGCGCATCGGCCCGGAGATCGACGAGCCCGAGTTTCTCCAGCTGCGCAGGCAAGTTCCTGGCCCAGGCCTGATCGGCGCCCGCGGTCTCGGTCGAACGCGCGAATGCTCGCCAGACCTCGCCGAACGCGCCCGGCATTTCATTGAGAACACCGAGACCGTCGCCCTCCTCGAGCAGGAGAACACCGCCGGGAGCCAGCGCCCGGGCCAACCGCTCCAACACGACATCCCTCTGCGCGATATGCAGCAGCACGAATCGCGTGTGGACGAAATCGAACTGGCCTTCGGGGAGTTCGTCGGCGACAAGGTCGAGCTGAGCTACTTCACCGCCCAGGTCGGGCAGGTCCGCCAGATGACGCGGGTCCGCGTCCACAGCGACCACTCGGCCGGCCGGCAAACAGGCACCGCACAACCATCGCGCGAACGACCCGCCGCCCGCCCCTGCCTCCAGACACCGCGATCCCGCACCGACACCCAATCGCTCAGCGAGAGCGATACTTTCCGGGTCGTAGGCCGCACCCAGCAGCGCAAGCCGTTCCGCAGCGAACTCCCATTCGTTGGGGAGCGTGTATTCGCTTGTGGCGGCGGTTCGGACGCGGATCCCCGGAGCACTCTCCATACGTAGCGATCCTTGTCGCGAGACAGCCTGGCTGGCAAGCGGTTTGCCGCATCGGGAAACCGTGCCAGCACACCGGCGCTCGCGTGCGGACCAGCGGCAACACCCGCACAAACTACCGCATATCCACCTATGCTTTCGCATAGAACGAGGGAGCCTTCATGAAACTTGTCAACGAACACCGAGCTGTCCCGGCGCGTCTGATCACGCCGACCGACAACGGCTTTCTGCTTATCGGGGCCGATATCGGCGCCTGGGCCGGACCATTCCCGCTACCCGCGCGGTCGCGGCGGCGCCTGCTCGCCGAGGCCGGGCCTTTGTGCGCGGCGCTCGCACGACGAGACGACGTGCTGGAGGCGACGGTGTTCCGGGCCGTGTTGCGACCGCCGGGTGAAGGTCGCAAGCTGCTCCAGCGCGCCCAAGTGTCCCCCGCCCGCTACGACGTAGTGGTGCTGATCCGTACTCGTTCCGTGGCCGACCTGGTCGCGCTCCGGGCCGACACCGCCTGGCTGGAACTGGCGGCGCTGCTGAAAACCCAAGCCCGGCAAGTGCATCAGATCGCCGCGCGCAATCCCGCCCGCATCGCCGATGTCGATCACGACCCCCGCCACTGGTTCTTGTTCAACTACTTCTTCTGCAAGGATCCGGGAACATTACGTGATGTCTGGGAGTACACCGCGGGCTGGTTCCAACGGGAGACCGCACTACCCGATTCGGTACCGATGCAACCACTTCCGGGCGAACCCGATGATTACAACCTCGTCAATCACGCCAGCTGGCCCACCCTGCGCAGCTTCCTGCCCAGCCTCTTGTTCCGGCCGAGCTTCCGAAACTTCGTCCTGGCCAACTTCGCCGCCAACGACATCGCCGCCCAGCCGATCATCTACCGAATGCACCTCAGCGGCGATGTCGCGACCTAGCGACCGCACCTCCCCTACTTCGCCGCATTCGGGTTGTACTTGTTGGTGAAGAACTTCGAGGAATCCAACGGGCCGGTGATCGCGCCGGTATCGCGCAGCCACGGCTCCCAGAGCTCGAAGTCGCGTGGTGTGATCAGCCCGTTGACGGCGGGCACGCCGACCGACAGCCAGAACTTCACCGCCGAGGCGTCCTCGCCGGCCCGCTTGCGCTTCTCGATGATCTCGGTGAACTTCGCGACCACCTGATCGCGGGGCGTGGTCTTCTGCCATTCGATCGCCTTGGCGATCCCGCCGACGAACGCCTCTGCCACGGCGGGATTCTTGGCCAGGAAATCGTTCCGGAAAATGTACTGGCCGCCGTTGAACGGTCCGAACTGCTCGAAATCGGTGAACACGGCCCGCAACCCGCCGGCCGCGACGGCCCGCTGCTGGAACTGGCCGCTCAGCGCCGCGACGTCCACCTGCCCGCGGCGCACCGCGTCCTCGGTGTTCGGCGGCGGCAGCACCACCAACTGCACCGACTTGATCTGCTGCTCGTCGAACCCGTTCTGCTTCAGCGCCGTGTGAATGTCCGCCTCGGCTTGCCCGCCGAGCGTGTTGACCCCGATCTTCTTGCCCGCCAAGTCTTTCGGCGACCGGATCGGGCTGTCTTCGGGCACATAGAACCCGGTGAAGGTCTTCTCGTCGGAGCCGTAGTAATTGATCACGGCCGTCACCGGCGCGCCGGCCTGCGCCAGCTTGGCGACCGCGCCACCGAACGCACCGCCGAAGTCGACCTGCCCGGTCGCCGCGGACTGAATGTCCTGCGGGCCGCTGATGGTATTACCCTGCCAGTCGAGCTTCACCTTGCCGCCGAAAAACCCGAGATCCTCCGCCAATTCGGGAAGGGTGACCTGCGAAGCCCAACCTTGGTAGCGCAGCACCGGAACCCCGCCCGATTCCCGGACCTCCCCGCCTCCGCACGCACTCAGCACCACCGTCACAGTGGCGGCGATAACCGCGCCCATAAAGGCCCTGCTGTGTCGTCTCACACGTACTCCTCGATATCGGCAACACGACCTCGCATTGCGGTACCGCGAGACTGAAGCACCGGCCGACCACAGTCCAGAATTGCGTTCGGTCAGATTTCATCTCGGTCGCCGATAATCGTTGGTGCCCGGCAGGCCCTGGTTGCTACTGTCCAGCCATGATGGTCAGTTTACGAACCGCCGCCGCAGCCGCACGAGCTCTCAGCTCGCCGGTCGCTGCCGCCTGACCTTTCTTCCCTGCCAGCGACCGGAAACGGTCCGCTGGTGCGCGTCGGTTCTGGTCCCGGGCTTGCCAGTCGCGGTCGCTTCCGGTCGATTTCACATCGATGGAGCAACCGCCATGATCACGACAGAGCAAACCGTTCAGACCTTCCTCGACTTCTTCCGCGACCGCGGGCACGAACTCATCCCAGGCGGATCGCTCATCCCCCCGCCCGGGGATCCGGTGCTGTTCACCACCTCCGGCATGCACCCGTTGACCCCCTATCTGCGGGGCCGACCCCATCCGCTGGGCCAGCGGCTCACCGGCCGGCAACGCTGCTTGCGCACCACCGACCTCGAAGAGGTCGGCGACGACACCCACCTCACCGTGTTCGAGATGCTCGGGTCCTGGTCCCTCGGCGACTACGCCGGCCCGCAGAGCCTGCGCTGGGGGTTCGAATTGCTCCGCGACGGTTTCGGCATCGACCCCGGCCGGATGCACGTCACGGTGTTCGGTGGTGACGACCAGGTCGAGCCCGACCACCATTCCTGGCAGACGTGGAACGAGCTGGGGTTACCGGTCGAACCGACCACCGGCGACAACTGGTGGTCCAACGGCCCGACCGGACCCTGCGGACCCGACTCCGAGATCTTTGTCTGGACCGGCGACGAAATACCGCAGGGCACACCGACATCCGACGACCGGTGGGTCGAGGTGTGGAATCACGTCATGATGCGCTATCTGCGGCATCCCGACGGCAGCCTCGAACCACTGCGCCGACCCGGTATCGACACCGGCCTGGGTCTGGAGCGGCTGGTGCGAATTCTGCGGAACACCCGGTCCGTCTTCGAGATCGACGTTTTCCGGCCCTGGATGAGCACCCTGCCCCGACTCTGGGGTCCGCTGGGCGAACCGTCGCTGCGCCTGCTGTCGGATCATCTTCGATCCAGCGTCGTGGTGCTCGGTGACAACGTCACACCGTCTCCGTCCGGACGCGGTCACATACTCCGCCGTTTGATCCGTCGCACCCTGACCACGCTGTGGCGCGACGATCCGACCCGCACCTTGTCCGACCTGCCGATCGATCTGGTGGAACACACCCTCGACCACTTCCGGCAATCGGTTCGCCCCGAGGAGGTGCGCACCGTTCTGTTCGACGAGGAGCACAAATTCGGCGTATTGCTCCAGCGCGGACGAAAGGTCTTGTCCCGCAGCCGTTTCCTCGAACCCCTGACCGAGGACGACTACCAGTATCTGCATGACACCCACGGACTCCCCCGCGATCTGGTGGTGTACCTGAACACCGACAACTGACGAGTCCGGGTATCGCTCGCTGGATTCCGGAGCCTCGCGCTACCCTTCAGCCGAGCGGGTGAAAGATCATGGGCAACAGCGTCATCTACCCATGCCGAGGTTGTGAGGTCACAAACATGATCAACGAGGTGCATCAGGATGCTGTCATCCGCACTGGTGACCGTTACACCGCGTTTGCGAACGCGTTGTCGGCATTGCTGGGAACTGGCCCGCTCGATGACATCCTCGTCGATCACGCCGGGTCGAAAATTCCGCTCCTGAAGCTGGCACAGGTCGACACCAAGGGCCCGACTTCGTCGATCGCCGCTTTCGACCGGGCGGTAGGCAGCGCCATTCGACACGCCATCGTGCAGGCCGGGTTTCAGGTACGAATCTCCGGAAAGATCATCAGAGTTACTGCGCCGCAGTCGAACCCGCGCGAACAGATCGCGAGAATCGAAGCGCACGCCGAACAGGCCCGCGCCGAGGTGCGCGGCGTCTATGAAGACCTGAGCGATCGGTGTCGCCTGCTCCTGGCCGACGGGATCTTCAGTGCGGACGAAGAACGCCGCACCCGGTCCGTGGTCCAACGCGTGACCGACGCGACCATCAGCAACATCGACCTCGCCGCGACCAGGTTCAAAGCCATGGCGAAGGGACATCGCCCGGAAGCGATGGACGACTGGGACCTCACCGAGTTCACCCGCACTTATGACGGCTACGCGGCATTCGATGACGACCCGATCGAACTCGGCCGTGCGGTCCAGCACGTGCGGCAGTTATGGGATCAGACCGGCCTGCTGTCCAACGATCTGACCTTGCTGCGTACGTGCCTGTTCCTTCAGGTGAAGGCGCACCGTCATCGCGGCGACGGCCATCCCTTGAGCGAGCAGCCGTTCGTACGAGCCCTGGCAGCCCGGATCAGGGATGTCTCCGGCGGCGTGCCGTGGAGCAGTCAATAAAACGGCAGGTCCCAGGCGGCCCGGAAGGAACACCGCGATCGTCGCGGCCGTCGCGCGCTGCCGGCCGCAGCGTAAGTTGATGGGAGACAATCGGAAACGACTGAGGGGTTGCTGTGACGCTGCGCGAAAGGTCTGACCGGACGATGCTGGACGCTGCCCTGGTGTACGGGGAGCCCTATCAAACGCCCGACGGGTCCACGATCATTACGGTGTCGGCCTGGAGCGGCAACGAGGCGCGACCAGTCGGGGTATTCGTCGTGCACGGCGGCGAGGTGACGTGGCAGGCGGCCGAGGATCGGATCGGGTTGCTCCAGACCCGAACCCACCTGATCGCGGCGACCGTCGGCACAGTGACCGGGCTGCTCGCCGCGGCCTTCGTAACGGGTGCGCTGCTGCGCCGGCCGCCGTGGCCGGATGTCCGATTGACGCCGTCCTGGTGACCACCGAGAACCTGGAGGGAGACCGCAATGCCGAGATCTTTCTTCGGCTCCCTGTTCCGCGCTGTCGGGCGCATCATCGCCGGCGCGCCCGTGCTGGTGCTGTTTCTCGTCGTGGCCATGCTGGTCGGGTTGTTCGGCGCGGTGCTGCTGCTGACCAACTCCGGCCCGACCAGCCCGAAACCGTCCCCCACCGTCACGACGACGCGTAACTGCGCGCCGTTCGCTTGCACGGTGGGCCAATAGTTGGATGCACCACTGGTGCAGGTTAATTCGGTGCCTGGAAGCCACCGATCCGCTGTTCGAGTAGTTCGGCCAGACGTAACGGAGTGCGGTCCTCGAACATCGGACCGATGAGCTGGACTCCCACCGGCAGTCCCTCGGGGGAACGGCCCGCGGGGATGGCGGTGGCGGGCAAGCCGGGCAAGGTCGCCAGACCGGCCCAGACCAGCTGATCGAAGTACGGGTGCGCGACGCCGTCGATGTCGATTCTGCGTTCCAGCAGATTGGGGTTGTGGTCGTGCGGGAACGCGGGAGTGGGCGTGATCGGGCAGACCACAGCATCGAACTCGGTGAAGAACTGCCGCCAGCCGTGGCGGTGGAACTCGCGACGGCCGACGGCCTCGAGCCAGTCGCGGTGGCTGAACACCATGGCGCGCAGCTGGGCCGCGGCGAGGCTCCGGTCGTCCGTGGACAGTGCGGCGGCGCGGGCGCGCAACTGCTCGTCCGCGTCGACAGGAAAACGGGCCACCGAGCCCGAGAACAGAAACTGCATGTAAAGCCCTGCGGCGTCGATCAAATCGGGCAGCCGCGAACTACGCCGTTCTACCCGGGCGCCGGCGTCGGCGAGGGCGTCGGCCACTCGGTTGACACCCGCTCGCACGGCGGACCCGGAGGGGAGGAACGGATGCTCGTCGAGGACCAGGACTCGGAAATCAGCGAGCCGCTCGTGGCGCGCGGGCGGCAGCGTCAACTGGTAGGCCAGGCCGTGCGTCAACGGGTCCGGTCCGGCCATGACGTCGAGCAGGAGACTGAGGTCGCGGGCGGTGCGCGCCATCGGGCCGACGACTGCGAGGTCGAGGTCGACCGGCAGCGCCGGGCCCGGCGGCGCGACCATACCTCGCGGCGCCGCCAGCCCGAGTGTCGGCTTGTGTGCGTAGACGCCGCAGAAATGCGCGGGGGTGCGCAGCGAACCGGCGAGGTCGGAGCCGATGGACAGCGCGCCGAATCCGGACGCCAGGGCCGCGGCCGATCCGCCGGACGATCCGCCCGCGGTGCGGGTGTGATCCCACGGGTTGTTGGTGGTGCCGTGTATCTCGTTGAAGCTCTGGATATCTTGCAGCCCCAACGGAACCGTGGTTTTCCCGAGCACCACCGCGCCGGCGCCCTTCAGCCGCGACACCTGTACCGCGTCCTCGACCGGCACATGATTCCTGTGCTGCGGCATGCCCCAGGTCGTGGGCAACCCGGCGATGTCGTAGGACTCCTTGACTGTCACAGGAATACCGAGCAGCGGCCGGTCCGCTCCGCGAGCACGAGCCTGGTCCGCACTGCGCGCGGCGGCCCGTGCCCGGTCGAAGTCCGGCACACAGATCGCGTTGATCACCTTGTCGTCACGCTCGATGCGGGCGATCGCCTCGTCGGTGAGTTCCACGGAGGTCACCGCACCCGCGCGCAAGGCAGCTGAAAGTTCTTCGGCCGATCTGAATTTCCACTCCATGAATCCGACGTTATTGGCATGCCACAAAGGACATAAAATGCCGGTTCGCACAACCCGCTGATTCGGTTTCGGAAATTCGTCAGACGGGGCTAGTGGACCTTGCGGAACCGGGCGTCGAAAAACGTGAAGATCGCGAACGCGGCCAGACCGACCGCGACGGCGAGCAGCAATACGGTGCCGTACGGCTGCGCCGCAAGGGTTTTGAGCGCCACATCCAGCCCGGTCGCCTTCTGCGGCTGGCTCTGCACAGCGGCCACGATGACGAGCACCCCGGCGCCGGCATACACCCCGCCGAGCGCCACATAGCCGACCTGCCCGAGCCGGATCACGACCCGCTCCGTCGACCGGCTCGCCGTGCCGAAATCCTGCTCCTCGTGGAACCGCCGAGACCAGCCGTGGTGGGCGATGAACAGGCCCGCGACGACGATGGCGAGCCCGATGACGATCACCACCGGCTTGCCCCACTCCTTGCCGAGCAGGCTGCCGATGAGACCGAGTTGCGCCTGGTCGGTCGATGCGGCCGACGCACCGTTCGCCAGCTTGGCCGCACTGTAGGCGAGGTAACCGAACAGAACCGCCTCACCGAAGTTCATCGCACGAAGCAGCTTGTCCTTCCGACTGTTTCGCGCACCGGTGCACGCTTCGAGCAACTGCCACAGCACAGCGAACCCGAGCCCGACAGCGATGAGCCAGAGCACGAACCCGCCGCCGGGGTTCTCCGCGAGGTTCTGCAACGCGCCGGTCTTGTCGGCTTTACCGACCCCGCCGCCGTCGACATCGCCGAGCGCGACCTGAACGCAGACCCACGCCACGAGGAGATGCACGACGCCATAGGCGACCAAGCCCACCCGCGCCGCCAACTGGAACGGCGCGCTTCTGGCCACCTCGCGATGATTCGACTTGCTCATAGCCACACCATGGGAAAACCGTAACCGCGCGGACCGTTTCCGCACTGGCGAATTACCAGGCAGGTATGTCGCTTTCAAGAATCGCGCGACACTGAAACCTCATGCGCACGAAGATATCCCGTCGGGACTAGGAGAGACACTGGTGGCGCGGTGCGCCCGGTTGACGGCCATGAGCTCGTCGAGCGCATCCCGCGTCTGGACGAGTTCGCTGATGTGCTCGGACAATCGGTCGCGTTCCCGAGCCATGCGCTCGAAGGCGGAGTCGGTGGTCTCGTCGCTCGGCGCGTCGACGCAGGGCAGGATGTCGGCGATGGTCTTGCTGGACAGACCCGCGGCGTAGAGCCGCTGCAGGAAGGTGACGCGCTCGACATCGTATGCGGCGTAATGGCGTTGGCCGCTGGGGCTGCGGGTGCTGCTGAGCAGCCCCTGTTCTTCGTAGTACCGCAACGAGCGAACGCTGGCTCCGGTTCGCGCCGCCAATTCCCCTATTCGCACGTTTCGTCCCTCCAGAAATGACCTGCGTCACAGCACTTGCCTCTGACATTGACGTCAGGTTTTAGCGTACTGGCATGACTTCACTTTTCGACAGCTACTCACTCGGCGACCTGACCTTGCCGAACCGCGTGGTGATGGCTCCGATGACCCGGGTGCGCGCCGCTGCGGGCGGCCTGGCGACCGCGTCCATGGCGACGCATTACGCACAACGGTCTACCGCGGGGCTGATCATCTCCGAAGGGGTACAACCCAGCCTGATCGGGCAATCGAACCCGGGAACGCCGGGGCTCTACACCGACGCCCAGGTCGCCGCGTGGCGTCCGGTCACCGGCGCGGTGCACGCCAACGGCGGCCGGATCTTCGCGCAGCTCATGCACGGCGGACGGGTGTCGCATGCCGAGACGATCGGCGCCCAACCGGTCGGCCCGTCGGCGGTGGCCGCGGTCGGCGAGGTCTTCACTCCGTCCGGTCGGCAACCCGCTCCGCTCCCCCGCGCCCTGGACATCGCCGAGGTGCCCGAGCATGCGCGCTCCTACGGCGCGGCGGCGCGGCGGGCTATCGAAGCCGGCTTCGACGGTGTCGAATTGCACGGCGCCAACGGCTATTTGATCTCGCAGTTCCTCGCCTCGAACGCCAACCTGCGCACCGACCGCTACGGTGGCTCGGTCCGCAACCGGATCCGATTCGCGGTCGAAGCGACCGCCGCCGCGGTCGAGGCGGTGGGCGGGGCACGGACCGGCATCCGCCTGTCTCCCGGCGCCACCTTCTGGGGCGTCGAAGAAACCGATATCGCCGAGTTGTACGCCGCACTGCTGGACGAGTTGACCCGCCTCGACCTCGCCTACATCCATCTGGAGGCGACCACCGACGACGAACTGCTGCTCGGCCTGCGCCGCCGCTGGCCCGGCACCCTCATCATGAACCCCGTCTATCCGATGGGACCCCAGCAAGTCGGTCGCGACGACGCCGACCGCTGGCTCGGTCTCGGCGCGGACCTGATCAGCTTCGGCCGCGCCTTTATCGCCAACCCCGACCTGGTCGAACGCCTGCGCAGCGCGCTACCGATCGCTCCTACGGACGAAGCGGTGTATTACGAAGGCGGGGACAGCGGGTACGTGACGTACTCGGCGTATCAACATTCGGCGTGAGGCGATTCGGTGCACTCCGGCTGGCGGTGTGCACCGAACCCGATGTTCACATCCGCAGGGCTACCAGCCCGCGCTACCCGAATTGGCGGGCGGGTTGCCGCCGGTGGCCGGGGTGCAGCGTGATCGTGTGGTTCTCTCCCACTGTTGAATCCACCTGCTCCAGATGGCGGTCGAAGCGTACCGAGACCGAGCGCCGAACCGTGGCGCGCGAAAGTTTTTCGGCCGCGGCGATGAGTTTTCCGGACCGCCACCGTCCTTACTGCTGAACGCGCTACCAACCCGGCGCGACCAACCCGGTAAGGAACACGAAATGACCGCCATCACCGCCACCCAGACCACCACCGCCGTCCGCCCCGGCAAGATCCGCAACCGCGTCCTGTGGACCCTGCAGATCGTGCTAGGCCTGTTCTTCCTCATCGCCTCCGGCGGCCCGAAGCTCCTCATCCCGCAGACCCTGATGGAAAACAACGCCACCGCTTTCTCGATCCCGTTGGCGCTGCTGATCTTCATCGGTCTCGCCGAGGTCGCCGGCGGCATCGGACTCATGGTTCCCCGCCTGACCGCCGCCGCCGCGACCGGCCTGGCGATCCTCACTTTCCTCGCCGCCGGCTTCAACGTCTTCCTTACCGGCACACCGGAACTGGCCCCGTTCCCGCTGGCACTCACCGCGATCTTCGCCTGGATCGCCTACGAGCGCCGGGCCTCGATCACCGCCCTGCGCACGCTGATCCAGCGATGACCCGCGCATAACGCCCGGCTACCGGCGGCACCCCAGCCGCCGGTAGCCGCGTTGTGCGTTACCGGGACGGTCCGGTCGGGGTTGGTCGGGCTGTCCCATCGGAGTCGCGGGGTGGGCGAAACCGGGTCGGGCCGTCCACCCCGCGACCCTCCGAATCACAGGCCCTGGTCCTTCAGGAATCGAGGAAGTCGACGAGCAACGGCACGAGGGTCGCCGGGCGGTCGAGCGGGATAATGTGACCACAGTCCTCGAGCAAGTGCCCGGTCAAGGTGTCGGCGATCGGGCGGAGTTGGTTTTCGAGTGTGGTTCCGACCGGGTGGGAGCCGATGGCCATCGTCGGCACGGTGAGCCGGGCAGTCTCGACAGCTCGCCGAATCTGGTCGGCGCTGGTGGACATCGCTCGGTAGTAGGAGAAAGCGGCGCGCAGGGAATCAGTGCCGGTGTAGGCGGCGACGAAGGCCTCGCGGATTGGTTCGGGGATGCCGCGTCCCTGGGTTCCCGTCGCCAAAAACCAGTCGAGGTAATCGGATTCGTTTCCGGCGAGGACCTTCTCGGCAAGACCCGGCACCGCGTGAAACCCGAACCACCAGGGCGGCCCACCAGCCAGAAAAGTCTCGGCACCGGGCAGTGTGCCCAGCAGCGATTCCATCAGCACCAGCCGATCGACCCGATCGGGCCGCCGCATCGCCAAGAGGAACGCCGGCGGCGCACCGGCATCGATCGCGACGACGGACGCACTGTTCTCACCCAGGGCGTCGAGCAGCCCCGCGGCGTCGGCGGCCAGCGTGCCCGCGTCGTAGCCCTCCTGTGCTCGGGTACTGCCGCCGAGGCCGCGCAGGTCCGGCGCGATCACCCGATGATGTTGCGCAAGTGGGCCCATCGATTCGCGCCACAGCTGCCAAGTGTGCGGAAAGCCGTGCAGCAACAGGACTGCCGGTCCGGTGCCGGCGATCGCCACGTTCGCTTCGATCCCGTTTGTTGCCACCATCCGCACTGTGAGATCGGGCAGTTCGTGCGACATGCGATCCTCCGCTAGCTGGTTACCAATAGTTACCAGCTGACCGTAGGTAACCCAAGGTAGCCTGCCAAGAAGGCACTTTCGATACAGGTGGTGAGCTCCAGGTGACTACCCGACCCAGCAGCCGGCGCGGCGATCTGTTCGCTCCGGACTGCCCGACCCGCCGGCTCCTGGATCGACTCGGCACCAAATGGGTGTCCATGGTGGTGAAACTGCTCGCCGAGGCCGCACCCGGCGAAGTGCGCTTCGCCGAACTACAGCGTCGGATGCCCGGCGTATCGCAGAAGATGCTGTCGGTGACGCTGCAAAACCTGTCCCGCGACGGCCTGGTCGCCCGCCGCGTCGAACCCACCGTTCCCCCACGCGTTCACTATCGCCTGACCGATCTCGGACTCTCCCTGGAAAATCCGCTGGCCGCACTACGGGCGTGGGCCGAGGAGCACATGGCCGAGATCGACGCCGCCGCAAACCCCGCGGACTCCTGACGGCCATGTTCGGTACACACAGTGTTGAGTGCGGCTAAGCGTTGAACCTCGCTTAGCGAAGCGTTGCCGAAACACCGCTTGTTGCACGGCCTTCGACTGCCGATGCTGGAATCCGCCGCAGTATCAGCGGATTCGACCATCGGATTTCAGGAGGAATTGTGCCGCGCGAATTGGTGTACACCGGGTTCATGTCGCTGGACGGCGTCGTGGACTCGCCGGGTGGCAAAGAAGAGGGACATCGCGGCGGCGGCTGGGTGATGGACACCGAGTTCGTCCCGGAGGCCTACTCCCTCAAGAGCGACGAACTCGCCGAACACACCGCCCTGCTGTTCGGCCGCCGCAGCTACGAGGTCTTCGCACCGTACTGGCGCGAATCCGACGATCACATCGCCTACAAGGAGCTGCCCAAGTACGTCCTGTCCACCGCCCTCGACGAAACCGACTTGCTCGACGGCTGGGGCCCGACCACCATCCTGCGCAGCACCGAGGATGTGGCGAAACTCAAGGAATCCGAAGGCGGCGCCATATTCATCCACGGCAGCGCCGAACTGGCCCGCCGCCTCGCCGACGCCGACCTCATCGACCGCTACAACCTGCTCGTCTTCCCCGTCCTGCTGGGCGCCGGCAAGGGCCTGTTCAGCCGCTCCGACCGCGACAAACAGCAACTGCGCCTGCGTGACTCGGCCACCTACAGCAACGGCGTAGCCAAACTCGTCTACGACGTCGTGCACTGACCCGCCACGGCTGTAGCGGGTAGCGCCGACGCCAGGCGATCAGGCCAGAACGGGGTAGTTGGCGCGGATGACCGTGTGGGGATCGCGATTGCGTTTGATGGCCCGCAAGCGGGTCAGCGCGGCGGGCGGGAAAGCGCGTGCCGCGGTGTCACCCGGCGTGAGAAACGTGAACGGCGACCGGCCGGCCAGGACCGGGTGCAGGTCGGCGCGGTACTGCTGCCGCCGGGCTTCGATTGCCGCCTTGGAGTCCGGCGTGGTGACCATCCCGACCGCGATGAGGCAGTAGGGTGCCGTCAGCTGCCCGGCCGCGCTGTCGGATGGTCTGGCGAACGCACCGCCCAGGTGCCGGATCTCCATCGCGAGCAGCGGCGTAATCGGCTGCAGCAGCGCTTGGGCGGTGTGATCGTCGATCTCGGTCAGCAGCTCGGAGGCGAACATCTCCGGAGTGGGATCGGTTGGCTCGAGCGCGATCTGGCCGACATCGGCGATCGGCATCATGCGGCGGGTGTCTTCGAGCCTGCCCGGAATCGAGTCGAACACGGACAACAATGCCCGCCCGCGCGCCTCGTCCCCCAGGTACGTCACGAGGATGCTGGTGATGGCATCGGGCGATCCCGGGGGCTGAAACCGCTGGAACCACACCGTCAATTCGTCGGGCGCGTCCGCGGTCACGTCACGGAAGGCCGTCATGATCGCGGACGCGGCGGTCCCCGGCCACATCATTCTCCCGCCGAAAACGGCTGGCGCCGGGTGCAGATCGAAGTCGACCGCGGTAACGAGAGCGAAGTCACCACCACCACCGCGCATGGCCCAGAACAGGTCCGGGTCGGAGGTGGCGGTGATCCGGTCGGGGCGACCGTCGGCGTCGACGATGTCGAAAGCGGTGACGCTATCGGCCGCCCACCCATGCTTTCGCCCGAACCAGCTCAATCCGCCACCGAGACAGAACCCGGTCACATTGACCACCGGCGAACTGCCTGCCAGCCCGGTCAATCCGTGCGGCCCCGCCTCGGCGAGCAGTCGGCCCCACGCGACCCCCGCGCCGACCCGTGCGGTTCGCGCGGCAGGATCCACCCGAACCGCGTCGAGTCTGCTTGTGCGCACCAGGATCACGCCCCTGAGATCGTCACTGGCGCCGTGACCGTTGGGCTGAACCGACAGCGACAACCCCTCGCGACGGGCGTAGCGCACCAGGGCGGCGGCATCGTCGACGTCGGCGAGCTCCACCACCGCCCGCACCTGCTGGGTGATAGCCGTACTCCACGGCCGGCCGGCCGTCTCGAACTCCGGGTCTCCCGGCAGCGATACCCGGCCCCGCACGACCGCACGCAGATCGGCACTGGCCGCTGTCGTCGCACGTGTCGTGACCAGATCGTCGATCGCCCAAGCCGACGCGCCGACGGCGCCCAGACCCGCCGCGCCGATGAACGCTCGGCGACTGATTCCTCTGCTCAATTCCCCACCGCCCCAGGACATGACTACCTCCATAAACTACACACGATGTGTAGAAACTAAGCTACACGCGATGTGCATATCCCGCACGAGCTCAGTCCACATCGCACGGAACACGGGAGACGGACGTGACCGAACCGCAGAACGCCAGAGGCCACCGCACGGTCGGCGCCCTGTTGGCGGCGACCCGCGACATCATCGAGACCGACGGCCTGCCCGCGTTGACCATGGCAGCAGTCGCCGAGCGCGCAGGCGTCACCCGCCGAGCCGTCTACCTGCATTTCGCAACGCGGACCGACCTCGTCACGGCGCTCTACCGCAGCCTTGGCGAGACCGAGGACCTCGCGGTATCGCTCCAGGCGGTGTGGGACACCCCTGACGCCGTGTCGGGTCTCCGGGAATGGGTCGCCCACCTGGTGCGATCACACCTGCGCATCCTGGCGGTGTTACGCGCCGTGGAGCAAGCCCAGCACACCGACCCGGATGCGGCAGCGTTGTGGCGGACGACCCAGGGGAACTGGCTCAAGGGCAGCCGCCGCGTCATCGAACGACTGGCGCGGGAGGGGATGCTCGCCCCACACCATTCCGTCGACACCGCGACCGACCTACTGTGGGCGCTCATGTCGCTCGACCTACTCGACCGCCTCGCTCACCAACGACGGTGGTCGAAAAGGCGACTGACCGAACAGCTCACCGCCACGTACGTCGCTACCTTCGTCGCGACCGGCGATCACCCAGGAGAGCGAGCGAGCTCCCGCCGATCGTGATCACCGGGCCGGCGGACAGGTGCGTGGGCGCAGAGTTTCAGTTCAGCGCCAGAACCCTTGGCGGCGAGGCTTCTGCGTCAATTCGGGGTGGATGCGGCGGATATCGGCGATCGCTTCGTCGGCTACGGCGGTGTTACCGGAGATCAGTGCTGCGGCGAGTCGGCGCAGTGCTTCGATCAACTCCGGTGCGGCGCCTACTGATTCGAGTTCGTCGGCCAGTTCGTTGCCCGTGGTCGCGTCGGGCCGGGCAAGTGCGGCGCGGAGGCGTTCGGTGAACGCGGCGAGGACATCGGGGACACCGGCGGTTCGCCTCGAACGTGCCAGCGGCGCGCGCTTCGGTGCCGCGCCCGCGGGCCGCATCGGTGCGGAGCCCGATGCGGGCGGCATCGGTGCGGAGCCCGGTGCGGGCGGCAGGGAGCCCGGCTCGGGCGGCCTGAAGCCTGCGGCTACGGGCCGTGGCGCCGCGGGGTACGCCATCGGCAATGGCGCGGAGGCGTAGGCCGCGCCCGCCGGACCTCCAGGCGGCGGGCCCGCCATCTCCCATCCGTCGGCGGGTTCGACCGGTTGCACCACCGTGTGGTGTTCACCGGTGACCGTCCGGCTGGAATCGACCGCGACGAAGGCCGTAAACCTGCTCAGGACACCTGATTTCAAGGAGAAGTCGACGATTTCCGCAGCCTCGACCACACCGGTGCGAGCGGCGAAAGCGTCCTCCAGATCGCGGATTCGGGCCCGCGCCCACACCGCGCGCACCGCCTTGTCGGTACTGCGTGCGAGCGGCAGCGTGGTGGACCAGTCCGCCCCGGCCGCGGTGCGGGCTCGCACCACGACGGAATCGAATTCGCCGGCGGCGCGTCCACCCAGGACGACGGGCACGCCCTCGAACACATCGCTACGAACAGGCGCCGGCTCGGCCACGGGACGCCCGTCGACCTCCACGACGACGTCGGTGAGAACCGGCGGGGCGATGCGCCGATGAATGTCGGTGAGGACCTCGTCGAGACGATCCTCGGTCTCGACGAGCGCGCACCGGCCTACTCCGATCGCGGCGAGGCGCTGCAGGAAGCCCGCGTTCACGGCCCGGTCGATCCCGAGGGTGAAGATCCGGGTTCTGTTGAGCTGTGGCGTGATTCGCTGGAGCAGGCGATCCTCGTCGCCGACTTGGCCGTCGGTGACCAGGACCAGCACACGGTCACGGCCCTGGTCTTCGCGCAGGATATCCGCCGCTTCGGCGAGTGGTGCGGCCAGTTCGGTGCCGCCACGGGACTCGAGCCCGGAAAGCCAGCGCACGGCTGCGAAACGGTGCCGGTCCAGCGCGTCGACGAGCCCGCTGTCGATTCCGGAGGGTCGTTCGATGAGGTGGTCGAAGGCGAGGACCGCGAAACGATCCCGGTCGGTGAGGGAGTCGACGATACGGCAGGCGGCACGGCGGGCGGCGACCATCTTCCAGCCGCTCATGGAACCCGACCGGTCGAGCACCACGACTACGTCGCGGCTGCGGCTGGACCCGGTGAGATTCATCGGCGGAACCAGGGTGACTTGCACCGTCTCCTCGGCGCGGACCGCGGTGCTGGCGAACGCCGAGCCCGCCCCAAACGAAAGACGAAGCACGACATCGCGATTAAGGCGTTCGCCGGGATGCAGGCGCACCGTGGTGGTGCCGTTGTGAGTCTGCTCGGCGACGGCATGCAGACTCGACCGGACCTGCACCGGGCCGAGTCCGGCGGGATCGATGGTGGCGGTCAGCGAGAGTTCGACGGGCGAGGGCTGCCCGGGGAACAGGACCGGCGGGGTGATGCGGCTGGCGTCCGGTACCGCGTCGGTGTCGAGCGCGGTGCCCACGCCGGCCTGTGGTCCGTCGAGGGGCCGGCCGGGGATGTAGCGAGGCGGAACCACCAGGGGGAAGCGCAGTGTCGCCGCCCCCGCGTCGACGGGCAGTGGGCCGGTCAGCACCAGGGTGAGGGTCGCCTCCTCCCCCGGTTGCAGGTTGCCGACGGTGGTGGTGAAGACGCCGGGGCGATCTTCTTCGGCGAGAGCCGCGCGATGGCCTTCGGCCACGGCCTGGTCGTAGGTGTCGCGGGCGGCTTGCCGTTCCCGCAGGACACCTTCGACGCGCCTGCCCGCCAAGTCCGCGACGAAGGAGGTGACGGCGGCGCGGTCGGGCAGCGGGAAGATGTAGACGGCTTCGATGCCGGTGCCGAGCGTATTGCGGAAGACCTGGCGGACAGTCGTGGTGGCGACGAGGCCGGTGACCGTCGCGCTCACCTCCATCGCCACGAGCGGCAATCCGGTTCGGTCAGCATCGGTTCGGCGTAGTACGCCGGTGACGAGTTCGTCTGCTTCGCGTGGTCCGCCGATGCGGGCGAGTTCTTGGTCGGGAATGGTCGGGATGCTGGTCATGACGAGTTCCGTTCTGAGGTGCTGAGCCCGCGACGGGCGAGGGTCGCGAGAAGTTCTCGCCCCGCGTCCTGGAGGGCGGCGATATCCGCTTCGTCGAGCGGGCGGGCTGGTGTGAAGAGGACGGTGCAACCCGGCGCGAGCGGTACTCCGACCGACACCATCGCGGGCGAGGGCGCGGGCGGAGCGCCGTCCAGGGCCGGCTCGGCGGCCCAGAACCGCTTGCGCCGCTTGCCATCATCGAGCCGGGCGATCGCCTCGAGCTCGGTGTCGACCCGGCCGGTGAGGCGGCGCTGCGCTTCGGCAAGCGTGGCACCTTCGGCCTGCAATCGCTTGACCGCGATCACCTGCAGGAGATGGCGCCGCTCGTAGTAGGCGGTCCGCCCACGGACTTCGGCGGGCCGGTCCAGCAACCCCAGCGAACCGTAATAGCGCAGCATGCGCACATCTGGTACCTCCCCGACTTTGCCATTGGGCGCCTCGATTCCGAGGCGTTCCACCGCTGCGGCAGCTTCCGAGGCCAGTTCCGCGATCGTCCACTGCATAATGACACTGTCACATACAGATGTGACAGTGTCAATGAGTGCTGCTACCGCACCGCCCCGGACCGGCGCGGTAGCAGCAAGGCCGGAATCAACGCGAGCGCGATCACGACCGGAGCGATCAAGTAGGTGTGCTGGAACGCCTCGGCCAGCGCGGGAGCGATCGCGGCGCGCTGCTCCGGCGCCATGCCGTGCAGTTCCTGCAGTCCGCCGGCCACGGGGAGCAGTGCGCCCAGGGTGACCGAGGACACCGCGGTGCCGACCGCCAGGGCGGTGGTGCTGATCATGTTCAGCACCGTCGAGCCCGCCGGCTGATCGGCTCGGCTCAGCGACCGGGTCGCGGTGGTCATGACCGGCATCATGGTGCCGCCGCCACCGGCGCCCATGAGCAGCATGCTCGCGCCGAGCGCCCAGTACGGCGCGTCCGCGTCCAGCTGGACGATGAACAGCACGAAACCGGTGAGTGCCACCGTGATCGACACCGGTAGGTAGCGGCCGGGCGGAATCCGATCGATCAACCGGCCCGCCACCTGCATGGTCAAACCAGAGGCCAACGCGAACGGTATGCCCAATGCACCTGCCACCAGCGCCGATTCGCCACGCACCACCTGAAAGTACAAGGGCAGCAACAGCATCGAACCGAAGTATCCGCTGGCGAACAGGCCCAGGAGCAGCGCAGAAGTGCCGCTGATCCGGTTGCCGAGCACCCGCAGATTCAGCAGCGGCTGCGCGATGGTAAGCGACCGGCGCACGAACACGGCGATGAGCCCGGCTCCGGCCAGCAGCGGGACCAGCACGGCGGGCGAGGCGAATCCGGCCTGCTCGCCCGCCGCTGTCACTCCGTAGATCAGCAGGGCCAAGCCGGGCGACATCAGCAGGAGTCCGGGCAGGTCGAGCGCGTGCCGCGGTTCCGGCAGATCGTCGGGCACGATCCGGGCGGCCAGGAACAGCACCAGCGCACCCATCGGCAGATTGATGAAGAACATCCACCGCCACGACACCGCGTCGATCAGGTAGCCGCCGATCACGGGCCCGAGTAGTGGGCCGACCAGAATAGCCAGACCGAGCGTGCTCATCAGCCGTCCGAGCCGATCCGGGCCGGCGGCCCGCAGCAGGATCGTCATCGCGACCGGCATCAGCAGCCCGCCGCTGGCGCCCTGCACGACCCGGAAAGCGATGAGCGACTCGATGTTCCAGGCCAGCCCGGCCAGCATCGAGCCGACCGCGAAGGCGGCGACCGCGGTCAGATACAGCCGCTTGGCGCCGAACCGGCCGACCAGCCACGCCGAGGTCGGCACCACGGCGCCGAGCGCCAGCGAATAGCCGGTCGCCACCCACTGGATGGTGTTCAGGCCCGCGTCGAACTGAGCGGACAGGGTATTGATCGAAACATTGACGATGGTCTGATCCAGCGTCGCCATGATCGTGCCGAGTACCAGCACCAGCACGATCGTCATCGGGTCGCGGGCCGCGACCGGCGACACGGGGCCCGTTGCGGTAGTGGTCACGGCCCTCACGCCCCGTACGGGTTGGCCGCACGCGCGGTGCGCAATGCCTCACCCCACCAGGTCAATTGCTTCAGCAGAGCCTTGGTCGCCGTGACCGCGTCGGTCGGTTCGGCCAGCTCCCCCGCGTCGTCGAAGCGGCGCCACGGGTTCGCGAAGCTGACGGTGTCGCGGATGGTGACCGCGTGCAGTTCGGCGAACACCGGCCGCAGGTGCTCCACCGCGCGCAGACCCCCGGAGATGCCGCCGTAGGAGACGAAACCCACTGGCTTGGCCTGCCATTCGACGTGATGCTCGTCGATCAGGTTCTTCAGCGCACCAGGGTAGCTGTGGTTGTACTCGGGCGTGATCACCACGAAAGCATCAGCGCGAGAGAGTTTTTCGGAGGCCTCCCCCCGTGACACGTGATCGGTGACCGCACCGAAAGCGTGCGGCAGCGCAACCTCCCGAGTATCGACAACCTCGACCTCGAGAGTGTCGTGGCGCCGCAGCTGACCGACGAACCAGTCCGCGATGGTCGTGCCGAACCGGCCTTCCCGGGTGCTACCCACGACGACCGCGACCCGCAGCGGAGCCGCGACCCGACTGCCCTGCGGCCCTTCGGTATTGACGTGCCAGTTGCTCATGAGGCCCCTCTTCTGGACGATCGCACCCGTGTCGGTGCTGCCCACAGCCTCCAACCTCAACCAATCTTGGGGTCAATCCCCTGTGATCGAGGCGACATCATTTGCGTGCGGTCGATACCTCTCGGTTCGCGTGAGCTCCTCGCGCTACGCTGCTGTCGGGCGGGTGAAAGATCATGGGGAACAGCGTCACTCGCCACCAACCTGTCCCCATGCCGAGGTCGCGAGGTCACAGATGCTGAACAATGTGCACAAAGATGCCGTCCTACGCACGATCGAGCCCGCCAACGCGTTTTCGAACGCGATGGCGGAATTGCTGGGCACAGGCCCTCTCGACGACATCCTGGTGGATCACCTCGGGTCGAAAGTACTGCTGCCCAAGGTGGCACACGTGAACACCCAAGGCTCGACATCCTTGGTCGCAGCCTTCGACGGCGTGAACACCGACGCGGTTCGGCAGGCCATCGTCCAGGCCGGATTCCACGTGCGTGTCCGGGGGAAGATCATCAGAGTCGCCGCGCTACAGCAGAACCCGCAAGAACTGATCCCCGCGATCGACGAACAGGCCGAAACTGCGCGTGCCCTGGTCCGCGACGTGCACCGCGCCCTCACCGACCAGTGCCGCACTCACCTGGCCGACGGGACCTTCAGCGAGGACGAAGCACGGCGCACCCGCTCCGCAATCGAAGAGTTCACCGATCAAGCTCTCAGGAGCATCGAGAGCACAGCGACCTTGCACAAGGCCATGGCGACAGGGCAGTATCCCGTGCCACCGAATGACACCACAGCCTCAGACCTTTCCAGTTCGCCCGCACCTACGACGCCTATGCCGCCTTCGACGACGACCCGATAGAACTCGGCCGGGCGGTCCAGCATGCACAGCGATCATGGAATACGGTCGGCGACCTACCCAGCGATCTGAATCTGTTGCGTACCTGCCTGTTCCTGGAGATGAACGCACAGAGCCGTCGCGATGATGGACTACCGGTCCACGAAGAGCCTTTCGTACGCGCGCTGGTTACCCGAATCCGGGAAGTCTCAGGCGGCATTGTGCCGTGGCATATTCCGTAATCGGCTGCCCACCCGCATGTGTTCGTTCGTCCTGTCGGCACGGTGGACGGTTCGCGAGTCGAAAGTACGCTGCACCGATGGCTCAGTTATCGACACTCGCGGACGCGATTCAGCGTGGGCGCCACAATGTTCCGTTCACTCCAGCCCGAATCGGGCGGCATGAGGTATTGATCGAGAACCTCGGCTTCGGTGCGGAGAAGACGTTTGTCTACCGCATCCGCAACGGGCGGGTCACCGCGCTGCTTGCGGGACCGAGCTATCGCGAGGACCTCGCCTCGGCACTGTTGGATGCCGTGGATGACCTGGTGGACGCGGACGATCTGGGTTCCACGGTGCATCTGCGCCCACTCGACGTACCCGGCGTCGCATTGGATCGGGCCGCGCTGTTCGGTCCCGGCTATACCGGATTCTTCGACCGCAAACCCGAATTCGCCGACTGCGGCTTGCAGGTCGTGCCGGTGCACAGCTCCGAGGTCGATGACGGAGCCGACATCGATGCGTTCGTGCGCGGGCGCATCTTCGGCAAGAACCTCGGCATCGACGAAAAGGATTGGTCCCGTGCTCCGGTGCCCGCGGCGCGTGTGCTGCGACTGGACCATAACCCCGGCGGCCTCTATCGCCCCACCAGAAAAGCCCGAAATATGAGCAAACCTGTGGCGAAACCGGCACAAGAGCTGTTCGAGCGGGACCTGCCCGAGATGTTCCACGGACCCGAGGAGATCTCCGTCCACGGTGTGCACGGTCAGGAGCTTCGCCTGCGCCGCGGATTCGACCGTCTCCTAGGCACCCTGCGACTCCCCGGAGACGACCAGCCCATGGCGGTCGACGCACCGATCGAGTCGGGCTGGGAACTCTTCAGCACGCTGTTCCACACCGGAGAATTCGATCCCGCGACGCTCGCGGCCGCAGCGCGGCGGCCCGCCACTCCGATGCTCGACACACGCATCCGCAACCGCTATCGCGACGACACCGAACCTTGGCGCACGACGCTCGATTCCGCACTGCTCTGGATCGAGAAGATGGAGGCGCACGCCGGGCACTCACTGCATTTCACTGGTCGTTCAGGTGGCTGCGTCCAGCTCATCTGGCACAGCGACGGGGGCGAACCCGAGTTGTCCATGGACACAGCCCAACCCGGACGGCAACCCACGCCGGCACGGCGCACAACTCGCGCCGAGGCCGCCCAGATCGTGCGCGTCCTCGCCCACGAGGACCGGTTGACCGGCGACAAAGAGCCCGCCAGGTGAGTAGCCCCCAGATTGCTGGACCGCATCGCACACCGCCGACGCGCTGCGGTCTGTTCCAGTTTCGGCACCAGTAATTGCGACCGTCCGATCGGATCGCGCACGCTCGGATCTCCACGTCAGTTCGAGCGAAGGTCAGTGAAATCCGATGAGTGTCAACGGGTCCGGCGCGCCTGCCAGCGCGCCGAAGAGGTTCCTGCCGGTCAGTGTGTATCTGCTGGCGTTCGGCCTTTTCGCCATGGGTAGTGCGGAGTTTCTGCTGGCGGGCGTGCTGCCGGTGGTCGCCGCCGATATCGATGTCAGCATTGCCGCGGTGGGCGGGCTGATTACGAGCTTCGCGATCGGTGTCGTGGTGGGCGGTCCGCCGTTCGCGATTCTCAGTCTCCGCTGGCCGCGGCGCACCGCGCTGGTCGTGACGCAGGTGGCGTTCGCGGGCTGTATCGGGATCGGGTTGATCGTCGGAAGCTATCCGGCGCTGTTGATTTCGCGGTTCGCCGCCGGTCTCGCGTATGCCGGATTCTTCGCGGTCGCGGCATCGACCGCGGTCGGGCTGGTGCCGCCGGACCGCGCGGCGCGAGCGTCGGGTGTGGTGGTGAGCGGGCTGGGCCTGGCGATGATTCTGGGTGGGCCCGTGGGCACGCTGATCGGTTACCGGGCGGGCTGGCAGGGCGGATTCTGGTTGGTGATCGCGCTGACCCTCGGTGCGGCGATCGCGGTCGGACTGACTTTGCCGCCGACCTCCGCGGCGCCGAACATCGATGTCGGCACCGAGCTCGCCGCACTGCGAAACAGCCGGCTGTGGCTCGTCTACGCGATCACCCTGCTGAGCACCGCCGCCTATATGGTCACCTTCAATTACCTTGCCGAGCTTCTCATCACGGTCACCGGAATCGCGGAGATCTGGGTGGCGCCGGTGCTGGTTCTGTTCGGAGTGGGCGCGTATATCGGCTTGGCGATCGGCGGGCGGATCTCCGATCGTCTGCCGCACCGCGCCATGCTCCTCGGGGCCACCGGCATCGGCGCGGCCTCCGTACTCCTCGCCGCCGGAGCCGGCACCGCACTGGTCGTCGCGCCCCTCGTCCTGCTGCTCGGTGTCGCCGGATTCGTCCTGAACCCCGCGATCTACGGCCGAGTCTTCGCTCTCGCGGGCGCGGCCCCGACACTCGCGGGCGCCACTACAGTCTCGGCTTTCCAGCTCGGCATCAGTCTCGTCCCGCTGCTCGCCGGTCTCGCCTTGGGCGCGGGCGCGTCGATCACGGTCATCCCGTGGATCGGGGTCGGTCTGGCGCTGGCGTCCGTCCCTCTGATCGTGCTCGAAAACCGTTCCGACCGTGGTGATCCAGCAGCCTCCCAGCTGAATCCGTCGGCCGAGCTGTCGGCATCGTGACGCGGATCTAGGCGTAAGCGGAAGCCACTCCGCACCCAGCCGGAAGCGTCAGGGTGCGGAGCTCTCGCGGCCGCACCGGCGGCGCCCCTGCGCTGCGGTATCTTCCATCCGATCGCCGCACTTTGGTCGGCGCGCAGAGGAAGCACGCCACATGTTCAACAAATCCTTTGCGGCCGCCGCGCTCTCGGTGAGCGCCGCCGCCGTACTCGCGGCACCGACCGCCACCGCCGACCCGGTCAACTGGGGCGCCGCTTCCCTCAGCGTGTGGGGCAACGTCTACGCGTTCTCGGTCAACCACCCGACGGAAGCCGACGCCATCCGAGCCGCCGATCGAGCGTGCAAGGGTCAAGGCATCATCGACTGCCGGATGATGGTGACATTCGCGAACGGCTGCGGTGCAATCGTGACGAGTCCGCTCGCGATCATCGCCGGGTTCCCGATTGTGGGCTTCGGTAAAGGAGCTACCCCGGGAGATGCCTACGCAGACGCCACCCGCAACCTCCCCACCGGCACCGGAAGCGTCGGCTCGTTCAACCGCGAGCATGCCTGCACCCAGCCATGATCTAGTTCCAGCACGGTCCTCGGCATGTGCAGATGTGATGGTTGTTGGCAATCGATGGTGCGCTCGAACCCAATTGGCCGGGAGCGGCGCACGCCGAATCGTTCGACGGGACCAGAGCAGATGATCGTGGTCGGCGATCATGACTCCAAGGTGCTGGCCCGCAGAACATTGCGGAACTGCACCGCTGAAATTTCTATCGGCCGCCGTCCCGGACGATCAGCAGCTCGGTCCCGAGTTCTAGGACTCTGGTGACCCAGCTGGTCAGGCGGTCTTCGAGCAGCCAGGCGACCTCGTCGGCGTCATCGTCTCCGGAGGGGAGCAGGTCGTAATTCTCGTGAATTCGCTCGGAATCGAAATCGGCCAGCTCTCGGGAGATGGCATCGAGCTGAGCCCGCGAAGCTCGCATCGGAAACGGCCAAGGGTCCGCGTCGCCGAATGGTGGAAACGGCCAGGGGCGTCGCCATGTTTCGGCGAGAATCGGAAGATTCCAGGCGTCGAACGCGCGATCCAAGACATCCCAGCCGCGGCCCGGAAGGGTCGCGCCACCCAGCGACGTGCCCGCCTCCAAAGCTCGCCCGAGCGGATCGTGGTCTGAGCCGAGGGAGTCGTCTAGATCTCGCGCGTCGACCGCGTAAGCGGAGAGGTACTGTTCAGCCATCCGACCACGGTAGACGTGACCCTCTGGAAATGCTGGCTGCCCGGCGACAGCGGGCGCACCTTCGATCCCACTAATAGCGTTGGGACACAAGCCAACCAGCAACTGAGGTTCCCTGGATTTCCCGGACGGGTAGTGGAAGTGCAGAAGAACGTGAACCCGAAAACGGGTGAAGTATTTGCCCGAACCAACAGCGACAGTGTGCGGCCGGCCACACCGGAGGAGATTCCTTGATGAACCCCGTCGATTACCGTTTGGGCGACATCCTCGCTCGATCCCAGAGCCGAGACGGCATGACACGCGTGAACGCTATACCCGAACTCGGCGAGTTCATCGATGACTCCCGCGCATTCAACCGCCTGACAGAGATGCTGGACGACGACATCGTGACGATGGAAGTCGATGCGGCCGAGGTTCTCGCCCGCAGGGGCGGAGTCAACGGAATCCTCGCCGTCCTCGAAGTCCTGGGCCGTCGCCGCGACGATCCGGATGCCGACTACATGGCCTACAAGCTGAACGAGCTGGACGCCGGTGGCGAGCTTGCTGTCGTGGCACAGGTCGAGTCCTCGGGAATCACCTTGTCCGACAACGCGGCGCTGGCACTGCGCAATCTCAAAGCGCTTCGTAGCAGCTAGCACCATCCTTTGCATCCAGCGCGCGGTTCTCGGCTGAACATCGCATTGGGTCGGCCGCTGTTCGGCCGCCCTTCTCAACGCGATCAGCGGCTAGTACAGGGCGCTTGCAAGTCAGCCGGTGACCGGAAGCCCTGCGCGATAGCGGGTGTGGCCGCCGGTAAGTGAACAGTTCCCGGCGGTCTGAACTATGAAGGCCCGACCACCCGAACCACGGACGACCCCTGGCAATCGATGTGATCATCGGTTTCTCCAGCTTGTTTCTTGCCCGCTGCGTCGAATCCGGGGACTGGTACATGGGGCACCGGCCCGCGCCTGGCGAGCCCCTGCTGTGCTGGGCCAGCTACGGTCCCGACCTGGGTGCTGCGATCGATGGGCTCTGAGATCAGAATGCCGTCATGCGTTTTCGTGGCGAGTTGCCGTTCCGTGGGGTGATGGTGTGGCTGACAGCAGAGCAAGGCGGTCGCAGCTCGGGACCTCCCCCGACACCTGCCGAGCACGACTACGCAGCGACTGCCTTCGTTCCGCCACACGGCTTGCAGGAGGGCTTGGCGTCGTGGGTTTTGCGTGTGGATGATCGTTCGGCTTGGCGTTCACCGGCCAGCGCCGGATGGCTGGCATTCGGGAACACCGGTTTGTACAGGATCGAGGCTGGAGCCGTCGTCGTTGTCACCGAGGGCTCGCGGGTTGTCGGCTACTTCCATGTCGAGCATGTGGCGACAGAGCTTTAGTGGGTGCGGTTGAACATCGAGCGTCCTGAGTATCGTCGACGGTCAACCGCAGCCCGGGCAACAGCTCGCTGGTCAGCGTGCTCCCGGCGAGAGTCACCGGCTCGGCGGCGATCGCGTCGAGCAGGCTCTCGATTTCGGCTATGACCGCGTCCGGCGTTGCACCCCAGCCTGTTCGGGATGCTCAGCGGCCCAGCGCGCCCAATCCGCCAGTGCGGCCGCACCGGCGGGCGCAGTCGCGCGAGTCAGGTCCGGTCCTGCCGCGCGGGGATCCAGAGCACTGTCGAGCACGACCCGCCCGACGCGCTCGCCGAACATCTGCAGGTAGACGGCACCGACACGTCGGCCGGTCCGGTACGGCAATCGTGCCAGGCGATTCCCGGGGCATCGGGTGTGGTGGTGGCGCATGCCGCCGATCCCACCACTGCCAGTGCGACTACCGCCAGCACCGTTGTCTTTCTGCTTTCGATCACCGAATCGACGCTAGGCAACGGTGATCGATCTGGCGTCTACCCGGCGGGCGAGTTTCCCGTACCGGGATCGGCCGAGCGGAATAGGAGGTCTGGCACGTCCTCCTGATGCGCTCGAATAGCGCTGGCGGTCAGCTCAGCGGACGAGCGATGTCAAGATCTCGACCAACGGCTGCGGGTCCTGCGGACCCAGATGGGGCGCATCGAGAGTGTGGACATCGAAAGCGTTGCCCGGCGTCGCGGCATCGGCCTCCGCGATCATCCGGTCCTGGAGAGCGAGCGGCAGCATCCGATCGCGACTACAACGGATGTAACTGCGCGGGATCCGCCCCCACGTCGCCGGTTCGCCGCGGGCGTCGCCGACGGTCACCTCCCAGGTCTCGTCCGGTTCCATACCGTTCAGCGCTGTCCGGAAAGCGGCGTCGTCGTAGTCCTCGGCCAGCGCGAGTTTGGCGGCGGCGAGAAAGTCGGGATCGGCCGAGCGCCAGTTGGTGCGGGTGACCCCGGTCCGTTCCGGATCGCCGAGACTCGGGATCGCCGCCGCCAGTGTCCCGGTCGCCTCGGGCACGGTGAAGCACTCGAGCACGCTGCGCAGCCGGACACAGCAGAAGGCTGTGAAATAGACCAGTCGCGCAATCAGATCCGGAATCTCGCTGCCCACACGGGTGATTGTCGCCCCGCCCATGCTGTGACCGACCAGCACAACGGGTCCATGCTCCGCGACCCGGCGCACGACACGCACCACATGCTCGACATTGTCGTCGAGTCCGATCCGCGCCAGGGGCGCCGGCGCGCTCGCCAGCGCCGAGAGATCCTGCGGCGCCTGATAGGACAGCGGAAAGTGCGCACCCGGCCCATGTCCGGGCAGGTCGACGGCCAGTGCGCGGTAGCCCGCCGCGGCCAACGCGGCCACCAGCGGAGCGTACGAGGCCCCATTCCCGTTGGCGCCGTGCACGATCACGAACGTCGGCGAGGTGGCCGGGCCGGAGGCACACCCGCTCGCCAGGACACCGGCGCCCGCCACGCCCGCGCCGAGCAGTGACCTGCGGGAAAGCTCAGGCACGTTCGACCGCCCGGGTTCGGAGCCCGGCCACGATCAACAGCGCGAAGCCGAACGCCCCGAGTACCCAATCCGTCCATGCGGGCAGGCCGGCGGTGCGCGACAGCGCGGCCACACCGAAGCTGTGCTGCCACAGGGCATCGGTCAGCGCCGAGCCGAACCCCTGCACGAACAGGATCAGCCCCGCGATCCACCATCCGGACTGTGTTCGCGCGGCCGTGATCCATTCCGACATGTTCGTTCTCCGATCTTTTCCGATGCACTTGCATCGGAACGGTAACACGGAACCGATGCACTTGCATCGGTATGCTGACGCGGTGCCGAAACAGGTGGATCACGAGGGCCGACGACGTCAGATCGCGGACGCGGTCTGTGAACTCATCGGACGGGCCGGGATCGAGGCGGCCACGCTGCGCCACGTCGCCGAGGAAGCGGGTGTCTCGATGGGCGCCGTCCAGCGATGCTTCCGCACCCGCCAGCAGATGCTGATCTTTGCCCAGGACCACGTGAACAGCCGCGTGACCGAGCGCGCCCAGAAGCTCATCGCGGCAGCCGCGGACCCGGAGTCGGTCATCACCATGCTGGAGCAGACGCTGCAGGCCATGCTCCTCGTCGACGACCCGAACCTCGTCGAGGCGCGCGTCTGGATCGCGTTTACCGCGCAGGCGGCGGTGGACCCAGCGGTAGCGGCCGCGCAGTGCGAGCAGCAACGCGGACTGACCGAGCTACTCGAACTTCTGATGCGGGTGGGTCAGGAAGGCGGGAGCCTCCGCCCGGGCGTGACACCCGCCCACGTCGCCGAAGAGCTGATCGCCCTCACCGATGGTTTGACTTTGCAGGTCCTTATCGGACGCCGGAACGCCGACACGGCACGCGCCGTCCTGCGCCGGGTTACAGCCGGACTCTGGACGAACCCTCCGAGCGACCACCGCGCGTGATAAAGGTCAGGCCTACGGCGACGGTTCACATATGGGCACGCTCGTTCTCGGCGGTAGGTTAGTTGGTCCAAGCTCGACTATTTCAGGGCGGCACTGATGTTGAGATGACCTCTGCCCATGGATCTTCCGCGGTCCGCACTGGCAGTGCCGGACCGCGCGGGTCGCGGCATCGTCGCTCACTTGCCGTAACTGATGCCAGCCAGTAAGAGCGCCGCTAGAACGCCTTTCGCCGATGAGCAGATGTTCTAGAATCGATGCAGAGCACTATCCGGTCGGGCCACCGAGATCTAGACCGCGTACCCGCCGACCATGTCGCTGGCCTGGCGAGAAGCTGCCTCGTTGAACCCGATGATGTACCCGTCGGGGTCGGCGATGTAGAACTCACGCGTTCCGGTGTGATCGGCCGACGGGCCACGCACGATGTCGGTGACCGAAGCGCAGGTGTCGAGTACGGATTGGAAGTCGTCGACTTCGAGGTAGAACATGCCGCTGAAACCGATCGGCTGACCAGCGAGGGAGGGCAGCCAGCTCTCCAGTTGCGCTTGGCGGTAGAGCATTCCGCAGAACTGCCCCCCGAAGAGCAGCATGTGGATGTCGGTGTCGGGGGTGGCGGTCTGGCTGTCGACGGTGAAGCCGAGTTTTTCGTAGAACGCTTTGCTCACCGCGGTGTCCTTGACACCGAGGCAGGGGGCGAACGGCATGATCTTCTCCTTCCGGGGCGAGCTCCTCATTACCGTCGGTCGAGGTGTTTGACCAGGATGTTGTAGTCCCCGGCCATCGTATGGAGCTGCCAGCCTTCGTTGCGGTAAAGCTGTTGGGCGGGTTGGTTTTCGCGGTGCACACCCAGTGCCAGGGCGGGCACACCAGCCTGGGCGGCGGTGTCCTGGAGTCGTTGCAGTAGCGCGGTGCCCAAACCCTGGCCACGAGCAGACGCGGTGGTGGCGATGGTCAGTTCGGGAGTGTGCTCGTCGATGAACGCCGGCGAGGCGATTGTCCGGTCGAAGTGCCGCAGCCACGCCGCTCCGGCGGGGGTGCCGTGGTCGTCGTGAGCGATGACGCCGAGGTCGCTGGGTTGGCCCCAGTCGGCGACGTAGCGATAGGAGTCGGTCGTGGCGGGCAGCGCCTCGAGGGTCAGTTCGTGACCGGAGGCGTGCGCTGCCTCGATCAGCATTTCGGCCAGGAATTGCTGATCGGCCGCGACGGTCGTACGGAAGTTGAATCGGGATGTCGTCATGATGGTTTCTTGGTCGGGCGGCGGTCCATGCGGCTCGAAAAGGTGTCGAGCCGGACCGATCCGCCGCGGCGGTTGTCTGGGCGAGTGGTGTGCTCGAGCCGGTCTTTCAGGCGGCAGCTGTGGTGTCCGTATCCGGGATCGTTGAGGGGCGCGGGAACGAAGTCGGTGTGTGCGAGCCGCCGCCCGAGCCGGGTTTCGAGGCAGCCGATACACAAGATGCTCTCGGGCCGGGCACCGGCTCGCTCCCACAGGTCGTCGTGCACGACGTACCACTCGTCGGGTCCGTCGAGCGGCGCAGTCGCCGATCCGCAGTCGTGGCAGGGGAATTCGTCGCGTTCCGAGTGTCGGCAATCTGCGATGATCGGCCACCAGTCGGTGCTGCGGAGCCGAAGCAGACCGCGAGCCAGCCACTGCTGCCAAAGGCGAGCCGACCATCCCGCAGCGCCGTTCACGTTGCCGTGCGTCGTTGCACGCTGCCCTTCTTCAGACATGAGGTGCACACCTTCATTCGTATCGGGGTGCCGTTCTTGATGGTGCGGACCGGTTGGATGTTGGGGTTGAAGCGGCGACTGGTGCGGCCTTTGACGTAACGCTGCTGGGCGCGGCGCCCGGCACGCGCGACGCGTTTACCGAAGCTGGGCTGCTTGCCGCACACATCGCAATGGGCAGACATGGTCTCTCCTGTTCCTCGTAGCGCTCGCTACCGATGCGAGCGGTGGTTCACCACGGACTAGTCTTCGTCTCTCCCGGCCGAGCACGCGAGACGATTAGAAGAGCGGCGTGTGGCACAATCTGGCTCACTACCTGCGCGGACAAGCTGCTCCCCCGCCCCTCGGGCCCAGTGAACTCGTGCGTTTGGCACGGCTGGCAGTGCACAATGCACGAGCCTTCAGATCCACCCGTGTGCGGTCGCGACGCGGATCGCCTCGATACGGTTCCGGACGCCGATCTTGCGGTTGATCGCGGCCAGGTTGTTGCGGACCGTGCCTGCTGAAAGGTGCAGTGCCGCAGCGATTTCACCGGGCGTGCGCCCTTGTGAAGCCAATCGCAGCATCTCGATGTCGCGGATTGCGAGCGGGTTGCCCGGCGAGTCCAGAACTTCGACGAAGGCCTGCGGTTCAATTGCGCGTTGACCGTGCGCGACCCGGATCACGGTGTCGGTCAACGCCTCCAGTGACGCGCCCCGGCTCAACAATCCCTCCACCTCGGCGGCCAGGGCGCAGCGCAGCAGATCGGGCCGATTCGGTGGAGTCAGTAGGACGACACGACAGCTTTGTAGGGTCGCTTTGAGCCGCTGCGCGGCCGAGATTCCGTCCAGCCCTGGAAGGTCGGCGTCCAGCACGGCGAGGTTCGGAGTAGTGCGCACGGCGCAGGGCACGACCTCGCTGCCGTGTCCTACCTGAGCGACCACCTGCACGCCGGGTATGGCCGAGACCACGGTGGCCATCGCTTCGCGCGGCAGCCGCAGTGCGCCGCCGATCAGCACTCGGATCATGATTTTGTCCATTCCGGAGATCGCCGAAGATGTTGTTCGCGTGGGTTTTCGACGGTGCCGGCGGCTGGGGCGTCGTTCCCCTCGCTCTGCGGGAGGGGAACGATCTGACCCTTCAGCTGCGGGGCTGGTGGCGTGGCAGCAGGAACATCAGCGCCCACATCGCCACGACCGCGCAGATGACGTACCAGAGCGCGCCCGCGAAGGCCGTGGTGACCTCGGTCCCGTGACTGCCCGCGGGTGCCCCCACGAAGTAGGCCACCGACGCCAACGCGACACCGAGTGCGGTACCGACCTGCAACGCGGTGTTGAACACACCGGATGCCGACCCGATGTCTGCAGGATCGACCTGGCCGAGTGCCAGGGCGGCCAGACCCGCGCCGATCATGCCGAACCCGCACCCCAGGGCGAGCATCGGCGCGACCGCCGCCACGAGGCCGACTCCAGTGCCGCGGCTACCGACCAGGAGCTCGTAGCCGAGCAGGGTCAGTGCGAGAAGTGAAGCGCCGGCCTGCGGAACTCGACGTGCGTGGGTCACCACGAGTTTGGAGGCCAGCATCGCACCGCCCATACCGCCGATGGCCACCGCCGCCGCGCCCGGTGCGAACTGCACCGGGGACAGTCCGAGTCCGTCCTGCATGAACAGCGTCCACGTCAGCAGGAAGATCCCGGACACCAGTCCGAAGACCAGCTGGGCCGACACTCCGCCGAGGAACGCCCTGCCGCGGAACAGCGTCAGCGACACCAGCGGCGAATCGTCCTTCGCGGTCTTGGCGCGCTGTTGGACCACGAAACCGCCCAGCATCGCCAGCCCGGCGATCATCATCGCCACACTCCACCCAGGCCACTGCTGCTGGCCGCCCACGGTGAGCGGATAGACGATCAGCAGCAGACCCGAGCTGCACAGCAAGATCCCGAGAGGATCCAGGCGCCGTGCGTGGGTGTCGCGGGACTCCGGGATGAACCGCATACCGAGGGCGACCACGGCCAGTCCGATGGGCAGGTTGATCAAGAAGATCGTGCGCCAGCCCAGACCGAACAGATCAGCGCCGGTGAGCACGCCACCCAGGACCGGGCCCAGCACACCGCCCAGCGACATGATCAGTCCGTACAGGCCGAACGCTTTCGCGCGCGCGGCCCCGTCGAAGCTGACATAGAGCGTGGCCAGCACCTGGGGCACCATGACCGCCGCGCCCGCGCCCTGGAGCATGCGAGCCGCGATCAGCATCCCCGGTCCGGACGCCAGGCCGCACAGCAGGGAGGCCGAGGTGAAGGCGGCGGCGCCGGCCAGGAAGACGCGTTTGCGGCCGTAGAGGTCGCCGAGGCGCCCTCCGGTGATCAGCCCGAGGGCGAACACCAGTGTGTAGGCGGCCGGAATCCACTGCACCGCAGCACTTGTCGCGCCGGTGTCGTTCTGGATGGTCGGCAGCGCGGTGTAGACGATCGAGCCGTCGAGAGCGTTCATCAGCTCGGCGACCAGGACCACGATCAGCGTGATGGTGAGGGCTCGGCCCGTGATTGCGGTGCCACCGCGAGCACGGGCGGAGTCGAGGGTTTCCGAAGACACGAAAATCTCCTGTTCTGAACAGTCGGTGAGAAGTACGGGCAGGCCAGGGCCATGCACGCCAACTGCGCACAGGAACAGCGGGAAGGTATGACTACGCCCAGGCCATCGGGAAGAGCCGTCCACGACACGACCGGAGCGCGCACGCAGCGCGGCTCAGGGGTCGGTGCCGGAACAACGGCTACTTGGCCTGGGAGATAAGTCATCACCTCGAAACTCGATCGGAGCGAAACCACGGGGGTCCGCCTTCGGTTTGATAGGTACATTTGTACCTCAGGAGGATCGGCCGGTGCACCTCAATATCGGTCAGATCACATTAGGTACACATGTACCCTATGGAGGTCGGGTTGCCGGAGGGAGGTGCGAATGAGTGAAGCAGTCGAGGCCCCTGCCCGGACCGCGCGCCGCCGCAGGTTCGATCCGCACCGGCGTGAGCGCATTGCCCGGGCCGCGATCGAGGTCATCGGGGAACGAGGCATCGAGGGCTTGACTCATCGCGCCGTCGCCGCGGCCGCCGACGTCCCGATCGCGGGCACGACCTACCACTACAAGGACAAGGAAGATCTCCTCGTCGCCGCGCTCGAACTCTGTGTGGCCGACTACGCCGCGCTCATGGCCGCGATCCCGGACTCCGACCCCGCCATGACCATCGAGGGGATTATCGAGCAGACCGCGCACGCTCTCGTCGCCTGCTTCACCACCGAGCGCACGGTCACCACGGTGCAACTCGAGTTGTATGTGGCGGCGATCCGGCGGCCGGGGCTGCGGGCGATCGCCGACCGGTTCACCGCGGCGACTCGAGCGATGTATGCCCATTACACCGATGCGGAGACCGCGGCGCTGCTCACCGATACCGCTCAGGGCATTACTCTGCGCGGCATCGCGACCGACGCCCCGCCCACTGCCCCCCAGATCAGCCTCATGCTCGGACGCTGCCTCCCTTGAGGTCGCTGGGTCGGCCCAAGTCCGCGAGTAAATCCGCTTATCGTTCATGCCCGGTAATCGGTGCGGGCTCAGGCGGATGTTGTTCTCGTTGTGAAGGTCTCAGTGGTTTCGGCACTGTTCTTCGACCATGTCGGCGAAGCTCTTCGCGAGTGGGCTGAGTGTCGTCCAGCGGCGGACAGCCCATCCGACGGTCAGCGGAGCAAGGAACGGTAGCGGCTGGAACCGAAGCGGACGGTGCGCGGCGGCTGCGGAGTCATACGGCAGCGAGGGGACGATGGCGTGCCCGACGCCGAGCTCAGCGAGCAAGCAAGCGGTATTCCAGTCCGCGACACCGGTTTCGGGCGTCAACTGGACTCCGAGTCGGTTGAGCGCGGTATCGAGGTGGGCGCGGGACACTGCGTTGTCGGGTAATTGAATGTGCCGTATGCCGGTGAGATCGGCCGGTGTAATTGAAGACCGGTCCGCCAAAGGATCGTCGTCTCGGGTAGCCAATACCCACGGCAATTCCATGACGGGGCGTTGTTCGATGCCGGGGATCGCGTCGGCGATTGTCACCCACGCCAGATCGACGACGCCCTCGGAGAGGGACTCGAAGCATCGACGGCTGGACACGATTGTGCGAAACTCCAATCTGGCGTGCGGATACCGTCGGCGGAAATCGACGACGGCGTCGGACATGAAGTTACGGATGGTTGTCGCTCCCGTGGTGACGCGGACGCAGCCGGTTTGGCCCCGGGCCATTTCGCTCAGCTGGCGTAGCGCAGAATCCACGCCGAGGATGCCGTCACGCGCCGCCGTGTACAGCACGAGACCTTCCGCAGTGGGTGTCACGCCGTCGGGTCCACGTTCGAGCAGACGAACTCCTGTGGCCCGTTCGAGGCGTTTGACGTGTTGGCTGACCGCCGGTTGGGTTCGTGCGAGGTCGCGCGCGACAGCACTGAGGTTTCCAGCCTGACACACCGCCACGAACACCCTGAGGTCATCGAAGGTCATCCGCACCAAGCCCACCGTAATGTGTGCCGGATCAAAGCCGAATCTTGGGGATTGCCAAGGTAAACCGAGGATTGACCGCCTCAACGCCGGTCGTTGATGATCGTTTCGGGCCCAGGGCGGCAACCGGCCCCGCTCCTCCGGCCCAGGGACGGAGCGACGGGGCCGGCGCCGACCCGCACATCAGACGTAGTTCCACCAACAATCTCGGAGGGGACATGCATCATGAAGATCACCGGACAAGAAGTGCTTCCACCCCACTCGTCGGTTCGCAGGCAGATTTACCGCTGATGTTCGACACTTACCCGCGATATCAGCCGAGTGGCGGCGTGCGAACTCTCGAATGCGACGTCGAGGCGACGTGGATTGATATCAACGACCACATGAACGCCCAGTACTACGGAATCATCGTCTATCGCGCGCATGCCGCATTCACCGACATCCTCGGTCTCGGCGACGAGTACGTCCGGAGTACGAGGTGTGGCAAGGTCGTCGTGCAAACCGCGATGACCTACGAACGAGAAGTACGCCGCGGGGCATGTCTGGGAGTCGATTCCTGGCTGCTCGGCGCGGACGCCAAACGTCTGCATTTCTTCCACGAAGTACGCAATCTCGGTGACCACACCCGGGTAGCCGTGTCCGAGCAGTTGGACCTGCATGTCAACCTGGAGACGAGAAGGACCGCCCCGATGTCCACAGACCTTGTTTCCCGATTGCGGCATTTCGTTGCCGAGCAGGCGGCAGCGGGACAACCCGAAGGTGTTGGACGCAGGATCATTCCACCGCAGACGATCACCGGTGACGTTGGAGCGGACACGAACCCGGACGGACCTGAAGCGGCGCAGCACACCAACTGACACCGGGCAGGGCATTTTCGGACGTCCCTCGAGCTGGGCCTGGAACTATCCTGCTGCCATGGAGTTTCGTAACGGGGCGTGGCGACGTGCCGCTGACCTGGTTGGTGGGGTGGTCCTGGTCGCGGTGATCTGTTTCGCCGGAATGACCGCGACGCTGATGATCGGCTTTATCGGTGCTCCCGGGGGTCAGTCCAGCGAGTGCACGGGTCGTTGTCGCACCCACGTTGACATCGGCATTGGGCTGATGAATTTCACAACGTTGGTTGGTGCGATCGTCGTGCTGGTACTGATGGTCTGGAGTTGGTGGCGCAAGCGTCCCGTATCGGTTTGGCCGCTGCGGTATATCCTGCTTCTGGTCGTTGTGACGATCGTCAGTTTCGTGGTCGCCATATCCGGTGGCCTATGAAATCGTTGACATCACGTAATCGGCGGTCGAGTTATTGGCCCTTCAACGCTCGATCGGCACGGTTGACGAAGGTCGCTGTCGTGAAAGTGCCGATGGCGAGAAAGACCATCACAATCTTTGCGGGCCACGGCCCTTCGATGACGGCGCCCACCGTCCCCAGGAGGACCAGACCGCCCGCGGCGACCAACGTCGTGGTCGCCCTGGTCGTTCCGTTGATCTCGCCGCGCAGAATCCGCCGCGACGCCGCGAGCAGGCTGAGGCCGGGAATCCCGGGCAACAGCGCGACCACGCAGACGACGATCAGATACTCCGGATTGACCAGCCCGGACACCACGAGTCCGACAGCGCACGCCAAAAGTGCTATACCCAGAACGATTCCGGCGATTCCGGCAACGCGGGTCAATCGCCGAACCGCGGGCTCGTTCGCGTACGGCGACTGCACGCCCGCCCGCATCGCGTCGATCTGAGACATTCGAAACCCCCGTGTGACAGTGGAAATGGCCATCGAGGACGGCTTTCCGCATCTCATGCCGACTGCCCGAATCCCCCGGCCCGTAGGCTACCGCCCACCATCACCCTCGAACAACTCGGCCGAGCGTTCAGGCAAACCGACGCCACCCGCCCAGCACGCCGCTATCGACACCGCTGTCACCAATACCCCACGCGCGCAGGCGATCACCTTACTCGCCGACGGCGCGGCGACTCATGCCCAGCTCCTGGCGGACATCCTCCCGGGACTGGCCGAAAGCTGGGACTGATACCGCAACAGCGCGCGTAATGTCTTCCGGTCCACCAGGTATCGGTCTGCCCGGCGTAGATCGGGCCTGGCACATTCAGCCGATCTCGGACAGTGGCGCCGGCCCGCGGAAGGCTTTGCGGTAGGCCGACGGCGTGGTGCCGATGGCGCGCCAGAATTGTTCGCGCATAGTGACCGCGCTGCCGAAGCCGCACAGTTCGGCGATGCGGTCGATGGAGTAGTCGCCGGTCTCGAGCAGGCGCTGGGCCATCGCTACGCGCTGGGTGGCCACCCACACGGCGACGCCGGTGCCCACGGATTCGCGAAAGCGGCGGGTGAAGGTTCGGCGGCTCATGCTGGCGTGAGCGGCGAGCTGGTCCACCGACAGGTCTTCGTCGAGATGCGCTATCGCCCAGCGCAGCGTGTCCGTCAGTGGATGCGCGGAACCTGTTGCAGGCAAGGGGTGTTCGATGTACTGCGCCTGCCCGCCCTCGCGATGCGGCGGGGTGACCAGGCGGCGGGCGACCCGGTTGGCGAGTTCGGCGCCGTGCTGACGGCGCAGCAGATGCAGGCAGGTGTCGAGCGCGGCGGTGGTCCCGGCGGAGGTGACGATGTCACCGTCGTCGACGTAGAGGGATTCCCGATCCAGCAGCACATCGGGGAACCGGCGCGCGAACACATCGGCCCACTTCCAATGGGTGGCGGCCGGTCGGTGCGCGAGCAGGCCGGTGTCGGCGACGACGAACGCGCCCAGGCAGAGGCCGACGACGCGCGCGCCATTGTCGTGGGCGCCGCGGATCGCCTCGAGGATGACGGGCGGGGCCGGTAGCTCCGGGTCCGGCCAGCTGGGCACGATCACCATCGAAGCACCCGCCACTTCGTCCAGGCCGTGACCGGTGGCCACGGTGAACCCGGCGGTGGTCGTGATCGGCGCCGCACCGGCGGTGCACACCCGGATTTCGCACGGCGGCAACTCCGGCGAAGGTTGCTCCTCGCCGAACACCAGGCACGGCACCGACAGGTGAAACGGGTTGATCCCGTCGAAAGCCACGACGGCGATCACATCCACTGTTGCCTCCCCTCATTGGCCCAATTCCGTCGATTGTAGGCACACGAGCCACTGTCGGGTCGCCGCCGGGCACGAGATCGTTGACGCCGACACCGAACATCCCCTGAGAGGAACCCCATGAATTCGCGTCGCATCGCCCGCATCATCCTGCCGGCGCTGGCCGTGGCGATCTCGGCCACCGCCTGCACGACCACCTCCGCCGCCCCCGCTACGACCGCACCGAATCCGGCCACAACCACGCAGGGGCCCGCCATCTCGTTCCCGGCCGCCGACCTGGTCTGGCGTGAACTGCCTGATAGCGGTGGCGTCCGGTTCGCGAATGTCCGCGGCGATCTCGCCGGGAACGGACCCTACGAGGCGTTTGTGAAATTTCCTGCCGGAAAAGACAATCCGTTTCATACCCACACCAGCGACCTGCCGACCGTGGTCCTCAGCGGAACCTTCTACGCCGTCTTCGACGGCAAGCGGATCGAATACCCGGCGGGTTCCTTCTACACTCTGTCCGCCGATATCCCGCACCTGAGCGGCTGTGTACCGGGCACCGAATGCCTGCTCTTCCAGTACCAGACCGATCATTTCGACCTCGTCCCCAAGGCCGCGCACTGACCCGCACCGCTCGCCGCATCGCCGTGCGAAATCGGGATCCGGCAATGCGACAGGAGCGCGCGGTGATCGGCCGGGATCAGGGAACGGATCTATTCGGTCACGCCTGGATAGCTGTCCAGGTGTCTCGATCCATCATCGGTTCCCGCATGGAGTGGAGGCCGTTTGTCTCTGGGAGGGGAGATCGGCTCTGAGCGATTTCCGAACAAGTAGTCTCGGAATGCCCGCAAATACTCGTCCAGTTGCCGTTGATCATGGAACCAGGCGTTGGTTGGGTCGTACCATTCGCTCGGGGTCGGGCGGCGCGCGATCACGTAGTCGAGGGCTTCGCGCACCATGGCCGCATAGCTCGGATCCTTGGCCAAGACGGCGCGCTCCATCCAGGCCATGTGCTCCCACTTCCGATCACCGAACTTCGGATTGTGTATGTACACCAGCGGCAACAGCAGACGTTCGATATGTGGGATTCCGTCCCACCACGTGGGGGATGTACCTGTGACAGGAGTCGGGTAACCGGAGCGTTCGACCGTTCGGTCAACACCTCTGGGGCGCCATTCCGGCCCGGTCCGAAGGTTTCTGGGCGGATACCAGACGCCTCGCCACACGGGGACTCCGAGAGTGGGCGGGTTCACCGGGAGTCTCTCGGCAAGTGAGATGTCGACCGTGATGCGGCGTACAGGAGGCAACACCGTGTCGGGGTCGAACAGATCCGCAACCATCGACAAGCAATCCCGCTCGTCGAATCCGGTCACACCAACGCCTTGGCGCAGCTCTGGCCAGGAAAATGGTTCGTTGCCCAGATCGAATTCGATCCAGAACCGCCGCACCGTGGGCATACCAACACTGCGATGGTCTATGCCCGTTGATTTTCCGCATGCCCGCGTCGCCGCTTCCGACCGCGCGCCGTCGCGATCCGACATATCCGTCTAGCCGCTTCCGCCGCGCGGGCAGCGATCCCCTTCGAGGAGGACGTGGTCCGGTCTTCCGGTGGTGGGGTCGACAGTGACCTCGTCGACCAGTTCCCCTCGGTGGTTCTTCAGCACGAAGGCCGAGCGACCGGTCCATGTGGGGTTGAGCTGCGGCCCCACCGAGTTGTTCGTGTCGGCACTCGTACATCGAGCGACCAGCCAGCGTCTGGTGAAGGGGCCGGCGTTCCTCTGCACGTAGACGGAGGTCGGCTGGGAACAGGTCGTCCGTTTGACCTCGAGCGCCGTGTCCGAATTCGGCACGGCATCCAAACACAGGCCACCGATATGGATTTCGGTTGCCGCCAGCGCTCCAACAGGCACGCAGATCAGCGCGCCGAGTACGAGAGCTGGAGCCAGGACTACCCACACCCACACCTTCTTGCGCATGCGGGCCAGGCAGACCGCCACCAGCACCAGCAGGGGCACGGCGAGTATCAGCGGAAGGAGCTTGTGCACCACCAGGAAGCTGTCGATGTCGATGAAGTAGTAGAGCAGGAGAAATACCAGCTCGAACACCAACACCACTGCGGCGGTGGCAACTACGTCCTTGTAGTACCGGGCCTTGCCCATCAACGCCCCCTCCGGCCGCGCGATCCAGCTCTTAGACGGGAGCGTATCTCGCCGGCGGGCAGAACGCCGATCGACTCGGTCAGGTTTCGACCGCCACGTCAGCCGCTGGGGATCGCATGCCCAGTGGCAGAAAAGAGAGATGCTCGGGTACTGGCCGAAAGCCGCAATACTGGTCGTATGAGGTGGATTCGCGACTACTACGCGGATGAGGGCATCTGGCAGTTGATCGAACTCGATGATGATGGCTGGCCGAACCGACAAGTCGATCTTCGAGGTGTTGACAGTGAGCCCCTAACGGCCGCATCGCTTACCGAGGTGATGTTTGCACGTGACCACGGGGGAATCGCTGAAGTTCAGGCGTACGAGCGCAGGTACGGCGTACTCGGGGAGGGCAGTTCCGAAGATTGGGACGTAGAGGTCAGCGCCCTCGACCAAATGCCGGCTGAGGACTTCGAGACGGTCTGGACCATGGCTCGTCAAGCAGTCGAGCAGCGGTGGCACACCGGTAGCTGAGGAGTTTCCTGAAACGACAGGCCGCACGCTCATCGGCATTTCCGGACACTCCGCGGCACAGTCGATCTCGCTGCGAGCCGAGCGTGCAGCGGTGCGGACTCAGGGCATGTACAGATGTCACCGCGCTGGGTCGCATGGCACGCCTGGTCCGGGAGGGACAGCCCGAAGGACGGCAGCACCGCGAACTCGACGACAGGACAGGCTTTTCCGCCCCGGTCGATTACCGCTGACCGTCGCGTTCGGCGGCGGTCTTGACGCCGTCGACGAGGGACTCCCACATGCCGCGGGAGTGCGCGGCCTCGTCCGCGCTGGCGTTGTTGTCCTGGCTCAAAGACAGGTGCGTCGTGGCGCCGTCCCCGTTCAGTTCGTAGGTGAGGGTGTGGTAGTTCTCGGGCACGTCCGGCTGGCCGGTGAGCGGGCTGTAGTGGGTCATCTTCAACAGGCGGCCCGGCTCGACCGCGAGAATCTCACCCTTGTCCTCGTACTCACGCCCCTCGTAGACGCCCTTCCAGACGATCGGGCTGCCCACCTGCCAGTCGGTCTGCACATCCGCCCCGAACATGAATTCACGAATCTCGCCGGGGTCGGTCAGCACGGCCCACACCCGATCGGGCGAAGCGCTGATGTCGGTTGCCGCCTTAGCCACATAGCCGGTCATTTGCTTGCCTCCTCCAGTGGTCATTGGTCTCCAACCTATGGCAGGGGCAGATCATGGTCTTGCAAAAAAGCGACAACGACTCGTCTTGTGCCCGGGGCGAAGCACCGCCACCGCTGTGCTGAGCATCGCCGAGATGGCGGCGCCAGCGCGAGCCCACCGGTCGAGCGATATGCGGCTAGTAAGAGACTGGTATCAGGATCGGATCCCGGCCAGGATCAGGTCCAGGTGCCCGGTGGGGTGCTCCCTTCATGCGGCTGCCCACCGTCTGGATTGGTGTGGCTCTCTATTGGCTTGCCTCCCACCGGTCACCGTGCAGGGAGTGGCTGAAGAGGGGTCTGCCCCGATGCTCGTACTAGCGGTGCCCTCCCGCACGGACACCACGATGTTTCGTTGACACGGGAGGCACGGCGATGACCGTCATCATCGGAATGGACCCGCACAAACGCTCGGCCACCATCGAAGTCATCGACCCGACCGGGCAAGTTCTGACTACCGGCCGATACAGCACCGACAACGTCGGATATTCGGAAATGCTCACTACCGCAGGCCGATTCAGCGACAGGGTATGGGCTGTCGAAGGCTGCAACGGTATCGGCCGCCACCTCGCACACCGCCTGGTCCACGACGGCGAGACCGTGATCGACGTGCCGGCGAAACTGTCGGCGCAGGTGCGTGTTTTCGCGACCGGCAACGGCCGCAAAACCGACCCCGTCGATGCCCACTCGGTCGCGCTGGCCGCCTTGCACGCCCCGAATCTGCGCCGCGTCACCGCGGATCCGGAACTGATCGCGCTGGGCATGCTCGCCGATCGCCGCGACGGACTCGGGCGCGCCCGCACCGAAACCTTGTGTCGGATGCATCGATTACTGCTGGAATTGATTCCCGGTGGCGCCAAGGCCTTTCTCTCCGCTCGCCAGGCCCGCGAGTTGATTGCCCCGATCTCACGGTCGGACGCCGCGGTCAGGATCCGGTTACGACTGGTCGTGGAATTGATCGAGGAGCTCGAATCCATCGACCGCAAAACCAGGGCCGCCGACAAAGAATTACGCCAGTTGATCATCGACCGCGGCTGCACCCTGATGGACCTGCACGGAATCGGACCGTCTTCCGCGGCGAGACTCTTGGCTGACGTCGGCGATATCAGGCGATTCCGCGACCGGGACCGGTTCGCGTCCTGGAACGGCACCGCGCCCCTGGATGCCTCTTCCGGTGATCAACGGCGACACCGACTCTCACGGGCCGGGAACCGCAAGATCAACCGAGTTCTACACATCATGGCCATCGTTCAACTACGCACCCGCACCACCGCCGGCCGCGTCTACTACGACAGCCGCAAGACAGGCGGGAAGACCTCAATGGAAGCGATCCGTGCACTCAAACGACGACTCTCCAACATCGTCTACGCCCGCATGCTCGCCGATCAACATCGTCGTGAATGGGCAGGCCCGGGAGGGCAATCGGGAACGACTCTTGACTCCAGCGTGACCGGTTCCAACCCGCATACCGATCCTTCGGACAAGCCACATCCCGGACCCGACAACCAGGCTAACCCCGCACCCCCACCGGCGTCTTGACATAGAGGGGAGCCAATACAGGATGTTGTGCACCGGACGGCGTTCCAGTCGGCATCGTCCGTTCAGTCTCATAAAGTTGCAGGCGTGGGACGATTTCTGAGCGTGTATGTGGTGATGCTCGACGAGGTGCACGAGGCCATCGGTGGCGACCGAGACGACATCCGGGAGGCCGTGGAGGACTACGACTGCGTGATCGAGTACGCCGAGGATGCCGCCTACTTCGCCAATCACCCAGCGGGCGATCGCATTCCGAGCATGCCGGAGGCATTGCGCGCGGTGATCGCAGGCGGGCCCTATAGAGAGGGCTGCGATTACCGGTACAACAGGGCCTACCGCGATATTTGTCAGACCTGCTCAGAGGGAAATGCCTCGCATGGCCCCTATCGCGGTGACTGGTTGAGTGTGGTGGACAGGGGATTTCGGTCGGTGGGTATCGATGCCATCTCGTTCACGGCTTTCGAAGGGGACACTCCCAAGGGTCTGCCGCCGATCGAGGACGGCGGGTACGGCGAGTGGACGCATGAACAGTGTGTGCGTGCGCTGGCCGAGTGGGATGCAGCGAGCCAACAGCAGCTTTCCGCCCTGGATCGGCATGTCCGCGAATGGATTGCTGTAGGTGTGGATTTCGCCGCCATGGCGGCAGCGAAGCCGGGCTTCGGCATCGCTGGATTCTTCACCATCTGACGTATTCCAACGGCTTCTGTCAGACATCGTGTCATCGGCAGATCAGTGCGTTCGCTGGCGCGGCCTGTCCCGGTCCGAACAGCCTTGTCAGCGGCAGTAGATTGCGATGCCGCAAGAGGTAGGACACCGAGAAATCATTCGACGTTGGCCGGTCCGCGGTGTTGAATCGGTGAATGGGGCTGGCGCGCAGAGGTTCACGGATGATCGACGTCGACGGGGTCCGGTATCGATGGGCTGTCGCTGCCAAACTCGAACCCGAGATGAGTATCGTCGCCGAAATCGCCGACGGCCAAGGCCAGCGTATGGTCACCGTCGTCGGTCAGGAAACGGTGGTTACTCCGGCTCTGGTCGCCCAAGCAATCCGAGCTGCTCTCAAGCGAGGCTGGACCCCGCGCCAGCGCGACACTCAGGTGACCTACTGATCCGCCCAGCTGTCCGCTGGCACCTGACCTTACGGTCGCGAACCGCAGCAGATGCGGCGACCGTCGCACGGGATAACGGAACCTTCGTGATCTTCCACCACGACGGCTCGATCACTGTAGGCAATGATTGTCGGGACATCGAGGAGACCGTCAACCTTGGCCGCGAAGGACTCGCAGGTACAGATCCCGGAGATCGGGCCGCGATCCGGTTTCGAGCGATCGGAAACCCGGCACCGATTACTTTCGCCCTGCCACCGCGTCCCTTCTCTCGGAAGTGTGTTTCGACCAGCGGAGGACAGCGTGCGCGAGCTTATCTTGCAGATGATGGTGTCGGTGGACGGGATGGCCGAGGGGCCGGCGGGAAACCTCGACTGGATCGAGGTAGACGACCCCGACCTCGACCATTACCTGTCCGATCTCCTGGACAGCGTCGACGCCCAGATTTTCGGCCGTGTCAGCTATGAATTGCTCGGCCAGTACTGGCCGGAAGCTGAGCGCGAGCCCGCCACGCCGGGCGACAAGATGTTGGCGCCCAAGGTGAACGGATTGAACAAACTCGTCGTCTCCGGGCAGGACCCGGATCTGTCCTGGCAGCCCGCCAGCCGGATCGGCGGCGATCTCGCCACGGAAGTCGCCGCGTTGAAAGCGCAGGACGGCAAGCCGCTGATCCTGTTCGCCGGAGTTGCCACCGCGCGAACCTTTATGCGGTTGAACCTGATTGACGAATACCGGCTACTCGTCTTCCCGGTCGTCCTCGGGACCGGAAAACCACTGTTCGCGGACGACGGCACACGCCGAGACCTGCGTCTGGTCGAGGCGAGATCGTTCGAGCGGTCCGGTGTGCTGCTACAGCGCTACCGAGCGAGGTAACCGAAAGAGAGTGCGTACGCACTCGAACAAGAACGATTCCCGCGCGACGATGCCTACATGCCGCAGTGGTACCGAGCAGGCCTTGCTGCCGCCGGGTGACTGCGTGACTGCACCAGCGGACGCGCCTGATCGGATCGGATCGCGATAGTCGGGCACGGTAGGGGTGCCTTCCACCAGGGTTGATGCCGAAGGAGGCCTCATGATCTCAGCGCTCAACCGGCTTGTCGCTCTTGTCGAGGAACACCTCGCTGAAGAGTTCGACGTCAGCGCAGCCGCCAGAACACTCGGCACTACCGAATATCACCTGCGCCGGATGTTCTCGTCATTGGCCGGTATGCCGCTGTCGGAATACCTACGCCGCCGCCGCATGACAATCGCCGCCGGTGACGTCGTCCGGGACGAGGACGATTTGCTGAGCATCGCCGTCCGGCACGGATACGGCTCGACCGAGGCTTTCGGGCGGGCGTTTCGGGCAGTTCACGGCGCCCGCCCCAGCGACGTCCGCCGCGACGGAGGCCCCCTTCGCACACAACCACAGCTCAGGTTCCGCCTGACCGTCGAAGGGAACATCCCCATGAACACCCGCATCGTCGACCGCCCCGCTTTCCGGCTCATCGGACACTCAGCCCGGGTTCCACTCATCCACCTAGGCATCAACCCGCACATTCAGCGCCATATCGCCGCGCTGCCGCTGGAGGAACATGCCCGGTTGAAAGACCTCGGAGACAGCGAACCGGTGGGCCTTTTGCAGGTCTGCGACGACGTCGATCCCGACGGCGTCGAGGGCAGCGAACTGACCTACCTCCACGGGGTCGCTGTCTCCCCCGGCACCCCGACGCCCGACGACCTCGACACGATCGAGGTCCCGACCGGCAGGTGGGCGGTCTTCCACACCGCCGGACCCCATCCGCAGACCCTGCAGGATGCGTGGGCCGCGACCGCGACCGAATGGTTCCCCGCCAACCCATGGCGGTTGCGACCCGGACCCTCGATCGTCGCGGTCCTCGAGCGCGCCGATGACTTCAGCACCGCGACCTGCGAGCTGTGGCTGCCCATCGAACCGGCGTGACACCAAAGATCCTGGGCGAGACGTAACGCTCGCACGGAAACTCCGTCGCCAACGATCGCTGCGTTGGCTACCTTCAGCGACATGATCTATCCCAGTGCGGATTCGGCGTCGCGGGTAGCGCAAATGGCGAACATCGCGCTCGAAGATTGGATGCAGGATTGGCCTATCGAGGTCTCCGATCCGGCGCGGCTCGATGAGTTCGTTGACCTGTTGCTCGCCCACAAGGCCGATTGGTCGATCAGCTTCTGGTTGGTGGACCTCGTCCTCGAATCGGCTTGGGGGGAAATGCTCGTCACACCGCCGCGGGACTATCCGCCGGAACGAACTGAATCGTTGATCGACGCTTTGGTGGCGGTGTGGAAGGCAACCAAAGCACCGAGGATCGCGCTGGAACTCGAGGAATGGGCGTGCGTGGAGGCCACCGCTCCCGACGAGATGTTCGGCGTGAGCCCGCTGGTACGCGAAGCACGTCGGCGGCTCGGCCTCGGCACTGTGCGCTCCGCAGACGGTCTGATCCATCTTCTCGACAGTGCATCGTCCACCGAGTTGGCAGACCGACGGACCGATTCCGCACTTTCCGACTACCTGGTGTTGGCCGAGGACGCAGTCGGTATCCGCACCGGAGTCAACGGCGATGTCTCGGTCGCGATCGATGTCCTCGACGCTGCTCCTGGCGATGACCACGAGGCTTTCGACAGCGTGATCGAGTGCAGCCTGCGCGCGGACTCCAGCAGGTTGAAACTGACTTCACCGGCCGGCGACACGCACGATGGTGGCCTGATAACAGTGCCGACCGGGTGGCTGCGATTGCGCATCTTGTTGTTCCAATCTCCGGATGCGAACGCCGCCGACCTGCAACACGTCCACATCCAATGCTGGCCTGCCGCACACCGCAACCCAGTCTTGGTCAAAGAACAGAATCCCAGCGCTCCTCGGTGATATGACCTGAGCCCGCAGGCATTTGCGTGTGTTCTCCAGCAGCCGTGATGTTTTCGACCTGTTAGCTTTCCTCACACCCGCCGAGAATGGTCAACTGACACAGGAAATCTAGTCGAGGGGCGATCATGAGTACCGCACGACCACTGATATCCGGCCCGGTCCGTTCGAGGGCGCACAGACGATGAAAGCTGATCGCCGGCAGCTGACGGCCGGGGTGTGCATGCTGATCGCGGTGGTGGCTGTGCCGATCGGGCTGATCCTAATCGTCGGCGGTTTCATCGTTTCCCGCCAGGATCCGGATGCTGGGCCGACCTGCGACGAGAAGGTCATGACTCCCGGCACGGAGTGTTGGAGTTTCGGAAAGGATTCGTCCGGGGTCACCAGCTATGAGCAGGCAGTTGAGGAAAAGCGTAAGGGCCTCGAATCCGCGAAAGGGATTCTGCCGGCTGGGATCACGGTTCTGGTTGTCGGCGTCGCGGCGGGCGCGGTCTGCTACCGGTATACCCGGTCCTCGACCGGTACCGGCGACGCGCACGGCGACAGACCTCAGCCCCTCGACCAAGGGCAGGATCGCAAACCTTCCTTCGCCGAGTTGGAGGCTCATGCGGCATCCGCGCTCGGCCAGGGTGACCGCGACGGTGCCCTGTACTGGTATCAGGTCGGGGCGGACGCGGGCAATCCGGACGCGATGGCCAAGCTCGCAGCGCTGCTGCAGGAGGACGGAAATATCGCCGAAGCCGAATACTGGCGCCGCCTAGCGACCAAGGCGAGCCAGACCGCGGCGCGGGAAAGCAGCCGTTCCGCGCGCACCCCGGCAGGCGACATGGACATCCTCCTCACCATGGTGATGGGCAATCACGCCACGGCCGAGCGGCTCATCGAGTTCGAACAGCGCAACGATCCCGGCGCTGATCGGGCGGCGGCGATCAGCAGGGCAATCGAGCGTCTTCGCGGGGATCTCCGTCGGCAAGGCTGACGGGCGTCAGTGCTGGGCTATTGCCTCGCGGACGGCGGGCACCACTTCCCGTGCCCAGCGGTCGACGGTGTCGTCGCTGATGATGTCGCCAGGGCGGGTCAGGTAGATGAACGCACCGGCGCGGTGTTCGGCGACGGCGTAGGTCAGCTCCTCCACCCACTGGGTGACCGAACCTCCGATCCAGCGGCCTTCGGCGGTGCGGGTCCGGGGCAGCGGGTCGCGGGAGATGGTTCCCGCCACGTTGTAGATGGTGGTGATGTCGGCGGGATCGCGGCCCGCGGCCGTGGCGGCCTCGTCGATGATCGGCCGGCCTCGGGCAACGTCGGGGCTGCGCCAGTCGGCGAGGTGGCCGGGGATCCATCCGTCTGCGTGTCGGCCGGTGAGCGCGAGCATCTTCGGGCCCAGCGCGCCGACCCAGATCGGCGGTGTCGGCGCTGCGGCCGGCGCCAGGTTGGTGACCTGGTAGAACTCGCCGTCGAAGGTGACCGGATCGCCGCCGCCGGACAATGCCCGGATCAGGGTGATCGCCTCCTCCAGTGCGCGGACCCGCGCCGCCGGCGCGAGCTGCGGGGCGCCGAGGGCGCGGCTTTCCTCGCCTTGTCCGCCGCCGGCGCCGATGCCGAGTGCGAATCGGCCGCCCGAGATCGTGGACAGGCCGGTGACGGTGCGGGCCAGCTGAGGAGCGGGCCGATTGGGCAAGTTGGTCATGACCGTCGCCGCGGTGATGTTGCGGGTCGCGCCCAGCACGAACGCCAGCACCGCGTAGGCGTCCAGACGCTGGGCGAAGTAGGGGTGATCGGAGAGGGTGACCAGGTCCAGGCCCGCGTCGTCGGCGGTGCGGGCGTGGGCGAGGATCTCATCGACCTGGGTGACATCGGTTTCGAGGCCGAGGCCGAACAAGACCTCGCCGGCAGTCACGATCGGTCCTCGCGCAGCCCACGCGGTGGGTGATGTCGTGTCTCGGCGATTCCGTGACTGATCATCAGCCCTGTCTACCACGCGCACCCAGCGGCAGGTACTCGCCGAGTTCCGGATTCACCCTGGACACGGCCTACTTCAAAAATATACGGTGATACTTCAAAAAGATTCCTACCGAGGGGGATGGGTCCGAATGAAGCTCACCGACCTGGCCACGCTGGCCCTGCGCTATCCGCGCCGGATCGTGCTAGGCGCGTTGCTGTTCATCGTGGTGGCGGGGGTTTACGCCGCGCCGGCGACCTGGAAGTTGCCCTCTGGCGGGTTCTTCGACGAGCCCGGCGCCGAATCGACCAGGGCCGAGCAGATTCTCGACGAGAAGTTTCACGCCGGCGGGTCGTCGCTGGTGTTCACCGTGACCGCCCCGGGTGGGGCCGACAGTCCGGCCGCACGGTCGCGGGGCCAGGCGATCGTGGCGGCTCTGCAAGCCTTTCCCCATGCGCGGCAAGTCATTTCGTATTGGACGGTGCCGCCGGGGCTGAACGACGCACTGGTCGGCGTGGACAATCGCACCGGACTCGTCGCCGCTCAGATCGTCGGCGACGACACCACCGCCCCGGCCCGGGCCGGGGAAATCGCCGCGCGGTTCGCGGGAACCGAGAACGGGGTCACGGTCAGCGCCGGTGGCCAGGCGCTGGCCTTCCGGGAGGCGCAGGACCGGTCCCGTGCCGATCTGCTGCTCATGGAAGCGCTGGCGATTCCGTTCACCTTCCTGGCACTGGTGTGGATCTTCGGCAGTGCCGTCGCCTCGGCGCTGCCGCTGCTGGTGGCGGTCTTCGCGATCGCCGGCACGCTCGCGAGCCTGTGGACGATCCACTTCTTCACCAATGTGTCTATCTACGCGGTGAATCTGACGACCGCCTTCAGCTTGGCGCTCGCTATCGACTACACCCTGTTCATCGTCAACCGCTATCGCGAAGAGCTCGCACGGGGTGGTCCGCCGCGCCAGGCGCTGCTGGTCACCATGAATACCGCGGGGCGGACGGTGACCTATTCGGCGCTCACCATGGGGCTGACCGTCTCGACCTTGATCGTGTTCCCGCAGTACATGCTCAGGTCACTCGGCTATGGCGGGGTCATCGCGGTCGCGCTGTCGCTGGTGGGCGCGCTGGTGCTGGCGCCGGCGCTGATCGTGCTGATGGGCAAGCGGATCGACGCCCTGGACATCCGTAAGCCGATCGCGCGCCGGCTGGGCCTGACACCACGAAATCGACGACCCGAACAGCAGTTCTGGCATCGCATCGCGCTCTTCTCGATGCGGCGTGCGATACCGGTCGTCCTGGTCGGCAGTGCGATCCTGCTGCTCCTGGGTGCGCCGTTCCTCGGTATCAAACTCGGCTACTCCGACGACCGGATCCTGCCGCAGTCGGCGATGGCGCGGCAGACCGGCGACCTCATACGCGCGGAATTCCTGCACCAGAACAACACCGGCAACATCGTGATCGTCCTCCCCGACGGCGTGACCTCGCCAGGTGTCGTCGCCGAGTACGCGAGTGCACTGTCCCGGGTCGAGGACGTGACTCAGGTCGCCGCCCCGAATGGCATCTACGCCGAGGGGCGACCGATCAGCCCGGTGACCTTCGGAGCGGCCCGCAAAGACAATGCCGCCTATCTGACGGTGTCGACGACCCGGGATCCGTTCTCGGAGCAGGGCAAAACACAACTCGCGATGCTCAAAGAGGTGCCCGCGCCCGCCCCAGCGCTGTTCGGCGGCATCGCGCAACGGAATCTGGACAACGTCGACGGCATCACCGAACACGTTCCGCTGGTAGTGGTCCTGGTCGCCGTCATCACGCTCGTCCTGATGTTCCTGATGACCGGTAGCGTGCTGTTGCCGATCAAAGCACTCGTGATGAATCTGCTGTCGCTCGCGGCCGCACTCGGAGTCGTGGTGTGGATCTTCCAGTTCGGCAATCTCGGCGCGCTGGGCACGGCGGGCGGCGACTACGGCACCATCGCGTTCGTTCCGCCTCTGCTCGCCTGTATCGCCTACGCACTCGCGATCGACTACGAGGTTTTCGTACTCTCCCGCATTCGCGAGGAATGGCTGCGATCCGGCAGAGGACCCGGCGACAACGAACGGGCAGTGGCGTTCGGCATGGCACGCAGCGGCCGGATCGTCACCGCGGCGGCCCTGGTGATGGTCATCGTGTTCCTCGGGATCAGCGCCGGCCAGGTCTTGTTCATGCGCGCCCTCGGAGTCGGCCTGACCATCGGCGTGCTGGTGGACGCGTTCCTGGTCCGGACCCTGCTGATCCCCGCGTTCATGAAACTGGCCGGCGGCGCGAATTGGTGGGCGCCGGGCCCGCTGGCCCGCTGGCACGACAAATGGGGTCTCACCGAACACGAAGCGCCCCAGTCGAATCCGGAGCCGAGCAGCGAACTCGCCGAAACCAGGAGTGCCCGATGATCGATCGAACCGTCCTCGTGATCGGAGCCACCGGCGTGCTGGGATCCACGGTCGCCGAAGTATTCGCCCGCGCCGGGTGGCAGGTGCTGCGCGGAACCCGGAAAAGGCGGGCCGCACCCGGTTCGGTACTGATCGATCTGTCCCGGCCGGAGACCATCGCCCCGGCGCTGATGGCGGCCGACCTGACCGTCAATACCGTCCCCGATCCCGATCTCACCGTCGAGAATTGGGCGCTGGCCAACGGCTGCCGCGTACTGACTCCGGCGACCGTGCCGGCGACTTCCGCGCGAAAACTGCGCATCCATGCGGCGCAGCGACCGGTCCGGGGTGCGGTACTGCTCAATGCCGGATTGGCGCCCGGGGTCAGCAATCTGGTGATCGCCGACATGCTCGCCCGTCATCCGGAAGCCGACACCGTCGAGTTCGTGATGTGCCTCCCCGCCAGCGGGATGGCCGGACCCGCGGGAGTCGGATTCGTCCACGAGAATCTGACCACCATCGGCCGGCACGGCGTCTACAACAAGCTGGCCCCGCGTCATCACACCATGACGGTGTCCCTGCCCGATCGGGCCGAGCCGATGACCTGTTTCGGTTTCGCCGAGCGCGACCGGGGCTGGCTGCTGGACAGCGCCGGCGGACGCGCCATCCGCACCTACGCCTATCTGGACCGAAAGTTCCTGCACCAGTTGGTCGTTGCCCTCAACCCGCTCGGATTGCTCGCGGAAGTGCCGAAAGCCCCGTTCCTCCTCGGCCGCCGCACCGTGCCCGCCCGGCCCAGCGCCGAAACCGTGGTGCACTGGGTCGCGACGTCTGCCCGGGGGACCCGGCTCGAGGAGCGCACCGTCGAATGCTCGGGCGGCTACCTGCGTGCGGCCCGGGCGACCGAGATCTTCGGCCGAGCGTTCCTCCGCTCCGCAGTCGACGGGCGCACCGGAGCCGCGAATCCGGAGGAGGTCTTCACCCTGGCGGCCCTGCAGCAGCAATTGAGCGACGCCGGAATCAGGACATGAAACTGAACCATGTCCTCCCGAATTGTTCCCGGCGATTAGGCTGGCGGCATGGCCAGGCGTGTGTACAACCAGTTCTGCAGTCTCGCGCTGAGCCTGGACATCGTGGGCGAACGGTGGACCCTGCTCCTCGTTCGCGAGCTCATGGCCGGCCCCAAGCGCTACACCGACCTGGCCGGCGCCCTCGACGGAATCGGCTCGAGCCTGCTCGCGGCCCGGCTGCGGCAGCTGGAAGACGACGGCATCATCCGCCAGCGCCAGCTACCCCCACCCACCGCGGCGACCGTCTACGAACTGACCACAGCGGGAACCGAACTCGCCGAAGCGATGCTGCCCTTGGTGCTGTGGGGAGCGCGCCATCGCGCGCGAGCACCGCGGCCCGACGAGGCCTATCGAGCCGAATGGGCGCTCGTTTTCATCGCTCAGATGATCGATCGCGACGCACTCACCGGCCTCGAATACACCTATCGCTTCCAGCTCGGCGAATCCGAGGCCTATCTGCGGATCAGTCACAACGACGTGACCGTGACGCCGGGCCCGCTGGACCGATTCGACGCCACGGCCGGCACCGATCCCGTCACCGTTCTGGAAATCAGCGCCGGCCGACTGGCGCTGTCCGAAGCCCTCACCACCGGACGCGTCACGCTCGACGGAGACCCGGACGCGCTGCTGACGCTGACACGGGTGCTGCCGGATCGCATTCCGGAGCACCCGCGAATCGCGCTCGACAACGTGCCGGGCTGATTATCCGACCGGTCGGCGTCAGCTTGCTGCCGCCAGCACCCGCCACACCTTGCGGGAACGTGACCGGGGCTGTGGAGCGGCGTATTCGATTCGACGGCGCGCTTCGGGGGCGCTGATCCGGAGCAGATCGGCCAAGAGGTCGACAGTGTCGCGGTAGCCTGTGTCCGCAGCGAGGCCGCGGCGCTCGGCTTCGGCGACGGCCGCACGCATGGCGGCGTCCAATCGCCTTCGGCGGCGTTCGGTTTCGACGAGAATGCGCAGCAAATCGACATCGGCCAGTTCCGGCCAGCCCGATGCTGGAGCGTTCGGCGCCAGCGCGGTCGAATCTATGGTCACGTGGAGCAGACTACATCAGATAGAACGTATGTTCGATACTTTGCGTAGGCCGAGTCGCCGAGCTTCAGCCGGCGCGCAGCAGGGGCTGGGTCGAGCAGCGGAACGCGCCGCCGAACAGCCGCGAGACCGAGAAGTCGATGTACTCCACGGTGATCCCGCGGGCCTCGAGTTCCTTGCCGACCCGTTCGAACTGCGGATCGGTGATGTAGGTGCCGGGGTCGATGGGCAGACCGTTGGTGGCCATGGCCGCCGCCTCGTCCTCGCTGACCTCGATCTGTTCCCAATCGCGCAGTGCCGCAGGCAATCCTGCCGGCAGACGGGCCGGGCAGGAGATCATCAGGCCGTCCCGGACCAGGCTGATCGCACAATCCAGGTGCAGCACGTGCGGGGGCAGCTCGACGCGGGTCACGGTGAATCCGAACGGCTTCAGGTACTTCGCGAGCCAGCGATATCCGAGTTCGTCGGTGGCCATGCCCGAACAGCCCACGAATACCTCGGCGCCCAGCACCAAGACGTCACCGCCCTCGAGGAAAGGTCCCGCACCGGGGGCGCCGAGCGGCGCGATCTCCGGTTGCGGTAGCGAGACATAGTGCGCGGCCGAGGGCAGGACGCGATCCAGCAGCAGCTGGCGGCTGGGCAGGATCTCCCGCCGGCGATGCGGGAATTGCAGGACGCCTTCCACCACGTGCTCACCCACGGTGAACCAGGGATCACGGACGAAGAAGTTGGCGTAACCGGTGTCGCCGGCCGCGGCCTTCTCCACGTCGTTGAACAGTCGCGGACGCAGCACTTCCACGCCGTGCCGCGTCAGCACCGCCGCCAGTTCCTCCCGTTCGGCCTCCCAGGCCGCCTGCTTCTCGGGATGGACCGCCCCGAAATCCTTCCCCCACACCGCTTCGAGGATCTCGGCCGCGCCGGCCTCCACGGGCATCGAGTGTCCGAGGATCGCGGCGCCGGCCGGTGCGCGGAACTCGCATCGGGACACCACCACGGTGCGCAGCGGCGCGAACTCGCTGTCCAGCCGGACCTCCGTGCTCTCAGCAACCATGAGAACCGAGCCTAGGCAGGCGGAACGAAGTGACGGTGCGGGCATCGCGCCCGGAGCTCATCGCAATCGAATAGCAATCCTTTGTCGAGCCGATCGTTACCGGTCGGGTGGGTCGTTGCGCCTCCGGCATGCTGGTGACGTTCGCCGGTCGCAGGGCGGCACCACGGCTAGACTCTGTCGCGTGTCAGGCTGTCGCTCGGTCCGGTGTGCTGGAATCGCATGAGGGCTGTCATTTACGACCGGTACGGCGATCCCGAGGTGTTGTCGGTCGCGGAAATTCCAGTGCCGACGCCTGGACCTGACCAGGTGCTCGTTCGGGTGCAGGCGACGTCGATCAACCTCTCGGACTGGGAGACGCTGCGGGGGACGCCGTTGTATTCGCGGATCGGCGGGATTCGGGCGCCTCGGCGGCCGGTGCTCGGATCCGATATCGCCGGACGGGTCGAAGCTGTCGGCTCCGCGGTCACACTGTTCGCGGTGGGTGACGAGGTCTACGGCGACAATCTCATGCTCAAGGGCGGGTTCGCGGAGTACGCCGTGGCGCCGCAATCGGCGCTGGCCCGGAAACCGGCGGAGCTGAGCTTCGCCGAGGCGTCGACGCTGCCGCAGGCGGCGGCGATCGCGTCGCAGGGTACGGCTGGGGTCGCGGACGGGATGTCGGTGTTGATCAATGGCGCGGGCGGCGGGTCGGGGGCGTTCGCGATTCAGTTGGCGAAGCGGGCCGGGGCGCACGTGACCGGGGTGGACAACGCGGACAAGCTGACGTTCATGCGTTCGGTCGGCGCTGACGAGGTGATCGATTATCGCGCTGCGGATTTCACGCGGACCGGGCCGTACGACTTCATTCTCGATCTCGTCGCGCACCGGTCGGTCTTCGCTTACCGCCGGGCGGTCGCGCGGGGCGGGCGGTATCGCTGCGCCGGCGGCACCACACGCGCGTTGCTGCGGATGACGACAGTGGGCGTGCTCGCTGGAATGGCGACCGGGCGTAACCTCCGGGTCCTCGCGGTCAAGGAAGGACCCGCGCACTTCACGCCGCTCGCGGAGGCGTGCGTCGCGGGACAGATCGGTATCCACATCGACCGCAGTTTCCCGCTCGAGGAGACCGCGAGCGCACTGGCCTACGTCGGCGCGGGACGCGCGCTCGGGAAAGTGGTCGTCGAGATCGGCTGATCGGCGCCGCCGGATGCGTTGAGCCGCAACCAGTCCGGTCAGCGTCTGGTCCTCCGAGGCCAGCCGCCGTCGCGCGGCATGGCCGCCTCGCTGATCGAATCCGTGCTGCGCCCGCGCCGATCGCGCCGGTCCCGGCGCGGGTCCCAATTCATCGCGATGGCCGCGCTTGTCAGCAATGTCACGACGATCGCCACCACGACCAACTCGGTCACCATGTCGTCCCACTTTCGGTCGCCCCGGCCCCGTGCCACGACCCTTATGGCCCAGGGGAATTGCTCGTTCAGACCGGAAAGTTACAGCTCTACCAGCAGATTTCGACCTCGGCTGTACTTGTCACACTCTGGCGGCGGTCAATGGGTGACGGCGCACATCGGACCGGCCGAACAACCGGTCGCGTCCTGGCGGCGACCGGCGCTCAGCAGGTCGATATCGTCTTGCGCCGCAGCAGGTCTCAGGCCGCGAAGACGGCGCGGACCACGGATTCGTCGCCGTCGACCTCGACCAGCCCGAGGGCGCGCGCGTCGTCGAGGCTGAAGGCGCCGGCGGCGAGACCGAGAATGTAGGCGGGCTCGGCGCGGACGGTGGCGTCGAGTTCGCGGCCGTCGTGTGGGCCGACCTCGAAGCCGGAGTGCGATGCGCGGAGCTGGAACGGCGGGTCACTGATGGCGAGGCCGATTGTCGCCGAGATGCGGGTCTCGACGCGGGTGCCGAGCAGGGCGGGAACGGCGAGGGCGAGCCACTCGGGGCGAAATGCGTCGCCTTCGGGGCCGCGAACCATCAGCGGCGTGGACCAGCGGATCAGGCTTTCGATCGGCTGCCGCAGTTCGGCGCCCCAGGGGGTGAGGGCGTATTCGACGACGCTGCCCGCGCCGGCTAGTCGCCGCTCGACGACTCCCGCGGTCTCGAGGTCACGGAGGCGATCGGCGAGCAGGTTGGTCGCGATGCCGGGGAGGCCGTCGATGAGGTCGCGGTAGCGGGCGGGAGCGATGAGGAGCTGGCGGACGATGAGCAGATTCCAGCGGTCCCCGACGACCTCAAGGGACCGGGCGAGCCCGCAGTACTGGCCGTAGCTACGCATCATTTCCTCATTCGCTTGAAATTCTAAAGTACCCGTGACATCCTCAAGTTTACCTTGACGCCGAGCCCAGAGGGGGGCCGCTATGGCCGATACCACCAAGAGCGTGCGACCCGGATGGGTCGATGACAGCCTGTTTCCGTTCGAGAGCCGTTTTCTCGAGGTCGACGGGCACACGGTGCACTACGTCGACGAGGGTTCCGGCCCCACCTTGCTGTTCCTGCACGGGAATCCGACCTGGTCGTTCCTCTGGCGCGATGTGATCCGCGCCCTGCGCGGCGACTTCCGTTGCGTCGCCTTGGATTACCCCGGCTTCGGGTTGTCGACCGCCCAGCCCGGCTACCGATACCTGCCCGAGGAGCACGCGGACGTGGTCACCGGGTTCGTGGACAAGCTCGGCCTGGACGGGGTCACTCTGGTCGGGCAGGACTGGGGCGGCCTGATCGGGCTGGCGGTCGCGCAGCGCCGGCCGGGCGCCTTCGATCGCCTGACGCTCGCCAACACCTGGGCCTGGCCGGTCAACGGCGAGCTGCACTTCGAGGCCTTCTCCCGCATCCTCGGCGGAGCTCCGGGCCGCTTCCTGGTCCGGCGGCTCAACCTGCTCGTCAACACCTTCATCCCGACCGGCCACCGCAGGCGGAAACCGAGCGCGGCCGAGATGACGCACTACCGCCGCGCGCTGGACACACCCGGTCGGCGCCAGGCCTCCGCGATGCTCCCCCACCGGGTTCTCGCCAGCCGGGAATTCTTCGCCGAGGTCGAAGCCGGTCTTCCGATCGTCGCCCAGCTGCCGACCCTCATCGTGTGGGGTGACGCCGACATCGCCTTCCGTGCGCAGGAACGCGAGCGTCTGGAAGCGACGTTCACCGACCACAAGACCGTTATCGTCGCAGGCGCGGGAACCTACGTCGAGTCCGACGCACCCGAGGAGTTCGTCGCCGCGTTCCGGGCGTGGACGGCGCCGTAGCGGATAGACTCAGCGTCACATCTACCCGCGAATTCCTTTCCATCCCAAGGAGAGTCGTGTGATCGCTGAGAATCTCCGGACCGCCGGACCTGGAAATCGGTTCCTCCGAATGGCTATCGCGGCGGTGGTGGGGTGCACGGGCGCGGCAGCGCTGGCGGGTCCGGCCTCGGCAGCCCCCGTAGCCCAGCTCACCGCCGCCGCCATCCAGCAGCTCAACGCCGATGGCACAGTGCGGATCACAGGCACCTACACCTGCACCGGAGGCCCGGGCGAAACGTACGGCAGCACGACGTTGACCCAGGGCGATCCCGCGGACGCGACGCTCAGCTACACCGAGGAGCGGCCGAGCGCGCCGGTCTGCGATGGCACCGCGCACGACTACGCGATCACCCTTCCGGCACCGGAGGTGTACCCGTTCCAGCCAGGCCCCGCCAGGCTCCTCGTCCTCTGGGACTTCTACACCGCGGACGGGAACATCAGCCGGGGCGAGCTCGATCAGGTCACCGTCACGTTGCAGCGCTGAGTCGGGCAGTCGTGGACAACGTTGGCCAGGGCCGGCCAAAGTTGTCCAGTTCCCGCGGCTTTCGGCTGTCGAGCTTGGACTCTGGAGCGGAATACTTCCCGCTGAATGGAGTTCACCGATGAGGAATGTTCGATATCGCACCGGCGTAGTAGCGGCGTTGATCGGATTGGCCGGTGCGCTGACACCACTCACGGCCGGCCAGGCGCAGGCCGCGGACGATTGCACCTGGCCCTGGGTGTGTCTCTACGATCAGAATTGGTACCGGGTCGGCGCTTTTCAGGACGTCACCAGTGGCTGGCAATGGCTGAGGGGCGCCAGGGGCGCGCACTGGGTGGTCAACGCCCGACGTGACGATGTGGTCTATCTGCATTTCGCCGACGGCTGGGAGACCTGTGTCAATCCGAACAATGCCAGGTACTACAACCACGCCATCGACGGAAACCCGATCCCGCTGGACGCGCTGCGGATTTCCCGCGAGCCGAGATGCCCGTAGTCGACCCGTCCACTTCGCGCGCTCTCTGATAGTTTCGGCATCGGTGACCTGAGCACCGTGATCGATGATTTCGGGGGGATCGAATGCGCTTGCTTCTTGCCGCGGTGGTGGCAGTCGTGCTGCCTCTGACCGGCACCACCATCGCGGAAGGCCGGCCGACGGCGGAGCCGGGAACCGTGATCGAGTCTGCGCCGCTGCACGGTTCGGAGTTGATTCCGCACGCGGGCAGCGGTTTTCGACTCGTCTACCGGACCACCGGGCAGCGTGGGGAACCGCAGATCAGTGGCGGCATGGTGTATGTGCCCGCGGGGCAGCCGCCGCGGGGTGGCTGGCCGGTCGTGTCCTGGGGGCACGGCACCTCCGGCATGACCGAGGGCTGCGCGCCGAGCCGGAACAACGGTTATGCCGGGCCGGTTGATCAGACGCCCGACCTGTCCCGGTTCCTGAGTGCCGGATATGCCGTCGCGGCAAGCGATTACATCGGGCTGGGCGCGCCGGGCTATCACGAGTATCTGGCCGGGCGAGCCGCCGGGCATGCGGTGATCGACGTGGTGCGGGCCGGTCGCGCTCTCGCGCCTGAGCTGTCCGCGTCCTATGTCGCGTCCGGCCTGTCGCAGGGCGGGCACGCGGCGCTGTTCGCCGGGTCGATGGCGACCGAGTACGCGCCGGAGCTGGATCTGCGTGGTGTGCTTGCCTTTTCGCCCACGTCGAATGTCGAGCATCTGCTCGGGGTGATGGGTCCGAACACCCCGGTTCTGCCGTTGGTCAACGGCATCATGGTGAACGGCGTGCTGGCGATCGCCGGCCTGGCGCATGCGCGCCCGGATGTGCCGGTCGCCGAATTCCTCACCGAGAAGGGCCGCGCCGCCGTCCGCCTCGCCGAGACCAGTCCCGAGTGTGACCTGTCCCCCGTGCAACGCATGGTCCGCGGCCGGCCGCCGAGTGAGTTGCTCGCGAAATCGTTGAGCGACCCGGTCTTCGAGGCCGCGGTCCGGGACTACCTCACCGTCCCGGTGACCGGCTACCGCGCGCCGATTCGCATCGCTCAGGGCGCCCTCGACGACATCATGCCGCTGCCCGCCGCGGAGCTGCTCCAGCAACAACTCGACCGGGCGGGCACACCGGCCGAGCTGCGGGTCTACCCCACAGCGACCCACAATTCCATCGTCTCGGTCTCCGGTTCGGACGCGCTGGACTTTCTCCGTCAGCGGCTGAGCTGAGAGTCAGTGTTCCCAGTCGGCGCGGGTGATCTCGTAGCGGACCTCGCCGTGCTCGGCGCCTTCGAACAGGGGCGGTTCGGCGGGGAAGGTCCGGACGTGGGTCATCCCGAGTTTCTCCATGACGTGGCGTGAGCCGCGGTTGACCACCAGCGTCTCGGCCCAGACCAGTCGCGCTTGGTATTCGGTGAACGCTTTGCGCAGCAATGCGATCGAGCCCTCCGTGGCATATCCGTTGCCCCAGGCTGATTTCCGGAACCGGTAGCCGAGTTCGACTTCGTTCAAGGGGCCGTCGGCTCTGGGGCGCAGAATGAACCAGCCGAGGAACTCGCCGCTGGTTCTCCCCTGTGCCGCGAAGGTGCCGAAAGCGTTGTCCCACTTCTGATATTGGCTCAGCAGCCGCGGGATCGTCTCGTGCCGGATCTGTTCCGCAGGCGTCGGTGCGCCGCCGGAGAGGTAGCGCATCACCACGGGGTCGCTGTCGAGTTCGATGAGCAATTCGGCGTCGTTCTCGGTGAAGTGCCGCAACACCATTCGGTCGGTTTCGAGGTAGGTGGCCATAGGCGATGGTCACATGGCGCGGATCACGGCCGCCAGTCGTTTTTCAGCGCACGGCGCAGGACGTCGACCTCGCCGCCCGGCATGTTCGGGTCGAATCCGTGCTCGACCAGCCAGCGGATGCCGCGCAGGCTGCGCAGCGACCACCAGGCGCGGATCACGTCGAGGTCGACCTCCGTGCCGTAGCCGGCGAGGACGTCGCCGAGGTGCTCCGGGTGTCCGAGGGTCACTGTGGCGAGATCGAACAGGGCATCCCCGCAGGCGGCCTCGGACCAGTCGAGCACGCCGGTGACCTCGTCGCCGTCGACGAATATGTGGGCGACCTGGAGGTCGCTGTGGGTGAACACCGGGGTCCAGGGGCGGAGCGCGGCTTCGGCGACCTGACGGTTGCCGGCTACGAGGTCGGCGGGCAGCGCGTGTTGGGTGAGAAGCCAGTCACATTCGTGGTCGAGTTCGGAGCGCAACTCGTCGACGCCGCGGCCGGGCCAGGGCGGCAGCGGCGCGTCGTGCAGGGCGCGGATGGCGGCGCCCGCCGCCCGCCACGCCGCCGGCGACGCGGTCGACGGCCGCCCGAGGCGCGCGAGTGCCGTGCCTCGGAGGGCGGCGAGCGCGAGTACTGGAGGCTTGTGCCACAGGACCTTTGGCGTCGGGATGGGCGCCAGCGCCATCGCCGCGACCTCGACACCGGTTCGGGCCTGATCGACGTCGATCTTCAGGAATACCTCGCCGACGCGCAAGGTGGCCCGCTCGTGATGGGCGACGATCACCTCGACTTCATCCACGTCGGCCATTATGTGCGGGAGGCGACGTCGGCGTCGCCCGATTTTCCGCGCCCGGGGACTCGCGCGCCGGTGCCCGAGTGTTACCGCCGCCCGAATTGCGCAGCGCCGCAACGTGTTCGTTCCTCCCGAAACTGAGAAATAGCTGAATAGTTGCCTTGATAGAATTGCGGGCGTTGTCGAAGAGTCGAGACTGGAAGGTGGATGCGGTGGCTGCCGAGATTCTCGCGGTCCGCCGTGGCCGCGTGGGGCGGGTTCGCAAGTCGCGAGTTCGGACGTTGCCGCAGCTATTGCAAGCGGCGGTCGATCTCGACCCGGAGGCGTGCGCCGTTCGATTTGCTGGACGGGTGCTGACCTATCGGGAGCTCGGCGAGCAATCGGCGCGACTAGCGCGGGTGCTGATCGCGCGCGGGGTGGGGCCGGGCGATCGCGTGGTGCTGGCGTTGCCCCGGTCGATCGACTCGGTGCTCGCGGTGTGGGCCGTGGCGCAGACGGGGGCGGCGTTCGTGCCGGTGGATCCGCACTACCCGATCGACCGGGTGACACACATGATCGGCGATTGCGGGGCCACCCTCGGGTTGACCCTGTCGACTGTTCGGAACGATCTGCCTGCGGAGCTGGCGTGGCTCGACCTCGATTCCCCCGAGTGCGCCGAGGCGCTGGCGGGCGCTTCGGCCGAGCCGGTGCACTTCCGGGAGCGGGTGCGGCGGCTGCACGGCGCGGATGTCGCCTATGTGATCTACACCTCTGGTTCGACCGGGCTGCCGAAGGGTGTGGCCGTGACCCACGCCGGTCTGTCCGGTTTGTGCGCCGAGCAGGTTCGGCGGTTCGGCGTGACCGCGGCGGCGCGGACCTTGCATTTCGCCTCACCGAGTTTCGACGCGTCGATCTTGGAGTTGTTGCTCGCGGTCGGAGCCGGCGCCACGATGGTCGTGGTCCCGCCCGATATCTACGGCGGTGACGAGCTCGCCGAGCTGCTGTGGGACGAGCGGGTGACGCACGCGTTCATCACACCGGCGGCGCTCGCGGAGATCGCGGACACGGATCTGCCCGCGTTGCGGTCGCTGATCGTCGGGGGTGAGGCCTGCCCCGCCGAGCTGGTCGCGCGGTGGGCTCCCGGGCGGGCGTTCTTCAATCTGTACGGGCCGACCGAGACCACGGTGGCGGCCACGATCAGTGGGACGTTGCATCCGGGCGACATCGTCACGATCGGGCGGCCGGTCGCGGGCATGACGGCGCTGGTGCTCGACGCCCGATTGTCGCCGGTTCCGGATCGGGTGGCGGGTGAATTGTATTTGGCGGGGCCGGGATTGGCTCGTGGGTATCACGAGCGGCCCGCGCTGACGGCGGCACGGTTCGTCGCGCATCCCGACGGCAGTGGCGAACGGATCTATCGCACCGGCGATTTGGTGCGCTGGGTCACCGGAAACGATGGTTCGCCGCAGGTGCAGTATCTCGGGCGCACCGACGCGCAGGTCAAGATTCGCGGGTTCCGGGTGGAGCTGGGCGAGATCGACGCGGTGCTGGCCGGCGCGGACTCGGTCGCGTTCGCCACCACGGTGCTGCGACGGCTGCCCAGCGGGGCGGATGCGCTCGTGTCGTATGTGGTGCCCGCGCCGGGTACGGAGTTCGACGCCGCGGTCTTGCTGGAACGCGCCCGGCGGCAGTTGCCCCGGCACGCGGTGCCCGCGGCGGTGACGGCGATCGACGGCATTCCGATGACGCCGGTGGGCAAGCTGGACTACGCGGCGCTGCCGGATCCGGTGCTCACCAAGCGCTCGTATCGCGAACCCGTGACGGCGACCGAGCGGACCGTGGCCGCGATCGTCGCGGATCTGCTCGGGACCGGGCGGGTCAGCGCCGACGACGACTTCTTCGAGCTCGGTGGCAATTCGCTGCTGGCGACGCGGGTGGCGGGTCGCTTGCGTGCCGCACTGGAGATCCGGGTGCCGGCCAGGACCGTGTTCGAACATCCCACCGTCACGGAATTGGCTGCGGCCGTGGACGATCTGGCGGCTACGATGCCACGGCACCTGCCGCTGACCGCGCGCACGCGCGACCAGCGGCCGCCGCTGTCGCTGGCGCAGCAGCGAATGTGGTTCCTGGCGCGCTTGGATCCGGCATCGCAAGCGCACAATATCCCGGTGGCGCTTCGCCTTTCCGGCGCTCTGCGGACGGAAGCTCTCGGCCTTGCGATGCGCGATGTGCTGGAGCGGCACGAAGTGCTGCGCACCGTCTACCCGGAGCAGGACGGGAGTGGTTATCAGCGTGTTCTGCCCGCCGAGCAGGTACGAATGGAGCTGAATCCGGTCGAGACGACGGATGCCGTACTGCCGCGGGAACTCAGCGAGTACATGAGCGCGGGGTTCGACGTGACCACGGAGGTCCCGTTGCGGGCCAAGCTGTTCCGGCTCGGGCCGGACGAATCCGTGCTGGCGCTGGTGATCCATCACATCGCGGCCGACGGATCCTCGCTCGCGCCCCTGACACGCGATCTGATGGTCGCCTACGAGGCGCGCTCGCGAGGGCAGGCGCCGGCGTGGAAGCCACTTCCGGTGCAGTACGCCGACTTCGCGATCTGGCAGCGCGAGATGCTCGGTGCGGCAACCGATCCGGATTCGCCGCTGACCGCACAGCTGGGCCACTGGCGCGAGACCCTCTCCGGACTGCCCACCGTGCTCGAACTACCGGCTGATCGCCCGCGCCCGCCGATCGCGAGCAATCACGGTGCGGCCCAAGGATTTCACCTCGGCGCGGACCTGCACCACGCTCTCGAACAGTTCGCCAAGGACCGGGATGCCACGCTGTTCATGGTGCTGCACGCGGCGCTGGCGGTGCTGCTGGCCCGGGTCTCGGGCGCCGAGGACATCGCGATCGGGACACCGGTGGCCGGTCGCGGTGAACCGGAGCTGGACGATCTGGTCGGCATGTTCGTCAACACCCTCGTGCTGCGTACCCGCATCGATGGTTCGGAGAGTTTCGCGCAGCTCGTCGATCGGGTGCGCGAGACCGATTTGCGTGCGTTCGCGCACGCCGACATTCCGTTCGAGCGGCTGGTCGCCGAACTCGATCCGCCGCGCAGCCAAGCGCATCATCCGCTGTTCCAGGTGGTGCTGGCGTTCCAGAACTTCCAGGGCGAGGCGCTGCGACTACCCGGGCTGACGGTGGAACCGGTCGAGCTCGGGGATGCGGTCAGCCCGGTCGATGTGCAGTTGACGGTTGTGCCACGGCAGGATTCGGCGGGGCTGAGCTGTTCCTGGCGGTATGCGACGGATCTGTTCGATCCGGCGACGGTGCACGACATGAGCCGGCGGTTGATCGGGCTGCTGAGCGCGGCGGTGGCGGAACCGCAGCGGCCGGTCGGGGATCTGCCGGTGCTCGATCGGCCGGAGCGCGCCGCACAGCTGAGCTCGGCGACCGGGCCTGCCCATCGACAGTCCTCCCGGCTGTTGCTCGACGGGTTTTCCTCGCAGGCCCAGCGCTCCCCCACCGCACCAGCCGTCACCTGCGATAGCGAGTCGCTGAACTATGGGGAGCTGGCCGGTCTGGTCAACCGTCTGGCCCGCAAGCTGATCGCAATGGGCGTCGGTCCCGGTACTGCCGTGGGCCTCGCGATGCCGCCTGGGCTGGATTCGGTGGTCGGCATGTACGCGATCATGCAGGCCGGTGGCGCGTATGTTCCGATCGATCCCGGCCAGCCGGCTGCTCGCATCGCCGACATCGTCGACGCCGCGGATCCGATGTGCGTTCTGACGTCCGGCGACGGGGTCGCGATCCATGATCGGCCGGTCCTCCGGACCGACGACTCCGAGGCACTGTCGATGTTTTCGGATTCCCCGGTGACCGACGCGGATCGACTACGTCCGCTGCGCGACCAGGACCTGGCCTACGTGATCTTCACGTCCGGGTCTACCGGCCGCCCCAAGGGGGTGGGTGTGCCGCACGCGGCGATCGTGAACCAGACCTCCTTCTTCGCCGCGGAATACCAGCTGGCCGCGAACGATACCTTCCTGCAATCGGTTCCGTTCACCTTCGACGCGTCCCTGCTCGGTTATGCCGCGCCGCTGAGCGTCGGCGCGCACCTGGTGCTGGCGTCGGCCGAAAGGCGCACGGACCCCGGGTATCTGGCTCACCTCATCACCGAGCATCAGGTGACAGTGACGGCGTCGGTGCCCTCGCTGCTGGAGCTCTTGCTCGATTCCGCCGCACCGCGGTCACTCTCGTCGCTGCGTGCGGTCTGGGTGGGTGGTGAGCCGCTGGCCGCGGCGACGATCGCGCGGTTCACCGCTGCCTGCTCGGCGCGGTTGCACAATCTGTACGGGCCGACGGAGGCCACGGTGTCCATCACCGGCGCGGAGGTGACCGGTATCGAGGATGGTTCCGTGCCGATCGGCCGCCCGCACGGGAACTGCCGGGCCTACGTGCTCGACGCACGACTGCATCCGGTCCCTTCCGGTACGCCTGGCGAACTGTATCTGTCCGGCGTCCAGCTGGCCCGGGGTTACCTGCGCCAGACCGGGCGCACCGCAGAGCGTTTCGTCGCCGACCCCTACGGGCCCAAGGGCGCCCGGATGTATCGCACCGGAGATCTGGTGCGCCGCAACCGCACCGGAGATCTGGAGTATCTCGGTCGCACCGATGTGCAGATGAAATTGCGCGGTCAGCGGATCGAACCGGGCGAGATCGAAGCTGCCCTGCGCGCGCAGGCGGGAATTACGGGTGCGGCCGTGACCGTGCGCCGCGAGCAGTTGATCGGATACGTGACTTCCGAGGTAACCGTCGATTCCGCCGAGGTGCTGGCTGCGTTGCGAAAGCTGCTGCCGGGCTACATGATTCCGGCGCACCTGACAGTCGTGGCCGAGTTCCCGCTCGGTTCGACCGGCAAGCTCGACCGGGCTGCCTTGCCCGACCCGCAGTTACCCACCCGGGCGTACCGCGCGCCGAGCACCGCCGACGAGCAGATCGTCGCCGAAGTCTTCGCCACCGTGCTGGGCGTCGAACGGGTCGGCCGCGATGACGACTTCTTCACCCTGGGCGGAACCTCACTGTCGGCGGTTCGGGTGCGGACCGCGCTGACCGAACGCCTCGGCATCGAGGTTCCGTTGCGGCACTTGTTCACACACCCGCGGGTCGATCAGCTGGCGGCCGCAGTGCGGCGAAGAACGAGCGAGACGACCGGTCACAACCCGGCCGCCGACCTCGTACTGGACGAATCGATCACCACTCTCGGGAGCACTCCCCCACACACGGGTGCCCCCGAAGCTGTCCTGCTCACCGGCGCAACGGGGTTCCTGGGCGCGTTCCTGGTGCGCGAACTACTCGCCCAGACGAACGCCACGATTTACTGCCTCGTCCGGGCGACCGATGACACCACGGCCCAAGCCCGCATCCTCGCCACCGCGACGCGCTACCGAATCGACCTGTCCGGCAGTGAATCCCGAATCGTCGCGATTCCAGGCGATCTCGCGCAACCCCGCCTCGGCCTCACGCCCCAGCGCTTCCTCGAACTCGCCGAACAAATCGACGAGATCTACCACAACGGCGCGCTCGTCAATCATCTCGAGCCCTACGACCGCATGCGCGCCCCGAACGTCGCAGGCACCACCGAGGTCCTGCGACTGGCCACCACCACCCGAGTCAAGCCCGTCCACTACGTATCGACCAGCTCAGCCCCGCAAACCACCGGCTCCGATCCGCAAGCCGCTGACCTGCCTTCGGGGCTGCCCGGCTATGTGCTGACGAAATGGGTCGCCGAGCAACTCGTCCGCACCGGTGCACAGCGCGGCATACCCGCGACGATCTACCGCCCCGGCCTGATCACCGGCGATTCGCACAGCGGCGCAGCCGGAACCGACGATGCCTGGTGGACGATGGTGCGCTCCATGCTCGTAATCGGTATCGCCCCCAACCTCGCCGACGCCGAAATCGCCATGCTCCCAGTCGATCACGTCGCCGAGGAGATCGTGCGGTCCGCCGGACACCCGCACGCACCAGGAACAACTCTCGACCTATCCACGAACACCACACTGCCGCTGCGAGCGATCGTGGACGAAGCTCATCGACGCGGCTACCGATTGGACCTGGTCGAACCCGAGCACTTCCCCGAGGCACTCACCACCGCCGCCGAGCAGCAAGTCGACTCCGGCGACGAATCCCTCTCCCGCGCAGCAGCTTTGAGCACCAACTACGCCGCAGAACAAGACTCGACCGAGGACAACACTCCAAAACCAGCCCTAACCCACCCCATAGCGCATGTCCCCGGTGTCGACACCGCGACGCTCACCCGCTACTTCGACTTCTTCGTAGAGATCGGATTCTTCCCACCCACACCGAACACATAGCCATTCGCCCGACACCTCGGACTTGTCTGGAAACGAGCCTTCGCGCCGCGGGTAGCGCTGTGGCTGATGTGGCTACAGCGGGAGGTGTGATTGCGCCCGCGCGATCACCACTGTGCAGTGACGCCCGGCCTGTGCGGCACGAACGGGCCGCGCTCACTCATCTCGGCACAGCACCGAGCGCGCGAACATCGCCTTCGGCAGAGCACACAGGATGTCGGCCCGTCCGAAAATGCAGTCGGTTCCTAGCCCGCAGAACCCAGCTCCACGACGATTCCGCCGAACCTGGCCTCCCGCATGGTTGCTGGATGGCCGTTGATGAAACATGCTCCCGTGCGGGTGACTTCGGCGCATTCTTCTTGCTGGGAGCCGGGGGTGAGGGTGTCGGTGTAGTAGGCGATCATTCCGCCGCCGAAGCTGGTGTTGAAGCCGGTGATCTGGCGGCCGGTGCGGTCGGTGGTGCGGTTCTTGCAGGGCACGCAGACGGCTTGGGGGTAGCGGGGTTCGTAGACGGAGGGTTGGCCGCAGTGTGGGCAGGGTTGGGTGTAGCGGCGCCGGGGGTCGGGGGGTTGCAGCAGGGAATCGTTGTGGGCCAGAATTTTTCGGCCGGTGCCGCCCTGTTTGCTGTTGTGACGCAGGGCGAGTAGGACGTACTCGGCGTAGTCGGCTGTTTCGGCGTCGACCGTTGCCCGGCCGGGCGAGTCGTCGATGCGGGTGCGGCCCGCGTCGTAGGCCTCGAGGGCTAGTCGGTGCGCCGCGGTGAGTTCGCTGTCGGGGATGTCTCGGTTGGCGTGTGCGGCGTCGGCCAAGTGCTCGGCGATCACCGTATCGATGGTGTAGCCGGCGGCGGACAGGAGCCCGCCGCCGCGCCTCGTGGTGGTCACCAGGACGTAGCCGTCGGTTGGACCGAGGTCGGTCGGGACGGTGTCCAAGAACACGAAACCGCTGCCGTATTCGGCTGTTTCGAGCTCATGATGTGGGTAGTGGCGGAGGCTGCCGGGATCCGGAGCCAGATCTTGTGCGATGCGCAGCGCATCGTCGTAGGTCAGGGGAACGCTCGGGTCGGGCCACTGCATTACGCCAGACTATCGATCCTCAGCGGAACTTCCCGGGGTTGGCCGCGACCGCTCGCCGCAGCGTGGGGCGGTTGTCTCGATACGCCGCCACCACCGAGGCCAGCTCGTGCGGGCTCGCGCCGTGCATGATCACGGAGTGGCAACCGAGATCGAGTTCGCGCGAAATCTTGGCGACGCACTGCTTCGGCGTGCCGTAGGCGGCCGAGTTCAGCCACTCGTCCGGGATGAGGGCGTCGAACTGCTCGAGCACATCGACCGAGGCGGACGCGTCGATGGGCCCGGCCGCGGCGGCGTCGAGAAACAGCTGCGTACCGCGAATTCGCTCCCACACCCGCGGATCCCAGCCGTTGGCGGCGATCAGGACATCGGCGTAGGCCTGCAAGTAGGTGACCAGGCGACCGGTCCGCCGGCGCAGCTGATCCTCCGCCGACAGCGCGTCGCTCGCGGTCGCCAGGCAGGACCAGATTCGGACGCTGTCCGGGTCCTTGCCCGCGCGCTCGGCGCCGCGGCGCACTGCCGCAACGGAATTCGCGGTGGCCTCATCGGAGAAGAAGGTGTGCAGGATGACGAAGTCGCCGATCTCGCCCGCCAGTTCGAGGGTCTTCGGGCCGACCGCGACGAAGCCGATCGGCGGCGCGTCCTCGAGTCCGTTCTGGTGGTACAGCACCGGCCAGGAACCGGCCGGCCCGTCGTGACCGAGGATGGTCTCGCCGGCCCAGAGGCGGCGCAGGATGCCGACGAAGTCGCGGAGCTGCGCCTCGGTGACCGCGGGCAGGCCGATCGCCTTCCAGTTCGCGGCCATGCCGCGACCGAAGGCCATCGCGTAGCGGCCCTCGGTCATCGCCTGCATGGTCGAACCCATGGTGGCGGTCACCATCGGGTGCCGGGTGTGGTGATTCGTGGCGGCCGCCGCGATCCCGAGATCCGTTGTGCACCCGGCGACTCCGCCGGAAAGCACCGCGGAATCCTTGACCGTCATGCGCTCGCCGATCATGCACGAGCCCAGGCCGATCTCCTCGGCGGTGCGGGCTTCCGGGACCAGGACGCGGGCATCGGCGGGATGCCGGGTGACACAGTAGTAGGCCAGTTCGTTCAGTTGCTCGAGCACGAGAGTTGTTCTCCCCTGGTATTTTTCAGTCCGATGGACGGGTCTAGGCGCCGATCTCGGCGAGGAGTTCCTCGACGAGCGACTTGTGATGAAAAAGGATCTCGATGTCGTCGGGACGCGCCATCTCGCCGAAATGCACCTGCCGGCCACCGGAGCGCATGAACACGATGCAGTAGTTCAGGGCGCAGAACAGCGTGTACCAGGTGAGATCGCCGATCCGCACCCCCGAGTACTCGGTGTAGGCCGCCTTCACGTCGTCCTCGCGCAGGAAGTCAGGCATTCCCGGCAGGCCGTAGGTGTTGGCGATGGTCTGAAAGACGCGGTGCGCGAAGATGACCCAGGCCAGGTCGAGTTCGCGGGGACCGATCGTCGCCAGCTCCCAGTCGAGAACCGCGACGGGCGTGAAGTCCCGGTACATGCAGTTGCCGATCCGGGCGTCACCCCAGGACAGGACGGTCTCGCCGGTCGCGGTATCGGGAAGATTCGCGGTGAGCCACACCAGGATTCGCTCCACCAGCGGCGAACGTCCGCTGTCGCGGGCCGCGAACTCGTACCAGCTCCGCGCCCGGTTCAGGGTGCGCTCGAGTGGGCTCGACCCCGGCCGGCGGGGATCGAGAAAAGCGAAGGTGGACAGCGCATCCGGGATGGCGTGCAGCTGGGCGAGCGCCTCGATCGTGCTGTTCTGCAACCGGAGCTGCTGCTCGGGGCTCGCGTCGAACAGCCAGTTGTCGCCGAAGGTGTAGGGCATGACGTCGGGCGGCACCGCGCCCTCGACGCGATCCATCAGCAGGAACGGGGTGCCCAGCACCTCCCCGGTCGGCTCGAGGAAGCGCACCCGGGGCACCGGGACCGCGCTCGATTCGGCCACGATGCGCATGGCTTCGAACTGATCGCTCAGGTCGTAGGTTTCCAGGATCGGGAAATCGCCCGGCGCGGGCACCATCCGGCCGATCATCCCGGCCTGCTGCTCGACTCCGTCCTCGATCCATTTCATATCCAGGACAAGGGTTTCCGCCGACATCCCATTGCTGTCGATACCCGATAGCAGAGTGATGCCCGGGTCGGCCGCTTCCGGCAACCTGGCGCGGAGCCATTCCGTCAGCCGCGGCATCAGCGTGCTGGTGTCGCGGCTGCTGCGCTGTAGTCGCATGCCGGATTCGGCCCGGGGTTGAGACATCGGTCACTCCTGACAACGGTGCGAAAGCTGCGGGTAACCTTCGGCCGCCGCGCCGCAATTGTCAACAAGGGTTCTCAATGAATGGGAGCTACTCCAGGTAAGCCGTTGTCGCGCCGACCAATCCGCGCAGCGCGGCGGCGACATCCGCATCCGAGGTGAGACGGCGTTCGTTATTGATGCCGCGTATCGCGGGTGGAATCAGGCACCGGACCTGGTGCACTTTCGCCGGGTCGATCGGCAGATCCGCCAGCGAGTACTCGAACGCGCGGAGCCAGGCGTCCTCATACCGGGCCATAGCCGCCGCGGCCTGCGGGAACAGCGCCAGGCGTTCGGCCTGATCGGTGGGCAGGCCGGCGCGCAACGTCTCGACCGCCCGCCCTTCGGGTGTGCCCAGGATGGCCCAGATCGCGTCCACCATCTCCCGCAGCCGCTCCCCGACCGAGCCGCGGAACTGGGGCCACGCCTCGGGGCTGTTCGCACCGCTGCGATCCGCCAGCTCGATCAGGACCGCGGCCCACAGCCCGTCCAGATCGCCGAACTGATGCTTCAAGGTGCCCCAGCTGACCCCGGCCGCGCGCGCCACCCGATTCGCCGACAGCGGCTCACCGGATCCCTCCGCGAGACAGCCGATCGCGATCTCGAGCAGTCGTTGCCTGGTCTCGCGGCCGCGCCGGTTGAGGCGCGTTCCGGCGGCGGACTGCGTGGTCGGGCTCGCGGGCATCGGTACCTCCATTTCGGTGGAAGCCTTTCATACCGGTGATCCGATCCAGACCCCACAACACCAGTGCGGCCAGCGCGTAGCCTGCCCCGGCCCAGCAGGAGGCCGGCCAGCCGCCGGCGCTGTACGCCCAGCTGGTCGTGAGCGCGCCGAGCGCGGAACCGAGCGAATAGAACGCCATGTAGGCGCCGATGACGCTGCCGGAGTGTTGCGGATGCGCCGCGGTCAGCAGGTGCTGGCTGCTCACATGCACAGCCTGGACGGCGAAGTCGAGCACGATGATGCCGACGATGAGCAACCACAGCGTCGGCTCGGTCCGGGCGATGAGCAACCAGGAGGTACACAGCAGGACCAGCGCGGAACCGGTAATCGGCTGTGCACCACCGGAATCGGCCCACCGCCCCGCTCGGGCGGCGCCGAACGCCCCGGCCAGGCCCGCCACTCCGAACAGGCCGATCTGCGTCGCGCCGAAGTTCCAGGGTTCGGCGCCGAGCGGCAGGGCGAGACCGCTCCAGAGGGCGCCGAAGGACGCGAAGAGGAAGAAGGCGATCAGCCCGCGGTTCCGGAACAGGCGATCCGTGCGCACCAACCGCCGCATCGATGCCAGCGCCTGCGAGTACCGGGTCTCGGGAATCCTGTTGTCCAGGGCGAGAATTCGATGGGCGGCGAGAGCGAGCAACAAGCAGAGCACGGCGAGGACCGCATACACCGCGCGCCACCCGGCGGTGTCGCCCAGGACGCCCGCGAGAATGCGAACGCCGAGGATGCCGAGCACCACGCCGGAGGTGACCGCGCCGATATTGCGGCCACGTTCGTTCGGCGTGGACAGCGCCGCCACGTAGGCGACCGCCACCTGGACCACGACCGCGAACAACCCGGCGACCGCCAGCCCGATCACCGCGAGCGTGCCGTTGGGGGCGGCCGCCGCGAGCGCTGCCCCCGCCCCGGCGAGAACCAGATGCACGGTGATGAGCCGACGGCGATTCACCACGTCCGCCAGCGGAACCAGCAGGACAAGACCGGCGAAGTAGCCGATCTGGCCGGCGGCGACCAGCCAGCCCAGCGACCCGCTCGCCAACCCGAGGTCGGCCCCGGCGCCCACCAGCACGGGCTGGATCGCGTAGATCGTCGATACGGCCACCGCGCACACCAGCGCCAGCACCCACCGCTGCGATCTCGTAACTCCGTTCACCACAACGCCTCCCAAATCAGTAGCACAATGCAACCAATTCGACGGTAAGGCATAATGGTTTCAAATCGCAACCGATTGGAGGAGCTCGATGCGAGACCAGTGGACCGATCCCACCTGCCCCGTCGCCCGGACCGTCGACCTCGTCGGTGACCGCTGGAGCCTGCTGATCGTGCGCGACGCCATGGAAGGCCCGGCCGCCTTCACCGAATTCCAGCGCCGCCTCGGCATCGCCCGGAATATCCTCACCGATCGCCTGCGCAAGCTGGTCGACCACGGCATTCTCACCACGAGCACGGTCCCCGGCGGCAAGCGGCACGTCTACGAACTCACCGCGGCGGGCCAGGATCTGTTCACCCTCGTCGTGAGCTTGCGGCAATGGGGCGAACGCCACGCCTTCGCCGACGGCGAAGCGCACTCCACTCTCGTCGACCGCGATGGCGGCCGCCTCGCCACCTTGCGCCCGGCGAATCGCCAGGGCAAGAGCCTCACCGCGGCGACCACCCGGGTGCGCAGAGTCGGCGTACCGGAGGCCGGCGACGCGGAAATGTGATCGACTGTCGGAGCCGGCGTCCGCGATGCCCCTCCGATATCACACCGCAGCCCGATTCCACGTCATACCAAGGGATTACAAGCAACGAGAATCCCGCCGATAGCTTCGGAGGTAGCCGGCACCCGCTCCAGCTCTCAGGAAGATCTATGACGACACCTGCCTTGGCCCAAGAATCCTCGCCACGACCACCGCGCCGGGGCGCCGACGGTGATTACGCCCGCCTACTGCGCCGCATCTCCGACGCCGGGCTGATGAACCGGCGGCCCGGCTACTTCGTCCTCCGGCTCAGCCTCGTCGGGATCGCGTTCGTCGCCGGCTGGGCGGCCTTCGTGCTCGTCGGCGACTCGTGGTGGACGCTGCTGGTCGCGGCGTTCCTGGCGGTGGCTTTCGCTCAGGTCGCACTCGTCATGCACGATGTCGCGCATCGCCAGGTCTTCCGGTTGCGGCAGCCGACCGAGCTGGTCGGGCGAATCGTCGGCAACGCCGGCATCGGACTGGGCTACGGGTGGTGGCAGGACAAGCACACCCGCCATCACGCCAACCCGAATCACGAGGAACTCGATCCCGATGTCGCGCCCGACATCCTGGTCTGGTCGCAGCAGCAGGCGCGGGCCAGCCGCGGCCTGCCGCGGCTGATCGGACGGATGCAGGCGTATCTGTTCTTTCCACTGCTGTTGCTGGAGGGCCTGAACCTGCATGTGGCCGGAGTTCGGGCGCTCCGCAATCGATCGGTCAAACACCGCGGGCTGGAAGGCGCGCTGCTGTTCAGCCACTTCGCTCTCTATCTGACGGCACTGTTCGCGGTGCTGCCCGCCGACAAGGCCTTCGCGTTCCTGGCCGTTCATCAGGGGCTGTTCGGTCTGTACATGGGCTGCATTTTCGCCCCGAACCACAAGGGCATGCCGACGCTGACCGGTGACGACCGGCCCGACTATCTCCGGCGCCAGGTGCTGACGTCCCGCAATGTGCGGGGCGGCGCGTTGACCGACATCGCCCTCGGCGGGCTCAACTATCAGATCGAGCACCATCTGTTCCCCAGCATGCCGACGCCGAACCTGCGGCGCGCGCAGGTGATCGTCCGGGACTACTGCGCCGAGATCGGCGTCGACTATCACGAGACCGGGCTGATCGCCTCGTACCGCGAAGCCCTGCGGCACATGCACCACGTCGGGGTTCCGCTCCGCGACTGAGAGTGTCGGCAATCTTTTAGCAAACTTTCGTCGGATAATTCCGTGCGTGGAACTGAACCGGCGAGCGTTGATGGCTTGGGCGGCGGCGCTGCCGCTGCAAGGACTGGTGATCGGCCGCGCGGCGGGTGCGCCGGTGGTTCCGGCGACCACGCCCGCGGTCCGGTACACGATGGTGTCGTTCACCAACAACAGTCAGATCGATTTGTACGTCTACGAATCCGTGGACGCCACCACCTTTCAGCTGCTGAAGGCGTCGGCGTACCGACCGCCGGGTGCGGACCCGGCGACTCCGGCGACGGAACCGACCGACATAGGTCCGTTGTTGCGGGATCCGAGTGTGCTCCGGCACGAGAACGGGCGTTATTACCTCGTCTACACGACGGGATGGGAGGGGAGTTCGCTCGGATTCGCCTGTAGTGACGATCTGAGCCACTGGACTCATATGTACGACTATCAGGTGGAGCTGCCCGGCGTGCGGCACGCGTGGGCTCCGGAATGGTTCGTGGACCCGAGCGGTCAGGTCACGGTGCTGGTTTCGTTGCACACCGGCGCGGGGTTCACGCCGCATTTGATGACGGCCACCGACGGCGAAGTGAGTTCGTGGACGCCGCTCACCCCGGTCGAGGGACTCGGGCCGAATCCCGGTGCCGAGAACGGTTATATCGATACGACCGTGGTGCATCATCTCGGACGGTATTACGCGTTCGTCAAGAACGAGCTCACCAAGTTCGTGGAGCTGGCGGTCGCCGATCACCTCGCGGGCCCGTATACCGTTGAGCGGACCGGGGATTGGGCCGGATGGGGCGGTCCGCGGGAAGGGCAGTGCGTGATCCGCCTGCCCAATGGCGGCTGGCGGATCTACCTCGATGCCTACAACCTCGACGACCCGCGCCAGGGCGTATATCTGTACAGCGACAGCTTCGATGATTTCGCTGTATGGACAGTCCCCCAAGCACTTCCGGGGGTGTCGGGGACTATCCGGCACGGCACCGTTTTGGCGGAGTTCAGATAGAGCCTGCCACTCACGACCGCCGCGTGCGCAGTACTCCCGTCAGCATCGGGAGCGTGAATTCGCCGCTGGAGGTCTCCGGTCTGTTCGCGAGATAGGCGCGAATCCGGCCGAGCGCGGCCGCTCGTTCCCGCTCCGGCATGACCAGCACCCCTGCACGTGTCGCTAGTGTCGCGACGAGTGAATCCGCAGTACGGAGTTGGCTGTGCGCGAACTCCTCCTGCTCGGGCGAGCCGAATCGGGCTGCCCCACCCATCCCCGCGTCCGCGCGAGGTAGGTGCAGCTCTTTCGTCGCGTCGCGCCAATTGCTTTGCGTATCACGGGGTCCGATGGCGGCGCTATCGCTGACCCGCGCCAACTCGGCGACCCAGTCGACTCGGTCGTCCATGACGTTCCATAGGCCCGCGAGGATGCCGCCCGGCGCGAGAACCCTGGCTACCTCGGGGCCTGCGATGGACATGTCGAACCAGTGCAACGCGTTTCCGGCCAGGACGGCGTCGACGGAGGCATCCGGTAGCGGGATCTCCTCGGCGCTGCCGGGCAAGGCGCGAACTGCCGGGAGGGTGCTGCGCAGCTCGGCCAGCATCGCCGAATCCGGCTCTACCGCAACGGTATCGAATCCGAGCTCGACCAAAGTTCCAGTCAGCTTCCCGGTTCCGGCCCCGAGGTCCAACACGCGTGGGCCGGGTGCGGGTTCCAGCGCCCAGCGCACCGCCGCCGGTGCGTAGTCGGGGCGGTGTGCGGCGTAGGCCGCCGCGGCCGCGCCGAACGACGATGCATACCGTTGCCGCACATCCCTTTTCATACGATTCCCCCCGATCAAGCGCGCTGGCGCTCGGCACGCTGCTGAACCAGCTGCTCCACCGCGGTAGGCAGGGTGGTTTCGAAGTCGATGAGTTTCGCCCAGGTGGGGGTGATGACGATGCGGACCATGCCGTCGTAGAGGGAGCGGATCTCGGCTTCCCATTCGACGCGCTGCTCGGCGGTCATTTCGTAGCTGCCGTTCATCTGGAGGTACTCCTCCGGGATGTCGTCGACCACGTCCAGCTCCGCGCGACCGCGCAGAAGCAGGATCTTCGGTGGGTGGACCTCGGTGTCGATGGTCAGGGCGACGGCAGGGTTGTGCCGCAGGGAAGGCAGCTTCGGGGCGTTCTTGGTGGTGCAGAGGACGATCTGAGAACCGTTCCAGGTGAAGGCGATCGGGATATTGCGGGGTGTGCCGTCCTTGGCCACGTAGGCCAGCCGGAGCAGGTCGCGCGCCAGCAGTTCCTGGCTGATCGGAAGGTTCAGGACGGCGGTGATCTCGTTCGGTTCCATGACAGTCGCCTTTCGTCGTCGAGGCCGTTCGGCTGCTCGTACCCCTGGGACGGAGCCGCCCCGGAGTTCTCGACATCTACGGGCCGAGAATTTTCGGCCGGATAACTCGTTGGGCTCTCCTGTTCTCGCCCCATAGGCTATCGGGACCAAAGAACGGGGGCGGGCGATGAACGAAACGGCAGGCGACGCGCATCCGCAGATCGGTCTCGAACTGATGTGGTCGACGCTGCCGGTGACGCCGCGACATCGCGTGATCGACAGCGACATGGGCGTGAACAACATGACCGCGCTGCCGTTGCCCGATGGCCGAACGTTGCTGGCGCTCAGCGGCACCGACGGGATCGAGCTGTGGGATCCCGAGACCGCCGAACTGGTGGCGGCCACACCCGCGACGCACGCTCGCGAGAACTGGGAGCTGATCCCGGTTCGGCTGACGAACGGCCGGACCGTGCTGGTCGCCAGCGGCGTCGACGGCGTGCGATTTTGGGATCCGGGCACCTGCCTGCCGATCGATCCGCCGCTGCTGGCCTTCGCCGGTGACTCCGTACCGCTGGACGCGATCACGATGTCCCTGGCCGCGGTGACGCTGCCTGATGGCCGGGTCCGGCTCGCCACCGGCGGGCACGACGGTGTCGTCCAACTCTGGGACCTGGACACCGGGGATCGGGCCGGACCGCCGGTGCACGTGCACGCCGGCACGATTCACGGGCTCACCGCGGTATCGTCCGCCGCGGGATCGCTGTTCGTCTCCGCGGGCAACGACGACGGTGTCCGGCTGTGGGATCCGGAGACCGGAATCCAGGCCGGGCCGACGCTGGAACCTGGCAGCAGAACTCAGGCGCTGGGCGCGGTCACGCTGCCGGACGGCCGTGTCGCTCTCGGCATCGCGGGCCGCGATCTCCGGTTGTGGGACCCGCGCACCAGGACCGTAATCCGCCTGCTGGTGCCGGGCTACTGCTACGCGATGTGCGCCGTGCCACTGTCCGGCGGGCGGGCGGGGCTGGCCGTCGAAACGCAGTCCGGCCTGTGCCTGTGGGACCTGAGCACCTGCGAACAGGTGGGTCCGGTAGTCCGGCACGACGCTACCCGGATGGCCGCACTCCCCCTGGCCGATGGCCGGACCTTGCTGGCCGCGGGAGGTGACGGCAGCGGCATTGTGCGGCTCTGGGATCCCGCCGACTTCGAAACTCCGGTGCTCCCACCGCCCGACGCCACCTCCGTCCACGCGGTGGCCGCGGTGCCGACGCGCGATGGCCGCACCCTGCTCGCGGTAGCGACCGGAGATCTGTCGCTCAGCACGAAACGTGTTGTGCACCTGTGTGACCCGGCCACAGGTGCCCCTGTGGGACCGCCGCTGAGCGGCCTCGGGGACGACCTCCGCGTGCTGACGGCGGTGCCGTCTCCGGACGGCCGGACCCTGCTGGCGGTCGGCTGCCGGAGCGGCGACAACAGCATGGTGCAGATGTGGGATCTCGATACCGGTACCGAGGCGGGACCCCTGGCGACCCGCTTTTCCAGTGATCTCCGGTCGCTGACCAGCATGCCGGCCGGCGACGGACGGACGGCTCTGGTGACCGCCGGAATCCGCGGCGCGCAACGGTGGGATGCGCTGACCGGCAAGGCGATCGGCCCGATGCTGCCACTGATCCAGCCGGTGCAGTCGGTCGTCCCGCTGACGCTTCCCGACGGCCGGGCGGGATTGGCCGCCGGCGCGAACAATGGTGTGCACCTGTGGGATCCGGAGACCGGCGACCCTCTCGTGTCACCGCTGATCGAAACCACCGATCCGGTCTGGGCACTCGCCGCCCTGCCGCAAGCCGATGGCCCCACCCTGCTGATCACCGGCTCCAGCCGGGAACTGTCGATCTGGCAGCCTTCCGGCGACCTGCTGACGACGCTTCCCGTCGAGTGGAGCGTCAGCGATCTGTGCGTGGTGGGCGCGGACCAGCTGGCCGTGGCCTTCCAGTACGGCGTCGCACTGTTTCGCCTCACCACCTGAGGGCTTTGTCTACGCTGGCTCGCTCTGTGCTTGCAGACCACCGAAGACGCGGGTGATCACCAGTTCGATCTGGGTGACGGCGTGTTCGATCGGGCCCAGCGGCTGGAAGAGGTGGCTGAGGGTGAGGCGCACCAGGATCTCGATCAGCGTCTCCAGATCCGCGTTGGAGATGCCCGGCAGTTCGTAGCGCTCACGCAGCGCGGGCAGCAGCGCGGCGAGGGCGCGGCCCAGGACGGGTTCGGGTTCGGTGACCAGCGCCGGCAGCAAGGTGGTGTCGCTGCTGTGGCGGCCGGACAGCACCGCCTTGAGCAGGGTGTTCTCCGCGCCGGTGCGCAGGGTGTATTCGGCGGCGCTCGTCATTCCGGTGACCGGGTTGTCGGGATGACCGGCCACGGTGTCGATGATGCCGGCCAGGAAGGTGCCGAGCTCGCGTTCGATCAGGGCATCGGCCAGGGCCTGCTTGGTGCCGATCTCTTTGTAGAGCACCGGGCGACTGATCCCGACGTCCTTCGCGACCCGGGACATGTTCACCGCGCCCCAGCCCTCGGTGCACACCACCTGCCGCGCCGCGTCCAGCGCGCGTTCGCGCAGGAGCAGGCGCATCTCCGTTTGAAAATTCGGCGCTTCAGCCACGACGGCCATCCTACAGCAGCAGCCCATCTGACTCCGTCGTTGACAACTCTCAACAAGTTGTATGTACTGAATACACATTTGGTAAATGTGTAAACGGAGTGGGACATGACATCTCGAATCGGCGCCTCGGAAGACGCGGCCACCGCGCCCGGTCAGTGGCGCGATCGCAAGCGATACCTCTGGCTGCTCGGCCTGGTGGCCCCGACCGCACTGCTGGTCGCGGTGGCCCTGGTCTGGGGTTTCAACCAGCTCGGCTGGCAGGCGGTCGCCCCCGTCTGGTGGTGGATCGGCCCGATCCTGATCTACGTCCTGCTCCCCACCCTGGATCTGTTCTTCGGCCCCGACGGGCAGAACCCGCCGGAGGAGGTGATGGAGCAGCTGGAGAACGACAAGTACTACCGCTACTGCACCTACGCCTACATCCCGCTACAGCTGCTGAGCATGGCCTTCGCCTGCTACCTGTGGACCGCGTCGGACCTGTCCTGGCTCGGCATCGACGGCGGCCTGAGCACGCTGTCGAAGATCGGCCTGGCCTTCAGCGTCGGCGCGATGGGCGGCGTCGGCATCAACACCGCGCACGAACTCGGGCACAAGAAGGACTCGCTGGAACGCTGGCTGTCGAAGATCACGCTGGCCCAAACCGCCTACGGCCACTTCTACATCGAGCACAACCGCGGCCATCACGTGCGGGTCGCCACGCCCGAGGATCCGGCCAGCGCCCGCTTCGGTGAAACCTTCTGGAGCTTCCTGCCGCGCAGCGTGTGGGGCAGCCTGCGCTCGTCGTGGGAACTGGAGTCGGCCCGGCTGCGGCGGCTGGAGAAGAGCCCGTGGACCCTGCACAACGACGTCCTCAACGCCTGGCTGATGACGGTGGTGCTCTGGGGCGCGCTGGCAGCGGTATTCGGGCCGTCGGTCCTGCCGTATCTGGTCATCCAGGCCGTCTACGGTTTCACCCTGCTGGAGACGGTGAACTACCTCGAGCACTACGGGTTGCTGCGCCAGCGCACCGCCACCGGTCGCTACGAGCGCTGTACTCCGGTGCACAGCTGGAACTCCGACCACATCGTGACCAATATCTTCCTGTACCACTTGCAGCGGCACAGCGACCATCACGCCAATCCGACCCGCCGCTACCAGACCCTGCGCAGCATGGACGGCGCCCCGAACCTGCCCAGCGGTTATGCCAGCATGATCGGCCTGGCCTACTTCCCGCCACTGTGGCGGCGGGTCATGGACCACCGCGTTCTCGACCACTACGACGGCGACATCACCCGGGTGAACATTCAGCCCAGCAAGCGGCAGCGCCTGCTCGCGCAGTACGGAGCCCGGTGATGGCCGCCTACCGCTGCCCGGTCTGCGACTACGTCTACGACGAGACCGCCGGCGCGCCGCGCGAGGGATTCCCGGCCGGCACCCCGTGGTCGGCGGTGCCCGAGGACTGGTGCTGCCCCGACTGCGGCGTCCGGGAGAAAGTCGACTTCGAACCCGCCACCTCCGAAGGGAAAACCCGATGAGTATCGACTACAAGCTGTTCCGTTGCCTGCAATGCGGTTTCGAATACGACGAGGCGCTGGGCTGGCCCGAGGACGGCATCGCGCCCGGCACCCGCTGGGACGACATTCCCGAGGACTGGTCCTGCCCGGACTGCGGCGCGGCGAAGACCGATTTCGAGATGGTCGAGGTCAGCCGCACATGACCGGACAGATCGTGATCGCCGGTGCGGGCGTCGCGGGTGCGACCGCGGCCCGGACCCTGCGCACCGCGGGCTACACCGGCCGCATCGTGCTCGTCGGCGCGGAAGATTGTGCGCCCTACCGGCGGCCGATGGTGTCGAAGGACCTGCTGGCCGGGACCCGCACCGCCGACCGCAGCTTCCTGGAACCCGAAAAGCATTGGGCCGAAAACGATATCGATCTGCGCCTGGCGACCACCGTCACCGATATCGATACCGAACGTGGCCGCGTCTGGCTCAGCGATGGCGCGGTACTCGGCTACGACAGCCTGCTGCTGGCCACCGGCGCTCGGGCCCGGCGGCTGGAACAGCATCCGCCGGTACGGGTTCGCACATTGCGCGGCGTCGCCGACATCGCCGCGCTGCGGGAGGCGATCGAGACCGGGCCGCTGCTGATCGTCGGGGCCGGGCTGGTCGGCCTCGAGGTCGCGGCCACCGCGCGCGGTCTCGGCGCCGAGGCGCGGGTCTTGAACGCGGCCGCGGGACCACTGGATCGCGTTGTTCCGCAGGCCATCTCGGCCTGGGTCCAGGATCTGCACGCCGAACACGGAGTGCGCATCGACAACGAGGTCCGGCTCGCAGCGGTCGAGCAGATCGACGCCCACGGCGTGCTCGCGACCGCCACCGACGGCCGCACCTGGACCGCCTCCTCCGCCCTCGTCGCGATCGGCGCGGAACCCGACACCGCCCTCGCCCGCACCGCCGGAATCGCCGTCGACGACGGCATTCTCGTCGACGAGCAGTACCGCACCTCCGCGCCGGGAGTCTTCGCCGCGGGCGACGCGGCCCGCCGCTTCACCGCCCACCGCGGCCGCCACGAACGCGGCGAACACTGGAACAGCGCCCTGACCCAGGGCGCGGAAGCCGCCAAATCAATACTGGGACAACCGGTTACCGACATAGAGATCCCCTGGGGCTGGTCCACCCAGTACGGCGTGAACCTGCAGTTCGCGGGATGGCCGCAACCCCACGAAGAACTGATCATCCGCGGCTCCCTCGAGTCCCGGAACTTCACCGCCCTGGCCCTTTCCGACAGCACCCTCGTCGGCGCGATCGCCGTCGGCCGCCCCAAGGACCTCCGCGCGGCCCGCGAACTGATCGCGACCCGGACGGCACTCCCCAGCACCGAATGGGCCGACGAATCACTCGACCTCGCCGAGCTGGTCCAGCCGCACAGCCATGCCCGACGCTGATCCGCACCGGGGGCTCAGCACAGCGGAATACGGTGCGCTGCAATGACTCCAACACCGATCGACCGCAGCACCGATCGACGCCGAACCTAGCATTGCTTGCCTCCGGCTGCGATGATCAGCACTGGACGGGACATCGAGCCGCCTCGGTTCACGTTTCGTCCTCAGCACAGGGACACATGTGGGGGGTGGCGCGATGCGCCGAATGGTTGTTTCGACGATCGCGGCTGCGCTCTTGGCCGCATCGGCGGTTTCGAACGCGCATGCGGCGCCTGACGACCCGGACCAGGTCGCGCTGCGGCAGGCGCTGCATGAACTGGTCGCGGCAGGCGCTGCGGGGGTGCAGGTTCGGGTGCACGACAACGAGGGAAACCGGGTTCTCACCGCCGGAACCGCGCGCCTCGGGACCTTCGATCCGGTCCCGGCGGACGCGAGGTTCCGGATCGGGAGCATCACGAAAACCTTTGTCGCCACCGTGGTTCTCCAGTTGGTCGCCGAGGCTCGACTCAGGCTCGACGATCCCGTGGATCAGTACCTGCCGCAATTCGGTCTGGACCGCCGGATCACCGTGCGAACGATCCTGGACCACACCAGCGGACTACGCAATGCCGGTGGCCAACCGGGACCCCGCGGTGAATCCGCACCGAGCATGTTCGGGACCGATCCGATGCAGACCTATCAGCCCGAGGATATGGTGCGCTTCGCCGCGGGCCAGCCCTTGTGGTTCGAGCCCGGCACCGATTGGTACTACTCCAACACCAACTACATTCTGGCCGGGTTGCTGATCGAAACAGTTACCGGCACTCCGTATTCGCGGCAACTGCAGCAGCGGATCATCGAGCCGCTGGGATTGTCGAGCACGTCCCTTCCAGGTATTTCACCGGAGATCCCCGGGCCGCACACCACGGGATACCGGACGGCGAAGTTTCTCGGCATCCCGTTACCCATCGATGTCACCGCACTGAACCCGTCCTTCGCGGGCGCAGCCGGCGAGATCATCTCCACCACAGCCGATCTCGATGCCTTCAGCACCGCCCTGTGGTCCGGCGAACTGCTCCCGCCCGCGCTGCTGGCGCAGATGCGCACCGTCCGCCCGATCGCGGCGCGTTTCGGAGTCGAGCGCGGCTATGGCCTCGGGCTCATGGAACTGACCGCGGGCGGCTGCGCCGGAATCGGCAATAGCGGCGACATCCCGGGCTTCCATTCCGAGATGTACAGCACCGCCGACGGCAGCAGGCGAGTGGCGGTCTCGGTCAACCAGGGCATGGTCGACAATGACGACCCGGTGGCATTCAGCAGGTACATGTCCGCGGCCTACCGCGTCGCCCTCGTCGGGTTGTGCGGCGGCGCCCCCTGATCGGGTCGCTCACCCGCACAGGGCGTGGGTGAGGATCGCGCCGATGTCCACGGCGGTGGGTGTGCCGGTGTAGGAGACGGTGACGGCGCGGCCCGCCGTGGTGGCGCCGGTGATGGCGGTGAAGCCGAGTACGCCGCCGACATTTCCGACATATTCTGTGCCGCAAGGGAGTTGGGTATAGCCGAGGCCCAGGCCGTAGGACATGCCGTCGCCGTTGCCCATGTCGGACCCGGCCAGCATCTGGCCGAGTTCGGTGGGTGGGACCACCGCACCGGCGAGCAGGGCGGTGTAGAAACGGTTCAGGTCGGCGCCGGTGCTGATCATGGCTCCCGAGGCCCAGGGCAGGGACGGTTCCATCGGGGTGACGTCGGTGACGGCGCCGTCGAGGGTGGCGTAGCCGGTCGGATGCGGTTGGCGCAGGCCGGTTTCGGCGGTGGCCGGAAGGTAGGTGTTCGACATGTTCAATGGGGTGAGGATGCGGTCGCGCAGTTCGTCGGCGTACCGGTGGCCGGTGACGGCTTCGATCAGCATGCCGGCGACGATGTAGTTGATGTTGTTGTAGTGGAAGCGGGCGCCGGGGGTGAACTGGGCGGGCAGCTCCAGAGCGATCGCGATCTCCTGCGCGGGGGTGAAGGTGCGGCCGTCGCGGGCGGCGGCGTACTCGTTCAGTTCCGGTGTTGGCGCGGGCTCGGGCAGACCGCTGCGGTGGCCCAGGATCTGGCGGACGGTGATGGCGCGGCCGTCGACGCCGTCACCACGGAGCAGGCCGGGCAGATAGGTGTCGATCGGCTGGTCGAGGTCGACGCGGTGTTCGGCGGCCAGTTGCAGCAGGATCGCGGCGGTGAAGGTCTTGGTGACGCTGCCGACTCGGACGTACTGCGGTCGATCGACGGGAATCGTTGTGCCCGTGGCGATGTCGGCGTGACCCGCGGTGGCGACGGCGGTCACGCCGTTGCCGGTGAGCGTGGCGATAGCTCCGACAGCGCCCGCGCGGACCATCGTGTCGAGGTCACCGCGCAGGCTTTCCATGGGCGCTGCCAGGGCTTGGGTGGGGGCGCTGGCGCCCGTGCTAGCGGCGGGCTCGACCGCGCTGGTCGAACAAGCGGACAGCAGCACCGCGGCGGCGCAGATCGGAATGGTGAAGGCTCGCAAACGCATGAGCCGACGGTAGGTAGAGCAGGTCCGCGACCGCATTGGACCGCAGTACTACAGGCACCCCCGACTGGAGTACCGGACTCGGTCGGCCCAGTCCGGTACTCCTGGTCTCAGCGGGTGGCGATGATCGCCGAACCGTGCCCGAAAAGGCCCTGGTTCACGGCGATTCCGGCGCGCGCGTCCGCGACCTGACGGCCGTCGGCCTGACCGCGCAACTGCCAGGTGAGCTCGCAGATCTGGGCGATCGCCTGCGCGGGGATGGCCTCGCCGAAGCTGGCCAGCCCGCCGCTGGGATTGACCGGCACCCGGCCACCCAACGTCGTTGCGCCGCTGCGCAGTAGCTGTTCCGCCCCACCGGTTTCGCAGAGCCCGATGTCTTCGTACCAGTCCAGCTCCAGCGCCGTGGACAGGTCGTAGACCTCGGCGAAGGACAGGTCCGCGGGCCCGAGCCCGGCCTCCTCGTACGCGGCGTGCGCAATGGCGGAACGGAACGCGCGCGGCGGCTCGGCGAAGGCCACGGCCGAGTCGGTCGCGAAATCCGGCAGATCGAGGACCGTTTTCGGGAACGTCGGAGTGACCGTCGACAGCGCGCGAATGCGGACCGGGTCGGCGACGCCGTGGCGGCGGGCGAAGTCCATCGAAGTCAGCACGAGCGCGGCGCCGCCGTCGCTGGTCGCGCAGATGTCGAGCAGCCGCAACGGGTCCGAGACGATCGCCGAGGCGGCGACCTCCTCGGCCGACACCTCCTTGCGGTAGCGGGCGTACGGGTTGTTCAGGCCGTGCTTGGCGTTCTTCACCTTGACCGCGGCGAAATCGTCGAGCGTGGCGCCGTGCATCGCCATGCGGCGGCGGGCGTAGAGCGCGAAATAGATGGGGTTGGTGGCGCCGAGCAGGTGGAAGCGCAGCCAGTCCGGATCGTCCCGGCGTTCGCCGCCGACCGGCTGGAAGAAGCCCTTCGGGGCGGCGTCCGCGCCGATCACCAGCGCCACGTCGCACAGCCCGGCCAGGATCTGGGCGCGCGCGTTGGCGATGGCCTGCGCACCGGAGGCGCAGGCGGCGTAGCTGCTGGAGATGCGCGCGCCGGACCAGCCCAGCGCCTGGGCGAAGGTCGCGCCCGCGACGAAACCGGGGTATCCGTTGCGGATGGTGTCCGCGCCCGCGATGTAGCCGACGTCGCGATGGTCCACCCCGGCGTCGGCCAGGGCGGCGCGGGCGGCGACCAGCCCGTATTCGACGAAGTTGCGCCCCCACTTGCCCCACTGGTGCATGCCCGCACCGAGGACCGCGATGTCGCGATTCGTATCAGTCATTGACCGGCCTCCACATCCACACCGTGTGCTCCGCTTCCTCGTCGGCGTACAGCGTGCCGAGGGCCAGTTCGACCGGCATGCCGACGGCCAGGTCGTCCACCGTGAACCCGGGCACGATCTGCCCGAGGATCACCATCTGCTCGACCTCGAGTTCCACGGCCGCGACCACATACGGCACGAACGGATCGGGCGAGACATAGGGCGCGGGCGGTTTGTAGCGGGCGTCCGCATAGGACCAGATCCGGCCGCGGGTCGAGAACAGGTACTCGGAGAGCTCCGAGCCGTCCTTCGGCGCCGCGCAATACGGGTTGCGACAGGCGAGGGTGTTTCGCGGGAAATACGGTGTGCCGCAGGCATTACAGCGACTTCCCTGAAGACGTATCGCGCCGTCTTCCGTGGTGAACCAGTCCGCCACGGCGGGGCGTTGTTCTTTCTGCACAGGGCCGACGGTATAGGAACACGTTCTACTTTGGGGGCGAAATCGGCTCCGGCGCGGCCCGCGCGGCGGTACGGTGCTGGCGATGGGCACGAATGCTGTTGAACCACGGGCGATCCGTAACGTCGTTCTCTTCGGGGATCGCGACGGGGCGACCAGCCTGGTCCAGCGGCTGCGCCGATTCGCCGGCCCGGCGGCCGCGATCCCCTGGGCGGCAGACCGGGTCCAGCACACGATCCGGTTCACCGACGTGTCGAGTCACCCGCCCGAGCGAGCGATCCGAGTCGCCGACGGGGCGATCGCCGTCCTCGACGCCACCGCGGGCAGCACGTCCCGCCCCGAGGCCATGCTGCGCGCCGCCGACGACTACCAGGTCGCCCGCCTGTGCCTGATCACCGGCCTGGATCGCCCCGGCGCCGACTTCGACCGCTGCGTGCGCCGCATCGCCGACATTCGCGGAGCGGCGCCGCTGCCGCTGCACATTCCGGCCGGAACGGGCACAGCATTCGACGGCGTCATCGACCTGGTCCAGATGTGCGCGGCGCCCGAAATCGACAGCAGCCGTTGGCAAATCGCCGAACCCTGGCATCGCGCACTCCGCACGACGGTGCGCGAGCCGGGCCTCGAGTTCGCACCCGAACACCTGCACCACCGCATCCGCCACCTCACCCGCATCGGCGAGATAGTGCCCATCCTGTGCGGTGCGACTCCCGTGAGCGACGATCTCGCGCCGCTCTTGGACGCCATCGTCCGGTACCTGCCCTCCCCCATGGACGTCTGCCAGCCCGAGCACGTGCTGGACTATTGACCGCGAGCGGCTAGTCGAGGAGCTGATTCGCCCCGGGCAGTCTCTGCGCGGTGGCGATCCGCTGCTGGGCGCGGCGGCGCGGGTGGCAGCGCTCCGAGCACGCGGCGTGGATTTCGGCGGCGCGGATCGCGTCGATGACGTCGAGTTCGCCCGGGTCGGAAAGGCAGTCGTACAGGTTCTGATAGAGCCGTGGCACCTGCGCGTACTGGAAGCTCATCGGCGTAACCCCTTCGATACTCGACGCCTCGCGGCCTGTATCTGGAATTAGCGGGATAGTTACCGCCCGCTGTAACGCGACAGCCATGAACATTCATTACCCAGATAATCGCGGTCGAACCCTGGTGATGCGGAGCCGTAGCCCAGGCGCGGCGCGACGGCGACCGCTAGAGTTGCCGGGCAAGATTGTGTGTGGTTCGGAGGATGTCCCGGTGGAGCAAGTTTTTCAGGTCGATCTGCGTGGAGTCGTCGACCTTCTGAGCCACCATTTGTACGGAAGTCCCCGGGTCTACCTGCGCGAGCTGCTCCAGAACGCGGTAGACGCGATCACCGCGCGCCGCGCTATCGACGCGGCGGCGCCGGCCGAGGTGCGCATCGAGACCCCCGACCGCACCGACGACGGCAGCATCCGCGTGCACGACAGCGGCATCGGCCTGACCGAGGCGGAGGTGCACACCTTCCTCGCGACCATCGGCCGCAGCGGCAAGCGCGACGATCTCGGTTTCGCCCGGCACGAGTTCCTCGGACAGTTCGGCATCGGCCTACTGTCGTGCTTCCTCGTCGCCGACGAAGCCCAGGTGATCACGCGGTCGGCGAAGGGCGGCCCGACGGTGCGGTGGATCGGCTACGCGGACGGCCGGTATCGGGTCGAGCGCGCCGCCGAGGAGCGCGCCGAACCGGGCACGACGGTGATCCTGGTCCCGCGCCGGGATATGCAGCAGTGGGTCACCCCCACCACCGTCGTCGAGCTCGCGACGCTGTTCGGCAGCCTGCTGCCGTTCCCGGTCACCGTCAACGGGCAGACCGTCACCGAACCTGGCTTGCCCTGGCGCACAGCACATCCCACGCCAGCCGACCGGCAGGCCGCGTTGGCCCGGTATGCCGGGGAAACCTTCGGCTTCACCCCGTTCGCCAGTTTCGACATCTCCTGCGCCGAATCCGGCCTCACCGGCGTCGCTTTCGTCCTCCCGCAGGCGGCGAGTCCGGCCGCGAAGAGCGGTTCCCGGGTCTACTTGAAGCGAATGCTGCTCGCCGAGAACGTCACCGGGCTGCTACCCGAGTGGGCGTTCTTCGTCCGCTGCGTGGTCGACACCACCGAGCTGCGCCCGACCGCCAGCCGGGAAGCCCTGTACGAAGACGACCTGCTGGAAGCCACCCGCGACGCGATCGGCACGCAGATCCGGGACTGGCTGGTCGAGCTGTCCGCCTCGAATCCCGCCGGGCTGGCCGATTTCCTGCGCATCCACGACATGGGCGTGAAAGCCCTCGCACTGCACGACGACGACATGCTGCGCCTGGTCGATCAGTGGCTGCCGGTGGAGACCAACGCGGGCCGAATTCCGTTGGCCGAGTTCCGCCGCCGGTTCGGCGCGGTCCGCTACACCCCGTCGGTCGAGGAGTTCCGCCAGCTCGCCGCGGTGTCCAGCGCACAGGGCCTCGGCCTGGTGAACGGCGGCTACTCCTATCTCACCGAGATCCTGGAGCGGCTGCCCGCGATCGATCCCGAAATCCTGGTCACCCGTTTGGATCCCGCCGAACTCGCCACGCATTTCGACCTGGTGGATCCGGCGACGGAACTGGCGTTGCGGCCGTTCCTGTCGACCGCTCAGCGCTGCCTGGACCGGCTGGATTGCGAAGTGGCACTGCGCACCTTCGACCCGCCCTCGCTCGCCGCGCTGTATCTGCTCGACCGCGATACCCAGCATCGCGCCGAACTACGCGCCACCCGGGCGATCGCCGACGATCTCTGGGCGGACGTGCTCGGCGCGTTCGACACCGAGCCGGACGCGGACCGTCCGCAGCTGGTGCTCAATCACCGGAATCCCTTGGTGCGCCGCATTTGCGGCGTCACCGATCCGCGGCTGGTGACGACCGCGGTCGAAGCTCTCTACAGCCAGGCACTGCTGCTCGGTCAGCATCCGCTGCGGCCGGTCGATATCGCCTTGCTCAACCGATCATTCGTCGGCCTGCTGGACTGGGCCGTGCACGACACCGAGGGGGAATCCTGATGGCGCACAACGCGGAAGACCTGAATCAGCTGCTGCATCAGGCCTATCGGCTGCCCTACGGCGACGCCAAAGACGCTCTGCTGGAAGAGGTGCTGCGGCACGCGGAAGCCGGCGGGCACACCGAGCTGGCCTTCGAGACGCGGATGGGCATGGTCACCGCATACACCGGCGGGCTGCAGCCGGCCAAGATGTTCGTGCCGTTCGCCCGCTGCCTGGCCGACTACGACCGCGACCCGGGCGCGCACCCGCACTGGGCGGCCGGATCGCTGCGCTGGTTCTTCAAGCACGCCATCAACGGGATGACGAGTTTCCCCGAGGTGCCCAAGGATCGGGCGCTGGCCGCGCTGGACCAGATGGAGAGCCGCTACCGGGTGGAGGGGCAGAGCCTGCACGCGGTGTACGCCTACCGGCATCGGCTGGCGCGGCATCTCGGCGACACCGCGGCCGCCGATCAGTGGTACGAGCGCTGGTGCACCACGCCCCGGGACGACAACTCCGACTGCGCCGGTTGCGATCCGAGCGACAAGGTCGCCTATCTGGCCGAGCGCGGACGCGACCACGAAGCCGTCGAGCTGGCGGCGCCGGTCCTGCAGGGCGAACTGACCTGCCGGGAACAGCCGCAGCACATTCTGACCGAGCTGCTGCTGCCGTATCTGCGCACCGGACAGCTGGAGCACGCGCGCAACGCGCATCGCCGGGCGTATCGGATTCTGCGCAGCAAGCCGCAGGATCTCTCCGACATGAGCGTGCACCTGCAGTTCTGCGCGCTGTCGGGGAATCAGGCGCGCGGGCTCGAACTGCTCGAACGGCATCTGCCATGGCTGGATCGCGCGCCGAATCCGTTGTCCGCCCTGCGCTTCGCCGCCTCGGCGGCGTTGTTGCTGCGGACCGTCGGCGAAGCCGGTCATGACGACACCCTGGTTCGCCGGCCGGCGTCGGGTGAGCGGCCCGCCACCGAGCTCACCGCGGCGGCGCTGCGGAAAGAGCTGACCGAGTTCGCGTTGGCGATCGCCGCGCGGTTCGACGAGCGCAACGGCACCGATCACCAAACCGCTTCCGTGCGTGCGCTGCTGGCGTGGGAACCGATCGTCGATCAGCTCCCGCTGTCGGCCGTGGCCGAGCACAAGATCGACGTACCTCCGCCCTCGACTGCGCTCGAATTCCCCGAGTCGTCGGCTCCCGAGGACATCGTCGAGCGCGCCGAACTGGCGCACAAGCGGCGCGAATTCGGCACGACGGCAGCGCTGCTGCGCCCGCTGGACACCGCGCCCTCGGATCCGGCGCTGGCTGGGCGGATCGCCGCGCTGCGCGCCCGGGCGGTGCAGGAGGACGACCCGGCGCAGTCCGAGCCGCTCTGGCAGCAAGCGATCGACTTGTTCACCGCCGCAGGCGAGGAGGATCGCCGCCAGGTATGCCTGGGGCAGCTCGGCATGCTGCGCTGCCGGTTCGGTGACGCTGCCGCGGGATTGGCGCTGCTGCGCGCGTCCTACGCCCATCTCAGCGGGCACTCCGAGGTGGACACCCGCGTCGGTGCCGCGCTTCGGCTCACCAATGGCCTGCGCGCCGCCGGCCGCCGGAACGACGCCGACGCCGCGGCGGCGGAGATAGCGCTGCTGCTGGACGAAGCCGACGCACTGGCCGCCGCAGCCGGTGATCCGCATCTGGCGGGCGATGTCGCCTTGCACCGCAGCCTCTTCCACGACACCCTCGGACAGTTCGAGGAGTCGATCAGCACCGCGCAGACCGCGCTGTCGGCGTTCCGGACCGCGGGGGTACCGGCGAAGGTGGCCTGGACCGCCTGTCAGCTGGCCGCGCTGCAATTCGACGAGCACCAGGTCGAGGCCGCGCTGACCTCGGTGGCCGAAGTCTTCCCCGCGCTCACCGCCGACAGCCCCGTCGAACTCCGGGTGCGCGCGCACGGGTTGCGCGGCGACCTGCTCAACCACCAGCACCGCGCCGCGGAGGCCATCAGCGACTTCCTCACCGCGCTCACCCTCGCGAAACCACTACGCCTGCCGCATATCCCGGGCCTGCAATGGGGTCTGGCCATCTCCTACTGGCAGACCGAGCAGCTCCTCGACGCCGCCGACCTCGCCGAAGCGGCGATCACCGGACTCGACCAGCAGGGTCGCGGCGGCGACGCCCGCCGCTGCCGCCACCTGCTCGCCGACACCTTGCGCGCACTCCGCGAAGAAGACCAGGCCTTGTCCGTCTACGACGAGATCATCGAATTCGACCACGCCACCGGCGATCACGACGCCGAAGGCTATGCCCTCGTCTGCACCGCCGACCTGCTGGACCTGCTGGACCGTGACGCCCTCGCCGCCGAGCGCTACCGGCAGGCGGCCGAGGCGGCCCAACTCGCCGACGACCCCCTCCGAGTCGCCTACTGCCGCTACAGCGCCGCCCTGTCGCTGCACTGGAGCGGCGCGACCGAGGAGGCCCTCGACGCTCTCCCCGCAGCCGACCAGGCCATCCACGACCTCGCCGCCACCGACCCCGACCCCGACCTCCTCGTCTGGCATTCCGCCCGCCGCGACCACAACGCCGCCCGCATCCTGCGCGCCGCCCAACGCCTCGAAGACGCCCTGCGCCACGCCGAATCCGCCGCCACCGGCTTCCGCTCCCTCGGCTCCACCGACCAAGCCGCCCGCGCCGGCCTCGAACAGGGCCAGCTCCTGATCGACCTGCACCGCCACGCCGAAGCCACAAAGGTCCTGACCGAGATCCTCGCCGAACTCCCCGACGACCACCGAGCCCGCGAGGTGCTGACCGAGACCCTCGCGGAGGCCGAGTCGGGAGCTGAGTAGACGCTCGCCGTCTCGGGGCCGTGGCCAATCGCTGCGATTGTGACCGGCGGTCGATACGCTGCAAACGTTGTAGCCAACGATTGTTGCGGGGTGGTCGAATGCGGGGCAGTGACGATGGCTTCGAATTCCCTGGGGCTGTTGATGTTTCGAGAAACGACGGAGTGCGTGCAGACCGGTCCGTCCTTGCGGCTGGACAGCCGTCGAGACGAACCGTCGACGACGCGGTCGTGGTGATTCCTGGGATCATGGGCTCCGAATTGATCGACACCTCGACAGGGAAGCTGCTGTGGGGGATGCGACCCGGGTTGCTGGCGCGGATGTGGACCGCGCCGACGGCGGCGCTGGCACCACTCGCAATTCGGGACAATCGGCCAGGTACTGTGCGGCCAGGCGGACTGCTCAGGGTTTCCGGCTTCTGTCCGATCTTCGCGGGAATCGAGCCCTACAGTCGGCTGCTTACCGCACTACACCGAGTTCTACGCCATCCGAGCGCCGTACTGGAGTTCGCATACGACTGGCGATTGCCGGTCCGGCACAACGCCGAATTGCTGGCCAGGGCCACCGAACGCCATGTCGCCGATTGGCGTATTCGATCCAGTCGACCGGATGCGAAAGTTGTCCTCGTGGCGCATTCCATGGGTGGCCTGTTGTGCCAAGCGCTCGGCACCATCTCCGGTGCACTGGAGGAGGTACGAGCAGTGGTTACCCTGGGCACTCCGTTCGAGGGTGCCGCGAAAGCGGCGGTGATGCTGGCTTCCGGCGAAGGTGCGCCGTTGCCGGCACGCAGGCTGAGAGAAGTCGCTGTCACGATGCCCGGACTCTACGATCTGCTTCCCAGCTACCGATGCGTAGACGCCGGTAGCACCGTACGAACACTGACGGAGTCGGATGTCGCCGATATCGGCGGGGACGCCGGCCTCGCCCGTGCTGCCTTCGAGCATCGCAGCAAGGTGTCGGAGGTTGTGCTGCCGGGCCATCGGCCGATGATCGGTGTCGAGCAGCCGACGATGTCCAGTCTCGAGATCAACGCCGGCAGGGTCGAGCCGCGTTTCCACACATTCGGCGTCGATCCCGACGGCGAATTGACCAGGGATCCCGCCTCCGGCATCCCCACCCGGTACCGGGGTCTCGGTGATGGCACCGTGCCTCGCAATTCGGCAGTCCCACTCCAGAATCCGGCGGTGTTCTCGCTTCCGCAGCAGCACGGACCGATCGCGACCGCTGATGAGGCAATTACGTTCGTCGTCGACACGTTGCGATATGGCGCCGTTGATCGCGGGCCACGCTTGGGCACGGGCGAGATCGGCCTGCTGGTCCCGGATGTCGTGACAGTCGGTGTCCCGTTCGACACCGAGGTCACCGGCATCGATCGGCCGAATACATTGCGAGCCAAGCTGATCGACGTGGACAGCGGCAAACAGCTCGCGGCGCCGACAGCCCGCCGCCTCGGCGATTCGATTGTGGTTTCGGCTACCGCATACCAGGCAGGCGTCTTCCGGATCGTGGTCGACGGTTCGGGGACCAGCCCGGTCAGTCAATTGCTGATGGCTGTGGAGCCCAGCGATCGATGAGCGACGGCCTCGAGTTCTTTTCGATCGCTCTGGGGATGTACGACCACTTCGAGCAGATCGACGTTGCCGCGGAGGTCGAGGCTATCGCGGACATACTCTCCGCGTTCGACGGGCATCACGTCGATTGGGACGTCGAGATGGCGCACCGCGGTCACGACGCGGTCAACGCACGGCTCAGCAGTTGGTCAGCCTCGAATCGACCTACCACGGTGCTGTATTGGGCCGGGCATGGTTGGTCGAATGGCGAATATGCCAGCCTCGCGCACGCCCGCAGTCCGAAAGACGTTCAGACCCAAGGGATCAAACCCGACCGGATCGCGGACGCGATCGCCGATCGCGGTGGCGGAGATGCGGGCTCGTGGGTGGTCGTAATCGTCGACGCGTGTCGCTCAAAGAAATTCATCGTCGATCTCAAGGCCGAGATCCTGAAGCACTCGGTCGGTGAGACGGCCTATCTGCTCGTGGGCGGGCTCTCCGGCGAGGGCGCGACCGAGCTGGGACGAGTCAGCGAAATTCTGCGCTACATCCTCGAAGTCACCTGTGCCCAGGATTACGAGGTCGACCTCGCCACCGTGGCCGCCGAATTCGAGCGCCATCACGCGGAGGTCGAAACCAAATGGCTGGCAGGCCGCGCGCTACGCCGCCGCCACGCCGCAGTGATCAACGTGCCACTCGACGCACGAAATGAACTCGAAGCGGCTCTCGATGCACTCACCGCCGACGAGCTTTCACATTTTCTTCCGAAAGCGCACGGCGGCGAATTACCGTTCCACGAGAATGTTCTCGTCGAACAATCGTGGTACTTCGTCGGCCGGGACAGCGAAACCCAGTACCTGATCGACTGGTTTGCCGATAGTGACCAGGGCATGCTCGTCGTCACCGGACCTGCGGGCTCAGGCAAATCCGCGCTACTGGGCAATCTTGTCGTGCAGAGCAATCCGAGCCTGCGTACCGCGCTGCTGCGCGCGGGAATACTCGATGAATGCCCGGCCGAACGACGGCCACCGGACCAGGTATTCGACATGGTTGTGCACCTGACGGGGGCGACACCCGAAGACGTTGTCGCACGAATCGCCCATGGCGCAGAGCTGGCCGATCCGCCCAAGGGACAGATCGGCCCTGCGATCGAGTGGCTGGTTGAACAGCTTCGGACGCGCCGGGTGACGATTCTCATCGACGCACTCGACGAGGCCGTAGACCCGCTGACCGCTGCGCGGGTGCTACGCGCGATCGCCGCGTGCCCGAGTTGCCGAGTCGTCGTGGGTACTCGCGCGAGCACCCACGACGACCCCGACCACACCGCGACCGACACCAACCTTCTCGATGCCCTCGGCCCAGCGACCCGCCTGGTTATCGCCAAGGACCGCTCCGCAGTGCACCGATACGTGACCATCCGGCTGCGTCGGGCGGCGCGCCTCGGGGTGCTCGCGTCTCCCCTGAACATCGACGCATTGGCTGCTGCGGTCCGGCAGCTTGCACCGCATTTCTTGTTCGCCAGACTCCTCGTCCACGAATTGCTCGCCGACGCCGATTGGCACGATCCGGACACCTGGGATCGACTCCTGAACAGCAACCATCGGGAGTTGTTCGGGATCGCGGTGGCCCGATTGACTCGCGTCCAGCAACACTCACGGCGGCCGATGCTCGAGGCTCTCGCCTTCGGTCGAGGCCGCGGTGTGCCCGAAGCCGACGACATTTGGGCGACACTTACGAAAGCGCTTGCCCCCTCGGCCCGAGTCGACCGCGCCGTCATAGATGAGTTGCTCGTGGACGCCGCACCTTATATCCTCGCCGACCGCGAGTACGACCAGACCGTATACCGCCTCGCCCACCGCACCTTCACCGAGTACTTCACCGACGACACAACCCCCTCAGATCAGGACCGGTCCAAACACCTCGCCATCACGCACGCGCTCGCCGAGCGCACGGTGGCGGCAGCATCTGGAGTGTTCGCCGGGACACGGACGCTCAATCCCTATTTCACTCACGCAATGTCCGGCCACGCGGCCATCGCTGGTGCGCCTGCCTGGCAATTGCTGGACTCTCATCACAACGCCTTGGCATCGCTCGACCCGGAAACGGTTGCGCGAGATGTACTGCGAAGTGCCTTCGGCCGCATCGACCTTCCTCCCGCGATCGGCGGCATTCTCACTTTCGCCGAACAACTGCAACACTGCATGCCAACCGATCGACCGCTAGCGCTCCAGCTCGCTGCCGCGCGACACTCTGTGACCTACCGCGCGAATCGAGCCGAGCACAACCCTGGTGCGGTTCAACTGATCTGGGCCGCCCTTTACCCCAGGCGCCCGCACCGAGTTCTCACCGGCCACACCGGCCCCGTGTGGACAGTGACAGCCGTAAAGCAGCCGGACGCGACCGTCAGGCTGGCTACCGGAAGCGACGACAGCACTATTCGGCTGTGGGACCCGATCACCGGGGATCCGGTGGGGCAACCGTTGACGGGCCACACCGACGCGGTGCTCGCGGCGACGGCGGTGCCGGTCGGCGGCCGCCCCTTACTGGCGACCGGCAGCCGGGATGCGACAGTCCGGCTGTGGGACGCCGGCAGTGGCGAGGCCGTCGGAAAACTCGTTGGCCATAGCGATTGGGTACTGGCCGTTTCGGCGGTCGTACTGCACGACGGTCGCCCGCTGCTCGTCTCCGGGAGCGCGGACAACACGGTGCGGCTGTGGGACCCCGAGTCCGGCAGACAGATTCGAGGTCCGCTGACCGGCCACACCGATTCGGTTCTTGCGGTTACGGCGCTGCCGCTACCGGATGGACGTATCGTGCTGGCGTCCACCGGCTTGGATGGGACGGTGCGATTGTGGGACCCGATGACCGGCAAGCAAATCGGGCAACCCATGACCGGGCATACCGGCTGGGTGTGGGCGATCGAGTCGGTTCCGCTACCCGATGGACGAACTCTGCTCGCAACGGGGAGCCAGGACAATGATGTCCGGCTATGGGATCCAGCCACTGGAAAGGGTGTTGGGAAGCCGCTGACCGGTCACACTGGATGGGTTCTCGCGCTCGCCACGACACCGGCGCCCGACGGCCGCACGCTGCTGGCCGCCGGCAGTGATGACAGAACGGTCCGGCTCTGGGATCCGATTACAGGCGACCCGGTCGGGCAGCCGCTTACCGGACACACCGACGCGGTATTGGCGCTAGCGGCAGCGTCGCTGCCCGACGGCCGCACGCTCCTGGCGACCGGCTGCCAAGACAACGCTGTGCGACTGGTCCACCCTGTCACGAGTGGTGCGGCGGGTCAGCCGCTACCCGGCCACACCGATGCCGTGCTGGCACTGGCGACTGTCCGACTGGCGGACGGCCGAACTCTGCTTGCTACCGGTAGCCAGGACACAACGGCACGGCTGTGGGACATCGACACCGGCCGCCCCGCCAGCGAGCCGCTTATCGGACATACCGACGCGGTCTCGGTCGTAGTGTCGGTACCGGCATCTGGCGACACCCCGGTGCTGTTGACAACCGGAGCGGACAACGTCGTGAGGCTGTGGGATCCACCGACCGGCGTCCAGATGGGGTACACGTTAAGCGACGATCGCGACTGGTCTTCTGTGGTGGCAGCGGTGACGCTGCCCGACGGCCGTAGCTTGCTCGCCACTTTCGAGGACGAAATCCTCCGGCTCTGGGACCCGTCGGCCGGCGCGCAGTTCGGGCAGCCGCTCACCGGCCACACCGACTTGGTCTGGTCAGTGGCGGTAGTCCCCGTGCGCGGTGGCGACTATCTGCTCGCGAGCGCCAGCGATGACGAGACCGTGCGATTGTGGGACCCGATGACCGGCAAGCAATTCGGGCAGCCGCTCACCGGCCACACCGGCGCTGTCCGATCCGTAGCGGTGATCCACCTCCCGAACGGCACCGTTCTTCTCGCCAGCGGCGGCGCGGATGAGACTGTGCGACTGTGGGACCCGATGACCGGCAAGCAATTCGGGCAGCCGCTCACCGGCCACACCGGGGCCGTCCGATCCGTAGCGGTGATCCACCTCCCGAACGGCACCGTTCTTCTCGCCAGCGGCGGCGCTGACGAGACCATTCGCCTGTGGTCGATCCGAGGTGGGCGAGCCCACTGCACCTACAGCTTCCGGCTCGGCTCCTCGATAAGAAGCCTGTGCGCTGTCGGAGATTCCCGGCTCGCGGTAGGTCTCGATGACGGAGTCGCGGTCTTTCGGGTTACAGATCAAGAGTGATCCGCCGCGCTTGCGGTCCGCCCGTTGAGCGAGACCGGCGTGGACCGGCGCGCGGGCGGGCGGGTAAGCCCGATTCATGAGTGAATCAATCGGACCGCTGGTGGCTGCCGACGAAGGTTTTCATCATCAGATCGTGGATACCTTCGCTACGGTCGCCAGTAGTGATCTGGCCTGGACCGAGAAGGTGTGCGCCATGGCCGCGGCGCGGAATGGCAGTCTGCAGTTGGGGTTCGGGCTGGGAAAGTATGTGAACCGCAATGTGATGGACGGTTATGCGGGGATATCGCGTGGGGTCGAACAGGTTACGGTGCGCGCGAATCGGGAGTTGCTGCCCGAGCCGGATCGGACCGTGATCGGGCCGATCCGGTATGAGGTGCTCGAGCCGTTGAAGCGGATTCGATTCGTGCTGGAGCCCAGCGATATTCAGCCGATCGCCTTCGATTGGACGTTCACGGCGGAGCTGCCGGCGCAGTTGGAGGACCGGACCCATATGCGGGCCGGTTACCGGGTTTCAGCGAATCTGGTGCGCTATCACCAGATCGGCGTCGCCTCCGGCTGGGTCGAGATCGATGGCCGCCGGACCGAGATCACCTCGGAGGATTGGGTTTCTACGCGGGATCACTCCTGGGGCGTGCGCTATGACGTGGGCCGGCCGCGGCCCGACGTGCAGGCGATGGAGTTGCCGCCGGAGGTGTCGTTCCGGATGATCTGGTGCCCGGCGCTGCTGGAACGCGCTGATGGCAGCCGCTATGGCGTGCACCTGCACTATCAGATCATCGAGACGACCGGCTTCTCGTCCAAGACGGTGATGGGCGGGTTGCAGTACCCGGATGGCCGGACGGTCCGCTGGCGCGACCTCACCCCCGAACTTCGCTTCGATCCCGGTAATCGGCGGCTGCTCGGCGGTCGCATCCATGCCACCGATGTCGACGGCGCCACTCGTGTCTTGGAGATCGAGACGGTCTCCGACACCGGGTTCCACCTGGGGGCAGGTCTCTATCACGGCTTCGAAGGCCGCTTTCACGGCGAATGGCTCGGCCCCGGAACCCATCTCGACGGCGAGCGGATCGCCGACTGTTCCACCCCGGACAACGCACGCCGGCTGCACCAGATCCGCGACACCGTCGTGCGGATCACCGATCCGGTGGGCGGCGGCGTCGGCTACGGGAACTGCCAGCCGATCATCACCGGTGCGGACGCGGCGCTGGGGTTGTCGATGGACAGCAGCTTCATGTAGCGGCGCTCACCGCGGCCGGTTGCTGAGCGTGAGTGCGCGCGCCGGGCACCACTGGCGCGTTTCGACTCGCCCTCGTCCGTTTCCGGTGGGAATCGCGAAACCGGCCAGTCCGAGCCATGCTCCGTCGGTGCAACGGGCCCAGGCGTACAGCAGGCCCGGCACCGTCCCGACGGCCAAGTGCAGGCCACCAGCTTTGACGCGCATGGACACCGAGTCGCGGCGGAACGCCCCGGCGGCCGGAAGCGCGATCGACAGGTCGACGAGTACCGGTTGCGGCGGGTCCACCACGCGCCGCAGCGGACGGGTGAAGTCGTCACTCCAGTATCCGAACATAGATTCGATATTCTCATACCGGTCGGTCCGCTTGGCGCAGGCTTGCCGAAATTGCGTCCCAGACAGTTAAGATTGCTGGATCGCCAGTATTAGAAATCTCTGGCAGAAAACTGTGACTTGTCCGAAATTTCTAGCGGCACAACGGCATTACGCTGGACAGTGACCCAGTGCCCAGCATTCGGCACGCCCCTCCGATCCCCACGACCAAGGAGTCAGCAGCGTGCCCAACCCGGCGAAATCCTCCACCCGTCCGGTCGTGGTGACAGCGGTGGAGATCTCCACCTCCCTCGGCCCAGACACCGAAAGCACCTGGAATGCCTTGCTTTCCGGCGCCAGCGGCATCCGCGCGCTGAACGACCCCGAGCTGCTGCGCCACGAACTTCCGGTCACCATCGGCGGCAAGCTCCTCCAGGATCCGACCGACGAGGTGGACCGGATCAAGAAGCGCCGCATGTGCTACACCCAGCAGATGTCCTACGCCATGGGAAAGCGGCTGTGGGACAACGCCGGACGCCCCGAGACCGACCCGGACCGGCTGGGCGTGTGCATCGGCACCGGCATCGGCGGCCCCGACGCCATCGTCGACGCCAACGCGGCCATGAGCGAGCGCGGCTACCGCAAGATGTCGCCGTTCGCGGTGCCGATGAGCATGCCCAACGGCGTGTCGGTGGTGACCGCGCTCGAGATCGGCGCGCGCGCCTTCGCGGTCACCCCGGTGTCGGCCTGCGCGTCCGGATGCGAAGCGCTCGTGCACGCCTGGCGCGCGATCACCCTCGGCGAAGCCGACATGGTGGTCGCCGGCGGCGTCGAAGGCTACATCCATCCCATGCCGGTCGGCGGATTCTCCATGGTCCGCGCCCTGAGCACCCGCACCGACGAGCCAGCGCGCGCCTCCCGTCCGTTCGACCGCGACCGCGACGGCTTCGTCTTCGGCGAGGCCGCGGCCCTGCTGCTGCTCGAGACCGAGGAGCACGCCCGAGCCCGCGGCGCGAAACCGCTGGCCCGGCTGCTGGGCACCGGCCTCACCGCGGACGGATTTCATCTCGTCGCGCCCGATCCCGAAGGCACCGGCAACGCCCGCGCCATGCGCCGCGCCATCGAAACCGCCGGAGTCACCAAGCACGACGTCGACCATGTCAACGCGCACGCCACCGGGACGACCATCGGCGACCTCGCCGAAGCCAAGGGCATCGCCGCCGCGATCGGCACCCATCCGGCGGTGTACGCGCCGAAATCGGCGCTCGGCCACTCCGTCGGCGCGGTCGGGGCGCTGGAGGCGGCGCTGTCGGTGCTGACGCTGCGCGATCAGGTGATCCCGCCGACGCTGAACCTCGACAACCAGGACCCGGAGATCGACCTCGACATCGTGCACGACAAACCCCGGCACGCCGCTGTCGAGTTCGCCATGAACAATTCGTTCGGGTTCGGCGGCCACAACGCGGCGGTGCTGTTCGGCCGGTACTAGCCGGGCTCCGTCTTGGTCGCCACCGCGATGATGTAGTCGGCCCACGGACCCCACAGGTTGACGCCGGTGCGGCTGAAGGCCAGGCGCAGGATCGGGTTCACCCGCCGCATGTCCCGCTCCCGCAGGCGCACGCTCAGGTAGCGGGCCAGCGGGCGGTAGACGTAGCGCCGGATGGAGTAGACGTCCACCGTCTCGAAACCGGTTTCCAGCAAGGCTTTCCGGTAGCGCCGGGCATCTAAGACAGTGCGGCCGCCCCAGGCCGCCGGCGCGGGGCTCGGCAGCATGCGGGGGACGATGTCGGCGGTGACCAGGCGTCCACCCGGCGCCAGCACCCGATGCGCCTCGCTGAAGAACTTTGCGTACGAAGGGAAATGGAAGGCCGACTCCAGCGCGGTGACCTTCGTTGCCGAACCGTTGTCGAGCGGGAGCGCGCTGGCCGACCCGTGGACGTACTCGATCACCTCGGCCAGTCCCAGGTCCGCGGCCCGGCTGCGCGCGATCTCGATCTGCTCCTCGGCGACGTTCACGCCGATGATCCGCCGCGGGCCGAATTCCCGCGCCCACAGGAAATCCTGGTCGCCGTAACCGAATCCGACATCGACCTGCACGTCGCCGGGGCCGAGCGCCGCCTCCCGGCCGACCAACCGGGCCAGGTCCGCGCTCGCCTCGTCCAAGGTGGCCGGATCATCGCGCCAATAGCCGAGATTGATGAACAGCGACTCCTCGCCGAACAGATTCCGGGTTCCCACGATGTCGTAGAGCCGCCCCACGCGTTCCGGTGTCGAACGCGCCAGCGGCAGCGCCGCCATCCGGCCCCACTCCCCCGACCACCGGCGCAGCCGCCGGCCGAACGTCTCCTCGGACATCGCCGACACCGAGCTCACCATCGAAACCTCCTGGGCGCGGCCGACTCCGGCCATCGCCCCCCAGTCTCCGCCGCGTCCGACGCTAGGTCAACATCTGTCTCAGACAATCGCTCCCGTGCGGCCACATGTCGACATGCCGGTTCGGGCGCAGGCCAAACGTCAGGTCGGCGATTACCGTGATTTCGATCAGGCCATCCGAGCGGGAGGCGGCACGAGAGATGAGCAAGCGCACAACGGCGGCCGGGATCGTCCTCGTCGTCGCGAGTCTCTGCGCTGGGTGTTCGGATTCCGATACCGGCGCCGGCGCGACCACGACAGCCAACGCCGACGTCTGGGCGCCGCAGGGTGCGTCGACCAGCGCGGGTGCGGGCTCGACTGTGCAGACCCTGCCGATCGACGGCAACAACGCCGCGTTCGTACTGCATGTCCCCGCCGGGCTGACCGGCAAAGCGCCTACCGTGATCGTGCTGCACGGCGCCAACGGCAACGGCGCGCAGATCGAGCGCGTGACGGGTATGTCCGAACTCGCCGACGCCAATCGTTTCCTCGCCGCGTATCCGGACGAGACGAGTGTCGAGGGCGTCCAGGCGCTGATCCGGAAGCTGACCACCGACCACGACGCCGACCCGGCTCGGATCTATGTGGCCGGGATTTCGCGCGGCGGCGCGAACGCGCAAGGCGTGGGCTGCCGGTTGTCCGGCCAGGTGGCGGCCATCGCCTCGCTGTCGTCGGGGCTGCCGGACAACGTACTGGACAACTGCATGCTCGATAAACCGTTGCCGGTCATGCTGATTCACGGCACCGCGGATCCGATCGTGCCCTTCGAAGGCGGCGTGCCGAACACCCCGAACGCACGAAAGTACGGCTACCGCACCCTGTCCGAACCGGACACCCTGGACTTCTGGCGTCGCCAGGACGGCTGCGGCGGCGACACCACGGTCACCGAAGTGCCCGGCACCGAGGGCACCGTCAGCCGGACCACCGGCGGGCCCTGCGCCGACAACGTCGCGGTGGCGCTGTACTCGGTGCTGGGTGGCGGGCACACCTGGCCCGGCGGCAGCGCCGCGCAGGAGCAGTACACCGGCACGCTCGGTGCGCTCAATACGAAATTCGATGCCAGCCAGGCTATTTGGGACTTCTTCTCCGGAAAGCCGCGGTAGGGCTATCTCGGCGCGGTGTAGCGATGATTCCAGTGCGCATCGCTGCCGGCGATGACTCCGATCAGCGGCATCCGGACGCATACGGCGTGCACTCCGCCGACGTCGAGCAGCACCGAGGATCTGTGCGCGATTCTCAGATCGGCACAGGTTCCCGCCACGACGACGAAGAACATGGCGAGACCGAACAGCGCCACATATTTCGAGACCACCTGTGCCGCGGTATCACCGCTGCTCCACATCGCCGCGGCGAACCAACTTCAGTGCTGCCAAGCGGTTTCGCGGGCATCGGCGCCCGCCTGATCCATCAGGCGGGCGATTTCGGTGCGGAGACGGTCGGCGGTGGCCGGGATGGCTTGGATGCGTTCGTCTTCGCGGATCAGGTAGCGGCCGTCGTCGCGGTAGTCGATGACATAGATCTGGGTGCCGCCCTCCTGCCAGCCGTTCAGGGACGGCCCGATGGCTACGCGGAGTTCGGCGTAGGTGCGGAACGGGCGTTTGAGTTGGCGGACCGCCTGTTCGGACGGTGAGAGGCGGTAGGAGTTGATGCGTTTGGGGCGGTGCAGTTCGTCACGGTGGATGTTGATGCCGGGGCCCGCCCCCGGCGCCACCTCCGGCAGAACAGTCAGCAGGCGCTGCACCACCGCTTGCGACGGGCGCAGATCGACGCGGATGTTGCCGCCCACACCGAACGCCGCGCCCGGTTTCTGGGCGGCGACCGCGCCGTTGCCGGATTCGATCGCGGCACAGGCGCGGACCATGCGGTCGCGGCCGTCATGGCGGTAGCCGAACAATTCGACGCGGACATCGGCGTGCGCCAAGGCGTGCAGGGCAGTGTAGAGCGAGTCGTCGTCACCCATGGTGCGCAGCAACGATTCCGCCGCCACCTTGCGCTGCAAGTCGAACTCGACCTGCGTTTCCACCTCCGCGGCGAAGGTGAGCGGGAACGGCATGCGGTCCCGGCCGAGCGCTTCCCAAGCGACCCAGAATTCGATCGGGGTCAGCTCCCAGGTTCCATTCACGGCTCTCCGCCGATCACCGGCGGGACGGCCTTCCGGTCCGGGCCGAGGAGTTCCTCGTGCACGCCGTACAGGTAGTCGGGCGCCTTGTGCTCGGACTCGTCGTCCTGGCCGTTCTGGCCGCCGCGGCCGGGCATGCCCATGCCGGGCATGCCGGCGCGACCGGCCGAACTCCCCTTGCCGGAGTTGGCGGCCGCCGCGGCGGCCGGGTTCGCGGCCCCCGTGCCGGGGACGCTCTTGGCTTTGGCCGGGGTGCCTGAGCCAGGAGTGCCGGTTCCGGCGCGCGGGGTGCCCGTGCCGAGCCGGTTCGGATTGGTGCCGACCGGAGCGGTGCTGGCCGGGTTCGTGCTCGCCGGATTCGTGCTGGCAGGGTTGGTACTCGCTGGGTTCGTGCTGGCAGGGTTGGTACTCGCCGGGTTCGTGCTCGCCGGTTCGGTACTCGCCGGATTGGTTTCCCCTGGGTTCTCGGTCACCGGCTCTTCGGGATTGCCGTTCCCGTTGCCGTTGCCATTTCCATTCCCATTTCCGTTGCCGTTCCCATTGCCGTTCCCGTTTCCGTTGTTGGGAATCTCGGTGCCAGGCTGCGCAGCAGGCGTGGCCGGCGTCGGAACCTTCGGGACGTTGGCATCAGACTGCTCGGCGACCTGCTTGTACACAGTGCGCATCACCTCGTTGGCCAAGTCCTCGGCGTTCTTGGCCCGCCCGGCATCGTTGCCGCTGATCAGGCCGGAGATCTTGCCGTCGCCGAGCAACGTGTCGCCGACCGAGCCGACGATGTTGGCGATTGTGCCGCCCTCATTCGCTTCGGACAGATGCGGCACCTGAAACTTGACCTGGCTGAAGCCGGTGGAGGCTTCCTGAATCTTGTTGGCAATTAGATTGGCTGCTTGTTCGACCTTGTCCACATCACCGAGGTAGGACTTGACACTGGCCAAGGCGCTGGTTGCAGCCGAACCGGACCAGCCGCTGTCCATCTTTGTCTTGGTGTTGTTGAAGAAATTGTCGCCGTGCGTCTTGGTGGCTGTGGCGAGATCCTTCCAATCACCAACGCTCTTCCACATCGCGTCCAGGCCGATGCCCTCGATGAACTCCATTATTCGGGCATGCGACATGCCAACAAAGACCTCCATCTTCGGCGGCACAACGGTTGCCGTGTACTCACCGTTGAATCCGTCAGATAGAGCCTTGTTCTCGGCGTAGATGCGATCGCGTTCAGCATTTCCAGCGGCCTGCGCGTCTTGTTCAGCCTTCACTGGCGAGATGCCGTCAGTGAACAGACTGACGACGGGGTTTGCCACAAGACCTACGGTGTTCTTGAAAATTTCGAAAGACATACTGTTCCCCCCGGGCTCCTACCAGTCGATCTTGTGCGTCTGCGCCGTGATTTTGGCTTTAGTTTCTTCGTCAGCAGCTTGGAAGGCGGCGCCGGCTTTGACATACATATCCTGCATAGCCTCTACGATCTTTATGTGCTCGGTGATCGATGCGACGTAGGAGCCACTACCTGCGCCACCTGTCGTCAAATCATAGAACTTCTGACCGAGAGCCTCGGACGACGCCAAGTTACTAAAAGACTCAACACGAACCAAAGCCTCCGCTTTCTGCGCAAGCTTGCGCAGATCAGCCGCGTAGGTTTTGCATAGATTTGCGCATGCATCGGCTGTCTCGAAGTCAATGTACAGGTTGCCAGCTTGCGCTTCGCCGGCCAGCCGCTGAAATTCCTTAACTTGCTCATCGGGAGTTGCCACCGCAATCTGCCTTTCTAGGAACCCTAAACGATGCGCTCAGCGAGGAATTGAGTCGACGATTTTTTCTGCCGCCGAAGTAGCCAGCGTACACGGATCAGTCGATGTCTCGCTGTCTGTATACTTTCCGGCATTGACAGAAATGACACCTTTGGTGGTATTGAACGCCAATTCACATTGTGTTGGGGGTCTGCGCGATCCCATATAGAACTTGAGCCCCGCGCGATCCTTGACCGTGACGTCACTAAAATCGCGGAAGTAGGAGTTGCGTCGAAAGTCATCCAAAGTCTTGTTGGTTGACGAGACCAACAGGAAGTGGCCCCAACGACCATCGGACCGCTCTGCCGTCCATTGGCAGAGCCTCCAATCCTCCCGATCGCTGAAAATGGGGTTGGTGTCCTTCGTGGCTGGATCCGCGCCGGTAGACGCGATCACCGAGTCCGGCAGCGAGCACGGATCCCACAGCTGATCCTTTGTCAACTTCGCACTGGTCGGAGCCTGACTCGTCTCCGGTCCCCCAGAACCTCCGACGGTGCTCGAACACCCCGTGACCACAAGCAGTGCGCACGCCCCCGCCACAGCCGCCATTACTCGCATGAAACCCCCGGCCCTCGATGGAATCTTCCCCGCGAGACTAGCAGGTAGCGATGGCCCTGCTTCGAGAGAGATCATCTGGGATTGACCCGGCATGGCGGTCGGGTTGACGAGAGCTGTGACTACCCCGCGGCGGTCGTATCCGACAGCTCTGTTCGGCGCGCTCCAGACGGTGAATGCTGGAGAAGCCCTACCAACCAGCCCCCGCGATTGTGATCTGTCCCGCATCTGCGGCCTGACGACCCGTTCCTCCGCCCGCAACCTCTAACGTCGCCCACAGCACGACTGTTGGCAGGGAAGGTGGCGGCGAAAGTGGTTGGGACCCAGGCGAAGCTGGACGAGCTGGAGAAGATCCTGGCGATCGCCGCGGAACCGGCAGGTGAGGCCGGTATCGCCAAGCGGGCGAAGAAAGGTATTCCGAGCGTTCGCGAGCGGGTGAACATGCTGCTCGATCGGGGGACGTTCATCGAAACCGGGGCCCTCGCACGGCAGCCCGGCCAGTCGGACGCCCTCTACGGCGACGGTCTGGTTACCGGTCGCGGGTTGATCGGCGGCCGCCCGGTGGTGGTGATCGCGCACGACCAGACCGTGTACGGCGGGTCGGTCGGCATCACCTCGGCACGGAAGTTCATGCGGGCGTTGCAGCTCGCGTTCGACAACGCATGCCCGGTGGTGACGATCAACGATTCCGGCGGTGCGCGCATCCAGGACGCGGTGGGCTCGATCGCATCGTTCGGCGATATCTCGCGGGTGCTGGAGAAGCTGTCGGGGTATGTGCCGCAGGTGTCGATCATTCTCGGAAAGTGCGCCGCGGGTTCGGTGTACGGGCCGATCAATACCGACGTGCTCATCGGCACCCCGGATTCCTACATGTTCGTCACCGGGCCGGAGGTGATCAAGGCCGTCAACGGTGAGGACATCAGCGCGGAGGCGCTCGGCGGCGCCGAGGTGCAGGCCAAGCGCGGCACCCTGCATCACGTGGCCGAGACCGAGCAAGCCGCCTACGACTGGGCGCGCCAGTACCTGAGCTACATGCCGACGAGCTGTCTCGAGCAGCCGCCGGTGGTGAATCCCGGCCTGGAGCCTGAGCTCACGATCTACGACCGGGAACTCGAGAAGATCATCCCGGATTCCGATCGCACCGGCTACGACATGCACGAGATCCTGCTGCGGATCTTCGACGACGGCGAATTCCACGAGGTGCGGGCGACTTTCGCGCCGAACCTGATCACCGGGTTCGCCCGGGTCGACGGCCATCCGGTCGGCGTGATCGCCAATCAGCCGCTGGTGCTGGGTGGTTCGATCGATGCCGCCTGCTCGGACAAGTCGACCTACTTCATCCGGTTGTGCGACGCGTTCAATATTCCGCTGGTATTCGTGGTCGACACCCCGGGCGTGCTGCCGGGTCTGGAGCAGGAAGCCAACGGCGTGATCATCCGCGGCGGCCGGGTGCCGCGCGCGATCATCGAGGCGACGGTGCCGATCATCAATCTGGTGGTGCGCAAGTCCTATGGCGGCGCGTACGGCATGATGGCGGCCCGGCAGGTCGGCGCGGATATCAGTTTCGCGTGGCCGACGGCCCGGATCGCGGTGATCGGCGCCGAGAGCGCGGTCGACCTGATCGGGAAGCGGCAGTTGGCGGCGGTGCCCGAGGAGCAGCGGGCGGCGGCGCGCGAGTTCATGATCAACCACTACAACGAGACCATCGCGACACCGTGGATCGCGGCCGAGCGCGGCTACATCGACGCGGTCATCGACCCGGCGGCCACTCGCCTGGAGATCCGGCACGCGTTGCGGCTGTTGCGCGACAAGCAGCCGAGCAAGCCGGAGTTCAATCCGCGCAAGCATCCGGTGTATCCGATGTAGGCGTGGCTGCATCGTTTATGCATCAATAGGCGGGTAGGCTGGCGGAATGCCGGCCTCTATCGCGCTGTTCACCCGTGACCTGCGCCTGCGGGACAATCCTGTGCTCACCACCGCCGTTCGCGAGGCGACCGAGGTGGTGCCGCTGTTCGTTCTGGACGACGACATTCTCCGACGGACGCGGCACGCGCCGAATCGGCTGCGGTTCCTGATGGCCGCACTGACCGAGCTCGACGCGGAGCTACGGGATCGCGGCGGGCGGCTGATCCTGCGGCGCGGGCGGACGGTCGACGTGGTCGCGCAGGTGGCGGCCGAGGTCGACGCGTCCGCCGTGCACGTCGCCGAGGAAGTCAGCCGGTTCGGCCAGGGCCGGGAAAACGCACTGTGGGAACGACTTACCCAGTCCGGATACAAGGTGCGGACGCATACGGCGTCGATCACCGCCGTCGACCCGGCCGACGTGAAACCCGATACCGGCCGCGGCCACTACGCGGTGTTCACGCCGTACTTCAAGCGCTGGCTCGAGACACCCATGCGCCGCCCGCTGCCCGCACCGGACCGGCTCGTGGTGCCGAAAATCGCCAGTGATCCGATTCCGGAACCCTCGGACCTCTGCGCCGAGCCCGGGTCTCCGCAATTGCAGGTCGGCGGCGAGGTCACCGGCCGGAACCTGCTGGCGGACTGGCTTTCCGGGCCGGTGCTCGACTATGCCGAACACAAGGACACCCTGGCTGTCGAGGGCACCTCGCGGCTGTCCCCCTACCTGCACTTCGGTTGCCTGTCACCGGCCGAGGTGGTCTATCGCACCGATGCCTCGACCAGCGGCGGGCACGCCTTCGTCCGGCAGGTGGCGTGGCGGGATTTCCACCATCAGGTGCTGGGCGACCGGCCCGAGGTCGCGAAGCGGGATTACCGCTCCGAGAGCCGGTCGTGGGTGCACGAGCCGGATGGCCTGGCCGCCTGGCAGGCGGGAAAGACCGGTTACCCGCTGGTCGACGCGGCGATGCGGCAATTGCTGGCGGAAGGCTGGATGCACGGCCGGGCGCGCATGATCGTGGCCAGTTTCCTGAGCAAAACGCTGAAGGTGGACTGGCGGATCGGCGCGGACCACTTCGAACGCTGGCTCGTCGACGCCGATATCGCCAACAATCGCCTGAACTGGCAGTGGGTCGCCGGGACCGGCACCGACACCCGGTCGAGCCGGGTGCTGAACCCGCTGCGCCAAGCCGATCGCTTCGACCCGGACGGGGTCTATACGCGGCGCTGGCTGCCGGAGCTGGCGGACCTGCCCGGCGCGGATATCCATCGGCCGTGGCGGGCCGAGGTGCCCGGGTCGGTGTATCCAGCCCCGATCGTCGAATTCAACGGCATGTAATCCAGGTAGCGCATCACTCTTGCATCGTTTTTCCGGGAGCATCGCGGGTATGTCCCAGTCGATCAAGCTCACGACGTTTCAAGTGGAGGACCGAATGAACAGCAAACGCATTCAGCGAGCGGCGTCCGTCCTTGGCGGCATGCTCGTCGCGGTGGCGGCGGCCCCCGGTCTAGCGTCCGCCGAGCCGGTGACACCGATCCCACGGCTGGAGCTCGAGCGATACCTGGGGACCTGGCAGCAGCTGGCGGCGATCCCGCAGCCGTTCAACTTGGTTTGTGCGCGCGACACCCGCGCGAACTACAGCTTGAACCCGAACGGTGATATCGCCGTGCGGAATTCGTGCACGACCTGGACCGGCGGCGGGAACGAGATCGCCGGCGTGGCGAAAGTGACCGACCCGGCCACCCAGGCACAACTCGCGGTCAGCTTCCGCGGCGAGGCCGACCCGCGCACGAACTATGTCGTGACAGCGATCGATCCGGACTACGAATGGGCCCTGGTGGTCAATCCGGAACGCACCGCGGGCTTCGTGCTCTCGCGCACGCCGGCCCCGAGCGCCGAGCAGTGGACCACCGTCCGGACCGCCATCGCGGCGGCGGGCGTGGATTCCTGCCTGTTCCTCACCTCGCCCAGCACCGGCGGCGCCGAGGAGATCGTGCCCTTGTGCACGCGCTGACCGGCTCAGCCGAGCTGTTCGACCGCCGCACCGAGGCTGTCGATCCGGTGGACATCGCCGGGCAGGATCAGCGAGTCCCAGCCGGGGCCGCCGACGTAGACCGTCGCGTTCGCGTCGGCGCACACCCGCAGCGCCGAGGTGAGCGCCGTGGCCTCCTGTTGCGACCACAGCAGCACGGTCGCGGGGGCGGCGAGCCGGACCAGAGTGTCACGCAACGCGGGGGTCGGCACGTCCGGCCCGAGCATGTGCGCGCCGACGCCGCGCTCGGCCAGCGCGGCCCGCAGGACTTCGATCGGCAGCGCATGCGTCTCGCCGCTGGTGCAGGCGAGGACCAAGGCTCGGGGCGGCGTGCCGGGCGGCGGCGCGGCACGATGCAACGTCGCGGTGATGCACCAGGACAGCAGATGCTCCACGTCGACGCAGCCCTCGCCGCCGAGCTGGCGGTCCACGATGTCGGCGAAGGCGGGACGGCACAGGCGATCCCAGGTATCGACCACGCCGTAGTCGCGGAGGTGCGACTCCAGCAGCGCGCAGACCGACCAGCTCTCCAGCGCGAACGCGGCGGTCAGCAGCGCGGCCTTGTCGCCGAGCCGCAGCGCCGGGCCGCGCGCGGTGGCGGCGGCGCCCGCGGCGGTCGCGCCGGCGTTGATCAGATCGACCATCCGGGTGAGCACCGCGATATCGGCCTCGGTGTAGAGGCGGTGGCTGCCGGGTCGCTCCTGGTGCGGGCCGATCCGGTAGCGCCGGTTCCAACTGCGCAGGGTGGCGGTCGGAATCCCGAGCCGTTCGGCTACCACGCGCACCGAGTACCCGGCGTGCTCGGAGGTGGGTTTCGGACCGTCTGGCATGTCCTGATTGTGCCTGTTGCGGGGCGCTGGTCACAGGTATGGCTAGGGTCGAGTCGCGTGCTGCTCGATCAAGTCGACGGCAATCCGCCCGTCGGCGCCGAACGGGAGAGGTGATCCGGGTGCGCTGTGCCGTGTTCGGGGCGACCGGGTATATCGGTGGTCGTCTGGTTCCGGAGTTGCTGGGCGCGGGTCATACCGTGCGCGTCCTGGCCCGCGATCCGCGCAAGCTGCGCGAAGTCCCGTGGCGGGATCAGGTCGAGGTGGTGCGGGGTGACGTGACCCGCCCGCAGGACGTGCGCGCCGCGCTCGAGGGCCAGGACGTCCTGTACTACCTGGTGCATTCGCTGACTCGATCCGATTTCGACAGCGTCGATCGGGAGGCGGCGAAGATCGTCGCCGCCGAAGCCGATCAGGCGGGGCTGTCCCGGCTGGTGTATCTGGGCGGGATCACACCGGCCGGGCAGGAACTGTCCCGGCATCTCGCTTCGCGGGCCGAGGTCGGCGAGATCCTGCTCGACGCGCGGACACCCGCGGCGGTCTTGCGCGCGGCGGTGATCATCGGGTCCGGGTCGGCCAGTTTCGAGATGCTGCGCTATCTCACCGAGCGGCTGCCGGTCATGGTGACGCCGCGCTGGGTGCGCAACCGCATCCAGCCGATCGCCGTGCGCGATGTCCTGTACTACCTGGTGCGGGCGGCGGAACTACCGCCCGAGGTCGACGACGCCTTCGATATCGGCGGACCCGACGTGCTGACGTACCTGCGCATGATGCGCGACTACGCGGCGGTGGCCGCGCTGCCGCGCCGGGTGATCCTGCCGGTCCCGGTGCTGACGCCGTGGCTGTCGGCGCAGTGGGTGAACCTGGTGACGCCGGTGCCGCGCGCCATCGCGGTCCCGCTCATGGAATCACTCGTCAACGACGTCGTCTGCGCGAATCATCGCATCGCCGACCATATTCCGGACCCGGAGGCGGGGCTGACGACCTATCGCCGGGCAGTCGAGCTGGCGCTCACCAAGATTCGCGACTTCGATATCCCCACCCGATGGTCCGACGCCAGTTCCGCCGACGCGCCGTCGGATCCGCTGCCCACCGACCCGGACTGGTCCGGCGGCACGCTGTATTCGGATGTGCGCGAAGGCGAGACCAGCGCGGATCCGGCCACGCTCTGGGCGGTGCTGGAGGCGATCGGCGGCGAGAACGGCTGGTACTCCTTCCCGCTGGCCTGGTCGCTGCGGGGCTGGATCGATCGGCTGGCGGGCGGGGCCGGGCTGCGGCGCGGCCGGCGAGACCCGCATCGCCTGCGCGAAGGCGAGGCGCTGGACTGGTGGCGGGTGGAACATCTCGACCGCCCGCACCTGCTGCGCCTGCGTGCCGAGATGAAAGTGCCCGGGCGGGCCTGGCTGGAACTCTCCGTCGCCACCGGTCCGGACGGTCGGACCAGATACCACCAGCGCGCGCTGTTCGAACCCCACGGCCTCGCGGGCCATCTGTACTGGAAAGCCATCTCCCCCTTCCACGCCGTGATCTTCGGCGGCATGGTCCGCAACATCACCGGCGCCGCCGACCTGGCTCAGGCGTCCGGCGAAGACTGAGGTTCGCGGGCCCGGCCACGGATGAAGAACACCGCGACGACGCCGAAGCCGATCAGCACCACTGTCACGAAGGCCGCGACCGTCGACGCGCCGCCGCCGGAGCCGCCGGCCGCTGTGTCGAGCCCGCCGGTGGACAGGATCGTGGTGGGATCCGTGCTCGCGTGCAGGACGATCGCGGCCCAAATCGTCCCGGTCACACGCATCGCCAGATACATGCACATGCCGAACCCGAAGGTGTAGACGACCGTGCCGGCCACCGTCGTCAGCTCCATCCCGGAAATGAGGTTCACACTGTGCATCAGCGCGAACATCGCGGACGAGACCACCGCGACGAACCATTCGCTATGGCCGGCCTCGCGCAGAATCTGCACGGTCAGGCCGCGCGTGGCCAGTTCCTCCACGACACCGACGCATAAACCCAGCACCACTATCGCCACAACCTGCGCGGCGGTCCACGAATCCCATTCGGTGCCGGCCAGATGCGCGATGATCGCGGCCAGAACCAGGACCGGGCCGAGCCACATCCAGCCACGGCCGCGCACCGGCTGGGGGCCGAAAATCGTTGCGAGCAAGCCCATTCGCGTGGTCACCAGCAGCAATGCGCTCGCGCCGACCGCGATGGGCAGCACGAGCCCGAGCCAGATACTGGGCGCGGTCGCCAGCACGTTGTCGTCAGCTATCCGGTCCGCGAAGATCCGCGATGTCAATTGCCCGACCAGCAGGTAGAACACCAGGTAAGCCACTATCAGGCCGATGGCCAGCCACACGGTGGGCCGGAACCGATTCGCCGGTCGATTGCTAGTCACGCATCGATCGTAGGCAGCAGACCGAAGATTCGCCGCGATAGTCTGGCGGGATCGAGGACGGGTCAGGACGCGGAGCCGAATGCGGAGGAGCAGACGATGAGTGGACGTACTCCCAGCCAGTGGGAGGAGCTCACGGCTGCCGATCCTGGGCATTCGAGCTGGTATGTGGAGCGGTTCCGCGGGCTGGCGGCGCAGGGCGCCGACATTGTCGGGGAGGCGCGGCTGGTCGACGCCATGCTCGACCGCGGGAGCCGGGTGCTGGACGCGGGGTGCGGGCCGGGACGTCTGGGCGGCTATCTGCACCGAGCGGGGCATGTCGTGGTGGGCGTCGACGTCGATCCGGTGTTGATCGCCGCGGCGGAGCAGGACTATCCCGGACCGGCCTGGCTGGTCGGTGACCTCGCGGAACTGGATTTGCCGGGGCGCGATGTCGCCGCCGATTTCGATGTCATCGTGTGCGCGGGCAATGTGATGACATTTCTGGCGCCGTCCACGCGGGGCGCGGTGCTCGCGGGTTTCGCTCGCCATCTCGCGCCGGCAGGGCGTCTGGTAGTCGGTTTCGGAGCCGAACGTGGCTATGAGTTCCCGCGGTTCCTCGCCGATGCCGAAACCGCCGGATTCACTGTCGATCAGCGGTTTTCGACCTGGGACCTGCGCCCGTTCACCGACGCGTCGGACTTCCTGGTCGCGGTGTTCTCGCTCGCCGAATCCCGGGCGGGGACGGCCGGTCGTCCCTAGCATTGTGAACAGGGGCCGGCAGGCCGGCCATCGGGTCACACTACTCAGGGGGTTCGGCGTTATGTCAGTTCCGGATCTGTTGACCGCCAAGATCAGTCACGGCTTCGATCATCTGGATGTGGATGGCGACGGCTGGCTCACCGAGCACGACCATGTGCTCTGCGGGCAGCGCGTGGCCGCCGCGCTGGGCTACCCGCCGGGCTCCCGGGCCGAGCAAGACATCATCGACGCGTACCTGGCCATCTGGCGGGATCTGCATCTGCCCCACATTCCCGGGGGCGGTACCTCGATCAGCAAGCAGCAATTCGTCGCCTCCACGCGTACGTTGGCCGAGGATCCGGCCGCCGCGGCCGCGACGGTGGGCGCGCTGGCCGAGGCGTTCCTCGCGATCGCCGACACCGACGCCGACGGCAGCGTCGACCCCGCCGAGTTCACCGCCTTTCAGCGCGGACATTTCCCCGGCCTGACCGACGCCGAGGCGCAGCAGGCCTTCAGCCACCTCGACACCGATGGCGACGGCCGGTTGTCCGCCAAGGAATTCACCCAGGCGATCATCGAATACTGGTCCAGCGGCGATCCCGATGCGCCCGGCAATTGGTGGATGGGCCGGCCCGACTTCACCGCCACCTGAAGCACATTCGCGCGGGCGGCTACTTCGCGGTGATGGCGGTGATCAGGGTGCGGTCGCCGACGCGGGCGGTGGTGATGGTCTGGCCGTACTTCTGCGGTTCCCGGTCGCCCGGCCATTTCTCGTGCAGCTCGACGTTCCAGACGTTGCCGTCCTTGTCGGCCTGGGTCAGGTAGACGCAGTACTGGGTGCCGCTGGGCTGCTTGTCGATGCCCTTCTGAATCGTTTCGGCGGCGGGCAGTTTGGCGTCGGGGGTGGTGTAGGCGCGGGCTTTGGCGGCACTGCGGTCGACGTAGTACGCCCACTCGAAGCCGAAGATCGCGTCGACCGGGGTGGCGGTGGAACCGGGTTCGGCGCCGACCGCCGCACCGGGCGTGCGGGTTTTCGTGCAGCCGGAGGTGGCGTGGCCCCACGGTGAGGACGGCGTGGCGGACACCGTGGGCGGGGCCACGGTCGTGCCCGGGCCGTTGGCGGCAGGTTGTTCCTTGCTGCGCGTGTTAGCCATGATCACCAGCACTACGACTCCGATCACGACCACCCACACCAGAATTCCGATCAGCACGCTGACCGCCTTCGAGGCGCCGCTACGGGCGGACCAGGAGCCGCGGTTGCGGTCGGCCGCGGCGCGCAGGATGCCGCGGCCGCCGGAGCGGTCCCGGAAGGCCGCGCGGGCGGCGGTGCCGTTGTCGACGTAGTCGGTGGTGTCGTCGTAGTTGTCGGGGAGGTCCCAATCCGGGTCCTCGCCGTCGAAATCGTCGTCGGGCAGGTCCGGATCGGCTTCGGCCGCTTCGGATTCCGGGGCCATGTGCGCGGGATCGCTCATCCAGTCCGCCCATTCACCGGCCCAGCTGGCGGCGCCGTCCTCGGGCGGCAGGGGCGGCGGCGGGGTGGAGTGGTTCCACTGCTCGGCGAATTTGGCCGCGTCGAACGGTTCCTCGTACTCGCGTTCTTGGCGGCGACGGCGTTTCGCGGCACGCTTGAGCGTCCCCGAGCCTGGGCGTTTCAGGCCGGGGAACGCGGGCAGGCCCGGCAGCACGAACGGGTTGCCGTCCGACGGCGGCGGGACCGCGGGTGGGGGCTGGCGGCGGATCTTCCGGCGCCGGGAGGCTGGGCGGGCCATCCTCACCTCACGACGGTTGCGGGGTGACGCCGAGCTGACCGGAGCGCGGCCTCGGCTGTTCCTGGTCCTGGCCTTGGGCGTTCGGTTTCGCGAGGGGCGGCACCACGACGCCGGGCGCCGGCGCGCTGGCGTTCGGCGCGGGGTTGGACGGAGCCGAGGAGTTGGGTTGCTCCGGGGCGACCGGCGTGGCCGGGGCCTGGGTGGTGGGCTTGGGCTGGGTCGATGGCGTGGTGTCGCTGGGTTTCTGAGTGCCGTTGGTGTTGGCCGCGAACGGGGCCTGGCCGAGATTGCTGTTCGGGCTGCTGCTCGAAGGCTGGTTCGAGGTGTTCGGGTTGGTGTTGTTCGGGTTGCCGGTGTCGGGGCTCATCGCCTGCTGCGCGGTGGTGGCGGCCTCTTCGATCACCTTCTCCCCCAGCCCCGCGACCTTCTCGATACCGGTGGTGCCCAAGGACACCAGGGCGTCGATGATCTCGGTGCCCAAGGTGACGCCGGCGCTGATCACCTCTTTGCCGAGCGTGACGCCGGCGCTGATCAGCGCCTTCTGTAGCGCGGTGTGGGCGTCGGAGACGTCGTCGTCGTTCTCGCCGTCGTCGAAGTCGTCGCCGCCGATCCCGCTCTGCGACAGGTAATTCTGCAGCGTCGAGGTGTCTTCGGCGGTGTTGCTGGTGAAGGCGTTGGCCTGGCGCTGCAGCGTGGACATCTCGGCGCGGGCGGTGTCGACGACGGAGATGCCGTCGGCGATGTAGTCACGCGCCAGCCGGATGATCTTGTCGACATCGGACTGCGACTGCGCGGATTTGGCCATCGGGTTGGCCTTCTCGCGGAACGCGGCGATCAGCGCGTCGAGCTTGGTGGCCGCCGTGGCGCGGGTGTTGTAGGCCTTGGTGAGCAAGGTGCGCAGCTGAGTGGTGCTGGCGCCCAGGGTGGAGACCTGCGAGCCGGTCTTCTTCACCACCGGCAGCGCCACTTCGGCGCTGTCGGTGGATTCCAGCTGGTAAATGCCGGTGCGGACCGGGGATTCGGTGGAGTCGGCCGCGTTCGCCGCGGCGACCAGGGCCGCGGTGGTCTCCGCGCTCGGCTCGGTGCCGTCGCCGACCGCGTCCCGCAATTGCAGCAGCGGGGCGACCAAAGCCTGCACGGTCGCGTGGTCGTTGCTCTTGGCCATCGCTCAGCTCTCCTGGTCGGTGAGCCGCGCCACCGCCGCGGCCGTGGCGGCGTCGATATTCTGCACCCGGTCGGCGAAGGCGCTGATGATCGTCGCATGCGCGTCGATCAGCGCCGCGGCGGTGCGCACCGTATCGGCATGCGACTGCGCCGCACCCGTCCACGCCGCCGCGAAATCCGCGCCCAGCAGGCCGAGCCCGGACAGATCCGCGCCGGCCGCGGTGTCGGTATTACTCGCCGTGGTGCCCAGCAGGCCCGAAACCTCCGCCGCCGCGGCGGCATAGGTAGCAACGGCCTCGGGGTCGACGTTCAACTCAGACATGAACCCCCCTGAAAGCATGATCAATCAACAGGTCGTGAGTTACCACCTTATCCGGTGCGACTCAGAATATCCTGCTATGCCAGCTGCCGGAGTACGTGCGCCGAGACTCGGGTGACGAGCTCCTTCATCACGCCCTCGTGCTCGGGTTTCAACAGCACGCTGCGCAGGATCCGGCCGCTCGGGGCGTTCGTGCCGACCGCGTGCCCGCGCTTGCGGAAGCCCTCGGCGTCAACTCGTAACGTGCTCAGGAAAATCGGATCTCGGTCGTCCGTCATCCCGGCGTCGAGAATCGCGCCGGACGCGGCATCGATGCCGCTGATCGTGCCGTCGGCGGCCGGGAAGTAGGCCACGGTGTCGAGCTGGGGTTGCTGATAGAGCGTGAGCTCGGGTGCGCAGTCGATGAGTTCGGCCGCACGCAAGGCCGCGCGACGGGTCGCCGCCAGGACCGCGCCGAGGCCGTCGGCACGCAACGGGAATACCTCCAGCGTGAGCCACAGGGCCGCCGCCGCGGCGCCTGCCCGCGAACATTCCAAACTGATCTGCCCGAGCTGCAATTCATCCGAGGTGAAGTACGTGTACGGCGAATCGTGCAGGTAGTGCCGCGCCACCTCCGGATCCGAGAACAGAATCGCCCCGCACCCGTAGGGTTGCAAACCGTGCTTGTGCGGATCGACGGTCACCGAGTCACACCGCGAAATCGCCTGCCACTGCACCGGATCCAGGCGCAGCGCGGGATCCTCGGCCACCAGCGCGTAGAACCCACCGTAAGCAGCGTCCACATGCAACCGGACCCCGAACCGTTCCTTCAACTCCACCGCCGCCGCGATCGGATCGACCGCCCCCAACCCCGTGGTCCCGGCCGTCAGCACGACGGTGCCGATTTCCCCTGTGCGCAATAGCTTTTCGAGCGCGTCCAGATCCATCGCACCCGTGTCGTCGGTCGCGACCGCATGCCCGCGCACCCCCAGCACCCGGCACATCCGCTCGTGGGTGAAATGCGCGTCGGCACTGTAGGCGACCCCCAACCCTGGATGCGACTCCCGCGCCACGAACAGCGCTTCCAGATTCGCGATCGTCCCGCTACTGGTGAGATGCCCCAAATGCGTTCCCAGCCCGAACATCCCAGCCAGCTTGGCGACCACCTCCCGCTCCATCCGAGTAGTCGCCGGCCCACCCTCCAACCCATGATTGTTCGGATTGACCAACATCGCCGTCACATACCCCGCCACCGCCACCGGATGCGGCGGCTTCAGCATCTGCCCCGCATACTGCGGATGGAAATACGGATAGTTCCCCCGCAACCGAGCAGCCAACTCCTCGAACGCCGCACTCATCGCCGCGTCGCCGACCGCGACACTGGGATGCGTCTCATACGGTGGAAACCCCGCCACCCATTCCTGATTCGCCTCAACAGCCCGCCCGAGCCAATACCGCAGATCCACACCCCAACGCTGCCATAACCGACCAACCAGTCGCCCCCGAGCAGCGAGAAGGTTAACCCTCGCTTAGTCCACTCGCCGCCGACCAGCTACACCCGTTCGCCGACCCGTCGCCACCCCGCCACCTCACCAACAGTCCCCGCCGGGGAATCGCTCGCCGACGTTGTTGTGCCGCAGAGGAACCGTGGTGACCGCGGTTGCGTCCAAGGATTCGTGAGAGCAGAGCAGCTCGAGATCGATGCGTTCATTCGGGAGCGGATCTCGGAAGACGAAGTGGCCGCGTTGCGGGTTGCCGGGGAGGTCAGGCGGGCGCGAGAGTTGCGCGAGATCGTCAGTAAGCGGCACATTCTGGTGTTCGCGCAGCGGCATGGCGGGTTGCTGGGCGACTCGATGCTGAGGTTCTTGGCCCACACCTGGGCTGATCACGCCGACTTCGTGGACGAGTGGACGCTGTGAAAACAGACGTCGGCGGCTCGTCGAAGAGGTCTACCGCGGCGCCATCGGCACCGATCCGGAATCGGTGCAGAAGGTCGGCGCGGGCTCCACCGCCAAC
>NZ_JBFAYL010000004.1:798614-904144 GCF_040681285.1 Nocardia sp. NPDC051832
CCTGTTTGGGTGTGGGTGGCCCGTCTTAAAACCCCCGCGGGGGGGCCCCCCCCGCCCCCCCCCCCCGACGCGGGAGATATCAGTAGTCGATGCGGTCGGTCTTGGCGAGCCAGGCGTCGAAGGGAGCGTTGCGGTTGGGCAGGTCCAGCTGCTCGACCCGGGTGGGCCAGTTCTGCTTGGGCTTGAGCTCGAACAGGTCGTAGAACTTGAGGTCGTCGAAACCGGCGACGGCGGCGTCGTGCCGGTCGGCGGCGTAGACGATGCGGTCGACGCGGGCCCACAGGGCCGAGGACAGGCACATCGGGCAGGGCTCGCACGAGGTGATCAGGACACAGCCCTCGAGGGAGAAGGTGTTCAGCTCCTTGCAGGCGGCGCGCATCGCGCTGACCTCGCCGTGCGCGGTCGGATCCAAGGTCGAGGTGACCTGGTTGTGGCCGATCGCGACCACCTCCGTGCCCTTGGCGACGAGGGCACCGAACGGACCGCCGCCGTTCGCCACACTGTTGGTGGCCAACTTGATCGCTTCATCCAGCCAGGCGCGTTCCAGCTCCTGGATGTTCACTTCTTGCGTCGCGGTCACGGTCACTCCATTCGGATCGGTGGGGCCGTCGCGTCCAACGCTTCCGCCCGCATCCCTTGCTTGTTGCAACTGGTGTGAAGGAGTACACAGCCCAGCGCCGGAAGTCAGCTAGGGGTGGAAGACATGAAGACGTCTACAGGCTGACACCGCCTTTTCGTAGGCTTTGACAAGAGCCTATCCGCGTATCCTTCGAGAAACATTCCCGTCATATCCATTTGTATGAAAAACCGAGCCATTCGGAGACCGATGATCTCCGCGTCGGACTTTCCTACAAACCTTCCGGGACGGCGCACGTCAGCTTGACCTATGGCCTACGTCACCCGTACTTTCGAGCTGACCGACTCGTGAGCTGCCGAAAGGAGACCGGTCCGATGCCCACCATCTCTGACCTGCGTCGCCTTGCTCACCGGACCGTTTGGGTCCCGGGTCGCGTAGCGCACGGCTGCTGAGCGGCCCGCTGTCCGGCGGGCCCGTTCGCGGCCGCCGGCGCATTTCGATCTCCGTCACCGCCCCGCGGCACGTCTTCATGCCGATTTGCGCTCCGGATTCTCGGGTTGCGCGTCCGAAACAGAAAGCTCTGAAATGGCGACTAGGATTATCGTATCCACCGCGCACCGAAATGAGGTTGTGCCATGGTAGCGGCGCGCATCACGGTCAATGGGAAGGCCGAACCGATTTCTCCGGCGGCTCCCCACACCACGGTCTTGGATTTCCTGCGGGACCGTGGCTTCACCGGAAGCAAGGAAGGCTGCGCCGAGGGCGAATGCGGCGCCTGTTCGATCATGGTGGCCCGCCCCGGCGTCGAGCAGCCCACCGACTGGGTCGCGGTGAACGCCTGCCTGGTTCCGGTCGCCGCGCTGGACGGTCAGGAGATCGTCACCGCCGAAGGCCTCGGCACCATGGACGCCAACGGCACGCCCACCGAACTGCACCCGGTGCAGCAGGAGATGGCGGTCCGCGGTGGTTCCCAGTGTGGTTACTGCACACCGGGTTTCGTGTGCAGCATGGCGTCGGAGTATTACCGTCCCGGACGCTGCCCGTCCAAGCAGGTGGCCGAGCCCGAGGCCGAAGCGCACGACCACGAGCACGGCCCGAACGGCTTCGATCTGCACTCGCTGAGCGGAAACCTGTGCCGCTGCACCGGCTACCGCCCGATCCGCGACGCGGCCTACGCGCTCGGTCAGCCCGACGCCGAAGACCCGCTGGCCCAGCGCCGGGAGCAGCCCGCGCCCGCGCCGGTCGCCACCGAATACACCCAGGACGACCGCACGTTCCGCCGCCCGGAAACCCTGGCCGAAGCGGTCCGGTTGCTGCGTGAGCGCCCGGACGCGGTACTCGTCGCGGGCTCCACCGACTGGGGCGTCGAGGTGAACATCCGTGCCCGCCGCGCCGATTACGTGATCGGCATCGACCGGCTCCCCGAATTGCGGGAGCTGATCGTGGCGCCGGATCACCTCGAGATCGGCGCCGCGGTGCCGCTCACCGAGATCGAACGCCGCCTCGACGGCAGCGTGCCGCTGCTCGCGCAGTTGTTCCCGCAGTTCGCTTCCCGGCTGATCCGCAACAACGCCACCTTCGGCGGCAACCTGGGCACCGGCTCGCCCATCGGCGACAGCCCGCCGGCGCTGCTCGCGCTCGGTGCGTCGCTGGTGCTCGCCTCGGCGGACGGTGAGCGCGAGATCGACCTCGCCGACTACTTCACCGGTTACCGGCAGAGCGTGCGCCGCCCGGACGAACTGATCCGCTCGGTCCGCATCCCGCTGCCGCTGGCGCCGGTGACCGCGTTCCACAAGATCGCCAAGCGCCGCTTCGACGACATCTCCAGCGTCGCGGTCGCTTTCGCGCTCGACATCGAGGACGGCATCGTCCGCTCGGCCCGCATCGGCCTGGGCGGCGTCGCCGCCACCCCGATCCGCGCTCGCGACACCGAGGCCGCCCTGGTGGGTCAGCCGTGGTCGGCGGAGGTCGTCGCGGCCGCTGCCCGGGTGCTGGAGTCCGAGGGCACGCCGATGAGCGATCACCGCGCCAGTTCCGCATACCGGTCCGCGATGCTGGGCCGCAGTCTCGAGAAGTTGTTCGCCGAAACCACCGAGGCGGTGCTGTCATGAGCAATCTGTCCGAACGGCCGGAACGACCGGTAGTCGGCGTTCCGATGCCGCACGAGAGCGCGTCGCTGCACGTCACGGGTACCGCGCTCTACACCGACGACCTGGTCTATCGCACCAAGGACGTGCTGCACGCCTACCCGGTGCAGGTCATGAAGGCGCACGGCCGGATCACCGCGCTGCGCACCGAGGCCGCGCTCGCGGTGCCCGGCGTGGTACGCGTGCTGACCATCGCCGACGTGCCCGGCGTCAACGACGCGGGCATGAAGCACGACGAGCCGCTGTTCCCCGAAGAGGTCATGTTCCACGGCCACGCGGTGGCCTGGGTGCTGGGTGAGACCTTGGAGGCGGCCCGGGAAGGCGCGGCGGCGGTCGAGGTGGACCTCGACGAGCTGCCCTCCATCGTCTCGGTGCGGGAAGCGATCGAGCAGGAAAGCTTCCACGGCGCGCGGCCCACCATGATCCGCGGCGATGTCGCCGAGGGCTTCGCCAACTCGGCGCACGTCTTCAGCGGCGAGTTCGAGTTCAAGGGCCAGGAGCACTTCTACCTGGAGACGCACTGCGCGCTCGCGCTGGTCGACGAGTCCGGGCAGATGTTCATCCAGTCCAGCACCCAGCATCCGTCCGAGACCCAGGAAATCGTCGCGCACGTGCTCGGTCTGCACAGCCACGAGGTGACCGTGCAGTGCCTGCGCATGGGCGGCGGCTTCGGCGGCAAGGAAATGCAGCCGCACGGGTTCGCGGCCGTCGCGGCGCTCGGCGCCAAGCTGACCGGTCGCCCGGTTCGGTTGCGGCTCAACCGGACTCAGGATCTGACCATGTCCGGCAAGCGGCACGGTTTCCACGCGGAGTGGAAGATCGGCTTCGACGCCGAGGGCCGCATCCAAGCGCTGGACGCGACGCTGACCGCCGACGGCGGCTGGAGCCTGGACCTTTCGGAGCCGGTGCTGGCGCGCGCGCTGTGCCACATCGACAACACCTACTGGATTCCCAACGCGCACGTCGCCGGTCGCATCGCGCAGTCGAATACGGTGTCCAACACCGCGTTCCGTGGCTTCGGCGGCCCGCAGGGCATGCTGGTCATCGAGGACATCCTCGGCCGGTGCGCACCGCTGCTGGGCCTGGATCCGGCCGAGCTGCGGGAGCGCAACTTCTACAGCCCGGGTCAGACCACGCCGTACGGTCAGCCGGTCGGCCAGACCGATCGGATCGGCAAGATCTGGCACGAGGTGCAGAACAGCGGCGACTGGACCGAACGCCAGCGCGAGATCGCGGCTTTCAACGCCGCGCACCCGAACACCAAGCGCGCCTTGGCGATCACGGGCATCAAGTTCGGTATCTCGTTCAACCTCACCGCCTTCAACCAGGGCGGGTCGCTGGTGCTGATCTACAAGGACGGTTCGGTCCTGATCAACCACGGCGGCACCGAGATGGGCCAGGGCCTGCACACCAAGATGATGCAGGTCGCCGCAACCACTTTGGGCATCCCGCTGCACAAGGTGCGACTGGCGCCGACGCGAACCGACAAGGTGCCCAACACTTCCGCCACCGCGGCCAGTGCCGGCGCGGACCTCAACGGCGGTGCGATCAAGAACGCCTGCGAGCAGCTGCGTGATCGGCTGCTGCAGGTCGCCGGGTCGCAGCTGGGCACGAACGCCTCGGATGTCCGCATCGTCGAGGGTGTCGCCCGGGCGCTGGGCAGCGACAAGGAGCTGGACTGGGACACCCTGGTCCGGACCGCCTACATGCAGCGAGTTCAGCTGTCGGCCTCCGGTTTCTACCGGACCGAGGGTCTGCACTGGGACGCGAAGATCTTCCGGGGTTCGCCGTTCAAGTACTTCGCCTACGGCGCCGCGGCGACCGAGGTCGAGGTGGACGGCTTCACCGGCGCGTACCGGATCCGGCGCGTGGACATCGTGCACGACGTCGGCGACAGCCTGTCGCCGCTGATCGATATCGGTCAGGTCGAGGGCGGGTTCGTGCAGGGTGCGGGCTGGCTGACGCTGGAGGATCTGCGCTGGGACACCAGCGACGGACCCAACCGGGGCCGGTTCCTCACCCAGGCCGCGAGCACCTACAAGCTGCCGAGCTTCTCGGAAATGCCCGAGGAGTTCAATGTGACGCTGCTGGAGGACGCCACCGAGGAGGGCGCGGTCTACGGGTCCAAGGCGGTCGGCGAGCCGCCGCTGATGCTGGCCTTCTCCGTGCGTGAGGCGCTGCGGCAGGCGGCCGCGGCGTTCGGTCCCGCCGGAACCAGTGTGGATCTGGGCTCGCCCGCCACGCCGGAAGCGGTGTACTGGGCGGTCGAGGCGGCGCGCAACCAGGTCGCGCACAGCCTCGCGCTGACCAACGGGCACGCCAACGGCAACGGTCACGGCAAGAACGCCGAGATCCCGGCCGACGCTTTGAGCAGTGCCTGACATGATGAGCTGGGTCGCCGCGGTCGCGCGGTTGCGAGCACGCCGGGAGCCCGGCGTGCTGGTGACCGTGGCGACCGTGCGCGGCCACGCACCGCGCAAGCCCGGAGCGAAACTCGTTGTGGGACAGTCCGAAGCGTGGGGTTCGGTCGGCGGCGGCAATATCGAGGCCGTCGCGATCGACCGGGCCCGCGAAATGATCGCCACCCCCGCCGCGGAGCCGGAACTGATGGAGTTCGCGCTCAACGACAAGGTCACCAACCGGCACGGCGTGCAGTGCTGCGGCGGCGTGGTCACCGTGCTGCTCGAGCCGCTGCCGGTGTTCCCGGCGGTGGCGCTGTTCGGCGTCGGCCACGTCGGCTTGGAACTGGCCCGGATCCTGTCCCGCCACAACCTCGACCTGCACCTGATCGACACCCGCCCCGAGCAACTCACCGACGACCGCCTCGCGGTGCTCGCCGACGCGGAAGCCCAGATCACCGTGCACCGCACGTTGCTGCTCCCGGAAGAGGTGCTCGCCGAACTCCCGCCCGGCACCCACGTCCTGATCATGACCCACGATCACGCCGAGGACGCCGCCCTGTGCGACACCGCTTTGCGCACCGAGGGTCTCGGCTCGATCGGCCTGATCGGCTCCTCCGCCAAATGGACCCGCTTCAAACAGCGCCTCGCCACCGAGGGCGGCCACGACGAAGCCACCATCAACCGCATCAAGACCCCGATCGGCCTGCCCGACATCACCGGCAAGGAACCCGCCACCATCGCGGTGAGCGTCGCCGCCGAGTTGCTCCTGGCTTTCCAGAAGGACAACTGATCAACGCTCGGTCCACTTCCATTCCGAGCAGCGGGCGAACGAGTCCGGGCGCTCGCAGATCATGAAGCCCTTGATGTCGTGCTCGACGAATGTGCGCGCGGATTGCATGCGAGCCGGGCCGAGGTGGGTGTGCTCGACTTTCTCGGTGGTCGTCATGAATCCGACCTCGTCCGCGGTCATCGTTCGCCCGCCGACGATCTTCTCGTAGGAGATCGCGTACACGAGGGTTACCGGGGCTTGGACGCGGTCGCGGTGCGCCGGATCTACCGCCGCCTGTTCGATTTGCGCGTAGCCGCCGTCCACCACTGCGGAGTATCCGCCCCACTGCATGACCGCGGTGGGGGCGGGCGTGGGGGAATTCAGCTTCGCGGGTATCGAGATCGCGACGGAGAAGACGATCAAGACGAGGGCGGCCAGCGTCCAGGCCGCCATGGTGGCGCTCGCCGGGGTACGCCGGCGGACCAGCCGGGCGCGGAGTCGCCGGCGCGCGGACGGGTGTGCGCGGTATCGGCGGAGCAGTCGGAGTTCGATTCGGAGCCAGGCGAAAATGATCGCCGCGACGAGCACCGGAATCACGGCGAATCCCAGTATCGCGTGCTGATCCAGCACCGGGCGGGTGTAGATGACCAGCGCGCCCAGCATGATCGCGAGGGCGGTCAGCAGCAGGTAGACGGGCAGGACGTGGATGGAGCGAAGCAGCCATCTGGTCGCCGCCAGGCCCAGCCGCGCGGCCGACCATGCCGCCACCCCGATGCTGGCCAGCAGGATCGCCACGAAGACCGGGCCGATCGAAACCAGTTGGCCTATCTGCCCTTTGGCGGCGAAGTAGCCGAATGTGGTGTTGTACCACTGGAAGATGAGGAAGATCCAGCTCACCACGAACAGCAGGCCGACCAGCGTCAGGGACGATCGTTTCTCCCGGTGGCGGGTATCGAGTTGGAGGGCGATCCTGATCCGCTCGCGCTGATAGGCCCAGAAGCCTTCTCGGCGCGCGTCGTTCAGTTGACCGATCCGCCGCACCTCGCGTTGCGCGGCCACTTTGAGCGTGGCCCGGTCGGTATCGTCCAGACGGTTGCCGTCGTCGGTGATCGTCAATAGTGACTGCAGCACCTCGAACGGCGTCTTACGAGCGAGCCGGACGCTGAAAGCCCCGGCGATGAAAGCGGTCAGTAGCCCGCCGACGGTTGTGATGACGATCTGCCAGGTAGACCCCACGACCGCCAATCCTGTCAGACGCGATCAGGGGCGGTGCGCCGGTACAGTGAGCGGCGATGCAACCGGACCATGCCGCTGCGCGGGCGGCCGCGCAGATCAGCACTGTTCAGGACCAGCCGCAGCGCAGGCTGGCGGTGGCGGCGGAGTTCTATCCGGCGCGTATGCGGGACTACCGGCGGGCCGAGTTGTACTTTCTGCGATGGACGCTGGGGCGCGGAGTGCTGGATCCGGGATCCGGCAGTCGGTGGTGGCGGGCGATCAATGACCGGCTGTTGCACGACAAGCTGGTTGCTCGGTCGTTGTGGGATGCCGGAGTCGTGGACGCGGAGGCAGCGGGGGTTCGGCGGTGGCTGGAGTTCCTGGCCGATCCCTCACCCGCAGCCTGGTATCGGGCGCACAATCGGAGTGTCGTCAGCGGTTACCTGGACAGTGTCGCGCTAGCCGAATCCGAGTTGCCCGCCGAGCGATTCATGATGAACGTGACGCTGTCGCGAGTGCTGTTCACGCAGGCGCTCATCGAGCGGCCCGCGCTGGCACTGGGACGGCTCGGTCCGCTCGGACGACGGATCGGCGATCCGCGCGGGCACGCGGTGCGGGTGTTCCTCGATATGCGGAACGTCTTTCCGGAGCAGTATCCCCTGCACGACTTGACGATCGAGCAGATCCTCACCGAGGAGGGGCGGGCGGCGCGAGTCATCGACTACGGGCTGATCCTGCCCAGGCTGCCCGAGCTCTACGCGTTCGCGGCCGAGCGATTGGACGAGCCGCGGCTCCCCGCCCTCGTCCAGGACGGCATGTTCAGCTACGGCGACCACAGCGTCGGCCGCGACGAGCTCCGGCCGGACGCGCTGAGCCGGATCACCACCGCCGTCACCGGTTTCAGCCGTGCGCGCCGTCGAATCCCACCAGGAACCGCTTGAGCACCTTGCCGGTTTCGCCGCGCGGCAGGTGGCTGAGGAATGCCACGTCGCGCGGGACCGAGACGCGGCCGAGCCGGTTGCGGATGTAGTTGCGCACCATCTCCGGGTCCAGGCCGACGCCGTCGCGTTTGACCACGAAGGCAGCGAGGCGCTGCCCGAAGTCGCGGTCCGGGACGCCCACCACGGCGACCTCGCTGACCTGTGGCAGCAGTGCCAACGCTTCTTCGACCGGGCGCGGGAAGACGTTCTCGCCACCGGAGATGATCATCTCGTCGTCGCGGCCCGCGATGTAGAGCCGGCCGGCGGCGTCGAGGTAGCCGACATCGCCGGTGTCGAGCAGGCCCTCGACCTCCTCCGGCGGCGCGGCGCTGACATAGCCGTCGAAGAGCATGTGGTTGCCGACGAAGATGCGGCCGACCGCGCCCTTCGGCACCGGACGCCGATCCTCGCCCAGCACCGCCACTTTCGTGCCGAGGGGCGGGCGGCCGGCCGTCATCGGCGACAGGCGCAGATCCTCCGGAGTGGCGATGGTCGCCCAGGACACCTCGGTGGAGCCGTACACGTTGTACAGGATGTCGCCGAAGCCGTCGAAGAAGCGCAGCACCGTCGCGGCCGCCAACGGCGCACCGCAACTCGCCACCACGCGCAAGCTGGACAGGTCGTAGCGGGCGCGCACCGCGATCGGGAGATCGAGGATGCGTTCGACCATCGTCGGCACCACCAGCAGGCTGGTGACCTGATGTTCGGCGATCAGCCGCAGGGTGTCCTCGGCGTCGAACTGTTCCGGCAGCACCGTGGTCGCCCGCAGCGCCGTGCTGATCTGGAGTCCGGCCAGGCCCCAGGTGTGGAACAGCGGGGCCGGGATCAGCATGGTCTCGTGCATGCGCAACGGGATTCGGGACAGCAGCGCGGCGATGGTGGCGAAGCCGCGCGGATGCGGCCGCCGGGCGCCCTTGGGGGTGCCGGTGGTTCCGGAGGTCAGCACGACCAGCCGGCCCGGCTGCGTCGGCATCCGGAACTTGGTCTCCCCCTGGGCGATCAGGTCGTCCACGGTGCGGCGATCGGCGCCCGGGGCGGCCTCGTCGGTGTTGATCCGGGGAATCTCCACGCGCAGATATTTGACGAGTTCCTCGAGCTCGCTGTCGACGAACAGCGCCATCAACCGGTCGCGCTGCACGATCTCCTCGAGCGTGCGCCCGGACAGCCCCGCGTTCATCAGCACCACGTCGACGCCGAGTTTGCCCGCGGCGACCATGGTTTCGACCATGCCGCGGTGATTGCGGGCCAGCAGGCCGATCGCGTCACCGGTGCCCAGCCCGAGCCCGGCCATGGCGGCCGCCAGCGCGGTGGTCCGCTCGTCGATCTCGCCGAAGGTCCGGCTGCCCCGCCCATCGATGACGGCGAGGCGGTCGGGTGAATGCGCCGCGCCCGCCGCGTAACCGCCCGCGAGGTTGAAGCCCCAGCGCACCAGGCACCGCATCTGTTTGACGCCCACATCGGGGCGGCTGGTCAGCACGCCGGTGGCCACCATCTGCCGGGCCACCCCCGCCCGCCGCCGCACCGGGGTGTCCTCGCCGTTGACCACGACCGAGGTCGGCTTACCCCGGACGATGTCCACGGCCCGGGCGAGACCGCCCTGAACCCACTGCGCCAGTATCGCTTTCGTGACTTCGCCGAGCGCCGGATGCACGCGCCCCACGGCGAAGAAGGTGATGATCACCCGGGTCTGCTCACCCTCACCGCGCAGGCGGATCGCGGCGAAACTGCCCTCGGCCGCGCAGTGCAATTCCAGGCGCTCGTACCAGCGCACCACGCTGGGACGTACATCGATGGTCCGGATTCCGGCCTGTACCGAGCCGATCCGGAAGCGCACCAAGGGCTTTCCGTCTACCGGCTCCAGCGGTTCACAGGCACCTACCCCCACCAGCATCCGCGGATAGTTCTGCGGATCTACCAACAACTCATAGAGCGCACGCCGGGAGATCGGGACCTCCGCGACCACTTCGACAACATCGGTAATCAAGCTTCGTTCATCTTCTCTGACGACCGGCGCCCACAGTGGACCCGACTGCCAGGATAACCCTCAGCAAACCTCGGACCGGGCGCATTTCCGGGACTACGGGACAGTTCACAATGGCCTGGCGGCGCGCATGTGAGGAGAGGCAAAATCCGCTGAACAGTTCCGGCCCACTGTTAGCGTCTGGAGGTGGCAATGTCCGAGGAGTTCGATTTCGATGTGATCGTGGTGGGATCCGGGTTCGGAGGTAGCGTAACCGCGCTGCGGCTCACCGAGAAGGGGTATCGCGTCGGCATTTTCGAGGCCGGTCGCCACTTCGCCGACGACGACTTCGCGAAGACCAACTGGGATCTGCGCCGTTACCTGTGGGCGCCGCGGCTGGGCTGCTACGGAATTCAGCGTATTCACCGGCTGCGCGACTGCTTCATCCTGGCCGGCGCGGGCGTCGGCGGCGGTTCGCTGAACTACGCGAACACGCTGTACAAGCCGGGTCCGGCGTTCTTCGGCGACCCGCAGTGGGCCGGCATCACCGACTGGGACGCCGAGCTCAGCCCGTACTACGAGCAGGCGCGAAAGATGCTGGGCGTCGTGCGGAATCCGCATCCGACCCCCGCCGACGAGATCATCGCCGCGGTCGCCGAGGACATGGGCGTCGGCGACACGTTCGTGCCGACCCCGGTCGGGGTGTACTTCGGCGAGCCCGGAAAGACCGTGCCGGACCCGTATTTCGGCGGTGTCGGCCCGACCCGCACCGGCTGTATCGAGTGCGGCGAGTGCATGACCGGCTGCCGGCACGGCGCCAAGAACACGCTGGTGAAGAACTATCTCGGGCTGGCGCAGGCGGGCGGGGCGCAGGTGCGGGCGATGACCACGGTGACCGCGATCCACCCCCGCCCGGATGGCAGCTGGACCGTCGAGACCCGGCGCACCGACGCCCGGATCCGGTGGCGGCGCACCACGTTCCGAGCCCGTCAGGTGGTGCTGGCGGCGGGCACCTGGGGCACGCAGCACCTGCTGTTCGACATGCGCGACCGGGGCATCCTGCCCGCGCTCTCGCCCCGGCTCGGCGTCCTGACCCGCACCAACTCCGAGGCCATCCTCGGCGCGGGCCGCACCGCGGTCGATCCGGCCTTCGACATCACCAAGGGCGTCGCCATCACCTCGTCGTTCCATCCCACGCCGGACACGCACGTCGAACCGGTCCGTTACGGCAAGGGCTCCAACGCCATGGGCCTGCTGCAGACCTACCTGATCGACGGCGGGCACCGAATTCCGCAGTGGCTCCGCGTCTTTCCGATGGCGCTGGCGCATCCGATCCGCACCGTCCGGTTGCTGCGCACCAAGCAGTGGAGTGAGCGCACGCTGATCCTGCTGGTCATGCAGAGCCTGGACAACTCGATCACCACCTACACCCGCCGCGGCCTGTTCGGGCGGCGCTTCACCAGCAAACAGGGCTACGGGCAACCGAATCCGACTTGGATCCCCACCGGCCACGAAGCCACGCGCCGGGTCGCGGACAAGATGGGCGCGACCGCGGGCAGCACCTGGCCCGATTTGTTCAATGTCCCAATGACCGCCCACTTCATCGGCGGCTGTGTTATCGCGGATGATCCGGCGCAGGGCGTCATCGATCCGTATCACCGTGTGCACGGCTATCCCTCGTTGAGTGTCGTCGACGGCTCGGCGATTTCGGCCAATCTCGGAGTGAACCCGTCGCTGACCATCACCGCGCAGGCCGAACGCGCCGCGGCGTTGTGGCCGAACAAGGGCAGCGCCGATCCGCGGCCCGACATGGGCGCACCCTATCGACCGGTGGCGCCGGTCGCACCGGAAAACCCGGTGGTTCCGGCGCACGCTCCGGTCGCGCTCGGGCTGCCGATTGTGCTGCGCGACAACGGCAAGCCCGCCGCGGACGTGGTCTAGCCGAGCTCGGTGACGGTCAGTTCGCCGTCGGCGTGCTGGGCGCGCAGGCGCTTCTTGTCGTACTTGCCGACGCTGGTCTTGGGCACCTCGGTGACGAAGGTCCAGTACTCGGGCAGTTGCCATTTCGCGAACTTGTTCGCCAGGAACTCGCGCAGTTCCTCGGGTTCGGCCTTCTGCCCCTCGGCGAGAACGACTGCCACCAGCGGCCGTTCGGCCCATTTGGGATCCGGAATGCCGATCACCGCGGCCTCCGCGACGGCCGGGTGACCGATCATCGCGTTCTCCAGATCGACCGAGGAGATCCATTCGCCGCCGGACTTGATGACGTCCTTGGAGCGGTCGACCAAGGTCAGGAACCCGTTCGGGCTGATCTTGCCGACGTCGCCGGTACGCAGCCAGCCGTCGTCGAACTTGTCGGGCTCGATCTCCGCGCCGTCCGGTGAGTAGTAGGAACCGGTGATCCAGGCGCCGCGCACCTGTACCTCGCCCAGCGAGTTGCCGTCGTTGGGCACGACATTGCCCGCGTCGTCGACCAGCCGGGCCCGTACTCCGGCCGGGAAACGGCCCTGGGTGTAGCGGTAGGCCCACTGCTCCTCGCCGTCGACGCCGGCCGGCGCGTGCGCCACCGAGCCGAGCGGGGAGGTTTCGGTCATGCCCCAGGCGTGGAGGAGCTTGACGCCGAACTTCTCCTCGAACACGTGCATCATCGCCGGCGGCAGCGCGGAGCCGCCGACCAGGCAGGTACGCAGGTGCGAAATGTCCTGCGGCGCGGCCTGCAACCCCGCCAGCACGCCGCCCCAGATGGTCGGGACCGCGGCGGCGAAGGTCGGCTTGACGACGGCCATCATCTCCAGCAGCGGTTGCGGCTGGAGGAACCGGTCCGGCATCAGGATGTTCGCGCCCGACATGAGCGCCGCGTACGGCAGGCCCCACGCGTTGGCGTGGAACAGCGGCACGATGGCGAGCACCATGTCGGCGGCGGAGAAACCCATGCCGTTGGGCGCGCACACCTGGCTGGCGTGCAGCCAGTTGGAGCGATGCGAGTAGACGACGCCCTTGGGGTCGCCGGTGGTGCCCGAGGTGTAGCACATGCCGGCGGCCGAGCGCTCGTCGATGATCGGGTAGTCGAAGCTGTCCGGCTGCGCGGCGAGCAGTTCGGTGTAGGAGTGCACCTGCACGCCCGCCGGCGCGGTCAGCGCGGCCGCGTCACCGTTGGCGACGATGACGTGGCGCACCGTCTTCAGGTTCGGCAAGTACTGAGCGAACAGCGGCAGCAACGTACCGTCGACGATCACCACCTGATCCTCGGCGTGGTTGGCCACATAGACCAGCTGCTCCGGGAAGAACCGGATATTGAGCGCGTGCAGCACCGCACCCATGGCCGGCACCGCGACGTAGGCCACCATGTGCTCGTTGTTGTTCCACATGAAGGTGCCGACCCGGTCGCCGACGCCGATGCCGAGCCCGCGCAGGGCGTTCGCCAAACGCGCTGCCTCCGCGCCTAATTCGCGGTAGGTCAGGGTGCGCAGACCGTCGCCGGTCCAGGTGGATACCGTGCTGTCGCCCTGGAAGGTGGACGCGTAGTTCAACAGGGTCGCCAGCGACAGCTGCTCGTCCTGCATGGTGCTCAACATCGGAAGAATTCCTCTCAGAACTATCGATAAAATCAGCCGTGCCGGAGCACGGTCAGCGTGGCGAGCAGCTTGTCGACCTTCGCGGTGCGGGCGAAGGAGGCCAAGGCCATCGGCGCCGGAAGGCGGCGGCGGGCAACCGATTTCGCGTAGGTGAATTCCTTGAGCCCGTCCGGGCCGTGGATGCGTCCGAAACCGGATTCGCCGACGCCACCGAAGGGCAGTTCCGGCAGCGCGGCGAACAGGTAGACCAGGTTCACCCCGGTCATGCCGGAGCGAATGCGGCGAGCCAGCTCCTCGCCGCGCCGCTTGGAGAACACCGCCGAGCCCAGGCCGTAGCGGGAGTTGTTGGCGCGCGCGATCGCCTCGTCCATATCGCGCACCTTGTTGACCGCCAGCGTCGGGCCGAACGTCTCCTCGGTCATCGCCAGCGAGTCCTCCGGCACGTCCACCAGCACCGTGGGCTGCACCAGTCGCTCGCCCACCGCGCCGGGGCCGCCGACCACGGCGCGCGCGCCCTTGTCCAGCGCGTCCTGGATGTGGCTCGCCACCACGCCCGGCTGCGACGGCATGGTCATCGGCCCGAGCTGCGCGTCCGGATCAGCGCCCGCCCGCAGGGTTTTCGTGAGCGCGGTGAGCTTGGCGAGGAACGGCTCGTACACCCGCTCGTGCACGTAGACCCGCTCGGTGCCGATGCAGGCCTGGCCCGCGTTGGACAATCCGCCCCACACCGCCGCCTCGGCCGCCGCGTCCAGGTCGGCGTCGGCGTCCACCAGCAGCACGTCCTTGCCGCCCGCCTCGATCAGCACCGGGGTCAGGGTGTCGGCGCAGGTGCGCATCACCTTCTTGCCGGTCTCGGTCGAACCGGTGAACGCGACCTTGTCCACGCCCGAACGGCACAGGGCCGCACCGGTTTCGCCGAGCCCGGTCACCAGTTGCAGCACCGGATGCTCGGGCACCACCTGAGCGAACGCGTCCACCAGCCACTTGCCGACGCCCGGGGTGTACTCGCTCGGCTTGAACACCACCGCGTTGCCGGCGGCCAGCGCGTAGGCGATCGATCCCATCGGAGTGAAGACGGGGAAGTTCCACGGCCCGATCACGCCGATCACGCCCAACGGCAGGTACTCCACCGAGGCGCCGAGATCCTTGGCCATGATTCCGGGGGTGATGTTCTTGCGGCCCAGGACCTTTCGCGCGTTGCCCGCGGCCCAGGCCAGGTGGTCGAGCATCATGATGATCTCGAGCTGGGCGTCGCCGGTGGGCTTGCCGGTCTCCGCGTGCGACAACTCCGCCAGCTGCGCCATCCGGCGGGCGATGACCCCGCGCCACTTCTTCAGCCGCTCCGCCCGCTCGTCGAAGCTCAGGCCCGCCCACCACTGGGCGGCTTCCCTTGCGCGAGCGACGGTTTCGTTCACCTGACCGGCGTCGAGAATCGGATGCGTGCCGACCACATCGCCGGTCGCGGGGTCGAGCGAATCGAAGGTTGCCACAGCTGTCGCAGTCACGGTCACTTCCTGGATGTCGTCGGTCCGCGTCATGCCCGCACGCCGCGAATCAGATCGGATGCCTTCTCGCCCACCATGATCGCGGGGGCATTGGTATTGCCGCGCGGGACCATCGGCATCACCGAGGCATCGGCGACGCGCAAGCCCTCGATGCCGCGCACCCGCAATTGCGGATCCACCACGGCGGTTTCGCCGACGCCCATCGAACAGGTGCCCACCGGGTGATACAGCGTCTGGGTCCAGGCCCGGATGTGGTCGGCCAGGTCGTCGTCGGTGACCCCCGAGACCCGATCCGGCAGGAACGGCCGAGCGAGGAAACGGGCGAACGGCTGCTCCCGCACGATCTCGAGCAACCGGCGCGCACCGGCGACCGACGCGGCCAGATCGACCGGGTCGCTGAAGTAGGCGGGGTCCAGCTCCGGCTTCCACGCCGGGTCCGCCGACCGCAGTCGCAGCCGGCCGCGGCTGGCCACGTTCACCAATGTCACACCCGCGGTGACCATCTGGGCCTTGGGCTCCTGGAAGCCGTTGTCGTAGAAGCCCGAGGGCGCGGTGATGATCTGGATATCCGGACCGGCCAGCCCGTCGCGGGAGGCGAAGAACGCACCGCCCTCGCCCACGTTCGAGGACAGCGGGCCGCGGCCCGCGAGTTTCCACTGCATGAGCCGGGCCGGGTTCGAGAAGTCGGCGAGGTCGGTGGTGTCCTTGCTGTACCAGAGGAACGGTGTGACCGGGTGATCGTGCAGGTTCTCCCCGACTCCGGGCAGATCGACGACCGGCTCGATGCCGTGCTCACGCAGGTGCGCTGCCGGTCCGATGCCCGAAAGCAGCAGCAGCTGAGGCGAATTGATGGCGCCGCCGGACAGCACCACCTCGTTCTCGGCGTAGGCGATGTGCTCCTCGCCGCGCCGGCGGTAGGCGACGCCCACGGCCCGGGTGCCCTCTAGCACCACGCGGGTGGCGAACGCGTTCGTGCGGACGGTCAGGTTGGGCCGCCGCATAGCCGGGCGCAGGTAGCCATCGGCGGTCGACCAGCGCCGGCCGTCCTTGCAGGTGACCTGGTAGCGGCCCGCGCCTTCCTGTTCGGCGCCGTTGAAATCGTCGTTGCGCTTCAGGCCGTGTGCGACCGCCGCTTCGATCCAGGCGTCGGTCGTCTCATGGGTGAACCGGCGATCCTCCACGTGCTGCGGCCCGTTGCTGCCGTGGAACGAATCGCCGAGCCGGGTATTGCCCTCGGCGCGAACGAAATACGGCAGCACGTCGGCGTAACCCCAGCCTTCAGCGCCGAAATCGTCACGCCAGCTGTCGTAGTCGGCCCGGTTGCCGCGGATGTAGATCATGGCGTTCATCGACGAACACCCGCCGAGGCCCTTCATCCGCGGCCAGAAGGCGCGGCGGTCCGCCATGTGCTTCTGTTCGGTGGTCTCGTAGTTCCAGTCCCACTTGGTCTTGAACAGGTTCGGGAACGCGGCCGGGATGTGGATCTCGTCGGCATCGTCCTCGCCGCCCGCCTCCAGCAGCAGCACCGATACCGAGGGATTCTCCGACAGTCGCGCCGCGACCACCGCGCCCGCGCTGCCGGCCCCGACGATCACGTAGTCGAAGCGGTTCTGCTCGCTCAAAACTCTCCTCGTATCTGGCCGTGGCGACTGCGCGCAGTTCGCCCGCAAAGGTCAGTGCGTGCACGTGACCGGGATCACGAAATGCTCTCCCGAAGGCTAAGGCCGATCAACTGGGGATTCCTAGATCCGCCAGGGCCGCTTTTTTGATATTTTTGGCCAGTGGGAATCGCAGGGGACGCCGGTGCGAAGGGGCGCACGAACGTGCTGATCGGCATGCGCGCGCCGACCAGCGCGCTGCTGGTCACGCGGCTGGCCGCCGAGCACGGCCTGACCGAGGCGGCCTGCCTGGCGGGCACCGGCCTCCAGGGCGCGGATCTGCGCAAGCCCGGCGCTTTGGTGACCGGCGCGCAGGAGATCGCGATCATCACCAACGTGCTGCGCGCCCTGCCCGACAGCCCGGGTCTCGGCTTGGCGGCCGGACTGCGCTACCACGCCACCGTGCACGGCATGTGGGGTTACGCGCTCATCGCCAGCCAATCCATCCGGGACGCGATCGACATCGGGCTGCGCTTCCTGGAACTGTCGTACTCCTTCTGCGACATCACCGCCGAGGAGACCAGCGACGAGATCGCGCTGGTGATCGAACCCCCTGCGACCGATCCCGCGGTAGCCCGATTCGTCGCCGAACGCGATATCAACGTCATCGCGACGCTGCTCCGCGATATCGCCGGGCCCGCACGACGGCTGAGCGCGGTCCGGCTCCCCTACGCCAAACCCGCCCCCGAAGCCGCGCGCCGCATCGACGAAGCACTCTCGTTCGCACCGCACTACGACTGCGCACACTATGCGACCGTCTTCGACAAGAGCACCGTCGACGACCCGCTCCCCCAGGCCGATCCCTACACCGCCGAACTGGCCACCCAGCAGTGCCGCGAACTCGCCGCCCAGCGCCGCGCCCTCACCGGCACCGCGGGCCGGGTCCGCGACCTGCTGTTCGGCCAACCGCGTGGGCCGATGAGCGAAGCCGAAGTCGCCGCCGCCCTGCATCTTTCGGGCCGGACGCTGCGCAGGCAGCTCACCGCCGAGGGCCACTCCTATCGCACCCTGCTCGACGAAGTGCGCTTCACCCTGGCCCGCGAACTCCTCACCGGCACCGACCTGCCGACCGCGGCCATCGCGGACCGCCTCGGCTACACCGAAGGCGCCAGCTTCACCCGCGCCTTCCAGCGCTGGTCAGGCACCACGCCCCTGCGCTGGCGCAAATCCCAGTAGCTGTCAGCTCCGTCGCCGCGATCCGAAGACCATCCGGAACTGGTGGCGGGGTCCACTCGGGCGATGCCGCCACCAATTCCGGACGATCATGAACTCCGCGTGGCGGCTACGGGGTGCGGCCGGCTGCCGACGTCACGGGGTGACGATGGCGAAGTTGGGGTCGGGCTTGTCGATCACCGCTTTGAGCTGGGTCAGTACGCCGGGGTTTCCGCTGACTTGCAATGCACCGGATTTCACCGCGGCAGTGGGGTCTTGGCCGCCCATGAGCAGGCCGATGAGTTCCGGGCGCGTCAGGGTGAAGGTGGCATCCGGAGCCGGGGCGCCGTCGTCGGGCGTGCGGTTCCAGTGCACCAGCACGCCGTTGCGGAGTTCGGCGCGGTGGGTGATGTTCTCGTCGGTGAAGATCCAGTCGGTGGTCAGGTGCAGGTCCCAGGCTTTGGGGCCGTTGATCTGCAGGGCCAGCGCATCGAAGACCTGCTCGACCGACAAACCGTCGAGCATGCTGGGTGACGGCGGGCTGGTCGGCGTGCCGAACTGCCCGTTGCGCAGTTCGTAGGCGCCGCTGAGATAGAAGTTGCGCCACGGGCCGGACTCCGCGCCGTAACCGAGTTGCTCGAAGGTACTGGCCTGCAACATCTTCGCCCGGTCATTGTTCGCGTCGGCGAAGATCACGTAGTTCAAAATCGTAGTGGCCCAGCGGTAGTCGCCGTCGTCGTAGGCGCGCTGCGCTTTGCGGAGCGCGTCCCGGGCCCCACCCATGGCCGCCACATGGCGTTTCGCGGACTCGACGGGTGGATGCTCCCACAGGTGCGCGGGGTTGCCGTCGAACCAGCCCATGTAGCGCTGATAGACCGCTTTGACGTTGTGACTGACGGTGCCGTAGTAGCCGTGCGTGTTCCATTGCTTCTCCAATGCCGGTGGCATCTGGAACATCTCGGCGATCTCCGAGCCGACATAGCCCTGGTTCAACAGTCGCAGCGTTTGGTCGTTGATGTAGCCGTACATGTCCCGCTGTGTCGACAGGAAATTCACGATGTTCGCGGTGTCCCAGGTCGGCCAGTGATGCGAGGCGAACGCGACGTCGGACTTCCCGGCGAACATGGTGATCGTCTCGGTGAGGTACTTCGCCCACACATGCGGGTCACGGACCAGCGCACCGCGCAGCGTGAGCACATTGTGCAAAGTGTGGGTGGCGTTCTCGGCGACGCACATCGCCCGGTGGTCCGGAAAGTAGAAGTTCATCTCGGCCGGCGCCTCGGTGCCAGGGGTCATCTGGAAGACGATCCGCACCCCGTCGAGCACCTCTTCCTGGCCGGTGGTGGCGATGTCCCGGGTGGGCGGGATCAGGGTGGTGACGCCGGTCGAGGTGGTCTGCCCGAGGCCCGCGCCGACCTGCCCTTTGACTCCGCGCGGCAGGGCGGCTCCGTACATGTAGGCCGAACGCCGGGCCATGGCGGTGCCGGCGTAGACGTTCTCCGACACCGCGTGGTCCATAAACCCGGTCGGCGCGAGCACCGGAACCTTGCCCGCCGCAACATCTTCCGGTGTGGTCACGCCGTACGAGCCGCCGAAGTGATCGACGTGGGAGTGGGTGTAGATCATGCCGCGCACCGGCCGGTCACCGCGATTGTCCCGATACAGTTTCAGACCGGCCGCGGCTGTCTCCTGCGAGATCATCGGATCGATCACGAGGATGCCGGTGTCGCTCTCGATGATCGTCATGTTCGACAGGTCCATGCCGCGGATTTGATAGATCCCCGGAACCACCTCGTACAGACCCTGTTTGACAATCAGTTGGGACTGCCGCCACAAGCTCGGGTTCACCGAGTTGGGACAGGTGCCCTGGATGAAGGAGTAGGAGTCGGAGTCCCACACCACTTTTCCGTTGGCGTCCTTGATGACGTCGGGTTCCAGCGCCGCGACGAAACCGCGGTCGGTGTCGGCGAAATCCCGGGTGTCGTCGAAGGGCAACGTCTTGGCCAGCTGCTGTTGCTGATCGACGATGTGACCGCTGGGGTCGACCGGATCTTTCGTCGAGTTCTGCGCGTCCGAGGTCGAATCGCAGCCGCTCGCCGTCGTCGCCACTCCGGTCGCCAGCAGTGCCGCCGCCCCGGCCCCGATTACCCCGCGCCGGGAAAAGACCCCGCCATTCATGCCGTCCATCGCTCGCACTCCCTGTCTCGAACCGGTCGAAGCCCTGACAAAGCCGCACTCATGGGAACTGGAATAAGCGCTGGTCATCCTATGTGCGCGAGGCGCTCGCCGCGGGGACGCCGCTCCGCGGCAGGACCGGATTGCCGGATTCGGCATCGATCGCACTGCAACATTGCCATACAGTTTGTTGCTCTGTACATTCGGGTTATGGCTGCGACCACCGGCGCGACGAGGCGCCCCTACAGCGACGAGGCGCACGCGATTCATGCTCGCGACGTCCACTTCGACTTCGAATCGGTGCCTATGCACTACATCCCGGGCGAGGTGCTCGCGACGCACATCGTCAATGTGATGCACCTGGTCCTGCCCGAGGGCGAACGCGCCATGGCCCAGTGCCTCGCCGAGGCCTTACCGCTCATCGACGACGAGCGGCTGCGCGAAGAGGTCCAGGGGTTCATCGGCCAGGAATCCATGCACGCCACCAGCCATGAGGGCGCCCGGCGGCACCTGGCCTCGATCGGGCTGAACGTCGATTCGTATGTCTCGACGATCGCCTGGCTGGTCGACCGGATTCTCGGCGACCACGGACTCACCGGCCGGGCCCGCCAGGCGTGGTTGCAGGAACGGCTCGGATTGTTCGCCGGGATGGAGCATTTCACGGCGGTGATCGGCGAATGGCTGCTCAACGCCGACATTCTGGAAGAGCGCGGCATGCATCCGGCGATGCTGGATCTGGTGCGCTGGCACGGCGCGGAGGAGGTCGAGCATCGCAGCGTGGTGTTCGACGCGTACATGCACGTGGACGGCGGCTACGCGCGCCGGGCACGCACCGCCGTCCTGGCGACGGCGACGCTGCTGCCGCTGTTCATCGTCTCGACGGCGTACCTCTACCGCAGCGATCCCACACCGGACAAGGGGCGCTACTGGGCGCTGCAATTCGTCAGCGCCACCCGGCGCGGCGTGATCCCCAGTTGGACCACGTTCTTCACCGAGATGCCCCGCTATCTGCGGCGCGGCTTCCACCCCTCGCAGCTGGGCCCGATGGACAAGGCGCTGCGTTACCTGGCGCACTCCCCCGCTGCCCGGGCGGCCGGTCACTGATGGAAACCGGAACGGCAGCAGAACCATTCGTGCCCTCGCGCAGCCTGCGCGCGCTGGGCACGGTGATGGACGCCTACAAACAGATCTTCGTCGCGGGTTCGGCCGCCCCGCTGCTTTCCCAGCCGGACCCACTGCGCCGCAAGGGTTTCGATCTGAACCTGGTGGTGGACCGGATCACCGCCGAAGCGGTCGACGTGCTGTCGTTCACGCTGCGCGCCGCCGACGGCGCAGCGCTGCCCGCATGGCGTCCGGGGGCGCATCTGGATGTGTTCCTGCCCTCGGGGACGCAGCGCCAGTACTCATTGTGCGGCGACCCGAACGACGTGTCCGGCTACCGGATCGCGGTGCGGCGCATCGCGAACGGTCAGGGCGGGTCGGTCGAGATGCATCGTCTGCGCGCCGGTGACGCACTGCGGGTGCGTGGTCCACGCAATGCCTTCACTTTCGTCGACGCGCCCTCCTATCTGTTCCTCGCGGGCGGTATCGGCATCACCCCGATCCTGCCGATGGTCAAGGCGGCCGGCCCGCGCGGTCACCTGATCTACCTCGGCCGATCACGCGCGACAATGCCGTTCCTGAACGAACTGCCCGGGGCGGAGATTCGCGCGGACGACGAAACCGGGATCCCGGATATAGCGGATTTGATCGCCCGCGCCGAACCCGGTGCGGCCGTGTATGTTTGCGGTCCCCCGCCCGTTGCCGCCGCCGCGGAGCGGACCATGTTCGCGGGCAACCCCACCGGATCGCTGCACACCGAACGCTTCTCCGCGCCGCCGGTGACCGACGGCCGGGAGTTCCGGATCCGGCTGGCGCGCACCGGTCAGACCGTGCGGGTCGGCGCCGGGGAAACCGCGCTGACGGCCATCCAGCGCGCGATCCCCGACGTCGTGTACTCCTGCCGTCAGGGCTTCTGCGGCACCTGCAAAACCCGCGTACTCGGCGGCGCCGTCGACCACCGCGACCGGACCCTGCCCGCGGCCGAACGCGACGACCACATGCTCACCTGCGTCTCCCGTGCGGCGGACGACGCGCTGGTCCTGGACCTGTAGCCCATCGAAAGAGACGAAAACGTCCATGGTGCAACGCTTTACCTCCACCAACAGCTCGGCCCCGCCGCCGCGCGTCGTGATCGTCGGCGCCGGCTTCGGCGGTATCGGCCTGGCGATCAAGCTGCGGCAGGCCGGATTCGACGATCTCGTCATCCTGGAGCGAGCCGGTGACCTCGGCGGGACCTGGCAGGCCAATACCTATCCCGGCTGCGCCTGCGATGTGCCGTCCCAGCTCTACAGCTACTCCTTCGCGCCGAACCCGGACTGGTCGCGCAAGTACGGCAGGCAGGCCGAGATCCTCGAGTACATTCGCGCGGTCGCGACGAAATACGATGTGCTGCAACATATCCAGTTCGACACCGAATTGCTGGCGGCACGGTGGGACGATGCCGCGGCGCGGTGGCGGATCGACACCTCCCAGGGCGAGCTCAGCGCGGATTTCCTGATCTCGGCGACCGGCCTGTTCGCGGAGGCGAAATACCCGTCGGTGCCCGGGCTGGAAACCTTCGAGGGGAAGACCTTCCACTCGCTGCACTGGGAGCACGACTACGACCTGACCGGCAAGCGGGTCGCGGTCATCGGGACCGGCGCGTCCGCGGTGCAGTTCGTCCCCGAAATCCAGCCCGAAGTAGCCGAACTCGTGTTGTTCCAGCGGTCCGCGCCGTGGATCGTGCCGCGCCTGGATCGCCGCACCTCCGGCCTGGAACGTCTGCTGCTGCGGCAGATCCCCGCGGTGGGCAAGGTGATTCGCGGCAGTTGGTTCACCGCCATCGAGGGCTTCGGCCTGGTCGGGTTCGTGGACAAGCGCTTCCGGCATCCCTATGAACTGCTCGGTCGATTACAGCTGCTGCGCCAGGTCCGGGACCCGCGACTGCGCCGGATCCTCACCCCCGACTACATGATCGGCTGCAAGCGCGCGATCTTCTCCGACTCCTACCTCCCCGCGCTCGACCAGCCCAATGTCGAGGTGGTGACCGACGGCATCAGTGCGGTGCGACCGCACTCGATCGTGCTGCGCGACGGTACCGAACGCGCGATCGACGCCATCATCTTCGGCACCGGATTCACCTCCACCCCCAGCGCGTTCGAGCGCTTCTTCGGCCGCGACGGCCGATCGATGGCTGAGCTCTACCGCGAACAGCCGCAGAGCTACCTCGGCGCCGCCCTCGCCGGATTCCCCAACTTCTTCTGCACGCTCGGCCCGTTCGGCGCCGCGGGCAATCAGTCGGCGATCTTCATGATCGAATCGCAGATCGCCTACATCGTGGACGCACTGTCCACCGTGCGGTCCCGCGGCGTGCGCCGCGTCGAGGTGCGACCGCGGGTCCAGCAAGAGTTTCTGCGAGAGATGGACCAGCGCAGCGCGTCCACGGTCTGGGTGACAGGCGGCTGCACCGGCTACTACCAGACCCCCGACGGCCGCAATGCCGGGCTCTACCCCAACTGGAGCTTCCAGTATCGGCAGCGCACGAGCCGATTCGATATCGATTCCTACGAGGTGACCGCATGATCGACATCGGGCCGTTACGCCGAATTGCCGTTCCCCGCTATGACATTCAGGGCAAGACGGTGCTGATCACCGGGGCGGGTCAGGGTATCGGCAGCGAACTCGCGTCAGTCCTCTACCGGCGCGGCGCCGCGCTCGCGCTGGTCGACATCGACGAAAGCCGCGCCCGCGCAGTCGCTTCCGATCTCGGCGACCGCGCGCTGGCGATCGCGGCCGACGTGACCGATCGCGCGGCGATGGCCGCGGCGACAGCCCGCACGGCCGAGCACTTCGGCCGCCTCGACGTCGTGGTCGCCAACGCCGGTGTGGTACCGAAACCGGCCACCCTGCGCACCATGGACGCGAAGAGCTTCGATCAGGTGCTGGGCGTGAACCTCACCGGCGTGTTCAACACGGTTCATCCCGCGCTGGACCACATCGTCAGCGCCCGTGGACATGTCGTCGTGGTCTCCTCCTGCGCCGCCTTCGCGCCGGGCATGGGCGGCTCGCCCTACATGATCAGCAAGGCCGGGGTCGAACAACTCGGCCGGGCCCTGCGCGTGGAACTCGCACCGCACCGCGCCACCGCGGGCATCTCCTATTTCGGCATCGTCGACACCGAGATGACCCATGCCACCCTCGATCGCGACGACCTCGGCCGCGCCATCGACGGCCTGCTGCCCTGGCCGTTGAGCGTGCGCATCACCGCGGCCGAAGCCGCCCGGGTCATCGCCGACGGCATCGGCCGCCGCGCCGCCCGCACCATCGCGCCCGCCGGATGGGAGCCCTACGCCCTGCTGCGGGGCATCGTCAATATCGCCCTGGATCATCGGCTGACCCGCGACCCCCGGGTCGCCCGGCTCATCCGCGTCTTGGAGAACTGACCGGTCAATCGTGTTCCTGGAGGCGGATCCGGATGCCCACCATGCGCTCGGATCCGCCACGAAACGCGCTGCCCAGCAACCCGATCCGGGCGACCAGCCCGTACTTGCGTTTCATCAGACCGGTGAAATGCGCGCTGGCCTCCGACGTCAGCAACTCCGCGAAGCCGGGTACCGGCGCGCCGAGGGGCTTGCCGCGCCAGTCGCAGCGAGCGACGGTGACGTGGCCGCTGTTGCGAATTCGCTTCACCTTCCCGGTGTCCGCCGCACTCCACACCGCCAAGGTCTGACCGTCGGGCATCACCCAGACCGGCGTGGAAACCGCCCTGCCGTCTCGTCGAAAGGTGGTGAGGAGCAGGTACTTCCCGGCCGCGAGTGCGGCCGGCGCGGGTTCGCTGTGCGTCATGCAAGAATACTAACCAGTTAGTTAGTTGCGTGTCGCTGAAGGGAATCCGCATTGGGACGATTCGTTTGGACCCTGCTCGCAGGGTTTGCCGTCGGCACTCCCGCCATCCCGCTCGGCCTGTCACTCTCCTTGCCCGTCCCGGCCACATTGGCAGCGGTGCTACTGGGCGCCGCCGGTTGTGTGGTTTTCGCGGTGTTCGCCATGGAACACGCGGTGCGGTACTGGCAATCCTGGCGTGCCCGCCGCAAACCGGTTCTCGCCCAGGCGGATTCGGTCGGCGTGCACGCCGATGCCCAGTTCGGCGGCGCCGCGAAGCGGGGCGCACGGCGCGTATTCGACCGATTCGGCGCGGCAGGTTTCGGCATAGTCGGACCCGCACTGCTCGGCACTTGGGGCTCGGCCCTGCTCGGCGGCGCGCTCGGCATCCCCCGCTGGCGGTTGATCGGCTGGCTGATGGCCGGAATTACCCTGTGGTGTGTCGTGCTGCTCGTCGTGTCGGACGCGGCCATCGCGATCTTCAGCGGCGGATGAGAGGGAACCGGACATGTCTCGAGCCGACGCCACCAAGGCCCGCATCTTGCAGGCCGCCACCGGCGAATTCGCCGCCTACGGCATCGCCGGCGCCCGGGTGGACCGAATCGCCAAGGCCGCCACGGCCAACAAGAACCTCATCTACATCTACTTCTGTAGCAAGGAGCAACTTTTCGACGCCGTCTTCGACACCCACGTCACCGCCGGCCTCAACGCGGTCGCCTTCACGCCCGGCGATCTGCCCGGGTATGCGGGGCGGCTCTTCGATTACACCCTGCGGCACCCCGAGGTCATCCGGTTGGCCGCCTGGCGCCGCCTGGAACGCGGCGACCCGGATCCGGCGGCAGTGACCGCGTCCGAGGCGAAGCTCGCCGCGCTCGCCGCGGTGCAGCGGGACACCGGCCTCGGCTCCGCGTTCTCGCCGGCCACGCTGCTGACCCTGGTGCTGAGCCTCGCGCTGGCGTGGAGCCCGAGCAACCTCGCTCCCGCCGGCGGCGACAGCGCCGACGACCGTCGCCGCGCGATCGTCGAGGCGGTACGCCGGCTGCAATGAGCTCGGCGGCTCGTGGCCACTACGAACCGGTGACGATCGGCAGCAGGTAGGTCCGCGCGAAATCGGCCATTGCCGAATCGGATTCGAATCGCACGGTGATGTCCGGGAGCAGGATGAAGGAGTGCACCACGCGGCAGGCGACCTCCATGCGCGTCATGACATCCGGAAGCTCGGGCAGTAGCCCGAGTTCGACGGCCTGCTGCATGGCGGCCGCCGCGGCCGCGACCGACACGGTGAACGCGGTCGCGCCCTCGGTGGTGAGGCTGGCGATCACCCGCTCCGGCTCCAGCGTCATCATGCGCTGCGCCAGCGCGTGCTGCCGCCAGCGCGACAGCACGGTGACGAACATGTCGGCCACCAGATCGGCGGCGTTGTCGTGCCGGCTGGGGAGTTTCGCCAGTTCCGCGAGCACCGCGCCGACTTCGCGGCTGACCACGGCCTGCACCAGATCGTCGCGGGAACCGACCCGGCGATAGACGGTCACCCGGTCGACTCCGGCGCGGCGCGCGACATCCTCGATGGTCGTCTTCTTGAAGCCCACCATTTCGAACTGGACCAGCGCCGCGTCCAGGATTCGCGACTCGATGCTGTCGTCGGCATCCTTCGGGGTCACAGGTGGTTTCGACGCGGCGGGCACCTGGCCGACAGTAGCAAACCGGCGGCACTCTGCAACAGCCGCCACCTATTTGTTGCGCAAACGCCGATCCGCGCCCCCGAAGGGGCGCGGATCGGTGGGTCAGGCAGGCGAGCTAGCGGGACAGGCCCGCTTCGATCGCCTCGATGATGCGCGGGCGCAGTTCCTCGGCGCGGATGACCGCGTCGACCGAACCGACCTCGACGGCACGGCGGATGTCGTGCACCTTGTCGAACTCGGCCGCCACATTGGCGATCTTCTCCGCGCGCACCGAGGAACGCAGCTCACCGAGCTCGGCGGTCAGCGCCGCGCGGTCGGTGCCCGAAGCGCTGGCGGTGCGGGTCTCCAGTTCCCGGACCCGGGCGTCGGCCGCGGTCCGGGTGTTGACCTCACCGGCGAACACCACCGCGGCGGCCGGAGCGCCGCCGAGGACCGAGGCGAACGAGCCGTCGACGGCGAGCACCGTCATGTTCGGGTTCAGCTTGTTCGAGAACACCACGAACGCGCCGCCGTGGTAGCGCGAGATCACGCAGAACACGATGGGGCCCTGGAAGTTCACGACCGCGCGGCCGATCTCGGCGCCGTACTCCAGCTGCAGCTTGCGCAGCGACTCCGGGGAGCCGTCGAAGCCGGACAGGTTCGCCAGCACGACGAGCGGGCGATTGCCGCTGGCCGCGTTGATGGCGCGCGCCGTCTTCTTCGACGACCGCGGGAACAGGGTGCCGGCGGTGTAGGTGTCCGGGCCGTCGGTGGACGGGAAGCCGCGGCGCGGAATACCGCGGGACTCGATGCCCACCAGGCAGACCGGGATGCCGCCGAGATGCGCGTCCAGCACCACGGACGTCTCGGCGTCGGCCATGCCCGCCCAGCGCTCCAGCACCGGGTGGTCCTGGTCGGACACCGCGCGCATCACGGTGCGAATGTCGAAGGCCTTCTTGCGATCCGGGTTCGCGGCGGCGGAGAAGATCTCGCCGACGGTGGTGAAGTCGCTGCCCGCGAGGTCGTGCGGGAAGCTGGAGACATCACGATCGGACGGGTCGCTGGTCCGCGACCGCCGCGGTCCGGCCTCGCCGGGCGCGACATAGGTGTGGTCGTAGTGCGCCATCAGCACATCGCGCGCGGCCGGCAGGTTCGGCGCCCAGTACTGCGCCTCGCCGTTCGGGCCCATCACGCGGTCGTAGCCGCCGATACCGAAGTTGTCCTCGGCCGAGACGCCGCCGGAGAAGTCCAGCGCCTGCTTGCCGGTGAGCACCATCGCCGAATCCGGGGTCATCACCAGGATGCCCTTGGTGTGCATGAGCATCGTGGCCTCGGCGTTCCAGTACGGCTGCGCGCCGACATTGATGCCCGCGACCACGATGTTGATCTCGCCGCCGTCCTGGGTGAACTCGACGATCCGCTTGAGCGCGGCCGCCACCCAGTCCATGTTCTCGGTGCCGGACTCCATGGAGATCCGGGCGCCGGAGGACAGCGCGTACCACTCCACCGGCACCTGCATCCGCTCGGCCAGATCCAGGGCCGCGATCACCCGGCGGCACTCCGGTTCCGACAGCGCACCCAGCGATTTCGTCGGATCGCCGAGCAGCGCCACGCGGGTGATGCCCTCGGGGTAGCGCTCGGTCTCGGTCGAGACCACACCGGTGACGATCGCCGCGGTATTGCGGCCCCGGGGCCGGTCGACCGGCACCAGGGTGTGCGTGTCGTCGAGGTCGTACTCGGCGAAATCGCCCAGCAGACCGGTCAATTCGTACGGGTACACGGTGTTGCGGCTGCTGGCGCGCAGCACCTTCTGCCGGTACTCGTCGATCGGCTCGACCACGTCGTCGGTCGGTTCGCCGACGGTCACCTCGGTGCCGCCGTGCGAGTCGAAGGAGATGCGCAGCGCGACCTTGGTCAGCTCGCCGGTCTCCTGATCGCGCTCGCGGGCGATCAGCAGGATCTCCTCCAGCCCCGCGCCCGCGGTGGTCGGCAGCACGTGCCCGCCGATGATGGACTGCAACTCGGCGCGCGTGACATCGACCGGCGGCCAGATGTACATGACGATCCGGTTGGTGTTGAACCGCTTGGCCGAGGGCCGCCGCGACTGCGCCCGGCGCAGGGAATCCAGGCAGGTCGCGATGGTGATCTCGGCGGTCGGCAGGGCGCGCAGGTTGCCGTCCTGATCGCGCAGCGTGGCCAGGTCGCGGACCTGGGCGAAGGCGATCAGGCGGTCGTCGCCCGGATTCTCCTTCGCCACACAGCGATACAGGTACACCTCTTCGTCGTCCGAGGACGGCAGGCGGGTGAGGTCGAACTTGCGCAACCGCTCCATCTGCATCCGCTGCGCGATGTAGGGGTGCAGGCCGCGGATCAGTCGTTCCTCGGCCATACCGGTGGCGGACGGGCGGAAGGTGACGTGGTGGTGCATCACCGCGCCGCCGCTGCCCGCGACGGTGGCGGTGATCCGGTGCACCTGCTTCGGCAGCGGATGCGCGCCGATGGCTTCTTGCAGGGCCGCGGCCATCGCATCGAAATCGTCCGGCTGATCTTCCCAGCTCAGGTAGATGTCGACGTCGACCGACGCCGCGGTGCTCGCCAATCCGGAGAGGCCGCGCAGGGTGGCGGCCAGCGCGTCGTAGCGCACCGCGGCCGAGACCAGGCTCAGGCCGTCCCGTTCGGCGATGACGAAGGTGCAGCCGTCGGCCTGCTGGGTGCGCAGGCCGGTGAGGCCCTTGTTGCCGTAGTAGCGGCGGGTCAGCACCTCCAGCATGACCGTGTTGTCCTGGCTGCCGCGCTCCAGGCGCTGGCCGAGCAGTCGCACCAGCGGTTCGGTGCTGCGGACCATGTCGGCGATCCGGTCGGCGCGGTCGGCCGAATCCGGGTGCGCGTCCAGATGGGTCAGGTTCTTGCGGACGTTGGTGTAGACGCGAGCGCGGTTGCGCCGCAGCAGCGGCCGGCCGTACCAGGCGTAGACCACGCCGCGGGCGAGGTCGGCGATCACCGGGAAACGCACCTGGGTCGCGGCCATCAGGCGCTCCAGCGCCAGGCCGACCGGGTCGCGCAGCACGCCGTCCGGCACCGGCTCCTGCAGCCACTCACGCAGCAGCGTGGTGATGACCGGAACCGTCTCGGCGAGGCGCTGCTGGGCCAGGAAGACCCGGAACACCGCGGCTTCCAGCTCCGGCGAACGATCCAGTTCGGTGATGCCGTAGTGGCCCAGCGCCTTGGCGAGCTTCTCCTGGAACGACTCCGGTACCCCGGCCCGCTCCACGTCCAGGCTCTGCAAGTAGGTGTGGAAGAACTCGCGGGCGCTGTGCACGTGGCCCTGGCTGTCCTCGCCCAGCACCCGGCTGTGGCTCAGATCGGCGAGATCGGCGAACACGTCGACGAGTTCGAGTTCCTCGGCCAGCGGCCGGCGGCCCTCCTGGATGGCGGTGCGGCGCGCGGCGAGGTAGTCGCCGAGCACGCGGCTTTCGTCGTGCGGGTCGACGTCGAAGCCCAGCAGCAGGCTGCGCAGGTTCTCCTGGCCGCGGATGGTGCGCTCGTGCTCGAGATGCGCGGGCCCCTCCGGCAGGTCCAATTCGACGGTGGCGACGGCGGTTTCGTCCTGGGCCTCGTCGTCGTCGGCGATCGGCTCCAGCCGCAGCAGCGGCGCGCCGGTCTCGACCTGGGTGCCGACGGAGACGGCGCACTCCTTCAGGCGCGCCTTGAACGGCGCGCGCAGCACCGTCTCCATCTTCATGCTCTCCAGCACCAGAATCGGCGCGCCCGCCTCGACCTCGGCGCCGACTTCCAGCGGGGTGGCGACGACCAGCGCGGGCGCGGGCGAACGGACGACGCCGCCCTCGTCACGGCTGACACGGTGCGTCACGCCGTCGACGTCGACCAGGTGGATGGTGCCGTGCGTGCCGGTGACCAGCCGGTACCGGACGCCGTTGACCACGATCTGGCCGGTGTACTTGTCGACGCGCTCCAGATCGACGTCGGCCGTGCGGATTTCGGCGCCCGCCTCGATACCGATGCGGAAGCGGTGCGCGCCGATGCGGGCGACGCGCACCCGGTAGGTGGCGCCGCGCAGCTTCAGGTCGAGCGGGCGGCCGCTGTCGTGCTGCACCTGCGGGCGGCCGCCGGACGCGGTGGACAGCAGGCGCTGCTGCTCGAGCTGTTCGTCTTCCTCGTAGGCCTCGATGGCGGCGGCGGCCAGCGCGACGGCCGAATGCCGGTGCGAGACCAACCGGCCCTCGCCGCGGACCCGATCGATCCAGCCGGTGTCGGCGCTGCCGTCGATCACCTCGGGCTGGTTCAGCAGGTCGAGCACGAAGCTCTTGTTGGTGGCGCCGCCCTCGATGATGACCCGGGTCTCCGCCATCGCCCGGCGCAAGCGGCCCAGCGCCTGGTCCCGATCCCGGCCGTAGGCAATGATCTTGGCGATCATCGAGTCGAAATCGGCGGGAATGGTGTCGCCTTCGCTGACGCCGGTGTCGACGCGGACGCCGGGGCCGGCGGGCAGATCAAGCCGCTGGATGCGGCCGGGCGCGGGGGCGAAGTCGCGGTCGGGATCTTCGGCGTTGAGGCGCGCCTCGATGGCATGCCCGCGCTCGGCGGGCGGCTCGCCTTCGAGGCGGCCGCCGGCGGCCACGTGCAGCTGCGCGCGCACCAGATCGAAGTCGGTGGTGACCTCGGTGATCGGATGTTCGACCTGCAAACGGGTGTTGACCTCGAGGAAGGCGAACATCTTGTCGCCCGGGTGGTACAGGAACTCGACGGTCGCCGCACCGCGATAGCCGACCGCGATCGCCAGCCGCTCGGCCGAGGCCTTCAGCTCGGCCACGCCCTCGGGGGTCAGGACCGGGGAGGCCGATTCCTCGATGACCTTCTGGTTGCGGCGCTGCACCGAGCAGTCGCGCACGCCGAGCGCCCAGGCGGTGCCCTGACCGTCGGCGATGACCTGCACCTCGACATGGCGGGCGCCGGTGACCAGGCGCTCCAGGAACACCACGCCGCTGCCGAACGCGCGCACGGCTTCCTGCCGGGTGCGTTCGTAGGCGTCGACCAGTTCGGCTTCGTCGGTGACCTTGCGGATGCCGCGGCCACCACCGCCCGCGGTGGCCTTCAGCATCAGCGGATAGCCGATCTCGGCTGCCGCGGCGACCGCGTCCGCGACGGTGTCCACACCGCCGCGGCTCCACGGCGCGACCGGCACGCCGACCTCCTCGGCGATCAGCTTCGCGCCGATCTTGTCACCGAGTTTGCGCATCGCCTCCGCGCTGGGGCCGATGAAGGTGACGCCGATCTGGTCGCACAGTTCCGCGAAGGCCGGATCTTCGGCGACGAAACCCCAACCGACCCACGCGGCCTCGGCACCGGTCGCGACCAGCGCTTTTTCCAGCGCTTTCAGGTCGAGATACGGGCGCGCCGAGGCGGGGCCGAGGTCGTAGGCGTGGTCGGCCTCGCGCACGAATGTCGCGGTCCGATCGACATCGGTGTAGAGGGCGATGGTTTCGATCGACCGCCCAGTCTCCGCGGCGAGATCCCGCACGGCATGGATGAGGCGCATGGCGGCCTCACCCCTGTTGACGATGGCGATGCGGTTGAACACTCGCCGGCTCCTTCCGTCCATTGGCTTAGATTGCCCCTAGGTAAGCACGTTCACTGCATGATCTGCGAGTTACTCGTCGGTCACCTGCAGCACTTCACGGCCGATTTCGCCGGCCATCACCTCGGTCGAGTAGGCCATCAGCTGGCCGGCTTCGGCATCGCGCAGGTGGCGTTGGATCGGAGATTGTTTCAGGTAGCCCGAAGCGCCGCCCACCCGGACACCCAATTGCGCCACCTCGACGGCGATCTTGTTCGCCAAGTATTTGGCGCGCATCAAGGTCGGGAAGAAGCTCGGAATTCCGTTATCCGCCTCGACAAGCCCGTGCTCGTAGAGCGCGTGCGCCGCGGCCAGACGGGATTCGACGTCGGCCACCTCGAATTGCACCCACTGCTGATGCGAGAGCGGCTTGCCCAGGATCTCCCGCCCGCGCGCGTGTTCGACCAGCGCGCTCAGGGCCGCGTCGGCGACGCCGAGGGAGATGGCGGGCAGCCCGGCCGGAATCGTCTGGAAATCGGTGAATCCGGGTGCGCGGCCGCGGTACTCCGAACGCAGCACGGTGTTGTCGAATGCCAGGAGTTGGCTGCGCGTGGCGCGCAGGCCCAGGGTGTCCCAGATCGGGATGACCGAGACCGACGGGTCGGGCAGCGGGACGCCGAAGAAGGTCGGCACGTCGTCGACCCGGGCGTTGACGATCAGGTAGTCGGCGATCTCGGCGCCGGACACGAAGCGCTTGGCGCCGGTCAGGGTCCAGCCGCCCGTGGCCGGGAGCGCGTCTTGCTGCGGGTTCAGGAAGCGGTTGCCGCTGGCCGGTTCGGACAGCGCGTTCGCGAAGCGCTTTCCGGCGAGGAATTCCTCGGCGAAGAACGGGCCGAGAGTGTCCCTGGTGAATTCGGCGAGGCCGACGCCCGCGCCCGCGTGCATCAGCCAGATCGTCGCGGTGGAGGGATCGGCTTTGGCCAGAATGCGTAGTAGCCGGCCGAATGCCCGATAGCTCATTCCGGTTCCGCCGACCCCGGCGGGCAGGACCGCCGCGTCGGCGCCGGCCTTGTGCAGCGCCGTCAGATGATCGACCGCGATCTCGGCGCGGTCGTCGTATTCCGCCGCTACCGCGGCGAAGCCGGCGGCGAGTTCGGCGACCCGCTCGAGCAGGTGGTTTTCGGCTTCGGGCAACGACATCGGGTGCTCGTTAATGGTCACGAATTGCATTCTGGTCTAAGGAAATCGACAGGCGGCCGGTTCGGCGTTATCCTTTCGTCCATGATCATTGGAAAGGACAACGTCACCGTCGTCGGGTGAGCGTTCTCGCGCAGCGGCACGCTGCAACAATCCGTGAAGAATGGCTGGGTGTGGCGCTGTCCACGATGCCCGCCGATCGTCCTGCCGCCGAGGCGGCCATCTCCGAGCTGTATCGGCTCATCGGGCTGCGGCCACCGCGGTTCCGGTGGGTTTCCTCGCCCTTCGCCGCATTGCATACGGGCCCGCCGGGTCAACCCGGACGCAAGCCCGAATTCACTGTCACCCAACAACTCTCGGCTCTTCGCGCCGGGTTGCAAGTCGACATCGACGGGCAGCACGGCCGACTCGGGGCCGCGGCCAACCAGGCGATCAGCGAGCACTTGCTCCAGTCGCTGAGCCAAACCGTCACCCGGATGAGTTCGCTGATCACCGCCGAGGCGAACGCGGAGGTCTTCAGCCGCGATTTCAACTGGCAGCGAACCCTGTCCGTGGTCTGGCTCGCACACGCGGAGGCGGTGCGCCGGATCGGGAATTTCGCCGTCGATGAGCGAATTACCTTGTGGGAGCAGGTCGCTCGATCATGTGGGTGGTGGTGGCCGCAGCCGGAGGTGTGTGTCATCTCGGAGCGTCCGGTCCTCGCGAGAACCGAGGTCTCCGACGAGCGGGGCGAACTGCGGTTGCACTGCCCGGACGGACCAGCCCTGCGCTACCGCGACGGCTGGACCGTGCACGCCTGGCACGGTACGCGGGTGCCGGAGTGGGTACTCGCCGATCCCACCGTGGCGCGTATCGACGCCGAGGTCAATGTCGAGGTAAGACGTTGTGCCATAGAACGATTCGGGTGGCCCGCGTACATCGAGGAGGCGGGCATGCGGCTGATCGCGACCGCGCCGGATCCCGGAAACCCCGGCTTCGAGCTACGCCTCTACGACATGCGGCGGTCGTTCAACGTGCTCGTCGCCGTGAACGGCTCGCTCGAACGCGACGGCACCCGCCGCCGTTACGGACTCACCGTGCCGGGCGGATTCACCGATCCCGTCGCCGCGGCCGGCTGGACCTACGGCCTGACCGGCGCGCAATATGCCCTGCTCCAACGACGTACCTGAGGTGAAATCATGACTGTCACTTACGAATCCACCACCCGCGCCCTGCACATTCCGGTGATCGACGGCGTGCAGGCCCAAGGCGACCTGATCGTCGTTCCGCTGGATTTCGTCGCCGCGGCGATCACCTGGCGACCCGATCGCGAATGGACCTTCATCACCGAGATCGAACTCCTGCGCGGCGCGGCCGGCGGCAACCCGCACGTGCTCGTCGCCGAACCGGGAACCTGCCGCTGGACCACCCAGTTCCACGACTCCGACCGCTTGGCGATCGGTATCTTCCAGACCACGGCGGTCGCCTACCTCATGCATCCCGAGCACGGCGCCTCCGGCTGCTCCCCCGGCGCGTATCTGGTGCGCCGCCAGCGCGAATTCGAAGGTTTCCGAACCAGATTGGTCGCCGACTGATGAGCGATTCCGATGTCTTCCTCGCCGACTGCCCGGCGCGCACCACCCTGGCCCTGGTCGCCGACACCTGGTCCGTGGTGGTGATCTACGGGCTGGGCACCGGGCCGCTGCGCTACAGCGAACTGCGCGATCGGATCGGCGGGATCAGCAAGAAGATGCTGACCCAGACCCTGCGAAAGCTGGAGGCGTCGCGGCTGGTCGAGCGGCGCGCGCTCGCCGCCGCGCCACCCGGTGCCGAGTACTCGCTCACACCGCTCGGGCAGAGCCTGCTGGAACCGGTGTCACTGCTGGCGCGCTGGGCCGAGGAGCACGCCGAGGAACTGGTGGCCGGGCAAGAGCTTTGAGCGTCGTGGGGAACCTCCGGGTTCCCCACGGCCGCTTAGCTTTCGGTGCATGAGAATCGCACTTTTCGGAGCCGGCCATATGTCCAGCGCGCTGGGCGCCAAATGGGCTGCGCACGGCCATGACCTGATGGTCGCCGGGCGGACGCCGGCCAAGGCCGCCGCTTTGGCCGATCGTTTGGGCGCGCGTGCCGGGTCCTTCGCCGAGGCGGCGGAGCACGCCGAGGTCGCGCTGATCGGCGTGCGGTACCAAGGGATGGCGTACACGCTCGAACAGATCGGGGACGGCTTGCAGGGCAAACCCATCATCGACTGCAACAATCCGGTCGAAATCGAGGGATTCACCCTCGTCACTCCGCCCGGCGAAGCAATGGCACAGCAGATCGCGAAGGCTACCGGCGGGCACGTCGTCAAGGCGTTCAACCTCTGCCACAGCGACGTCTGGCGGATGCCGGCGCTGACATTCGACGGCCGAACCCTCACTGTTCCGTATTGCGGTGATGATCCGGACGCCTTGCGCGTTGCCGAACAACTCATCGCCGAGACCGGCGGTATTCCGCTCCGCACCGGCGACCTGCGGCACGCGCATTACCTGGAGGCGAGCGCCGCGATCATCATCGCCCAGCTCTTCGGCGGACTGCCGACCCGCACGGTGTTCAACCTGGTGACCGCCGAGCAGTAGTGCCAGCACCACCGGATATTCGGGCGTCAGCAGGCTGATCGCTGGGCGCCGGCTTCCGTAGGTTGAGTTCTGTGAAGGTGAAACTTGCGGTGCTGGCGGCGGCGATTCTGACAGTGATGTCCTGCGGCGTGGACGATGCGGGCGAGGTGCAAGAGGCGGGACGCGCGCAGGTGACCGCGGCCCTGAACGAGGCGGTGCGACTGGGGCACCCGGGTGCGCTGGCGGTGATCGACGACAAGGGCCACAGCTGGTCGGTCACCGCCGGTGTCGGCGACATCGCCTCCGGTACGCCGTTCCCGGAGGATGGCCAGTTCCGGATCGGCAGTGTGACAAAGACATTCGTGGCGACGGTCATGCTGCAGCTGGTCGCTGAGGGCAAGGTCGAGCTGGATGCGCCGGTGCAGCGGTATCTGCCCGGAGTGGTGCAGGGGCCCGGCATCGACGGCAATCGGATCACCATCCGAAATCTGCTGCAGCACACCAGTGGACTGCCCGAGTATGTGGCGGAGTTCGGGGCCACGCCCGAGCCCTGGCAGATCGATTTCCTGTCCGAGCAAGTGCGGTGGCAGACCACAGACCTGGCCGCGGTCCTGCGCACCGCGCTGACCGCTCCCGCCGAATTCGAGCCGGGCGCGAAATGGCAGTACCGCAACACCAACTACGCCTTCGCCGGGATGGTGATCGAGAAGGTCACCGGCGCTCCGGTCGGGGCGGAGATCTCGCGGCGCATCATCGAGCCGCTGGGCCTGCGCGGCACCTATTTCCCGGAACGGGACGAGACGGCGATGCGCGGCCCGCATCCCACCGGCTACAGCGAAGTGCGTGGTCAGCGCGTCGACTACACCGATCAAAACGTGTCGTCGGCCGGAGCCGCTGGTGCGATGGTCGCCAGCGGCGGCGATCTCAACCGCTTCTTCACCGCGCTGCTGGGCGGCGAACTCATCCCGCCCGCGCAGCTCGCGGAAATGCGCACCGTCCGGATCGTCGGCGAAGGCGGCACCTTGGCCTACGGCCTCGGCCTGATGCGCATGACAATGCCTTGCGGACAAGAGTTCTGGGGCCACAACGGCGGGATCACCGGGTCGGTGACCTACGCCGGCCTGGCCCCGGCCACCGGCCGCGCGGTAGCCATCAACGTGAACCAGGACTTCACCGATGAGGAACGGGCATCCGCCGGCGAACGCGCGCTGGCCGCCGCGGTCTGCCCCACGTCCTGAATGCTCAGATCGGCATCGTGTACACGATGAAACCACGGTTCTCGGCGACCTTGTCGTAGAGCAGGCGGGCAGCGTGATTGTCGTCCTTCGTGTGCCAATACACCCGGCCGCACCCGTGCTCGCCGGCCCATGCCTTGACAGCGGAGATCAGTTGCCGGGCAACGCCTTTGCCGCGGACCTCCGTGGCGGTGAACAGGTCTTGCAGGTAGCAGAGATCGGAAGAGGTGGTGCTCGGGTGGGCGAAGAAATGCACGATGCCGACAAGTTCGCCGCCGAGTTTCGCGCCCAGCGCGTGCATTCGAGCACCGGATCGGAACTCCGCCCAGGCACGGTCATAGAACCCGTCCGGCATGGTCTCGCGACCGTAGAAGGCGTTGTAGCCCTCGAACAGCCGCTCCCATCCGGGGCGGTCGGCCGGCTCCAGCGGTCCGATGACGATCACCCGGCCACGATACGGTTACCGACGACAACGAGGCCAGCCCCGGAGAGGAGCCACCTTTGGGCGTCGCACGCACACCACGCCAGGCGTGGATCGAACAGGGTTTGCGGATATTGGCCACCAACGGCGTGGACGCGGTGCGTGTCGAGGTGGTGGCCAAGGCGCTCGGCGTGACCAAGGGTGGCTTCTACGGCTACTTCGCCGACCGCAACGCTCTGCTGGAGGCGATGCTCGAGCAGTGGGAACGCGAGTGCACCGACGATGTGCTGGAACGGGTCGCGGATATCGAGGACCCCCGTGAACGGGTAGTGCTGGCCGGGCGGCTGACCCTGTCCGGCGATCGACTGCTCGGCATCGACCTGGCAATTCGCGATTGGGCCCGGCGCGATCCGGCGGTCATCGAGCGCCTGCGCCGCGTGGACGACGTGCGCATGGACCTGCTGCGCGACATGATCGGCACCTTCTGTTCCGACCCCGACGAGGTCGAGGCCCGCAGCCTCCTCGCCTTCTGCCTTGCCATCGGCAACCAGTTCCTCGCCGCCGGACACCAGGGCCGCACCCGCGAAGAAGTCCGCGCCCGCGCGTCCGCCCTCATTCTCAACCGACCTGAAAGATGAGGTCTTTGGCCCGATTTGGGCGCTATGTTACGTTTGCCGCCCACGTTTGAGCAAAGGGTTAGCAACGCATGTTCACCAGCACTGTCCCGGTCCGTTTCACCGCTGCTGCCCTGGCGCCGCTCGCCGCGGCCGCGGTTTTCGCGACCCCGGCACAAGCCGCCGTCACGAACCTGACCGTGTCGACCGTCCCGACCTCCGGTTCTTCCGAGGGCTACGGCATCGGCTGCACCTACGACGTGGTCGTGCAGGTGGACGGACCGAGCGTCGTCACGCTGACCGTGCACGGCCCGCAGGGCGCGCCCCTCTCGCAGACCGATCATGCCCCCGGTGCGGCGCGCTGGGTCCTGAAGTGGACGCCCCGCGTCACCGGTCGGTTCGAACTCGTCGCCGAGGACGACCACGGCACCCGGCTGACCCGCACCGTGGACGTCCGCAATTCCGTCTTCATGGGCAAGACCTGCGTGCCGCTGCCGGTCTAGGGAATTGGTCTTCCAGGCCATCCTGCTGCCCGGCGCCGAACACTGACTGTTCCGCATCGACGCCGAGGACTTCGAAACGAAGGTCGACGCGATCTGGGCGGCGGTCGGTGCGGGGCGGCGGACCCGCGTGACTAGTGCAGGCTTCCGCTGACGTCGATCAGCGCGGCGCGGCGGCGGTTCAGTTCGTCGAGTTGCGCGTCGACTCGGGAGAGCTGATTGTCGAGGACCGCGACCGAGTGCGGGCAGGACTGTAGTCCGGGGCCCGGCTCGGTGCACGGGAGCAGGGAGCGGATCGCTTCGGTGGGCAGACCGGTGTCGAGCAGTTCGCGGATGCGGGCGACGCGGGTCACGGCGTCCGGCTGGTACCAGCGGTAGCTGTTCGAATCACGCTCGGAGGTCAGCAGGCCCTGCTGCTCGTAGTACCGCAACAGCCGGGGGCTGACTCCGGTGCGGTGCGACAGTTCTCCGATGCGCATGGGTCGGGCGTTCCCTTCGACGACTTGACCTTGACACTGATGTCATACGGCAACCTCGCGGCCATGACACGAATTCCCGCACTCGCCACCAGCACACACGGCTCCGGCCCCGGCATCCTGCTCGCGCACGGCGCGGGCGGCAGCATCGAAGGAAATTTCGCGCCGATCATTCCGGCTCTCGCTACCGGGCACACCGTCGTCGCTCCCGACTACCCGGGCTCGGGCGAGACCCCGCGGGCAGCCGAACTCACCGCCGACCTGCTCGCCGAGGGCATCGTCGCCGCCGCTGACCGCGCCGGTCTGGAAACCTTCACGCTGCTCGGCTATTCGCTCGGCAGCCTGGTGTCGGTGCGGGTCGCGGCCCGCTGGCCCGAACGCGTACGCGGGCTGGTCCTGACCGCCGGTCTGGCCCGGGCCGACAATCGCACCGTGGCCGCGGTGGACCTCTGGCAGCACCACCTGGCAGCCGGCGACCTGCATGCCTTCGCTCGATTCGTCGCGCTGACCGGCTTCGGCGAGGACTTCTTCAACTCGGTACCCCGCGACCAGGTCAGCGGACTGCTCGACACCATCGCCGCCGGCGTCCCCGCCGGCACCTTCGAACAGGCCGGCGCGGTGCGCAGCGGCGACACCACCGCCGACCTGGCCGGTATCGCGGTGCCCACTCTGGTCATCGCCACCACCCGCGACACCCTCATCTCCCCCGCCAACTCCCGCTACCTGGCCGCGCACATCCCCGGCGCCGAGTACGCCGAGATCGACTCGGGGCACGTGCCGATGGCGGAACGCCCACAGGAGTGGCAGAAGCTCATCACCGACTTCCTGAACCGACACAACCTATAGCGGCGCGCCAATCCGCTGTTCCAGCGTGGACACCCGGCGCGGCACACCGATCAACAAGGCGGACAAGGGCATTCGATCGCCACGACACCCGAGGTGAACGCCGAAGTCCGGATCCTCACCGGAGTGGATGCGAGTGGCGAGACCCAGCACCGTGGCGGCCAGCGCAGCGCGCTGCAGGATCGCGCCCACGGCGGCCTGCTGGATTCGATACCAGCGGGGGCCGTGGGCCGCGGTACCCCCATACAGGTCGCCGACCGGAACGAGAACAGCGGCGGCCTCGCCAACGGTGGGATGACAAGAAATAGCCGGAGTGAACGGGCCGTCGAGTGCAAAGAGGCTGTGGGCGGGCCGGTGATAGCGGTAACCGCCGGACGGAATGCCATCGACACGGTTGATCAGGCAATACAGGGTCGATGCATGGTCGGCCGCAGCCTGCAGCAGCGCCGAAAGCGCGTTCGCCGCAACGGGAGTGGGATAGAAACCATCCGCAGGTGAGGACCGCCCGGCAATCCCCGCCGAGAGCGCAACGACGTTCCGCGGCAACGAGATCGACCGCACGGGAACCAGCAGCGACTCCCCATCGCTGATCGGCGTCGGTGCGCCGCCAGGTGCTGCGGAGGCCGCAGCCGAAGCCGCGGCAGCTGCGACCAAGTCAGCGGCACCTGCGTACGAGGCGGCTGTATCCCCGCCCAAATCAACGGCACCCGCGTCCAACGCACCGCCATCCCCGCCCAAATCAGCAGCCGAGGCGGTGACTGGGTGCGAGGCGGTGGTGGCTGTGTGCAGGGCGGCGGTCGCTGGCAGTCGGTCGGTTATCGGTGGGGGTGGGTCATTTGGGGCTGGGAGTGGCCGGGTTGTCAGGTCTTTGTATGTCGGGCCGGCTTCGGTGGCTTCCGCTGTGCCTACTGTGCAGATCGCCAGGGCGGCTTCGGCGTTGGGGGCGAAGCCGAGTAGGGCGTTGATGCGGTTGTCGGGGAAGTCGAGGTGCAAGGTGGCGGTGGTGCCGAGTGCGGTGGCGAGCGTGGCGGCCTGGGCGGCGAGTACGCCGATTTCCTGGGTTTGCAGGCGGTAGGCGAATTCGCCGTACTTGAATCCGTTGCGCCAGAAGCGGGTTGCGAAAACCAGCACTGCGGCGGGGGCGGGGGGTGAGTTTTCGATCTGGGCGAGGAGGGCCGTGCGATGGTCGCCGGGGCGCAGTAGTTCCAGGCAGTGGTGGGCCGAGTCGTAGTGGTAGAGGGCCGGTTCCAGTTCGCCGCGGCCGAGCGCTACGTAGGTGTCCAGGGGGTACAACGCGCCACCGGAGGGGGCCGACCGGCCGTACTGCACCTTTGGTTGCCCGAAGTTTCGGTGGCCCTGGTGGTCGATGGTCGGCATCCAGATCATGCGGGTGACTCCGCACAAGTCACGCAGTAGAGCGCCGAGTGTGTTCGGCGGCAGCAGAATTCGGGGTGCGTCCGGATAGAGCTTGAAGCGCGGCGGCGCGGCATCCCAATCGATCGGCCCGCGGGCGGAGAGGCGGCTCGCGGTCAAGTAGGTGCGCAGGGCGGCGGTGCTCATGGTTTCCTCCCTCACGGGAACGGGTGCGGGTGGGGGTTGATCTCGGCGGGGGCGAGATTGCGGTCGGCGTAGCCGAGCAGCCTGGGCGCGCGCAGGATTCGAGGGAGGCCGTAATCTCGCCGATACAGGTGGCCGAAGGTCATCGGCAGGGCGCCGGGCACCAGGACCTTCGCACAGGCGAAACCGCCCGCACGGTGTTCCGCGCCGGTCTGGTCGACGACGAGGACGTCCAGCCCGCAGGCCAGGAAGCGTTTCACCAGGGTGCTCAGGTCGTCGGAGAGATCTTCGGACAGCGGCCAATTCGAGGCTCGAATGGGGCGTGGCGCGCTGTCGATCGGAAGAAATCCGAAACGCTCGAAGGCAGCAGGGTGGGCGTAGAGCGCGCCGTGGTCCTCCATGTCCCGGACTTTGCCGCCGTCGACCACCAATTCCGCGGCGGCGTCCTGGTCGTAGCCGGCCAGGAAGCCAGTGAACATGGTCAGCAGTTCCTGAATGCCGCCCAGCAATGCCCGTTCCGGGAGCAGGTGCGCGGCCGCGCCGCAGAGGACGCGCGGTCGGCTCGGCGTTGGATTCGCGTCGATGGCCATGAGCCAGTACGACGGGATACCCACTTCGGTCGTGCAGTCGAAAGCCACCAGCTGGTAACCGAATTCGGTCCGGATGCGCTGGGCCAGCAGCGGGATGCGCCGATCGACCGCCGAGTCCAGGTCCACCCGCGGCACCGGCAGCCGGGCATACCAGGTGAGCAGAAAGGCATCGCGTTCGGCGATTTCCAGCAGACCGTAGAGCGCGGCCTCCACCAGCGAACTCCCGACAGCACAGCCATTGGAGGTGTCGTACACGATCCCCGGCGTCGCGCCGCAGTTCGCGTAGTAGGCAAGGCATTCCGGTACCAGCACCGGCTTCGCGCTCCGGAACGAATACGCCCACACCCAGTCTAGTTTCAGGTCGGGGTGATAGCGCCGGAACCGGAAGCCGGGCGTCGCGTACCGGTCCTCGGAGTACAACCCGAACGACACCGGATCCACCGCACTGTCGGCGATCTCGGCGAAACCGGCGTGCACGACGGTGCGGCGACCGCGTGGCCGCTGACCGCCGAGCCGTTCCAGCGCCTCGGCCACGGCGGCGGCTCGGGTCGCCGCCGCGGTGGGACCGCGGCCGTAGCCGTGGCTGCTGGCCGGGGCTTCCTCGGGCGCGATCGCAGCCCGGGCGGCGGGGCCGCCGGTGGTGGTCCAGCTGTGGAGCGCACGAACCATGCCGGTGTCCGCGTCTACGTAAAGTCGTTCCAGCTCAGGGAGATCCGCAGCCAGGTCACGACTGCGGAAGGTCTCCGGGTGTGGTTTCGGCGTGGACCGCAGGACCAGGCGCGCGGCCTGAGGCGTGTCGTCGGGCAGTTCGGCGCAGTCCGGGCAGAACGGGTCCGCCATGACCGGATGACTGCTGATGTGCCCGGTCTCCAGCAGGATGCTCCACTGCCGGGTACTCGGGTTGCCGTCGAGCAGCCGCGGTATCTCCGCCGCCGCGATCGACGCGGCGGCGGCAGCGGTGGTCTCGATCAGCAGCGGCGAATGCCGTTGTGCGAGTGCGTCACCGAATTCGTCCAGGACCGCGGCGCGCTGGGCGGCGTCCGGGCGATTGTGTTCGCGGCGACGGTCCGCACAGGTCGGGCAGCCGGGTCGGCCCGGCAGACCGCCCGGTCCGATGAGCACTCGGTCGTGGTCGACGCGGACGGGGAACCAGGGCAATCCGGCGTGCCGACCGGCAGCCGATTCCATTGCGCCGGAGCCGTCGTCGGCAACCACGAGTACCGTGCACCGTCCGAAATCCCGAACCAGCTGCTCCCCCAGTGCCATCCGGACCGCGTCCGCGAGCAATCCGGTGCCGAGCACCGCGATGTCATTCGGCATCGAGCACCACCTGCACGAGGTGGGGTATCGCCGGAGCCGCGAGTTCCAGTGCCAGCGGGCGGAATCCGGCGGCGTGCACGGCCTTCACCAGGAGTTCGGCGTCGTTCGCCGAGGCGGCCGGGTCGGCCGCGCAGTGGGCGGAGGTGTGGCCTTGCCAAGCCAACAGCGCCCGTTCCAAACCGTCCCGCAAGGCGGTCTCGCGGCTGGCCGCGCAGCTCACCACTTCCGGGAGTGCGCCCGCGCGCACAGCGTAAGCCGAGATCCCGAGCAGCTCGGTGAGATCCACGACGGTCACCGGATGCCCCAGCACCTCGAGCTGTTGCCGGAGCCCGGCTATCGGCTCATTACCCGAATCCGGCGGCACCGCCGGCTCGTTCGACCATTCGGGGCGGCGTGCGGTCAGCAGCGCTTCGCAGTGCTGCCGTAGGCCCCATTCGAGCGCACCGGCCCGGGTCAGCCCGGCCGCGAGTCCGACGGGCACCGCGGAAGTGGGAACTGGTGCACGCTCGATGGTTTCGCCGGTGATCAAGTCCTCTCCCGCCTGCTGCCCGACCGCAGACAACCACCCGTAGAGCGCCAGCGCGCGCAGCATCGTCCGGGTGTGCGCGCTGTCCGGATCAGGTCCCCAGCCGAACACCTCGGGCAGCGGAACCTCCTCCGGCAGCACGCGGTGCGGGTCGGAGACGACTGCCCGGCTCAACGCCAGCGGGAACTGGGGCAGGTGCTGCTCGCCGAATTCGACCAGCGCCCCGGTGAATTCATCGACCAGCTCGGTCGCCGCACCGACCAGGTCCGTCGAGGTCACCGCGGGTTCACCGCGGAAGTCCACCGGATGCTGGGTCATCTCCACGGTCCGCAGATCCAGCCGCGTCAACCGCGGTACCCGCGGCCCCGGCGTCGGCAGCGTGTCCATCCCGGTACGGTGCCGGAAGCAGGCGAGGACCAGGTGCGCGGCGAGCATGGCCGGAACCGGGCCGGTCAGCCAGCGGTTCGGCCGCGATTCGACGGCGTCGTGGCGGGTCCCCGCGAGACGGCGCCAAGCGCCCGCCGCGGCCGTATCGTCGGGATGACCGACCTCGGTCGTCCACGCTTCGTCCGGACCGACCAGGATCTGCCCGAGCGCGACCTCACGGCCCCGGTACTCCCGCACTCCGGCGATCAATTCCTCAGGTACGCAGGAGATCTGCAAGATCACCCCGGAGTCGACCTCGGTGACACGGCCAGGTTCGACGACCACCCGCTGGCGCTCGTCACGCCACCCGCCCGTGCCCGCCAAAGCGTCCGGCTCCGCGGCGACAACCCGCACATCCACCCACCCGGACCGCATTCCGGCCTCGATGACCGCGGCCGTCACCGCGGTCGTACCGGCCGAACTCAGGATCGTCACCGGCCCCTCGCGATGCCGCTGGAACCGATACTCCGGGGAATCCATCGCACAGGCGATGAACGCGATTTCCCGGGCATAGACCTCGGATTCGGCCGTCGACAGACGGTGCGGCCGATCCGTGCGCGCGTCGGTCACGAACCCGTGCTGATGCAGCAGCGCCACCAGATTCTCGACCGTGCCGCGCTGTGATTCCGGCAGCCCGGCGGTCAAATCCTCCATATCCGTCGCACCGTCCAGGTAGGGCGCGAGCCGGCTGAGCCATTCATAGGCCCGTGCGCCGCGCAGCGTGCGGGCGGCCCGGTCACCGTAGAGATAAACGCCGTCGGGGCAGGGCACATACCGTACCGCCGGATTCATACGTGGTCGCATGCCGATCTCCTTTCCGTACCGGCAACGATCCCCGCCGGCCGGACCGTCTCGACAGGGTGCGTATTCCCGGGTGACCGGGAAACCCTCCCGCTTCATCGCGGTGCCCGCACCGTTTCGACAGGCCCTGCGCGGACGCATTGTTGAGACCCTGCGTCGAAGCAGGAGAAATGGAGGCGGACATGCCCGTCATCCCGGCAGAACTCGCCACCGAATTGCTCGGCCTCCCGCCGGAAATTCTGACCATGGAAGGAGATCCGAACCCTAGAACCGAGAAACGGCCGCCGTGTTCGTGCAGCCCCTGTGGCTGCACCGACTGTAGCGGCTGCTGTGTCCCGTGTACCTACTGCGAGCGTCCCTGTGACGTCGCGAAAGTGAGCTGACATGCGTACTTCCACCGATCTGGCGACCGACCTGCTGAACTTGGCAGCCGAACAACTCGAGATGGACAGCGTCCGTCCGGTGACCGGCATGATTCCGCCGTGCAACTGCAGCCCCTGCGGCTGCACCGATTGCTCGACCGCGTGCTCCGGGTGCGGCGCTTGCGGGCGCTGCACCTGTAACCACAACTAGTCGAACGCAGCGTCCCCCTGGTGGAGCAGGTATTCCACCAGGGGGACGCGCTCTGTCAGCGGCTATCCCGGCCGAGGCCCGCTTCGCGAGCCAAGACGATCGCCTTGGCCCGATCCGGCACACCGAGTTTCACGAATATCCTCGAAATATGATTACTGATTGTTTTGGGCGCCAACCGCAATTGGCGTGCGATGGCGGAATTCAATTGGCCCGCGGCAATCAGATCCAGCACCTGGTACTCGCGCGATGTCAGCTCCGGAAAGGGACGTTGTGTCTCAAATCCGACGGTATTCGTCAGCAGACCGAGGATCTCCGGGCTGAAAATCACCCATCCGGCCGCGACCGCGCGCACCGCACGCACGATATCGTCGCGGCCCGCGGCCAGTTCCAGATAGCCGCGAACCCCGGCTTGCAGGGCCGCCAGGACGGCGTGCTCGTCCTCGGCGGCGTTCACCATCAGTACCCCGATATCCGGTGCGGCACGGGATAATTCGCGCACCAGCCGGGATTGCTCCGGTACCGCGCCGAGCACCAGGACATCGGGACGATGCTCCAGCGCGTCACGCACGACGCCACCGCCGGTAGCGGCCTCCGCGACGACCGCGATTCCCGCGGTCGCGAGCACCGACCGCAAACCCTCTCGCACCAAGGCGTTTTCGTCCGCGACCAGCACGGTCGTCCGGCGCGGACAGACCCGCGCCGGACGATCACACACCACCGGCTCGGCCCGCCGCACCGGTAGCGTCACCTCGCCGTGCCCGGCATCCTCCCCCTCGGTCGCGGCCTGAAAATACGACACTTCGGCCAAAAGGCTTTCACCCATGGGAAATTCCCCTCTGCATCTCCATTCATGTCCAGCAGGCTGGGTGCCCGGCCACCCGTCTCCCCGACCGCCGCCGACCACGACCCCATCGGCGGCACCAACGACTCTCGTTCACACCGTCGCCCGCCCACCTCCCCGCGTTACCCGCGGTCCGTTCAGCGAACTCTCACAGCGATCGGGCGACCCGGAAACCCGTGTCCTCGATGCGCAGGCTCGGGTGGCTGCGGCGGCGCACCGAGGCGCGGCAGCTCCAGTGCTCGTCGAACCAGCCGCCGCCACGCAACACGCGATAGGAGCCGTAGACCTCGGTGTCGTAGTAGTCCCAGCACCATTCCCAGACGTTGCCGAGCATGTCGTACAGGCCCCAGGAGTTCGGTAGCTTGCCGCCGACCTCGTGCGGATGTCCGCTGGAATTTCCTCGGTACCAACCGATTTCGTCGAGTTCGCCGTAGCGTGGGCCGGTACTACCCGCGCGGCACGCGTACTCCCACTCGGCCTCGGTCGGCAAGCGGTAACCATCGGCGGTGGAATCCCACTGGACATCGTCATCGAGCAACAGGTAGACGGGCTTTAAGCCCGCGCGGTCGGACAGCGCATTACAGAATCGCACAGCATCGGCCCATGACACGCTCTCGACGGGCAACCGCTCACCCACCGCGGCACTCGGGTGCTCGCTGGTCAGCTCGGCGTACTGCTGCTGGGTGGTCAGGAACGCGGCCAGCGCGAAAGGCTTTACCTCGACCGACCAGCTGCGCTGGGTCCGCCGATCGGTCAACGTCGCTTCGCCTCCGGACAAGGCTGCCATCTCGATATCCGCGTTCATCGACGGCAATCCTAGGCTCCGACGAACGCCGGTGACCGTACCTGGGTCCCCCGCGGCTGAGCTCGAAACTCGGGTGACCGTGCCGGGTATCCGTGCAACGGTGGGGATATGCGAAGACGAGGAGCATATTGGGCGGGGCTCGTCGGGGCACTGGTCGTCGGGCTGGTGGCCGGCGGCCTGCTGGGCCGGACGCTGTGGGCCGAGGACGAAAAACCCGAGGGGAAAGGCAATTATCACGACGTCGACCACGCCGAGCTGGTGTTATACGAAGCTCGGTGGCAGCTGCCGCGGAATATCACCACGATCCTGCGGTCGACCGCGGACGTGACCCAGTTCGCGGGCCGGTTCGCGGACTCCGACACCGAAGGGACGGGGCCGGGTCAGCTGGAAAAGCTGTTGTCCGCCCGTAACTTCGACACCGAAGCGTTGATCACCTTCTCCGCGGGCAGCGGCTGTGCCACCGGGGATGGGGCCGAGCTGACCAGTTCGGGCGGCGCGAACTACTCGGTCCGTGTCACCGGCATCGAGAATCCGCCCCAGACGTGCTACCGGCCGTACGCGTACTTCGCTGTCTTCGCGGTACCCAAAGCCGACGTGCCATCGACCGCCCGCCTCCAGGGCATGCCGCCCAACCCGCCGGGACCCGCGAAACTGCTCACCTTCGAGCAGGTCGCTCGGACCGAGCCGCGCGGCGCGGAGATCAGCCAGCTGGACCAGCTCGAAACGTTCCTCCCAGGCTTGCCCCTCGGCACCGCGTCCGAAGTGCGCGCCGCGGTGCTGGACCGCCCCAAGGGCACCCGCGCCTTCGGTTTCGTTCTCGACGGCTGCCGGAATGACAGTGCCTACCTCGTGATCTCGAAACAACGGCTGCGCCCCGTGCTGACCGGCGGCGAGAAGGTCACCTGCGTGGCGGCCGAGTCCTATCTCGCGGTATTCACCCTGTCCTACGACGACGTGCCCGCGACCGCCAGAATCGGCTGAGTTCGCAACCGCCTGGCGCACACCGAAATTCGATGGAGACGTGGACCGTTACCGTCCTACGCTCGGCCGATGACTACCGGACTGCTCAATGTCGTCGATGTGGAGGCGACCTGCTGGGAAGGCGCGGTTCCGCCCGGCGCGGTGAGCGAGATCATCGAGATCGGGCTGACCGTCGTCGATCTCGACGCCGGTGCCCGAATCGCCAAGCACCGCATCCTCGTCCGGCCCGATCGGTCCACCGTCAGCGAGTTCTGCACCGAACTGACCGGGCTCACCCAGGCCGAGGTCGACACCGGAATCTCTTTCCCGGAAGCCTGCCGTCTACTCGCCACCGAACATCAAGCGGCCCTTCGACCCTGGGCCAGCTGGGGCGATTACGACCGCAAGCAGTTCACTACTCAATGCCAGTCCACCAGCACCCCGTACCCCTTCAACTCTCAGCACACCAACGCCAAACTGCTCTTCTCCGAGGCCTACAACCTGCGCCGCAGGCAAGGCATGTCCGGCGCACTGGGTATTGCGGGCCTCCCTTTGGAGGGCCGTCACCACAGCGGCGCGGACGACGCCTGGAACATCGCCGCCCTGATCCTCGACATCATCACCCGAACACCCTGGCGCGCAACGACAACCGCCTAACCGGCCGGGCCGTAACCCGAACAGCTACGTGAGAGCAGTGGTTGGGGATTTCGCGGCGTTGACGGCAAGGGTCAACAGGGTCAAGGCGATGAGGCCGAGGGCGGCGGCGACGGCTGGAAGAAGTTCGGGGCCGAGAGTCGTCAGGGTCAATCCACCGAGCGCACCGCCCAAGGCGACGCCGAGGTAGGTGCCAGAGGTGTTCAGCGCCAGAGCTTGCGCGGCTACCGGTCCGGCGAGGGTGTAGAGACGAGCTTGGATCGCCGGGGAGTTCCAGAATGCGATGCCGCCCTGGATGGTTCCCACCAGGAGAATGACGGCGAAGGCGATGGGACGGGCGAGGCCGAGCGCCCAGAGGGTTGCCATGGTGGCGATGAAGAGGCTGATTCCGGCGCGCAAGGTGCGGTCCGGGCCCCAGCGGTCGGAGGCCATGCCGCCGAGCCAGATGCAGGCGATCCCGGCGAAACCGGAGAGGCTGAAGGCGAGGGCGCGCTGGTCGACGGTGACATGACTGACGGCGGCGAGGTAGGGCGCCTGGTAGGTGAGCATCATCATCGAGCCCGTCATCAGGACGCAGTTGGCGAGCAGGCCGAGCGAGACCGGCGGGCTGGCCAGGGCGCGGAGCTGGTCGCCGAGCGCCGGGACGTCGGCGGGCTGGTCACGGTCGCGCGGCAGGGCGGCGCGGAGGAACACCAGAGCGGCGGCGCCTGCCAGCGCCATCGCGAGAAAGGTCGCCTGCCAGCCGTAATGGCCGCCGATCCAGGTGCCGATCGGCACGCCGGCGGCGATCGAGCCGGTGACGCCGAGTGCGACGACGGCGACGTATCTGCCGATGCGGCCTTCGGGTGCGCGTTCGGCGGCGAAGGCGAAGAGCGCGGGAGTCGAGGCCGCGGCGGCGAGTGCCGCCAGGACGCGCAGCGCCACCAGGACTCCATAGGTATTCGTCAGGGACGCGAGCAGGTTCGCGGCGATGAAGACCACCAGCGAGACGGTGAAGAGCCGCCGGCGGGATACCCGCGCCAAGGCGACACCGGCGACCGGCGCCGCGAGTGCGACGGTCAGCGAAAAGACGGTCACCAGCTGACCGGCTCGAGCTTCGCTGACGCCGAGATCGCCGGCGATCTCGGGGAGCACACCGGCGATCACGTAATCGTCGGTGTAGAACACGAATGCGGCAGCGAGCAATGCGAAAAGCCATGCGGGCACGGCGGATCTCCTTCGCGCAGGACGAAATCCCCGATGCGGCAACGCATCAGGTGGATAAAGTGGTGTTGTTAAGCGATCAGCACCGAATTGAGGTGCGCCCGAAGGGTTTTACGCAGACGGTCGATACCGAGCGAGCCGTGTGGCGTCACCGCGTCGATGGCCAGGCCACCGATCAGCGCGACGAGCCGTTCGGCTTGCTCGGCCGGGCCGGGCGCCGCGAGCACGCGCAACGCCTCGGTGAGCACCGACCGCATGTCGGCGGCCATTTGCTCGGTCACCGGACGGAAAATCGGGTTCACCCGTGCCGCGAGGATGAACTCCAGCAGCACGATCGATTCGACCCGGCGTTCGTCGTCCACCGGCAGTAACTCTTCGACCAGCGCCTGCAGCGCGTCGACCGCCGGTGCGCCGGTGAGCCCGCGCAACGCTTCGGTGGGATGGCGGACGAGCCGCTGCCCCATCCGATCGCCGACCTCGGTGGCGGCCGCGACCAGGAGGTCGCGATGGTCGTCGAAGTAGTGGCGCACCGACCCGATGTTCAAACCGGACTCGGCAGCGACCTTGCGCAAGGACAGACCGCCGAACCCTTCGGCTACCAGCAGCCGGAAGGCCGCTTCGACGACATCTCTGCGTCGTTGTTCCGCGTCGATCCGAGCTGGCATGAAGCCAATGTATCACAGGTGTGATAAATAGCTAGCGCGGTCCGGGCAGGCCGGCGGTCCACAGCGCTTCCCACTCCCGCACGCCATCCGCGAGACGCCGGGCGACGAGGTGGCTGAGCACGTCCGGGACGGCGGTGAGGACATCGGTGGTCTGCTCGGCCCCGGAGCCGTAAGTGTGTGCGGCAACAGTGAATCCGATGCCGTAGGACGCCGAGGCGACCTCTTCGGGTTCGAAATCCGACCAGCCCCACTTGGTGCCGAGCGCGCCCGGGAGCCAGGTGGTGCCCCAGTTCTGGACGGTGCCGTCGGCGGCGACCGTGCCTGGTGCGGACATCCAGTCGAGGATCGGGGAATCCGGGTCCTGGTGGCGCTTCTTGTTCAGGAAGTCCGCGACGTCGGCGGTACTGGTTGTACTCGTCATCCAGTGGTCGGTGGAATGTGTTGAGCGCAAGTGGTATTCGGCCGCGATCAGTTCGATCGCCTTGGGGTACTTGGCCTCGAGCACATTGGCCGCGTTGTCGTCGGAGTAACGGATCATGCGTTCGGCAAGGACCCGGTCCTCGGCCGAGCGGTCACCGTGACGAAGGGCGTAATCGACGATGTACAGCTTCGCCAGCGACAGCGCCCCGCGCTCCTGATGCTCGTTGGTGGTACCCCATTGCAGGTTCGGCACGTTGGTGCGCACCGAAATCGCCGTGCGCGGTGGCACCGCGTCCGGATCCAGCGGGTCCGCCCCGGCGGCGGGCGCGCCGACCAGACACGCGAGGGCCGCGGTTAGCACGGCCAGTCGCACCGGACTGCTCATTCGGTCACCTCCGGATCGGCGGTCATCCGTACCGGACCAGCTTGCCTACCCACGCCGGCCGGCGAGCGTCGACACGCGGTAGCGAAATGACACCGTTCCGCATCACGCCGACCCCGCTCGACCAGCGATGTCTAACGGCGACGACGCCGGCGCGATGGACTGACAGAACACACTCGAAACCGTGGCGCCCTCGGGCGCGCACAGGGAGCAGGGAAAGATCATGGCCAGCACAAGATTCCGCGCCGTCGCCACCGCGATGACGGTCACTCCAGTTCTCGTTCTCTCCGGAGTCGGCGTCGCCAGCGCCTGGCACGACCCCTACCCGGGCGACTCCACTGCCACCTGCCAGTCCGTCGGCGGCCGGGAACGTATCAAGGTGACCGTCAACGGCAAGCCCGGTGGCTACTACATCCAGGGCACGAACGCCGCCGGCGTGCACTTCCACCTGGGCAATATCACCGTCGGAGCGAACGGCTCGGGCTCCGCGGTGTTCACCGGCCACAGCGCCGGCACCTACGGTGTCGAAGCCTTCGAGAACGCCCTCGGCAGCGGCGGCCGCGCACCCGGCTGCGTCGGCTCGGTCACCGTCGCCGCGGCCAGCCCGCTGCTGGACGCGGTCGACTCCGTCCTCGCCGGTGCGGGCAGCAGCGCCCTGGTCACCGACCCGACCCGCCGCTGACCTCGGCCTTTCCGAGCAATTCGCGCCATCGCCGCAGCACCAACTCGGTGTACTGATCGGCGGCGATGGCGTAGGCGCCGAGCGCGTAGCCGTCGTTGGCCTCCACCAGTGCCGTCGCTCCGGAGGCCAGCACCCCGAAGTCGATGCCGTACGCGCTCGGCGCCGTGCCGGACCGGCCATAGGCCGCGACCGCGGATTCCACCACGGTCAGGTCCAATGGCGCCGATCCGGCGTAACAGTCGACGGTGACGACCCCGCCGTCGATGACGTAAACGCGGTACTCCGCATCCCACCGCACCACCTCCGAGCACCACACGCGCTGCCGTCGGCTCACCCGCCCCAACGCGGCGATATCGCGTTCCGAATAGCAGACCGCGCCGGTGAAACCCTTACGCCGCTCGGCCGGTTTGACGAAAACCGCTGGCGCCGAACCGGTCTCCAGCACACGCTCGACCTCGCCCAGTGTCGACGTCCACACCCTGCGCCGGAGAAACGCACGCAGGCTTTCGGGATAGTCGTCGGGTTCCGGGACGGGAATTCCCAGTTGGCGCATCGCACCGTGCATCGCGTCCATATCGCCGGCGATGAAGGTGTCCGGCCCCAGCGGCAGCTGCCTGCGGTGGACCCGCTTGAGGCTGTAGTACCGGACGGGGATACCGCGCCGCCACAGTCCTTCGTCGAGCAGTTTCTCCTCGTGCCGCATCGGCCCTGATCCGGCGTATTGCAGGAACGCGGTGGTGATCATCCCCGCAATGTTGCACCACCCGTGCGGGCCCGCGTTACCCTGCGATGGTCGCTTCCGGAACGCGAGGAGCCAGTAGTGGTGGACGTTCGAGAGATGTGGAGTACCAAGGCGTTCGGGCAGGTGTGGGCGGGGGCCTATGATGCCGTGGTCGAGCGGGAGGTGCTGGCGCGACCGGCGGGGTGGGCGCTGTGGGGCACCGATGTCGGGCTGCTGTACGAGAGCATGGGGTTTCTCGGGGAATTGGCAGACGGGACCGCCGTGCTGGACGTGCCGTGCGGGGGCGGGGTGGCGTTGCGGGGACTGCGGAGCGGGCAGCGGCTGCGCTATGTGGCGGCCGATATCTCGGCCGCGATGCTGGAGCGGACTCGGGTGCGCGCGCAGCGCCAGGGCGTCGAAGGACTGGAATGCGTGGCAGCCGATATCGAGGCGATGCCGTTCGCGGACAACGAGTTCGATGTGTGCGTGAGCTACAACGGGCTGCATTGCCTGCCGGATCCCGCGGCGGCGCTGCGGGAGATCGCGCGCTGCCTGCGACCGGGCGGGCGGCTGGTCGGGAGTTGTGTGCTGCGCGGCGCGGGGGTGCGCTCCGAGGCGTTTCAGGTGCTGGCGCGAGGGGTGGGAATGTTCGGGCACAGCGGTAGCCGCGACGACCTGCGGCGCTGGATTGCCGAGGCGGGCCTGACGATCGAGCGGTTCGATTGTTCGGGGCCGATCCTGTACTTCGCCGCCGGAAAACCCCGAACTTGATCGGACATAGCTCAGCGGGCGTGAATCGCGGTGAACTCCAACAGGATCGCCGCGGTCCGCGCCGGATCCTCGACCATCGGCGAGTGCCCGACACCGGGCAGCAGCTCCACGCGTGCGCCAGGGACGACACGGTAGTCGGCGGCTGACGCGGAGTTCCATCTGCGGTCCTCCGCGCCGAAGATCACCAGCAGCGGCTTGCCCACGGCGGTCAGCCGAGCCGGGACCGCGGTCCGCGCCACGTAGTCGCTGGACCCCGCCGCGGTCGCGGTGAACGAATGGTAGGTCAGGCCGCGCACGTCGGCCACGAGCTGCTGCGGGATCTCGACGTCGCGAGTGAACGCGGGGCCCATGGACTTTCGAATCAGTCCATCGGTGCGGAAGCGCCAAAGTAGTTGTCCCACAACGGGAATTGTCAGCAGCCTGGCAGTCGGCCCCTCGGAGACGAAGGCGCTCAGGCGCGGGCCGGTATTGACCAGCCCCAGCGCGGTCACCAGCTCGCTACGCTGCTCGGCGAGGGCGGTCGCGACCGATCCACCGGTGGAGTGGCCGACCACGACCGCGCGCGCGACACCCAACCCGTCCAGCACCGCGCCGACCCGGCGCGCCTGCGCCGGAATCGAGTAGTCACCGTCGGCCGGTTTCGCCGAGCGGCCGTGCCCGAGCATGTCGATCCGAATGACGCGATAGGACCGCGACAGCTCCGGAACCACCGATTCCCACCAGTTCGCCGACGCGGCCAGCCCGTGAATCAGGACCAGCGCCGGGGCATCTCGGGGTCCGTCCTGATACACGGCGATGTCGCCCCCGTCCAGCGACAGGATCGAGTCGCCGGTGGCGGCGGCCTCCTGCCGATTCACCGCCACCGCGTTCACCAGCAGCAACCCGGCGATCAGCACAACGATCAGAAGGGCGGCAATGCGGCGACGTCTGCGGCGTGGCGAGGGCGGAACAATGGATTCGAGCGCGGAAGAACGTGTAGTCATACACTCATCGTCGCCGAGGGCCCCTACCCGCGTATTGGAAAAATGTTCCGGCCCGCCGCGCCGGTAATCCGCTCCGCTTGTCAGACCGATTGTTTAACGTCTACGACCATGGCATTAGGTTGGAAGCTCGTCATCGACAGCGTGAACGCACCCGTCCTCGCCGATTTCTGGGCCGCCGCGCTCGAATACCAGGTCGAAGACCCCACCGCGCTGATCGAACAGCTACTCGCCGCAGGTCAACTGCCCGAAGCGGCCGTCATCGAGCACAACGGCCGCAAGAACTTCCGCGGCCTCGCCGCGGTCCGGCACCCCGAGGACCCGTTCGACGAGACCAGCGGCACCGGCCACGGCCGACGGCTGCTGTTCCAGGACGTACCCGAACCCAAGTCCGGCAAGAATCGCCTGCACATCGATATCCACAGCGGCCCGGACGGACGCGACAAGCTCGTCGCCAAGCTCGAAGAACTGGGCGCGACCCGCGTCGAGGAGTTCGATCAGGGGCCCGCCGGGCACTGGTGGGTCATGCGCGATCCCGAGGGCAACGAATTCTGCGTCGCCTAGGCGGCCGGAGTGAGCAGCGGCAGCGCTTACGAAGTCGAATCCGACCTCATCACCTGGATCGCCCGCCGCGGCTGACTCAGTCATCACATGAATTATGGTTTTGTGGACCGTATTCGAGTGGATTCCGATAGCTTGCTTGATATGGGATCACGTTGGGGTTTCGCGCTCGCCGTTTCCATTGCCGCGCTGGCCGGGTTGATCAGCGGGTCGACGCCGGCGGCGGCCGCGCCGCCGGTGGTGTGGTGCGAATTCACGCCGACGCCGGATAATCCCGCGGCGCGGCCGGTGATGCCGCCGGTGCCGGTGGCGCCGGCCTTCGGGACCGTGGATGTCACCTTTCATTTCAACTACGGACCGGTGACTGTTCGACTGGACCGGGGCGGGGCCGCGCCGTGTGCGGTGCAGAACATGGCAAGTCTTGTGCTGCAACGGTTCTACGACAACAGCCAATGCTGGCGGCTGACCGACAGCGGGCGGCTCGGGGTGCTCCAGTGCGGTGATATCTACGAGGTCGAGAAGGGCGGTCCGGGCTACAAGTTCCCGGATGAGGTGAACGGCGGCGAGACCTACGGGCGGGGCACCGTCGCGATGGGCAATCAGGGGCCGGGCACGAACGGGAGCGAGTTCTTCATCGTGCACTCCTTCGCCAATATTCCAGCGAATTATTCCGTTCTCGGGCAGGTGGTGCGCGGTATGGACGCGCTGGATCGCATGGTCGCGGCGGGTATCACGCCGAGCGAACGCGGACCGCTGGACGGACTTCCGGCTCAGCCGGTGACGATCACCGCCGCCACCTTCTGACTCATCGGCCGCCGGTGGCGATCGAGGCGATCAGGCTCTCGATGTAGGAGCGGAAAAGGCCGGACATGTCGACGGATTCGGGGTCGAGCAGCCATTGCAGTTGCAGGCCGTCCATCATCGCGAAAACCTGGCGCGCGAGCGCGCGGGTGTCGACATCGGGGCGGATGGTCCCGTCGGTGATTCCGTCCGAAAGCGCTTGGGCCAGATCGGTTTCCAGCTTCCGATAGCGGGCGGTGGCCCAGGCGTGGGCGGGGTGGTCGTCGGTGACGGATTCGCCGGTGACCACGGTGAAGAGCTGGACCAGGCCCGGGACGTGGGTGTTGTGGTCGACGAGGCGCGCCAGCCGATGCAGCGCGTCGAGACCGCGCGGCGGATCACCCCATTCGAGACGCTGGGCATCGATGCGGTCGCGGTACTCCAGGACGGCGGCGAGCAGGGCGGCTTTCGTCGGGAAATGATGCAGCAGCCCGGGCTGGGACAACCCGCACAAGGCGGCGATATCGGCGATCGAGGAGCCGTGGAAACCGTTCTCGGCGAAGGATTTCAGGGCCACGTCGAGGATCAGCTCCCGGCGCGCCGCGCCGCGCGGACTGCGTTGGCGTTCCGCCATGGTGCTCCTTTCCGATCGTCCTCGGCCGAGAGTAGTAGCCGTAGGCGGCCGTCTCGGTCCCGCCACTAATTATCTCGAGTCGATAACATTACCGAGTGATCACTCGGTTTGCAGAGAATGCGCTGGCAGACTCGGGGTCATGAGCCAGCACAGCACCGAAATCGTTCCGTTCCGCCTCGACGGCGGGTACGGAAACCTGGCCGCGTGGGAGGTCGCGCCACCGCTGGGCGCGCCGCCGCGCGGCACCGCGGTGCTGGTGCCCGGGTTCACCGGATCGAAGGAAGACTTCCAAGCCCTGCTCCCCCTGCTGGCGGAATCCGGATACCGGGCCGTCGCCTACGACCAGCGCGGCCAGTGGCAGTCGGACGGCCCCGACGAGGTCGAGGGCTACACCATGGACGACTTCTCCGGCGACCTGCTGCGGGTCGTCGAGCAGGTGGCCGGGGACGAGCCCGTGCACCTGGTCGGTCACTCCTTCGGCGGGTACGTCGGCCGGGTCGCGGTGGTCGCGAAGCCGGAGCGGTTCCGCAGTTTCACGCTGCTGGCCTCGGGCCCGTCCTCGGTGCAGGACATCAACTTCCCGCCGCCGAGCCTGGTCGCTCAGGCGGTCGAGACAGGCGGACAGGAGTTCATCTGGCAGCAGATGAGCACCGCCATGTTCGCGGCCGGTCACACCCCCGCACCGGAGCGGCTCGATTTCCTGCACAACCGGATCCTGGCCACCAAGAAGGCCAACATCCTGGGGATTCTGCGGACGATGGAGGTGCCGCCACTGAGCGATCCGGCCCAGCTGGCCGCGGCCGGCGTGCCGCTACTCGTGGCCTATGGCGACACCAACGACCTGTGGGCGCCCGAGGTGCACGAACGGTTCGCCGAGCAACTGGGCGCGCGCCAGGTGCGGTACCCAGGCGTCGGTCACCTGCCCAATGAAGACGTGCCCGAGCAGGTGTGCGCCGATCTCGTGGACTTCTGGACCGCATCAGTAGCCTGATAGTTGCCAACCATCTCGAGACGGGACATGAGCATGGACGACCGCATCGAAGAACTCCTCGCGAAACTCGATCTCCCCGGCAAACTGCGGTTGATCTCCGGCGCGGGCATGTTCCGGCTCGCGGGCGACCCGGCGATCGGACTGGCGGAGATGCCGGTGTCCGACGGCCCGTCCGGCGTGCGCGGCGAACACTGGGACGAACGCGACCCGTCGGTGAGCCTGCCCTCGGGCACCGCGGTGGCGGCGAGCTGGAACCCGGAACTGCTCGGCGAGATCGGCGCGCTCATCGCGCACGAAGCGCGGCGCAAGGGCGTGTACGCGGTGCTCGGCCCGACCATCAATCTGCACCGATCCCCGCTCGGCGGAAGACATTTCGAATGCTTCTCCGAGGACCCGGTGCTGACCGCCGAGATGGCGTCCGCGTATGTCGAAGCGGTGCAGGCACACGGAGTGAGCGCGTGCCCGAAACACTACGTGGCCAACGACTCCGAGACCGACCGCTTCACCGTCGACATCCAGGCGGATGACCGCACCCTGCACGAGCTGTACCTGTACCCGTTCGAGCGGAGTGTGCGGGCCGGCGCGTGGATGATCATGGACGCCTACAACTCGGTCAACGGCGTCACCATGACCGAGAACGTGCTGCTGGACGAACCACTCAAGGGCAGTTGGGGTTTCGACGGCGTGGTGGTGTCGGACTGGACCGCGGTGCGCTCCACCGCCGGTGCGGCCAAGGGCACCGATCTCGCGATGCCGGGTCCGCCGATGCTGTGGGGCGCGCCGCTGGAAGAAGCCGTGCGGGCGGGCGAGGTGCCGGAATCGGCGATCGACGAGAAGGTCCGCCGCATCCTGCGTTTCGCGATGCGCGTCGGCGCGCTGGACGGCGAGCCCGCGCCCGCACCGGATTTCAGCGCGGAGCAGGCGCGGGACCTCGGGCGCCGGGCCGCCGCCGAAGGCATGGTGCTGGTACAGAACGACGGCGTGCTGCCCTTGCGGCCGGAGACCACCGTGGCTTTGCTCGGCCCGAACGCGGCGCTGCCGCGGTTCATGGGCGGAGGCAGCGCCACCGTCATCCCCTCCCGCACGGCCACCCCGGTCGAGGGCCTCGAAGCTGTTCTGCCCGTGACGCATACGCCAGGCGTGCGGCTGGCGGAGCAGCTCATCCCGGTACCGCTGGAGCTGGTAACCGACCCGGAAACCGGTACCCCCGGCCTGTCCCTGCGCTACCTCGACGGTGACACCGTCATCGATTCCCAGCACCGCACCGCGGGCAACCTCATGCTGTTCGGCGACAAGAAGGCCGCCGAAGCCGGCGCCATCGAGGTCCGCGCCCGGCTGCGCGCGGATGTCCAGGGCGACTGGCAGATCGGCGTCGGCACCCTCGGCCAGGCCCGCCTGGAGCTCGACGGCGAGCTGGTCCTCGACGAAACCATCACCTTCGAGGGCACCGATCCGGTCGGCGCGATCCTGTACCCGCCGCAGCGCTCGGTCACCCGCACCTTCGCCGCGGGGCAGGAGGTAGACGTCCGGATCACGGTCGCCACCCCGCCCGCGATTCCGGGGCTCGGCGTCATCCTCGGACTCACCTTCGGCATCACCCGCCCGCAGCGTTCGGCTAGCGAGGAGTTCGACGCCGCGGTCGAACTGGCACGAACCTCCGATGTCGCGGTGATCGTGGTCGGCACCGCCGAGCAGATCGAATCCGAAGGTTTCGACCGCACGGATCTGCGGCTGCCGGGCCGCCAGGACGAGCTGGTCGCCGCCGTCGCCGCCGTGAATCCGCGCACCATCGTGGTGGTGAATTCCGGTGCGCCGGTGGAACTGCCGTGGCGGGACGAGGTGGCCGCGGTGCTGCTGTCCTGGTTCCCCGGTCAGGAGTTCGGCGCCGCGCTGGCCGATGTGCTCACCGGCGCAACCGAACCCGGTGGCCGTCTACCCACCACCTGGCCGAAAACCCTCGGCGATGTGCCGGTCCGGAACACCACGCCGGACAGCGTGGGTGCGCTCCCCTACTCCGAGGGCATTCACATCGGATATCGAGCCTGGCTGAAAGACGCTGTGGCACCTGCCTATCCGTTCGGGCACGGACTCGGCTACACCAGCTGGACTCTGAGCGATCTCACCGTCTCCGGGCGCACCGCGACCGTCACCCTCACCAACACCGGTGACCGCGCGGGCAAGCAGGTCGTGCAGGCCTACCTGTCCCGGGAGCAGAGCGCCGTCGACCGCCCGGTGCGCTGGCTCGCCGGATTCGCCGGTGTCACAGTCGGACCCGGCGAGTCCCGCACGGTCTCCGTCGAACTGCCGCAACGCGCCTTCGAGCATTGGACCGACACGGGCTGGGCCACCGAACCGGGAGAATTCACTATCCACCTCGGCACCTCGGTGACCGCACTGCCCCTGACCGCCACCATCGGCTGACCGATCTACAGGGTGACCCGCTCGCCTGTCGGCAACCACATCTTGTCGCCTTCCTTGACCCCGAAGGTCTCGTAGAAGTCGGCGAGGTTGCGCACGGTTTGATTGCAGCGGAACTCGGCGGGTGCGTGCGGGTCGCTGGCCAGCTGTGCCTCCAGGGCCTGGGTCGTGGTTTTGGTGCGCCAGGTGCGGCCCCAGGATTCGAAGATGGTGCGCAAGGCCGGGTCGGAGCCGTCCCGCCCGGCAGCCAAACGGATGGCGGCCACGGCGATTTGCAGGCCGTGCAGGTCGGCGAGGTTCTCGCCGACCGTGAGCGCGCCGTTGACGTGCTGAGTCGGGGGCAGGCCCGCCGGCACCAGCGCGTCGTATTGCGCGATGAGCTGTTGGGTCTTGGCGTCGAAGGCGGCGCGGTCCTCCGGCGTCCACCAGTCGTGCAGGTTCCCGTCGCCGTCGTAGCGCGAGCCCTGATCGTCGAAGCCGTGCCCGATCTCGTGGCCGATCACCGCACCGCCGGCGCCGTAGTTCACCGCGGGTGTGGCGTCCTTGTCGAAGAACGGCGGCTGCAGAATAGCCGCGGGGAAGACGATTTCGTTGGCGCTCGGGTTGTAGTAGGCGTTGACCGTTTGCGGCGGCATCTCCCATTCGGCTTTGTCGACCGGCTTGCCGAGCCGGTCGAACATCCGCTTGGCGCGGAAAGTGATTGCGGCGCGCAGGGATTCGATGAGCTTGCCGCGAGTGATGGTCAAACCCGAGTAGTCCGGCCACTTGTCGGGGTAGCCGAGCTTGGTGGTGATCTTGTTCAGTTTCACCACGGCAGCGGCCCGGGTGGCCGGTGACATCCAGGTCGATTTCTCGAAATCGATGCGGTAGGCCGCCAGCAGGTCGGCCACCATGTCCTGCACCCGCTGTTTGGCCTCGGCTGGGAAGTAGCCGGCCACGTAGGCTTTTCCGAGCTGATCACCGAGGTATTCGTTGACTGCTTCGAGCGCGGTCTTCCAGCGCTCCGGTTGCTGCCGCAAGCCATCCATCGCCTTGCCCCAGAAGTCGAAGCGGGCGTCCGCGATCGGGGTCGGCAGGTATTGCGCGAAGGTGCGGACCAGACCGAGCTTCAAATAGTCACGCCACGTGGCGATATCGACCTCCTGCCAGAGCTGCGCGGCGCCGGTCACGAACGACGGTTCGCGCACCACCACGCGCGCGAAGAGCTCCCTGGGCCGGTCGGTCAGGCCTGCCAGCCACCGGTCCCACTCGAAACCCGTTGCGGTCCGGGTCAATTCGTCCCAGCTGGTCGGGTTGTAGGTGGCATTCGGGTCGCGCTCGCGCACGTTGTCCCAGAACAGCGCGGCGATCCGGGTTTCCAGGTCCAGCACCCGGTGTGCCAGCGCGACCGGGTCGGCGAAACCCGCTCCGGCGGAGATCCGTTCGAGGAACGTGCGGTAGGCGGCGAGCTTTTCGGCGGCTTCGGGTTTGCGGTAGTACTCCTCGTCGAGCCCGATCCCGGATTGGGCGATCGTCGGCGTGTAGGCGGCGGAGTCCTTCGGGTCGGGCACGACGGCCAGCCCGATCAACCCGTCCATCGGCAGCGCGCCCATCACCTGGGCCAGTTCGGCTTTCGTGCCGGCGGCGTCGATGCGCGCGAAGAGATCGGCCAGCGGCGTCATGCCCTGCTCGTCGATGGCGCGGGTATCCAGGACGGCGTCGTAGAGGTCGCGCACCTGCTGACTCTCGCTGCCCGCCTTCGGGTTCCGGATATCGTCGATCAGCGCACGCAACTGACCCTCGGTGCGGTCGGACACCTCGGCGAAGGTGCCGTAGGAGACCTTGTCCGGCGGCAGCTGGTACTCGTCGAGCCAGCGGCCGTTGACGTATCGATAGAGGTCGTCCTGTGGTTCGACATGCGGATTCGAGCCCGCCATATCGGGGTCGGCGAGACGTTTCGGCGTTTCGGTCCGCTCGCAGGCGGCGAGCGCGGGCAGCAACCCGAGCCCGATCAGGAAACTGCGGCGGTCGAGATCGATCAAACGCCCGGATGTGCGCACGGAACTCCTTCAGCAGACGACGTGTACCGCGGGAATGCCTCGAACGGGCCTCGACGTTACCGGCCGCGACGGCCGAACCGCCGGACCGGTGAACAGCCGGTGTTTCAGGAACGGCGATGTCAGGAGGCCTGCGCGGCCACCCGGATGCCGAACGCGACCAGCATCGCGCCCATGACGGTATCGATGGCCCGGCGCACCGCGGGCCGCGCCAGCACGCCCCGGACCGCGTTCACGACATTCGCCAGCATGACGAACCACACCAGCCCCACGACGGCCGCGATGGCGCCGAGCGTGAGGGTGTCCAGCGCCGACGGCGCGGTCGGCATGAACTGCGGCAGCAACGCCAGAAAGAACACCGCCACTTTCGGATTCAGCAGATTGGTCAGCAGGCCCTGCCGGAACGCCGCCCACGCGCTCGGGCCCGCAGCGCCCGCCGCCGCGTCGACCTCGTACTCCCCGCGCCGGGCCGCCAGCAGCGCCCGAATCCCCAGCAGCATCAAATACGCCGCGCCGACCAGTTTCACGACCGTGAACGCCACTGCCGAGGCCGCCAGCAGCCCAGCCACCCCGACCGCGCTCACCACCGACCACACGAAAACGCCCGCCGCGATCCCGGCGGCACAGGCCATCCCGGCCCGCCGTCCCGACAACGCCGCACTCCGCGTCACAATGACGAAATCCGGCCCCGGCGACATGGCCGCCACCAGCGTCACGCCACCCAACGCCACCATCTGTGCTGTAGACATCACCCGATCCAGCGTACGAGCGCTCGCCGCTGTGTCCACCCGCCGGCTATCGGGCCGTGGCCGCGGCTAGCAGAAGATCGAGGGCAACGCTGATGGTCTGGTCGAGGACTTCCTCGGGTGTGCCGTCGAAATGCTGGTGGACGGCTGTTGTTTCGTCCGGGGTGGCGACGGCGAACCAGACCGAGCCCGCGGGCTCGCCGTCCTGCGGATCCGGGCCGCCGGCGCCGGTGACGGCCACCGCGAGGGTGGCATCGAGCAGGGTGCGGGCGCCGTCGGCCATGGCCTTGGCGGCCGGTTCACAGACCACCGGACCCGGCGGAACCTTCAGCAGGTCGTGTTTGACGGTGCGGGAGTACGCGACGATGCCGCCGCGGAACCAGTCGGCGGAACCCGGCGCGGCGCCGAGAGCGGCGGCCAGATTTCCCGCGGTCAGTGATTCCGCGACGGCGATGGTCAGGGCGCTGTCGGCGGCGAGGGCGGCGAGTCGCTCGGTCACTGCGTTCAACGAACCTCCCTGGTCGGCCTATTTGCCGAGGGCGTCGGCGAGTTCTCCCTTGGTCATCGAGGAACGGCCCTTGATGTTGCGCTTCTTGGCTTCGTTGTAGAGCTGGTCACGGGTCGGGCCCTTGGGGCGGTTGGTGCCGGAACGCTGGCCGCCGCGCTGCTGGGGTGATTTGTCGCGGGTCGAGGTGCGGCTGGCGGTCCGGGATTCGCCGGATTGGGCACGGTTCTTGTTCACCGTGCGCGCGGCGATCTCCTTGGCGCGCTTGGTGCCGGTGCCGCGGTCCTCCTGTGACTCCTTGATGTGCTCGTACTGCCGTTCTCGCTTGTTGCTCCATTGCTTGGGCATGGTCACACCTCCTTTACGGCAGGCGAGTACCCCGGCATCGGCCGAGCTAACGTTCCGGCAGCAATCCTCGCAGGTGTAGATCGGACACATATTTGGCGATCAGGGCGGCGTTCAGGTGCGGGATATCGGTGCCCGCGGCCTGCACGGCGGCGTGGAAGCGTTTGGTCGGCAGTGCGGCGCCGGCGAGGGGTCTACCTGGGCGTTTGAAGGCGTGCAGGAGTGGGAGCAGGGACTGGTGGCGCTGTTTCTCCGGGAGGGCGCGCAGGGCGTTCTCGAAGCGGGCGAGCCAGTCCTGGTAGTCGTCGATTCGCTGGATTTCTTGGCCGGAATCGATCAGCCAGTCGACGAAGGTGTCCAGGGAGATGTCGTCGTCGTGCGGGTTGAGGACGTCGTAGGTGTGGAAGCCGGTCGGGCGGCCGCCGAGGGTGGTGATCGCGGCGGCGGTGAAGTCGGCGGGTAGGCCGTCGTAGTGGGCGCGGCGGCGGGCGCCGTCCGCGGTGGTCGTGTAGAAGGAGTGCGGGGCCAGGCCGGTGGCCAGGACGCTGAAGATCAGCCGGGTGAACATGTCCGGCAGGTTGAGCTGGCCCGCGTAGTGGCTGTGGGCCAGGATCATGTCCGAGCGGAAGACCGACACCGGGAGACCGAACCGGTCGTGGGCCTCGCGCAGGAGGACTTCGCCGGCCCATTTGCTGGTGCCGTAGCCGCCCGCGTAGGCGCTGTCGAGACGGCGGGCCGGGCTGATCAGGCGGATGTCGGCGTCCTCGTCGAAGTCGGCCGGATCGATCTGGGCGGCCACCGCGACGGTGGACAGGAAGTCGACCGATTTGACGCGCGTGCTGAGGGCCAGGCGGATGATCTCGGCGGTGCCGACGACGTTGGGGCCGAACAGTTGCCGATACGGGAGCACGTGGTTGACCAGGGCGGCGGAGTGCACGATGAGATCGACGGTGCCGGCCAGGCGGGTCCAAGTCGCTTGATCCACACCGAGATTCGGCTCGCCGACATCGCCCGGGACGACCTCGAGGTGCGTGGCGAGTTGCTCGAACTCGTCGAGCAGGTCGGGGTCGCCGGAGTCGAAGGCCGCGGTCAGGCGTCGTCTTGCGTCCGCCGCGTCGGATCCTCGAATCAGGCAGATCAGCGTTCCCCCAGTCGCTTTCAGCCGCCGTAGCCAGTCCAGGCACAGGAAGCGGCCGAGATAGCCGTTCGCGCCGGTGAGCAGCACGGTGCGGGTTTCGGCGGCGCGCGGAGCCGGGGTGAGGGTGCTGGTGTCGAGGAAACGTTCGAGGACGAGTTCGTCCACCCGGACCTCGTCGTCACGAGTGTGCACGACACTGAACGTTGCCCGTCGGACTCCGGAATTCCGCTCGGCCACAATGTAATCGGCAATCTGCCGTAAATCGGTCGCCGGACTGGTGAGCACACCCACCGGTACCTCGACGTCGAAGATCTCGTGCAGCAGATTCGACAGCGACAGCGCCGACAGCGAATCGCCGCCGAGATCGGTGAAGTGCGCGTCGGGGCGTAGATCGGTGTCGGCACAGCCGAGCAACGCGCGTACGGCGCGGCCGAGGGTGTCCAGCACCGGCTGATCGGCCGCCGAATGCCGCAGGGCGATCAGTTCGTTGGTCTGGGCGGCCGCGAGATCGGTGTAGAGCTGCTCGAGTCGGTGCCCGTAGTGCTCTTTCAGCTTGGGCCGCAGCAGTTTCCCGATGCCGGACAGCAGTCCGTTGGCGGTGGTGAACGGTTCGGTCTCGATCAGGAAGTCGCGGGGAATCTCGTAGGAGTTCAGCTCCGCGTCGCGGGCCAGCTCCTGAAGGGATTCCGCGAGTGCGGCTTTCGGATCCGGCGCGCGCAGGGCATCCGCGGTCGGGACGATTACCGCCAGCAGGTAGGCACGCTCGCTGCTGCCGTAAACGAAGATCTGGCGGACCAGCGGGCTCGTCGAGAACACCGCCTCCAGCTTCGCGACCGTCACGAATTCGCCCTGCGAGAGCTTCAAGACGTTGTTGCGGCGGTCCACGCAGACCAGCTCGTCCGGACCGAGTTCGGCGACGATATCGCCGGTCCGGTAGAAGCCGTCCTCGTCGAAAACCTCGGCGGTGATGTCGGGGCGCTTGAAGTAGCCGGGAATCATGGCGGTCGTCTTGAGCAGCAGCTCGCCGCGCGGATGCGGGCGATCGGTGCGGAAGTATCCGAGCTCGGGCACGTCGACCAGCTTGTAGTCGAGGACCGGTGGGCGGCGCACCCGGTTGTCGATCACCAGACCGCCGCCCGCCTCGGTGGACCCGTATCCGTCGTGCAGTTCCAGATCGATCACCGATTCGATGAACGTCTTCATCTCCGCCGCCAGCGGCGCGCTCCCGCAGATCGCGGTCATCACGCGACCGCCGAGGAACTGTTCGCGCAGTTCGGTTTTCACCTGCTCCTCGACGGCGGCGCGGTCGGCGCCCGGCACTAGCCGCCGGTCCACCTCGCCCAGGAACCGCTGAAACACCATGTCGCACACGCGCGGAACGAAGAACAGCTCGGTCGGGCGAACCAGCGCGATGTCCTCGAACAGTGTCGACATGTCGCTCTGCGCCGAGAAATAGGCGGTGCCGCCCCGGGCCAGTAAGCCGTGCAAGGTCATCCGCCCAGCGACGTGACTCATCGGCATGAAGTTCAGGTTGATCGCCGCGACCGGCGGCTGGGCCAGCCAGATCTTGCGGACCAGCGGCTCGGTGTACATGGCGCCCTTGGGCGTTCCGGTGCTGCCGGAGGTGTAGATCAGCAAGGTCAGGGTGTCGTCGTCTGCCTCGCATACCGGTGCGGCCGGGAGCTCCCGGCCCCGTTCGATGACCGAATCCAAGGCTTCGACCCGCGCCGCCAGCCGCGAGCGGGCGGATTCGACAGCGCTGAGCTGCTTTTCATCCCGCGGATGGAGATCGAACACGTGGAAAAGCTCCGGCTGCGCGGCGGCGAGCACGCAGTCCACCGCATGCGCGAGCAGATCCGCGCTCGCCGCCACCACCCGCGGCTCGGTCTCGGCCAAGATCGAAGCCAGCTGCGCGACCGGCGCATTCGCCTGCAATGGCACCGCCACCGCACCGAGCCGCACACACGCCAGGTCCAGAATCGTGTAATCGATGCTGGTAAATCCCACCATCGCAATGAAATCCCCGGCCCGGATCCCGGCCGCGTGCCAAGCCGCCGTCACCGCATCGACCCGCGCACCCATCTCCCCATAGGTGATCGTCTCGAACTCGGGCAACAACCGCCGCCCCGCCGCACCCCACTCGACCACCCGCTGCCCCAACGCCGGGCGCTCCCCATACGCCGCACACAACGCCGCGATGATCTCCGGCAACCGCATCTCGCGCAGCGCCGCCCCCTTGTCCGGCCGAGCCGCCCGAATCTCGGGATACTCGGCATACAACTCCGCGACCCGGCGCGCCCGCCGCTCCTGCGCCGTCTCAACCATCGTCCACCCTCCTCGAGCGACACCGCCGTCACCCGCCCCCATTCTGATGGCAACCGCCGCCAGATCGCCAGCCACCCACCTGAGACACCCCCTCCACCCCTTCCCTCTACTCGCGCGTAGCGATATTGCCGTCTCCCTCGGCGTGTCGTCAGCAATTCGACTACCGCAGTCACCGCTCGGCTCTCGCGCCTGCGCAGGCAGGCTTTGCTCGGCTGCGACCGAGCGGGTTTGGGCTATGACGTCAGCGGTTGGCGGTCTCGGCGCGGCCCGTAGCCAGAATCTGGGCGAGGTCGTCCGGGATCGGCATCGGAGTCATGATTCCGACGGTGGAACGACCGGTGTTGCCGACCGGAACGCGACCGAGCGACGAAGCAACGCCCGCGCCGGCCAGGCGGACGACCTGTCCGAGCGCTTCGCGCCGGTCCCGGCAGCGCAAAGCCACGCGCAACATGTGCCAGTGCGACCGGGTATGCGGCCACGGCCAGCCCTGCGAAAGGATGTGAGCCCGTTCGAGCGCACGCCACATCACGTCGAGATCAGTTGCGGCGCTGGCCGATTCCAATTCAGCTTGAAAAGCGGCACGGACGGTGGGCGGCATAGGAGCCACGATTCCTCCAAGAACTCGTTGATTTGCCCACCCAGCATCGAACACCCACCCATCGGCGTACTTGAACAAACCTGCTGCCTCCATACCGGCTACCGATCTGCGCGCCGAACATGCGGCTGCACACGCGATTCAGGCAGGCACCATCAGGAATCTCCCCGCCACAGGCGACGACCATCAGCGAACGATCGGTGGCCACCATTCCACGGCCCGCTCCGATCACGCGGCTATGGGACGAGTCCGGGCAGATCGTCAACCCAGTGGATGGCGGCATAGTCCGAGGGGCGAGCACCGAACATGCGGCGGCACACGCGATTCAAGTGGGCACTGTCGGAGAAACCCGCGCCGTGGGCGACAGCCGTCAACGACTGACCGGTGGCGAACAGCTCCACGGCCCGTTGTAGGCGTAACCACCGAATGTAGGGACGCACCGGGAGGCCGAGCTCAGCCGAAAAAACATGGGCCAGTCGGCTTTCCGACAGATGCACGGCGCGCGCTAAATCGCGGGAGCGAATCGGGCCCGCATCCAACATGTCGGGCAGCATAGCGAGCAGCTGTGCCACGGCCGGATGGCGCTGGACGCCGGCCTCGTCCGGCGCGCCAGCCCGATCCGACACCGCAGCTCGGCCCGGCGGCACGGCTCGTTCCGGCGGCACGGCTCGATCCGGCACCGCAGCCCGATCCGGCACCGCAGCCCGATCCGGCACCGCATCTCGTTCCGAGACCGCATCTCGTTCCGGCGGCACAGCCCGATCCGGCGGCACAACCCGATCCGGCGGCACAGCCCGATCCGGCGGAACGACTCGGTCCGGTGCTGCGGCTCGGTCCGGTGCTGCGGCTCGGTCCGGCACTGCCGCTCGGTCCGGCACTGCCGCTCGGTCCGGCACTGCCGCTCGGTCCGGCACTGCCGCTCGGTCCGGCACTGCCGCTCGGTCCGGCGGCAAGGCTTCGCCTAGCGCCGGGGCGTTGGCTTCCACTCCAGGTCGTCCCGCCGAATGCCGTTGTGCAGCGGCAGTATCCGGCATCGCCACTGCACTCAGGGCCCCTGTGGCGTGGGGTAGCCATCTGGTGCTTTGTGGCTGTCGCCGCACGTTGCGGACCCAGCTGCGCACGACTTCGCGCGTTCTGGCCGACGCTGCGTCGAGCGAGTCTTGTTCTGCTGCTGCCGGATCCGTGCCGCCGAAGAGCCAGGCGCTGGCCGGGGTCAGGCCGAGTTTGTGGGCGGCGGCGATCCAATCGGCGACCGTGTGGCCGGCGGGTGCGGCGCTCAGGGCTGCTCCGGCTGATGATTCGGGGTCGAAGAGCATCAGGATGCCGTCGGTGGTTCCGTGGACGATCTGGTGCGGAACGCCGACAGGGATTACGGCTGCGCGGCAGGGTGATTCGTGGCCGGTGCGGTCGGCGAGCACTAGCGGAGTGGTGCGGGTGAGCAGGACCTGCACGCTGTGGTGGGCGTGCAGGTCCGCTCGGCCGATCGCGCCGGATACCAAGAGGAGGCCGGGGCGCATCATGGCGGCGGCGCGCCATTGCGCCCCGGGGCCGGGCATCGGTGGTTACTTCTTGTTGCGGTCTCGCTTTTCGCGGATGCGAACCGAGATGCGGACCGGAGAACCGTCGAAGCCGAACTCTTCACGCAGGCGGCGTTCCAGGAAGCGGCGGTAGCCGGCCTCCAGGAATCCGGTGGTGAACAGGACGAAGGTCGGCGGGCGCGTCGAAGCCTGGGTGGCGAACATGACGCGGGGCAGGCGACCGCCGCGCATCGGCGGCGGGGTGGCCGCGATGACTTCCTTGAGCCAGTTGTTCAAACGGCCCGTCGGAATACGCTTGTCCCAGGATTCCAGCGCGGTTTCCATGGCGGGAACCAGCTTCTGGACGGCCCGGCCGGTGTGCGCGGAGATGTTGACCCGCCCGGCCCACGGCACGCGGACCAGCTCCCGGTCGATCTCCTTCTCCAGCTGCAACCGGCGATCCTCGTCGACCAGGTCCCACTTGTTGAACGCCAGCACGAGCGCGCGACCGGAGTCGGCGACCATGCTGATGACGCGCAGGTCCTGTTCGGTCATCGGCTGCGAGGCGTCGATCAGCATGATCGCGACCTCGGACGCCTCCAGCGCCGACTTGGTGCGCAGCGAAGCATAGAACTCCATACCGCTGGCATGGGAGACCTTGCGGCGCAGACCGGCGGTGTCGACGAACTTCCAGACCTTGCCACCCAATTCGACCAGCGAGTCGACCGGGTCGACGGTGGTGCCCGCGACATCGTGGACCACCGACCGCTCGTCACCGGCCAGCTTGTTGAGCAAGCTGGACTTGCCGACGTTCGGCTTGCCGACCAGGGCGACGCGCCGCGGACCCTGACCGCCGGTGCCTTCGCGCGGAGTTTCCGGCAGCACGGCCAGCACATCGTCGAGCAGATCGCCCGTGCCGCGCCCGTGCGCGGCCGAAACCATGCGCGGCTCACCGAGACCCAGCGACCACAGCGCCGCGGCCTCGGCCTCGACGCGCTGATCGTCGACCTTGTTCGCGACCAGGATGACCGGAATCTTGGAGCGCCGCAGCTTCTTCACCGCCGCCTCGTCGGTGGCCGTGGCCCCGACGGTGGCGTCGACGACGAGCAGGATCGCGTCCGCGGTCTCCATGGCCACGCCGGCCTGCCGGGCCACCGACTGCTGCAATCCCTTGGCGTCGGGTTCCCAGCCGCCGGTGTCCTGCACGAAGAACCGGCGGCCGGACCAGGTCGCCTCATAGGAGATGCGGTCACGGGTGACGCCGGGGATGTCCTCGACGACGGCTTCGCGCCGGCCCAGGATCCGGTTCACCAGCGTGGATTTGCCGACATTCGGGCGTCCGACGACGGCCAGGGTCGGCATGGCGACATACTCTTCGCCGTCCTCCTCGCCTTCCAAACCGATGGCGTCCCAATCGGTTTCGTCACTCCAGACGCCGTCACCGGCTAGTACGTCCTCGGTCACCGGGACTCTCCTGTCGTCGAAAGCTGCTGCGCGACAACCTGATACAACTCGTCGATGACCTGGGCCTTGGTCAGCTCGCTGGTATCGACCAGCACCGCGTCCTCGGCCGGGCGCAACGGGGAGATCTTGCGCGTGGAATCCAGGTTGTCGCGACGCTGCACGTCGGCCAGCACGGCCTCGTAGTCGTCGCCGCGGCCCTCGGAAATGTTCTGCTGGTTGCGTCGCTGCGCCCGCGCTTCGGCGGACGCGGTCAGATAGATCTTGGCGTCGGCGCCGGGCAGCACGACGGTGCCGATGTCCCTGCCCTCCAACACGATTCGGCCCGCGGCGGTGGTGATGTCGCGCTGCAGCGCGACCAGCAGCTCCCGCACCTCGGGCACCGCGGACACGGCCGAGACGGCCTTGGTCACCGCGTCACCGCGAATCTCCGAGGCGACATCGCTGCCGTCGAGCTCGATCACCTCACGGCTGGGATCGGTGCCGATGTGCAGCGGCAGTTCCTTCACCGCCACGGCGATGGCGGCCGCGTCCGCCAAGTCGACGCCCGTGCGCAGCACGCGCAGGGTCGCGACCCGGTACATGGCGCCGGTGTCGAGATAGCGCGCGCCCAGCCGGGTGGCCAGCAGCCGCGAGACGCTGGATTTGCCGGTGCCCGAGGGACCGTCCATCGCAACGACCAGCGGGCCGCTGCCGATCAACTTCTCCGTAATCGCCACGGAAGTCTCCACACTGCTCACAACGACACCGCCTCATACAATTTGCCGACTTCGTTGCGGCCGAGCACCTTCAGGGTGCCGGGCCGCTGGTCGCCCAGGGCGACGGGTCCGATATTGGTGCGCACCAGGCGGATCACCGGGTGCCCGACCGCGGCGAGCAGGCGGCGCACGATGTGCTTGCGCCCCTCGTGCAGCTCCAGCTTCACCAGCGAACGGCCTTCGCCCAGCTCCAGCACCTGGAACTTGTCGACCTTGGCCGGGCCGTCGTCGAGCTCGATGCCGTTCTTCAAGGTCTTGGCGATGCCCTTGTGCACCTCGCCGTTGACCGTGGCCAAGTAGGTCTTGGAGACCTCGAAGGACGGGTGCATGAGCCGGTGCGCGAGATCGCCGTCGTTGGTGAGCAGCAGCAGGCCCTCGGTGTCGGCGTCCAGCCGCCCGACGTGGAACAGCCGCTGACCGGCCGCGATCCGCTCGGCGACGATATCGCCGACGCAGGGCCGGCCCAGATCGTCCGACATCGTCGACTGCCAGCCCTTGGGCTTGTTCAGCGCGATGTGCACCAGCTCCTCGCGCACCATGACGCGGGTGCCGTCGACCCGGATGACCGCCTTCTGCGGGTCGATCCGCAGACCCTGCTCGCGCACGATCATGCCGTCGACCTCGATGCGGCCCTGCTCGATCATCTCCTCGGCGGCGCGGCGCGAGGCCACACCAGCCTTGGCCAGGACCTTCTGCAACCGCTCGCCCTCACCGGCGGCCAGTTTCGTGTGCGACTCGTAGACCTCGGTCGGCTCGACATACTGATGCTTGGCCGGCTTGGCGTTGCTCAGCAACGGCCCCGACGGCGTCGGCCGCTTCGGCTTGACGGTCTTCTTCGCGGCGGCGGGTGCGGCCTTGCGCGGTCCGCCCTGTCCGGCGCCGCCACGGGCGGGGGCACCACCACGCGCTGCCGGGGCCCCGCCCCGACCGGGTGCGCCGCCACGGGCCGCGGGAGTTCCACGCTCACCCCATGATGTTCCGCGCTGCGACGAGCCGCCACGCGACGGAGTTCCGCTGGGGGTGGTGTACTCACCACGCGAGGAAGCTCGCGATCCGGTGCCACGCTGAGCGGCGCCACCCTGGGCGCTGCCGCGACGGCCGCCGCGCTCCTCGCTCCAGCTACTCCGCTCGGCGGGGGCTCCGCGATGGGCGCCACCGCGGTCTTCGCTCCAGCCACCGCGCTCCGCTGCGGCGCCACGCTGGGCCGCGCGGGCTCCGCGCGAACCTGTGCTGCGGGCCGAGCCGCGGGCGGGCGGCTGGTCTGTTCTTTTTCTACGATCCGGTGTGCCATCTCGGCGAGCGGGCGTATTCAATGTTTTTCCTAGTCCTCGGTGCCGAGATCCAAATCTGCCTCGGCGGTTTTTTTCAGCCTGGTGTACCGGGGGTCGGTATCCAGACTGTCGTTGATCTCATCGATCAGGTCGACGCCCGGAAGCAAGGGCGCCAGGGGCGGCAGGTCCGACAGTGACGCGAGCCCGATCCGCTCCAGGAACAACTCGGTCGTGCGGTACTGCGTGCCGTTCGTTTCCGAATCGACCCCGGCCTCGGCGATCAAGCCACGAGCCAGCAGCGTGCGCATCACTCCGTCGACGTTCACGCCGCGGACCGCACTCACCCTGGTCCGGGTCACCGGCTGGCGGTAGGCAACCACCGCCAATGTTTCCAACGCCGCGCGGGTCAATTTTGTTCGCGCGCCGTCGAGCAGCACTTGTTCTACATAGGGTGCGTACTCGCTGCGAGTATAGAAGCGCCAGCCATCCCCGACGAAACGCAGGTCGATGCCACTGTGCCGGGCGCTGAGCTCGGCCGACATCGCACGCAGGGCGTCCTCGACGCGTTCGGTCTCGTCGTTCAGGGCCGCGGCCAGCTGTTCTGCCGGTGCGGGCGCGTCGACGACGAGCAGCATCGCCTCCAGCGCGGAGCGGAATTCGTCCTCGTCGAGGATGCGGGGGGTGTCGAGCGTCTCTTCCGGCGACTGCTGCGAGACGCCAGGAACCGGCTCGGTGCCGCGCGGCTGATAGCCCAGGGACGAATCGGCCGGTCCCGGCTCGACCTCGAGCCCCACGAGGGTGACCCCGTCGTCGGCCAGCAGCTCGGCGTCGCGCCGGATCAGCTCGGCGGTGGTGGGGACAGCGGGGTCGGTCGCACGGGCCTGCATAGCCGCGAGACGGGCGAGCTCGGCCAATCGAGCCGCCTCCATCATGCGGGCGGCCGCGGTCTCGGCGGTCGGCGGACCGGCCGGCTCGATACTCGCGTTCGGCTGGCCGGCGGCGTCGGCCGCACCCGTCGGCCGGCCCCCGCTGGGCGGCTGGTCGGCACCGCTCGGCTCGTTCTCGCCGCTGGGCTCGCTCACCCGTAGTCCTCCTCGATGGTCACAATCGGCTCCGGCGCGTCCGGATCCACCTCACCGAGCCAGCTCACCCCCAGCGGACCCAGCGGATCGGGCTGATCGAACTCGATCGTCTTGCCCCGGTAGAGCTCGAGCAGCGCCAGGAAGCGGGCCACGATCTGCACCGGCTGCTCGCAGTCGGCGACGAGCTCGGCGAAGGTCGTCCAACCGCCCACGCCGCGTTCCTTGAGGCGGTCCAGCACCCAGGCCGCTTCGTCGGCGACCGAGATGGCGTGCGCGTGCAGATGGTCGAGCCCGACCTTGGGCACCGGGCGGGGCCGGAAGGCGACGGCGGCGATCTCGGCGAACCCGGCCGCGTCTACTCCCAGCGTAACCTCGGGCAGCAGACCGGCGAACCGCTCCTCCAGGCTCACCGAGCGCGGGTAGCGCCGCAGCGCAATCGCTTCCAGTTCGCCGAACAGCTCGGCTACCTGCTTGAACGCGCGATATTGCAGCAGCCGCGCGAACAGCAGGTCGCGGGCCTCCAGCAGTTCCAGGTCTTCGGCGTCGGTCATCTCCCCCGCCGGCAGCAACCGGGCTGCCTTCAGGTCCAGCAGCGTGGCCGCGACGACCAGGAATTCGGTGGTCTGATCCAGGATCTTGTCCGCGCGCAGACCGGTTTCACCGGCGATCCCGGCCGTCAAAGCCTTCGTGTAGGCGATGAATTCGTCGGTCACCTTGTGCAGCGCGACTTCGGTGACGTCGAGCTTGCGCGAACTGATCAGCGTCAGCAGCAGATCGAAGGGACCCTCGAAATTGCTGAGCGTCAGATGGAATCCGGACTTCTCCGGCGTTTCGGGCTCGGGCAAGGCTGGAGCGGGGTCGAGCGTGCCGTTCACCGGCCGGACCGGTGGATGACTTCCCTCGCCATCGCCCGATACGCTTCCGCGCCACCGGATTTCGGCGCCCAGGTGGTGATGGGTTCGCCGGCCACGCTGGCGTCCGGGAACCGGACGGTGCGTGAGATCGCCGTGTCGTAGACCAGATCGCCGAACACCTCGACGACGCGTGCCATGACCTGCCGTGAGTGCAGTAGTCGCGCGTCGAACATGGTGACCACGATGCCGTACAGGCTCAACCTCGGGTTCAGGCGATCGCGCACCTTCTCCACGGTGTCGTTGAGCAGGGCGAGTCCTCTCAGCGAGAAGTACTCGCACTCCATCGGAATGATCACGCCGTCCGAACAGGCCAGCGCGTTCACGGTGAGCAGGCCCAGCGACGGCTGGCAGTCGATGAGGATGTAGTCGTAGCGGTCGCGGATGGGTTCCAGCGCGCGGCCCAGGGTCTGCTCCCGGCCGACCTCGTTGACCAGCTGGATCTCCGCCGCGGACAGGTCGATATTGCTGGGCAGCAGATCCAGGTTCTCGATGCGGGTTTCCATCAGCACGTCGTCGATGGAGGTGCGCGTGCCGATCAGCAGGTTGTGCACCGTCTGATCGAGATCGTGATGGGCGACACCGAGACCCGCGGACAGCGCGCCCTGCGGATCCAGGTCGACCAGCAGCACGCGGCGGCCGTATTCGGCCAGCGACGCGCCGAGATTGATGGTGGAGGTGGTCTTTCCGACGCCACCCTTCTGATTGCACATCGCGACGATCAGCGCGTTACCGTGCTCGGCGAGGGGTTGCGGATCCGGCACGAAACGCAACGGCCTGCCCGTCGGCCCGAGTTCCGCACTCTCCGGAACGGGTGCCGCCCCGTTGCCCCACAGCGTTTCCGCCGCAGCGTCCGAAGTCGGTCCCGCCGCTCCTGCTGTAGTCACGTCCGCTGCTCCTTACGCGTTTGCCCAGTGCCGTAGCGACTGCTTGCAGGTCGCTCGAAATGATCGACCTCGCCGAGCGTAGCGAGACCCCATCAGGCCCGACCTCGCTTTCGTACGGTCCAGCTCTGTTTAGACGCTACCGCTTGACAGCGCGAGACTTGCGCTCGGACACGCGAGCCGACGTACGTACTCGCACAGACGATACCCGGAGATCGTTGCCTGGAAGCCCGCGTGCGCGAAGGCAATCAGCGGGCCCGGGGGTGGGCGGTGGCCCAGACCTCGCGCAACGTGCTGACGGTGACGAGGGTGTAGATCTGGGTGGTGGTGACCGAGGCGTGGCCCAGAAGTTCCTGGACGACACGCACATCCGCGCCGCCGTCGAGCAGATGTGTTGCGAAGGAATGGCGCAGGGTGTGCGGGGAGACGGTGGCGCCGATGCGCGCGCGTTCGGCCGCGGTTTGCAGAACCTGCCAGGCGCTTTGCCGGGAGAGGCGGCCGCCGCGGGCATTCAGGAACAGTGCGCCCGCGGTGGCGTTCTTGGCAAAGCTGCTGCCGGCGGCGAGCAGCGGGCGGCCCCGCACGAGGTAGGCGTCGACCGCGGCGAGCGCGGGGCGGCCGATCGGGACCATGCGCTGTTTACCGCCCTTGCCGTGCAGGACGACGGCGCGTTCGCCGGTATCGAGATCGTCGACATCGAGTCCGACGACCTCGGAAATGCGTGCGCCCGTGGAATACAGCAGCTCCAGCAAGGCGCGATCGCGCAGTCCGCGGGGGCCGCCGTCGTTGCCGGCGTCACCGCCCGCGGCCTCCAGCAGAGCCAGCACCTTGTCGTAGGGCAGCGCTTTCGGCAGCCGCCGGCCCGGCGCCGGCGGTTTCACCGCATGCGCCACATCGGTGGTGGTCAGACCCTCCGCGGCGGCGAATCGATGCAGCCCGCGCACCGCGATCAGCGCGCGGGCCACCGAACTCGCCGCCAGCGGCGGATGATTCTCCGCACCTGCCCGCAAGGCCATGGTGAATTCGGCGACATCGGCTTCGGCTACCCGATCCAGACCGTCGATCCCGCGCTCGGTGAGGAAGTCGCGATAGCGGCCCAGATCACGGCGATAGGCGCCCAGGGTGTTGCGGGCCGCGCCGCGTTCGACCGCGAGATGGTCGAGGTAGGCGTCGATCTCGCGTGCGAGCACCCTGGGATCCTGTCAGGCTTCGGGTTGCTGTGCTGCTTTACGCCGCAGGAATTCGGTGGGTTGGCCCGGCCACGGCGCGTCGGCCGGACGCAGCGGCAGGTTTCCGGCCCGCGCCGCCGCCAGCGCGAGTACGCCGGCGACCGCCGTGGCGTTGACGATCTCGCCCGCGAGCGCGGCCCGCACCGCCTGATCCACCTTCATGACGGTGACGCCGAGGTCGGCCTCTTCGAATTCCGGCTCGGGACGCTCGGTCGCGTAGAGCCCGCGCGCCAGGTAGACCCGCAGCGCCTCGTCGGTGAATCCCGGCGAGAGCGCCACGTCGACCAGCACCGACCATTCGCGGGCGGCCAGCGCGGTCTCCTCGGCGAGCTCCCGTTTGGCCGCCGCCAGCGGATCCTCGCCGGGGACGTCGAGCAGACCGGCCGGCAGTTCCAGCAGCCGCCGGCCGATCGGATGCCGGTACTGGTTGATCAGCACCACGTTGTCGTCGTCATCGAGGGCGAGGACGGCGACCGCGGCGTGATGCTCGATCACTTCGCGTTCGGCGACGCCGCCGCCGGGCATGGCCACCTGGTCCAACCGCAAGGCGAGGATGGCCCCGCTGTACACGGTCTTACTGGACACCGTCTCGAAATCGTGGCTGCCCGGCACCGCTCCCCCTCTGTCAGTCATGAATTACTTGTCCGCATCCGGGAGTTCGTCGGTTCCGCTGAGGTCCACCGGAAGCCGTTCGGCCGCCTTGTAATCCAGTGCCGCCGCGATCAGCGCCGCGAACAGCGGATGCGGACGGGTCGGACGGCTCTTCAGCTCCGGGTGCGCCTGGGTGGCGACGAAGAACGGATGTACATCCGCAGGGTATTCCACGAACTCCACCAGATGTCCATCGGGCGAGGTGCCGCTGAATCGCAAGCCGCTCTTGGCGATCTTGTCGCGGTAGGCGTTGTTCACCTCGAAACGATGCCGGTGCCGTTCGGAGACTTCCTCGGTGCCGTAGGCCTTGGCCACCACCGACCCCTTGGTGAGGGTCGCCGGGTACGCGCCCAGGCGCATGGTGCCGCCGAGATCGGCGGCGCCGGCCACGGCGGCCTTCTGGTCGGCCATGGTGGAGATGACGGGATGCTTTGTGTCCGGCTCGAACTCGGCGGAGTTGGCGTCGTCCAGGCCGACCGAACGCGCGGCCTCGATGACCACGCACTGCAGGCCCAGGCACAGACCCAGCAGCGGGATGCCGCGGGTCCGGGCGTAGCGGATCGCGCCGACCTTGCCCTCGATGCCGCGGATGCCGAACCCGCCGGGGATCAGCACCGCGTCCACGTCCCGCAGCGCGGCGATGGCGCCGGCTTCGGTCTCGCACTCGTCGGAGGGGACCCAGCGGATCTGCACCTTTGCCCGGTGCGCGAACCCGCCCGCGCGCAGCGCCTCGGTCACCGACAGGTACGCGTCCGGCAGGTCGACGTACTTGCCGACCAAGGCGATCTCGATCGACTCGCGCGAGTTGTGCACGCGCTCCAGCAGATCGCCCCACACCGTCCAGTCCACGTCGCGGAACGGCAGACCCAGGCGGCGCACCACATAGGCATCCAGGCCCTCGCGGTGCAGCACCTTGGGAATGTCGTAGATCGACGGCGCGTCCGGAGTGGAGATGCAGGCGTCGACATCGACGTCACACATCAGCGCGATCTTCGACTTGAGCGCCTGCGGCACGTCGCGGTCGCAGCGCAGGATCAGCGCGTCGGGCTGGATGCCGATACTGCGCAGCATCGCCACCGAGTGCTGGGTCGGCTTGGTCTTGAGCTCGCCGGAGGGGGCGAGGTAGGGCACCAGCGAGACGTGCAGGAAGAAGACGTTGTCGCGGCCCACGTCGTGGCGGATCTGCCGCGCCGCCTCGAGGAACGGCTGGGATTCGATATCGCCGACGGTGCCGCCGATCTCGGTGATCACCACGTCCGGGGTGTGGCCCTGCAAATCGGGGCCCTGCATCGCCAGGATGCGGGCTTTGATCGCGTCGGTGATGTGCGGGATGACCTGCACGGTGTCACCGAGGTATTCGCCGCGGCGTTCCTTGGCGATGACCGTCGAATAGATTTGCCCCGTGGTGACATTGGCGTCCTGGGACAGATCGCGGTCCAGGAACCGCTCGTAGTGGCCGACGTCGAGATCGGTCTCGGCGCCGTCCTCGGTCACGAACACCTCTCCGTGCTGGAACGGATTCATGGTGCCCGGATCGACGTTCAGGTAAGGGTCGAGTTTCTGCATGGTGACGCGCAAACCGCGCGCCGTCAGCAGCTGACCGAGGCTGGAAGCGGTAAGGCCTTTGCCCAATGAGGAGGCGACACCACCGCTGACGAAGATGTGTTTCGTGGCAGTTCGCGCCTGAATCCGTGTTTGACCCACGGGTCTTCACGGTAACACTGTTTGCCCCTGGCGATCCAACGCCACGCGCGTTTGCCCACAAGTCGCTCAACGGTCATCCGGCGGCTGACCTCAGGATGCCTCGGTACCTTCCCGCACCCGATGAGCCGAACGTCACGTTCGCCCACGCGGCTGCGCGGTCTTCGGCCGCCGCGCCGCCGCGTTCGTGACGTCGGCTATCCGATCCGTCGGTACGAACGCGATGATGTCGACCCGCGAGGTGATCATCAGCTTCTGAAAGATCGAGACCATCTGCGCGTCGATGGTTTTGAACGAGCTGCCGCGCACCGCCGCGATCGCCGAATTGGTCCAGCCTGCCGCCGCGAAGGTAGCCACCTGTTGCTCGGCACCGGAGAGTTGCTGCCACAGTGATGGGCGGCTGCGCCGGACCGGATGATCCACGCCGAGCTTGTTCATCGTCAAGGTGCCCAGTGCCAGCCGCGCGACCTCGTTGTGTTCCGGCCGCAGCAGGGACCCCTCGTGCCGCATGGCGTCGAACCGGGTTTGCCCGAGCACATCCCGGGCGATCCGGAGGGCATTGTCGGTTTCGGTTCCGAAGGGGCCGAGGTTCGCCAGGTTCACACCCAGGTGTTCCCGCCAGGTCGCGGCGCCGCCGCCGAGGAGCGCGATCTCGGTGGCCTCGCCGGCTCCCGGGTGCGAGGCCGCGAGCGTCCACATGCGGATGTGCACCGCCCAGAGTGCGCCCCACTGGTCACGCATCGCCACCTGATCGGTCAGCGCGCGGCGCCCGACCGCGAGCGCCGCGCCGGGGTCGTCATGTTTGGTCAGGGCAATCGCCCAGGCCAATTCAGCCCACGATATCGCCCAGCGTGCCTGTGCGGCGGTGGCGTTGTCGAGGTGGCGCCGGGCGAGCTCCATCGCCTGCTCGGCCGTACCCAGGAAGCCGGCGGCGAGCGCTTCGAACAGCTCGCTCATCGCGGCCCCGCTGCGATCACCGCCGGCGGTGAACCGCTGCCGGGCACGCCCCAGCACCGTGATCGCGCGCGCGTCCCGCTGCACCAGCATCAGTTCGCTGCCGCGGGTGAACTCGGCGGCCGCGGGCAGGCCGAGGTCACGCTCGGGATGCCGGCGCCAGCTGTCTCGTGCCGCCGGCTCGGAAACACAGGCCGTCACGCACTCGTCGAGCATCCGTTCGGCATTGTCGTGGTCCCCCTGGCACAGACTGATCCAGCCGATCAGGGCAAGCGCCGCGATCTGGAGTTCGACCGGTTGCGGATCGAGGCCGCGAGTCGCCGCGAGGGTGCGCTCGGCCCAGCGCCGGGATTCGCGCAGCGATCCCTTGGTGAAGGGAACACGCAACGCGATCATGCCCACCGCGATTTCCAGCCCGGTCACCGATTCCGCGGGTGCGAGGAGACTGCCATCGATGGCGCAGAGCAGGTTGTTCCAGGCGCCCCGCGCCCAATCCAGGCGATCCTGTTCGGCCGGGCTGAACCAATCGGCGCCGGCCTGGACGATCTTGTCGGCGTAGTAGCGCCGATGCCGGGCGGCCAGCCGCTCACATTCGGCGCCGGCCGCACGCTCGTGTAGCCGATGCTGCGCGAATACCCGGAAGCTTTCCAGCAGCGAATAGCGGACTGTGTCGGCGGTCAGATGCACCGAAACCAGGGACTGGTCCACCAAACGCTCGAGCAAGCCCTCGACGTCTGCTCTGGCGATGCTGATTCGCGAATCGCCGGAAACGCTGTCGAGATCAGCACAAACACCCTCGATCGCGTCCAGTTCCGCGCCGGCATCGAAGTCGGAGGAATACGTTTCGTCGTCGGGATTCACGTCATAGCCCGCGGCGAAGACCGACATCCGATCGAACAGCAGACGTTCCTGGTCGGTGCACAGTTCGTAGGACCAGGCGATGACATCACGGATGCCCTGATGCCTGCGTTCGCCGCCGACGCGCGGCCCGCGCGACCACCGCAGCCGCCGATCGTCGACTTCGCCACTGAGATCGCGGAGCACCATCGGCAGCGGTTGCCGCAGCAGGCGCGCGGCGGCCAGCCGGATGTAGAGCGGATGATCGTGCACGTGCCGGCAGATCGAATCAGCCAGTGCGAGTTGATCATCCGCGATGGTGCGTCCGGTCAGCTCCACCCGATTGCGGAACAGGGTGAGCGCCTGCTCCCGGGGCAATGAACCGATCGGCACCAGTCGCTCGTCGACCCAGCCGACCACTTCCCGGCTGGTAGCCAGCACCGTGAGTTTCGGCACGGCGTCGAGAAGTCCGGCGATCACCTGCCCCGCGCCCTCCAGGACGTGCTCGCAATTGTCCATGACCAGGATCGTCTGCGACCTGCTGCCGGCGGCGTCGGCGTGGGTAAGAGTATCGACCAGCGCCGTCCACACCGATCGATCGGAGAAATCGGCGTCGACAATTGCTTGCGCGACCTCGTCCTCGATCGCCGCGGCGTCGGCCCTGCTGGAGAGCCGGGCCAGCCGAACCCAGTGGACTGGCACCCGGCGAGCCTTGTAGAACCGGCGCACGGCCTCGATCGCGACACGAGTCTTGCCGATACCGCCCGGGCCGATCAGCGTGATCAGCCGCGCCGAATCCAGCAGCAACCGCGAGATCGTGTCCAACTCCCGGTCGCGCCCTACGAAGTCGTCGGCGGCAACCGACGGCGATTCGACGCTCGATGGATCTCGCCCGGCCACGTGAGCATGGTAGCCAGCCAGTCGATTACCAGCATCAGCAATCGAATACCGCCGCCCCTTAGGTAACTTTCGCGGCGGTACCCGATGCGGGCGACCTACCTATCGATTGATTCTGGGCGCATGAGTCGAATTCAGGTAGTTGGTGCCGGTGAGTGCGGACTCCCACTTGCTTTGCGGTTGCAGGCCAACGGGATACCCGTCCGGTTGGTGACCGACCGGGACGCGGCCGCGGTGCTGGCCGGCGCGGTGACGAGCACACAGGTGAAGTTCGCGCCCACATTGGCGATCGAATCGCACGCGGGGCTGGGTTTCTGGCACGGAATCGCGCCGCGGATCGACGGCATCCGATTCAATCTGGTCGTCGATCGTGTCGTGCTGTCCGGGTGGGCGGGACGTTTCAGCGCACCAGCTCAGAGCGTCGACCAGCGAACTGTGTTCGCCCGGTGGCTGACCGAGTTCGCGGCGGCCGACGGCGACCTGGAAATCGCCGAACTATCCGTGCCACAACTAGATCGGCGAACCTCCGGATACGACCTGACCGTGGTTACCCGCGCATCGCGCGAGCTCGCCGCTCATTTTCCGATCGACCCGAAGTGGACGATGCCGACCGATCCGTTGCGCCGATTGTCGGTGCTGTACCTGGACGAAGTCGAACCTGCCGACGATGGCTTCGGGACCTATACAGCTCTGCCGGGCCTCGGTGAAATCATCTCCTACCCGGGATTGACAGGTCCGCCGGGACAGGAAAGGCGGTGCGAGATACTGCTGTTCGAGGGGCTACCCGGTGGCGCGCTCGACATCTTCACCGATACCGGCCCCACCGATCGGCTGCTGCTGGCCCGCGATCTCTTGCGGCGATACCTGCCCGCCGCAGTCGCCGATCGGTATCGCAACGCCGAATTGACGGACGGTGGCGCCACGCTGGTGGGTGCCGTACTCCCAGCCATGCGGGAGCCGGTCGCCGAATTGCCATCCGGCGCCCTCGTCCTCGGCGGCGGTGACGTCGTGTGCCGGATGGATCCCGGCGGCGCTCAGGGAGCCAACAGTGCTGCCTTCTGTGCCGACCGATACAGCGCGGCGATTCTGGATTCTCCTGCTCGATTCGACCGCGCCTGGATGTCGGCGGCGGCACAGCCGTGGCTGAGTGCGGTGGCCCATCCGGCGGCCCGCTGGACCATGGCCGTGCTCGACCCACCCCCGCCCGTGCAGGAGCTGATGCTGGCCGCACAGAACGACACCGGACTTGCCGACGCCTTCGCCGAAACCTTCACCCGGCCCGCGGATATGGCGGATTTCGCCGCCGCGCGCTAGCTCGGCAGGGCCGCGAAAGTCAGCGAAGTCGCGTTGGTGCCGGTGCCCTAGCGGCCTCAGATCGGTGTCGCCGGCCACCACTGATCGAAGAGCTCCGCGCCGCCGGTCATGCCGAAGGCTTGCAGTGCGCAGAAATTGCGGTCCGGGCTGTCGAAGCGGATATCGAGCTTGCCGACCAGGCCGCGGTACTGGTCCGGGTCCGTGCGTAGCACCGCGCTACCCGAGCCCGAGGGGCGCGTCCAGGTCCGCGTTTCGCCGTCGGTGGCGATCGGCGGGTAGGCGGCGCGGTCGGTGCGGCACTTCACCATCAGCCACCAGACATCCGGGTTCTCGCCGGTGCAGACCACCGCGGGCACCGCCGCGTCGTCGACGGTTTTGCAGGTCAGGTCCAGGTAGTTGCGGGCAGTCGGAGCCGGGGGCAACATTGCGGGAAACGCCGACACGATGAAATCCGCGCTGCCCCAGGGCGATACGGGAGGTTGCGCGGCGGTGGCCGGTGGCGACGGAGGGCCGGCGTCGCCGGGGAGGCCGAAGGCGGCGACCGTCGCCACCACCGTGGCCGCGCCGACCGCGGCGGCGACAGCGGTCCGGACGCGGCGGATGCGCCGGAAGGAGCGGCCGCCGAGGGCGGCCCCGGCCGCCTCGGCCAGCTCGCCGCAGCTGGCGTAGCGCTCGGCCGGGTCCTTGGCCATCGCGCGGGCGATCACGGCGTCCAGGGCGACCGGCAGGGTGGGCACGGCGCGGCTCGGGCGCGGTGGCGGCGCGGACAGTTGGGCGTGCAGCATGGCGGCGGTGGTCTCGCGGCGGAAGGGCACCTGGCCGGTCAGCAGGTGATACAGGGTCGCGCCGAGACCATAGACGTCGGCGCGGCGGTCCACCGTGCCGCCGCGGATCTGCTCGGGCGCCGCGTAGGCCAGGGTCGCGGGCATCATTCCCGTCGCGGTACCGCCCACCTCTTCCTTGGCGATACCGAAATCGGTGACCAGAACATGCTCGCCCGCGTGCGCGACCAGGATGTTGGCCGGTTTCACGTCGCGATGCAGTAGCCCGGCGGCGTGCGCCGCGTCCAGGCCGCGCGCCGCCCCGGTGGCGATCGTGATCGCCCGCTCGGCGGGCAGGCCGCCGGCGCGCACCAACTCCGACGCGTCCTGTCCGTCGACGAATTGCATGGCGATCCACAGCAATTCGCCGTCCTCGCCGCTGCCGTAGATCGCGACCAGATTGGGGTGGTCCAGGCGCGAGGCCAGCTTGGCTTCGCGCCGGAACCGTTCCCGGAAGCGGGGATCGGCGCTGCGAGCGCGGGCCAGCACCTTCAGCGCGTCGTGGCGTGGCAGGCGCGGATGCTGGGCCAGGTAGACCGCGCCCATGCCGCCCGCGCCCAGCCGGCGGCCGATCCGATACCCGGCCACCTCGCTCCCGGGCCTCAGCTCGCGCATCGGCTTACCGAGCCCCGGCCAGCAGGGCGTACTGGGCGGCGGCACGGCGGCGGACGAAGGTCTCGTCGGGGCCGATCACTGTCGCCATGAATCGGCCGTCGAGCAGGTAGCAGCGGTGGTAGGGATCGGTGCCGTTGAACTCGATGCGGTAGCAGAACGCGTCCGGGACGCCCGCGGGTCCGGCGATCAGCGCGCGCTCGGCGTCGGCGGATTCGGCCACCGACTTCGAGATGTTGTCCACCAGGGCCCGGTAGTACCAGCGGGCGCGACGCGCGTCGGTGAAGCGGTAGAGACTCTCCAACCCGGTCTCCGCGAGTCGATCGATGCCGTACTCGCCGGGCTTGGTGCGATCGCTCTGTTCGACGCGCAGCTGGTGATCCACGCCGCCGGGGCCGAGAACCACCGCGCCGTTGAAGCGCACGCCGATGGCGACTGTCACCTCACGGAAGTAGTTCTCCCGGCGGCTGATCGACGGGTAGGTCCACTGCCCGGCGCGCATCGGCACCATCCGCGCCACCATGCCGTCCGGATCCAAGGGCAGGGTGGCGAGCTGATCGGCACGGGTGGGGGTGAAGGTGTCCAGCTTCGGCAGCTGCGCGTCGAGGGTGGCCGCCGCCAGCTCGGCCAGCGCGTCCGAATCCGGCTCGGGCAATCGGAGGTAGAGCGCGACCACGAAAGAACCGTGCGCGATGTAGACGCCGACGGTCGGCACTGTGGGCCGCCAATGACCCTGCGCCGCTTCGTACCCGGGGATCTCGACGGTTTCGTTGCCGGTTCCGGCGGCGAAATCGGCCGCACCGATCCGCTGCGCCGCCGCGGCCGCGGCGGCGGGATCGTGCAGGCTGAGCACCGTGACACGAATCAGCGTGGACTTGCTGTTCATCGTCGAGCGTTCGCCGTCGGTATCGCCCGCAGTCACCGAATACCCTGCGACCATGCCGAATTCGGTGAGGATCGGGCGCGCGACTTCGGCGAGGATGCCGACCGAGGCCAGGGGCGTTGGCACCAGCGCGGTCACCGGGTAGACCAGCGACGCGTCGATATCGATCGGGTTGATCACCGCCTCGGCCAGACGCGCCGATTCGAGAATGCGGCCGTAGGAGTCTTTTCCGTTGGCGGGCGCCGACAGTCGAGTCGTGTCCCACTCGCCGGTGTCGAGCGCGCCCAAATCGGGGGCAGCCGATTCCGGCGTTCCCGGCACGATTCCGGCGCAGCCGGTGAGCACTGCGGCAGCCAGCAGCGGTGACAGCGACCGGAGCAAGCGATTACAGCGGCGCATCGGCCCACCATTTCTCGAATAGCTCCGCCCCCGTGAGCTCGTTGCTCCCGAAAGAGTAGAGGTAGCAGGAGTTCAGGGCCGGGCTGTCGAAGGTGACCATCAATCCATACAGGTAGCCCTGCGCGGTCTGCCCGTCGCCCCATGTCGCGGTGCCGGATTCGGTTCCCTTGGTCCAGCGCTGCTCCCCGCGCCGGGTTCCGAAGACGAAGTTCGGCTCGGGCCGGGGCGAGCGATCCACCGTGCAGGTGATGGCCACCATCTCGAGCGGATCGCCGTCGCCGTCACAGCGGATGGTGGCCAGCGTGGCGGGTGTGACGTTCAGGGGAACGCTGGTGGTCGCGTCCTTGGAATCGGCTGCCCGGCAGTACATTCCCTGGTAGCCGAGGGCGTGCGGGAATGACGGCAGCAGGTTCGGGAATCGATCGGCGATGCTGCCGTAGACACCCCAGGGACCGGCCTCGCCGGAGGCTCGCGGCGCCGATGCCGGTGACTTGGCGGTACCCGCCGATGCCGGCGCCGAGGACGGCCGCAAGGTCAGGCCCAGCACCGCCGCCAGCGCGACCACGAGGCCGATCACCAGGCCCGCCATCAGGATTCGCCGGTGCCTGCGCGGATTCGGCAGCACCGGTTCGGGTTCCCCGCGCAACGCGGCGATCGCGGCGGCGGCCAGCGCACCGCAGCTGGGGTAGCGGTCGCGCGGATCCTTGGCCATGGCGCGAGCGATCACCGCGTCGAATCCCTTGGGCAGCACCGGGTTCAGCAGCGTCGGCTGTGGTGGGGGCTCGCTGAGATGGGCGTGCAGGATGGTCATCGGATCGTCGCGCGGAAACGGCACCGAGCCGGTCAGCAGATGAAACAGCGTGGCGCCGAGCGCGTAGATATCGGCGCGACGATCGATCGGCCCAGCCTCGAGCTGCTCGGGAGCGGCATAGGCGAGGGTGGCCAGCACCATGCCCTCGGCGGTGAGCGCGGTCGACTGCTCCACCGCCCGCGCGATCCCGAAGTCGGTGACCAGCACCCGATCCGGCTCGCCGTCCGCGCGGGCAACCAGGATGTTCGCGGGTTTCACATCGCGATGCAGCAGGCCCGCGTCGTGGGCCGCGTCCAGGCCCTTGGCCGCTTCCGTGACGATGTGCACGGCACGCTCCGCGGTCAGCCCGCGACGCAGCGCCGCCGCGGCGTCACTACCGTCGACGAACTGCATCGCAATCCACAGCCGCTCGTCGAAACGCCCCCGGTCGATGACCGCGACCACATTCGGATGCTGAAGTCGCGCGGCCAGTTTCGCTTCCCGGAGGAATCGTTTCCGGCTCTCGTCGTCCCCGTCCCCGGTCAGCACCTTCAACGCCACCGGCCGAGTCAGCTCCGGATGGCGAGCCAGATACACCGCACCCATCCCACCCGCACCGAGCTGCCGCACAATGCGATAACCGGCGAAAACCTCACCGGGTACCAGCACCGCGACCATCCCCACCCGCCGGAACCATGTTCCCCTACTTCGATCTCGAACCCATCGTGCGTCACGCCCACGCGGCGCACGGGATCCGCAGAGTATCACGCGATCGCCGCTGCGCCGCAGCCCTATTCACGCCCTGCCCAGCAGTGCCGGGGCCCGGCTAGCGGGGCAGGGCGGCGAAGGTGAGGGACGTGGCTTTGGTGCCGGTGCCGTAGCGGCCCGAGCCGCCGTTGAGTTGCTCGGACAGGCCCAGCACCGTGGTGACGCGGCCGATCTCGCGGTCCAAATGGTCGACGGTGGTGACGGTGGTGGCCAGGACCGAGTCGGAGCGCAGTTCGGCGATCGGGCCTGGGCCTTCGGCGGCGCCCGCGCGGCCGGCGAGGACGGTGCCCGAGCTGCGGGCGCGCAGGGCGCCGGCGAAGCGGGCGATGTTGGCGCCCTGGCTGTTCTCGGATGATCGCGCGCCGTTGCCGGTGATGACGAGGGCGAGCTGAGCGGGGCGGTTCGGGGTGTCGCCGTAGGCGAGGAAGCCGCCGCCGCGCAGGGTTTCCAGCACCAGGGCGAGCTCTTCGGGGGTGCTGCGGGCTTGTGAGTTGGCGGGGTCGAGCAACAGGACCAGACCGAGCAAGTCGCCGGCCAGGCTGGCCTGATCGACGGCGCCGGTACGCAGTTGGGCGCCGGCCGGGATGACGTTGGTGACCGAGGTACGCAGACGGTCGCCTTCGGCGGCGTCGAGGAAGGCGTCGGTCAGGGCGATGCGGCCGGTGACCGCGGCGCCCGCGGTGTCCAGTCCGCGTGCGATCGCCTCCACGTCGGCGGGATCGGCATCCGGCGTGGTGAACACCGCGACGGTGCGGTCGGCCAGGGCGCCCGCGAGGATGCGCCCGGACGAGCCGGCGAGGAAACGGTCGGCGGCGTTGAGTTCGTCGGTCTGCCTGCGGTTCTGTTCACTCAGGCTCTCGACCTGCTGACGCAGCTCGGTCTTGTCCGAGCGCAGACCGGTGAGCATGTCCGCGGCCAGGGTCTGCGAACCGAGCACCACGCCGATGGCGAGGGCCAGGAAAATGCCGACGATCGAGATCAAGTGCTGCCGAGCCGAAATCATGATCCTCCGATGCTGGTCGAGAGCGTGGCGATCAGAGCAGACCGTGGACCGTATCCCGAGCCCAGAGCAGCGCGCGGTCCCAGGTGAGGCTTACCCAGTCGAGGACCTCGCCGGCCGAGTTCGAGGCCAGCAGCACCACGATGATCGCGATCAGCGCGGCCAGCACCACCATCGAGATGCCGACCCCGGACATCCGGCTGCGATACAGCGTCGCCACGGCCTTGGCGTCCATCAGCTTGGTGCCCAGCTTGAGCCGGGTCAGGAAGGTGGCGGGGCAGCTGTCGCGGCGGCCGGCGTCGAAGAAGTCGTCGAGCGAGGTGGGCGCGCCGGCGATGACGATCAGCGCGGCGTCGTGGTGTCCGGCCAGCAGCAGCGCCAGGTCGGCGGGTGCGCCCGAGGACGGGAAGGTGGTGGCGCCGATACCGAGATCCTGAATGCGCTCCAGGCCTTTGGCGTGGCCGTCGGTGTCGGCGGGCAGGATCACCTCGGCGCCGGATTTCAGGGTGGCGGTACTGATTTCCTCCGGATCGCCGACGATCAGATCCGGCTGATAACCCTGCTTCACCAGGGTGTCCGCGCCCCCGCCGACACCGACCAGGACCGGCGCGTACTCCTTGATGAACGGCTTGAGCGCCTTGAGATCAGCCGCGTGCTCGGGTCCGTCGGCGACCACCACGACGTGGCGGTCCTTCATCGACAGCTGCAACTGCGGAATCCCCACACCGTCGATCAGCAGCGGGCTCTCGGTGCGAATGAACTCGATGGCGTTGCCCGCGAACGCTTCCAGATGATCGGAGAGCCCGGTGCGGGCGTCCACCATCCGCTCCACGATGACCGCGTCGGTCAGCCGCACCCCCTCGAGCAGCACTTCCGGTTCCTTCTTGGTCAATCTGTCCGCGTAGACGACGCCCTCGTCGATGCGGACCTTGCTGCCGTCCTTGACTCTGGTGAAGGCATCGGGGCAGACCGTGTCCAGCAGCAGAATTCCGTTGGCCACCAAGGTTTCCGGGCCCAGATTGGGGTAGCGGCCGGAGATCGACGGCGAGGTGTTGATCACCGCGACGACTCCGGCCGCGACGAGCCGATCGGCGGTGAGCCGGTCCAGATCGAGTTCGTCGAGCACGACGACATCGCCCGGACCGACCCGTCGCAGCAGACGCCGGGTGTTGCGATCCACCCGGGCCACACCGGTCAGACCGGGTAACGTTTCGGTGTTCTTCGACAACAGAGCCAACATCTTCATGGGCCGATGATGGTCACAAAACCTCAACCTTTAGTGGAGGCGCGCCGACCATACTCCCAGGTCGCGCCTTAATTACCCAGGTGGATCGGGAACGCCGCCAGGTCGTTCTGGGTCATAACCGGCAGGTTTACCAGCTCACCGTCGGGCACTGCGAGGCGCAGTTCCGGGAAGCGGCCGAACAAGGCGGGCAACGCGATCCCGGCTTCCATCCTGGCCAGTGCGGCGCCCGGGCAGATGTGCGGGCCGTACCCGAAGGACATGTTCCGGCCCGCGGTCGGACGGGTCAGATCGAACTCGTCGGCGTCGGCGCCGTGCAGGTCGGTGTCGCGGCCGATGGCGCGGTAGGACATCACCACACCGTCGCCCTTCTCGATCACCATGTCGCCGACCGTGATGTCCTCGGTGGCGAACCGCATCAGCAGATGGTTCACCGGGCCGTCGTAGCGCAGCGTCTCCTCCACCGCCTCGGTCCACTCCCGCTCACCGGTGCGCAGCGCGCTCAGCTGCTCGGGGTGGGCGGACAGGGCGCGCACCGCGTTCACGATCAGGCTGACGGTGGTTTCGTGGCCCGCGGCGACCAGCGCTTTCAGGTTGCCGATCACCTCTTCCTCGGTCAGCGGTTCGCCGCCGTCGGTGGCCTGGATCAGCGCGGAGGTCAGGTCGTCGGACGGGGTGGCCGTCTTCTGCTTCACCATGTTCGTGAAGTAGACGTCCATGTCGGCGATCACCCGCAGGCGCTCGTCCTGCGGGGTCATCACCGAGAAGAACTTCTTGTACCAGCCCAGCAGCAGCGCCTCGTCGGCCGGATCGACGCCCATGAGCTTGCCGATGACCCGCATCGGCAGCGGGTAGGCGAACACCGTCTTCAGATCGACGACCTCGCCCGCCGCGCCGGCTTTCGCCAGGTCGTCGAGCAGTTCGGCGGTGATGCTCTCGATGGTGGGCCGCAGATCCTCGAGCCGCTTGCGGCTCAGCGCCTGGGTGGTCTTGAGGCGGAGCCGGCGGTGTTCGGAGCCGTCGACGCTGAACATCGAACGGTCCACCAGGATCATGCCGATCAGCGGCCACTGGTCGGTGACCGCGCCGGCGGACCACAGCGACCAGGCGTTGATGTCCTTGACCAGGCGGGTATCGGTGAGCAGCTGGCGGGCCAGCGCGTGCTCGGTCACCGTCCAGGCCGGAACCCCGAGCAGATCGATCTTGGTCAGCCGTCCGGCCGCGCGCAGCCGCGCGGTCTCCCCCACGAGATCACCCACCATCGGATCGATGGTGATGGTCTCCCTATGTGGACATTCCTGCATTACAGCGTCCCTCCGACTGCACGAACTGGGGTGAAAACAACTGGTAGCGAGGTCATTCCGCGCAGGAACGCGGAGGGCCGGCGCACCAGGGTCTGGGCGGGGACGGAGAGATCGATATCGGGCAGCCGGTCCAGCAGCACTTCGATCCCGGTCCGGGCGATGATCTCGGCGATCTGCTGCGCCGGGAACGGGCAGCGATATTCGCCGTAGCTGAAGGAGAAGTGCGCGCTGTTGCCGGAGTGCGCCGGTTCGGTGCTCGACACATGCTGGCGCACATGCGGATCGGCGTTCGCCGCGCCCAGGCCCAGCAGCAGCAGATCACCGGCGCGGATGATCTTGTCGGCGAGCCGGGTGTCCCGCGCGGCCCAGCGGCCGGCCAGGATCTGGGTCGGGGTGTCCTCCCAGAGCACCTCGTTCATGGCCTGCCCGACACTGCGCCGGCCACCGCCCAGCGCGGCGGCGAACCGGTCGTCGGTGAGCATGAGCCGCACCGAATTGCCGATCCAGTCCGCGGTCGGCAGATACCCGGCCGCGGTGACCGCCATGACGTCCATGACGTATTCCTGGTCGGTGAACGGCTCGGGATGGGCCAGCATCCGCGAGGTCAGATCATGACCCGGCATGCCCTTCTTGGTGGCCATCAGCTTCCCGCACAGCTCGGCGAAACGCAGGTGCGCCTGCTGGGCGTCGGCGCCGCCGTCGGTGAAGGTCTTCATGACCCAGGCCAGCTCCGGGCCTTCCTCATCCGGAAAGCCCATGATCCGGGCGAGGACCAGCACCGGCAGCGGCTCGGCGTAGTCGGTGACGATCTCGGCCGTGCCGCGCCCGCAGAAGCCGTCGATCAGGCGATCGGCGATCTCCTCACAGGTGCGGCGCAATTCGAACGGGTCCACCGACTCCAGCGCCGGTTCCACCATCGACACGTGCCGGCGATGCTCGGCCCCTGCGGTGAAGTAGATCGAGGGCATCGGATGCCCGACCATCGGTAGCAGCGGCCAGTCCTCGGGAATGTTGGGCCACTGATTCCACAGGCCGACATCGCGCGGGAACAGGTCCGGATCGCTGGTCACCTGATGCAGTTCGCGATAGCCGACCACCAGCCAGGCCGGGAACCCGCCCGGCAACTCGACGGCCACGATCGGGCCGTGCTCGCGGCGCATCTCGCGATAGAGCTGCTGCGGATCGGTATGGAAGCGCGGGCCACTGAGCGGAACCGCGCCGGAGTCGTGTTGCACCGGGCAACCCGAGGGGATGCTGTCACCGGTGAAGGCGATATCACCACTGTTGGGCAGCGTCATCCGACGTGTTCCTCCCTAGCTGCGTAGAGGTGCTCGACCAAGGCGATCAGCACCTCCTTGCTCGACTCGCGCGAGCGGGCGTCGCAGTCGAGCAGCGGCACCCGCGGATCCAGATCCAGCGCGTCGCGGACGTCTTCGAGCCGGTGCCCGCCCCCGAAGTTGTTGCACGCCACGATGAACGGCGTCCCGGTGGATTCCAGCCGGTCGATGGCGTACCAGGAGTCGGCGATGCGGCGCTGGTCGACCAGCACGATCGCGCCGAGCGCACCGGCGAACAACCGGTCCCACAGGAACCAGAACCGTTCCTGCCCCGGCGCGCCGAACAGGTAGAGCACATGCTCGTCGTCGATGGAGATCCGGCCGAAGTCGAAAGCGACCGTGGTGGTGGACTTTCCGCGCACCGCGCTCAGATCGTCGATGCCGACGCTGCTCTGGGTCATCGTCGCCTCGGTGTCGAGCGGGCGGATCTCGCTGACCGAGCGCACCAGCGTGGTCTTGCCGACCCCGAAACCGCCGACGATGACGACCTTCAAGCCTTGGCTGGTACTGGCGGGCAGTGGCGCGTCGGCCCGCACCGGGCGGGTGTCAGAGCTTGCGAAGTCCAACGAGCACCTTCTCGAGGGTGGAGGCGTCCGGCAGCGAAGTCCACGGCGTGCCAGGCGAACTGGGCACGGACTGCGGATGCCGCACAGTGATCTTGCCCATGTCCAGCAGATCCGAGAGCAGGATGGTGGCGATGCCGACCGGCAGCCGCAGCTCCGCCGCGATCTCGACCACCGCGGTCGGCGCGGTGCACATGCGCAGGATCGCGACATGCTCGGACTGCATGCCCGGGGTCGGATCGGATTCGGTGACCACCAAGGTGACCAGGTCGAAGCTGTCGGAATCCGGTTTACTGCGGCCGCCGGTCAGTGTGTAGAGCCGATCCGGAGCGTCGTCGCGCCCAGGACGGCCGGGCCGGGTCATTGTCGTGCCGATCCGACCCGCGGCTTGGCCGCGAGATAGTGGCCGAGCTGTTCGACCAGCTCCCGCATGTTGTGCCCGATCAGGCCGGCGTCGGCGTCCTCACTGGCCACGACCGCGATATGCGCGCCCATCCCGGCCTCGACGACGAACAGGATGCCGCCGTAGAACTCGGTCATGGACTGGCGCACACCGCCGCGGCCGTTACCGAATTCGACGGAGGCGCCGTGCGCGAGGCTCTGGATGCCGGCCGAGATGGCGGCCAGCTGATCGGCGCTGTCGACGCTGAGCTCGGGGGTGTGGCAGATCTTGAGGCCATCGCCGGACAGCAGCAGGGCGTGGCGGGTTCCGGGGGTACGGGTCAGCAGTTGTTCCAGGAGCCATCCCAGCTGGGACGGCACGGTGGTTGTCATCGTTCGTTCTCCACGGCAACGGAAGGGACAGGGGGTAGAGCGTCAGCGCCGTTGCTGTTCGAGAGGGTGTCCGGGGTGGTGTCGCGCGGCGCCACGGCGCGCTGGAACGCGCCGAACGCCGAGGGCCGCGATACGGGCGGGGGCGGAGTGGGTTCCATCCGGGCGTCGGGCAGACCCTCGGGGTGCACCGCGGCCAGGGTGCTGCCGCGACGGCGCTTGGGTAGCCCGGAATCGACGACCCCGGAGGTGGTTTCGGTGCCCACGGGCAGCGGGCCCGGTGCGGTGAGCTGCGGTGCGGTCTGCGCGGCAACGGGTTCCAGCGCTTCGACGAGGCGATTGCGGCCGGTGGTCGGCGGGGTGAGCGCCGTCATCGGCGCGGTGGTGCGTTCCAGGCGGGCGGTCAGATCACGCGGGACCACGACGACCACGGCGGTGCCGCCGATGGCCGAGGGCCGGTAGGAGACGGTGAGGCCGTGCTTGCGGGCCAGGTGCCCGACCACGGCCAGCCCTAGTCGGGTACCGGTCAGCGAGGACAGGTCCGAGCCCCGGTTGTTGTCCCGGCCCTGCCCGGAGACCGCCTGTTCGGCGCGGCGCAGCGCCGATTCGCTCATCACCAGGCCGGAGTCCTCGATGGTGAGGACCACGCCCGCCGGCACCTCGGCGGCGTAGACATGCACCTCGGTGGTCGGCGGAGAGAAGTTGCAGGCGTTGTCGAGCAGTTCGGCCAGGGTGTGCATCAGGCCCTCGGCGGCGTGCCCGGCGACCGCGATCTCGGCGACCGCGCGCATCCGGACCCGCTGATAGCCCGCGACGCGGCCCATCGCGCCACGCAGAATCGATTCCATCGCAATCGGTTTCGCCCAGCGGCGGCCGGTGCGGGCGCCGCTGAGGACCGCGATGCTGTCGGCCAGCCGCCCGGCCTGTGCGGTGCGGTGGTCGAGTTCGAGCAGGTCCGCGAGCACCTTGGGGTCGGCGTGGCGGTGCTCCATTTCGCGCAGCTCGGCCAGCATCGAGGTGGTCATCGCCTGCATGCGGCCCGCGGCGCCGGCGAAGGCCGCCATGGCGGCGGCCCGGCGGTTCTCGCTGTTCTTGATCTCCCAGGCCTGCTTGGTGGTGGCCTCGTTCGCCGCGGCGATGATCGCGGCGGCGTCGGTATTGGAGGTCGCCGCCGCCCGGCGGGTGCGCAGCGCCTCCTCCCGGAAGTACACCGCCGCCGTCACGCTGGCGCACACCAGCAGCGCCGCGAGCACGGCACCGACCAGCAACGGGATGCGGAAATCGCCCGGCGCGGCCCAGACGGCGCCGGCTACCACCACGGCGCTCACGCCGAGACAGAGGAGCAGAGTCCGAGAGGGCAATCGCGGGCCCGATACGGCGGGTTTATACGCCTCGCCGTCAGGATTCGATGACTGTGACAAATTCCGATCTTCCGCCAAAAATGCAGGCCGCCAGGCAGTTTGAAATCGGGCATGAGCATAACCGGCGAGCCGGACCGGCGAAAGTCGAGAAGGCACGGGGTGCCCGAGGTCACGAGAGAGTGCGTCGATACCTATATGCTTCCGTCACAGACAGTTCGAACAGGAGATTGCGCCATGGTTACCAGCACGGTCGAGACGGTCATCGCCGCCCCGCGCGACGTCGTCTACAAGTTCTTCACCGAGCGCGACGGCATCGGCCCCTACCTGCCGGTCGTGAACTTCACGCTGAAGAAGCCGGGCGCCGCCTCGGGAGTGGGCGCCCAGTACCTGATCGGCGTCGGCGGGCTCGGGATCACCGAGGAGACCACCGCGCTGGTCCCGAACGAGCGGATGGAATACAAGATCATCAAGGGTGCGCCGGTGAAGCGGCACGTCGGCACCATCACCTTCGCCGACGCGGACAACAACAGCACCGTGGTGAACTACACGATGGAATCCGAGCCGAGCCTGCCGGTGCCGGCCAAGGTGCTCGAGCTCGGCCTGAAGACGCTGATCAACCAGTTCCTCGGCGGCGCGAAGAAAGCCCTGCGCTAAGCGTTGGCCCGCTCGGACTTCGCGGTCTCGAGCAGCTCCTCCGCGTGGGCGCGGCCGGTCTCGGTGTCGTCGAGACCGGCCAGCATGCGGGCCAGCTCGATCACGCGCTCATCCTTGGTCAGGGCGCGAACACCGCTGTTCACCTTGCCTTTTCCGTCGTCGGACTTGTCGACGACCAAGTGCGTGTCGGCGAAAGCCGCGACCTGCGGCAGGTGCGTCACCACGATGACCTGATGGGTCCGGGCCAGCCGGGCCAGCCGGCGGCCGATCTCCACCGCCGCGCGACCGCCGACACCGGCGTCGACCTCGTCGAAGACCATGGTGGCGCCATGATCGGAGCTGGCGAGCACCACTTCCAGCGCCAGCATCACCCGGGAGAGCTCACCGCCGGAAGCGCTCTTGCTCAACGGCAGCGACTGCGCGCCCGAATGCGCGGACAGCCGGAATTCCACCTCGTCCACACCGGCGGGACCGGCGTGCAGATCCTTGCCCGCGACGGTGAGCGGCGCGGAATCCTGCGGGCTCGCCGGAATCGGGCGCACCTCGACTTCCAAGCGCGCCTTGCCCATCGCCAAGCCGCCGAGTTCGGCGCTGACCGCCGCGGCCAGTTTGCCCGCCGACTTCGTGCGCGCGGTGGTCAGCTTGCGCGCGGCCTCGCGGACCCGCTCGGCCGCGATATCGACCTCGGCGGACAGCTTCGCGAGAGCTTCCTCGGAGACGTCCAGCGAGCCGAGGCGGGTGCGGGCGTCCTCGGCCCAGGCGATCACGCCGTCGACGTCGGAGGCGTATTTGCGGGTCAGGCCCTTCAATTCGGCCTGGCGGGTGAGCAGCGAATCGAGCGCGCCCGGATCCGAGGGCAGGTCCGAGAGGTAGCTGCTCAGTTCGGTGGTCACGTCGACGACGACCGCGATGGCGTCTTCCAGGCGCGGCGCGAGCGCGATCAGCTTCGGGTCGTCGGAGGATTCGATGCGGGCCCGGGCCAGGCCGAGGGCGGCCAGCGCACCCGAATTGTCCTCCGGCGCCTCGGCCGGACCGGCCAGCGCGTCATGGGAGGTGGCGGCGGCCTCGCGCAGCGAATCCAGGTCGCTGAGGCGGCGCACCTCGTCGAGGATGCGCTTGTCCTCACCGGGTTCGGGTGCGACGGCGTCGATTTCGTTGAGCGCGTACTGCAACCGATCGGCTTCGAGCGCGAGCTCGCGGCTGCGCGCGGTCCGTTCCAGCAGCTCCGACCGCGCGTCCAGCCAGGAACGCCGGGCCACCCCGTATTTGCGCAGCAGCGGGCCGATGGTGTCGCCGGCGAACTGGTCCAGTGCGGCGAGCTGCTGTTCGGGGCGCTGCAAACGGAGCTGATCGTTCTGGCCGTGCACCGTGAGCAGCGGCGCGGTGAAATCGGCGAGCACCGAGGCGGGCACGCTGCGACCGCCCAGGTGCGCGCGGGAACGCCCGTCGCTGCCGACCGTGCGGATCGCGATGACACTGCCGTCGTCGTCGGCTTGCGCCGCGGCGGCTTCCAGCACCTCGCCGACCTCGGCGCGGGCGGCGTCGTTGACATCCTCGACGGTGAACCGGCCCTCCACCACCGCGCGGGCCGCGCCCAGCCGGACCCGGCCCGCGTCGGCCCGCGCCCCGCTGAGCAGGTGCAGGCTGGTGACCACCATGGTCTTACCGGCGCCGGTCTCACCGGTGAGGACGGTCAGGCCCTCATGGAATTGCGCTGTGGCAGTGGATATGACACCTAAGCCATCAATCCTGATCTCGGTCAGCATGCGTGCTCTCCGTTCGCCGTCGGCCGCGCCAGCCGGTCACGGGCAATTGGAACTTGCGCACCATCCGGTCCGCGAAGGGCGCGGAATCCAGCCGCACCCACCGCACCGGTTCGGCGCCGCGGACCGCTTCCACCCGGCCCCCGCGCGGCAAGGCCATGGTGCGCCTGCCATCCAGGAAAACTATCGCATCGTGCCCCGTGGCCACCGACTCGACGGCGATCCGCGACTCCGGGCTGGTCACCAGCGGACGCGCGAACAGGGCGTGCGCGTTGCTCGGAATCACCAGCAGCGCTTCGAGTTCCGGCCACACCACCGGGCCGCCCGCGGAGAAGGCGTAGGCGGTCGAACCGGTCGGGGTGGAGATGAGGACCCCGTCGCAGCCGAACGAGGACACCGGGCGGCCGTCGACCTCGAGCACCACCTCGAGCACGCCCATGCGGGAGGCGTTCTCGATGCTGGCTTCGTTGAGCGCCCAGCCGGTCTCGACGATCTCGTCGTTCACCCGGACCGCCAGATCGATGGTCATGCGGTGTTCGATCCGGTAGTCGCCGCGCACCACCTGGGCCAGCGCCTCGTCCAGGTGCTCGGCCTCGGCCTCGGTCAGGAATCCGATGCGGCCCAGGTTGATTCCCAGCACCGGCACCGCCGCGGACCGCGCGAGTTCGGCGGCGCGCAGGAAGGTGCCGTCACCGCCGAGCACCAGCACCATTTCGCAGCCGACCGCCGCGTCCGGGCAGTGGTCGACCACCTTGGCCGGGTATCCGCCGGGTTCCGCGCTGGCCAGCACGTCCCGGGCGGGATCCTCGCATTCGAAACGCGTGCTGTCGGCCTCGTCGGCCAGCACCCGCAAACCGATGCCCGCGTCGGCGAAGATCTTCGCGACCCGGTGCGCGGTTTCGATGATCTCGGCCCGTCCGGGGTGCGAGATCAGCAGGATCTCCCGGCCTGTCGGCTCCGCGCTCACTGTGGACCCTCCTCGACCGCACGCTCGACCAAGGCGGCTACCTCGTCGGCGTCATAGCTGAACTGCCCATCCTTGCGCAGCCACAGGAAATATTCGACATTGCCCGACGGACCGGGCAGGGGGCTGGCCACCACGCCGAGCGTACGCAACCCCAGTGCGGCGGCGGCCGCGGCGACCTCGCGCACGGTTTCGGCGCGCAACGCGGGGTCGCGCACCACACCGCCCGCGCCGAGGCGCTCCTTGCCGACCTCGAACTGCGGTTTGACCATCGGCAGCAGGTCCGCGCCGGGGGCGGCGCAGGCCGCCAGCGCGGGCAGCACCAGGGCCAGGGAGATGAACGACAGGTCACCGACCACCAATTCGACTGGGCCGCCGATGGATTCCGGGGTGACGCCGCGGACGTTGGTTCGGTCGAAGACCTGGACCCGGTCGTCGTTCTGCAAGCGCCAGATCAGCTGGCCGTAGCCGACGTCGACCGCCGCGACCTCTTTCGCCCCTTCGGAGAGCAGCACGTCGGTGAATCCACCGGTCGACGCACCCGCGTCGAGACAGCGCTTACCCGCCACCGTCACGCTGGGTTCGCGCACCCCGTCGGTTCCCGCCGGCGCCGAACTCGGGCCGAACGCCGCCAGCGCGCCGATCAGCTTGTGCGCGCCGCGCGACGCCCACGACACCTCATCGGGCTCCGCCCGCACCAGCAGCGGAGCGGCCGGATCGACCTGGGTCGCCGGTTTCGTCGCCACCGCACCATTGATCAGGACGCGGCCCGCGCCGATCAGCTCGACCGCGTGCTCCCGCGATCGCGCCAACCCGCGGCGAACCAGTTCGGCGTCCACCCGCGCGCGCCTGGCCACCTCAGATCTTGTCCACCGTGGCAAGGGCCTGCACCAGCACCTCGTGCGCCTGCTCCAGGATGCGGGCCCGGCGGGTGATGTCGACACCGGACTCGGCGCTGGTCGCGGCCGAGTCGTAGGCGTCGGAACGGACCTCGAGCTCCGCCAGCAGGCTGTCGACCTCGGCCGTGATCCGCGCCGGGTCGGCGGCTTCCGGGCGGCCCTGCGCGGCGAGATGCTGCCCCGGCAGCGGGATGCCGGGACGAGGCCCCTCGAAGCCGGGCGCGGTCATTGCTGATCCAATCGGGTGGGAAGCGGAGTAGTCATCGTGAGGACAACGCTATCGGATATCGGTAGGGGACGCGCGCACCGTCACCGCGCGGCCGGGATGGCGTCGCAGGCGCTCGGCCAGGTCGCCGCCGGGCTCGAAATCGACGGGCGGATGGTTCAGGGCGTCCAGGGAATCGGCGACGAAAGTCGGGATCAGTTCCGCGGGCGCATCGCGCAATTCGTCGAGGGTGCTCACGCCGGTCAGGACCAGCAGGGAATCCAGGCCGACGGTGTTGGCGCCTTCGATGTCGGTGTCCAAACGGTCGCCGACCACGAGGGCGCTGCGGGTGCCGGCCCGGTTCAGCGCGTCTTCCATGAGCGGGGCGAACGGTTTGCCCGCAACGATCGGCTCCCGGCCGGACGCCGTGCGCAGGGCGGCCACCATCGAGCCGTTGCCCGGGGCCAGGCCGCGCTCGTTCGGCAGGGTCTTGTCGGTGTTCGCGGCGATCCACAGCGCTTGCGCGCTCAGCGCGTAGGCGGCCTCGGCCAGGTCCGGCCAGCCGGTCTGCGGCGAATGTCCTTGCACCACAGCGGCGGGCGCATTGCCGTTGAAGCGGCGGATCGGTTGCAGGCCGACCGCGTTGACCTCGGCGGCCAGGTCGTCGGAACCCACCACCAGCACGGTCGCGCCCTGGTCCAGCCGCTCGGCCAGCAGGCGGGCGGCGGCCTGCGCGCTGGTCGCCACGTCCTCGGTGGTGGCCGGGAAACCCAGCTCCGCCAAGTGCTCGGCCACCGTCTCCGGCGCCCGGCTGGCGTTGTTGGTGACGTAGACCAGGCGCTGCTCTCGCGCCGCCTCGGCCAGGGCCTCCGGAGCGCCCTCGATCACTACCGGACCCCGGTACAGCGTGCCGTCCAGGTCCAGCAGTAAGGCCTCATAGCGATCTCGTAACCGCGTCACACCACTCTCGCTCTGTGTCTGGCGTAGTAAGCCGAAATACCTCGGCAAGAACCCTACGCCAGCCTGCCGACACAAAATTCACGACATGTCCGCCGGTTGCGAGCGAGCCCTGAAACCTGGGCGGAGCCAGCGGCTTTCAGTCCCGGTACTTCGGGGCCGGCGGGCCCGGTGACGGACCGAGGCGGCTCAGATGCTTCTGATACAGCGCCTGCCAGGTGCCGTCGGAACGCATCCGGTCCAGGCTGGCGTTGACGAAACGGACCAGATCGGTTTTGCCGTCGGGGATTCCGATGGCGTAGGAGTCGAACGCCATCGGCGGGCCGACCACCGCCAGGTTGTTGTCCTGCAACGCCAGGCCGTGCAGGATCGGCGCGTCCGTGCTGATCGCCTCGGCGGCGCCCTGCTGCAAGGCGACCAGACAGTCGGTCCAGGTCTGCATACCGATCACCGTCGGCCGGTTCGGCAACTCGAACAGCGGCTCGAGCGAGGTGGTGCCGGTGACGCTGCACACCCGCTTGCCCGCCAGATCCGTCGCGGACCGGATTCCGGAATTCGCGACCACCAGAACCTTCTGCTCGGACACGTAGTAGACCGTGGAGAAGTCGATCTCCTTGTCCCGCTCGCAGGTGGTGGAGAAGGAATTCACCACCAGATCCACCCGGTCGCCGCGCAACGCCGGAATCCGCTCCGCCGAACTCAGCGGCACCAGATCGATCTTCGACTCATCGCCGAACAGATCCCGCGCGAGTTCCTTGGCGATATCGATATCGAACCCCTCCAGCGCCCCCGTGCGCGGATTCCGGAACCCGAACAGATACCCGTCCTGCGCCACCCCGACCCGCACCCGCCCGTTCGCCACGATCCGCGCCATCGAACTCCCGGCCGGCATCGCCCCGCGCGGCGGCAACGCACCCGGCCGCAAACTCACTGTCGCGTCACAGGATTCATCGCCGCGCTGATTCGGCGCACTGGTGATCTCCGCGGCCCTCGGCGGCATCGGCTGCACCGGCCCCACCGTGACCCCGGTACTCGCCGGCGGCCCCGAATCACACCCCGCCACCGCAGCCGCCATGGCAACCAGCAGCATCGCACTCAACGACCGCATTCGCCTGATCATGAGACCACCCCTCGCCTGCGATTCTACGACCCGTGTCACCCCAGCTTGGCCACGAATTCACCAGCGCGCAACCCGAATTCGACCCCCACCCCCAAACCCCCACTCCCCCAGCACCGTTCCTATTCACCCGCCCAGCTCGCCAGCGAGTTGCCCGACACCCCGGTGAGCGTGTCCGCCAACTCACCGCCCCCGACCGCCCAATCTCGCCCAGCCCGAACAAACTTTCGCATCCCTGATTACTTTAACCACTATGGTCAGTCCTCAGCACGAGGCAATGCACCGCCTCTTCCAGCACGACCCAGGCACCTTCGCCCGAGCCTTCCGCACCCTGGGCCTCCCCTTCCCCGACCCCCACGAAGTTGCTTTGCTCTCAACAGATCTGACCGAACCGGCGCCCATCGAACGCCGAGCCGACACCATCCTCCGCATCGGCTCCAGCCACGGCCCCTTCCTACTACTCGTCGAAGCCCAACGAAGACAGAACAACCACAAACCAGCAGCCTGGGCCTACTACCTCGCCTACCTGCACTCGAAATACCAACTGCCGATCGTCCTACTGGTCATCTGCCAGGACAAGACAACCGCCGCCTGGGTAGAAGGCCCACTCCACGTCGGTATGCCCCTCTGGCCCAGCCTGGCCGTCCGCCCACTCGTCCTCGGCCCCCACAATGTGCCCCGTGTAACCGATGTTGCCACTGCGGCGTCCGACATCCCCCTAGCTGCATTGTCCGCAATCACCCACGCCACAGAACCCGACGTCGATGAGATACTGAGGACGTTCGCCGCCGCTCTCCGGGACACCGGCGAAATCGCCGAACACAACATCTTCGCCGAACTGACCGAACTGGCTCTCGGCCGCGACTCGAAAGCCACTCAGCTCTGGAGGAAACTCATGTCGATCGACCTGTCGTTCTTTCGCTCGGAGACCTCGAACCTATTGCGCGAACAGGGCGCCGTCCAGGAGCTGGGCAACACCATCTTCCTCATCCTCGATGAACGTGGCATCGCAGTTCCGGATGACGCCCGCACGCGAATCCGGGCCTGCACCGATCTCGAGAGATTGAGGAGCTGGGTGCGGCGGGCAGCAACCATCACCCATGCCGCCGACCTCTTTGTCGAGGAGATCTGACTGGGCAGCGTTCCCCGAGGACGGCGAGTGACTGTCAACCTGGACTTTTGATCGTGTTCAGACAGCAAACGACCTGCTTGTCAGTGCCAAGCAGGTCGTTTGGTGGGGTTGGGGTTACAGGTCGCCGGTGAGTTCTTGGGCGCGGTCTTCGGCGTCGGTTTCGTCGTCGAGGTCGGCGGAGGCGGCGTTGAGGAACCAGGTGAGGCCCTCGTCGGTGCGGCCGGCGGCTACTAAGGCATCGGCGTAGGCGTAGAAGAGGCGGGCGTAGGAGGAGCCGGTTTTGGCGGGGTCCAGGTCGGGGGTTTGCAGGGTGACGACGGCCTGGTCGAACTCGCCCAGGTCCATGCGGGCGCCGGCGACGACGATGCGGAGTTCGATGGCCTCGTCGCCGGTGAGCTCGCGGGCCTCGTCGCTGCGGCCCAGTTCGATGGCGCGTTCCGGGCGGCCGAGGCCGCGTTCGCAGTCGGCCATGACGGCCAGCAGGCCGGAGCCGCCGGACATGCGGCGGGCGGTGCGGAGTTCGGAGAGGGCTTCGGCCCATTCACCCGCGTGGTAGGCGGTGACGCCGGCGGTTTCGCGGACCACGGCGATACGGCCGGCGCGCTGCCGGGCCGCGCGGGCGTGAGCCAGGGCGAGAGCCGGGTCGTCGTCGATCAGGCGGGCGGCCATCACCAGGTGGCGGGCCACGGTCTCCGCATTGCCCTTGTCCAGGGTCAGCAGGTCGCGGCGAACCGCCATCTCGAGATCGGAGGCCTGCACGTCGTCCGGCAGATCCGGCTCTTCCGGGCGGGGCGGCCGACGGTCCAGATTGCGGCCACCCTCACCGACGCGGCTGCCTTCCCCGCCACGACGACGGTCGTCACCGAAGCGGTCCTCGCGGTCACCGCCGCGCTTGAACCCGCCGCGGTCACCAGAGCCGCCGCCGCGGTTGAAACCGCCATGCTCACCCGAGTCGCTGCGCTTGAAACCGCCACGATCGGACGAATTGCCGTCGCGCTTGAATCCGCCACGCTCATCTGAATCGTTGTTGCGCCTGAAACCGCCACGGTCGCCCGAGTCGTTGTTGCGCCTGAAACCGCCACGGTCGTCGGAGGAACCGCCACGGCCGTAGCCGCCACGACCACCGGAATCGCTGTCGCGCTTGAAACCACCGCGGTCGGAGGAACCTTCGCGCTTGAAGCCGGGGCGGTCGTCACCACCACGGTTGTAGCCGCCACGGTCGGAGGAACCACCGCTGCGATTGAAACCACCACGGTCGCCCGAGTCGTTGTTGCGCTTGAAACCGCCACGGTCGTCGGAGGAACCGCCACGGTTGTAACCGCCACGATCACCGGAATCATTGTTCCGTTTGAAACCGCCGCGATCGTCGGAGGAACCGCCACGGCTGTAGCCACCACGATCACCGGAATCATTGTTCCGCTTGAAGCCACCGCGGTCGCTGGAGGCTCCGTCGCGCTTGAAACCGCCACGATCGGAGGAGCCGCCGCTGCGGTTGAAGCCGCCGCGATCGTCGCTACGGCCCGAGCCACCTCGGTCGCCCGAGCCACTGCGGTTGAAACCACCGCGATCGCCGGAATCATTGCTTCGCTTGAAGCCGCCGCGATCGTCGCCGCCGCGGTTGAAGCCGCCACGGTCATCCGAACCGCTGTCACGTTTGAAGCCGCCGCGGTCATCGCCACGGCTGGCGCCTCGGTCACCGGAACCACTGCGGTTGAAACCACCGCGGTCGCCGGAATCGTTGTTGCGCTTGAAACCGCCGCGATCGCCCGAGCCACTGCGGTTGAAGCCGCCCCGGTCGCCGGAGTTGTCGTCGCGCCGGAAGCCGCCGCGGTCGCCCGAGTCGTTGTTGCGCTTGAAACCGCCGCGGTCGTCGCTGCGGCCGGAGCCGCCGCGGTCGCCGGAATCGTTGTTGCGTCTGAAGCCGCCGCGGTCGTCGCTGCCGCGGTTGTAGTTGCCGCGATCGCTGGAACCGCTGCGCTGGCCGCCGGCGGAGTCGCCGCGGCTGGAGTTGGTGGGGCGGTCGCCGGAGTCGTTGCGGCGGAAGCCGCGCTTTTCGCCGGAACCGCCGCTCGAGCCACCGTGGGAGGGGCGATCGGATCCCTCGCCGCGTCGGAAGGACTTCCGACCGTCGTTCTGCTCCGACACGGTGATCCCTTTCTAGGTTCCAAGAAATTTGCTCTTCAGGCCCCCTGCATTCAAGCACGTGCCGAGCCTGGGGCAGAGATGCGGCAACGTAATGGGACCAAAAGGTGCCCAAACGACGATAGGGGACCCAGAGTCTGGGTCCCCTATCGTGAAGGATGTTCCGGCGGTGTCCTACTCTCCCACACCCTGTCGAGTGCAGTACCATCGGCGCAGGTGGCCTTAGCTTCCGGGTTCGGAATGGGACCGGGC
>NZ_JBFAYL010000005.1:0-156258 GCF_040681285.1 Nocardia sp. NPDC051832
GACGCGGGTGGGCAGCCGATTTGGGAGCTTCTCGCCGGGCACCTGGACCAGATCCTGGCCTGGATCAGGTCCTGGAACCAGTCTTAAGTAGCCGATTTCCGTGTGGGCACGCTGAGAAGGTGCCGGAACCTCGATCTACGATCTGCGGTCATGGGGAGATTTGTCACTGCATACGTTCTCGATCTCGATCGACTACACAGCGCGATCGGGTCGGGCGATGAGGAGTTGCAGCACTCGGTCGAGGCACACTGTGCCGACGAGATCGCTAGGGACCATGAGTATTTCGAGTCCTACCCACGTCCGATATTGAGCTTGACGGATGCACTACGCGCACTGTTCGCCGGCGGCCCTTTCGATACTGAATACAGCTACCGCTACAACACCGCGTACGAGCTTGTGTGCAAGGCGCTCTCGGTGTGGTCCAACAGCCACGGGCCGTACCGTTCCGACGACTGGCTCGCAGAGGTCGACGATGGTTTCCGATCGATGGGCATCTCGTCGATTGGCTTCGCCGCGTTCGAGGAGCCGTACTTGCCTTCCGGTCTGCCGTACATGGAATACGGCGGGTATGGCGAGTGGGATCACGACTCCTGTGCGGAAGCCAGCGAGTCACGGACCGCAGAAGCCATCGAGCGATACGAAGAGTTGAACGACGAGGTGCGTGAGTGGATCGCGGTCGGTCTGGATATCGCTGACGAGGCCGCATCCTGGGCTGGATACGGTGTGGCGGGATTCTTCAATATCTGATGACCTGTAGTGGCACGACCCGCGTGGTCCGAAGTGGTCGGCGCGAGCCCGCGGAAGATCCATCGGCACAGATCATCTCGGCGTGAGCAACGCACCATATTGCCGCTTCCCGCGCGGTTCGACTGTCGGCCAACTGATCTCGCGAACGCACGCTTCTGCCGATGACCGTGGCCCAAGGGGGCTAGCGAGCGTCGTCTACTGGGGTCAACAGTCCAGCTCGTACCGATACCATCGCCGGGGGTTGCCGTCCTCGTACAGCCAGAGTGTCGAGTCGCGTCCGATCTTTCCGCGAGCCCAGCCCTGGGATCGGCGGCCGTTCGGTAGGAGGAGTTCCTCCCTTGCGGTTTCGGTGATCACGCCGTCGTGGAGATGGCCTCTGCGGATCACCCAACTCATCTGCTGCTCGTGGCGGCGTTGGTCGAAGAAACCGAAAGTTGCACCGGATACCGCCAATCCGCTGCAGCTGGTGATCGAGTTCTGAACGATCGAGCGGACTTTTTCCGAGTCCATTTCCACGATTGGGAACTTGGTGTAAGGGCAGGCGAAGGTGAGGTTTCGCCCGACGTCGACTGCGTAGCAGTCGCACCAGTCGACTTGGCTTCCGGTGTCGTTGAAGGCGAACCACGGAGGACTGTCGATGGTGTCCCAGCGCGCCAGGCCGATCATGTGACCGTTCGACCAAGTGCCGTCGGGCTCGGGGAAGGCGAAGGTGGATTCGTCGAAATAGCTGATCCAGATCCGCCCGTTGGGATCGGTCAGTAGTCGCTCGATCGCATCCCCGGCGTAGAAGGCCCCCAGCTGATCCCCGGCGCTGTCGAAGGCCACGATGTTGCGGGGCAGGGTCGAGTCAGTTGGCTGCACTCGGTCGATTCGTCCAGCGCCCAGGATGACTCCGTCGCCGAGGGCATCGATCTTGCTGAACGATTGATCGAGGGCGCTCAACGATATCTGGCTGACCTCGTGGCCGTCACAGATGACGACGGTGGCGTCGTAGTGGGGCATTTGTGCCCGCGCCGAGGGGAACTGTGCGGGATCGGCAAGCAGAGCAAGTAGTCGCCCGCGGTGATCAATCGTGGAAGCGATAACTTCGAATCGTGCGTAACGCTCCGGCAGGGTCGCATGCAGAGCGAGGCGGAACTTACTGGCCATTGGCCTTTCCGGTTGTCATGAGTCGATCATCGCACGGTCTTGCCGCTGACTCCCATCCGATCGCGGAGCATCGCGCATGCCGGCATCCACAAATGCCGCGTGCAGCGCGTTCCGCGAGCGTCCACACTCATACTGATGAGCCCTTGGATCGGTGATGGCGGGTTGCGTAGGTTGGGACGATGACTGTCGACGCATACGGAGCGCGCCCGAAGGCTGCTGTCGCAGTAGAGGATCAGGACGTCGCTCTGGCCGCGATCACCAGGGTGTTCGAAAGGCTCGAAGTCGCACTCGCGGCGAAGGATGCTACTGCGTTCGACAGTGTCTTCACCGAGGACGTGGTTTTCATCAATCCGGCGGGCTCGGTTTTTCAGAGCTGGGATGAGCTGCACGCCTACCACCAGACCGCGATGCGGAACGCTGTGGACGCCGAGGCGCACTACAAGGTTCTGGCCTTGCGGCTCCTCGCCGGTGGGCACGCCCTCGTGAACGTCGAGCAGACACTGCGGACACCGGATTTCTCGGTAACAAACCGCGGCACATGGGTTTTCACGAAACGAGACGACAGCTGGTGGGTCTGCTCGGCGCACAATACGAATGTGGCGGGTAGCGCCGCCTAACTGGTGGTCGTCTCAGCTTGTCGCAGCCTGACGCCCGGTATGACCACTCCGGATTCGTAGGCAAGGACGACGAGTTGCGACCGGTCCCGTGCGTGTAGCACTTCCCGGCGCTGACTTTAGTCAGCGCGAGTGAGCGATAATGCCGCTGGGCGCGTGGTTCGAACTGGCCAGCGCGGGCCGACGGAAGCTCAACGGGCAGAGATGATCTCGGCCGCGCGAACGCACGATAGTGCCGAGGACCGCGCTTATAGAACCAGTCAGGTGCCAAGGCGGATAGCGGAGACTGTGGTGAGGCGAGGGCAACCACAGCGAAACCGACCGACCGCCCCGGTAAGGTCGACAGACGTTTCGTGAATTGGAGGTCGTCGAGTGGCCAAGGCTGAAACCAGTTGGGCGGCAAGGCTGTGGGGGTGGTACAGCTCGGACAAATGGTGGTCACTTCCGCTGTACCTGGTAGTCCTGTTCATTGGGTTCTCGGCACTGATGGGGGCCTCCGAAGCCTGGGATAACCAGCTACCGCTGCTGTTCGTGCCGCTGGCCCTCGTAGTAGCCGGTTGCGCGATTCTCGTGGTCCCGCCGGCACTGGCCGAGGCTATCGGCTACCTGGTGATAGCAGTGGTCGTGGTCAGCTCGCCGCTGGCTCTGCTTCCATGGACGCAGTCCTGGTGGCGGCGCCACGTCGGCAGCTTGCTCGACTGACCAATGCGTATGTGCACTGCACACGATCGGCTGATCACCGGATTGCTCCTCGTAGAGGCATGCACTGATCTCCGTAATGCCCGGCGGGTTGAGACCCCGGGCTCGCAGCCGACGCACTAGCCGCGACCCGCGCGTTCGAAGTGGCTGGCGCTGGTCAGCGGAAGATCAACGGGCAGAGATCCTCTCAGCGTCGGCGACTGACTCCTGCCGCGCTCAGGTGCGGGCACTTTCGAAACAGTTGCGGTAGAACCACGGCTTCGGACACCCTTGAGGGCGCTGACACGTACCGGCCTCGATCAACTCGGTACGCAATTCATTGCTGATATTCGGGTGATGTGCCACCCGCTCGCGGAACGAAAAGGTCGAATCGCCATACGTTCTGGCCTCGATCTCCGCAGCAGGGCGTAGTGCCTCGGTTGGCATGGCGGGGTTGAGGATCGCATTCCACCGAACGTTTGCGTCCCGATCAACCACTAATAGAGCCAGGGCATCCGGTGGGGTGTTCGGATTTCGCGCAGCCCACAACCGCACCGGCCGAACCAGATCGACAGCAAGCTCACGCAACCTGTCCGGCGAGGTTTCGGGGTCCCGGGTTTCCAGAACACGGCGGTACCCGCTCAACCGCTCAGCACGAGACCGCACTCCACGCTTATCCACCGGAAGTCTTTCACCTCACGAAGTAGCCGCTGGGCACGGTCCGGGTGGGCCGCCAGTCGATCTCGCGAACGTACGGACACGCCGCTGGGCGCTCGGCCTGCGGGCTCGGCCGATGCCGCGGCGAACATACACCCATGCCGATGAGCAATGAGTCGCGACGTGTCTGCACCAGCGGCGGCGTCGTTCACGGGCATCGCCGTGTGAGGCGTAACCGTCGGACGTCACTCAGACCCCGGCGATAGTGCTAGTCTCATTAGCACCATGCTTTGGTACATCGATCAGACCTCCCGAGTGTCGCTGCAAGAGCAGATCGCAGCGTGTGTCCGGCGTGCGCTTACCACTGGGGAGTTGACGGTCAACGAACAGTTGCCGCCCGCAACGGAATTGGCGGAAGCCTTGTCCGTCGACCGCAACACCGTCCTGGCCGCGTATCGGCGGCTTCGGGAGGAACGGGTAGTGGACTTCCGGCGTGGGCGCGGGGTGCGGGTCACCGGGACCGCGCCGGCTACGGCCCCGGTCGAGCGGGCCGTGCGGCAACTGATCGATGTCGCGCATGCGAATGGTTACAGCAAGGCCGAGGTGCTCGGTTTGATCGAGGAGTTGATGTAATGCCCCCCCGCGACGGTCTACACCTGCCGCGTCACCGACTGGTTCATGCTGTGGCTCACCATCTTAAATGCGGCCATATGGGTATTCATCGGCCTGCAGGCACCGCGAGGACTGCTCACCCTGTTGGGCCTCGTGCTCTGGTTCATTGCGTTGGTGAAGGCAGGGGCGGGGTCGAGTCAGCGCATCAGCGCGGGACCCACCGGCCTGACTGTGCATCTCGGTCTCTTCGGCTTTCCACGTGTCGCCCTTGCCCGGGCGAACATCGCCCACGCCGAGATCATCAATCTGCCGGGCACGCTGTTCACCGGGGCGGCGGGTGTGCACTGGACGCGGAAACGTGGATGGCTGCTGACGCCGAAGCTGGGGCCCGCACTGCGTTTACATACGGCCAAGGGGCGCCGGTTCACCGTCTCGGTGAGGGATCCGGCCGCCGCCATGTGGGCATTGGGTTTCGCCCAGTAACGCACTCATCTGCCGATTGCGTGCATTTAGGCTCGACTATTTTCGGGCTCGCTGACCGATCGCGGTAACCGCCAATTCCATCGACGCACTGCGACTCGGGCCAGACTGGCAACCGCGCCACTGATGCCGGCGCCCACTGCCCAGCCCGCTACTACATCGCTCGGCCAGTGCGCTCCGAGGTAGACCATCGCACCTCCGACAAGCACGACGAACACAGCAAGTGGAATGGCAAGACCACGCCGATACCGCGACGGCCAGGGAAAGACCAGATAGGCAGCGACCGCGACCGCCGCTGTCAGAGCAGCAACAGTCGACGGCATAGAGAATCCACCGCTAGGAACAATCGCGAGAGCCTCCGGCGGTCGAGCTCGTTGAACCAGATGCTTCAAGGCGACGGCAGTCGTCAGCGCCGCGACGACCGAAACAGCGATCGTGACCGTCTGCCACCACCAACGTTTCGCGACCACCAGAACAAGCCCAACCACCCCGACCGCACCGATCACGATGGTACTGGTCCCGAGATGCATGGCCGATCGTGCGACCGTGGTCAATGACGGTGTCCGGTGCTGGGATAGCCACTCCAGGATGTCCAGGTCCAAACTCACTGCGCACATTCTGCCTCGCACCGGCGCTTGCCACCGGACTCCGGACTCACTCGCCTGCTTAGCGCACTGTTCGAACCGGGTGCTCCACTCTCCCCGCGGGAACGGCTCCAATGGAGACTTCTGCTGCATGAAGCAGGTTTCGTGGCTGCTCTACGCTCCACAGGTGCCCAAGATCAGATTCACTAACACCTCCGAAGATGCATGACCCCAGGGCGTCTCGGGGCCGTAGCCGTGTCCGCTCATAGCTCCCTTATCGCGTGGCGCGGCGACCACGGCAGAACGTACTCTCCTGCCGATGAGCGAACACCATTGATAGTGGTTCAGCGAGGGCGTCGCGGCCGGGATCAGTGTGCGTTGCCCACCGCGATGTCGGCTTCGGTGCGGGTGACGGGGTGCCCGAGCCCACCGAACTCATGCAGGTCTCCGAATACCTCGATTCGGATGGACGCCTCGATTCCGCCGACGCGCACGGGTTCGAATCCCGCTGCGGTGATCAATGTTTCGACGATGGCACCGGACCGCTCGTCGTCGGTGGCGTAGAACCCGACCACGCGGGGGTCGTGGTGGGCGGCGGTGGTCAGTGATTCGGCGGCGAGGGTGCCGAAGGCTTTGACCAGGGCGGTGTCCTGGGGAAGCAGGGCCGCCAGGAGCTGTCCGGAGGACAGGTCGGCGGCTATGGTTTTGGTGAATCCGCCGTTGCCGTCGGGTGCGATGGGGTTGGAGGGGTCGACGACGATTTTGCCGTGTAGTCGGTCACGGTAGCGTTCGACCAGTTCGCGGGTGGTGTCGAACCAGACCGCGAAGACGATGACCTCGGCCTGGTCGATCGCGGCGTCGAGGGTGACCGCGCGTGCGTGCGAACCCAGCTCGAGGGCGAGTTTCTCAGCGTCGGCCGGTTCGTGTCCGGCGATGAGAATGTCGGTGCCCGCGGCCGTGAGAGCGGCCGCCAGGCGGCTGCCGATATTGCCGGTGCCGATGATCGCGGTGGTGGTCATGGTTGGTCACTGTCCTTCATTCGAAGTGCGCGGGATGCTTGAATCTGTTTGTGCCGCAGTCGGACTCAGAGCCCGCGTGCCGACGGATGCGGGCGGCTCGGTAGATCGCGGAACGGTCGGCCGCCAGCCGGTCGCGAGGGGCGCTCATCCCGGGTGCGAGCCGCAGCGGGTCGAAGTCGAGATCGCTGTCGGCGGTGCGCGCTTCCAGGGCCATCTGGCCTAACGGGATCAGCTGTGCGGGCTCGGCCCATACTGCGGTCGGGTCATGCACGGGGTCGTCGGCGCGCGGGAGTCGTGCGTAGAGGGTCATCCGGGCGGGCAGCCGGTCAATCAGATCGTGGCGCAGGTAGTCGGGTGCAAGCGTGGTGGCTGTCTCGACGGGTAGGGGCTCCACGGTGTTGTCGGGGTGCCATTCGAGCCGTGCCCAGGTGGTGGTGCCGGTCGGGCTGACGAGCCCGAATGCGTGCACGCTGTGATAGCGCTGCCCGACATAGCTTCTCGGCGCTCGGTCGCTGCCCAGCTCGAACGCGGCACTCGATTCTGGGTGCGCTTGCCGGAATTCGTCCATGGCCGCGGGGCATTGTGGCGCGGCGCTGACGGCGGTGAGGAATTCGAGCATGTCGGCGCCGGACCTGACGAAGAACACCGGCAGGGTGAAGGCGATCAGATCGGTTGGATCCGCAGTGGCGGGTACGAACCGGACTGCGAGTCCTTGATCGCCGCTGTCGGCGTCGTGGGTGCCGGCGCGCGTTCCGGAGAACCGTGCGATGACCGCTACCTGCTCGCCGGAGAACAGGGCGCCCCAACTGAGTTGGCGCGCTCGGGGTTCGGCCCGGAATTGGCCGATCACGGTGACGCCGCGTTGGTGCAGCATCCGCTGTCCAGGTGGGGTGGGCAGGACCGTGGAGATCTGGTCGGTCAGTTCGTCGGGTGTGAGGGTGTGCTCGTTCATCAGCGGGTGTGGTCGTCCGTCTGTTCGGTCGGGTGCGTATAGCGGAGCGGAAGCTGGGTCGGGAAAGGTCGGCTACCCTGGGGCCACCGCGTGTTCCCACGACGATGACCCTGGGGTTGGCTGTTAGGAGTGCAGTGCTGACGCACCGCGAGGTGCGGGGTGGACCATGTGCTTGATCTCCTGGAACTCGCCCAGCCCGCGCAGGCCGTTGAGCCGTCCCAGGCCGCTCTGCTTGAATCCGCCCTCTTCGAACTGATCGACCACGACCGCCCACGTGTTGGTCCAGACGGTTCCGCACTGCAATTCCCGGCCCACTCGCAGCGGGCGGTCCACGTCCCGGGTCCAGATGCTCGCGGCCAGGCCGTATTCGGTGGCGTTGGCGCGCGTGATCGCCTCTGCTTCGGTGGCGAAGACCTCGAACGTGGCGACCGGGCCGAAGACCTCGTGCTGGACGATCGGCGCGGACAGGTCGGTGACCTCGACCAGGCTGGGCCGGTAGAAGGCGTCCACGGCGTCGGGTCCGGTGTTCACCAGCCCGCCGCGCTCGACGATGGTGGCGTAGGCGGCTGCGTCGGCGACCATGCGGTCCACGCGTTCGGCGTTGGCGCGATCGATCATCGGGCCCATCTCGCTGTCCGGGGCGTCACCGGGTCCGACCTTGACCGCGGCCAGCGATTTCGCCATCCGCTCCCGCAGCTCGTCCGCGATGCCCGCTTGCGCCAGGATGCGGCTGCCGGTCATACAGAACTGTCCGGAGAAGGTGGTGATGGCCTTGGTCAGTACCGGCACCACCGCATCGAGGTCCGCGTCGTCGAATACGATCATCGGGCTCTTGCCGCCCAGTTCCAAGGACAGCGGTTTGAGTGTCGGCGCTGCGTTGGCCATGATGATCCGGCCCACCGCGGTGCTGCCGGTGTAGCTGACCACATCCACCTCGGGCGAGGAGATCAGCAGGGGCGCGCCGGCATTGCCGGATTCGGTGAACGAGTTCACCACACCCGCGGGCAGACTTTCGGTGGCGGCGATGATCTCGTGCAGCAGGCCGTTGACCAGGCCGGTCTGTCCTGGCAGTTTCATGACCACGGTGCAGCCCGCCGCCAGCGCGGGCGCGAAGGATCGGACAGCGAGCACGACCGGGGAGTTCCAGGGCGCGATCACCGCGGCCACGCCTGCGGGTTCGGTGAGGGTCATCGAGTACAGGCCCGGCTTCACCTCGGCCGCGCGCCCGGTCTCGGCCAGGGCCAGCGCCCCGTAGTAGCGCAGCTTCGGGATCGTCAGATCGACCTCGAAGCCCGCCTCCGCCAGGATCTTTCCGTTCTCGCGCGCGAGCAGAGTGACGAGTTCGTCGCGGCGTTCAGCCATCCGATCGGCCATTTCGAACAGTGCGCGGGCACGTAGTTCGCGGTCCCGCGACCAGGCGGTGGTTGCGAATGCGCGCCGTGCCGCGGCGATAGCGGTCCGGGCCTCGCTCTCACCGCCGTCGGCGAAGGTGCCCAGGGCGTCGCCGGTAGCGGGGCTGTAGGAGGTGCCCACCGTGCCGCTGTCGGTCCACAGACCGTCGATGTAGTGGCGGGCGTGCGGTTGCGGGGAAGAAGTCAACGGGATCCTTTGTGTATCAGCGGAATACGTGCGTTCAGAGCTGGGCGGCGATGTGTTCGGCGGCCATGATCGCGGTGGGATTGGTGGCCGCGCAGACCGCGTCGGGGAAGATCGAGGCGTCCACCACGCGCAGCCCGGACACCCCGCGCACCGCGCCGAGCCGGTCCACGACCGCGGCCGGATCGTCATCGGCGCCCATCGGCACGGTCGAGGTCGGATGGTGATAGGTGTCCAGCGTCGCGCGCACCGAGGCTTCGATGTCGGCCGGAACGTCTGTGCCCGGGGCCATCTCGTGGTCGATGAGACCGGCCAGCGGCGCGGTACGGCCGATGCGGCGGCTCAGCGTGACACCCTCGAGTAGCCGCCGCCGGTCCTCGGGATCGGCCAGAAACGCCAGGTCGATGCGCGGAGCGACGCGGGGATCACGATCGGCCAGGGTGAGCGAGCCGCACGAGCGCGGCCGGGTCAGCGCGACCGCGAGGACGAAGGCCGCGCCGGTCGGGCTCAGAGTCTGGTCGATGAGGTGGGTGGCGGTGATGTGCAGGTCCAGCTCGCCGGCGGCGGCGTCGGAGCTCGCTGTCCAGACCTTGGCCCCGATCACCGGTTCGCCCGATCCGATCAGTTCGGGGTCGGCGGCGTAGGCGTTGTAGTAGAAGGGGTGGTCGTAGAGGCTGCGCCCCACCGGTAGATCCGCGATGACGGGAATCCCCAACTGCTGCAAATCATCTGCCGGTCCCACGCCGGAGCGCAGCAGGATCGCGGCGCTGCCGTAGGTGCCCGCGCACAGGATGACCTCGCCGGCGGTGATCGTTTCTCCGTCCGCGGTCAGCACGCCGACCGCGCGATCGCCGTTCTCGCTGAACAGGACACGGTCGACCAGGACGTCACCGCGCACGGTGAGGTTGGCTTCGCGGACTTCGTCGGCGAGGTAGGCCATGCCTGTGTTGACCCGGACACCGTCGACCACGTTCATCGGATACGGTGCGACGCCGTGCGGTCGGGGTCCGTTGAAGTCCTCGGTCGCCGGGATCCCGCTGGCGAGCGCGGCATCGACGAAGGCGCGCTGCATGGGGCTGAGCTCGTCGCGGGTGAGCTGGTGCACGGGCATCGGGCCATTGCGGCCGTGCCAGTCCTGGTCGCCGCCGGTGGCCGTCTCGAGCTTGCGGTAGGTGTCGAGTACCTCTTCGAAGGACCAGCCTGTGAGGCCTCGGTCGCTCCAGCGGTCGAAGTCGGCGGGCAGGGCGCGCACGAACACCGCGCCGTTGACAGCGGAACTACCACCCAGGACCTTGCCGCGGTATGCGGCGATCGGATGGCCGACATAGCCGGGTTCGGAGGTGTAGCCCCAGTCGTGGCCGGTGTAGCCACCCAGGGTGCTGCTGGAGGCGACGGCGGGGGGATAGCCGGCGGCGGGATAGGCCGGACCGGCCTCCAGCAGAAGTACTTCACGGTCGGGGCGCTCGCTGAGTCGAGCGGCCAGGACCGCGCCGGCTGAGCCACCACCGACGATGACGACGTCGGCGTGAGTGTCAGGCATGGATCATTCCTTGCTCTGGATGAGGTGGGCGTGGGTCAGCGCGTTCTGGCGGCGGCCTGGTCGATGACCGTGACGACCACGTCCGGATGGGACACGGCGATGGCGTGGCTGCCCGCGTGCTCGGTGACGGTGCCGTTGAGGCGCTTGGCCATCTCGCGCTGGCCGGTAGGCGGGATCATCCGGTCCTCGGTAGCGACCAGGTACCACGACGGCAGTGCCCGCCACGCGGGGATGTCGGTCTTCTCGGCGAACGAGGCGACCGAGATCGGGCGCTGTCCCGCGGCCATGACCGCCGCCTGGACAGCGGGCACATCCTGAGCGAAGTACTCGCCGAACTTGTCGGTGGCGATGGTCAGCTCGGGCACGGCTTCACCGTCGACCTGGTGCGGGACGGTGATCTTGGTCGCCGGTCCGCCGTAGCGGCCGTCGAGTTCGCCGAGCGATTCGCCCTGGTCCGGAGCGAACGCCGCCACGTACACCAGACCCGCGGCCTTGGGGGATCCGGCCGCGGCGTTGGTGATGACCGCGCCACCGTAGGAGTGGCCGACCAGGATCGTCTTGCCGGGCAGGCTGTCCAGGATGCCGCGGATGTAGGCGCTGTCGGACTTGAGCCCGCGCAGCGGCACGGCCGCGGTGGTGACTCGGTAGCCCTTGGCCTGCAGCTGTTCGGCTACCCCGCCCCAGCTCGATCCGTCAGCGAACGCGCCGTGGACCAGTAGCACGCCGGGCTTGTTCGGGTCGGGCTGAGGGACCGTCGTGGCGGTCTGGGTCTGCGCGGCGGAGGTATCGCCGCCGGAGGAGCAGGCCGCGGCGGCCAGGGCTACCGTCAGGGCGCCCATCAGGAGCATAGTGCGGCCGGATCGGCGGAAGCTGGTTGTCTTACCCATGAGTGGTGTCTCTTTCTGTTTCAGGGGACGAGGACGGCTTTGACGGTGGTGCCGGCTGCGACGTCGGCGATCGCGGCGTCGATCTTTTCCAGGGGGTAGGTGCGCACGAGCCGGTCCAGGGGGAACCGGCCTGCCCGGTGCAGGGCGAGCAAGCGCGGGATGAGCACGCCGGGTGCCTGATGACCCATCACCGATCCGGCGACGGTGCGGCCTTTGAGCAGTTCGAAGACATTGGCCCGCAAGGCCGCGTCCGGGGCGGTGACGCCGAGGATGGCGGCCGCGCCGCATGGGGCCAGCGCCTGCACGGCGGTGTCCATGACGGCCAGTACGCCGGTGGACTCCACCGCGTAGTCCACGCCACGGCCACCGGTGAGATCGCGGACGGCCTCATCGGCATCGACCTGGCTCGCATCGACAGTGTGAGTGGCACCGAGTTCGCTTGCGAGGGCGAGTCTTTCGGGATTGCGATCGACGACGATGATGTCGGTGGCTCCGGCGGCGACGGCCGCCATGAGCGCGCTCAACCCGACCGCTCCCGCACCGAATACTGCGAGGGTGCCACCCGCCTGAACCCGCAGCGAGTTCAGTACCGCTCCGGCGCCGGTGATTACACCGCACCCCATCGGGGCGAGCAGCTCCAGCGGCAGGTTGTCGTCGATCTTGACCGCAGCGCGTGGATGCACCAAACCGTAAGTGGCATGCGAGGACTGGCCGAAGAAGTGGTCGTGGACCGGTAGTCCGGCACCGTCGCGCAGGCCGACCGAGCCGTCGGCGCGGGCGGCGTGGAAGTTGAGCGCCAGATGGTGCACGCAGTAGGCGGGCTGCCCGGCCAGGCAGTTGCGGCACGAACCGCAGGAATCCAGGCTCAGCAGTACACGATCGCCGGGGGTGAAACCCGAGACCGTGGACCCGACCGCGACGACCTCCCCGGCGCCCTCGTGTCCGAGCACGGCCGGGTGAGGTGTCGGGACGGTGCCGCGCGCGGCTTCCAGGTCGGTGTGGCACAGTCCTGAGGCCAGGTAGCGCACCAGCATTTCGTCGGGGCGGGGTTCTTCGAGAACGAGTTGCTCTATGCGGAATTCGCCGTTGCCGCGTGCGACCGCGGCGGTGATCGGGGTGCTCATTGCACGCTCCGACCCAGGATGAGATCGGCGGCCTTCTCGCCGATCATGATGGCGGGGCCGTTGGTGTTGCCGCTGGGCAGGCTCGGCATCACCGAGGCGTCCGCCACCCGCAGCCCCGCTATGCCGTGTACCCGCAGCTGGGGGTCGACGACCGAGGCGGCGTCTAATCCCATACGGGCGGTGCCGATTTGATGGTGACCACTGACGACCGTGGCGCGGGCGTGCTCGCGTAGCTGTTCGCGATCGCGGACCTTGTCACCGGGAACCGCTTCGCTGTCGATCCACTCGCGGAGCGCATCCTGGGCGGCGATGTCGCGCAACAATTCCAGATTGTCGACCAGCGTTTCCATATCACGCGGGTCGGAGAACACTCGCGGGTCATACAGTGGGGCCACGGTGGGATCGTCTGAGCGCAAACGCATTTCACCGCGACTGAAAGGATGCAGCAGCTGAGCCACAGCGGAGAAACCGTGCTCGGGCAGCTCTCGGTCGGGCAGCGGATACACCCACGACAGGAACAGCGGTTGTATGTCAGGGGCGATAAGACCCGGCCGCGTCGCGGCGAACAGGTGCGCTTCCAAACCTTGCGCGGCCCACGCCGGTGTCGGCTGCTTGGCGCGCCAGATCAACGGGCTCGACCAGTGATCCTGCAGGTTCTGGCCCACGCCGGGCAAATCCGCGCGCACGCGCAGACCGAACGAGCGCAACTGCTCGGCCGGCCCTATCCCCGAGAGCATCAACAAGTGCGGGGAACCGAACACGCCCGCCGAGAGCACGATCTCGGCGTCGGCGTACGCGGTCTGCACGTGGCCGTCCAGCAGGAATTCGACACCGACCGCACGGTCGCGGTCGAACAGCACCCGCGTGGTCTGTGCGCCGGTGCACACGGTCAGGTTCGGATTATCGGCGACCGGTCGCCCGTATCCGACCCAGCTGCTCTGGCGCTGGTGGTCGCGGATGGTGTGCTGGGTGTAGCTGACTCCGAGGATGTCGCCGCTGTTGTAATCCTCGTTGAAGGGCAATCCCAGCTGGGTCGCCGCGGTGACCCACGCGCGCACCAGCGGGTCGGGGCCCGGGTTGCGTTGTACGTGCAACGGGCCACCGACGCCGCGACCGCCGGCGGAACCGCCGTCGAAGTCCTCGAGGCGGCGGAAGTACGGCTCCACGCCACGCCAATCCCACCCTGCCGCACCGTGATAGGCCCACGCGTCGTAGTCAGCGGGAACACCGCGGACATAGATCATTCCGTTGAACGCGCTGGAGCCGCCGAGGGTCTTGCCGCGCGGCCAGGGCAGGCGACGCCCGTCGGCATAGGTCTGCGGTTCGGTCGCGTAGGCCCAGTCGACGTCGCTGCCCCACAGCTCGACCGAACGGACCGGATCGTGGATCGCCGGATTCGTATCGGCCGGGCCCGCCTCGAGCAGCAGCACCCGCTGTCCCGCGTCCACGAGCCGCCGCGCCAGCGCCGCACCCGCCGAGCCCGCGCCCACGATGATGTAGTCGTGCTTCACAGCACCCTTTCAGCCGTTCGTACCTGCTCTGATCGGCACTTGAATGCGCCGAGAGGAACAGTGAGCCGGGGGTCTGAAAGGCCACTGTGTGATTTCACAACGCGCAGGACAGAGCCGGTTTTTCGCGTGGTCGCGGCGGGGTGCCGATCTCGCGGAGCCGTGGGGTGCGGAGAATCTGCCAAACCCAGTTCAGCGGGCACCGAGGTGTGTCACCCACTCGCGGGGGCAATCGCTTCTCGCACGGCCCAGGCGGTAGATTGTCCACAAAAATAGCGAGCGACCTGTCGATATGTCGCTCACCCGGTTCCTACGCCGCCCAAGGAACCGGTGGCGTGAGCGACCGATCCCCGGCGGTGACCGAGTGTTTGCGTGCTCGGATCCGATACGGAAGGAACGTGGAGCAGCAGATGGGGCGGGAGGCTGGACTCCAGCTGATCATGCTCGATGGTGTCGAGGTGCGGCTGAACGGCGAAGCCGCACGGCTCGGTCCACCCCAGCGACGCGGCGTCCTCGCGGTGCTGGCAATGCGGCGCCGGCAGTGGGTACCGGCATCAGCGTTGCTGGCCGCGCTCTATGACGACGAACAACCCAGCAGCGGCAACGCTGTCATCCAAACCCATATCTCGGCTCTGCGCCGAGCGATCGAACCCGACAGGGCTCCCCGGGCACCGGCCACGACCCTGTTGTCCGGGCACGGCGGCTACCAACTACGCATCGACGACGATCAGATCGATGTCGGCGAGGTCGACCAGCTCGTCGCCGACGCCGCACACGCGCGCCGATCGGGCCACCTCGAACAGGCCAGCGAACTCTACGGTCGCGCGCTGAGGTTGTACTCCGGTGAACCGCTGGCGGCGATACCCGGACCGTGGGCCGCCCAGCAACGCACCGTGCTGGTCGAGCGTCGGCTCGCGATCCTCGAAGACAGCCTCGAGCTCACCGTGCTTCTCGGTCACGCCGATCGAGCGATCGACGCCTTACGGACTCTCACGCGGGAGAATCCGTTGCGCGAACGCATGCACGGTGTACTCATGCGGGCCCTGGCCGATCGCGGGCGGCGTTCGGAGGCATTGGCCGTATACCGCGACGCACGCCGACACCTGATCGACCAACTCGGCGTCGAACCCGGCAACGAACTCACCGACCTGCACGAACGCATTCTCAGCGGCTGGGAAAGCGAACGGCCCGCACCGAGCCAACCCACTACGCCCGCTCCTCCCACCGTCGATGCCGTCGGCTCATCGACGCCGGTCCCGTCCACCGTCCTGCGCGATCGTGATCGTGAGCTCGCAACGATCAGCGAATGCGAACGCCGCGCTGCCGCAGGGGCGGGCGGCACGTTGATCGTGACCGGGCGACCCGGATTCGGTAAAACGCTTCTGCTGGACGAGGTGTCGCGTCGCTATCGGTCCGCGCTCCGTGTCGACCTGACCTCCGGTCACGACGACCTGGTGCTCGAGCTGCTGGCCGTATTGCACGCCTCGCAGCCCCAGCTCGACATCGACGACGACAGGTCGCGAGCGACCGCGCTGCGGACCGCGTTGACCGGAACCCCGGAAAACGAACCGCCGCTGCTGGTGGTCATCGACAACGCGGACCGGATGGACGACCGCTCGGCCCAAACCCTGGTCGAGGTCGCGCCCACCCTGCGCCGAGCGCGGACACTGATGATCGTGGGGTTGGACGGACGCTTCTGGGATCCGCGCGTGGCCGCGTTACACGGTCGCCTCGCCCCCCTGGCCAGCGACGTGCTAGCCCTGCAACCGTTGAGCCAGGACACCGTTGCGGCCGTGTTCGAACAACGCACCGGCATCGCGGCTCCGCCCGGTCTGGCCCGACAAATCCAGGACGCGGCCGGGCACGTGCCGCTGGGCATCGACGCGTTGATCGCGGACCTGGCCGAGCGGACTGACCCCACCATCCTGCCGGACCGCCTGCTCTCGGGCCGATACACGCGCGCGATCCTGCAACTGCTCGAATCGTTCTCCGATCGAGGCGCGACCATGATGCGGGCGCTTTCGGTGCTGCAACAGTTCGAACCGAGCCTGACGACCCTTGCCGCGGCCTGCGATCAACCGCCCGGTGAAGTGCTGCATCGCTGCGAACTGCTCGCCGAAGCCGGCATCCTCGCCTCGGCCCAGCCCCCGCGCACGCATCGTCTCATCGCCACGACCATCGAATGGCTCAGCGACCGCGAGGAATCGGCGCAATTCTGCACGGCCGCAGCCGAACACGAACGAAGCCTCGGCCACTCCGCACGTCAGGTCGCCCGCTACCTGCGGGAGCTGTGCGGCTCTCGATACGCGCGCTGGACCACGGTGCTGGTCGACGCCGCCGAAGAATGCCTGCGCGGGTTCCTGCTCGTGGAGGCCGTGCGGTGGATCGAGCTGGCTTTGCGGATCTGCGGACCCGAACAACGCGACGATCTGCTCGTCGAGCTCGGTCAGCTCGAATTGTGGACCAACCCCGCTGCAGCCAGAGCCCACCTCGATGAGGCGCTGCGCAATCAACGCGCCCGAGCAGTCGCACCGACCGCGGCCATACCCCTGGCCTGGACAATGGCCATCCGCAACGACTCCGCCGCGATGCCGATGGTCCACACCGTGGTCGCGGAGCTCGGTGAGCGAGACGTCCGCAGCGCTGACACCATTCGCGCATCAATGTGGATGATCGCCGCGCTCACAGCCCCCAGCTGGCATGCTCTGATCGATAACCTGCGAGCCCAACCCCACCCGGACCGCATTTCCGCCGCCATCCTCACCTGGGCAGACGCGTTCAGTCTCCGGGTCGACGCAGACACTGCCCTCGATCAGCTCGCCGCCAACACCGCAGCCGGAGAAGCGCTTCCACGGCAATTGATCGGGTTGCAGGCGCATCTGCACATGTGGAGCGGTGACCTGAACGCCGCGCTGGCACTGACAGAGCAACGTGCCGACCAGCATTTCGGCGCCATCGACACCTACCGTGCGGTGCTGCGCTCGGAGATCAAACTGCGCCAGGGCGCCTACCAGTACGTGCTCACCCATCTGGGGCCGGCGCTCGGTGACATCGACGACAAGTTCATCGCACCACCCGCCGCGCTGGTCAACCAATACGCCCACGCCCTGATCGGGCTGGGCCGCTATACCGAAGCCGAACGCTGGCTCGACAAACGGACCGCCAACGCCAACGCCGCGACCTGGGAATGGACTGTCGCGATCCATATCCGTGGCCTGCTCGCCGCCGCCCGTGGACAGTCCAGAGACGCGATCGGGCACTTCCTCGAATGCGGGCGACGAGTCGCCGCGGTCGGTATCACCAATCCGGCTCACATCGCATGGCGCAGTGCCACGGCGATAGAGATGGTTCGCCTCGGAGACCTGCAACGCGCCAGAGAACTCGCCGATGAGGAAGCGGCACTGGCGTTGCGGTGGAACACCCCCGCCACCATCGGGCGCGCATTGCGCGCGCAAGCATTGACCGCGGCCGAGGGACCATCAGCAGACCTGCTACACCAAGCCGTCACAGTGCTACGCACCCAAACCAGCCCGGTCGAGCTCATCCCCGCACTGATCGATCTCGCTCGGCTGCATCACGACGCTGGTGAGTACGAGGACTCGGCACGGCTACTCGACGAAGCGCGCGCGCTGGCAGCGCCGATCGGTGCCGCGCATCACCTGAGCGACATCGACGCTCTCGTCGCCGACACGACCCGATAACCCGGCGACTGCGGCGCCGCTGCCCGTTGAGAAGGCATTGAGGAGATCTTCAGTCGCTTGAACCATCGTGTGCGACATGCACTCACCGCAGAATCCGCCCTCGAACACGGCCGTGAAGGTCGCGGTTGTCTACTACTCGGCCACGGGCAGCGTGCGCGCGCTCGCGGCCGCCGCGGCCGAAGCCGCCGAAGCCGACGGGGCACAGGTGCGATTGCGCAAAGTGCAGGAACTCGCGCCCGCGCACGCCATCGCGTCGAACCAGCAATGGTCCGACCACCACGCAGCCACCGCCCACATCAATGAAGCGACCGTCGATGACCTCGACTGGGCAGATGTCATCCTGCTGGGCAGCCCGACCCGATTCGGGTTGCCTGCCGCCCAGCTCAAACAGTTCCTCGACCTCACCGGCGGACTCTGGGCGCGCGGCGGTCTGATCGACAAGGTGTGCTCGGCGTTCACCTCGACCGGCACTGTCCACGGCGGACAGGAATCCACAATCCTGGCCATCGCGAACACCTTCTACCACTGGGGAGCGATCATCGTCCCGCCCGGCTACGCCGACTCGGCCCAGTACACGATCGGAAACCCATACGGCACAAGCCATGTCTCCGACAACGGGCGCGTCCCACCCGGTGACGCCGAACTCGCTGCTATCGCCTTTCAAACCCGACGAGCTATCCGAATCGCCCGATCCCTGCACCGAACTACTTCGACCGACCACTAGCGGGTCGCCCCGCTAGTGGTCGGTCGAAATTCCCTCTCCCCGAAACCGCGACGACGCGTTGTGACGCCGTTGCGAAGACGTTCAGCGCGACCGGCCAGACTGGCCGCCACCCACATTCAGTGACACCGGATCAGGAGCGCCGTGACCATCCATGCCGACCGCACCGTCCTCACCACGCATGGGGACGTGGCTCTGATCGCCGCGCGCACGGTAGAGCCTGGACACGAAGCGGCCTTCCAGCAATGGGTGCACGAGATCCTGAACGCGGCCGCGACTATTCCCGGCAACCTCGGCGGCGGCCTGTTCCACCCAGCCGCCGAGAGCGACCCATGGATCATCGTCCACCGCTTCCGAAACCGCGAAGCGATGGATCACTGGCTCACCTCGCCGCAACGCGCCGCGCTGTTCACCAACCAACCGCAATACCACCACCACGAGGTCGCCCGTCGCGAACTCGACGGCCTCGAAGCCTGGTTCACCGACCCGAACCGCACCGCGCTCCCGCCACCGCGCTGGAAGATGGCGGCAAGCTCGGCCATCGGGATCTTCCCGATCTCCCTGCTGGGCAGTCTCTATCTCACGCCCCTGCTCACAGCACTGCCACAAATCGTACGCACCGCGATCTTCGCCGCGCTGTTCAGCGTCTTGATGACCTACGTGGCAATGCCCGCCGTCACCCGCGTCCTGCGGCGCTGGCTCACTCCCGACGCTGCGCAACTCGGCTAGCCGAACCAGTAGACCTCGGCCGATGTGATCTTCTGCGGCCTACACGAATTCAGCGCGCACGGCCACGCCGTAGACACGCGAGAAAGCCCTCACTGTTCCGTGAGACCGGCCGCGACCCCCGCGGCCACGCACCCTGCCAAACCCCACCTTCGACCTGAAAGCACGGACATGGCTGAACTACCCTCCCTCACCACCGCTGACCGGTTCGAGATCTTCGAACAGCTCACCCTCCACCAGCGCTGCATCGACAACGACGCCAGCCGCGAATCGGTCGACAAGTACGTCGACCTGTACTGGCCCGAGGCCACCTTCACCGTCCACGACCTGCGCACCCAAACCTTCACCGGACCCGAAGGACTCAAGGACCTCTACGACTACGCCCACAGCGTCTTCCCACTGCACAAGTGGTTCCATGAGGTCGGCTGGTTTGAGATCACCGGCGCCGGAGATACCGCCACCGTCTCGTGGCGCTGGCGCGTCAACTGGAAAGAAGACGGCGAGGGCGTGGTGTCCAGCGGTACCTATCGGGACCGCTTCGAACGACGTGCCGGGGTGTGGAAAGTGATCGAGCGCATCTCGGACATCGACCCCAACTGGCCTGCGGCACTCTTCCAGCCCTACGTCGACCGCCAGGACGAATTGTTCAAGGCCTCCTGATGTAGCGATGAGCTCGAGAAGCCGGCAACGACAGCGCTTCTCAGGCCCTGCGTGTCCGGCGCCCCCGCAGGGTGCCGGACACGAATCAATCCGCTTGTCGACAGAGCCCAGGGTTGTGCAACGGTAGCCGCAGCAACGAGTTTGTCCCCTACCGGCCGCTTTTCAACGGTCCACTAACCACAGCGCGGTTCAACCAGTTGCCAAGGCATGACCGCCGGTACAGGATGACACCTGACTCAGATCAACTTCCAACGACCTGTAATGCCGCGACCCGCGCTGTCCGAAGGGTCAGCTCGGGTCCGCGAAGGAGCAACGGGTAGAGATCATCTCAGCGTCGGCACGCACGCATCTGCCGATGTGCGTGGACGCGGGCCAAGGACTGCGAGGCTATAACTCTGACTGGGCAGGGCTATTCGCGCCAGCCGGTCGTTGAGGCCTCGGAACCGGCGATCTGTCAGGCTCTGCAAACAGCAGAGCATGCGTTGAGCTTCACTGCCACAACCGGCCTCGTCCAGACGAACCCCCGCCGCGAGGCCCATCGCTCCCATCGAGGACAGGACTGCCAATGCGTCGATTCTGTATGCGATCAGCAGTGATTGTGACGTTGGGGTTTGCTGCCGTCAGCTGGGTCGGTGCGGGTCCTGGCGTGGCCGCCGACAGCTCCGCACTCCCGGGCGGCCCCTTCACGATCAAGAACGTGCGTAAGGGTGAATGTCTTGCAGAATTCTTTGCCTACAGGTCGGGAGCACTCGGCACCGATACGTGCGAGGGCCATGGCGGGCAGCAGTTCACTGCCGAGAGCACGAGTGACGGCCACTACGTTCTGCAGCACGTTCTGATCCACGAGCAAAAGTACGTGGACGACCTGAGCAACGGTGAAAAAGTCTGTGTGGTCTGGAGGGAAATAGACCAGGGGGTGCATGCCTACGACCTCGGTAATTGCGCTGCTGCGGCAGAATTCACTGTCGACGCGGTCAAGGGCTCCTCTGTGAAGGCGGTGGCGTTCACAGAAACCGTCTCAGGCGAGAAGGTCGTTATGAGATTGGTTGATACGCAGCTGGATCGCGCTCCCTCGGACTGGGCCGACGAGCCGGAAGGCCAGTGGGTCATCACACCGATTTCCTAGCGTCTCCGCCGCCTTCGGCGATCAACGGACGGTACACCCTCACGGCGGCCTCGTCGAAGCTACCTGCGACGAGTCTCTTTGGTAACGCTACGTGTAGGCCCGTCCGGATCACGCTCTCCCCAGAACGCACGCTCATGCCGCATATCGGTTACCCGGGGAACGCAAACTCCGCGCCGAGAAAAGCGAGGAGGCGTTCCAATCCTGCTGTCGCGGTTCCAGGGTGGCAACCCGACGATCTGTCACGACTGCCCCGCATCCCAAGCCGCGCGGTTAGGTACCGCCGTGTCGTAACCAGGCCAGGCACGCCCGCCAATTTCGCTACCGCCGCACCAGCGCTTACGGGAACTCGCGGCAGTTGCGGTAGCGGCAGCTGATCTTGTAGTGAGCGTTGGCTTTGGGACCCTGGGGACCGCGGTTGAACGTCGTCTCCAGGTTGTAGTGGGTGAATGTGTAGGTGTCGAAGCTGTTGTCGCCCACGTAGGGAAGGTTCCAGTGCATGTAGGCGTAGGGCTGGGTCGGCAAGCCGTTCTGGGCGATTTTGTAGCTGGCGTAGCCCGCGGTGCCGGTGGCTAAGCCGCTTTGGTGTGAGGACCAGCGCGCGGTGCCGCCCGGAGGCAGTTCTCGCGGCGGCAAGGAACGCCAGTCGCCGTGGTCGAGGTTGTTCCCGATCAAGGTCATCTGGAACGGAGTGTTGTTCACCAACTCGCCGCTGTATTCGATATAGGACTGGGCGAGGGCTGTGGGCGCTGCCGCCACTGAAGCTCCTAGTACCGCCGCCACCACGCAAAGCCGAGAAATGATCCGCATAGCGCCTCCTCCATCGTTCCTGCTCAGGCCGCCAACTGATCCGCGCTGGACAGCGTGGCGGCAGAGGCAGGTCGACTCAGCGGACCATCGGGGCGACAACCGACGCCGCCACCATGGGATGGTTCATACGCATCCACAGCATGACCCGTGCAGTAATGCTCGGAAAACGCATCGTCGAAGCCAAACCGGTCGAGGCACTATAGGCGAGTGCAAACGCGTTCTCCTGACTTGGCGATCCGGTGCGGGTTGGCTGCCAACCCGGTTGCGCCGGAGTCCGTGCTGATGCAATTGGCTGCCAGGTCGCATGACGACCCCGTGGCGCCGATCATCGCGCTGCTCAAACGGGATCAGCTGCCGGCGTCAGTGGCTCGCAGGGTGGCCGACGATCACCATGACGAGGTTCGTCGCCGCTTGGCTGCCCACCCCAGCACACCTGACGAGGTTCGATGCCTGCTGGCCGAAGATGCCGAGCCGGGTGTGCGGGCCGAGGTCGCGGCCTGGCCGAATGCCCTCATCGACTTCTCGCGGATCGGTCCGGTGGCGGCGCCACCGCTACCGGTCGAGGTCTACCGTGCGCTTGTCGCCGATACCTCACCGTTGGTGCGGGCGGCCTTGGGAAGGAATCACCGTGTCCCAGCGGCGATCCGCGCGGTGCTGGCCGGGGACCGCGACCCCGAGGTGCGCCGCTGCGCCGCGCTGTATCCCTTGCCGCTCAACGTGCTGCATCGGCTGATCGGCGACGCCGAACGTCGGACAGTCGGCCGGACGGCGCTGATGACAGCGGCGAGTGACATACCCGAGGCCACGATCCCGTGGCAGTTGGCCGAGTTGTTTCTTGAGGACGGCGACTACCGGGAAACGGCCGTCGCGCGGGTCACCCTGACTCCGGCGCTGTTGGAGCGGTTGTGGGCAGAGCCGGACCTGCGGGTGGCGCTCGCGCGCAATCCCGGCTTACCCGTCGCGCGGATGTGGGCCTGTCTGCGCGAGGATCACCTGCGGGTCGCGCTCACCGAAAACCCAAGCCTCCCTGCGGATCTCGTGGAAGCGCTCGTCGACACCGGCGACCCTGACGTGCACCGTGAACTCCTGCGCCGGGCCGAACTACCCGACACGCTTGCGCGCCGTTTGACCGGCGCGAGCGAGGACGACGAACCACTGCCTCTGGCGGAGTCGCTGATGCCCGAGCACGCATCCTTGGAAAGGCGTCTGTCCTACCTCGATCATGCCAACCCCGCGTTCCGGCGAGCGCTGGCTTTCTCCTTCGACTTGCCCGATGACGCGATACGGCAGTTGTCCGAAGATCCCGATTTCACCACTCGCCTGCTGATCTGTGAACGCCACACCGAGATCTCCCCACAGGCTCTGATCGGTGTCATCGATCGTTGGCACGGCCACACCCGATCAGACCTGCTTCGCCACCCCCGCCTGCCCGCCACCGCCCTACCCAGATACGCCGCCGCGGACGAACCCGGAGACCGTATTGCGATCGCTTCCCGCCCCGACCTGACACCTGATCTGGTACACCGCTTCCTGACCGACCCATCAGCAAAGGTCCGCCGCACAGCCGCCGCCAATCCGAGACTTCTCGACGATCGCCTCCACGAACTCCTCGCCGATCCCGACTCGGCCCTGCGCGAAGGCGCCGCCGCGAACCCCGCCCTGCCCAGTGACGAATTCACCCGGCTCCTCACCGACAACTGAACAAGCCTCGAACCCGGATTCATTGTCGCGGTAATCGATATAGGGTGATGGTGTGCTCGATGCAGCGGGTTATGAGCTCGGCGTCGATTGGCTCCGCCGTCACCAGAAGTCTGAAATATAGGGGTGCGGTGAGGGTTTCGAGGATCTCTCGTGCCGGCGCGTCCGCGCGTAGCGATCCTGTCGTGCAGGCGCGTTCGACTACCGGCGTGATCTGTTCGAATCGGCTGTTCCAGAAGGCTGTTCGGGCCGCGCTGAGTTCGGGGTCGGTGTCCAGCGCTGCGGCGGTGCCCAGTAGCCGGGCCATTCCTGGCCGGGTGATCAGACGGGTGATCTGCTCGAGTATCTGCCGCAGATCCTCGCGGAGGATCCCGGTGTCGGGCGGTGGATTGCCGACGGCGGCAAGCTCGTTCATCGCGTCGGCGATCAAGGCGGTTCGCGTGCCCCACCGGCGATAGATCGTGGTTTCCGATACCCCGGCGCGGGCGGCGACAGCGCCGAGTGAAAGCCCTTCGATTCCTTGATCGAGCACCTGCTGCACGGTGGCGGCGAGGACCATTTCCCGGACCCGTGTGCTGCGGCCACCGATCCGTCTACGCGGTGCCCGGTCGTCCTGCGTGGGATCGGAATTCATTGCGGCGCACCCTGTGTCGCGGCTTCGATCCAGTTCGAGAATTCGCACGCGAGGTGCCAGCGATGACCCGCGACCATGGCGGGCAGGGTCGGCAACGGGAATTCGACGGTGAGCCGTGCACGGAAGCCGGTCGCGGTGTCGCGGAATTGGTGCCGGACACCGCCGATCGCGCGGCCGTTCTGCGCCCTGGCCACCCCGGCCACCTGGTGGGGGAACAGCGCGTCGGGTGCGGTGACCAAGCTCGACACGTCGTCGTAGTCGATGAAGAACAGCGCCGCCAGCGGACTCGAACCTGTCGTCTCGAGCACTTCTTGCCCTCGGGCGCCGAACGTGGTGTCGAAATGATCCGGGCAGGCCCGCAACATCGCGGTCGGATCGTCAGCGTTGACTGCGCTGTCGAACCAGGTCACGAAATCCGCCGCGGATCCGGCCGATACTTCCAGTTCGGTGACGCTTCGCCGCCGTTGACGGCCCACCCGCGCTTGGGTGCGAGCGATGCGGTCGGCCCACTGGCTCTCGCGTGCCAGCCTCCTCCGTATCTCCGCGGATCCCAGGTCGAGCTTGGCGCGCAGCAGGGTCTCTCGCCGAGTGTCGATGTCGCCGGGTTCCGGCGCCGGCACACCGAGTTTCTTGGCCGCGGCATCGATGCGACGGTCTTCCCAGGCAAGCACCCGGTCCCGCTCGACTCGGCGGCCGCCGATCAAGGCGACGATCTCGACACTGCGCGAACCGGCCACGTCAACTCCCTTAAAGTTAGTTTTCCTACACTTAAGAGTGTAGCCGGTGTCCCACCGAGATGCTCTGGGCGCCGCACGCATCTGCCGACGACCGTGCTGTGGCGGTCAATCGATATAGAAGGTGTTGTCGACCGGCCGAAGCTCATGGGCAACATCACCGTCGTCGATGACATCCACCTTCATCTTGTCGATTTCTATTCGAAAGTCTCCTTTGGATCTAGGTTTCCAGGATGTGCGGCAGGATTTGGTCAGGTTCGAACCGTAATTCTCGGTGTTCCATCTGTCCGGGTACTTGCAGGAAGCGCGTTTTTTGCTGTCCCCGGGCAGCCGGTAGGTAAAGGCCATTTCAACATTCCGCATGCTCAGGGATGCTCTTTTCCGCAAGGTCGCATCGAGCGGGCATCCGGCCGCGTACTGCGGCGGAAGGCCGACCGACAATGAACAATTGGTGGGCCAGTCGACCTGGAACTGCACAACTGCCCGGACCTCACGCTTCGAATTCTCTTCGTAGCAGATTCTTTCGCGTGCTCGCGCCCAGCGCAGGCTGGTCTGCCATAGTTGCTCGTTGGTATAGGCGGTGCAAGAACCGGTTATCTTCTCGTCCGCGTTCGCGGTGGGAGGCAACAAGGACGCCGAACCGAATGCGAGCGCGACGGCCGCGAGCGGCACGAGGAGCCGGGAAGTTTTTGTGACCATGGCAGTAAGCGTAAAGCCGCACTATTGAGGAATCCTTCGAAGTTCCTGCAGCACTCCACAATTGAACTGAGGTAAGGTTTCCATATGCTGGCGGCAGCGAGTTGTGATCGGTTCTATTTTTGGCAGCCGTCGAGTAGTAAGCGGATGGTGAGTTGGGGGTCGTAGTTCGGGTCGTTCATCTCGGCGCCTGCGCAGATGTCGCCGATGGCGCGCATCAGTTGGTAGGCGGTGAAGTCGGTGGTCACCTCGCCTGCGCCGCGGGTTGCGGTGAGGAGGTCATCGAAGACGGGGACCAGGCGGTCCAGGAATAGGGCGTGCAGGGCGGTGATGCCGTCGGGGTCGGTGCGTAACGCGGCGGCGAGGCCGTGTTTGGTTGTCAGGAAGTCTGTGAAGAGGTCCACCCATCGACGTAGCGCCGTGAAGGGGGAGGGCGTCGTCGCGAGCAGGGCCGGGCCGGCCTCGGCGCAGGCGTCGATCTGATGGCGGTAGACGGCCGCGACAAGGTCTGCGCGCGTGGGGAAGTGCCGGTAGATCGTGCCCATACCGACCCCGGCCTGGGCCGCGATGCGACGCACCGGCGCGTCCACGCCGTCGGTGACGAATACCGCGGCCGCGGCTTCCAGCAGGGACTTTTCGTTGCGTCGGGCATCTGCGCGTTTGGCCTGGGCCGGTGACGGCTCACTCACGCGGCACTCCTCTCCTTCGACTGCGGTTGCCAAACGGAACAATGCTCCATATATTCGGAACAGTGCTCCGGTTGGGAGTCTATCGTCCTCGAAGGGATCTTCCGCATGTCCGTGCCCACTCCGATCATCAGCATCAAGCCCGTCACGCTGTCCACACCCGAGCGCGGCGTCGACCTGCAGGTCCGCCTCTCCGCGCCCATCTCGGGATCCGGCCTGCCCGTCGTCGTCCTCGCCCATGGCTTCGGTAAGTCGATGTCGTCCTACGACCCGCTCGTCGACCACTGGGCCGCCCATGGATTCGTCGTCGTCCAACCCACCTTCCTGGACTCGCGAACACTCGGCGTCACGGTCGACGATCCGCGGTACCCGGATATCTGGCGTATCCGCGTCGCCGACGTCGTCCGGGTACTCGACGCCCTCGAGCAGATCCTCGCCGCGGTTCCGGGACTCGGTGAGCGCGTGGATCTCCAGCGGATCGCCGTCGCGGGGCACTCCTGGGGCGGGCAGACCGTCGGGATGCTGCTCGGCGCTCGCGTCCTGGGCGCCGACGGGCAGCCCGGCCCCGACATGACCGACGCACGCGTGAAAGCCGGTGTGCTGCTTGCGACTGCCGGGCTGGGCGGGGATGATCTGTCGCCGTTCGCGGTGGCGAACTTCTCCTTCATGAACCCGGACTTCAGCGGTCTGGCCACACCGGTTCTGGTGGTCGCGGGCGATCACGATCAATCCCAGCTCTCGACCCGCGGACCCGACTGGTTCACCGATGTCTACACCCACAGCCCCGGCGCCGAGAGCCTGCTCACCATGTTCGGGGGCGAACACATGCTTGGCGGAATTCACGGCTACAACGCCGCCGACACCACCGATGAAAGCCCCGAACGCGTCGCCCTGATCGCCGAGGCCGCCTGGGCCTATCTGCGCAGCACCCTCGGAATCGACAGTGCCGCATGGGAAAAGCTGCAGGCCGAGCTGGCCGGAACCGCCGATCCGATCGGCCGGATCGACCACAAGTAGCGCCTGTCGCCCAAGCCCGGTTCGCCGCCGCTGCTAACGGGCAGCAGTTATCTCAGCATCGGCGACTACCGGGCGGTTGTCGAATGAGGCAGCGTGGTGGGAGGGCGGAGGCGGGCGATGGTCCGGGTGGCGAGGCCCGCGCCACGCATGAGCCATTTGAAGGCTGTTGTCGAGGGGCCCGGCACGATTCCGGCCAGTTGTACGCCGTCGAGCAGGTCGTAGAGCGTTTCGCCTTCGTGCATCAGGTGGTCGGAGTTGAAGTGATAGCGGTCCACGGCGGTGCACTGGATGAACGCGCCGTTGCCCGGGATCTCGGCGGCGTCGGCTCCGTAGGGATGCAGCTTCAACGGGCCGACGAGGTGGCCGCTTCCGTAGTAGCGCACGACCATTCGGACTTCACCGTCGGGTGTCAGGTCGATGTAGTACTGGCCGGGAATCGGGTCGTAACGCCAGTCGGGGATGGCGTCGAAGAACGCGAAGTTGTATGCCACGAATTCGTCGAGGCCGACCATGGTCGCGCCGAGTGTCGTCACGTCCTTGTAGCGCAGATCGCTGGTGTAGAGCTCGTGATTGCGGCTCATGTCCCGGGTCTGCCAGCTCCACCAGTACTTCTTCGCCCAGTCGAGGGTCCAGGCGATATCGAAGCCGTGCCCGGCATAGAACTCGATCTTCTTCTCGTATTCGTCGAACCACCTCTGCGTCATGGCGGTCAGCGCGGCTTCGTCGAGAACCTCGACCGGCTCGGCGCGGTTGGTCAGCACCGTCGGGATCGGTTGTCTCAGGCGCGGCTGTCGCAGCGCCGCGTGGAATTGCTCGTCGGTGAACATCGTGCCCTCCATCCGGAAGCAGCTGCTTCCTGATGACTGATCGTTCTTGTAAAGTGGTGCCGTGTCAAGGAGCTATGGCGGACAGACCGCCGAGGGCCGCGTCGCCGAACGACGGGCGCGCCTGATCGATGTCGGTGTCGAAATCGTTGGCACGCAAGGTGTTTCCGCCCTGGGTATGCGCTCGGTCTGCCGGGCTGCGGGGCTGAGTCAGCGGTTCTTCTACGAGAGTTTCACCGACACCGACGCGCTGCTGCACACGGTGTATCGGGCGGCGCTGTCGCGCTTGGAACAAGCGGTCGCGCCTGCGGTGGCAGCCGGTGACCTGCACGCCGTGTTCGAGGCCGCTGCTCGCCTCATGGAGACCGATCCCCGTGTCTGCCGCATCCTGCTGGTCGAGCCGGTGGCGGACGCGCGGCTGCGAGGCTATGTCCGGCAGACCATTCCGGCTATCGCACTGGCCGCACTCGGCGATCGCGTCGCCGGTTCACCCGACGATCCCACTGTCCGGATGCACTTCTCCGCGCTCTTCGGCGCTTTGATCTCGCTGTTTGTCGAGTGGACCGAAGGGAGCCTCGGCACCGATCGAGACGCCTTCGCCACCCACGTGACAACGGTCGCGACTCAACTCCTGAGCGAGATCAGCTCCGCCGGAACAAGGGGCCGATAACTGGCCGCGCACGTGCGTCGACTCGCACGCTACTGCCGCGCCCCGCGCTGTCGAGCATATTCAGATCAGCCGGCCTCGTCATGATCCGCGAACACCGCAATACCTGCAGCCGTCGGTCCGATCCGATTCAATACAGGAGACGCTCTTCCCATTCGCCGCGCCGGGCCGCATGCGGACGGTCCATCGTTTTCATTGCTTGATCTGAGCGATTATGTGTGTTGGACGCTGAGGGTGTCCGCGCCGAATACTGCAGGTAGGGATCGCGCGGAGAGGAGCAGCTGATGACCGGGTTGTTCGGTGACATCTCACCGAAGCTGAAGGGCGACAACGGAAGCTGGCTCTTGCGCCGGTTCGGGGCGACGCTGCTGGTGCTGGCAGTGATCGTCGGGCTGGGTGGTTCCAGCGGCCTGGCGTTGGTGGCCGGGGTGCTCGGGGCTGCGCTCCTGTGGGCCGGGCTGAGCGCGCCGTTCAATCGAGCAGATGTGCCAGCAACGCTCGGGCAGCCGGGTTCGAGGGTGTCTGTTCCCGGCCGGCGAGATGGATCTCGCGCTGGAATCCGGGGTGGTCGAACTCCGTGAATGGCAGCCCGGAGCGTTCGGCGACCGGCCGCGGCAGGACCGTGACGCCGAGACCCGCGGCGACCAGCTCGAACAGCAGCGGCACGTGCGTCGCTTCGCAGACCGGATTCAGCGCGACACCGGCTGCGGCGCACTCCCGTTCCAGCAGGGCTTGGATGCCGCTGCGCCGGAACACCAGGAACGGCTCGTGCTCCAACTCGGGCAGCCGGATCCGCCGCCGCTTGCCCAGCCGATGCCCGGCGGGGCAGACCAGTACGAGTTCCTGGGTCCAGTGGCTGAAGCTGATCAACCCGCCGGCCAAGGGTTCGACGCCGGCCAGGAACGACAGGTCGAGGTCACCCGCGGTAACCGCGGCGGCCAGGGCGGGGACGGTGCCGTCGCGCACATGCAGGTGGATGCCGGGGTAGTGCTGCCGGAACCGCCCGAGCTGACCCGGTAGGTCGATCACGGTCAGGGTCTGGATGGTGCCGATCGCGACGCGGCCGCGGGTGAGTTCGGAAACCGCGGCGACCTCGTCCCGGGCCGCCTCGACGTCGGCGAGGATCCGCTGGGCCAGCGGCAGCAGCGCGCGCCCGGCCTCGGTCAGCATCACGCGCCGCGTGGTGCGCTCGAACAGCGGTGCACCGAGCTCGGTTTCGAGTTTGCGGATCGAGGCACTCAACGCGGATTGCACCACATGCACGTGTGCGGCCGCCGCCGTGAAACTGCCGGCCCGCGCGACGGCGAGGAAATGCTCGACCTGCCTCAACTCCATGTGGCGATCCTGGCACGGCACCGGGCTAGCCGGGGTGGACGGCTCGATCGATACCCAGCGTGAATCGGGTTCGGTACCACCTGGCTGTCTCGCGACCGGCACCGGTTACGCCATGGCAATGTAATGGAAAATTCGCACCGCGGCGGCACGCGCCGTCGGTGAACTCATCGGCCGCGGTGCCCTTCGGGATTCGAACTAGCCCCCCGGGCCAAACCCCATCGATGCGCTCGCTGCTGACAATCGATCCGGCGGCGCGGACAGCAAAAGCACGAGCCGAATACCGGAGGGGTTCTCACGGCGTGGTGGTGATATCGGCGGACGGCCGCGCGCGGTCGAAACGCTGATGAGATGTCTATCGGGGCGTCATCGCCTGCGGCCGAACAGCTCCGCTGCGGTGTAGTCGGCGCTGGGCAACTCATCCAAGGCGGCCGCGATGCGACGCTCCTCCCACTGAAAATGGGATTCCAAGATGGCCGATAGTCCCGCAACCTCGCCGCGCACCGTTGCGAGGTTCTCGGCGTTGAGATCGGCCAGCGCGGTTGTCATTCGGGTCAGGATGTCCGCGACCAGATGGTGGTCGGCGGAGAGCTCGGTCAATACCGGTGCCAGATCTGGGAAGCGTTGTGCCAGAGCGGGAAACGCTGACTCGTCTTCGCTCGTGTGATGGTCGGTGAGAGCTTGGCAGAAGGCCAGGCAGTGCGCGCGCAGGTCACGAAGGGGGCGGATCGGGGTGTTGGCTGTGTACTCATCCAGGGCGCGGGTAACGCGGCGTAGCTCGCTACGCAACCAGTGGTGAGCGCCGATAAGTTCACGGCCCAGTGCCCGGGCACGAGGGGAATCGGTGGACATGGAGGTCTCTTTCGCGAAGGAGGGACAAACAGGAGCAGGCCCTCGCGGGTGAGAAGATGCGCGAAGGCATGGAAGGCGTTGTGACAGCGGTTATCACGCGCCCCCGAGTGAGACGCGCTCTCACCATCAGCAGGGAATGAGAAGTGGACCCATGATTGCCTCCCGAACTGCGGTGCCTCCATGCCGACGCCGTCCACCTGGCGCGCACACGCGACACCGTCACATCCTATGCGAATGGCGATCCGTCTCGTAACCGCGCGAACCGAGCGCGCCAACAGGCCGCAGAGCGCGCCGGGCGGGTGAGATCTGCTGCGGCTCAACACATTCGCGCTGGCCGAGTTGAGCCGCAGCCGCAGCTGGACCAGGAGCGCCGAGCACCGGCAAGATCACGGGGTTGCGCGGTAGATCTCGATCAATGCCTACAGTGAAGAGGTGGTCGACTCTTTTCTCGCACCGGGGTCGCGAGATGTAGCCGGCCCGGGGTGGTTTCTGTGGTGGTTGGTCATCAGCCAGAAATGGCGGATCGCACTGGGGGCAACCTTGGGCACTATCTGGATGGTGTCGCTCGCGGTGCCGCCTTATGTGTTGTCCCGTGCGATCGACGATGGACTGGTGGCCAGGGATCCGGTCGCGCTCGCACGGTGGACCGCGGCCGGGTTCGCGGTCGCCGTCGCGATCGCCGTTTCCGGCATCGCCCGGCATCGGACCATGACGAAGGTCCGCATGGACGCTGCCGATCGGGTCATCCGGGCGACGGTGCATCGCAGCGTAAATCTCGGCAACTCGCTGACGCGCACGCTGGGCGCGGGTGAGGTCACCACCATCGGCACAGCCGATATGCAGGTCATCGCGCAGTCGCTGACGATCACCGGGCCTGGTGTCGGGGCGGTGATCGCCTATCTCATGGTCGCCGTTGTGCTGCTGTCGATCTCGCCGCTGCTCGCGCTGGTCGTGCTGGCCGGGGTCCCGTTGATCATCGGCACCGTTGTGCCGCTGTTGCGCCGGATCCAGCAGCGCGGCAGGGGATATCGGGACCACCAGGGCGCATTGACCGAGCGGCTCGCCGACGTGCTCAACGGGCTCCGGGTTCTCAACGGACTGGGCGGCAAGGGGCGGTACGCGGCTCGTTTCCATCACGAGTCGCAGGCGCTCATCGCCAAGGGCGAGCGCGTCGGCGCAGTGGCCAGTTGGGTCGACGCCCTCGCCACCGGCTTGCCGATGTTGTTTCTGGCGATCGTCACGTGGCTGGCCGCCCGGATGGCGGCCACCGAGGTGATCAGCGTCGGTGATCTGGTCGCCATCTACGGCTACACTGCCATGCTGATCGTGCCGGTCGGATTCCTCATCGAGGGCGGCAGCAGCATCGCCCGCGCGCGGGTCGCGGCCGACCGGGTGGTCCGGCTGCTGCGGCTGAGCAACGAGCACGACAGTGCTGAGGTAACCGACACCGCGCCGGAATCTACTGCGGCGCTCCGGGATCCGGACTCCGGCGTGACCGTGCGGCCGGGACTGTTCACCGCACTCGCTTGCGCCGCACCGGCAGACGGGGTCGGAATCGCCGACCGCCTCGGCCGGTTCGCCCTCTCGAACACGACCTGGGGTAGCGCTCGGATCGACGCGGTGCCGCTGGACGCGGTCCGATCACGAATCCTCGTCGCCGACAACGAGGCCCACCTGTTCGCCGGGTCGGTCCGCGAGATCGTCGCGGGCCGCTGCGACTCCGACGACGGGCGGGTCCGTGCGGCGATCCATACCGCGGCCGCCGACGACATCGTCGACGCGCTGCCGCAGGGACTGGACGCCGTTGTCGGCCCCAAAGGCCACAACCTTTCCGGTGGGCAGCGGCAACGACTTCGGCTCGCCCGTGCCCTGTATGCCGCGCCCGAGGTGCTGCTCGCGGTCGAGCCCACCTCTGCGGTGGACGCACACACCGAGGCGCGGATGGTGGCCAGGCTGGCTACTGCCCGCCAAGGCACTACGACAGTTCTGGCCACTACCTCGCCGATCGTGCTGTACCGAGCGGACCTGGTGTACTACGTGGTCGACGGCCGAGTCGCCGCCAGCGGCACGCATCGGCAGTTGCTCGAAAACGAACCGGGCTACCACCGCCTGGTCACGCGCGGCGCTGGTGCCGAGGTGCTGCGATGACCACTTTGCTGCCGGTCGCAGCGGCGGCGCGCGTCCGGCGGGCCGCCTGGGAGGAAATACGCTCTGACCGAGCGCTTTTCAGCGCCGCCATGGTTGCGAACATACTCGCCGCCGGGGCCGGGCTGCTGACACCGCTCCTACTCGGGCGCATTGTCGACGCGGTCACCAGCACGCCGGGGCGCGCGGTGCTCGCCGCGGTGGATCGGCTCGCTGTGGCAATCCTGGTCGTGACGGTGGTCCAGATCGTGCTGCTCCGTTACGCGCAGTTGCTCTGTTATCGCTTCGGCGAGCGCACGGCCGCCCGAATCCGGGAGCGGTTCCTCGACCGTACGCTCGCGTTGCCGGGTGCGCTGGTCGAGCACACGAGCACCGGGGATCTGATCACCCGCGGCACCGCGGACGTCAACGCCGTCGCCATCATGCTGCGCGGCATGGCGCCACAGCTCTTCCTGGCGGCCGTTCAGCTGGTGTTCCTCATAGTCGCGGTGCTGCTGCTCGATCCGATGCTCGGCGGATTCGGACTGGGCGCGTTGGTCATCGCCGTCTTCGCACTACGTTCTTATCTGCGCCGGGCCGAGGCCGCCTACCTGCGGCAGGCCACGGTCGCTGGGCAGGTCAACGAGGTGGTCACGACCACCGCGCAGGGAGCGCGGACCGTCGAGGCATTCGGGCTGGCGCGCGTACGGATCCAGGCGGCGGACTCCGCAATCGCGGAAAGCCGGCAGGCACGATTGTCGACCCTGTGGCTGCGCACTCGGCTGTTCCCGGTAGTGGAGATCGCTTGCGCGCTACCGGTGGTCGGTGTGCTGCTGCTCGGCGGCTGGTTGCACCGCAACGACATGATCTCCCTGGGCGCCGTCGTCGCCGCCGCGCTCTACCTACAGCGGCTGATCGATCCGCTGAACTTGTTCATGATGTGGCTGGACCAGATCCAAAGCGCCACGGCCGCATTCGCCAGAATCGAGGGAATCGCCGCGGCGAGAGCGCCGCGAGTCCAGCCGGATCCCTTGCCCGTCGCCGAGCCTGCCGATGACCGAATCATCTGCGCCAACGTGCATTTCGCCTACGGAAACGGCCGCGGTGTCCTGCACGGCGTCGACCTCGATATCCGGCCTGGCGAACGGCTGGCCATCGTCGGGGCCTCCGGTGCGGGCAAATCCACCCTCGGCCGGCTACTCGCCGGGATCGAGGCCGCCGATCAGGGTTCGATCACCGTCGGCGGCGTGCCGGTCGCCGGACTCGACCCGGATCGGCTGCGCCGTCAGATCAGCCTGATCACTCAGGAACACCATGTCTTCCGCGACACCCTGCGCGAGAACCTGCGCCTGGCCGCCCCAACCGCCACCGATGTCGAGTTGGCCGCGGCGCTCGCGGCAGTCGGCGCGAGTTGGGCTACGGAGTTTCCGGGCGGTCTCGATACCGTGCTGGACGGTCGGCATCGGCTCGGTGACGCTCAGGCACAGCAACTTTCGCTGGCTCGCGTGGTACTGGCCGACCCGCACACGCTGATCCTGGACGAGGCCACCGCGATGCTCGATCCGAGCACCGCCCGCGATACCGAACGTAGCCTGGCCGCCATCCTGTCCGGCCGGACGGTCATCGCCATCGCCCATCGCCTGCAGACCGCACACGACGCCGACCGTATCGCGGTCATGGAGAACGGCCGCATCGCGGAACTGGGCACCCACACCGAACTGCTCACGCGGGACGGTAGCTATGCCGCCCTCTGGCGCACCTGGCACGGCTGACCAGGGACATCACCCTCGTACCGCCGGAGCATCAGGCCTGATCGAAGGCCAGGGCGATCGCGGCGTTGAGAACGATTCCGATACCGATACCGCCGACGGTCCATCCGAGAGCTTTGGCGCTGTTGCGGCTCAGCCATTCGTTGATTCGTCGCAGGAATGGATCGACCTGCTGGTGGGCGGCGAGGCGGGCCAGGGCCAGGGCGATGGCGGGCAGCGTCATGACGATGCAGTAGGCGGCCAGCATGATGCCGATCAGGTGCCAGGCGAGATCGGCGTGGGCGAGCAGGCTGACCGCGGCGAGGTAGGGCAGCATGGTGGCGACTTCCAGCGCGGCCGCGACGAGCGCGAGTTTCATGAGGCTTGCCGCGCTGCCGGCACCCGACATAGTCCTGGACCGCCAGAGCTGGATCTTGCCGGGACTGCCGGCGCGCTGTGCGGCCCTGGCCTCCAGTCGATAGCTCAGCGCGATGACGAGGGCGCCGAGGATCAGTTGACCGATCCGCAGCGGTACCGGCGGAATGTCGATGCTGCTCAACGCGCTCAGCGCTGCGTCCGCGCCGAGCACCAACAGGATTCCGACACCGAAGTAGAACGTCGCGACCGTTGCGAGGTAGACCGCGATTCGTCCGGCCCGCAGCCGCCCTGGAGCCAGCAACAACCAGATCGGGATCAGCAGCGTGCCGAAACTGGTGCTGTCGACGAGCGCCAGTCCGATCAACGCCGCGATAAGGGTGACAGTCATCGATTCCTCCCGGTTCGATATCTGTCCCATCGTCGTTCAGTTGATCTTGTGTCGCCGTCCTACTAAAGGTGGACCAGGGGTCGCACATTCACTGAGGTTCGTGCGAGTTCGCCGTGGCCGTTTCTCGCGTCTCGAGGGGGCCGGTCGAGCAACTCCATCGCTGACTACGTCCGGGTGAAGCCGGGGGAGGTGAGGCGGAGGTGCAAGGTTTGGGTTTGGTAGCTCAGGGTGAGTTCGAACCAGTCCGGGGTGCAGGCGGTGATATGGACGCCGCGGGTGTCGCCGGAGATCGTGATCGGCCAGTCGTGCTGTTCCCAGAACTTGGCTATCAGCGGCGCCCAGAGTCCTGGAGCGTCCGGCGCCGGGGGTTCGAGGAGGTAGCGGGCTTCGAGCCGGTCGAGTTCGTCGGTGTCGCCGCAGGGCAGGACATTCTCGCCGTTGTCGTCGCCTCGCGTACACAGGCGCAATTGGCCGCCGAGCGCGTGCAGGAGGTCGGCGATGAGCGTGCGGATGCGTTCCCGCGCAACGTGTTCGGTGAGTTCGGGGTTCCATGCAACGGCCCGCTCCACTTCGAGGAGTTCCAGCGACACATCGGTGGTGAGCGGCCGCGGTGGCAGTTCTGCGCGGAGCTGGAAGCCGTAGCTCATCAGTTCGTCGAGGGTTTCGGGGAAGTCCAGGGGTCGATCCAGCTGTCCTTCGGCTTCCCAGCCGATAGTTCCTGGCGGCAGGTCGGGGGAGACGAAGTATCGGGTCCCGCCCAGGCCCTGGGCGAGCAGCATCGCGCGGTCGCCCGGAATATCTTCGGCCGCTTGCCAGTTGCGGATCGACGCCGGCAGGCCGAGTTCGGAATAGGCGAGCATGTCCCGGGGCCGGATGGGTCCGTAGGAGACGCCGTCCAGGTCGGTGAATCCGGCGTGGATCCGGGCGAGGAATCCGCGGAGCGGGTCGGGCAACGCATACCAGTACGCCGGCTGGTCGCGGCCGAAGGTCTCCGGATCCCAGCCGATGCGAAACTCGGCGGGCTGGAACGGTTTCCGCAGCGCGTACAGCAGTACCCAGTCGCCCCGCAACAGGCAGATCCGCACATCCTCGAGGCATTCGGCCAGCACGAGACCGAAGCGCGGCAGCATTTCGGTGAGCCCGTCGACCTGCCACAGGGCCGTCGTGGCGGCGCATCGGTCGGCCGCGTCCCGGCCCGCGGCGATGCGGGACCACCGCGTCGGCACGTGCGCCGCCGGTGCCGAGCCCGGTTCGACGAGCAAGGCGGCGCCAGAGCCGAACTCGGCGACGACCCGAGCGAAATCCGTGGTATCCACGGCACTATCGAACCGCATTGCCGCAGGCGTCGCGACCGGAGCCGGCTCCGCCCTGCGGGAAGTGGGGCGGCCCATCTGGGCCACCCCACTTCCCGGTGCCTGCGTTTCAGCTCTTCGAGAGCTATCTCGGTTCACACCCGAGGTTCGTCACCGTGCCTGGTGTGCACGGTGGCAAGGGGACGGCCGAGCCGGTTTGGGTAGCGTCGACAATCGCTCGCGTGATGTCGGTCAGCGGGTCGGCGGCGGCAGTCGAGGACGCCGTCGCCATGAGAGCGAGGCTTGCGCCGGCGGCGAGGAGTGCTTTCGTGACAAGGCTTGATGCGTGGTTCATTTCAACTCCGTCTGGTGGTGGTGGTCACGACTCGTAGCTCAATACCGCGCGTGCGGCAGACCCCACAGATCCACCGAGTTGAACCGTCCCTTGCGGCACGTGGCATCTACGTATTGGCCGGTGGCCATGGCGGCCAGGCGGGCGTTCTCACATTTGTCGCCTGCGCCCTTGACCCCGATCCAATCATCGATGAGCACCCAGCCCGCGCCGGGCGAGTCCGCGTTGGCCGCGCCCGCCGCAGCGGAAACTCCGGTCGCGGCAGCCGCGCCCAGAAGTACTACGGCGAGCGTCGTCCTGACAGTGATCATGTGTCCGAACCTCCTGTATCGCGCCGCGTTCGCAGCGCGAAATAGAGAAGCCCTTCCGAGGCAGGGCGGTTCGCCGCTACTGGCAGAAATCGATCCGCGCCGGTCAGTGGCCGTAGAGCATCGCGGCGGTCCAGTCCCATGCTCGGGGATTCGCCGGGAGGCCGCGGTGGGTCGTCGGCGGCGCGGTCGGAAAGAGATCCTCGAAAAAGAGGTTGGTGACACCGGGTTCGCTGATGAACGACGCGGCGCCGGCGGGAGTGTTCACCGTGTCGTTGCGGGTAGCCATGACGAAATAGCGGATACCCGGCACCGTGATACCCCCGGCGGACACCCGCCGGATGACATCGGATCCTTCGAGACAGTCCAGCCAGCCGGGCGCCTGCGTGATTTCCGCGATCGCCGGCAGAACCGGGCTACCCGACAGAAGCGGCGCCAGCCCTGGATCAGGTAGGCGTGGGTCCGGGAGATTCTCGTTGATCAGCGCCAGGGGGCTGTTTACCCGCGACCCGTGCGTCACGGGAGCAAAGGAGACGATGGCGCCTACATTGGCTGCTCCGCCAAGGACTTTCGTGTAATAGTTGCCGACCAGAGCACCCTCGGAATGGGCCACAAGATCCACTTGGGTGGCTCCGGTCTCGTTCTTGATGGACTCGATGTAATCGGCGAGCTGATCGGCGGACGCCGAGATCGGCGCAGCCCCGGTCAGGCCATTCACAACGCCGTAGAAAATGCCATACACGCACGCGCCGGCCGCCAGCATGGTTCGAACGAACCCGTCGTCGGCGATGTCCTCCTCGTCCACGGCCCGCGCCCGGCCGCCGCCACCCGGCAAGATCACGATCGGGTTCGGGCGCTGCGCGGACCGCTGACAGTCGCGTTGCGCCGCGTAAGTCAGTGAAGTCGGAACACCTTCGGCGGCAGCCGGATTCGCGATGCCGATGATCGCTGTGACCACCGCTGTGATCGCCCATCGTGACGGTCTCATGTTCTCCCCCTCGGACCCGTGGCACGCCCTCTCGGGGCAGACTATCAACACGGGCGAACCGGTCCTGGCGCTAACGCTTCTCTGCTGAGTAGTGCTGACGTTGGTTCGATGAAGGGCGGCTCCGTGGTGATGACAGGTTTTCGCGAGGGTGACCAGGCTCTGCGGCGGTGGCTCGGCGGGCCGATCAACAATGCGCCGCCGACGCAGCGTGCCGCGGTCTTCGAGTATGTCTTGGGGGTTGGTCTGGCCGAGGCGTCGGCGTATGCCGCGCAGAAGGCGTATTACGTGCTAGGCGACCTCGATGCCGACATGCGCCACACCTATGAGGACATAGCGCAGGACGTCATCCTGAGTCTGACCGAGAAGCTACCTGTCGAGCGGATCCAGCATTGGCGGGGTCTCATCCTGCGGTATGTGACGTTCCGGGTGCTGCACGAGCGGCGTCGGCGACTGGCCGGCAAACGCCACCCCGGGGATCGGGTCGAATACGACGACGCCCTCACACATTTGAGTGCGATCAGTGTGGCGGACGACGACTACGAGCGGCTGGTTATGCGTGAACAGCTGCGTGCCGCTCTCGAAGCGGTGCCCGACCCCGAGATCCGCGCTGTTCTACAAGCGACATTCGTCATCCTGCCAGGCGCCGAGGGTTGCGATGTTCGCACGACTGCCGAGGTGGCCAAGCTGCTGGAGATGAGTCAGCCGAAGGTGAAACGCCTACGCGCGGCGGGGGTTCCGATACTGCGCGGGCTACTCGAAGAAAGGATGAACAAATGAAAGAGGAATGGCCGATCGACATCGACGCGCTCCTGCAGCCACTTCTCGAAGCGGACCCGCCGTCGTTCGAAGACGCCGGAGGGCGTATCGCCCAGCGGATCCAGCGCCAGTGGGAGGACGAAGATGCGGTGATCCCACTAGACCGGGCACGGCGGCTGCAGGTGCCGGCCTGGACGACCGAGACTCGCGCTGCCGCGACGACCGCGGGACCGTTGCAACGGATCACCGACAGTGAATTCGGAATAGAGTTCGTTCGCGCCACCGTCGACGGCAGGCACACCCGGATCACGGTCACCGCGCTGGGGCAAGCTGTTCAGTCCGGAGATGTCGTGCGCATACGTGTCGGGGACAGCACAGGCCGTGCCGAGCTTCTCGTGGTGCTATACGACCTGGACGAACATGTCACCGGGCAGATCATCACACCGGCGGTGGCGATGTCGGACGAGCTGGAGATCACGATCAACCGACAGGAGACGCTCGGCGACGACCTCGCCGACGCGGTGACCGAGGCGGTGCGCTGCTCGCCGACCGCCGGCCGCAACGCATGGCGCAGAATCGCCAAGCAGCTGCCCGCGGATCACCCGATCCGCGTGGCGGTGATCGACGGCTTGCGCTGACGGCAAGGACAGCGGATGACATCGAATGGGTCTCGGCCTGACCGCGACTGGATGGCCGAACTGACCGGCGCACCACAACGCTGGATGGCGATGTGCCGCACGGCGGTTCGGGATGGGGCCGAGGCGTCTCAGCAGTTGCTCGGCGACACCGATCATTTGCGCGCCCTGGGCCGCGAGTCGCTGGCCACGTGGATTCGTGGATCGCGCGAGGACGCGCTGCTCGAAGAGGACGAACAAGTCGGTGCCGCGGACGGGCGAATCGGCGCCGATCTGTCCGCGGCCCGGGCGGTTGGTGCACTCGCGCAGGCGATTACCGGTGCGATGGCTGCTGAACCCGCATGCGCTGCTTTGTTGGCGCACGCGGGCCGGGCAGGTCTGCACTCGCCCGGTACGCAGCTCATGCCCGCTCACGAGGTACCCGGGAATCGGCACCTGCGCGAGATCATTCTGCATCTGCTCCGATGTGGCTCGGAGCCCGCACGCGGCTTCGGGGTGCTGCTTGCCCTGGAGTTGGCCGACCAGCGTCCGCCGACGCGGCGGGTGTCCAGAATTCCGGTCTTGTTCGCCACGTTCGACCGTGGTGGTTTGCAGGGCGAGGTCGGCACGCTGGTTCTCCAGCAGCTCGATCGCGGGCCTTCGGGACTACACCCCGACCCGGCATGGATGGCGTTCCTGCAAGCCGACGAGGAGTTCACCGACAGCCTGGCCGCCGCTTGGGAGACATCGCGGCTGGCGGCTACCGACGCGTGCGTCGTGTGGTCGATCCGAGTCGACCGCGGAGCACCCGCCAACCGGATCTCCGGCGGTTCGGTAGCAGCCGCCCTGGCCGTCGCGCTGGACGATCTGGCGCCGCGCTATCGACGATTCCGGCACCTGCGTCCCCGGCGCTTGGATCCCCGATGTGCAGTCACCGCGGGTCTGGCAGGCCACGATTTGACCCGGGTTGCGGGATACCCCGACAAACTGCAAGCGGCGCAGCAGCATTCGCTGCACGTCGTCGTCGCCACGGAAGGATACGACGCAGCCGCCGGGCACGCGCCGCCGGGCTGGTCCCAGCAGATCAGAGCCGCGGGCACCGTCAGCGAGGCGATTCGGCAGTCTCGCACCAAATTCAACTCCCGGCTCTGGGCGGTAGCGCTCGCGGTGTTGCTTGTGCTGGGCGGGATCGGCGCGACGGCAGCGGAATTCGCGCAACTGCGCACCACTATGGCGCGTGAACAGGCGCAGGCGCGCTCGCAGTTGGCTGCCGGAGTCGCCGACAGTCTGCGTGCCTTCGACCCCGCGGTCGCCCAGCAGATCGGTTTAGGGGCGTGGCGCGCCTACGACACCGTGGAAGCGCGTAGCGCGGTGCTGAATTCCAGCGCTGTTCTGACACCTTTGCGCGTGCTTCCCGAAGACGGTGATACCGCACGCGTATCGCCGATGTATCAGGGATCCCGAATGGCTGCCTCCGCGGACGGCGCGCTGCTGGCGACGATGGGGACCGAGGGGAATGTCCAGCTGATCCGGTCCACAGCGGGGCACGCGCAACGGTTCCCGCGATTCGATTCGCGCAACGGCCAGGTGCGCGGCATCGCGCTGGGGCGGCAAGGGCGATGGTTGGCAACCGCCGGTGAGAGCGGTGCGACACTATGGGACGTCGCCGATCCCTCCGCGGCGATCCGGGTCGCGGATCTTCCACTGGGGCAATATAAGCCGTGGTCGATCGCGCTGAGCCCGGACGATCGGCACCTGGCCATCGCAACACAGACCGGGACCGTGCTGATCTGGGACATCGGCACCCCCGCGCTGCCGATACCGCTGCCCTCGATCACGTTGCCCGGCACAGCCCAGGTGATCGTGACCGCCAGTGACCGATACCTGGCTACGGTCAGCACGGGCCGCGAAGCCGAGGTCGGCGTGACGACGACGGTCACGCTGTGGACATGGGACGTGCGCCCGGCGGTCACCCAGACGCTCGACCGTGTCGTCGGGCATGCCGCCGCCTTCAGCGACGACGGCACAACACTCGCCGTCGCCGCGGAATTCGACGGGATCCGGCGGTGGCGTCTCGGACCCGAACCCTCCGACATGGCGGCACTACCGTCGATACCTACTGCCGGCGCCGCCTTCGACGTGACGTTCAGTGGTGACGGTCGCTATTTCGCCGCGGTCGGGCTCGATCAACAGGCCCGAGTGTGGGCCGCCGATACCGGCCAACAATTGGTGGCCGCACCCTCCCCCCTCGGCGTGCAGGTTCGGCTCAGCGGTGACGGTCGCTCCCTGGTGACCAACGGATTGGATCACACGGTGCGTGTGTTCGATTTGTCTCGGACGCTGATGCGTACCCCGCTGCAGACGATCACCCGGCTTCCGGGCGATGGCGCACCCACCGCCTCGGCAGACCTGCTCGCACGAATTCAGCGGTTGCCGATCACCTGGCGTCTGGGGCAAGTCGATCCGCAATCACTCTCGGTGATCGCGGTGTCGCCCGACGGCGCCCGGGCCGCGACGATCGACTCCGGCGGCGTGCAGGTGTGGAACATCGAAGATCCGCTCGCCCCCACGCGGTTCGGGCCACCGGTCATGGGATTTCTCGGACTTAGATGGGGGGCAATAGCATTCAGCCCGGACGGCCGCCTCGCAATCGGTGACACGCTCGGGACATCAGTCAAATTGTTCGACGTCACTTCTGAAGATCGACCGAAACTGAGCTCCTCGGTCAGTGTCGCCGGCAGCCCGATTTCGGCCATCGGATTCAACAAGGACGGAACGCTTCTCGCCGTCGGCGCCGTTGCGGCCGGCACAGTCAGCGTGTTCGACATCAAGGGCTCGGGCGCCCCTCGCGTGGTCCTGGATCTGCCCGACGTGAAAGTTTCCAAGGTAGGGAAACTCACCCTCGCCATCGACGCACACCGGACACTCGCCGTGGGTACGGGCCCCGCGATCTACCTTTACGACCTGAATGGTGGTGCTGGGCAGGAGCCAACCATGACCGGTTCCGGTGCGAGTCTGTCTGGGGTCACGTCGCTGGCGTTCAACCACGAAGGCACCCGCCTCGCCGTCGCCTTGCCGAATATCGGTGCGATCCAAGTGTGGGACACCACCGATCCGCGGCAACCGCGGGTATTCGCGAACCTTGCCAATGGGCGACCCCGCGGCAAGATAACGTTCGTCGAGTTCGCCGACCGCGGGCAGACGCTGATTCAAACCACCATGGACGGGGCAGTGGAGCAGTGGGACGTCGACCCCGCTGCTCAGCAACGACGTATCTGTGCCAGCGGCACCGCACTTATCGACGCCGCCGAGTGGTCGGCCAAGCTGCCCGGCACCCTGTACCTCGATCCCTGCGGGGGTTAGGTATGTGAGCGAAACGCGTAGGGGTTCAAGCAGCCAGCACCCACAGCAACGCCGTTAGTGACACTCCGTCCGGTACCTGCCCGGATCGGATCAGGTGTCGAATCTCCCGCAGTGGTAGCCACTCGACTCGGTCGGATTCGAAGGGGTCCTGGGGATCGCCTAGGCGCGTCGCGCTTTCGGATCTATACAGGTGAACGGTTTGGTCGGACACGCCATTGGATGGGTGATAGCTGAGCATCGGTGTGAGAGGTCCAGACGCCCATCCCGTTTCCTCCAGTGTCTCCCTGGCCGCCGCTTGTTCAGGTGTCTCGCCGGCATCGATACCGCCGGCGGGGATCTCCCATCCCCAGGTGTCGGTGATGAACCGATGTCGCCACAGCAGAAGTATTCCTCGCTCAGGGTCGTGGACGACGGTGCCCGAGGCTTCCCGTGGGAAGCGCAGCACATGGTGCTCGAAACGTCCCCCGCCGGGTAATTCGATATCGGCCAACCGCAGACGAATCCACTCCGAATCGTAAATTCCCCGTTCGCCGTGCACTGTCCAACGCATCTGCGCACCTTACTTCTGAGAACGCATGGACTGACGGTGACCGGAGATCGTTCGCTGCACAAACATCGAACTCACCCACCTAGGCAACCGGGCATCCTGATTGCAGATCCGCGATCGGTAACGTCGGTCTGTCGCGCGGTGATACGGAGGGTGAATCCGCACGGTGATGGAGCAGTGGGATGTCCGACCAGACCGTAATGTCAAGGCGTCGTTGGGGTTATGCGCCGCAGAAGCTGAGAACCCACCTCGGTCTAGTAGCCTCGATCTACAACTGGGCGCTCGTTCTCTGCGCGTTCTACCTCTTGGGTGTGGTCTTGGGTTTCACACTTCTCTGGTACTTCGGTGAGTTGCCGACCGAGCCCTTCAATCCACAGCTTCCTCCGATCACGTCGCCCGTGCCGCCTACACCTCGCTGAACGAACCCGGCAGCCGAAAGAACGGTCCTCGCGTCTGAAGTATGGGAAGGTCTATCGAATGGAGTTCGGCCTGAGCGCTGTCCTGGTCGGAGTGCTGATAGTTGTCGGTGTGGCAGCGATCTCCGTCGCGAGGAACGATCGCCTCGGAACCTGGATGTATCGGACGGTCAAGCCGGTCCTGGCGTTGGTCTGCGCCGCGGTTCTGATTTGCCTTGTGCTGCTGGCGCTCCTGTATGGCGGATTCCTCCTTGTCGTCTTCTCGGCTGCTGCTTGAGCCGCAGTCAGCTCCTCGAAAAGGACTGGGATACAACAGATCCGGATCCGGCTGACGACCAGTTCTTGGCTACGATAACCAGCACGCCCCACGAGGGCATCGCAGGGTAACGCCACGTGTGCTGAGTGCGAAACCCATAATGCTTACGGGAGGGCGCAGTGAGGATTCTGTTCGTACACGGCACCGGCGTCAGACGCGCTCGCTTCGATGATGTCTTCGGCCTGGTCCGCAGGGAGCTCGAGCGGCGACTGCCCGATGCCGCGGTCGCGCCGTGCTTCTGGGGCGAGGAGCACGGGGCGTGGCTGGCGCACGGCGGCCAGTCGATCCCGCCGCGTCCGGGCGTGCGCGGAATCGACGGGGAGTTTGCCGTAACACCCCTGGACGAGGAAGTCGCCGAATGGGCGCTGCTGCAGGTGGATCCGCTGTGTGAATTGCGCGTGCTCGCGGCGCTCGGCGGGGAGGGCGAGGGGCAGTGGGTGCCCGGCGCGCAGGGCGAGGGCGCGCTTCTGGCCGAACGATTCGGCGAAATGACGCTCGACGACGAACTGACCGTACTGCTCGACGCCACCGCGCTGACCGAGCACTATCCGGCCGCTCAGGAATCCGTCGCCGCCGCTGCCGAGTTCGCCGACGCGTGCGAAGTGGCCGAGGATGCGGCCGCGGCGCGGGAAGTCGCCACCGCCACCGCCCGCGCGCTCGTCGCGAGCATGCTGGCCACCGCGGGTGACGCGGCCCTGTGCACCGGCTCGGAACGAGACCGCGTGGTGGACCTGCTGATCGATCGCCTCGGCGGCGGTGCCCGCATGCCCGGCGATCGGGTCCGCGCCGTCCTGGGCAAACTGGCGCTGCGCCTGACCACCCAACCCGCTCTGGACTATTGGCGGCGTTCGATCACCACGAAAGTCGTGCCACCCCTCGGCGATATCCTGCGCTACCAGGCGCGTGGCGGGCCGCTGCGCGAGTTCTTGCAGCGTCAGGTCGGCCCGGCCGAGCCGGTCGTCGTGCTCGCGCACAGCCTCGGCGGCATCGCCATGGTCGACCTGCTCGCCATGGCCGGCCCCGGCCAGGTGCGGTTGCTGGTCACCGTAGGCTCGCAGGCGCCGTTCCTGCACGAGCTCGGCGCCCTGACCAGCCTGAACCCCGGCGCGCGCCTGCCGGAGTCGTTCCCGCGGTGGCTCAACATCTTCGACCGTCAGGATCTGCTGTCCTTCCGTGCGGCGCCGATCTTCCCGGACGACGCGCGCGTCCGCGACCTCGAGGTGAGCAGCGGCGAGCCGTTCCCGGTCTCGCACAGCGCATACTGGAAGAACGCCGAGGTGTACGACGAGATCGTGGCCACGGTGAAGGCGCTGGAATGATGTCCGACCACAAGATCGCCCCGGAACGGGTATACGCCCTGATCGTAGGCGTCGAAGCCTACGACAACGGCTGGAAGCTGCCCGGCCCCGCTCGCGACGCGATGCGTTTCGCCGCCTGGCTGACCGGACTCGGCGTGCCGAGCGCGAACGTGCGGCTGCTGATTTCCCAGCTGGAGGAGCCGGCCGAACTCGCCGATCTGCCCGAGGCCCTGCGGTGCGCCATCCGGCAGGCCAACCAGCACAACGTCGACACCGCCCTCTTCGAGGACCTCAGCCAGCAGGACGGCGACGTGCTCTGGGTGTTCTGGGCGGGCCACGGCTTCATCGACCAGGACTGGCAGCTGATGCTGCCCTACGCCGATTCCCGCAAGCGGATGAAGCTGATGAACCTGGATTCGGTGCTGCGCACCCTGAAATCCAATCACCTGCCCGCGGGCCGGTTCTCCCGCCAGATCATCATCGGCGACGCCTGCCGCGTCCCGGTGCCGCCGAACCGCAAGCTGATTCAGGACGTCATGTCCTACGGTTCGGGCGCACCGGTGGTCGGCCGCCGTCAGTTCGTCGTGCACGCCTCCCGCCTCGGCGAGCCCGCCCAGAACAATGCCGCCGACCGTAGCGGCACCTTCAGCGAGGCGCTGCTGACCCGCCTCGGCGGGAAAACCCTCGACGAGAGCGTGCACGAACTCGTCGACATCATCCGCGCCGTGCGCACCGATCTCGAGCAGTTGCGCGCAGCCGGAAAGTCTTGGCAGATACCGACGTTCGAGATCGGCCGCGATTGGGACGGCTCCAGCCTGTTCGAGGACGGCTGGCGTGCGCCCCGCCGCATCACACTGGACCAGCCGGCCTGGGACGAACTCGGCGAGCTGCTCGGCGGCCGCGACCTGTCCCCGTCGACCTATGACGCCTACCGCTGGGCCTTCGAGGTCGCGGGCTGCGCGCTGCCGCCGGTGACCCGGCTGCCCAAACCGGACCTGATGGGTATCGTGCACGACCTGGCCAGCCGGCACGGCGGCCGCGCCATGCCGCTGGTGCTGCCGTTCGTGCGTTATCTGGCCGAGCGCACGGGGGATCCGAACCGGGCGGCGCTGCTGCGTGATTGGGTCCTCGACACCGGCGTGCGCCTGGGTGCCGATCCGATACCCGCCGTGCCCGCGCGCCCGCCGGGACCGAAAGCCCTGCACGTCGAGCTCACCCCGGCCAGCGCCGAGGACACCTACAGCGTGCGAATGTGGTTGTACCAGAAGAAGTTCGAGTGCATCTGGGATGCCACATCCCCGATCGAGCTGGACACCGTGCGCACCGAACTGGGCGCGCGCCTGGCAACGATGGTGGGCGGGGCGCCGACGGCGCTGGCGCGCTTGGAATTCCACGTCCCGTTCGAGCTGCTGACCGAGGGTTTCGAGGATTGGCTGGTGCCGTTGGGCCGCCGTGGTCGCCTCGTGCCGCTCGGCCACCATTTCGAGGTCCTGGTCCGCTGCCCGGACGAGCGCACCGGCATCGCCGGCGAACACTGGCTGCGTAAATGGAAATGGCTCGACGCGCACGGCGGCACCCACCCGGAAGCGGTGTACCTGCTCACCGAGGACGCGTCGAACTGTGGCAAGGGCAAGACGCTGCATACCGACGACCCGCCAGTCTGCGTGCTGGCCCCGGTCGACGCGGCGCATCTGACCGATGTCCTCGACGACATGCTCGACGGCGGCATCCCGATCGCGGTGTGGCCGCGCGGGCCGGACGCGGGCGCGGCCGCGGAAACCCTGCTCACCGACCCGGCCGACGAGGCCGCACGCCTGGACCTGCACGAGCTGCCCGCACTGCTACGCAAACTGCGCGCGCGCGAGCAATCCGGTCTCGCACTGCTGTGGGACGACCCGCATCGCCGCCCGGCCTCGAGATCGCTGGCCTGAAGCGCTGTTCGCGGCGCCGATCATGGCCCAGGATGGAATGGTGGTGGACCAAGCACAGGTTGGGGGCACGGTGAAGGACTGGTGGATCTACAAAGGGCCGGGCACGGTCGCCGAACGCTGGGCGCGGCTGGCCGGCGACGAGCCGCCGTGGCGGCGGTTTCCCGGCGTTGCCGACCCCGACTACCGCCCGCCCGGCATGGACAGTCCCGCCGGCGCCGAAACCGCCCGGCGCGGTGCTGGTTACGTGCCCGACGAAGTCGAGATCAATGCCGTCAACACCGCCCTGCTGCTGCGCCGGCCGCTGCTGGTCACCGGGAAACCGGGGGTCGGCAAGACCACGCTGGCGCACAGCATCGCGACCGACCTGGAGCTGGGCCCGGTGCTGCACTGGCCGATCACCAGCCGCAGCAGCCTGCGCGACGGGCTCTACCACTACGACGCGATCAGCCGCCTGCACGACGCCAACCTGCAACACCTGGTCAAACAGACTGTCCCGCAGCGCAATCCGAGGGTGCGCGGCGGCCGGCCCGCGGGGAGCCAGGCCGCTACGATCGCGCACTACCTGCGCCTGGGTTCGCTGGGCACCGCGCTGATCCCGCAGCCGCGCCCGCGGGTCGTGCTGATCGACGAGATCGACAAGAGCGATATCGATTTGCCCGGCGACCTGCTGACCGTCTTCGAGGACGGCTCCTTCGAAATCCCGGAACTGGCCCGCCTGGCGGCCCAGCAGCCACGAGTACGCGTCGGCACCCAGGACAGCGCCGCCCCCGAGGCGCGCGTCGACCGCGGCGCCGTCACCTGCTCGGCGTTCCCGATCATCATCATGACCAGCAACGGGGAACGTGATTTCCCGGCGCCGTTCCTGCGCCGCTGCATCCGGCTGCGCATCGAACCGCCCGCCGGAGACAAACTGCGCCAGATCGTGACCACACGTCTGGCGATCGCGCCGGGGGACAAGCGATTCGACGCGCTCATCGAGGATTTCCTCACCCGCCGCGCCGACGGCGACCTCGCCACCGACCAACTGCTCAACGCGATCCAGCTGCGCCTGAGCGGGGCCTGGGGCGACGCCGAAGACCACGAGGAATTCCTCGCGAACACTCTGCAGCCGCTGACCGGCCCGAACGTATGACAGCCGGATGATCGATCGGCTACTGCGGCTGCTCACCGACTCGGGCGCCGATATCGGGTCCGAGGAGCTGGCCGACATCCTGTGGTTGGCCGATCATGTCGCCGGGAACGAGCCCGGTGAAAAACCGGCGGCGGAAGAGACCTTCGCCGACCCGCCGCCGACCCGTCCGCACCCGCCGCGATCACCCGTCGAGGAACCGGCGACGACGCTCGGCCCACCCCTGTACCCGGCGACCCGGCCCACACCCGCCCGCACCGAGCAGCGCGGCGAGCGTGTGCGTGTGCGGCGGGCGCGCACCCTGCTGGAACCGCTCGCGGTCATGCGTGCCCTGTGCCCGCTGGGCCGCCGGGCGATCGGCGCGGGACGGCACGTCGAGCTCGACGAGGAAGCCACCGTCACCGCGAGCATCGATCAGCGCATGCTGGTGCCGGTGCTGCGCCCGGCCAAGGACCGCTGGCTCGACCTCACCCTCGTCGTGGACACGCACCACTCGATGCTGCTGTGGCACGACATGATTCGCGAGATCCGCCGCACCGTCTTGCAGACCGGCCTGTTCCGCGGCATCCGCACCTGGTACCTGCACCAGCCCACCGAGGCGGGCGGCCCGGCCATCTCGGCCACTCCGACCGGCCAGTCCCGCACCCCGCACGAGCTCGCCGATCCGGCCGGCAATCAGCTCATCCTGCTACTCACCGACACCGTCTCCGACGGGTGGACGCATCCGCGCATGCGGCAGGTCCTGCGCCAGTGGTGCACACACAGCACGGTCGCCATGGTCAACGTGCTGCCCGAACGGTTGTGGAACCGGGGCGCGGTCCGGCCGACTTCGCTACTCGTGCGGGCGCATGCACCGGCGGCCCCGAACGGTGTGTGGAGTATCCGCGCGGCCCGTCCCCGCCGCCGCGCTCGCGCCGTGCGCACCGCCGTCCCGATCGTCACCGTCGCACCGCACGCGCTCGGCGGGCTCGCGCGTCTTGTCGCCGGAGATGGGACCTGGCATCGCCTCAGCTGCCTGGACATCGAGTCCGAGAGTCACGTGCCCGCTCGGCCTGCCGCGAGTTCGGCAGTGCTGCAACACTTTCAGGCGACCGCGTCACCGGTGGCCCAGGAGCTGGCGGGATATCTGTCCGCGGTCCCGCTGACCTTGCCGGTCATGAATCTCGTTCGCGCGGTGATGGTTCCGGATGCCGATCACGGTCATCTCGCGGAAGTCGCGCTGAGCGGTTTGATCGAGGACTGGGACGACGAGATCGATCCCGATCGGGTGGAACTGCGGTTCCTGCCCGGGGTTCGGGAAGCGTTGCTCGGCTCGCAGCATCGGCACGACATCACCGCCACACAGGAACTCGTGCGGCGGGCGATCTCGGATTATCTGCGGGGGCCGAGCGATGCGGCCGGGGATTTCCCCGTGACGCAGGGGACTCCCGACGGGGTGTACCCGATTCCGGAGGACGCGAGTCCTTTCGCGCACGGGGCCGGAGCGCCGCGCGGCATCACGGTGCAGCCGGTCGAGGGGCAGATCGTGGTGCCCGACCACGTTCGGGTCGAGGTGACCGGTGCGTCCCCAGTGGTCATTGTCGGGCCCCCGGTGGTCCGCGCGACGGAATCCTATGTGGTGGAGGAGTTTCCGGAGCCGCTGGCGGACGAACCGGTCCGCCGGGACGCGGATCTGCTCGCGCCCCATCGACGTATCGTCCCGTTCGTCGGCCGTGACACCGAAATGCGCGAACTGATCGAATGGCGGGATCGATCGTGGCTGCCGCAGGAGAACCAGCCCCCGGGGTGGATTCGTCTTGTCGTGGGTGATCCCGGCGAGGGCAGGACCCGTCTGGCTGTCGAACTCGCCGCGGACGCCCGAGAACGCGGATGGGTGGTCTGGCAGGCGCGCCCGCACACGGACCTGGAACAGCGGGATTTCGACTGGTCCGGCGGCGATCGCGCGCAGGTGCTGCTTATCGTGGACGACTGCGACGCCTGGGAACTCCACGACCTCGTGCTCATGCTCGCGGAGATGCCGATGCGGGCTTCATTCCAGCTCCGGGCTCTGCTGGTGGCCGAGCCCGACCCGCATTGGCAGGCGACTTTGCGCGAGTCGCTGGTGAACGTGTTCGCGCCGAATGCGGTCGAGGGCGTCCCGCGGAGCAGGTGGGTCGGTCCGGACTATGGGCATCCACTGCGGCCGCTGGCGGCCACCAATGAGGAGCGCAGGCGGCTGTACAGCGTCGCTGCCCTTGCCTTCGCCGCACGTGCGGGCGTTCCTCCCGACGAGGTCGAAGAGGTGATCGCGGACGCCGAGGTCGAGGAATTCGGTGTGCTGGAGCGGTGTATCGACATTCAGGAAACCGCGCTGGCCCTGGTTCGGAATCTGGTCGAGGAACCGGCCAACCTGTGGACCGAGTCCGTCGATGTCCCCGACCGCTTCGTGCTGGTCACCGAGCGCGGCACCGTTTCCCGGGACGGTCTGGTTTTCGAGACCGGGTTCGTCGTCACCTCGCGTCTGGTTTTGACCAGCGCCCGCGCCGTGCGATCCGGGACATCGGTGGTACTGAGCCAGTTCGGTGTCTCCTCGGCGGGGGCCACCGCCGAGCCGGTTTGGGTGAATCCCGGACTGGGCGCGGCGCTCCTGGCACTGGACGAAGCACTGGCCGACATTCCCGACACCGCCATCGACTGGGCCGATCCCGACGACATTCCTGTTCGGCAACAGTGTCAACTGTTCGCGGCGGGCCTCGCGGATTCCGACGCGACCTCCGGTCCGGAACCCACCATCGCGTTCGGCGAGATCGAATTGCGCTCGGACCCCTCCGCACCGGTTTTCCTCGCGTTCGTGGGCGAGGAACGGGAGAGGATGAACCCGGATCTCGGAGCCAGCCCGGCGTTCTACAAACAGGCGCTGCTCGGCATCGTCTCCGGTGTCGTGCCGGACATTCGGCTACGGGGCATCGGCGAACTCCTGCGAGATCCTGACTTCGCCACTCTCGCGGGCCCGCATTTCCGCCAGGTCTATCCGGCGACTCCGCTCGACGCCGGGGCCGACGACGCGACGTCGGACCCGCAGGTCAGCACGGCCAGGCCGCCGTGGGTCCCGATCATCGGCGAAGCCGAACCGCGATCCATTGGGCCGCAGCCACTACCGCCCCCTGCCGAGCAGTCCTCGGACGATCAGGACGCGCCTGCTGAGAAGCGAGTCGCGGACACCCCGGCGGCTGACGTCGCGGCCCCGGGTCTGTCCGCCTTGACCGTGCCGGAATTGCGTACCTTCGCCAGCGCTTTCGGCGTCGACAGAGTCCACCGCCTGCGCAAGCAGGAGCTGATCACGGCCATCGAGGAATACGTGAACCAGCGTCCCGCGCCAGGCCAGGCATGGACCCAGGATGACATTGCCCAAGTCGGTGTGGCCGCGCTGACCCGCGCGCAATTGCGTACCCTCGCCGGGGCGTTCGGCATCAAGGTCACCAGCGGCATGCGCAAGGCCGAGTTGATCACGGCGATCGACGCCTACATTGCGCATCGCCGCGAATTGACAACGGCGATAGAAGAATTCGTAGCGAACCGCAGTGCGCCTCCCGACGCGGACAATGGGCCGGTGCCCAGCGGCCACACTGCTGCGGAGGCAGGGAGGCCGGCGCCCAGCGGCGACACTGCTGCGGAGTCAGGGACGGGAGCAGCGGGCGGCGAGGCGGTGGCGGGGTCGGGCGCGCACAGCAGCGGCCGTCGGCCAGAAGGTGATCTGCGGCCTCGCGATCCGGATCTCGCGGCACTCTCCAATGCGGACTTGCGCGCCTTCGCAAGGGTTTTCGGCGCGGGCGACAGCACGGGCACGGACCGCGAGGAGATGATCGCGACGATCTCCCGGTACCTCGATGCCGATGCGTCGACCCCGGCCCCCACCGTCGTGCAGACGCGTTTGGCCGCTCTCACCGTTGCCCAACAGCGAACTCTGGCAGGCGCACTCTACATCGACGGTGCCCCGGTCATGCGCCCGCGAGACCTGCGCCAGTCGATCGCCGAGGACCTCCAGCGGCGGCGCTCGCGGATACCGCCCATGCCGGTCGCCGCGCCGGGTCTCCCGGCATTGTCCGCGCCGCAGTTGCGCGGGCTGGCCGGTGCCTTCGGCATCGAGGGTGCCAAGTCCATGGACGAGGGCGAGTTGATCGCGGCGATTCGGGAGTACATCGACGCGGGGCCGCCGAGCGTCGGCCTCACTCCGGTGGTCGTCCGGTCGGGCTTCGGTCGTATGAACCGAGCCGAATTGCGCGCCATCGCAGCAGCGTTCGGCCTCACCGACGTCGACGACCTACCCAACGCGGGGTTGCTCACGGCGATCAACGACTACGTGAAGCGGCGGCGGACGATGGTCGCGGCACTACGCGGCTCGCCGACCCAGACGGCGCCTGCCGGTACCGAGTTGGCGAATTCGTCCTGGGAAGAGCTGGCGGACCACCTGTGGCTCAGCAGCACCATGGCCGCGGGCGCGAACGAGCCGACCGCTGCGAGTGGGCAGCAGCCGGACCAGACACGCGCCGAAGGGTCCCGTGCGGAGCCGCGACCGCGGGTCCTCATCGCGGGGATCTGCGAAACCCCGGCTGCCGAACGGCAAGTGCTGGTGCTGCGAGACCTGTTGCTGCACAACGGAATTGAGACGACGTCCGTTCTCCCGAACCCCGACCTGGCGGGACCCTGGGAAGCGGAGTTGCAGCAGGCCGTCCGCTTCGCCGACTGGGTGCTCGTCGCGGTAGCCGGCCACACGCAGACCAACCGCGGTCGTGACCGGTTCTTCCGCTACTTCCGCGCGCTCGATCGCAGCCTGACCGAGGTCTCGATGTCCCGCGAGGTGATGTCCCTGGAACATGTTGTGCCCGTGATCCTCCCCGGCGGCACCCTCGCCGACCGCCCATACTTCGTCCGGGGTATTCGAGCGCTGGAGATCGACGAGCTCGACGAGACCGGGGTGCGCCCGCTGGTCGACATACTCACCAGAAGCGCCGAGACCTTCTCCGAGGGATCCGCGACTGAGGTGAACGAGGAAATCAGCTCACCTCGGACCGACGCGGATCCAGCCGATCCGGCGTCCGCCGCCGACTCGAAAACGGCGCGGACGGCGTTGACGCGCATGTCGATATCGCAGTTGCGGAGATTCGCAACGGCACTTGCCGTCGACGGAGCCGAGAGTTTGCCGAAGGCCGAATTGGCTGCTGCCATTGCCGCACTCGGGAACCGTCAGCCGTCATCGAGTGCCGGTCCGGCCCACGACGAGGTGGCGGTAGCGCGGTCCCGGCTCAGTGGGATACTGCTGGCCGATTTGCGCACCCTCGCGTGGGCGCTCGGCATCCAGGGTGTCACCCGCCTGCGCAAGGGTGAATTGATCACTGCCATCATGCGATTCGAACAGGGACCGAACGATACCGGGGGAGCGGTGGCCGCCGAGGACAGCGAGCGGCTGCTGGCCGAACAGCTCGCCACGCTAGGGCCGGATCATCCCGATACTCTGCGTACCCGACTCAATGTCGCGATCGCGCAGGACGCAGGTGAGGGGCTGTCGTTCGCGGAAGACCCCCTGGGTGTCCTTTTCACGGATTTGGTGCGGGTGCTGGGTGCGCACGATCCGGAAACGGTGCGGGCGATGGCCTACCTGGAACGCCGGGTGACCGAACTGCGGCGGGAGGAGGGTCCGGGCCACGCCGCTGTCCTTTTCGCTCGCGGTCGCCTTGCGGACGCGCGGGCCGCGGTCGGCGATGTCCGTGCGGCGCTTCGTGAGTACGAGCGGCTGGCCGAGGATTTCCAGCGTGCGCTGGGAATCGGTCATCCGGCCGCGCTCGATGTCCGTTTCCGGCAGGCGGTGCTGTTGCGCGACAGCGGTGATCTCCCAGCGGCGGCAAGCCTTCTCCAAAGGCTGTCGCAGGACACGCGAGGAGTCGACCAGCCGGACTTCCTGCGCGTTCTTCGCGAGCTAGCCGGGGTGCGTTTCGAGATCGCCGAGGAGAGAGGCGGCGCGGAGGTTTACCGCGCGGCCATCGCCGAGTACGAGCAGTTGATCCGGGAGTCGGAGCGGCTGCTGGGTGCCGACCACGACGAGACCTTGCGCGCGCGAGCCGATCTCGCGGAAGTCCATGGTGCGAGCGGTGATCCGGCCGCGGCCGCTGAGATCCTGCTGGAGTTGTGGAGCGATCTGGCGCTGACGAAAGGCCCGAACGACCCGCAGACTCTGCGGGTACGAACCGAACTCGCCGTGTGGCGTGGCAAGAGCGGGGATGCGGCCGCCGCAGTGCGGGATCTGGGGGCGGTGTGGAGTGCGCAGACGGATACGCTCGGGTTCGATCATCCGGAAACCGTTGCTACGCAACGACAGCTCGCGATCTGGCAGGAGCGGGCCGGGGATCTGAGCGGCGCGCTGGCGCAGACCCAGCGATTACTGTCGCAGTTGGACGAGGTGGCCGCTGCCGACAAGCTCGACCTGTGGCAGGACTACGGGCGGCTGCGCGCACAGGTGGGTGACATCGTGGGCGCGATCGACACCTTGCAGGAACTGCTCGACGCACGCGCGCGCGAACTCGGTCCGGGCAATGAAGAGTCGTTCGCGGTACGCGAGCAACTCGTTGCGCTGCGCGAAGAAGGCGGAGACCGGGATGGCGCGATCCGGGAATTGCAGAGCCTGCTCGCGGACCGGGAGCGCCTGCTCGGCCCGGATCACCCTGATGTCGAGGGCAACCGAGCCCGCCTCGCCCGGGCGATCGCCGCACGAGACGCGGGACAGAACCGGCCTCCGTCCTGATTGCGATCCGGCTGCCGTCGGGTTCCGCGAACTCGGGGCGCGGCTGAGCTTTCGGCTGCGGGCCGTACGGGGCGAAACCAGGTTCCTCATCGTGCAAATGACCACGCCGCCATCAGCGAAAACTCTTCGCGCCAGAACGCGTCGCCGTGAGATCCGACCCGCTCGTTGAGCACGACATCTGCCCCGGCATCCCGGAGCGCGTCTGCCCATCGGGCCGCATTCTGGCGGAAGAACGGCTCCAGCGTGCCGGCGACGAGGTAGGTCCGCGGAAGCGAGCTCGGCAGGTCGGCAGGTGGACGGTAGCCTCCGCCGGGGGAGGCGCACCAGACGGAGCCGTAGAGGTCGGGATGCCGAATCCCCACCGCCAGCGCCAGTTCTCCGCCGGCCGAGACACCGCAGACCACGGTCCGCTCGGCGGGCAAGGCTATCCCGAACCGCGACCGCACCCATCGGCCGACCTCTTCGCAGAAGAACCGCTCGTGCGCTGAGAATCGCGCCGGATCGAAGCCCGGTGAGTACTCGTGCAGCCGCACGGTCTCATCGGCCGCGCGGTGTACACCGACAACCACCGTAGCCGGGACATCTGCGGCCTCGAGATCAGCGCCCCACTGCGAGATCAACTCGCCGTCACCGGCATACACGATCGCCCCGGGCCGATCCGGCGGGACATAAACTGTGACCTGGCGACCGCCGTCGTAGCCGAAGGTCTCGGTGACCAGATCACCCGCGATGGACATCGTCGATTCCTCCGGGACGGCGGTGGCGTCGGCAAGACGACGCAGACTGTACCCGTCTCAGCGGCTACCTGGCCTCTGCAAGGGGAAGCGGTAGGTCGGCCCCGCTCACGAGGTGGTCCACTCTGCCGTGCGATACCGGTAGTGATCCAGATCGAAATGCCTTGCCCGCCACCATGCTTCGAGCATCGTCGAGGGGCGCAGCAGCGGTGCGTCGCCATGCCGGTCGAAGTAGTAGCTGTTGGAGCTCGCGCAGTTGTTGGCGAAGAACACGGTGTTGCGCATCCGGCGCAAGGTACGGCGGAAGTACTCGTCGTGGTGCTCCTGCCGGATCTCGGCGCTGACCGCACCCCGTTGCCGAGTCTCGGTCATCACCCGAATCGCATGGGTTACTTGATATTCGATCATGAAAAGCCAGGACGTGCCGATCACCGAGTACGGGGCGAAGGTCTGGAAGAGGTTGGGGAACCCCGGCACCGTATTGCCCTCATAGGCCTGCAACCGTTGCTCTTCCCAGAATTTGCCGAGGTCCTGCCCGCCGCGGCCGATGGTCGGCACCTTGGGCATGTTCTCGGCCTCGGTCACCAGGAATCCGGTCGCGCACACGATCGCGTCGACCTCCCGGTGCACCCCGTCGGCCGTGCGGATGCCGGTGGCCGTCACCTGTTCGATCGGCGCGGTGACCAGTTCGGCGCCGCCGCGCCCGAAGGCACGGAAGTACTTGTTGGACATGGTCGGTCGCTTGCAGCCGAAACCGTACTGCGGGGTCAGCTGTCGGCGCAGCCGCGGATCGGAAACCTGCGACCGCAGGTAGAGCCGGCCCAACGCCTCGACGGCACGGGTCAGCGGTTTCAACTGCCGGTTGTACACCGCGCCCAGCGTCATCAGCGCCTCCGTCGCCGCCGATGCCAGAAGGTACAAGCCGGTATGCAGGCCAGGAGCGCGCTCGAGCGCGGTGCGAGCGGCTCGCGGTATCGGCAGGTCCGCCTTCGGCATGACCCAGATGGGCGTCCGCTGGTAGACGAAAGTGGCGGCGGCATGCTCGGTCAGCCACGGCACGATTTGCACGGCGCTGGCCCCGGTGCCGATCAGCGCGATCCGGGTACCGGGAACGTCGAGATCCTGTGGCCAGCGCGCGGAATGCGCCACCGGCCCCTGGAAGGAGTCGAGACCGGGGATGTCGGGCAGCTTCGGCTCGGTGAGACCGCCGAGCGCCGAGATCACGTACCGCGCGGTGATCAGGCCGCCCGAGGTCCGCACCCGCCACCACCCGCGGTCCTCGTCGTATTCGAGTCGTTCGACCACCGTGCCGAACCGGCAGCGTTCACGCAGCGCGTACTTATCGGCGAAATGCTCTATGTACCTGCGGATTTCCTCGCCCGGCGCGTACACCCGAGTCCACTGCGAATACTTGTCGAACGAGAACTGGTACGCGAGGGCGGGCACGTCGACGGCGACCTCGGGATAGACGTTGTCCCGCCAGGTACCGCCGAGGGCCTGGGTGCCTTCGATGATCACGAAGTCGGCTATTTCGGCTCGGGTGAGCATCGCGCCGGCGCCGAGTCCGCCGAGCCCCCCGCCGAGAACGGCCACTTCGTAATCGGGTGCAACTGCTGCGATCATGAACGCTCCTACTTACGGCGGTGTCATATTGGACAGTAAAGGCCGCCGTCGAGGAGGTCAACAGTCGAATTCGGTACCGGAGGGCCGCGCCCTCAGCGCGGCCACGCCCGGGCCACCTGCCGGGCCAGCGTAGAGATCACCGTCGCGACCCGCTCGGGCGGGAAGCGCTCGGGGTCCTCGAGCACCAGCCGGGCCGCGGACTCGGCCCCGGCGATGATCGACAACGCCGCCATCTCGGCGTCGACCTCGGCCCCGCCGTAGGGTTCGGGCAGCGAGCGCACTGCGAATCGCACCTGTTCGAGGACCAGGCGGCGCAACGCGTCGATGTCATCGCGGACCTGCAACGGCGCACCCAGCGGCGAGGTCAGCATGAACCGCCAGGTGCGTGGCGCCGCCGCCACGCTGTCGAGGTATTCGCGCAGAAACGCCACGAACAAGCCTTCGGGGTCCTCGTTGTCCGCGGCGGCGGCGGTGGTGCAGCGGACGACCAGCTCGACGGTCTTCTGGTGCTCGCGGGCGACCAGGTCGGCGAGGAGCTGCTCGTGGTCGCGGTAGTACTCGTACAGGGCGGGTCGGGTCACGCCGAGGCTGCGCGCGATCGACTGCATCGTGCAGCCCGGAAAGCCCTGTGCTACAACGAGATCTAGTGCGGCGTCGAGGATCTGCTCACGTCGCTCGCGTTGCGCGGAGCGGCCGTGTCCGGTCCGGCCTGTGGGTGGCATCGCTGGTATGTCCCCTTTCAGTCCGGGTCGGCGGCGAGCAACTTCCCCGCCGCGGTGATGGTCGTCGAGTAGAAATCCACGACGCGCTGTGGGGGATAGCGGTCGGGGTCTTCGAGCACCAGCCGGCTCGCCATCTCCGCGAAGCCGATCACCAGATGCGAGGCGACCTCGACATCGAGATCGCCGGGCACCCGGCCGGTGGCGGCGAGTTCGGTTTGTACCGCGGCGAGCCGGGTGCGCAGGCTCTCGCGGTGCGCGGAGATCCACTGCCGCACGGTTTCCGGCAGGCCGGCGGCTCCGGAGAAGACCAGCCGCCAGGTATCGGGGTGGCGAACCACCAGTGCGAGGAAGTTTCCGATGATGCTGTCGAGATCGAAATCGGCGACGCGAGCGGCGATTTCGGCGGGGAAGACCGAGTCGATCTGGGCGGTGACGCGCTGCCCCTCGCGCTCCAGCAATGCCAGCAGCAGGTCGTCGGTGCCCTGGAAGGCGTCATAGAAGACCGGGCGGGTCACTTCGGCGCGGCGGGTGATGGCCATGACGCTTACCGATTGGAAACCGGATTCGGCGATCTGGCGCATGGCGGCGTCCATCAGTTGCTCCCGGCGCTCGGGGAGGGTCAACCGCGGTGCGTATCGCCGTTTGGCGCGAGTGTTCCGCCCCGCCGTCACGGCCACCTCTTCCGGTCGAATCCGAGTTTGCCTCCTGGCAACGGCCTGAGAACAGGCGTGCTCGACTTTATCACCCGGCCATCGGCGCTTATTCGCCATTCAGGCGACGATCCATTGCGTGTCTTACGGCACTGTCATATTGTCGCCGATCGTGAGTGTGCGCGCGAACAGCCCCGCGGTAGACGGTCTTGTTGTCGAACAGTTCGGCCCCGCAAGCCGGCGATCCCGGGTGGTGACCACGGCCCTGCGGCCGGTCGCGCGCACGGTCATCGAGTTCTCCTCGGTGTTCGCGCGCCCGTGGAATGTGGGACTGGCGGCGGTGAGCGACTATGCGGGAATCCTGCACCGAACACCTGAGGGGCGGTCCAGGCGGCCGGTGTACCTGCCGGATCTCGACCTCGAATGGGTGTGGTGCTCGACCGCGGCAACGCCGGAATCGGCTCCCGGCGCGGTGCTGTATTTCCACGGTGGCGCGTTCGCCGCCGGCGGATTGCGCACCTTCCGGGGGATGGCGGCGAGACTGTCGACCGCGACCGGACTGCCGGTATGCCTGGTGGGCTATCGAAAGCTGCCTGCGCGACTTCCGGAGATCGTCGCCGACGGTGTGCAGGCCTATCGATACCTGCTGGCGCGCGGGTTCTCGCCGGATCGTCTGGTCTGCGCCGGGGACTCCAGCGGCGGATGTCTGGCGTTCGCGGTGCCGCTGGCGGCCGGGGCCGTGGGCCTGCCGTTACCGGGCAGCATCGTGGCGGCGTCGCCGTGGACGGACTTCGACGGCGCGGCCAGAGCGGAATCTCCGAACCGCCGGACCGAAGTCTTCTTCTCCGCCTCCGCTGTGCAGCGGCTGGTCCGTCGTTTCCTCGTCGACGAGCGGGGGCGCTACGCCGACTCGCCGGTGGATGCGGATCTGCACGGTCTGCCACCGGTGCTGATCCAGGTCGGCACCGCCGAACTCCTGCGCTGCGACGCCGAACTCATGGCTCGGCGACTGGCCGCCGCGGGCGTTCTGTGCCGACTGCAACTGTGGGACCGGCAGCCGCACGGGTTTCCCGTCTTCGGCGTTCTGCCGGAGTCGGTTCCAGCCATCGCCGAGATGGCGCGCTTCATTCAGGAGAATTCATGAGATCCGATGTCCGCAAATGGTTGCTGCCCGGCGGTGCGGTGGCGGCAGCGTCGCGGTTCCGACTGGAGCCGATCCCCGCCGAACGCAGCGACGACTATCTCGCCACCGCACCCGTCACGGCCTCCGTGCACGCCGAACTGCCGATGCCGCCGACAGCCGTCTTCGACGCCCTGATCGACGAATCGTGCTTCTCCTGGCTTGCGGGAGTATCCGGCTTCCGCTACGACTCGCCCCATCGTGGCCTGGGAGCGACGCGAGTGCTGCTCAATCCACTGCTGGCAGTCCGTGAAGAGTTCACGACCTACCGGGTGGGCGAACGGCTCGATTACACCTTCACCGGCATGTCGGTTCCAGCGCTGATCTCCGCCGTCGAATCCTACGAATTGCAGCCGGTCGCACAGGGTTCCACCTTGCTGACCGTGCGGGTCGCGATGACGCCGCGGATCCCGGTGCCCCGGATGATCGCCCGGCCGCTACACCGGGCGTTCACCGCGCAGGCCGTCCGCGGACTCGGCCGGGCCGAGCCGACCGCGGAGTTCCCATGAGTCTGGTGGTCGAACAAATGCCCGGGCTGGCGGTGGCCCGGGTTTCGCGGTGGTTCTTCAACTGCTACCTCCTGGGCGATGCGGCCGCGCTGGTAGTGGTGGATCCCGGGATGCCGCGGATTGCCGAGGATCTGGCGCCGATCACGGCCGGGCTGCCCGGTTCCGTGCGAGTCGTCACCGCCACCCATGGGCACGGCGATCACGTCGGCGGTGCGGCGGTCCTGGCGCGCCGATACGGCGCGGCGATCTATCTGCCCGCGGTCACCTTGACCTATCTCGACAAGGCGCGCCCGAAGACTCCGTCCTTGGCGCACATGGCGCGGGCGTGGCCGCTGCTGATCGGGCAGCCCTTCGATCGCCGCGGTGCGATGGGGTCGCTCCAGGCCACTTTCACGGCCGGATTCGGCGGCCCGCGCGGCATGATGTGGACCGGACCGCGTCCTGCCGGTGGTCTGGCCGAAGGGATGTCGTTGCCGGAAGCGCCGGACTGGACTGTGATCGAAAGCCCGGGGCACACCGACGACAGCATCGTGTTCTGGAACGAGCGCACACGCACGCTGCTCTCCGGCGACGCCGTCATCACGATCGGCGGCCGGCCTCGTTTCGCCCCGGACATCGTCGACGCCGCGGCCGCGCACCGCACCAGGCGCCGACTGCGCGACTTGCCGGTGGCGCACCTGCTTCCGGGACACGGTCGGCCGATCCATGCGGAATCGGTGTGGGCGTTGGAGTTCTGAGTGGGGAGTGGCGCGCACCGTCCAGCCGCTTATTACAAAGGTCTAGCGGTTGATGAGATTCTGTAATACTGTGAGTGAGAGTCACGGATAATTGGCTCGTTCGAATCGTCATTCAGAGGAGCCGGCAATGGCGCTACACGCTTCGGATATCGACGAGATCGCGCAGATGCTGGTGGACAGTGCGGCGCAACTGTCGTTCGATGTGCACACCGATATCGACTGGGACGCCGGGTTCGTGCCCGGCATGGCCTTCGGACCCGAGCATCGCAGCGCCCTGTACGGGACACCGATCTGGGACGCGTTGAGCTGGGAACAGAAGGTGGAGTACTCGATCCATCAGCTGGCCTCGATGCACGCGATCGAGTGGTGGGTAGAGACGCTGCTGATGCAGATGCTGATCCGGCAGGTCAACAATGCCGACGGCGCTACGCCCTACGCGTGGCACATTTACACCGAGATCGCCGACGAGTGCCGCCATTCGACCATGTTCGGCCGGATGGTGGCCGCGACCGGAGCACCGACCTACGGTCCGCCGTGGTGGGCGCGGCAGGCGGGAAAGTTGTTCGGCGCCTTCGCTCCGCCGGTGATCGCGATGGCATTGGCGATGTTCTTCGAGGAGTACGGCGACGCGCTGCAGCGCGAGGCCGCCGCTGACGAGTCGGTGCAGCCGCTGGTTCGACGGGTCAGCCACATCCATGTCATCGAGGAGTCGCGGCACCTGAAGTTCGCGCGGGCCGAACTGGTCGAGCGGGTTCCGCGCTCACCGTTCGAAAAGGCTTTGCTGGCAGTGCTTTACGGACCCATCGCCTACGTCGTGACCCGGTTCATGGTCTCGCCTGAGGTATTCGAGAACTCCGGTCTGGACCGGCGGGCCGCCACCCGTGCGGCGCGGCGCAACCGCCACTGGCGGGAGACCCAGCGCTGGGCCGCAGAACAGGCCATGCGCACGTTCGCTGAGTTGGGTATCCGCAACCGCTTCGGTGACGCGGTGTGCCGCGCGGCCGGCGTGCTCTGAGGCCCGCGCATGCCACACGTCATCACCGGATCGTGCTGTGGCGACGCGCGATGCGTTGCCGCCTGTCCGCTGGACTGTATTCACCCGCGCCCGGACGAGCCCGGCTTCGCCACGGCGGAGATGCTGCACGTCGATCCCGCGACCTGCATCGACTGCGGGGCCTGCGCGGATGCATGTCCGGTCGACGCGATCGCTCCACTGTCGAAACTGCCGGTCGCGCAACACCATTACAAAGCGGTCAACGCCGACTACTTCGCCGGGCGTCCGGCATCCGGACAGTCGATCGGGCCTGTTCGGGCCATTCCGGTCCTGCCGGGCCGTGGTCGGCTCCGGGTCGCTGTCGTCGGGTCGGGGCCCGCGGGAATGTACGCGGCCGAGGAGCTGCTGCGGCACCGCCGAGCCGAGGTCGACGTGTACGAGCGCTTGCTCACTCCGTGGGGGCTGGTGCGGTCCGGCGTCGCACCGGATCATCCCGAGACCAAAGCGGTAGCCAGGACGTTCGAATTGCTTGCGCGCGAGGACAATCTCCGGTTGCGGCTGGGTGTCGAGATCGGCCGCGACCTCGCCATCGAGGAGCTGCGCCGGCACTACCACGCGGTGATCGTCGCGACCGGCGCCGCCCACGGGCGCACCTTGGCGGTACCCGGCGCCGACCTGGCCGGAAGCCTCTCCGCCACCGATCTCGCCCAGTGGTACAACGGACATCCTGATTTCGCCGGTCGTGCTGTCGACCTGTCCGGCGACAGCGCCGTCGTCATCGGCAACGGCAACGTCGCGCTCGACATCGCACGCTTGCTCATCACCGACCCCACCCGGCTGAACCGGACCGACATCGCCGACCATGCGCTGAAAGCACTGGCGCACAGCAGGTTCCAGGATGTCCTGATCCTGGGCAGGCGGGGCCCGCGGTTCGCGGCTTGCACCGAACCGGAACTCGCCGCCCTGGCGCGGATGGGCGAGGGCTCCGTCGAGGCGGACTCCCGGTCCCTCGTCGCGGGCGATCTGGACTGGACCGAGTGCGACCCGCCGCACGTGCGGCGCAAGCTCGCCTTGCTGCGTAGCCCCCGCGAGGCCGCGGCGGTCGGGGGCAAGCGCGTTCGGTTCGGCTTCCATTCGACCGTTGTCGCGATTCTCGGCGATGAGCGAGTCCGAGCCGTCGAGATCGAGGTCCGGACCAGCTCCGGCAGCGAGCACCGAACTGTTCCCGCCGACCTGGTCGTGCACGCCATCGGGCACGACAGCCGGCAGCTGCCCGGTGTTCCGTTCGACCCGGTCCTCGGCCGGACTCCGCACCGGAACGGGAGAGTTCTCCAATTCCCCGGTGGCCCAGCGATTCCGGGCCTCTACACCGTCGGATGGCACAAACGAGGCGCCAGCGGAGTGATCGGTACGAACCGCTTCTGCTCGCAGGAGACTGTCGCCGCGCTGCTCGACGACTTCGCGGCCGATCTGCTCACGCCCCCGGCCGGAACCGTCGACGCGTTACTGGCGAAACGCGGTGTGCGGCCGCTGGATCGCCGGAACTGGCACCGGCTGGACCGCGAAGAACAACGTCGCGGACGGGTGGCCGATCGCCCCCGAATAAAGCTCGTCGACCCCGTCGAACAGGCCGCCGTCGCGCGCCGATGAACCATCGCCGGAACGAATTACGGCGAAGAGACAGGAAATTCGTGTCTACACCACCACCGGTCCACGTCGATAGCGACGGACCGATCACCACGATCAGTATCAACCGCCCCTCCGTGCGCAACGCGGTGGACCGCGTTACCGCCGACCTGCTCGCCGCAGCGTTCCGGGACTTCGACGCCGACCCCGCCGCCGCGGTGGCTGTGCTGTACGGCGCCGGGGGAAGTTTCTGTGCCGGAGCAGATTTGCGAGCTATGTCGGCCGGGGACGGCAATCGAGTGTCCGCCCACGGCGATGGACCGATGGGCCCGACCCGGATGCGACTGTCCAAACCGGTGATCGCCGCCATCGAAGGACATGCGGTCGCCGGCGGTCTCGAACTCGCGATCTGGGCTGATCTGCGCGTCGCCGCCGCCGACGCGGTGTTCGGCGTCTTCTGCCGACGTTGGGGTGTGCCACTGATCGACGGCGGCACCGTCCGGCTACCGCGGCTCATCGGAACCGGTAACGCCATGGATCTCGTCCTCACCGGTCGGCCGGTGGCGGCGGAAGAGGCGCTGCGGATGGGCTTGGTCAACCGCGTTGTCCCGGCCGGCACCGCGCTGATCGCGGCGCGGGAACTGGCCCGTTCTCTGACGGTCTTCCCGCAAACCTGCCTGCGCCACGACCGCGTCTCGCTGCTCGAGCAGGACGGACGCGATGAGGCTGACGCTCTCGTCAACGAATACCGCCACGGACTGATCTCCATAGCGGCCGACACCCTCACGGGAGCGCTGCGATTCACCGAAGGTGCGGGCCGGCACGGAGCTTTCGACACCCCGGCCGAGCACAGCACGGACAGCGGCCGATGATGCCCGCGGCACTGCCGCACAGGGTCTCCGCCGCGCTGCCGGAGCGGCGCACGGTGCTCAAGGGCGGTGTCGTTGCCGCCGCCGCGGCCTTCACCGTCACCGGACTTGCCCGCGCCGATAGCAGCGTTTTCAAACACGGCGTCGCCTCCGGCGATCCGCTTGCGAGCGCGGTGATCCTGTGGACCCGGGTGACGCCGACGCCGCACGCCACACCAGGCTCCGGACTCGGCGATCCGGTCGCCGTCGACTGGGAGATCAGCCCCGACGTGGACTTCCGCGACATCCACGGCCGAGGAACCGTGACCACGGACCCGGATCACGATCACACCGTCAAGATCGACGCCGCGGGTCTGCGACCACACCGGGACTACTTCTACCGCTTCACCGCACTCGGGCAGGTCTCTCCGGTCGGCCGGACGCGCACCGCCGCGGCCGACGAGGCCGACATCGATCGGCTGCGGCTGGGCGTCGTTTCGTGCGCGAATTGGGAAGCGGGGTTCTTTTCCGCGTACCGGCATCTCGCTACCCGCGACGACCTCGACGCGATAGTGCATCTGGGGGACTATCTCTACGAGTACGCGCGCGGCGCGTATGGCGGCCGTGCGGGCTCGGTGCGAGCGCACGAGCCCGCACGGCAGATCACCACGCTGGCCGACTACCGCATCAGGCACGGCCAATACAAGACCGACTCGGACCTGGCCGCGCTGCACGCGCGGTTCCCGTTCATCTGCACCTGGGACGATCACGAGATCGCCGACAACGCCTGGTCCGGTGGGCAGGGCATCGAAATCCCGTTCCTGTCAGGAGACTGGAGGACTCGCCGCGCGGCCGCCATGCGGGCCTATCTGGAATGGATGCCGGTACGCGCCAACGGGACCGGCCCGCACGTCAAGCTGTACCGGCGCCTGAGGTTCGGCACCCTGGCCGAACTGTCGATGCTCGACCTGCGCAGCTATCGCAGCAAGCAGGCCACGCCGGTGCTCGGATCGCAGGTCACCGAAGATCCCGCCAGGTCGATTACCGGCAAGGACCAGATGGACTGGCTGATCGCGGGTGTCGCCTCCGCGCCGACGCGATGGAAGCTCATCGGTAATCCTGTCATGATCGCACCACTGGTGCTGCCGCCGCTGAATCCCGACCTCGCCGCGGCCCTGCACGACAGCCTGGGAACACCCGAGTCCGGCGTTGTCGCGCTGGTCGACCAGTGGGACGGCTACGCAGCCGATCGGCGGCGGCTTTTCGACACCATCACCGCTCAGGCGATCACCGACGTCGTCTTCCTCACCGGTGACATCCACAGCTCCTGGGCGGCGGAACTGCCCGCGAATCTCGCCGAGTACCCGCATGGGCCCCGCGTCGGAGTCGAATTCATCGTGCCGTCGGTGACCGCGAAGGGGGTCGGCGACGCGATTCCGGTCCCGCCGCGCACGGTATCGCGAGCTGTCGAAGGGGCGGTGACAGCGATCAATCCGCACCTTCGTTACGTCGAGTTCGATTCCCACGGCTACGGGGTGCTCCATCTCGACGCCGAACACGCACGCATGGAGTGGTGCTACGTCACTGATATCGCCGACCCCGGAACCGGTGTGCGCCAAGCTATGTCGCTCACAGTCCGGACGGGCAGGGCGGTGCTCGAATAGGTGCCGCCGGCGTGAGCGCCCCGCTGAATTCCTCGATCTCCGATCCCCGGGCACGTCCCTCGTCCCTCAGTTAGCGAACCCTGTCATGAAACTCGAGCATTGCTTTGGCCCTCTGATCGGCGCCGTGATCCTGTCCACCGCCATCGGCTCGGCCGTGCCCGTGCACGCGGCCGAACCTGCCACGCTGGCCGAGACCACGATCGCCGGCAGCGAGGTGGGCTGTATTCAGGGTGCCCCGACCTTCGACAATGTGGTCACCAGCGCTGCCACCGCCATTCGCAGCGTCGTTCCCGTCTCCCAGAGAACCGAGTACGACCGCGCGGTCAACGATTTCCGCCACGACATCGCCACTGTGCGAGTCGACCGCGGCCTGCTACCGGTGCACCCGAGCACGGTCAACGAGCGGACAGACCTACTCGACGATCCGATCGTTACCTACCTGGTCAACGGGCTGGACGCGGTGCGCGCCGGCCGCATCGGAACCACGGTGTCGGTCACCGAGTTGACCGTCAACGACGCTATCGAGGTCTTCGTACTGGCCACCGGAATCGTCAGGATCCCGGCCCATTTCGCGGCCGGAGCGGTCCCCATGGTCGGGTTCTTTCTGAAGCCTGTGGTCAACGCACTGGCCAATGGCGTGAAGACCGTGGCCCGCACGGTGCAGGACCACCTGGCGAACAAATGTCTCCCGCCCGAGACCTACCCCGACCTCGACCTCGGTGAGCCGGTCATCGAAACTGTCCCGCTGCCCAAGGCATTGATCGACTTGGCCAACAGTGTCGTGCGGGCCGACGGGATGTGCACGCCGATCGCCGACCTGACCATCCGCTCGGTCGTCGAGAAGACCCGCGATTTCCTGCACAGCTCCCAGCTGCCGCTGGACCGGGCCGCCATGCACGCGGCGGCCGAATCGACCCTCGCCTTCCTCGACGACCACTACATCGCCAAGGTCCTGCTCATGCGACGCACCGAGGAACTCGGCATGATCGTCGACTCCGCGGACTTCGGGCCGCTGACCTTCCTCGCCAATCTCGGGTTCGACATCTACGAAAGCAGAGCGCTCGACACCGTGCGACTGGCCGACATCGAAGTGGAGAACGTCTTCGATCTGGTGACTCTCACCATCGACGTCGCGAGCCTGCTGACCTCCGCCGGCACCACCGTTGCCGGCCTCGCCACCGCGGGCGTCGCCGGCTTCCCGCTGGCCCTCGCACATGCCCTCGCGTTCGCGCCGGCCACCTACGGTGCGCCGATCCTGCGCGGCGTCATGCAATCGATGTGCACCGCGTAGTCCCCGCATGCGCCCGGCGAAGTTTGGGCAGAGCGACGGGACTCGAACCCGCCCCGGAGCGACGGTGCGGGAGTAGCGGGAACGACGAGCTTTAGACGGATGTTAAGTGCCCTGTAAGCCGGTTGGGGAAGTGTCGTCGGTACTCAGGGGCGATACAGGGGAGGCACAGATGCGCCGAGTACGGAAGCGGGAGCCAGAAGACGAACTATTGGCCGAGGCTATGGGCCGCATCGATTCTGGTGCGAAGTTCGCCGCGAGGTTCCTCGAGAATGACATCGTCGAGTTCGACCGTGAAGTGCTGCGGAGTTTCGATCTTGCGGTCGAGCGCGTTCACTCGCTGCTCGTCGACTTGGGCGACGGCGCGGATCCGGAGGTAATGGCGGCGGCGCCCGATCGGGCCCGGTTCCGGGTGCTCGCGAAGGAGGGCTTGATCAAGCAGCGTGCAGGTCAGAAGACTGCCGAACGCGTTGCGGCGCTATTGGATGCTGCCGATCCAGGTCCGGAGTGAAGCGTGCGTGTTCGGGGGAAGTATTGGGCGGGACTCATCACGATGCTGGTCATCGGGCTCGTAGCTGGAGGATTTTTGGGCTCGATGCTCAGGATCGCCGACGACGGTAAGCGCCGAAACGACGATGTCGAACATGCCGAGCTGGTGTTGTTCCAGTCGGCACACGACGTACCGCCCGGTGATGCGATTCTGCGGTCGGTCGCGGAGGTGACCGCGTACTCGGGCCGTTTCGCGAACTATCCCGATATCCGGCAGGAACTGGTCCAGGAAACGCTGTCACGCCGCAACTTCGACACTGAAGTATTGATCGCCTTCACCTGGGGCGGGAGCTGCTCTCCGGGCAACGGCGCGAAGTTGACGACCTCCGGCGGTGCCAACTATTCGGCCCGACTCACTGGGGCCGGCGACCCGCCCGACGAATGCGCCGCGCAGTGGAAGTACTTCGCTGTCTTCGCGATTCCGGTGGCCGAGGCACCACCGCAAACCACACTCGGTGGTCTCGCTCCCGGTCGCCCGGGGCCCGCGCGGCTCATGCTGCTCGGGCAGTCATTGCATTCAAGTTCAAAGGAATGGGGCGCAGAGATCAGTCAGCTGGACCAACTGCAGCGCTTTCTCGCTGACGTGCGCATGCCACCCGACACCGCGTCGTCGCTGACCTCCGAAGTGCTGGGCCGCGGCCGTGGGCTGCGCGCCTACGGTTTCGCCCTGTCCGGCTGCCGCAATGACGGCGCCTATCTCACGATCTCGAAGGACCGGTTGAAGGCGGTGCTGACCGGTGGTGAACGGTTCGCCTGTGCGCAGGCGGAACACTATCTGGCGGTCTTCGTGGTCCCGGCAGAATTCGTCCCGCCGTCGGCGAAAATCGGCTAGCGAGTGATGAAGTGAGTTATCCGCAAACTCCAGCGCCGAGTGGTGCTACCGCGATGTGCGCCGGGGTGCTGGCAGCCCTCGGTAGCCTGGCCCACTTGTTAAGCGCCGCAGGCTCGTTCATCGTGGCACTCATCCCTCCGCGGGTGTATTGCGATCGCCAGCCTTGCCCCCAGCCCGCCTACCTGCCGCATCTCGCCGTGGCAGGAGGCATCGGCATTGTTCTGCTCAGCGTCGGTTGTCTACTCGCGGCGGGAGCATTCGGGCTGTTCCGCCGACGCCACAAAGGGCAAACACGGGTACAGGAGGGCTGTGTCCTCGCACTCGTCAGCCACCTGGTCGGCCTAGCGGTAGTCGCGATCCTTATCAGTACCAGGGAAATTACCGATTCGGACGCCGTCGACTTCTCGATCACGGTGGCCATCGCGCTCCTGTTCCCCCTCGTGACCCTGGCTCTCGCGTCGTCACCTTCAACCAAACGGTGGCTCGACCACACACCCGCCCGCTGACCGTCGCCACCAATGGCCACTGCTGATCTGACCTGGGAAGTTTGGGCAGAGCGACGGGACTCGAACCCGCTACGACCAGTTCCACAAACTGGTGCCGCGACCGCTTTGGCTTCGCTCTGCGTGGACTCGATCGGATTTGAACCGACACCCGACTGCGTGCAAGGCAGTTGCTCTCCCGTTGAGCTACGAGCCCGGGAATAGAAAGGCTGGTGTAGAAAGAGAAAGGGCCGCTCCACATTGTGTGGTGCGACCCTTGATGAGTACTCGAAATCTCATCAAGGACCGGTCGAGGCATGGTTCGAGGAGCCGTCGGCCATATGCCGTGCCGCCTCGAATGCCTTATGCCCCATCATCTTCCGGTACCTTTCGTTGTTGTGTGTCCCCAAGGTAGCAGCCGATCTGCTCGGGGGAAACCTATTTAATTCGGTGGAGGTGGGTATGAGTTTCAGATTGGCGGCCTACGCCGTGTGCGTCCAGGACGAGCTGGTGTTGCTCACCTGTCACGTGGCTCAGTCCGGCGCGACCAGTTGGACGTTGCCGGGTGGCCGGGTCGAGCACGCGGAGGATCCGTTCGACGCGGTGATTCGTGAACTGACCGAGGAGACCGGTTACCGCGGGGTGGTCGAGAAGCTGCTCGGTGTGGACTCGCGGGTGATTCCCGCGGTCGTCGCTCATGCCGGAGTCGAGCACCAGAATGTCGGCATCTTCTATCGGGTTCGGGTGACCGGTGGCAAGCTCCGTGCCGAGCTCGATGGCGCGACCATCGATCCGACCTGGACCCCGCTCGCCGAGGTGCGCGCGCTGCGGCGGTCGTCGCTCGTGGATACCGGTCTGGCGCTGGCCCGTACCGGCCCGCCCACCGGTCACGTTGCCCCGACTCCAGTCGGCGGCTTGATCCAGTACTGAGCCGGGTCCACTCGCCGGATCGGTGCGCAGCGGTTGGGACCGCACTGAATGGGCACCGCGGCAGATTGGTAACCGCCACAGCGTTTCGCCGATCAGTGGCGCGGCCCGGACGTCGTGTCTTTGACTGCGAATCGGAGTTATCGCATCGAAGCTGGGGTCGACATGTCGGCACAATCGCGGCGGACCGGCACTGTGCTGCTGGTTGTTTCGCTTCTGCTCGCCTGGGTGGTGACGGGTGCGCGGGCCGATCCGGGCGCTTCGAGAATTGTCGAAATGCGCGACGGGGTGCGCGGGCAGACAGTGCTCGGGGTGTATTCGGCGGCGATGGAACGGACCGTGCGGATGACGTTGTTGCGCGCGGCCGATCCGGCGGAACCGGCGCCGACGCTGTATTTGCTCAACGGGTCGAGCGGGGGATCGGACGGCAATTGGCTCGACCGCACCGATGCCGTCGAGTTCTTCGCGGACAAGCAAGTGAATGTCGTCGTGCTGTTGGACGGTGCGGGCAGCTATTTCACCGATTGGCGGGCGGCGGACCCGATTCTCGGGAAGCAACGCTGGGCGACCTTCCTCACCGAGGAGCTCCCGCCGATCGTGGATCGCGAATTCCGGGGCACGGGGGCGAACGCGATCGCCGGCGTGTCGATGGCGGGCACCTCGGTGTTCCAATTGGCGCTCGCCGCACCGGGTTTCTATCGGGCGATCGGCTCCTATAGCGGGTGCGTCCGCACCAGCGACCCCGCGGGCCAGGCGATCGTGCAGGCTGTGGTGACCACCCAGCGCGGCACCGTCGCCAATATGTGGGGCCCGCCGGGTGATCCGGCATGGCGGGCGCACGACCCCTATCTGCAGGCGGAACGGTTGCGCGGCACCGCGATCTATGTCGCCACCGGGACCGGTCTCCCGGGGCCGAACGAGAATCTCGAGAGAAACCGCGGCGACGTCCTGCACCTGCTCTATCAGTTCATGTTCGGCGCTCCGATGGAGGTGATCGCGAACCTGTGTACCCGGCAGCTCCGGGACCTGTTGCACACCAAGGGGATTCCGGCGACCTTCGATCTGCGGCCCACCGGGACCCACTCCTGGCCCTACTGGCAGGACGATCTGCACAGCTCCTGGCCGATGTTCGCGGCGGCGCTCAAATAGGCTCGAATTCGCGGGTCGGCTCCTCGATCTCGACCGGCCTGCTCGCCCGCGCCGGTCGGCGGGCCGAACCCGGAGCCCACCAGAACAGCCCGCCGAGCAGTCGAATACTGGCCGGCACCAGCAGCATCCGCAGGACAACCGCGTCGATGACCAGCGCGGTCACCATGCCGATCGCGATGTACTGCATCATCACCAGATCCGAGAGCGCGAAGGCGCCGCACACCACGGCCAGGATCAGGGCGGCGGCGGTGATGATCCACCCGGTCCGCGCGATGCCGAGGCGCGTCGCTTCGACGTCGCTCGCACCGCTGGCCCGCGCCTCGTGGATCCGGGCCAGCAGGAACACCTGATAGTCGGTGGACAGGCCGTAGATCACCGAAATGATCAGGACCAGTACGAGAGCCATGATCGGCTGCGGCGTGAAGTCCAGCAGCCCGGCGCCGTGCCCGTCGACGAAGATCCAGGTGAGTACGCCGAGCGTGGCGCCGAGACCGAGCAGGTTGAGCAACCCGGCCTGCAAGGGCAGCACCAGCGAGCGGAAGGCCAGCACCATCAGGGCGGTGGTGAGCAGGAACGCCAGCGCGATCACCCAGGGCATGCGGTCCCGCAGCGCGTCCACGCTGTCGCGCTCGATCGCCGATTGACCGCCGACCAGCGCGGTCGTGCCGCTGGGCAGCGGCATGGCGCGCAGATAGTCGATGGTCCGCTCGGCGTCGTGCGCGTCCTGCAGGACGGTCGAGGTGGTGAAGACGCCCAGCTGTGACGGCGCGTGCAGGGGCGCGGGGAACGGCGCTTTCAGGCCCGGCGCCTGGTTCGCGGTGTCGAGCACCGTGTCCATGTCCGCGTCGGCGCGCGTGATCACCACGAGCTCGACCGGGTTGATCTGGCGCAGCGGGAAGAGCTCGTCGAAATGCTGTTGGGCGGTCCGGGTCGGATGTTCCGGCGGCAGAAAGCGTTCCGAGATGCCGCCGAAGGCGACACCGCGCACCGGCGCGATGAGCAGCACCAGGATCGCCACCACCGGGACCGCGACGGCGATCGGGTGGCGCATGACCCAGCCGGCGATCCGGCCCCACGGATTGTCGCGCTGGTCGGCGTCCGCGCGGCGGGCGTGGAACCGGTTGAACCCCAGCCGGTCCACCCGGCGGCCGAGGACGGCCAGCGCGGCCGGCAGCACGGTGACCGAGACCGCGGCCGCCAGCGCCACCGTCACCATGGCGCCCAGGGCGAACGAGCGCAGAAACCCGTGCGGCAGCAGCAGGAGCGCGCCGGCGGCGGCCACCACGATGGTCGCGGAGAACACCACGGTCCGGCCGGCTGTCGTGACCGTGGCCCGCACGGCGGCCGGCACATCCCGGCCCGCGGCCAGCTCCTCGCGGAATCGGCTCACGATGAACAGCCCGTAGTCGATGGCCAGGCCGAGGCCGATCATCGAAACCACCGGGGAGACGAAGGAATTCACCGCCATGAAGGTGGTCAGGGTACGGACGACGCCCCACGCCGCGAGCACCGTCAGCCCGCCGACCGCCAGCGGGAGCGCCGCGGCGACCGCGCCGCCGAACAGCAGGAACAGCAGCACCGCCACCGCGGGGATGGCGATCAGTTCCATCCGGCGCTGATCGTGGGCCATGGTGTCGTTGAGCGCGAGCGCGACCGGTTGCCCGCCCGCGACCTCCATCTCGACGCCGGGCAGTGCGAGCTCGCCCGCGATCTCGCGGTAGTTGTTCAGGACCGTGGTGTCGTCCGCGCCGCGGACGGCGATCGAGGCGAAGGCGTGATCGCGGGCCGCGGTGCCGAAGATCTCCGGCGCCGCCAAGCCCGTCTCGGTTTCCCAGTAGGCGCCGTTGATCTCGGCGATCTGGCCTGGAAAACGCTGCGGCAGATTGTTCAGGTGCCGCACCACGGTGGCGGCGAAGGCCGGGTCGTCGACGGTGGTCCCGGCGGGAGCATGGAACAGCAGCAGGACGTCGGCGACGTGATCGTTGCCGAACGCGTGGTCCCGCAACCGCGCGGCCCGCGCCGATTCCGAGCCGGGGTCGTCCCAGCCGCTGACGCTGAGGTGCTCGTGCAGGCCGAGGCCGTACATCCCCAGCGCCAGCAGCCCGCCGACCACGACGCCGAGGACGGTGCATCGCCGCCGGACGAGGAGATCGATCCAGCTGAACGCACCGGCCATCGCGGTCTCCCACTCGAGAATTCTGGGCCCGGCGCGGACCGCCGGCCTTCGTAACATAGGAAACCGCAATCGGTTCCGCAGAACCTCATTCGAGGTGTTCGAGATTCCACAATCCGGTCCGGATCGATTTGTGAGGTGTCCCTGAAGCCGCGAAGGCCGCGGCGCCTGCCGTTACTGTGATCAATTGCCAGCCGGCCTTTACACCGGCTTCGGAAAGCATTGCCGCTGAGCAGGTTCCGGCCCGGGAGGACGTCATGTCGGATATCGCAATTGTCGGAATAGGGTGCCGATTCGCGGGCGGGATCGACTCCCCGGATACATTCTGGGAATTCGTCCTGGATAAACGGGACGGAGTCGTGGATATGCCCGGCGATCGCTGGGACTTCCGCCGCTATTACGATCCGGAACCGCGGACACCGGGCCGCAGCTACACCAAGCGCGGCGCCTTCATGACGACCGATCCCTGGCAGTTCGATCCGGACTTCTTCGGCATCTCCCCGCGCGAGGCCACGGTGCTGGACCCGCAGCAGCGGTTGCTGCTGGAGGTCACCTGGGAGGCGCTGGACGACGCGGGTATCGCACGGCACGCGGCCGGCGCGCCGGTCGGCGTCTACGTCGGCGGTTTCGTGGTGGACCAGTCGGTGATCGGCGTGGTCGGCCCGGCGCTGTTCCACACCGACATGCACACACCCGCCAGCGCGTCCTACACCATGCTGTCGAACCGAATCGCATACGCGCTCAACCTGATCGGGCCCGCGATCACCGTCGACACCGCCTGCTCGTCGTCGCTGGTGGCGTTCCACCTGGCCTGCCAGGCGCTGGACAACGGCGACTGCTCGGTGGCGCTGGCCGGCGGGGTCAACGTGATGCTGCAGCCGGAGACCTTCGTGCTGATGTGCAAGGGCGGCTTCCTGGCCGCCGACGGCCGCTGCAAGTCTTTCGACGCGTCGGCGGACGGCTACGGCCGCGGCGAGGGCGCGGGCATGGTGGCGTTGAAGAAGCTCGACGACGCGGTGCGCGACGGCGACCGGATCTACGCGGTGGTCAAGGCGACCGGCGCCAACCAGGACGGGCGCACCACCGCCATCACCGTCCCGAACGCCGATTCCCAGGAGTCGCTGGCCCGCGAGGTCTGCACCCGGGCCGGGCTGGCGCCGGAGGCGATCACCTATGTCGAGGCGCACGGCACCGGCACCCTCGTCGGCGACCCGGTCGAATTGCGGGCGCTCGGAAAGGTTTTCGGGGTCCCGGACAAGCGGACGCGGACGCTGGGCGTCGGCTCGGTGAAATCCACTCTCGGGCACACCGAGGCCGCGGCCGGGGTCGCGAGCGTGATCAAGGCGGCCCTGGCGATCCGGCACCGCACGATTCCGCCGCAGGGCTGGATCGACAAGCCCAACCCGGACATCCCCTTCGACGACCTGGGCTTGCACGTTCAGACCGAGGCCGAGCCCCTGCCCGTGGACGCGCCGCCGATGTCGATCGCGGTGAACGGTTTCGGGTACGGCGGCACCAACGCCCACGCCATCCTGCGCGAATATCGGGCTCCGGTGGCCGAAGCGGCGAGGGAGCCGAAACACTATGGTGTGCTGCCGATTTCAGCACGCAGCACGGGTGCGGCGCGGGCGCTGGCGGGCCGGTTCGCCGAACTGATCACCGCGGGCGCGGAGCCGGAACGGCTGGCCGAGGCCGCGTGGACGCGCCTGGCGCACCACCAGTTCCGCACCGGCGTGCTGCTCGGCGACACCGATGACCTGGTGCACGACCTGCGCGCTTTCGCCGGTGGCGAGGGCCGCGACGCGGTACGCACCCTCGTAGCGCGCACCGCCGAACCGGTGTTCGTGTTCTCCGGCATGGGCCCGCAGTGGTGGGGGATGGGGCGCGAACTACTTTCCGCCGGAGGCGTTTTCGCCGAGACAGCGGAACAGATCGACGTCGAGTTCCGGGCGATCGCTGGCTGGTCGATCATCGAGGAACTACGGAAACCGGAAGCCGAGTCCCGGGTCGCCCGCACCGAAGTCGCGCAGCCGGCCAACTTCCTCGTGCAGGTGGCGCTGGTGCGCGAACTCGCGCAATACGGCATCGCACCGGCGGCCATCGTCGGCCACAGTGTCGGAGAGGTGTCGGCGGCCTACATCAGCGGCATGCTCTCGCTGCGCGATGCCGTTCTGGTGGTCTATCACCGCGCCCGGCTCCAGGCGAGCACCGCCGGTACCGGCGGCATGCTCGCCGTGGGCATGTCCTACGAACAGGCCCTCGAACTCGTCGCCGACGATCCCCGGGTCGATATCGCCGCGATCAACAGCGCCACCTCGCTGACCCTCTCCGGCGATGTCGACCGGCTCGACGAGATCGGCGAAAAGCTCACCGAGGACGGTGTTTTCGCGCGACCGCTGCGCGTCGAGGTGCCGTATCACAGCCGGCTGATGGACCCGATCCTGGACGAGCTGCGCACAGTGCTCGCGACGCTGACGCCCCAGCCGCCGACGATTCCGCTGTATTCCTCGGTCACCGGCGCGGAGGTCACCGGCCCGGAGTGGGACGCGGCCTATTGGGCGGCCAACGTGCGCGAGCCCGTCCGCTTCGCCGACGCCGTCACCGCGCTGATCGCCCAGCACCGGGTCTTCCTCGAGATCGGGCCGCACCCGGTGCTGTCCGGCAATATTCGCGAGACGCTGCTGGGCGCGGACGTCAACGGCACCACGGTGGCGACGCTGGACCGCAAGCAGCCGGACGCGGACAGCCTGCGGCGCACCCTGATCGGTCTCTACGGCGCGGGCGTGCTCGACCTCGACACCTTGTTCCCCGCCGACCGGCCCGCCACGCCGCACGTGCCGCTGCCGCGCTACCCGTGGCAGCGGACCCGGCTGCACTCGGCGCTGCCGCTGTTCGAACAGGCCCGGCTGGGCAGCCCCGGCAGCTACGCCATGCTCGGCGATCCGGATGTCGAGGGGCGACCGGATTGGCTGCTGCAAGTCGGCACCGAACTGCTGCCGTGGCTGGCCGATCATGTGGTCAACGGCGTCAAGATCATGCCCGGGGCGGCGTACCTGGACGCGGCCCTGAGCGCCACCGCGAAGCGGCTCGGGGTCGAACGCGTTGCGCTGGAACAGGTCCGGTTCGTGGCGCCGCTGATCATGGGCGCGCCGGACGTGCCGCTGGTCGCGTTGACCGTGGAGGAGGCCAGCGGCCGCTTCCTGATCCGCTCGCGCTCGGCCACCGGCACCGCCTGGACTCTGCACGCCTCCGGTCGCATGCTGACCGGCAGCCATCGGCAGACCCGGGTGGAAGTCCCCGAGATCGAGGTGGGCGTCGATATCGACCCGAAACTGTTCTACAGCGGTCTGGCGGCGGCGGGGCTGCGCTACGGCCCGGCCTTCCAGCGGGTGCGCTCCGCGCGGGTCGGGACCGACACGGTGACCGCGTCCGTGGACGGCAGCATCGCCGCGGACTCGGGCCATTTCGCGCACCCGGCGGTCGTCGACGCCGCCATGCAGACCGCGGCGCTGCTGTTCGCCGAATCCCGGGTGGACGAGGGCACGCTGGTTCCGGTCGGTGTCGCCGCCGTGCGGGTGGTCGCGCCGCTGCCCGAGCGGATCACCGTCGTCGCCCGGCGCGATCCCGGCGCGCGGCTGCGGGCCGACGTGGATCTGCTCGATGACGACCACAACCTCGTGATGCGGTTGAGCGGCTTGCAGATCGGCGCGCTCACGCCGGGCCAGGATCCGCTGCGCCGGATGGCGGATTTCTTCTATCTGGAGACCATGCAGGCTCGCGATCCGCTGGATCCCACGGCGCTGCCGCAGGATTCGGTCAGCACGGTCGTGGTCGCGCTCGGCGCCGGCACCCGGGCGCAGGCGCTGGCCGCGGCCATCCCGCACGCGCGGCTGCACCATGCCGGTCTGCCCGGCGACGAGCCGGAGAGCGGTTTGGTCGAGACGCTGCGCGCGGCGCGGGCCGAGGGCGCCGACCGGCTGCACGTCGTCCTGGTCGCCGGCGCCGGGGCGGACGACCTCGCCGAGCTGTGGACGCTGAAGCGAGTCGCGGTCGCGGTCAACGCTTTCGCCTATCCGGAGCACACCGAGCAGGCGGCGCAGCGCTTCGACGACGGGCAGTGCCACGTCACCCTGGTGACCGAGCACGCGTTCGCGATCCCGGACGACCCCGCGCCCGCCAACCCGGAGCAGGCGGCGCTCGCGGGCGCGCACCGCGTCCTGCTCAACGAGCAGACCGCACTGCGCTGGCGACTGATCGACGTGGCCGCCGAGACCGAGACAGCCGACCTGATCACCGAACTCGCTGTCCCCGGGGCCTTCTGGAGCGACAACACCGACGAGGTGGCGCTGCGCCGCGGCACCCGCTGGACGCCGCTGCTGACCAAGCCGCTGCCGGATCGGCTGGAGGCGCTGGACACCGCGGCGCCGCTGACCGACGAGCAGGCCAATTTCGCGCTGGAGCTGCCGCGCAGCCGCGTCCTGTCGGCGCTGGCCTGGCGGCAGTGCCCGCGCGTCGAACCGGGCCCGGGGCAGCTCGAGGTCCGGATGAAGGTCATCGGCCTGAACTACAAGGATCCGCTGAAGGTCATCGGCTTGCTCGGCGAACGCGAGCTCGCCCCGACCTACTTCGGGACCGCGCCGGGCATGGAAGGCGTCGGCGAGGTCGTGCGGGTCGGCCCGGGGGTCACCGATCTCGCGCCGGGCGACCTGGTGGCGGTGGCGGCCAAGGGGATGATGCGGCGCTACGTGGTGGCCGAACGGGCCCGGGCCATCCTGCTGCCCCCGGACGTGGATCCTGGATATTGCACCAGCACAATCGCTTTCGGCACCGCCGAATACGCGCTGCTCGATCTGGCGCGGCTGGAACCGGGGGAGACCGTGCTCATCCACGGCGCCGCGGGCGGCGTCGGCACCGCCGCGATCCAGGTCGCCAAGGATCGCGGGGCGCGCATCATCGGCACCGCCGGTACCGAGGAACGCCGGGCCCACGTGCTGGAACTGGGCGCCGATCACGCGCTCGACTCGCGCTCGCTGAACTTCGTCGACGACGTGCTCGCCCTGACCGAGGGCAAAGGCGCGCAGGTCGTGCTGAGCAGCGCACCGGGGGAGATCCTGCGCCAGAACTTCAACGCCCTGGCCGAATTCGGCCGGATCGTCGAGGTCGGCAAGGCCGACATCTACACCGGCGGCCTGCTGGAGCTGGCCAATTTCGACAAGAACGTCTCCTACTTCTCGATGGATCTGGACCGCCTGGTCGCGGCCGATTCGCACCGGCTGATCGCCCTGCTGCAACGGGTCTACGAGAAGGTGCTCGCCGGGACGTATACGCCGCTGTCCTACCGGCTGTTCGAGACCGGCGAAGTGGCCACCGCGTTCGAGGAGACCATCCGCTCGACCGGGTTGCACCGCATCGCGCTGCGCATGGACGCACCGGAACCGGCGGTGCGTCCGCACCTGCCGCAGGTCGAGATCGACCCGGCGGCAACCTATTTGGTCACGGGTGGTTTCGGCGGCTTCGGTATGGCGCTGGGGCGCTGGCTCACCTTGCGCGGGGCGCGGCGATTGGTGCTGGTCGGCCGGAGCGGCGCGCGGACCGAGGAGGCGCGGCGGCAGCTCGAGGTGTGGGCGGCGGCCGGGGTGGAGGTGATCCAGGAACAGGCCGATGTCACCGACGCCGGGGCGATCGCCGCGGTCCTCGGCCGGGCGCACAGCGACGGCCATCCGTTGCGCGGGGTGTTCCACGCGGCGGGCGCGGTCGCCGACAATCGCTTGGACGCCATGACATTTCCGGAGCTCGACCTGGTTTACCGGCCCAAGGTGCACGGCGCCCGGGTGCTGCACGAGGCGGTGGCCGCGGCCGGAATCCGGCTGGACATGTTCGTGCTGTGCTCCTCCGGCGGCTCCATGTACGGCATCTACGGCCAATACAACTACTGCGCCGCCAACCTCGCCGTGGAGACCATGGCGCAGGAATGGGCGAAGGCGGGGGAGCGGGCGCTGTGCGTCGGCTGGGGACACCTGTCCGGTGCGACCGGCGGCATGGCCGCCGACGAGACCGCGGTGAAATACCTCGATCTGGTCGGCTTCGACCCGATCGACATGGCCGACGCGACCGCGTACCTGGAACAGACACTGCGCCTGGGCATTTCGCGGGCCGGCATCATCCCGACCGACTGGGCGAAGCTGACCGGCACCTTCCCGCAGCTGACGCGCACCGGACGCACGATCGCCCTCGCGCAGGTCTCCGCCAAGGACACCTCCGAACTGGCCCGGTTGCGGGCCGAAGTGGCCGCGATCGAGGAGGGCAAGCGGGGCGCCTTCGTGGCCCGCAAGATGGCCGAGGAACTGGCCGTGGTGATGGGCGTCCCGGTCGAATCCATCGACATGACCGTTCCGGTGCCCGAGCTCGGACTGGATTCGCTGATGGCCGTGGAACTCGGCGCCCGGGTCACCAAAACCCTCGGCATCGACTTGATGTCGATGCAGATGGGCCGATCCTTCAGCTTGGAGCAGGCCGGGCCGAAGGTGGCCGAGTTGATTCTGGCGGCGGAATCGGCCAAGGGGCAGCCGCTTCCGGCCGCGAAGGCCGAAGCGGCGGTGCCGGTAGGAGCTCCAGCGTGAACCGCGGTAGCGGGAAAGAGTGTGCAGCATGGTCGATTTCGGCCTGATCGAGGAATGGGCCCCGGCGCCCGGCCGGCTGACCAGCTGGGCGGCGACACCGGAATCGGCGGCGCGGGCCCGCCGGGCGCCCGTGCACCCGGCCCCGCCCTCGCACCAGCAGGAGCAGTATCTGCGGCTGGCGGCGCAGCACGCCGCGGCGGAGTTCCGGTATTCCGGGCTGTGCTTGGTCACCGCCGAGCTTCCGACCGGCGACCTGGACCGGGACGCGATGACCCGGGCGATCAACGCCTTCCTGTTGCGGCACGACACCTTCCGGACCTGGTTCCGGATCGGAACCGGTGGCGCGCTCGAACGGCACCTGGTCCCCGCCGCGGACGTCGATTTCGCGCCGATCGACGGGGGCTGGGTCGATGACCCGCGCGCGGTCCGCGACCATGTGCAGAAGACCACGCCGGGCCCCTTCGACTGGGATTGCTTCACCTTCGGGGTGATCGAACGCGAGGCTTCCAGCACGCTCTACCTCGCGGTCGATCACCTGCACACCGATGGGTTCGGGCAGTACCTGTCCGGCTTCGATCTCGCGCTGCTCTACGCACGCGAGGTGTGGGCCGAGACGCCCGACCTGCTCGGCCCCGCGGCCAGCTATCTCGACTACTGCACGGCCGAGCGGGCCTATACCGGGCAGATGTCGCTCACCTCGCCCGGTGTACAGAAATGGCTGGAGCTGATCCGCGGCAATGGGGGCAGCCTGCCCGCGTTCCCCCTGGAGCTGGGGCGGCGCGCCGATGTCTACAATCGCAGCGCCCATCGCACGGTGACGCTGTTCGACGAAGCCGCCGCCGATCGCTTCGAGCGGCGCTGCCGCGCGCACGGGGCGGAATTCGTCGGCGGTATCTTCGCCGCGGCGGCGCTGGCCGAAAACGACCTCGTCGACAGCGATTACTACTTCGGCATGACTCCGGTGACCACCCGCGGCACCGCCGCCGAGCGCGCCTCGGTGGGCTGGTACGTGACGTTGCTGCCGGTGGCGTTCCCCTTGGGCCTGAGCCGGTCCTTCGACCGTGTCGTGAAAGTCGCCCAGCATGCCTACGAGAACGGGCTGCGGCTGACCGCTACCTCGTTCCAACGGGTGGTCGAGTTGCTGCCCGCCGATTCCGACCTGGACCTGAGCCCGGGCTGGTCCTGCCCGATGATGTCCTACGTCGATGCCCGGGAGTTGCTGGGCAACGAGTTCTTCGATGTGGCGTCGTGCGGGCTCTACGCCAATCGCGCCGCGTCCGAGCATGTTCTGATCTGGATCAACCGGCTCGCGACCGGGACGACGCTGAGCGTGATCTACCCCGACACCCCCGTGGCGCACAGTTCCGTCGAGCGCTACATCACGCGGCTCCAATCGGTTTTCGCGGCCGCCGCACGGGAGGAAAATGTATGAGTGACACCATCTTTCGTGATCCCGGGATCTCTGACGGGGAGAAGGCAGTGTACGTCTGCGGCCTGGCGGACCAGCCGCCCAGCTTCGATCTGGTCAGCGAGATCCACCACGACAGCGAGGGTTACCGGTCGATCATCCAGGCGAGCCCTAGCGCCGGCAGCTTCGCGATCACCGTGGAGCAGGTGTTCCAGCGCCTGGACGGCCGGCTCCGAGCCGCCAGCTATCGCGCCGAAACGGTCTCCGGCGGCACGGTGGTGAGTCGCGAGGAAGCGGCCTTTCTCGGCACGCGGCACCTCCAGATCGGCGGCGGGCTGGCCCCCTTCTCGGTCGACATCATGCCGCTGGCGGGCGCCTTGACCCTGTTGCGCGGACTGGATTTCACCGAGGGCGCCACCGCCGAGATGGACCTGTGGCTGGCCTTCTCGGTGCACCTTCCGCTGAGTGCGCGGGTCGAGCAGCGCGTTCCGGTCGAGGTCCCGGCCGGCGTGATCGACTGCTGGCAACTCCGACTGCGGCCCCGGCTCGCCGGGCTGAACCCCATGTTCGAGAAGATCCTCGGCGGATTCCTCCCGCCCGCGGTCGTCCACATCGAAGCCGCCCCGCCGCACCGGACTGTCCGAGTCGGCTTTCCGACCGGCCCGCTGCCCGGCGATCCCCGGGGCTGGCTGGAACTGGTGACCTAGCTGTAACTCCCCCACCTGGGGGAGGCTGAAATAGGTCCCGAGGCCGACGCCAGTAGGGCCTGATCTTCCTTAGCGTCGAAAGCCCTTGCCGCGCCACGCCTTCAGGAGCTGCTGTGCTTTCCGCCCTCATGTCCGCTGCCCGAACACCGGAATTGCGGCGGAAGGCGCTGTGGTCGCTCGGGCTGCTGGGGTTGTTCCGGCTGGGCGCGGCGCTGCCGTCGCCCGGCGTGGACTTCGCGGCCGTGCGCAGCTGTATCGAGCTGAATATGGGCGGCGCTTCCGGCGGCATCTACCAGCTGATCGACCTCTTGTCCGGGGGCTCGATGCTGCAATTATCGGTTTTCGCGGTGGGCATCATGCCCTACATCACCGCGAGCATCATCACGCAACTGCTGACCGTGGTGATCCCGCGCTTCGAGGACTTGCGGCGGGAAGGTCAAGCGGGGCAGGCGAAGATCACGCAATACACCCGGTATCTGGCGATGGCGCTGGCCTTGCTGCAAGCCTCGACGCTGGTCGCGCTGGCCGCGCGGGGACAGCTCCTGCGCGGATGTCCCGAAGGCATTCTCGCCGACAGCTCGCTGTTCGCGATGATCACCACCGTGCTCGTGATGACCGCGGGCGCCGCCCTGGTGATGTGGTTCGGTGAGCTGATCACCGAGCGCGGTGTCGGCAACGGGATGTCGCTGCTCATTCTGGCCGGCATCGCCGCGCAGATTCCCAGCCAGGGCACCTCGATTCTGGAGAGCCGGGGCGGGCTCGTCTTCGCCGGAGTCTGTCTCGCGATCGCCGCGATGATCGTCGGCGTGGTCTTCATCGAGCAGGGTCAGCGCCGGATTCCGGTGCAGTACGCCAAGCGCGTGGTGGGACGCAAGATGTACGGGGGTTCCTCGACGTACCTGCCGCTGAAGGTGAATCAGGCCGGTGTCATTCCGGTCATCTTCGCCTCGTCGCTGCTGTATCTGCCGACGCTGCTGGTGCAGTTCACCCAGGGGAGCGCGGGCATGGTCAGCGAGTTCGTCCAGAAGTACCTGGCGAACCCGAATCACCCGGTTCATCTGACCGGCTATTTCGCCCTGATCGTCTTCTTCTCCTACTTCTATGTCGCGATCACGGTCAATCCACAGGAACGTGCGGAGGAGATGAAGAAGTTCGGCGGTTTCCTCCCCGGCTATCGGCCCGGCAAGCCGACGGCCGATCATCTGGGCTACATACTCAACCGGCTCACGCTGCCCGGATCGTTCTATCTCGGCGCGGTGGTCGTGCTGCCGAATGTGGTTCTGGGCTTCGGCGATTCCGGCTCGGCGGCCGGGCTGGCCTTCGGCGGGACCTCCGCGCTGATCATGGTGAGCGTCGCGCTGGACACGGTCAAACAGCTCGAAAGCCAAGTGCTGAACCGGAATTACCAGGGATTTCTGCGATGAACCCACGTCGGCCCCTGGGCACCGGCAGCCGATCGGCCTACGGTCGGTAACCATGGTTCCGAATTCCTCGACCCATCCGCTGCTGCGCGTGGTGTCCTCGCTGGTCCTCGCGATCACCGCGATGACGCTGTCGGTGGCTACCGCGCACGCGGACCCGGCCTCGACCAGCTCCGCGGTGGACCGGCAGCCCGGCGGTCCGCGTCCGGATCGCTCGATCGACTCCGATCCCGCTCGCGCGCAGGGTATTTCGGTGTTGTTGGCCGACGGTCAGATGTTCTTCCGGACGGGTATGCGGACGGCGATCGCGGGTCAAGCGGACATGGCCTGCGTCGCGGAGGTCGGCGACGGCAGCGCGGCGCTGCGGGAGTTGCGCCGCCTGCGCCCGGACGTGGCCCTGGTCGATCTCGATCTGCCGGGCCTGGGTGACACGGCCCCGATCGACACCGCCGGCACCCGGATCCTGGCCCTCGCCACCGAGCACACGGACGAGAACCTTTACCGCGCATTGCATCTCGGAGCGACCGGGTTCCTCGCGCGCTCCGCGCCCGTCCGCGACCTGCTCACCGCGATCCGCACCGCCGTGCACGGCACCGCCCTCATCGACCCGGTGCTGACCCGGCAGCTGATCACTCGGCTGTCCGCCGGCATCGAACCGTTTCCGGCCACCCCGGAAGTCGAAACCCTCACTCCCCGGGAACATCAGGTGCTGCACTACATCGCGAAAGGCTGTACGAACCCGGAAATCGCGTACGCCCTCGGGATCGGCGAGCAAACCGTCAAAACCCATGTCTCCCATGTGCTCACCAAGCTCGGCGTGCGGGACCGTACACACGCCGCGGTGTACGCGCACACCCACCGGATCGCGGTCCGGAATCTGCGGGGGCCCGTTACCGAAATGTAGCCTGGCGACGGAGAGATCACGATGACCGCATGGGAAGGAGTTCGAGACAGTGGAGGAAATACTCAGGCCCCTGATCGTCCTCGGCGGAACCGTGGCGGCGACGGTGCTGGCCGGGTTGTTGATCGACCGGCTACTCCGGTACAGCGCGGATCGGCGGCCCGGGACCCGGCTGCCCCGGCTGTTGCGCCGGGTGCAGCTGCCGCTGCAAGTGCTGCTGGGGTCGGTCGCGTTGCACGGCACGTTTCCGCTGGCGGAGTTGGATTTCGAGCAGGAACCGCTGATCCGGAACCTGCTGGCGACCGTGGCCATCATGGCGGCGGCGTGGCTGGCCATCCGGGTCACCGACGCGCTGGCGGAGAACACGCTGCACCGCTATTCGGCCCGCACCGCCGACACCTCGAAGGTGCGCCAGCTCAACACCCAGCTCGCGCTGGTCCGCCGGGTGGTGACCGCGATCCTGGCGCTGACCACGGCGGCGGTCGCGATGCTGCTGTTGTTCCCCGATCTGCGGACGCTGGGTACCTCGCTGCTGGCGTCGGCGGGCGTCATCGGTGTGATCGCGGGCGTCGCGGCGCAATCGACGCTGGGCAATCTCGTCGCGGGTCTGCAGATCGCGTTCGGCGATTCGGTGAAGATCGGCGACACCGTGGTGGTCGAGGGGGAGTGGGGGACGGTCGAGGAAATCACCCTCGCCTTCCTCACCGTGCGGATCTGGGATGACCGCAGGCTGACGATGCCGGTGTCCTACTTCAACAGCAAGCCCTACGAGAACTGGTCCAGGGGCGGGCCGCAGATCACCGGCACGGTGTTCCTGCATCTCGACCACAGTGCGCCGGTGGCGGAACTGCGCGAGCATCTGCACGACTACCTGCGCGACCGTCCGGACTGGGACGGCCGCGCCTGGAATCTGCTGGTGACCGACAGCGCGCCGACCAACATCGTGGTGCGGGCCTCGATGTCGGCCCGCAATGCCGACGACGTGTGGACGTTGCGGTGCGCGGTGCGCGAGGAACTCGTCGGCTGGCTCGGCCGCCGGCACCCGTACGCACTGCCGAAGATCCCCACCAGCCTCGCGCCGACGCCCGAATTCGCCTAGGTCCGCGCCGGTTCGATCGAGAGCGGGTGCCGGAATGTGTTGCGCGGATCCCATTTCGCCTTGATCCGCTGCAACCGCGGGTAGTTGTCGCGGTAGTAGAAGGCGTGCCAGGGGACGCCGGAGGTGTTCCAGCGCGGATCGCGCAGGTCGGGGTCCGGATAGTTGATGTAGCTGCCGCCGGCGGCGCCGCCGGGGACCGGCACGCCGCCGGTCTCGGCGTAGATGTCGCGATACATTTCGCGCGCCCAGGCGAGGTACTTCTCGTCGTCGCCCGGCGTGCGCCAGGCGGCGTGGATGAGCATCGTCATGAACGAGTCGCGCACCGGCAGGGCGGTGGCGTCGGCGGGACGGGCGTTGATCGCGCCGCCGAAAGGCAGGAATTCCAGCTGGGATTCGCCGATGGCGCGCGCGTCGGTCATGTGCCGGTAGATCTTTCGCAGCTGGTCTGGCGTGTAGGCCTCGCGTAGGTAGGCCGCCTTCACTTTCACCCGTGGCGGCACCGTGCCCTTGGCGTAGTACACCTGAGACACGATGTCGGAGTAGGACTTCCGGTCCAAGGGTGGTCCGATCGGCGGCGGCTGGACGCCCTCGCTCACCGCCGCGGTGAACTCGTCGTAGCAGGCCCGCGCGTCGGGAGCGTCGGCGTCGAGCAGGACCAGGATGTCGCAGGATCCGGCGATCGGTTTGACGTGCAGTGGCGCGTACAAACCGGCGAATCGATTGTCCGGGGCGCTGTTTCGCTCGAAGAAGCTCAGGTAGTTCCCGATCAGGCGGACGAACGACGCTTCGCTCGCGAACGGCACCACCAACCGGGTGTGCAGCATGTGCGCCGGTGGCTCGGGTAGCAGGCGAGGGCCCTCGGCATCCTGTGATCGCAACAAGAATCGCGTCACGACGCCGAAATTGCCGCCACCGCCGCCGGTGTGCGCCCACCACAGATCCGGATCGGAGTCCCTGGTGGATACCACCACCGCGGGCTTTCCGGCCGCGTCCACAGTCACGACTTCGACGCCGAACACGTGGTCGGCGGCCAGTCCGAGTCGACGCGACAGCGGACCGTAGCCGCCGCCGCTCAGGTAGCCACCCGCGCCGACGCCCAGGCAGATACCCGCCGGAATCGTCACCCCCCAGCCGTGTAGCAACTGCTCATACATCGGACCGATCTCGGTCCCGGCGTCGACGGAGTAGGCCTGATGTGCCTGGTCGAAATACACCTTGTTCATCCGGCTCAGATCGATGATCGCCTGTGTCCGTGGATCATCGACGAACCCGTCGAAACAGTGCCCGCCCGAGCGCGCCGCGATCCGCAAGCCCCCGGCCACGGCCTGCCCGACCGCGGCACAGGTCTCCGCCGCGGACGCGGGCAGAAAGATCTTCGCCGGTCGAGCCACGAACCGCCGGTTGTAACCCCGCAACGTCAGCGCCTGATACTCCGGGTCATCCGGTCCGACGACAGCGGGACCGGTCACCGGCGATCTGGTGCCCGGCGCCGCTCCCGCCTGCGCCCCGGCCAGCAGCCCACCGCCCCCGAGCCCGGCCGCTCCGATGAATCGACGTCGTGACAATGGCATACGCATGGTGCTATCACGATCGCGACGCGAACCCGGGGACCTCCCAGTCGCGCGGGAGCGGCATTGCTCAGAGTTGGCTACCGCCGGATGCCGCACGCCGCAAGCCGAGCCGCACCAGCACTCTCGTGGTGACCAGCCCGACTATCGATCGGCCGCCACCCCGAGCAGCCGAGTCTTTGCCGGAGGCGAACCAAACCTGAAAGTTCGCCGGGTTGACCGGGAGCGAAATGTGCTCGTGGGTGATCGCCCAAGCGCCTTCGATCCGCCGCAGACAGACGGTCTCCCGCACCCAGATCGGCAGCTCGATGCCGCCGCGCCGCTTTCCCGAGTCCAGATGAACCATGTGCGCGAAAGCGGTGTCCTCCGCGGTGACGATCGTCAGGTCATGCGTTTCCAAGCCGACGGGACCGACATACCCGTCGAACCACCGCACGAAATTGGTGCGCACGTCTTCGATTCCGGTGAATCGGAGAGGCGCGACGGCATCGTAATAGACGATGTCAGCGGCATAGAAGGACATGAGGCGATCTATGTCCTTCGACCGCTGGGCATCGGTCCGGCTCGCCAGGAACGCCCTGATCTGTGCTTCATTCGAGGTCATCGTGTCTCCGTTCAAGATCTCTCGGCTCTTGTCCGACGACACAGCCAGGGCAGATGTCAGGCGCGGGTTACTCAAGCCACAGGCGGGTGTCGCGGTTTTCGACAGTCGCGCGGATTCGGGCGACGGCGTCGTGCGCGGGCTGGGCGGGTAAGCGGCGTCCATCGCGCAGCCGGACCGCCACTCCACCGTTCGCGGTCTCGGCGGGGCCGAGGATGAGGTGGTATGGCACAAGCCGGGATTCCCGTATGCGCGCGCCCAGGCTTCCTGACTCCGCGTCCAGTATCCGCACGCGCAGACCGGCGCGGCGGCACTGCTCGTGCAGGGCGGCGGCCGCGGGCTCCTCGGCTGCCGAGATCGGCAACACCACTGCTTGTAGTGGAGCGAGCCAGGCCGGGAAAGCGCCGCCGTGCTGCTCGATCAGGTGGGCGACCGCGCGCTCGACGCTGCCGATGATGCTGCGGTGCACCATGACCGGGCGATGTTTGGCGCCGTCGGGGCCGATGTAGTGCAGGCCGAACTGCTCGGGCTGATAGAAGTCGACCTGGACGGTGGACAGGGTCGATTCCCGGCCGACGTGATCACTGACCTGGACATCGATTTTCGGGCCGTAGAACGCGGCTTCGCCCTCGACCGCGTCGTAGGGCACGCCGGAGCGGTCGAGCACCTCCCGCAGGATCTTGCCCGCGTGGTCCCACATCTCCGGCGCCGCAACGTATTTCCCGCCCGCACCGGGCAGGGACAGTCGGTAGCGTTCGGTGCTGATTCCCATGGCGCGGTACGCGGAACCGATCAACGCGAGCGCGCCGGCCGCTTCGTCAGCGACTTGGTCGAGGGTGCAGAAGATGTGCGCGTCGTTGAGCTGGATGCAGCGCACCCGGGTCAATCCGCCCAGCACCCCGGACAATTCGGAGCGGTACATCGCGCCGAGCTCGGCCATGCGCAGGGGCAGTTCGCGGTAGCTGTGCGAACGTGACCGGTAGATCAGCGCGTGATGCGGGCACAGGCTAGGGCGCAGCACCACTTGCTCGCCGCCGAGGTCCATCGCCGGGTACATGTCGTCGCTGTAATGCGCCCAGTGCCCAGAGATTTCATACAGCTCACGTTTGCCCAGGGCAGGCGAGTACACGTGCTGATATCCGGCCTCCCGCTCCACGGCGCGGATGTACTCCTCGAGGCCGTGGCGCACGATCGCGCCGTCGGGCAGCCAGTACGGCAACCCGGCCCCGATGAGCGGATCGGTATCGAACAGCCCGAGCTCTCGGCCCAGTTTCCGATGGTCGTGCATGGTGTCTCCTCCCGAGTACGGGCGGATGAGCACACGGAAAAGCCCCGGGCATCCGCCCGGGGCTTTGTCAGAACATGGTTCAGCGCGCCGGGACGTCGTCCGGCGTCGTAGTGGCGTGAGCGCGCTGCATACCCAGCACGCTACACCCGCGCCGTTTTGCGCGACAAGCTAGAAAAGGCCACGGCGGTTAACGGGTCGGTTCTGCGCGACAAGCTGGAGGACGACGGCCATGCCGGAACCGCTGTGTGGATATCCAGGCTCCGTGCCCCGGACTCGTGCGGGCCAGCCGCCGTGACTATGCGGCCGTTCCGCGCGAGGAGTTGGCGCGTGACTGCCCTTGCGCCGCAGCGCCGCAGCGCCGCAGCGCCGTTGCGGCGACCGCCGCCTTGCCGCGGTCCGCCACTGCTTAGCCGCGGTCCGGCACCGCTTTGCCGCGGTCCGGAATTGGTGTGGATCCAGGCTATGCCCCGGATTCGCGCGGGCCGGCCGCCGCGACTATGCGGCCGTTCCGCGCGAGGAGTTGGCGCGTGACTGTCCCTGCGCCGCAGCGCCGTTGCGGCGACCGCCGCCCTGCCGCGCTGCGCCACTGCTTTGCCGCGGTCCCGCACTGCTTTGCCGCGGTCCGGCACTGCTCTGGCGCGGTCCGGCACTGCTCTGGCGCGGGCCGCCATTGCTCTGCCGCACTTCGCCATTGCTCTGGCGCGCTCCGGTACCGCTGTGGCGTGGGCCGCCATTGCTCTGCCGCGCTTCGCCATTGCTCTGGCGCCCACCGGCACCGCCGTGGCGTGAACCGCCACCGCTCTGACGCGCTCCGGCACCGCCCTGGCGCGACCCGCCGCGGTTCGAATGACCGTTGCTGCGGCGATCGTCGTCCCGCGCCGCCCGCTCGCTGTACGACGGGGCGACGAATGGGGCGACTGTGCCGACGAGCTCGGCCACCACCGGCGATTCGGCGGTGACCCGCTGCGGGGTCACGGTGATCTTGGCCTTGCGCATCACATCGGCCAGGTCGCGTCGTTCGCCGGGCAGCACCAGCGTGATCACCTCGCCGGAGTTGCCGGCCCGGGCGGTCCGGCCGGACCGGTGCAAGTAGGCCTTGTGCTCGGCGGGCGGATCCACGTGCACGACCAGCTCGACATCGTCGACGTGCACCCCGCGCGCGGCCACATCGGTGGCCACCAGCACCCGGGCGTCGCCGGCGGCGAAGATCGCGAGGTTGCGGTCACGCGCGCCCTGCGAGAGGTTGCCGTGCAGGTCGACGGCCGGGATGCCGGCCAGGGTCAGCTGCTTGGCCAGCTTGCGCGCCTGATGTTTGGTGCGCATGAACAGAATTCGCCGTCCGGAGCCCGAAGCCAGCCGATGCACGACCTCCCGCTTGGCTTCGACGGTCGCGGTTTCGAAAACGTGATGGGTCATGGCGGCGACGGGGGAGTTCGCCTCGTCGACCGAATGCAGCTTGGCGTCCGGCAGGAACCGGTTGACCAGCTTGTTGACGCCGTTGTCCAGGGTGGCCGAGAACAGCAGGCGCTGACCGTCAGTGGGGGTGGCCGCGAGAATGCGGGTGACGCCGGGCAGGAAGCCGAGGTCGGCCATGTGGTCGGCCTCGTCGATGACGGTGACCTCGACGGCGTCCAGGGAGATCAGGCGCTGGTTCATCAGATCTTCGAGCCGGCCGGGGCAGGCGACGACGATGTCGACGCCGGCGCGCAGCGCCCGCACCTGCCGGTTCTGCGGGACGCCACCGAAGATCGTGGTGACGGTCAAGTGGTACGCCTTGGCGAGGGGTTCCAGCGCGGTCGCGATCTGGGTGGCCAGTTCGCGGGTCGGCGCCAGCACCAGACCGGTCGGGCGGCTCGGTGCGCGCCGGCCGGCGAGCCCGCCGCCGAGCCGGTTGACCATCGGAATGGCGAAGGCGAGCGTCTTACCGCTGCCGGTCCGGCCCCGGCCGAGCACGTCCCGCCCGGCCAGTGAGTCGGGCAGTGTGTCGGTCTGAATCGGGAACGGCTCGGTGATCCCGGCGCGCGTCAGCGCCTTGACCAGGGGCGGGTTCACGCCGAGCGTGGCAAAGGAGATGTCAGGAGAGGTCATGGGTAATGCGGTGCCTTTCGGGCATCGGGTGGTGCCCGAGCCGTCTGCGGACCGCGAGGTCCGCGCCGGGGGCACGAATGGCGAGATTGCCGATGGGCAAAATCGATCGCCGTAATAAAGAGCGGATGCGGCAAGCGCTGGTTGCGAAGCGAATGCGATCTACGACGCTTGGCGTGACGTGTCACGCACATGATCAACAATAGCCTGCGGCAGGCGTTTCTTTCGCATCGGGTGAGGCATGTCGCCTCTGGCCGGACTCGGCGCTCAGCCCGCCACGGCAACGGCCACGCCGTCGAGAATGAGCTCCAGGCCGAACTCGAAGTCGTCGCCGGTGGGGTCGTCGGTGGGCGGCGGCGACTCGAACAACCCGGAGGCGAACAGGGCCGCCGCGTCGGGGAAGCGGTGCGGATCGATCAGCGCGGACATCTGGCGGCCGTAGTTCTGCTCGTGCTGCGGTTGGGCGGCGCCGTCGGCGAGCCAGCCCGCGGCGAGTTGCTGGGCCAGCAGGTCGGCGTGCCGGACATAGCCGCCGACGACGCTGAGGACGCCGAGTGCGGCGGCGGGGTCCAGGCCGGTGTCGCGGAGCGCGCGCAGACCGGCGTCCAGCCAGCCGACGAGGTGCGGCCCGCGTGGGGGACCGGAGATCGGCAGCTGGGCGAGCCAGGGGCGGCGGCGGTGGATCGCCCACTGCGCCATCGCCCAGCGGCGCAGCAGGTCGCGCCAGTCGCCGAGGGGCGGCTCGTACTCCAGCGGCGGCCCGAATCCGGCGTCGCCCATCAGGGTGAGCAGTTCGTCCTTGGAACCGACGTGGCGGTACAGCGACATCGGTGTCACGCCGAGTTCGGCGGCGAGTTTGGGCAGCGTCGCACCCGGCAGCCCGTCCCGGTCGGCCAGTTCGACGGCGGTCCGGACGACTATCGCGACGTCGAGCGCGGCGGGCCGCCCGAGGCGAGAGCCTCGGTGCACCCGCCAGAGCCGGGCTAGATCGTCGGGGAGATCGGCGCTCAAATACTCACTCTCCAGTCTGATGCGGGCTTGTCCGACATCAGGGTATAACACTTAAAGTATAAGCAATATACTAATGGCTGCGCCCGCGGCCGTCTGGAGTGAAACCGATGGACAGCACTACGATCCGCACCGCCACCGGGGCCGCCGGCCTGATCGCTACCGCGCTCACGCTGGTCGAACTACCGCTCTACTTCGTCTACGCCGGCCCGCCCCCGGACTGGAATGTCTTCACGCGCAGCCTGTTCGGCCTCACCGGCCTGACCCTGTTTGTAGTCTTCATGTCCGGCCTGCGCTACCTCGTGAAAGCCCATGCGCCGCAGTACGAATGGGCGGGCGGTTTGGTGACCGCGGCGGGCCTGATGTGGATCACCATCGCATTCGTCGCCATGGGTCTCGAGGTCGGCGCGGTGATCGAGGCGCCCGAACCGATCGACCCCACCATCACCGTGACCGGCACCTACATCCTCTACGGCTCGATCTCGAAGCTGCTGATGGCACTGTTCCTGGGCGCCTTCGGTTTCGTGATGTCCAAGACGCGGCTGCTGCCGGCCTGGACCGCGCGATCGGCCTACCTCCTGGCCGTCATCCAGTTGCTGTTCGTCCCGTCGCTGTTCTTCGGGAACAACCCCGCGAACTTCTACGCCGCCAACGGCTGGGGCACCACGGCCACCATGGGCGGCCTGATCATGCTGTGGCTGCTGGCGATCAGCGTCACCTTGCTGCGCACCAGGCGGGCCGCTATCTGATCCCGATCTGCAAATGCACCGCGCCATCCGGACTGGTGGAATGCAGCGCCTGCGAGATCAGGCTCCCCAGATCGATCCGCGAGATCAGTCCGGGCAGCATCGCGAACAGCGGCTCGAACACCGGCAGCAGTTCGCGCAGATCCGGCCCGAGCTTGTGCACCTTGTCGGCGATCTGATCGAGCAGCGGCACCAGCCCGGTGATCTGCTCGGTGTCGGTGAGGTAATCGGCCGGGGTGTCACCGATCCGGATGACGCGGGCGATCGCGTCGGCGACCTCGGCGACGCGCGGCCCGAAATCGGCCCAGGCGCCGGAGGCTTCGCTGAGCCGATTACCGCCCCACGCCATCTGCTCGGCCTCGGCCTGCATGTCGATGAGCATCCGCCGGATCAGCTCGGTCCGGCTGAGCAGCGTCGCGGCCAGCAGATCGGTGGACCTGGACAGCTGCGGGATCACCGTCTCCGTGCCTTCCAATCCGACGGTGAAGTTCGCGACGATCGCGCTCAACGCTTTCGGGTCGACCTGCTGCAGCAGTTCGGTCGCGGTCCGCGCGACCTCGGGAATCGACACCGGCGGCCGGATGACGGCGGCGTCGACACGCTGCCCGTCCCGCAGGGACGGCCCACCGCTGTGGTCCGGGCGGAACTCCACATAGGGTTCGCCGAGCCCGGACAGCGCCTCGATCCGCACCGTGCCGGCCACCGGCACCTGATAGGCGGCGTCGTAGTCGAAGGCGACCTCGATCCCGTCGCCGATGTGCCGGACGGTGGTGACCTTGCCGATCTCGATCCCGGACAGCAGCACCTTCGAACGGGGCAGCAGCCCACCGGAATCCGGCACCACCATGGTCGCGGTCCGGCGCTCGGCGAACCAGTCGACCTTGACCACTCCGAAGGTGAGGTAGGCGGCCCCGACCACAAGGATCGTCCCGATCGCGAGCAGCGAGACCAGGGATCCGAGCTGCCGGGCGCGCGAATCGGACACGGTGTCGGCACTCATCGGACCACCCCGATCATTCTGAGCGTGTTGATGATCGCGGTGACCTGCTCCTCGGTCGCGACCGCGGGCGCGCCTTCGATCTGCACCCGCCCGATATGCAGTGTCGGCCCCTGTGCGAACGGGATGATCTTGTCCCGGATCAAGGCGACCAGACTGTGCAGGTTCGACGGCGCGGTGAGATCCATGGGACGGCGGGAATACAGCAGCGGGACAAGCGCTTTGGCGGCGGCATCGCCGGCCTCCAGGAGCGGCCCGAGCCACTCCACCGCATGTCCGACGATCCCGAGCGCGCCGATCACGCCGAGGGTCAGCACCAGCGATTTGGCATCGGCCGGAATCTCGACCGCGCCGCGTGCACTGAGTAGCTCCCCGAGCTCGCGCGGATTGTCCAGCACCGCGTCGAGATCCCGCTCGATCGCGTCCAGGAACCGATCGACCGAATCCAGGTTCCCCGCGACGTCTTCCACGTCTTGGCCGAGTACGTCGAAGATCCGCGCGGTCTCGGCGGGCCGTTCGGGCAGCACCCGGTTGAGCCGCACGATCATGTCCTGCACCTGCTGCACCGCCCCGCCGCCGACGAAGGTCGACATGCCCGCCAGCAGGTCTTCGATCTGCAGCGCGGGCCGGGTCTGCGCCAGCGGAATGGTGCCGCCGGGCGGGATGGTCCGGTCGAAACCGGTGGCGGGCGTGTCGATCCCGATGAAGATGTCGCCGAGGATGGTGTTCTGCCGCAGCTGCACGGTGCTGCCGGTGGGCAGCCGGACCGAGTCGCTGATATCGACGATCGCCTCGACCCGCCCGGGCCGCTCCGGCGCCGGATCGACCACCCGGACTTCGCGCAGGCTCCCGATGTGCGCGCCGTTGGCGACGACCTTGGCCTGGCTGGGTAGATTCAGCGCGTTCGCCAGTTCGATGCGCACCGCATACGTTGGCCCGGAGACGTTCGCGCCGGGCACCGGCACCTGGGAGGGATCGAACCCGCAACCGGCGACCAGCAGCACCGTGACGACCGAAAGCCCTGTCCCGCAACGCATCACGCACCAGCCGATCCGAGTAGCAGCGGGACCAGGGCGGCGTCGGTCCGGCATCTGCCGGGGACCAGCGCGTTGACGGCCGCGCAGATCTGATCCGCCTGGTCTTGCGGCAGCGGCACTTTCGGCGGCGCGTAGGTCAGCCGCGGCTTACCGGTCACCGGGTCGAGCAGCTGCGCGAACGCGTCCACGATCGGCGGAATCATTGTGACGATCTGTTGCAGCGTAGCCACATTCGCCGAGAGCAGCCGGAGTCCGGGCAGTGCTCCGTCCAGCGCCCCGAGCAACGGCCGCCCCCATTCCCGCGCCAGCTCGTTCAACCACGGCAGGATCACCAGCAGCGAATCGATCAGCTGCACCGTGGTGCCCCACAGCTGATTGATGAACGCGATACCGGTGCTGGCCCGGCCCAGCACGTCGGTGATCATGCCCCAGTTCATCGCGATGCTGTGGATCAGCCCGGAATAGGAGTCCAGCAGCGCTCCGATATGACCGACGGCGGCGTCGGGCGCGCGCAGGGCCTGGCCCAGGTCCTTGATCAACTTGTTCAGCGCGGGTCCGGTGCCGGACGTCGCGTTCTCGAAGGCGAGCACGCTGTCGTGGATGCGGGTCCGCTCGCCGGGCCGGGTGGCGCCGTTGAGCTGATCGGCGAGCTGCGAAAAGCCTTGCAGCGTCTGGCTGATGCTCTTCGGCGTGAACGTCTTGGTGATGCACACGGCGGGATCCCACCGATCCGCGGACCTGGCATCCCCGAGCACCGCCAGGTCGCGGTCGGCGACCAGGCTGTCGGACACCGTGGTCGCGCTGACCTCGCCCCGTAGCGCCCGTTCGGCGTCGAGGTGGAACTCGACGCGGACGCCCGTACCCTCGGGCCGGACGGTGTCGACGGTGCCGACCGGAATGCCCAGCATGGTGACGTGGTTGCCGGGGTAGAGCCCGACCGCGTCGGGCATCATCGCGCAGTAGGAGAGGGTCTTCCGCATCGGATCGAACACGATCAGGTACGCGATGACCGTGACGATCGCCAGCATCAGCGCGCCGGCCACGGTGACGAAGCCGGGTGCGCCGAGGATCCGCTTGATCATCTCAGCACCCCCGCCCCGGTACCGGCACGCACACGTTCACCATCGAGTGGTCGATGACCAGTCCCTCCTCGGAAGTTGTTGCCGCGACGAGACGTTCGCGCAACTCCCGCCAGGCGGGCAAGGCCACATCCAACTGCTGGCTCAGGTGAGCGAGCTGCGGCAGCAGTTCCCGCAGCTTGCTGGTCATCGGCTTCAGGATGTCCTGATAGGACGGTTCCAGCGCCGCGATCCGGGACAGGAGCTGCGCGGTGATGGTCAGCGATACCTCGATCTCGGAGCGTTTGTTCAGGCCGATGATCATTAATATGCCGAGTTCCCGGACGAAGGTGCCGAGCAGCGACTTGTTGACGTCGATGGCGCCGAGATATTCGTCCATGACGGTCAGCGCCCGGGACACGTCCTGGTTCTGGCGCTGCAGAATGGTCACGAAACTCTGTGTCGCGGTGCCCATTTGACGCAACGCGTCGGGGCTGTGCTGGATCGACTCCTGCAACGCGGCGAGGTTGTTCCGCAGGGTCTCGCCGTCGACCTCGGAGATCGGAGCGGCCGCGTCTTGCAGCGTCTGCACCAGGCTGTAGGGCAGGCGCACCCGGTCGGGCGGAATCGTCTTCTTGCCCAAAGGTTCCGCTCCGGCGGGGAACACCGCCAGATAGTGCCCGCCGACGGCGGTGAGCATCCGGATCTCCAAGCTGGTCTCCGCGCCGAGAAACACCTCGCGGTCGACGGTGAACCGCATCCGCACCCGGTCGGGCAGCAACTCCAGCTCGGCCACCGACCCGACGGTGATCCCGGCGACCCGTACCTGCGCACCCTCCCGGATCGACTGCGCCTCGGCGAGTTCCGCGGTGTACGTCGTTTTGCCCAGCGGCAGCACATAGATGACGGCGGTGGCAATTAGCAGCAGCGCGACGAACGCCGCCCCCACGATGCCGAGCCGGAATTCCCGGCGGTTCGCGGCCGCCTCGTGCCGGTCCTGGGTGTGCGCCATCGGCAGCCAGCGCTCCAGGGAGAAGAGCGTCATCCGTTGCATATCGTCACCCGCTGTCCGGCCACCAGTACCGAAAGCACCTGCGGCAGTTCGGCATTGCCTTTGGAGCAGGTCAAGCTGACCTGGTTGGCGGCGGCCTGCGCCGGCGGCAGCAGATTGCTCAGCGCCTGGAGCAGTCCCGGTAGCTTGCCGATCGCCTCGGCCGCGGCGTGCGGATCGGGGAACAGCAGCAGTAGATCGTTGTAGACGTCGGGATTGGCTTGCTCGGTGAACCCGAGCGTGTCCATCAGCCGGTTCAACGGGCCGAGCCCGGTCGGCGCGACCGCGGCGAAGTCGAGCAGTCCGTCGAGTTTCGCGCGGAAGGCGGTGATCACATCGGCGATCCCTTGCAGCAGCGTCACCAGATGCGGTGACTTCCCGCCGATCTGCTGGGAGATGCTGTGCAGGTTGGCCACGATGGTGGAGATGACGGCCTGCCGGTCGGTGGTGTAGCGGCTGAGCTTCTCGATCGCGTCCAGCGCCGGTCCGATACCGGAGCCGTTGCCTTCGATCACCGCGAGCATGCTCTCGGTGAACTGGTTGAGTGCGCCGGGGGAGAACTCCTGGATGACCGGTTGCAGCCCGTTGAACAGCTGAGTGATGTCGAAGGAAGGCACCGTGTTCGCGGTGCCGATAGCCGCACCGCGCCGCAGCAGTAGCCCGGGCTGGTCGGGCTGGCGGATGTCGACGTATCGCTGACCGGTGAGGGTCTGGTAGCGGATCGCGATCATGCTGCTGTCGTAGACGGGCCGGTCGTCTTGGACCGTGAACCGCACCTCGGCCCGGCTGCCCCGCAGCTCGATCGCCGTCACCTTGCCCACTCCGACGCCGAACATGCGCACGTCGTCGCCGGTCTTCAAGCCGCTCGCATCGGTGAACTCGGCAGTGTAGGAGGAGGTTTCGCCCTCGATCGGCCGGGTGATCGCGTTCACGATGAGCAGCAGCAGCGCGAGCACGGCGGCCGTGAACAACGTCAGCCGCAGCAGCACCGCACGCATGGTCAGGGGCGTCATCGCGCACCGCCCAGCGCGTCATAGCCCTGCTGACCGAGCAGCGGCACGGCCAGACCGGGCATCCCGCGCAGCGTCACGGCCACGTTGAGGGCCGGGCCGTCCGGGGTGTCGACGAACATCTGCTGTAACCGGCGCACGAGTTCGTCCATCTCGGCCTTGGACCGTTTCGGGTCCGGGACGGTGGCGGCGATCGCGGCCACGACCGGCGTCGCCGCTGTGGTGTAGCCGTTGAGGTACAGCTGGGACGCCGCGCCGACCTTGCCGATGGCGGGCAGGGCGCCGTTGACGACCATGTCGATGAACGCGTCGTAGCGTGGCCGGTCGGTGACGAAGATTTCGATGTTCATGACGGCGTTGACCAGCCGGAAGGTGGCGCTGGTGAATTCGCCCGCCCCGGCGAAGAACGCGGCGTACTGGTCGAGCAGATAGTCCGAGGGGTAACGCTGCGTGTCGGCGACCGCGGTGCTGAGGGCGATGATCGCCTCGAACAGCGGTGTGAAGGAGCGCAATTGGCTGCTGAACTGGTGGAGCAGGTCGCTCAGTTGCGGGGTGAGGACGTCGGTGGAGGTCTCGGTGAGCGCCTGCAAGAGTGCGCCCATGGTCACGTCGTTGACCTTGGCGGCATTGTCGCCGGACAGATCGACCACCGAGCCGTCGCGCAGGGGAGCGCCGCCGGTGGCCGCCCGTAGCGTCACCGCGCTGATGCCGAAGAGGTTCTCCGGGGCGTAGTCGACGCTCAAAGCGTCGGTGAGAGTGGCGGTTTGGCTGCGGTCCAGGTCCAGTGTGAGCAGCTGCTGACCTTGGCCGACCGGCTCGATCTCGGAGACCGAGCCGACCATCACCCCGTCCAGGCGGACCCGGGTGCCGGGGATGACGCCTTGCCCGATCTGCTCGGTGCGCAGCTGTAGTCGCAGGATGTCCTCAGGTGTGTCGTCGAGCCCGGCGCGCAAGGTCAGCGCGGCGACGGCGGCCACGGCCAGCGCGAGCGCGCCGACCACGCGGGCGCCGCGCCGGCCCATGGTCACACCGGGGATCGCGTAATTGGGCATCTGCGTTCACCCCGGGAATTCGATGGCGGAATTGATGCCCCACAGCGCGATGGTGAGCACCATGTCCAGGGCGATGATCGCGACGAAGCTGGCCCGCACCGCGCGGCCGGAGGCGATCCCGACGCCTTCGGGGCCGCCGGAGGCGAAAAAGCCGTAGTAGCAATGGATCAGGATGACGGTGACGCCGAAGACCAGGATCTTCACCACCGCGGCGAAGACGTCGTAGCCGCTGGTGAACTGGAAGAAGTAGTGGTCGTAGACCCCGCCGGCCTCCCCGTGCAGCAGCACGATCACCGTCGAGCAGGCCAGGTAGGACAGGATCAGCGCGATCAGGAACGTCGGCACGATGGCGACCGCGCCGGCGATCACCCGGGTCGTCACCACGAACGGAATCGACCGCAGGCCAAGGGATTCGATCGCGTCGATTTCCTCGGAGATGCGCATCGACCCGATCTCGGCGGTCATCCGGCAGCCGGCCTGGGCGGCGAAGCCGACCGCCGCGGCGATCGGCGCGAGCTCGCGGGTGTTGGCGAAGGCCGAGACCACACCCGTCACCGGGCCGAGGCCGATCAGATCGAGCGCGGCGAAGGATTGGATGCCGACCCCCGCGCCCATGGCGATGCCGAGCACGATGAGCATCGGCACGGTGCCGCCGCCGACGATGACCGAGCCGCGGCCCCAGGTCATATCGGTGATGGTGCGCATGGTCTGCGCGCGATATCGCTTGAGCGTCAACGGAATCGCCCACAGCGCCTGGAAGACGAAGCCGAGCAGGAACCCGGTGTTCTCGACCGGCGCGAGCAGTCGATCCGGCCGGCGCGCGAGGCGATAGGCCCAGCCCAGGCCCTTGGGTGCGTACGGAGAAGCGGTCATCACGCCACCCGGAGCGGCATGAACATGGTGACCACCTGGGTGATCACCAGATTCACCACGATGATCGAGGCCACCGAGATCACCACCGCCGCGTTCACCCCGTCGGCCACCCCGCGCGGTCCGCCCTTCGCTTCGAGCCCGCGCTGGCAGGCCACGATCACCACCAGGAACCCGAACAGCATGGCCTTGGCGAGGGAGATCCACACGTCGGCCACCACCGCGAACGATCCGAAGGTCGCCCAGTAGCTGCCGGGCGTCACGTTCTGCGCGCTGATCGCCACCGCGTATCCCGAGACCACGCCGACGAAGACGATCAGGATATTGAGCAGCGGCGCGATCAGCAGCATCGCCGCGACCCGGGGGATCACCAGCCGGTGCACCGGCGAAATGCCCATGGTGCGCAGCGCGTCGATCTCCTCGCGCACGGTGCGCGCACCCAGATCGGCCGCGATCGCGGAAGCTCCGGCACCGCCGAGCAGCAGGCCGGTCGCGATCGGGGCGCCCTGCTGGATCACCCCGAGCCCGCCCGCGGCCCCGATCATCGAGTCGGCGCCGAGCTGATGGATCAGATTGCCCACCTGCACCGAGACGACGACCCCGAACGGCACCGCCATCAGAATCGCCGGAATCGCGGTCACGGTGACGAGATACCAAGCCTGGCGGAGCATTTCGTGCCACTGGAAGCGCATCCCCAGCAGATCGGCGACGCCGCCGCGCACCGATTCGATACCCAGATCGACCGTGCGGCCGAAGGTGCGAATTCCGGAGATGGCCGTGCCGGTGACGTTGTGGCGAATAATCTGGATGGCACCCGTCATGAATCCTCCCTCACCCTGCCCGCGAGCATCGGAGCTACCGTAAAACAACGACGTCAATTTCGTGCCGAAACCGCAAAGGAGCACGTAAGATTCAACGAATTTCCAGATCTGAGTGCGAGTTGCGAAAGGTTCGTTGCGTAGACTGGCCCGGCCGGGTCGATCGAACCGGGGACTGCAAGAAAGCGACCGACCATGATGGAGGAGAGGGTGTCGTCCACGCGCCGCGAGCACATCCTCGACGCGGCCAGGGCCCTGATCGTCCGGGACGGCTACGCCAGCGTCAGCATGCACGCCATCGCCCGCGCCGCCGGTCTCACCCGCCCCGCCGTCTACGCCGAATTCAGTGACCGCGACGGGCTTTTCGACGCGCTGCTGGACCGGGAGGAGGAGCGCGCGCTGCTCATGGCCGCGGCGGCCATCCCGGAGGTGGAACCCGGCGCCGACCCGACCGAGATCGCGCTGCGCGCCGCCGACATCTTCCTCGACGTGGTCCTCGAAGCCCCCGAAACCTGGCGTTTCGTGTTGATGCCCGGCGAGGGCATGCCGCGCGCGGCCTACGAGCGCGTCGCCGGCGGCCGCGCCGCGTTGCGCGTCCGGGCCCAGGCCATGCTCGGGGTGGTCGCGGCCATGGGGGAGACCGAGCTCGACGCCGAGCTGTTCAGCTACGCGGTGATCAGCGCCTCGGAAACCGCCGCCCGCTTGGTGCTGGCCGAGGACGGCCCGCAGCGCCGCGACGCGGTCGCCGCCACCCTGCACTGGCTGACCCGCCGCGCCGTCGCCGCGGCCGGCCTCGGAAAGGGTTGAGCCATGGCCAGATCCCGGACCGAGGCGCCGCCGCCGCGCCGCCGCTATGCCAAGCGGCTGCTGCCCGCCGACCGCCGTGAGCAGTTGCTCGACACCGCCCTGAAGATCGTCGCCACCGCGGGATTCACCGAGGTCACCATCGCCGCGGTGGCCGAGCACGGCGGCGTCACCCGCCCGGTCGTCTACGACTCCTTCGGCAACCGGGACGAGCTGCTGGCCGCGCTCATCGAACGCGAGACCTCGCGGATGCGCGCCGCGGTCGGGCGCGCGCTGCTCGCCGAGCCCGAATCCGGTACGGAGACAAGGGAAGTGCTGCTCGCCGCGCTGACCCGGTTCCTCTGCGACGTGCGCACGATGCCCGACACCTGGCGCCTGGTCTACTTTCCCATCGACGGCGTGCCGCCGCTGCTGCGCGACCATATTCGCAAGGCGCGCAACGAGTTCCGGCTGCCGTTGCGGAACCTGCTGGGAGATTGGCTGGCCGAGTGCCCGGCCGCGGAGCAGGTCGACCTGGACGTGTTCGTCGAGATCGTGCAGGGCTGCCTGCAAACGCTGGCGCGCCGCGTTCTCGACGATCCCGAGCATTTCGCACCGCGGCGGATCATCGCCGCGATCGAGCTGCTGCTCGGCGATTCGCCCTGAGCGGCAACCTCGTGCGGAGGTGACCCGGACGCGCCGCCGCGATTCTGTCCCAGACATGATGGGCGGCTCGCCGAGGCGGTGCGGGAGCGGTTGTGGCGCGAAGGGTCAACCTCTTGTCCATGCGGGCAAGCCGGGATGGCCAGGCGTTATGGCGGGTAACAATATTTCGGCATTCTGCCGACAGATCACCTGGTCGATTGATACATTTCGCCAAACAACACTGTAGCTTTGAGGACGAGCACCATATGTTCGACTGGGATATCCTGCGCAGCACCTCGAGTGTCCATGTACTGATCCGGCTCGCCGAGGAACGCGGCATGACGGCGGCGGAATGTCTGGAAGGCACGACGCTGGCGCCGGGAGCGGTGATTGACCCAGACGCCGAGATCACCGCGCGCCAGGAAGTCCGGGTGGTCCGCAATCTGCTGGCCCGGTTCGGCGATGAGCCGGGACTGGGCGTGGAAGCCGGTGGGCGCTACCACATCTCGCTGTACGGGCCGTGGGGGCTGGCGCTGCTGTCCAGCCGGACGCTGCGCGAAGTGATCGACGTGGCGCTGCGCCATCTGGACCTGGCCTTCGCCTTCGGGCAGCTCACCTTCCTCGAGCGGGACGGCGAAGGCCGATTCCTGCTGGACAGCACCGAGATTCCCGAGGACGTGCGCGGGTTCCTCACCGAACGGGTGCTGGCCGGCATCCAGACCATCGGCAAGGAGCTGTTCTCGGTGGCGGTGCCGATCCACCGGGTCGGCTTCCGGCACGCCGCCCCGGCCGACATCTCCCGGTATCGGGCGACCTTCGGGTGCGAACCGGCCTTCGACGCGCCCGTCAACGTGGTCGCCTTCGACGCCGCCTACCTGGACATGCCGCTGCCGCAGGCCAACGACTGGGCGCGCGGCACCTGCGAGCAGCTCTGCCGTGACCTGCTGGCGCGGCGGCGGGCCCGCACGGGAGTCGCGGGCTCGGTGCGCGACATGCTGGTGCGTAACCCGGGGGAGATCCCCGACCAGGCCACGGTCGCGTCCGGCTTGTTCATGAGCGCGCGGACCTTGTCGCGGCGGCTGAGCGAAGAGGGGACTTCATTCCGGGCGCTGCTGGACGAAGTGCGGCAGATGCTCGCCGAAGAGCTGCTCATGCATACGGATATGACGACCGAGCAAGTCGCGGCCCGGCTCGGATACGCGGAGGCGGCCTCGTTCATCCGCGCGTTCCGGCGCTGGAAGAGTTGTCCGCCACAGGAATTCCGCGCGCGCTCGGCGCGTGCCGCCCGCCGGGTGCCTGAGTTGGTCTGACCTGCCCCAGGACACTATGGTCGCCACCCGCGGGAGCTCTCGGCCGCCGGGTGCCTGACCCGCCCAGGACCCTGCGGTTACCGCCCACGGAAGCTCTCGCCCCCCGATGACCGCCCATCTTGATTGGGGGAGCGGTCATCGGGGCCGATGTCGGGTGCACCCAACCTCAACTTCCGCGCGTTGGCGGAGGCGGCCATGGGGCGGGTGCCGCCGAGGTCAGTCGACCGTGGTGAGAGTTTCGGAAGCCGAGCGGTCCCGGGCCGGAGTGACGAAGGCGGTGGCGGCCAGCGCCAACACCAACAGTGCCGCACAGACGTAGCTCGACACTTCCAGTCCGGCGGTCATCGCCTGGCGCGCGGCATCGGCCGCCGCCTCGGTCCGGGGATCGGCCGCCAGCGCGGGGATGACCGAACCGGCGCTGTCGGTGACCGTTTCACTGAAGCGCTGAGCGTCGGGGAATCCCTGCTCCTCGAGGCGATCGCGCAGATTGCCGGTGAGGGTAGTGAAGTACAGCGACGTCAGCAGCGCGATCCCGAGCGCCGAGCCCAACTCGCGTGCCGCGCTCTGGATTCCCGAGCCCTGTCCGGCGCTCGCCGCGGGGAGGTCGGCGAGCACGACATTGGTGACCTGGGCGGTGGCGAACCCGACACCGACGCCGTAGACGAACAGCGCGACCGCGATCCACCACCAGGCGCTGTCGGTCGCGGCGATGACGCCGAGCAGGGCCAATCCGGCTGCCTCCAGGACCAATCCGATCCGGACCTGACCCGGCGCCGAGACCGAGGCGGCCATCGAGAAGCTCGCGCCGCTGGCGAAGAAGCTGCCGACCGCGAGCGCGCACAGTGCGAGACCCGCTTGCAGCGCGCTGTAATCCAGGACGAACTGCATCCACAGCGGCAAGACCGCGATGATCCCGAACTCGCCGAGGCCCACGATCAACGTCACGACATTGCCGTTGCGGAACGAGGGAATGCCGAACAGGCGCACATCCATCAGCGGTTCGCCACCGGCCCGGCCGAGCGCCGATTGCCGTCGCCAGAATCCGGCCAGCACCAGCGCGGCCACCAGGAACAGGATGAAAACGGGGGAAAGACCGGAGCGCCAGGTGAATTCGCCGATGGTCAATGGCTCGGTGGTCAGGAACCAGCCGTGCGTGCGACCCTCGATCAACGCGTAGGCCAGCACGCCCAGTCCGATCGCCGACAGCGCCGCGCCCAGCACGTCGACCTGCCCCCGGGTCCGCGGCGACTTCGGGAGAAACACCAGCACCCCGGCCAGAATCAACGCCACGAGCGGCAGATTCACGCCGAACGCCCAGCGCCAGGAGAAGTCCGCGAGCCATCCGCCCAGCAGCGGACCCACCGCCGCTGCCGCGCCGATGGTCGAGCCCCACACCGCGAACGCCTGCCCCCGGGCCTTTCCGGTGAACGTCGCGTTCACCAGTGCCAGGGAGGTCGGCAGGATCAACGCCCCGCCGGCGCCCTGCGCGAACCGCGCCGCGATCAGCAGCTCCCCGTTCGGCGCGATCGCGGCCAGCAAGCTGGTCGCGCCGAAGACGAGCAATCCGATGAGAAAGACCCGGCGCGCGCCGTAGAGGTCCGACCAGCGCCCCGCCAGTAGTAGCAGCGCCGCGAAGACGATCGCGTAGGACTCCTGAACCCATTGCGCCTGTACGGAATCGATCGACAGGTCCGCGATGATCGGCGCCAGGATGACGTTGACGATCGTGATGTCTACGACGATCAACGCCACGCCGAGCGAGACCGCGATGATGCCCAGCCACTGCCGGGCCGAACTATCTAGTTCTGCACTCTTCAATGTATCTCCATCATAAAGTATCTTTGTGATGAAGATATATCCATCGGGCGGTAGGTTGTCAACCACGACCCCCGATCACGAGACCCCAGGGAGGCACTCGGATGGCGCAGCCGACGACGCCGAACGCCGTTGCCGCACAACGCGAACGCCTCGGCGAGCAACTCCGCGCCTACGGCTCGGCCATCACCGAACTGGGCCGCCGGTTCGCCGTCTCCCTGGGCGTGCACTCCACCGACGCCTTCGCCCTCCTCGAAATCTGCGCCGCCGAAGAACGCGACGCGCCCCTGTCGCCTGCCCTCCTGAGCAAACGCATCTCCCTCACCTCCGGCGCCATGACCGCCCTGCTGAACCGCCTCGAACAGGCCGGCTACATCACCCGAACCCGCGAACACGCCGACCGCCGCATAGTCACCCTCCGCGGCAGCGGCAACATCAAACAGCTGGCAGACGCGTTCTTCGCCGGTCCCAACGCCCAGCAGGACGCGGTGCTCGCCCGCTACGCGCCGGAAGTCCTCGACCAGCTCGAGACTCTTTTGGCCGAACTGCGGGCGACCCTCGACACCGGACTGGCAGGCAACCAGTAGAAGAGTGGGGAAGTGCTGGAGCCCCAGGGCAATCCTTCACATCAGCAGCTCGCATCCTAGTCTGTAGATATGCGCATCTAAATATGAGTCCTCCTGGGGCCTGAAGCCCGGAAAACAAGGCAACGACAGCGGCGAGCGCTTATCGCCTGAGAGCGGAAAGGGCTGTGGCGACTGCTGATTCGGGGGAGTCGGCGGTATAGCCGGTGTCGAGGGGTTCGCCTGCGGCATCGGTGACGTGCCAGCCGTTGAGGGAGATGACGGGGATACCACCGCGGCGGTGTGCCAGGGCGAGTTCGGAGAGGGTGCCCCAGGAGCCGCCGATGACGATGACAGCGTCGGCGGACCAAACCAGGATGGCGTTGCGGGCTTCGCCCATGTTTGTGTACAGGACCGCGGACAGGCCGTCGCAGCTGGCGGTGCGGTCGGTGTCTGGGCGGATGCCGATGACGAGACCGCGTGCGCTGCGAGCGCCGCCAGCGACGGCGGCCATCACGCCCTCTCCGCCACCGCACAGGACGGTGGCGCTCGCCTCGGCGAGGAGACGGCCGACCGCACGGGCGTCGGCGGCATCGGCCGGGGTGCAGTCGCGCGGGCCGCAGACGGCGATCTGAAGAGGGGGCATAGGCGTCCGTATCATCGCGGGATTTGCTGCCGCTCTAGGCATTTGCCTGTCGACGTAACTGCTTCGACATGGTGCGGTGAATGGTCGCGAGCCATGCGGGGGCGCCTGCGTTGTCATGGAATCGGGTGTGCACCCGCTCCGGGACGAGGGCGGCGATTTTCCAGCCCGCGGCTTCTGTGAAGGCTGTGGTGAGATCTTCGCGGCTGACTGGGTGCGGCCCGGTGTCGGTGCCGATATCGCTGAAGCACAGCACGTACACCGTCGCACCTGGTTCGGTGACCGCGGCCAGGCTCGCTACATAGGCTGCCCGTTCGGCGGCGTCGAGGGCGTGGAAGAGGCCGCAGTCCAGGACGGTGTCGAAGGTGTGGCCGAGCCGGTGCAATTGGAACGCGTCGGCGATCGCGAACCGGGCCTCGATCCCGCGCTGGGCGGCCTTCTCCCGTGCCCGGGCCAACGCGGTCTCGGCGACGTCGACGCCGAGGACCGGCAGGCCGAGAGCGGCGATGTGCAGTGCGTTCTCGCCGCTACCGCATCCCGCGTCGAGCACGGTTCCAGAAAATCCGCCCGAGGCGGCGACTCGCATGATCGCCGGTTGCGGGCCGTCGATATCCCACGGCGCCGGACCGTCGTGGTAGGACGCGTCCCACGGCTGTCCGGACTGGCGCTCATGAGTGGTCGGCAGCCTGCCGCGGAATGGATCATCGCCCATGCGCCCAGCCTATTCGGCGATGAGTTTCGGGCGGCTGATTCGTCTAATCGGGTAAAACCCGTTGTGGCCCCAGGAGGTCTCGATGCCCGATTCCTATGATGTCGTCAGTTCGCGCGAGTTCGCTGCCCCGATCGCCGAGGTGTGGCGGGCTTGGGAGGATCCGAAATACGTGATGCAGTGGTGGGGGCCGACGGGGTTCACCTCGCCGTCGGCGGAGATGGACTTCCGCGTGGGCGGGACGTCGCTGGTGTGTATGCGCGCGCCCGCCGAATTCGGGGGATTCGATATGTACAACACGTGGACCTACCGCCGGATCGAACCGGCCAGTTCGATCGAGTTCGATCTCGACTTCACCGACGCCGCGGGAGTCAGCGTGGAGCCGCCGCCGGGTGTGCCGGCTCCGGTGCGCCATGTCGTCACCTTCGCCGCCGGGCCGGAGGGGCGCACGTCGATGACGATCACCGAGTTCGGGTATCCCGATGAACAGGTGCGGGATCAGTCCAAGGCCGGGCTGGAGCAGTGCCTGGACAAGATGACCGCGCTGCTGGAGAGCTGACTCGCCCTAGGGTTTCCGGTCCAGGAGCGCGAGCAGGTCGTATTCGATCTCGGCGATGCGGCGGCCGGCAGCGGCCGACTCCACCGTGCGATCCACGCCGGACCGGAAACCCTGTGCGCGGCCGAGGAATAGGCCCGCTGTCATGAGCGTGTTGAGCACCTCGCTGTAATGCACAAGGCGTTCGTCGACGCGAGTGCCGCCCGCGGCCTGATAGGCGGCTAGGAAGTCGGCGCGCGAACCGATCCCGGCGCACTCCCGGTCCTCGGCGCCGAAGCGCCAGGCACGCAGGCAGGCGTGGCCCAGGTCGATGACCGGATCCCCGATGTGCGCGTACTTCCAGCTGAACAGCGCTCGCAGCCCGTCGGGGCCGACGGCATAGTTGCCGGTGCGAAAGTCGCCGTGCACCAACCGCATCGGGCGCGGGCCGATGGTCGGCAGGCGGTCGCGGCACCAGCGCAGCCCGGCCTCGAGCGCGGGCCGGGGCGGACCGCCGGCATCGAGCAGGTCGCGGACACGGTCGAGCTGACCGGCGAGCGGTCGCTGCGGCAGCAACGGCAGCTCAGCGGCGGTGCGGGAATGGACGCGGGCCAGTGCCGCGGCCAGTTGCCGGACCAGCCGCGGGCGGAGTTCCTCGAAGGCGCCGCCACGGGTGAGCACCCAGGGGCGCGTCTCGCCGTCGACGCGTTCCATGACGGAGCAATCGAGCACGTCACCAGGCCGCGAGGCCGTCAGCGGCCGGGGCACGGGGATGTCCACGGCGTGCAGGTACCGCAGCAGTGCGAATTCGTCGGCCAGGTTCAGCGCGTCGTTGCGGCCTAAGGGCTCGTCCGGCTTCTGGGTGCGGCTGACGGGTTCGCCTGGGTGGCGGCTGACGGGTTCGCCCGGGTGCTGGGTGTGGCCGATGGGTTCGTTCGGGTGCCGGGTGTGGCTGACGGGTTCGTTCGGGTGCCGGGTGTGGCTGACGGGCTCGGCCGGGTGCCGGGTGTTGCCGATGGGCTCGGCCGGGTGCCGGGTGTGGCCGATGGGTTCGCCTGGGTCCTGGGTGCGGCCGACGGGCTCGGCCGGGTCCTGGGTGCGGCTGACGGGTTCGCCCGGGTGTTGGGTGCGGCCGTCGCGTAGTTCGCGGCGCAGGATCAGCGAGTGCCGCGCGCCCTCGCCGTCGAGGACATCGAAGGACCAGGTTTCGCGGGACGTGCCGCCGGTGACTCGCCGCAGGTCTAGCACGGTGAGTGGGCCGGGCAGCTCCCGGGCGAGGAGCTCGGTGAGGTCGCGCGCGAGCAATGGTGTGCTGGAGTGCATTTCAGCGGGCTCCGGTGCGGGTGTAGTCGGGGTTGGTGATGCGCAGGCGCTCGGCGGCCGCGGCGCGCAGGTAAGCGAGGGTGGGTTCCCAGTCGATCGGTTCGGGCTGCCGGAACCGCTGCACGAGAGCCTGTTCCAGTTCTGGGTGGGAACCAGCTGTGCCGAGCAGTCGACGCAGCCGGTGCTGGTCGGCCAGCCGGATTCCAGCGCCCATGTCGATCTCGCGCTTGGCGATCAGCACCAGGTCCGCGGCTATGCGGGTTTCGTACGCGGTCCGGCCGTGCAGGGCGGGCCGGGCGCGCTTCATCAGATACAGCGCGACGCCTTGCAGTACCGCGGCCCGCCCCATCGGGATGCCGCGCACCAGTTTCAGCAGCCCCGCCGCCGCCAGGGCCTCCAGCCCTCGCATTCCCGGTAACGCGGCCCTGGTGTGCTCGGCGAGATGCCGGGCGACCACGTCGACCAGGTCGTCGGCGGCAGGCAGGTCTGGCGGCATGCGTGCTCCTACGTTCGAGATGTCCCCCGGGCCAGGCCCTGGGATCGCGGCCTTCCGGCTGCGGGGAACCGCGAACAGTGCTTTCGCGACGCGGCGCAGCTGCACTTCGTCTGTGCCCTCGGTGATCCGGTAGCGGCGATGCCTACGGTAGAGGTGTTCGAACGGCATGTGGCGCGAATGGCCGACCCCGTCGCAGGTTTGCCCGCCCGGTCCGCGGCCGCGCAATCCGGCCGGTTGCCGCGCAGATTGCGAAAGGCGAGATGGCAGACGTCCGAGGCATTTCGTGGTCCAGGGCGGCGGGTGCGGCGCCGAGCCGGTCGTATTCGGCGGTCTTACCGAGCATGCTGGCAGCCGCGACCGTCGGCTGGTCGCGAATCCGCAGCGGTGGGTCGCGAACCTGCGGGTCGGCCTGCCCCAGCGGCGCTTTGGGCATTTCGCCATCCGGACCGCATCAAGTTTACATCGTTGTTTTGATTGTCTGAGACGGTATACAGTCAGCGGACTACTGCCACGAAAGGAACGACCATGGCGGGTACCACACACAGTGAGCTGGGCAGTGCGGCGGACCGGGTGCGGGCGATGTTCGATCCCGAGCGCGTGCCCGCCGTGATCGGAACCGCGCGTGGCTATTTCGACCTGCTCGCGGAAGACGCTCCGGAACCAGGTCTCGGGCAGAGTGTGATGGAGGGCTGGTTCTATCCGCGGATCTACCGGTACTGGCGGCCCCTGGTCGGCCGGGTGGCGGCCGGTCCGCGCAACCTGCTGGATCCGCGTTCCGAGAGCGCGCGATTGATGGCGCGGCTGGCGCCTCAGGTCGGTGACGCGGTCCTCGATATCGGCTGCGGGCCCGGCAATTTCACCGATTCGATCGCGCGGGAAGTCGGTCCGGACGGGCTGGCGGTGGGCTTGGACATCTCGGCGACCATGCTCGCGCAGGCGGTGCGCGCCGGAACGCCCGCGAACACGGTGTACGTCCGCGGCGACGCGCACGCGTTGCCCTTCCCGGACGCCGCCTTCGACGCGGTGAGCTGCTTCACCGCGCTGTTCTTGATGCCGGAACCCTTCCGCGCGATCGACGAAATGGTGCGCGTGCTCGAGCCGGGCGGCAGTATCGCGGTGCTCACCAGCTGCGCGAGCCGGTGGCCGCTGCTGCGCCCCGCGGAGCGACTGGCCGAAAGAGTCGCTGATGTCACCGTTTTCGGGCGCACCGAGATCGTGGACGCGTTCGAGGAACGCGGCGTGGCCGGTCTGACCCAGGAGTTCGCCGGTGTCGCGCAGATCGTCGCGGGACGGCTGCCGCTGTCCTGACGCGAGCGGTCAGTGGCCGGTCCAGCGCGGTTCGCGGCGCTCCAGGAACGCCGCGATGCCCTCACGGGTGTCCGCGGAGGCGAGGGTGGTGAGCATGGCCTGTTCGGTGATGTGCCAGGCGGTTTCGTCGGCGGCGGAATTGCTGCGTTCCACCGCGACCAGGCTTTCGCGCACCGAGATGGGCGCGTTGCGGCAGATCCGCTGGGCCAGCTCGGTGGCGGTCTTCAGGACGGTGCCCTCCTCGGCGAGGACGTTGACGAAACCCACCTGATACGCCCGCTCGGCAGCCAGCGGATCGCCGGTGAGCAGCATTTCCTTCGCGATGTTCAACGGCAGCGCGCGCTGGGTGCGGAACAGTCCGCCGCAGGTGGCGATTACCCCGCGCCGCACCTCCGGCAGCCCGAACTTGGCCGTGCGCGCGGCCACCACGAGATCACAGGCCAGCACCACCTCCATGCCGCCGCCGAAGGCGAACCCTTCCACGGCGGCGATCAGCGGCTTGGTGCGGCGCCGGCGGATGATGCCGTATTCACCGCCGCGCTCGGTGTGCGCGCCGGATCCGGCGGCCAGGTCGGTGCCCGCCGAAAAGCCTTGGCCCACACCGGTCAGCACCGCGGCCCAGGTTTCGGGATCGTCCTCGAGCTCATTCAGCGCACGGTCGAGGCCCTCGGTCATCGCCGAGTCGAAGGCATTGCGCTTCTCCGGACGGTTGAGGCGGATCACAGCGACCCGGCCTGCCTTCTCGTAGTCGACTGTCATCGTGAACTCTCTGGTAGGCGAATGCTGACCTGGCCGAAAATATCTACTGCCGGGCGGTGCGGACCCTGGTCGGCGCCGCCCGGCAGAGCCTAGTCTGAGACAGCCAGTCGTCGCGAGTAGAGGTTCCAGGATGAGACTGAAGGCCGATGTCGCCGAATACACCGATGAGTCGACGCATTGGGCGGTGGCGAATCCCGCGCGCGGCGCCGGACTCGGCGCCTTGCGCGATACCGAAGCGGGTACCTGGCTGGTCAGCCGGATCGGCGGGTTCCTCGGCGGCGGGCGCACCATCAGACTGCTCGAGGTGATGGGCCGCAGCCCCGGATTGTTCTGGGGCTATCTGCCTTTCGCGCTGCGGGTGGTGCCGGGCAGCAGCTTGTCGCGGGTCGACTGCGAGCTGGCGACGCTGCGCACGGCCTGGGACGCCGGGGCCCGCTACGAGTGGCATCACCACGTGTATGCAGCACGGTTGAGCGGGCTTTCGGTGGACACCGTCGAGCGTGTGGCGCAAGGTCCGGACGCGCCCGGCTGGACCGGCAAGCAGCAGCTGCTGTTGCGTGCCGTGGACGAACTGCACGCCGACCGCATGATCTCCGATCCCACCTGGGCGGGGCTCTCGCAGCACCTCTCACCGGGACAGCTGGCCGAGCTGTGCCTGCTGGTCGGGCACTACGACATGCTGGCGATGCTGCTGAAAAGTCATGGGGTGGAACCGGAACCGGAGATGTGGCGGCGTGGGCCGCTGCGCTGGATACGGGACCCGGCCTCCGGCGACGGGATCCTGCCGAGCTGGCTGCCGCGAGTCAACAAGCTGGTCATCAACCGGATTCAAGGTGTGGCGGCCGGGAAGGTGCCGCCCTACGTGATGATTCACCACCTCGGGCGGCGGTCGGGCAAGCCGTACCGGATTCCGGTCGTCGGGATACACACTGGCGACCAACTGGTGGTGCCGCTGCCCTACGGCGACAAGGCCGACTGGGTGCGCAACGTGCTTGCCGCGGGGAGCGCCGAGATTACTTATCGCGGCAAGACACAGAAGGTCACCGAGCCCCGTGTGGTGGACGCGGCCGGCGCCGAAGAGCTGCCGGCGCTCGCGCGGCTGTGCACGCGGCTGGTTCGAGTGATCGTCTTCGATATCGCGGAGTGAGCTGCCCGCCTAGCCGGCCGTCAGGAGCGCGCTCCCGGCAGCCGCCGCTTGCCGCGCGCGGCCATGCCCTGCAACAGCGTGATCACCGCGCGGGTCCGCACCTTCGACACCGGGAACCAGGTGATCTCGGACTTCTGGGTGGGGATGCGGGGGACCGTGATCGCTTGCTGGCGGCAGTATTTGCGGATACCGGCCGCACCGCCCCAGCGCGCGCCGATCCCGGATTGTTTCCACCCACCCATCGGCAGCGCGAAACTGAACATGTTGGCGAAGGAGTCGTTGACATTGACCGCGCCCGCCTCCAGCCGCCGCGCGACCTGCGCGCCGCGCTGTTTGTCCCCGGTCCAGACGGTGGCCGACAAGCCGTAGACCGAGTCGTTGGCGAGGCGGACCGCCTCGTCCTCGTCGGCGACCCGCATCACCGGGATGGTGGGCCCGAAGGTCTCCTCGGTGAGGCACGACATGCTGTGGTCGACATCGACGAGCACGGTGGGCTCGAAGAATGTGCCGGTGCCCGTGGACTTTCCGCCGACCGTGGTGCGCGCGCCCGCGGCCAGCGCCTCGTCGACGTGGCGTTGCACGATGTCGCGCTGCGCCGGAGTCGCCATCGCGCCGATGTCGGTGCTGTAGGGCTCGGCGTCGTCGCCTTGCCGGAGTGCGGCGACCCGCTCGGTGAGCTTGGCGACGAACTCGTCGTAGACCGGGGCCTCGACGTAGACCCGTTCGATGGAGATGCAGACCTGCCCGGAGTTGAACATGGCGCCGTAGGCGATGCCGTTGGCGGCCCGGTCCAGGTCGGCGTCGGCGAGCACGATGGCCGGGTCCTTGCCGCCGAGTTCGAGACTGCACGGAATGAGGCGGTCACCGCAGGCCGCGGCGATCTTGCGGCCGGTGCGGGTGGATCCGGTGAATTGGATGTAGTCGGCCGATTCCACCACCGCGTGCCCGGTGTTGCCCGCGCCGGTGACGACCGAGAACACCGGGGGCGCACCGATTTCGGTCCAGCCGCGGCCGAGCTCGACGGCGCTGAGCGGAGTGATCTCGGAGGGCTTGACCAGGACGGCGGCGCCGGCCATGAGCGCGGGCAGCGCGTCGAAGCACACGTTGAGCAGCGGGAAGTTCCACGGCGTGATGACGCCGACCACCGGATAGGGCCGGTAGCAGGTGGTGAGCTGTTTCGTCTTGCCCAGCAGGTTATGTGGTTTCGGGTGCTCGTCGGCGAGGAACCCGGCCGCGTTGTTGGCCCAGTACTTCATGAGGTCGACGGCGGCGGGAACCTCGATATCGGCGGTCGCGCGCGGCTTTCCGGTCTCGGAACGAATCACCTCGGACAGCCGCGCGGAGTTGTCGATCAGCCAATCCTGCCAGGCGAGCAGCCATTTCCGGCGTCCGGCCGGGCCGATCTCCTCCCAGTCGCGCTGGGCCGTCCGCAGGGCCAGCACTGCCGCTTCGACCGCATCGCGGTCCTGATCGGGCACCTCGCCGACGACGGCGCCGTCGGCCGGATTACGGACCTGGATGGAGTGGGCACTGTGCACGGTGGTCATCGAAGACCTCCACTGTCGCTGAATGGTTCGGGCTGGTTCCATGCTCTCCCACCCCTGTCCTCCCGGCGCGCTTTTGGCCGGCGGACCCGCCCGCAGCCATAAATAGACATCAATGTTCGTAAACGGCTATGGTCGAGCCATGACGAAGTTCGACGGCAAGAGCTGCCTGATCACGGGGGCGGCGAGCGGCCTGGGCCGCAGCACCGCGCAGGCGGCCGCCGCCAAGGGCGCGGCCCTGGTCCTCACCGATATCGACGACGAAGGTCTGCAGCGTACCGCCGCGGAGCTGCGCACGGCCGGAGCCACGGTGCATCTGGCCGAAGCCGCCGATGTCAGCGACCACGCCGCGGTCGTCGCGCTCGCGGCCAAGGTGCACGCCGAACTGGCCAGCGTCGACATCGTGATGAACGTGGCCGGCATCGCGACCTGGGGCACCGTCGAACGCCTGACCCATCAGCAGTGGCGGCGCACCATCGATATCGATCTGATGGGCCCGATCCACGTGATCGAGGAATTCCTGCCGCCGATGATCGCGGCCGGGCGCGGCGGACATCTGGTGAACGTCTCCTCGGCGGCCGGGTTGTTCGGGCTGCCCTGGCACGCGCCCTACAGCGCGGGCAAATTCGGGTTGCGCGGCGTCTCGGAGGTGCTGCGGTTCGACCTGCGCCGCCACAAGATCGGCGTGAGCCTGGTGTGCCCGGGCGCGATGGCGACGCCCATGGTGGACAGCGTCGATATCGCGGGCGTGGACCGGGAGGCCGAGGCGGTGCAGAAGGCGATGGGGTTGTTCCTGCGGCACGCGGTCACCCCGGACGCGGCGGCCAAGACCATCGTGCGCGGCGTCGAGCGCAACCGGTACATGGTGTTCACCTCGCCGGATATCCGGGTCGGCTACTACGCGCAGCGCTATCTTCCGCTGACCTACAACCTGGCCATGCGGGGCATGAACTGGGGGATGCACCGGGTGCTGGACAAAGCGAGCCTCGACAAGCCGGGGGTCGTGCGCGCACCATAGGCAGGCATCTGAGACAGTTCGTCGCGAGGGGTCGCCATGGGTCAGCCGTTGTCCACCACCGCCGGAACCGCGGCGCCGGATACCCGCTTCGAGATCGGGCCGGTGCGGTACCCGAAACTGTTCGGGCGCAACACCGTTCCGATCGTCATGTCCGACGGCGCGGTGCTCACCGCCGATATCCTGCGCCCCGGCGACCGTTCCGGGCCGACCGGCGAACCGCTGCCCGCGATCATCAACTTCACCGCCTACAACAAGATGCTGAACCGGCACGGCATGCGGTGGAACACCCTGCTGCGCGGGCTGGCCGGTCGGCTGGAGCCCTCCGACCGCACCCGGATGACCGGCCGCGATGTGCTGCGCACGCCCGCCGGCGGCGTGCTGGAACCCTTCGCCGTCAACCGCACCGCCGTCTCGCGCGGTTACGTCGGTTTGATGGTGGACGTGCGCGGCACCGGAAGTTCCACCGGCACTTGGGATTTCTTCAGCCCGCGGGAACAGCTCGACTATGTCGAAGTGGTGCGGTGGGTGCGGGAACAGCCGTGGTGCAACGGCGATGTCGCGGTGCAGGGCCTGTCCTATGGCGCTATCGCGGCCCTGCTGACCGCGGGCCAGCGGGCCGAGGGGGTGAAGGCCTGCTTCGCGATCGAGGCGGGGGAGAACCCGGTGCGCGAACTCGGGCTCACCGGCGGGGTTCCGACGCCGGGCATCATTGTCTGGATGCTCGCGGTCAACGGCGGTAAATGGCTCCCGGCGCTGCCCGGGCTGGTGCGCGCCGGAATCGCGGGAAAGTTCTTGCGGGACCGGACGATCGGGAGCACCGGCTGGCTCGGGCGGGCGCTGCGGCTGGCGTTCACCGAGGAACACGAGGACGGGTATCTGAACCCGATGTGGGCGGCCCGGCTGTGCAAGTACGAGGACATCACCGTGCCGACCTGGATCCACGGCGGCTGGCACGATGTCTACAACCGCTCCAATTTCCGTCTCTACGACCGCATTCCGGTGCCCGGCGGCCCGAAGCAGGTGCTCGTCGACGACTCCTATCACCTGACGCCGGGCTCGGGGTTCGGCGATCAGGGCAATCCGCAGGCCCTCGACGAACTGCAATGCGCGTTCTTCGACAAGTGGGTCAAGGGCATCGACAACGGCATCGACGGCTACGGGCCGATCACCGTGCGCCGCCAGGGCGATGGGGCCTGGGTGCGCCGCGACAGCTTCCCGGATCCGCGGGCGCGGGTCGGCAGGCTCTACCTGACCGGCGAAAGCACCGGCGCCGCAGCGCATGCCGCCGCCGACGCCGGCCTGGCGGACAGTCCGGTCGATGTCGAGTACCGGTTGCCGCTGCCCGCCGGACGCGGCAGCGCGGCCTCGGGCAACACCGCGGTCATGAGCATGGGCATCGCCCTGCTGTTCGGCCGCGCCTTCGGCAACGACGACCGCCGCAACGAAGCAACCGCGGTCACGTTCACCAGCGCCCCCTTCGACGCCGACACCGTGCTCACCGGCCCGATGAATCTGCATCTGCGCGCCGAAGCCGATGGCACCGACGCTTTCTGGGCTGTCACCGTCTGTGCCGTGCACCCCGACGGCGCCTCGGTGCCGATCACCCGCGGGGCGCTCCTGTCGTCGTTGCGCGCCACCGATCCCGAGCAGAGTTACTACGTCGACGGCGAACTCCTCTTCCCGCTGCACACTCTCACCGCCGACACCGCCGCACCACTGACCCCCGGCGAGCCCTTCGACATCGATATCGAGATCAACCCCACCGAGGTGCTGCTGCGCGCCGGGCACCGCTTACGTGTCTCGGTCAGCCGGAGCAGCTTCCCCCGCCACTTCATCGCGCCCTGGAAGCAGCGCCAGATCCGGGGCCAGGCAATCCTTCTCGACCCGGAGCGTCCCAGTTACCTGAGCTACCTGAGCGCGCCGAAATAACCCCCGCCCGGCTCCTGTCCGCTTGCGAAAAAATAGCGCGGCGCGCGGGTACCGCCTGACGTACTATCGCGAGCGGAGACACCGGCCGGGATATGAAGGGGGGACGGTGTGAGACCTCGCCTACCAGCGGCGGTACGCAATGCCGCGCTGTGGTTGCGGCGCTTCGCCGGCACGACGCCAGGCGCGATCGGCGTCGTCGTGCTCGTCGTCGTCACATTGTGCCTGCTCGCGGGGTTCACCAGCGCGAATACGCTGAGCGGCAAGATATCCCGGCACGAGACGGCGCTGGATCGCACCGAGCCGCTGGCCTACGCCGCGCAGAATCTCTACGTCTCGCTCTCGGCCGCCGACGCCGCCGCCGCCGAGGCCTTTCTCTCCGGCGGTATCGAAGCCCCCGACGTGCGGGTCCGCTACCAGACGGCGCTGGCCGACGCGGCCGCCGCACTGGCCGATGCCACCGTCGGCGCCAATGACGAGCAAACCCGGCTGATCGTCGCCCGGATCAGCGCCGAATTACCGGCCTACACCGGGCTTGTCGAGACGGCGCGGGCCAACAACCGGCAGGGGTTCCCGGTCGGCTCGGCCTACCTGCGCGAAGCCTCGGCGCTCATGCAGGACTCGCTGCTGAAGAACGCCGAAAAGCTCAGCACCGACCGGTTCGCCGCGGTCAACGCCGAACAGGGCCGGATCGGGGCGCTGCCGTGGGGCACCCTCGGGTTGCTGCTGCTGGTGCTGATCGCTTGCGGCGCAGGGTCGTACGTGCTGCTCGAACGCACCAACCGCCGGTTCAACCTCGGGCTCGCCGCCGCCGCGGGCGCGACGGTGCTGGCGATGATCTGGGTGGTGGTCGCCACCTCGCTGGCCGGGTCGGCGCTGGACGGCGGCGAGGCGGGGGCCGCGAACCGGTTCGAGACCCTGGCCGAAGCCCGGATTCTCGCGCAGCAGGCGCGGACAGCCGAAACCTTGCAGCTGATCACCCGCGGCGACATCGCCGAAGGCGAGGAAACCTTCACCCAGCACACCACGGCGCTGCGGGATCGGCTCACCGCGGTCACCGGCGCCGATTCCGAAGCCTCCCAGCGCTTCCAGAGCTGGAACACCGGGCATCGCAAACAGGTCGAGGCCTATCAGGCGGCGAAGTTCACCGAGGCGGTGGACCAGGCCATCGGCCGCGGCGCCGAAACCTCGGCCACCAAGTTCGCCGGCCTGGACGAGTCGCTGCGCAAAGAGCTCACCGCTGTCCGCGGCGAATTGCGCGGCGGCGTCGACTCCGCCGGTGACGCCCTGTCCTACAGTCCCTCGGCCACACTGCTTTTGATGCTGTTCGCGGCCGCGGCCGTCATCATCGGTCTGTGGCCGCGTGTGAAGGAGTTCCTGTGAGGTCCCGCGCTCTGGCGCCGCTGCTGGGCGTGGCCTTGTTGCTGGCCGGCTGCGGCGCCGACTCCTCGGTACCGGATATGACCACGATGGCCGCGGTCAATCCGACACCGCCGGAACTGACCCCGATCACCACCCCGCCGCAAGCCGAGGGGGAGTGCGACGCCGAAACCAGCCTGACCCCCAGGGCGCTGCCGCAGCCGGGCGCGATGCCCGCCGGTTCCCCGATGGCCGCGATCGTGGCCAACGGCCGGGTCCGCGTCGGCGTCGACCAGAACACCTACCTGTTCGGGTTTCGCAACCCGACCACCGGCGAACTCGAAGGTTTCGACATCGACGTCGCCCGCGAGATCGCCTACAGCCTCTTCGGTGATCGCGGCAAGGTCGAACTGCGCTCGGTGACAGCGGCCGAACGCATCACCGCCCTCCGCGACCGGCAGGTCGACCTGATCGTGCGCACCTTCTCCGCCACCTGCCAGCGCCGCCGCGACGTCGACTTCTCCGGCGTGTACTACCGTGCGACGCAACGCATCGCCGCGCCCAAGAACTCCGGTATCCGCGGCAGCGCCGACCTGGCGGGCAAACGGGTCTGCGTCGCCAGCGGCACCACCGCCGCGGGCCCGCTGTTCACCCTGCCGGTCCGGTTGACCGTGCTCGGGGTGACCAACTGGACCGACTGCCTGGCCGCGTTGCAGCAGGGCCACGTCGACGCGATCAGCGCCGACGAGCCGATCCTGCACGGCCTGGTCGCCCAGGACCGCCACCTCGCGGTGCTCGGCGAGTCGATCGGCAGCGGCGCTTACGCGGTCGGGATCGCCAAGAACAACCCCGAGCTGGTGCGTTTCGTCAACGGCGTGATCGAGCGGCTGCGCACCGACGGCAGCTGGGAAAGCATCTACGCCAAACATCTTTCGCAGCTCGGCCCGTCACCGGGTCCGCCGCCGACCCGGTACAGCGAGTGAGGGCCGCTGCCGTGCTCCCGCTCAGCGTCGCCGAGATCGATCGCGAACTCGCCGACCGCACCCGACAATTCGAGGCCATCACCGGCACCCTGCTGGAGCTGGACAATCATCCCGGGCTGAACCTGCTCCGGCATTTCCCGCCGGCCGGGCTGACCGCCGAGCGCTGGGAGCCGATCCGGCAGGCGCTGGATCTGATGTGGGAGGACCACGGCCGGATGAAGGCCATCCTGGACCAGGCCCGCACCCTGCGCGGCACCCGCGGCCGGGTCGACGACCGTGCCCGGGTCGAGTTGACGCAGTTGCTGCGCGGCCGCCCGCACGAGGCGGGGCGCACCCCGATCCCGATGGCGCAGCGCTCGCTCACCGGTCCCAGCGAACACGTGCTGTTCGTCGGATTGGCCGATACGTTGGATCGTATGCGCGCCACCTTCCCGCGGATCGCCGAATTCCTGGACGGTGTCGACGCGGTCAACAACCGGGTGGTCGCCGGGCTGGGCCCGTTGCAGGCGCAGGTCGAGCTCGCCCAGGGGGTGACACCGGAATTCCGGGCCGTGGCCGCCGATATCGACGCCCTGATGCGGCGCGCGGGCACCGACCCGCTCTCGCTCACCGGCAGCGAGATCGACGCGCGCATCGCCGAGATCAGCGCCGCGGTGCGCCGGCAGTCGGCGGTGCTCACCGAGCTCAACGCGATCACCAAGGATTGGGCCGCCGCCGTCGCCGAGACCCGGCGGCACTGGGAGTTGTTGCGTACGACCAGGGATCGGGCCGCGCAGCTGAAAGCCGAGGCCGAACGCCGCATCGTGACCGCGCCGCTGCCCGCGCGGCCGGACCAGGCCCCGATGCTCGGCGCCGAGTTGTCCAAGCTGGCAGCCGCGCAGCCGGATGGCCGCGTCGCCGGCGCGGCGAACGCCGTCCCGGCGGTGGCTTTACACGGCCTGCGGGCCCGCATCGCCGACGCCACCGCCGCCGCGCAAGCCGACGAGGCCCTCGCCCAGGGCTTGCTGGATCGCCGCGCGGAACTGCGGGGCCGCCTGGGGGCCTATCAAGCCAAAGCCGCGCGGCTGGGCATCAGCGAGGATCGAGAAGTGCTGGCGGCCTATCAGATCGCAGCCGGGCTGCTCACCCGCAACCCCTGCGACCTGGCGGCGGTCACCCGTGCCGTCGCCGACTATCAGCAGCTGATCGGGGAGAAGAAAGCGGGGAAGACGCGATGACCTGCACCGAACCCGGTTGCGGCGGCACCGTCGAGGACGGCTACTGCGACCGCTGTGGCACCGCGCCCTCGGCGGCCATGACCCAGGAGTCGGCCCAGCCGCCGACCGCACCGACCGAAGGCCAGGCCTGCGCCGAACCCGGTTGCGGCGGCGGCATTTCCGACGGTTACTGCGATGTCTGCGGCGCCGCGCCGAGCCTGCCGGTCACCTCCTCGACGATGCCGACGACCGAGGCCTCGACCGGTAGCGGCCGATCCTCGCGCTCGGTGCGCACCGGCCGGTCGTCGTCGAGTCAGAGCAAGCGCGGCGGCCTGGGTGGCGGTCTGGTGGAGATGCCGCGTCAGCCGAAGGTGAACCCGCTCGCAGCGATCCTGGCCGATCCGCAAGTCGCCGAGGACAAACGGTTCTGCGGCAGCTGCGGCCGGGCGGTCGGGCGCAGCCGCGAGGGCCGGCCGGGGCGCGCCGAGGGGTTCTGCCCGCACTGCGGCACGAAGTTCTCCTTCACCCCGAAACTCGTCGCCGGTGATCGCGTCGGCGGTCAGTACGAGGTGAAAGGCTGTCTGGCCCACGGTGGTTTCGGCTGGATCTACCTGGCCGTGGACCACAATGTGGGCGGCCGGTGGGTGGTGCTCAAGGGCCTGCTGAACTCCGGTGACGAGGACGCCATGAAGGCGGCGCTGGCGGAGAAGCGGTTCCTCGCCGAGGTCGAGCACCCCAGCATCGTCAAGATCTTCAACTTCGTCGAGCACGTCGGCGACGACGGCATCGCGGTCGGCTACATCGTGATGGAGTACGTCGGCGGCACCTCGCTCAAGCAGATCCTGCGCCGGCACCGCGACGCCGAAGGCGGGCACCTGCCGCCGCCGCAGGCCATCGCCTACATCCTGGGCATGCTGCCCGCGCTGGGATACCTGCACGCCAACGGGCTGGCCTACTGTGATTTCAAGCCCGACAACATGATCCAGTCCGAGGATCACCTCAAACTGATCGACCTCGGCGCGGTCATCTCGATGGACGACGAGTCGAGCCCGATCTACGGCACGCCCGGGTATCAGGCGCCGGAAATCGCCCAGACCGGCCCGACGGTCGCCACCGAGATCTACACCGTCGGGCGCACGCTGGCCGTGCTGATGCTGCGCCTGGGTCTGCGCGACGGCATTCTCGGCCCGCTGCCCGACCCTGCCGAGGAAGCGCTGCTGGCGCGGTACGACTCGCTGCACCGGTTCCTGCTGCGCGCCACCGACGCCGAGGCCGACGCCCGTTTCCCCTCCACCGAGGAGATGACCGATCAGCTGACCGGCGTGCTGCGCGAGGTGCTCGCCACCGACGACGGCGTGCCGCGTCCGGGCATGTCGGCGTTCTTCGGGCCGCCGCGCGGAGTCTTCGGCATCGGCGCGGACTCGGTGATCGAACCCGCCGAGATCATCGCGGCGCTGCCGGTTCCGCTGGTCGACCCCGGCGACAGCGGCGCCCCGCTGCTGGCCACCACCGGCGGCACCGCGCCGGCGGAACTGGAACCGGCGTTCACCGCGGGCTTGCAGGCGGTGGTCACCACGGGCGAGAAATCCGTGGAGATCCCGCTGCGCCTGGTCCGGGCCGCCCTCGACATCGGCGACTACGACGACGCGTTCCGCCGCATCGACGACCTGGCCACCACGCTGCCCGGGGACTGGCGGCTGGCCTGGTATCGCGGCCAGGCCCGGCTGCTGGCCGGGGACTACCGGGACGCCTACGGCGATTTCGACGCCGTCTATGCCGCGCTGCCCGGTGAACCCGCCCCGAAACTGGCGCTGGCCGCGGTCGCTGAACTCGCGGTGCACGCCGCCGCGGCCCGGCGCGACGCCAACGGTTCGGCTGCGGAAGAAGGGGATACGCACATGGCGGGCGTACCCGCGGATCGCTTCCAGGCGGCCCGGTACTACGAGCTGGTGTGGCGCACCGATCACGCCTACGTCAGCGCCGCGTTCGGCCTGGCCAGGCTGCGCCGGCACGGCGGTGACCGCGACGGCGCGGTGGGCGTGCTCGACCAGGTCGAGCCGTCCTCGGCGCTCTACACCGAGGCCCGGATCGCCGCTGTGACAACACAACTCGCCGATCGCGGCCCGGACGATCTCTCCGAGCAAGTGTTGCGGGAAACGGGAGCGCGCGTGGCAGCCCTCACCATAGATTCCACCCGCCGTCGCGCCCAGGTGCGCATGCAAGTGCTCGACGCGGCCCTCAGCTGGTTGACCGCGGGGAAAGCTCCCGCCGATCACACGCCACTGCTCGGCGCGGCGTTCGACCAAGAAGGCGTGCGCACCGGCCTGGAGCGCTGCTACCGCGACCTGGCCCACGAAACCCCCGATATGTGGGCGCGTTTCGAGATGGTCGACCGCGCCAACGGCGTCCGACCGAGAACCACGCTATGAGCGCCGACCGGCGGCCCGACGCAGCCGCGACCAACCCAACGGCCGCCGACCCGGCTGTGCCCGGAGCCGCCTCGGCCGACCCGCCCGCCGCGGCCACCACCGAACCGTCCCTGCCCAATTCGATCCCCACTGTGAGCGCCGACTTGAACACGACTACCGCGGGCACTCTGCCTACCGAGCCCCTGCACCTGCCCGCGGCCCGGGGGCGCGCCGGCACCTGCCCGAAGTGTCAGGCCCCGGTGGGCGCCAAGGATCGCTACTGCGAGGAATGCGGGCAGGAGATCGGCGCGCGCCGGGTGGCGCTGCCGCGGCCGGTGGACGAAGCGGGCGGGCAAGCCGGGCCGTCGCAGTGCGAGAGCTGCGGCGGGTCGGACCACGACAGCGATGGCTACTGCCGTGGCTGCGGCCAATTGCGTTCCCAGCCGGACCGTTTCGAGGCCGATCTGGGTGCGGTGTATCTCGCCACCGACCGCGGGCTCAGCCATTCCCGCAATGAGGACTCGGTCGCGGCGGCGGTCATCGACGGGCCGGGCGGTATGCCCGGCACCACGGTGATCGTGGTGAGCGACGGCGTCTCCTCCTCGGAAGACCCGCAGGCCGCCTCCGGCGCGGCCGTGCGCGCCGGAGTCGACGGCTGCCTGAGCGCGCTCGCCGACGGTGACTCCCTGGAAGAGGCCGTCTACGCCGGGCTCATCGCCGCCACCAAGGCGGTCCGGGCGATCGCCAAACCCAACGGCCACGCGCCGTCCTGCACCTATGTCTCGGCGATCGTGCGGGGCTACGGCACCGGCCGGTTCGAGATCGCGCACGCCAACATCGGTGACAGCCGGGCATATTGGCTGCGCACCGAATCCTCGGCGTCGGTCTGCCCGCCGTCCCAGCGCCTCACCAAGGACGACTCCTACGCCCAGACCCTCGTGGACTTCGGCACCGACGACGAAACCGCCATGCAGCATCCGCGCGCCCACCACCTGATGCGGTGGCTGGGCGCCGATTCCGGCGCCGAACCCGCCGCCGACAGCTGCGTCGGCACCTTCACCACCACCGGTCCCGGCGTGCTGCTGCTGTGCAGCGACGGCCTGTGGAACTACCGGCCCGGCGCGGGCGACCTGGCCGCCATCGCCACCGTGGCCGAACGTATGCCCGCCGCCCGCGAACTCGTCGAATTCGCGTTGCGCAGCGGCGGGCGCGACAACATCACTGTCGCACTGGCACCCATCACCTGAGCTACACCAGGAGTGAACACTGTGAGTTCCGTGGAGAACAACGGCATTGCGGTCGCCGTCGACCAGAACGAGTATCTGGCCGAGGGCGCGGACACGGTCGACGCCATCGTCACCGTGGAAGCGGGAGCGGATTTCGTGGCCGCCGAACCGCCGCCGGAGCGGGTCGAGATCCTCATCATCGACTGCTCCGGTTCGATGGCCACCGGCCGCAAATTCCAAGGCGCGCGCGAGGCCACCCTGGCCGCGCTCGACGTACTGCCCGAAGGCACCCGCTTCGCCATCATCGAGGGCACGGCCAAGGCGCGCTTGATCTTTCCCAAAGACGACCCTTCGCTCCCCGCGACCCGGCAGAACGTGGCGGCGGCGCGGCGGCAGCTGGACAAACTGCGGCCGTCCGGTGGGACCGCGATGGGCACCTGGCTGGGGCTGGCCCGCCAGCTCGCCAAGAAGCACGAGGGCTCGATGGTGCACGCCATCCTGCTCACCGACGGCAAGAACGAGCACGAGGAAGAGGAAACCCTCAAAGCCGAGATCAAGCTGTCCGAAGGCCTGTTCACCTGCGACTGCCGGGGAGTCGGCGCAGACTACGTGGTCAAGGAAATGCAGATGATCTCCAACGCGCTGCACGGCAGCACCGACGTGGTGGAGCAGGGCGAAGAGCTGGCCGCCGATTTCACCGCCATGATGCAGAGTTCGCTGGCCAAGGCGATTCCCGAACTGACGCTTCGGGTGTGGACGCCGGCGGGGGCCACGGTCAACTACGTCAAGCAGGTCAGCCCGGCGGTGGTCGACCTGACCGGGTTGCAGGTCGAGAACAGCCCGCAGGTGCGGGATTTCCCGCTCGGTTCCTGGGGTGCGGAGGAACGCGAATACCACCTGCAGGTGCGGGTGGAGCCGGCCGCGCCCGGCCGGGAGAAGGCCGCCGCGCGGGTCACCGTCTTCGCCGGGGATCAGGAGGTCGGCAAGGGGCTGGTGCGCGCGGTGTGGACCGAGGACACCGAACTGTCGGCCCGGATCAGTGACCGCGTAGCGAAATACACCGATCAGGCCGAGCTGGCGCAAGCGGTCCAGGAAGGCCTGGAAGCCCGCAAGAACGGCGACGTGGACACCGCGACCGCCAAGCTGCGCCGCGCGGTGGAACTGGCCACCCAGGCCGGCAACGCCGAAACCGCCAAGCTGCTGCGCAATGTCGTCGACGTCGAACGCGACGGCACCGTGCGCTTGCGCACCAAGGTCGAGGCGTTCGACGAGAAGGCCCTCGAGGCCCGCTCGGTCAAGACCGTCCGGATTCCGCCGAAGAAGTCCTGATGGTTATCTGTCCCGACGGGCACTCCTCGGTATCGACCGACTACTGCGACGAGTGCGGCACCCAGATCGGGCAGCCGTCGCACGCCGGAACCCCCACGGCGGCGGCCTGCCCGGAGTGCGCGACTCCGGGCGCCGGCAGCCGCTTCTGCGAAGTGTGCGGCTACGACTTCGTCCTGGGCGCAGCCGGAAAGACCGCCGCGGGCGGTACTTTGGTGGGCCCGCCGCCCACCTTGGTCGAGCCCGCGGTCGTCGAACCCCGGGCCCCCGCGCTCGCCTGGATTGCCACCGTCACCGCCGACCGCGCCCTTTACGACCGCGTCCAAGCCCGCAACGGCCCCGACGCCGACCAGGTCGACTTCCCCGCCTACTTTCCGGAACGCCGAATCACCCTGCACGGCAGCGACATCCTGATCGGCAAACACAGCGTCTCTCAGGGCCTGAACCCCGATATCGACCTCGGCATCCCACCTGCCGACGCCGGCGTCTCCCGCGCGCACGCCACGCTGCACCTGAGCAACGATGCCGCCACCATCACCGATCTCGGCTCGACCAACGGCACCAGCCTCAACGACTCCGAGGACGACATCCCCAAGAACGCCGCGGTCCCGGTCCATCCCGGCGACCGAATCCATGTCGGCGCGTGGACAACCATCACTCTCAGTCGCGGCTAGGCGGAAGTTCGTCGGCTAGTTACCCGTGGTGCGGGCGGTGAGGTCGTCCAGCAGTATCATCAGTTCGCCGGTTTGCTTGGTGACAGCCATCAGGCGGATCTTGAGGCCCTTGAGGTTGGCGCCGTCGATGGGGGTGTCGAGCTGGTGTTTGATGTGCTGCCATTCGGCGCTGGCGGTGACCTTGCCGAGTTGTACTTCGCGGGTGGCGCCGTCGGTGCTGCCGAGGCTGGCGAAGAGGCGGATCGAGGCGTGCGGGGAGCGGACCCAGAGGTTCAGGGCCGCCAACCGGCCGGGGACGGCGAAGGATTCACCGGACTTGGTGACCAGGTCGACCTCGAGGTCGTCGGCGGCCGACTTGATCAGCAGGACCAGGGCACGGTGGTCGGCGCCGGCGCGGCCGTCGACGTAGGTTCGAAGTTCCTTGTTGGGAGCGCCTTCGGCGAACGTCGTGAGATGACTGCGATCGGCGCCCGCGCCGGCGACATCCCAATTGTCCTTGTTCTCGAAGTCGTCCAGGAGCACCTCGACCGAGGTTTCCGACATCCCCGCTGTCCCTTCGTTCGCTCGGCGACCGGACATGCTCCGGCGCTGCTGCCACCCTACAATCAGGACAGCGGCTGGGCGTTGCGGGCGGTGAGCAGCGCGGTCATCTGGCCGGCCTCGTTGCCCTGTTCATTCACCATATCCAGCGCCACTCGCTTGACCGCCGCGTTCGAGCCGGTGTTGAAGGCGGCCTGCGCCATGTCGATGCCGCCGTAGTGGTGGCGGATCATCAACTGCAGGAACAAGATCTCGGCCTCGACGCCGCGCGACCCGGCCAGTCTGGTGATCTCGGCGGTCGAGGCCAGGCCGGGCATCGGCGCGCCACCGTGCTCGTGCCGGTGCGCCATCCAGCGCATCGGCGTCGCGGTGGTCAGCGGCAGGTCGTAGAGCTGTAGCCAGCCGCGCAGCTGCGCGATCTCACCGGTCTGGGCGAGCACGATGCGTTCGGCGATCCCGCGGATCTGCGGGCTCGCGTCGGCGGGCAGCGAGCGGGCCAGCAGCACGGCCTGCTCGTGGTGCACCGCCATGTCCTGGGCGAAGCCGATATCGACCTGCGACAGGACCGGCGCGGTATCGCCGGACGACGCCGGTTGCCACCAGAATCCCAGCGCCGCACCGGCTATCAGGCACGCCGCCGCGAGCAGGAGGTGCTTACGCGCCAATGGTCGGCTCCTGATCGGCGGGCGGGGTGTAGACGCCGTTCTCCAGCTCGAAGATCAGGAACCCGTTGTCGCTACAGGTGGTCCAGATCTGGGTGCCCCGGAACACCGGGGGTGACAGGCACATGTCGGCGGACATGTCGTTCTTGGTCACCATGCCCGAGCGCGGCCCGAGCGCCTGTCCCGGCTGGAGTTTGCCGTTGAGCATCTCGCGGGCCAGCGGCACGAAATTCCACACCGGCACGCCGACGAAGGCCAGGTCGGAGTTCACCGAATTGGGCAGCTGGAAGGCTTTTCCGGTTTGCGCGGGCGGATTGAAGTACGCGATCTCGCGAATGTCCTCAGGATCGCGCACATCGAACACCCGGATCCCGGACCCGAGCCAGCTGCAGGCCAGCGCGGTCGGATCGTTGGGCCGGTCGGCGACGCAATAGTGTGCGTCGTAGGAGAACAGCGGACTACCCGCGGCCGAACGGGCGTGCTCGGCGATCCGGGCGGGCGTGTTGATCTCGAGTTTGACGGTAATCTTGCGCACGGCCCGGGCCGGATCGGTGACATCGATCAGTTTCACGCCGCCGGAACCGGCTTCGTCGCCGACGAAGATGTGCGGACGCCCGGCATAGGTGACCGGCACCGCCTGCTGATTGAAGTAGCCGTCGCCCCAGTGATAGGTGGCGATCTGCGGCACCACGGGATACGGGTCGCGCCGCTGGATGGCGCTGATGTCGAGAATATTGATCCCGTTCTGGATGGACAGATACATGGTGTTGCCGTCGGGGCTGATCCCGAACCCGTGCGCGGTCAGCGATTGCAGGCCGTGCCAGATGACGCGCGGATTCGACGGATCGCTGACATCGATGGCGGTGACCAGGCCGGGGCTGGTGCTGGTCGCCCAGTAGGTGTTGCCGTCGGGGGAGAAGCCGCCCTCGTGCGACATGAACGGCAGCGGCATGGTCAGGTCGGTGCCGGGCCCGGGGTTCAGCAGTCGCGGACGCGCGCAGTCGGAGATGTCGTAGATGGAGAAGTACGCGGTGCCGGTGGTGACCGGAACGGCGGTGGCGGCCAGCAGTTTTCGCGTGGTGTTGACCTTCAGGCTCTCCCAGGTCCCGCCGAGCATGGCCGGTTCGTCGAGGCTGGCGGTCTGCACCGGGTTCGCGGGATCGGACGCGTCGATGACGTGCACGCCGGGGGCGGCCGCATTGAGCAGATTGCCCGGGAAGAAGGTGCCGGTGTAGGAGCAGTGGTCGTACACCGCCGACAGTGTCCCGCCGCCCTGCTGCTGCAACCCGCCCACGAAGGAGGTGTTGCAGCGATACCCGGCGGCGCTGCGGCCGCTGAGCCGGTCGTCGGCTGGAACATCGCCCTGCACACCGGTTTCCGGCAGCGAGCCCGGCCCGCACTCGGCGCGCGGTACCGCGTTCTGCTCGATCTCGGGCCAGTTGTAGACCGCCGCCCCGGCGGTTCCCGGCGCGAGCGCGGTACACGAAACAGCAAGCGCCACAGCGGCAGTCAGCATCGACAGTCGAGCCACAGAACCCCTCCCAGAGTCAGGTGTTACGCACCCGCCGCGCCACTCGGTAACCCCTGGGCGACGGATCTAGAACACGTTACAACTGAGCGGTCTGTTCTCGAGGCAATTGGCGGAATTCTGTGTCAGTGCGGCCTCAGTGCGCGGGCCGCGGCACCACCCGCGGCGAAAGTCCCTCGGTCGCGGGACCTTCCAGCAGCGTCCCGTCCGGCGCGAAGCGCGACCCGTGCAGCGGGCAGTCCCAGGACTTCTCCGCGTCGTTCCAGCGCACGATCCCGTACAGATGCGGGCACACCGCCGATACCTCGGTGGTCGTCCCGTCGACCGTGCACACCGCCGTCGGGCTCAGGCCATGGCGTTCCACCCGCCCGCACCCTTCGTCGGGGGCAACGCCCGGCCCGCTCGCCAACCGGAGCAGCCACCCGGCCGACATCTGTTGTGCCACGGCCGCGTTGGCGCGGGCGGCGGGGAACCAGGACTTCAGCTCGCTGGGATTCCAGCTGTCGAACACTCCGGCCCAGCCCGGCGGCTTGCCGGTGCGTCGTCCGGCCAGCGCGAGCGCGGCGGCGACGCCATTGGTCAAGCCCCACTTGGCATATCCGGTGGCGATCAGGATCCGGTCCTGCCCGGGCAGCAGCGGCCCGGCGTAGGGCAGCTCGCCGACCGGGTGGTAGTCCTGCGCCGACCAGCTCTGTAGCGGTTCGGCATCCGGGAACCAGCGTCGCGTCCAGTCGACCAGCGCGTCGGCGTGTGCCAGCGCGGAGTCGGTGCGGCCGACCGCGTGGCCGTTGCCGCCGACCAGCAGGACCTCGCCGTCCGGGGTGGGGGTGTAGCGCAGCGACTTCGTCGGCGCACCCGCGCTGAGGAACATCTCGTGCGGAAGCTGTTCGGGCACACGGAAAGCCGCTAGGTAGGAGCGCTGCGGCGTGAGCCGGGCGAAGAAGCCGCCGCGATCGAGGATCGGGGTGCCGGTGGCGAGGATGACGGTGTGCGCGGCGATCTCGCCGTGCTCGGTGTCGATGACCAGGTCGCCGTCGGATCCGCGGTGCACGCCTGTGGCCAGGGTGGATTCGTAGATGGGCGCGGCGTGCGCCTCCACCTCGGCGGCCAGTGCCGCCAGCAGCGCCACCGGATCGAGCTGTGCCTGATCGGCCAGGCGGACCGCACCGTGTGTCGGGAACCGCACGTCCAGGTTCTCGACCAGCTCGGTCGGCAGTCCGGCCTTGCGGGTGGCCTCGTATTCGGCGTGTACGGCCCGCACCTCACGGTCGGTCTGCGCGTAGGTCAGCGCCGCGGCCCGCTGGTGCGCGACCTGGTGTTCGGCGCAGAAGCGCAGCAGCCACTGCTGGCCGTCGCGATTGGCCTCGACGTACCGGCTCAGTGTGCGCACCGAATGATGCCGCAGGATCTCCTGCGCTCGAATGCCCTGCAGCAGACTGACTTTGCCCGTGGTGGCGCCGGTGGTGCCGAGGCCGACGCGACGGCCTTCGAGCACCGCCACCTGCACGCCGTTCTCGGCCAGCAGCAGCGCTGTCACCAGGCCGGTCAGCCCGCCGCCGATCACGACCGTGTCGAAGCGCAGACCCGGGGTGAGCCGCAGCCGCGCCGGCACCTCGGCGTCGTTCATCCAAAATGACGTCATAACCTGGTGATATCCAGAAAAAACTCGGTCACACCTGATTGGGCCCCGCATCGCCGGGTAGACGGCATATGTCCACCTGATAACCGAAATTTCGGAGGTAGATATCGTGACCGAACATAAGAGTGGTCCCCGCGAAGGTATTGAAGGCGCTGTCGAAGGCGTGAAGGGCAAGGTCAAGGAGACCACCGGCACAGTCTTCGGTAACGATGATCTGCGGGATGAAGGCAAGGCCCAGCAGGACAAGGCCGGTGCGCAGCGCGAAGCGGCGCGGAAGGAAGCGGCGGCCGAAAAGGAACGTGCGGAAGCCGGCGTCGACGAGCAGCGCCAGCGCGCTTACCAGCGCGGGCAGGAATAATCGCCGAACAACGGCAACCGAATAATTGATCAGGCCGCCCGGATGAATAATCCGGGCGGCCTTTTCTTTTGGATTTATTACTGGACGATTTTGTTTTCCATGGTCGGCAGCCGGCGGGCGATGGTCAATTGTCGTTCGGCGGCATCGATGACCTCCATGGCGCTGACCTGGAGGAGGCCCGGGCCGGGTTCGGGCGCGTGCGGGTCACCGAGCTGCCCGGCCCACAATGCGATATGCGCCGAGCGCTCGGGCGGTGGACCCGAATCGGCCGGGGAGTTCGGTCCGAAGATCAGGACCGACGGCGTGCCGAAGGCGGTGGCCAGGTGGCCGACTCCGGTGTCGCCGCACACGACCAGCGCCGCGCCCGCGACCGTCGCGGCCAACTGCTGCACGGTGAGTTCGCCTGCCACTACCGAGTTCGCGGGCAATCCGGCGTGCTCGGCCACATAGCGGGCCAGGGGGAGTTCGGTGGCGGTGCCGGTCACCAGAATCGGGTGCCCGGCCGCCCGCAAGCGCGAGGCCACGGTCGCGAAGCGCTCGGCCGGCCATTGCCGCGCGGGCGAATTCGCGCCCGGATGCAGGACGACGTGGGTGCGCTGGCCGAGCGCCTCGGGCGGCGGATCCAGCTCGATAGCGCCCGGATCCGTGGGTATCCCCGCTGATTCGAGCAGTGTGCACCAACGCATCGTCTCGTGCCGGCCGTCCGGCCAGTCCGGGCCGAGTACCAGCGGAAAGTCCGGGTGCCGGTAGGTGATCAGCTGCTCGGGGTCGGTCGCGTACAGGTCGGCGAGACCTTCGGGGCCGGGCCCGTGCAGGTTCACCGCGCTGGTCGGCGGCGGCGCGTTCCAGCGCAGGTCACCCAGGATCGGGGTGGCGTGTAACTCGTCCACGCAGCCGGTCATATCGACGATCGGGCGCAACCAGCCGGGAGCGGCGAGCACCAGGCGGTGATGCGGACGGGCGGCACGCAGACCGCGCAGGGCGGGCAGCGCGGTGAGCAGCCCGCCCAGGCCGCGGGCTCGCAGGATCAGGGTGACGGCCGGCTCTGCGGTGTGGGACATCAGCAACGCCTCCCGGCGGGTCGAGCTCTGGCGCCCAGGCGAACTCGCGGACGAGGGCGGCAGCGTCGGCGTCCCCGTCCGCGAGCCGGCCGCCGGCTCCGTACCCCCCGGGGCGAGAAACGTCCTGGTGGTGCGGGTTTCGACGCTCGACGCCGATGTCGAGCGGGCCGGAGGCGGCGATACGTACTCCGGTGATATCCCGGCGAATCCGCGCGAAACGGGGTGTGGCGCAGATCTCTACTTGGGCACGAGGATGCCGGTGAGGTCGGCCTTGTTGATGGGGGTGTCGGGGTTGGCCTGGGCGCCGCACATCAATTCGATCGCGGTGAGCGAGCGGTCGACGGTCTGGTCGTTCGGGACGTCGCCGCCCTGTTCCTGCTCCAGGAACTTCGCGACCGTGGTGCGCTGCTTGTCCTTGTCCTGCTTGGTGAATTCGCTGCACGGTGTTTCGCCGCCCTTGTTCACGGCCTTCTCGGCTTCGTCGCAACCCGCGGCGAACAGGGCGGCCGCGGCCAAACCGGCGACCGCCGCGGTGGTCAGGGTGCTGAACTTCATCGAATTCTCCTGTGGCTGAAGGGATCAGAATCCGGCCAGGCCGGAGGCGAGATCGGGGACATCGAGCGCTTCGAGCACTTCGTCACGCGTCTGCGGGCACGCGGCGCCGGTGGCCGTATCGACCACGGTCCGGTCCCGCACGATCAAGTCGTTCAGGCCGCCGTTGCGCAGCGCCCAGTTGTGCACCGTGCCGTTGAAACCGACCCGGGCCAGCACCGACCCCTGGGATTTCCATTCCCCGAGCTCGTCGCGGAACATTCCGCACAGCTGGTTCGCCGCTTCCGGGGTGATCTGATCGGGATTCGGGATCTGCGAACTGCGCGGCGTGGTCGAATTGAAGGTGATCGTGAATTTCGGCTGGGTGGGGGTGGCGGGGCCGACCGGAGTTTCGGAATCGCCACCGGGCAGGGTGTTCCCGCAGCCGGCGAGCAGAAACCCGCCCGCCGCAAGCAGCGAACACCAGAGGCGAACGTTCATCAGTGCCCGCGATCGTCGGAGGCGGCAGTTTCTTCCTTACGGACCCGGCGATGCTCGGCGAAAACGAGGAACGTGCCGACAGCCAGGCAGACAACAGTGGCGATGCCGCCGATGATCGCCCAGCCCGCGAATCCATAACCCGCGGCCGTCACCGTCAGCGCGAGGCCGACGATGCCCAGCATCACAAGCACTATTCCGGGCCAATTGCGCGTGTCCTCGAGCGTTTCACCGGCATGACTGCGGGTGGTGCGTTCATGATCCGGAAAATCTTGCTCGCCAACCATGCGGAAGCTCCTTTTCTGGCCGAACTGTCGAACAGGTGTGCTTTGGCAGCGATACCCGGGTTCGGCGCGATCAATCAGTGCCGGCCAGCACGCCCGGGACCGGGGCGGGCTCGAGCTGGTAGATCGCGTAGGCCGCGCGGATCACCGGTTCGGCCACATTGCGCACCCGGATGCCGCCGGGCGTGGTGCCGCGTTCGGTGCCCGCGTGCGCGTGCCCGTGCAGTGCCAGATCCACCTGGAATTCGTCGATCGGCTCGCCCAGCAGGTACGACCCGAGGAAGGCGTAGATCTCCGGCGGTTCACCGTGCAAGGTGTCACTGACCGGGGAGTAATGGGTGAGCACCACCGTCACATCGGTGTCCAGATCGGCCAGCGCGCTGCGCAGCGACTCGGCGACATCCACGGTGTGCCCGGCGAATTCGCGCATGAGACGTTCGCCGAAGATGCTGGCGCATTTGCCCGCGAAGCCGCCGCCGAAGCCCTTGCACCCGGCGATGCCCAGGGTGCGGCCGCCGATGTCGAGGGTGATCGAGGTGCCTTCGAGCACGGTGATGCCGTGGTCGCAGAGCAGGCGGGTGATCTCGTCCTGCTGGTCGCTGTGGTGGTCGTGGTTGCCCAGTACGGCGACCACCGGCAACCCCAGGTCGGCAACCTCACCGGCCACCACCCGCGCCTCGTCGAGGGTGCCGTGCCGGGTCAGATCCCCGGCCAGCAGCAGCGCATCCGCGCGCAGCGGCAGCTCGCGCAGCACCGGCCGGAGCTCGCCGGCCGATTCCGCGCCCAGATGTATATCCCCCACGGCCGCGATTCGCATGGGGCTCAGCTCCTTTCGGGCGCGGAGAGGTCTTCGGCGCCCTCGGGGGCGCAGGGCGGGGTGACATGGACATCGTTGTGCACGCGCGCCGTCGGCAGCTGCTCGCGGATCACCGTCTCCATGGCCTGTTTGCGTTCCACGCTGCTCACCTCGCCGCCCAGCACCACCACGTCACCGCGAATGGTGACGTGGATGCCGAGTTCGCAGGTGCGCGGATCCTCGGCGAGCGCGCGGCGCAGGTGCGCGACAAGGTATTGCGGTGTCTCCATCTACTCGGCTCCCTCGATGTGGTTGCCCCCGTTGCTGATTCCGGTGTCGGCGATCCCGAGGTCGGCGAGCAGGCCGAGAAAGGCGCGCGCGTACGGCGAATGCTCGGACTGCTGCCGCACGGCGCTCCAGTCGACCTGTTCGCGCAGATCCCGGGCGATGTGCAGGAGCGGGCTCAGGTCCAGCCGGTGCGCGTCGAAGACGAGCAGCTTGTCGACCATCAGATCGGTGCCGCTGACCACCGGCGCCCGGGTCGCGCCGATCCGCATCTCCTCGGCTCGATCCAGCAGGTCGTCGGTGACATCGCGGTTGTTGGGACGGAAGATCACGTCGATCAGGGTGTCGCCGTCGTAGACCTTGGTCAGCCAGTCCTCGGCGGGCTCGCACACCCGCAGCCCCTCCGCGGCCAGCGCCGCCACGGCCGCGCCGGTGTCCTCGGGTTTGACGAAGATATCGACGTCGTGATGGGTGATGGGCCCGCCCCGCGCATACACCGCGCAACCACCCGCCACCGCGAACCGGATATCGGTGCCGGACAGGGTGCTGACGGTGCGGGTCAGCGCGTGCAGCAATTCTTCGGTGGTCGGGACCATAGAGCGGTGGTACCCGGCGCTTTCCCGGTTAATCGCGGCCGAAATGGGTATCTGCGCCTTTACCCCTGGAGATCGAGCAGGGGAGGAGATTGTGGTGAGAGAGCACGGCGACCGAACCGGGGAGGACCGCTTCCCGCACGCCCGGTCCGAGACCGAAACAGAACGTCTCGACCGGAACTGGGAAAGCCTGATCCAGGAATTGCGGGTCGTGCAGACCGGCATACAGTTCTTGATCAGCGCGCTGCTCATCTTGCCGTTCCAATCGGGATTCGCGCATCTTTCAGGCCCCTTACGGGTGCTGTACCTGGTCACCGTGTCCACCGCGGTCGGAGCGACGGTGTTTCTGGTCGCGCCGGTGTCCTGGCATCGGATCCTGTTCCGGCGGCAGCGCATGGGCAACGTGGTCGCGGCGGCGCATCGGTGCGCCATGATCGGCGTGGCCCTGCTGGGCATCGCGCTCACCGGCGCGGTGGTGCTGGTCTTCGAGGTCGTCGTCGAAGCGGCATACGCGGGCGTGATTGCGGGCGCTGTCCTCGCACTCTTGTTTGTCGTCGCATGGCTGCTCACACCGTGGCGGTGGCGAGCGAACTCCGAGTCCGGCCCGGCTGAGTTGTCGGAGAAAGAGGGCTAGCGCTCGATTACGGCCGCAAGTATGCCGGGTGACGGCGGGGCCTAGCGTGCGTTGGCGACGGCGGGCATCGGGGCCGGGTGCAGGGGGGTCCTGCGGATTGGCGTGGCGCGTTCGTAGGTGGCGACGGTTTCGGTGGCGATGCGGTCCCAGGAGTAGCGCTCGTGCACGCGCTGTACGCCCGCCGCGCCCCAGGATTCGCGCCGCATCGGATCGTCGAGCAAGCCGCGGACCGCGCGCGCGAGGGTCGCGGGTTCCGGTGGGGCGACGAGTCTTCCGGTGACCTCGTCGACCACGGTGTCCAGCATCCCGCCGACCGCGGTGGCGACCACCGGGGTCCCGCAGGCCATGGCCTCCAGCGGAACCAGGCCGAACGGCTCGTACCAGGAGGTGCACAGCGTCACGTCGGCCGAGCGGTACAGGCGCGGCATCGTCGCGTGGGCGACCGGACCCAGCATTCGAAGTCGTTCCGCCACACCGTAATCGACGGCCAGGCGGCGCAGCCGGCGGGTTTCCGTGTCATCGGCGAGGTCGTCGCCGACAGCGCCGCCGGCGATCACCAGTTCGGTGTCCGGCAGTTCGGCGAGGGTGCGCACCGCGAGGTCGAATCCCTTGCGGCGCACCAGTCTTCCGACCGCGAGCACCCGGTGCGGTTGCCGGCGTGCGGCCGCGCCACCGTCGGGTGTGAACGTGGCGAGGTCGACCCCGCCGGGTACCACCGAGATCCGGAAGCGCGGCACACCCATCCGGGTCAACTCGGTGACCTCGTCGGTGCAGGTGGCCAGCACCTGGGTGGCGCGGGTGGCGATCAGCCGCTCGAACCGGATGCGCGGGCGCGGACTGGTGTCGGCCAAGCCGTGGAACCGCCGCTTCACCGTACCCAGCCCGTGGAAGGACACCACGACGGGCAGATCGTGGGAGCGGGCGGCCAATTCGGCGGCCAGCGCCGACATCCAGAAGTGCGCGTGCACCACCTCCGGCCGGCGCAGCGCCCAGTGCTTGCGCAGGAACGTCCCGAATTCGCCCAGGTGCGGCAGGATCTGGTCCCGCGGCAGCGGTCGCGGCGGCCCGGCGGGCACGTGCACCACGCGATAGCCCTCCCGGGCCGGGACCTCGGTGCGGGTGTGCGGGTCCTGCCGCCGGGTGTACACCGTGACCTCGTGCCCGGCCCGGACCAGCGCCGCCGCCAGCGCCGCGACCGCGACCGTGCGGCCGCTGGCGGCGCCGCCGGCGAGTTCGGTTAGCGGAGAAGCACATTCGGCCACCATCGCGATCTTCACGGCGGACTCCCATCAACGGCGCAGACGATCTGTGGCGGTTATGCCCAGTGAACTGCGGCGGCAAACCCGGGCATGCGCTGGGCAGCGGCGGGTGTGAGCGGCGTGGACGGGGGTAGGCGGGCAATGAAGCGTCCACAGCCCCGTAGGGACGCGACCAAGGAGAGAAGACCCATGACCACTGGACACGATCACGATGTCGTCGAACTGCTGCTGCACCAGCACACCGAGATCAAAGAACTGATTGCCCAGGTCGAAGGCGCGACCGGCGCGGAGAAGCGACCGCCGTTCGAGGACCTGGTCCGGCTGCTCGCCATTCACGAGGCCGCCGAGGAAGAGGTCGTGCACCCGACCTCGCGGCGCGCGCACGTCAGCGACAGCGTCGTCGACAGCAGGCTCGAAGAAGAGGAAGAGGCCAAACACGTGCTGGCCGAGCTCTACGACCTGGGCGTGCAGCATCCCGATTTCGACGCCAAGTTCCACGCGTTCGCCGAAGCGGTGATCGAGCACTCCCAACTCGAGGAGAAAGAGGAGTTCGGGCAGCTGCTGCAGGAGACCACCAAGGAGGAGCGGGCCGGGCTCGCCACCGCGGTCAAGGTCGCCGAGGCGGTCGCCCCGACCCGTCCGCATCCGGGCGCCGGGGAGTCGGCGCTGGCGAATCTGGCGGCCGGGCCGCCGCTGGCTCTGTTCGACCGGGTCCGCGACGCGGTACGCGATTGGCGGCACAAGACCAGCAGCTGAACGGTATTCAGCCGAGCACGTCGCCCAGCATCGCAACTGGCAGCGTCCGACGGCGGCCGTTCCGGCCTAGTTATTCGCATCTGGAAATATTCGGCAACTCCGGCCCGGCGAACTGCCGGGCCGGTTTTGTGTACAGAACAGAGCAGCCGTGCCAGACTTGGGAAAGGTTGAGACTACAGCCGACCCCGGTTCACAGCGACCGCCTCGATGGGGAGACGCTCGGTGCTAGGTCGGCGGGAGCAGTGCGATACGAGTTCCCAGAACGCGAACTCCCTCTGTCGCCGCTCACACCCCGCGGGCACGCCATAGCCGCTGCGAGCCGGAGATCCCCCCTGATTGTGGGAGGTTTGTCATGCCTATGGATGCAGTTGTGCTGCACCCCCTTACCGGTGCGCGCGTGTCTGCCAATAATGGCGCTACAACGCAAGATTCGTCCCCCCGGTTCCATCCCAGCCGGACCTGGGCGCAACGGGTCGACCGCCGCAGACGCAGCGTGGTGCTTCGGGTCGAAGGCGAGCTCGACGCCGCCGTCTACCCGCAATTCCGCGCCACCCTCGACGAGGCGATCGACGCCGGCGCCCCCACGGTGGTGATCGATCTGCGGGCCGCGCGGTTCCTGAGTCTGCGTGCCGCCGCCAGCCTCGGCGCGGTGCGGCAGCGGGCCGCCTGCAACGGGGTCGACCTCCGGATCGTGGCAGGACGGCCCGCCATCGAGCGCGCCTTCGAACTCACCGGAGTCCGGCCGATGTTCGGGTACTACTCCTCGATGCGGGCCGCCCTCGACGACTAGATGACGTTGGTCCCCGAACGTTCCGATCCACTCGCCCACACGCCCCGCGCGCCGCATACTGGCGCTGTGATGGAGAGTGGATCGGTTCATGAAACGGGGGCGGAATCCGAGGATGCCGTCGCGTTGAACCGTGTGATCGGCATGGGTAAGCCGCAAAGCGTCGGCAACTTCAAGTATTGGTTCGACGACGAGCGGTGGGAATGGTCCGACGAGGTGGCGGTGATGCACGGGTACCCGCCCGGCACCGTCACTCCGACAACCGACTTGCTGATGACCCACAAACATCCCGAGGACCGCGCGCAGGTGGCCAGCGCGCTGGCCAAGACCGTCGAGCACGGCGATCCGTTCTCCAGCCGCCACCGCATCATCGACACCGCCGGCACCGTGCATCACGTCATCGTGGTGGCCGACCGGATGGCCGACGACGACGGCGAGATAGTCGGCACCGCCGGCTACTACATCGACGTCACCGACACCCTCGAGGAACACCGTCAGGAAACCCTCGACGACACCCTGCCCGAGCTGTACGCGGCGCGCGCGGTGATCGAACAGGCCAAAGGCGCGCTCATGCTGGTCTACGGGATCACCCCGGAGCAGGCGTTCAAGGTCTTGAGCTGGCGGTCCCAGGAAACCAACGTCAAGTTGCGCGCCCTCGCCGCCCGCTTGGTCGCCGACATCGCCACGATGGTGCACTCGACAGTGCATATGCGCACCGAATTCGATCACCTGTTGCTCACCGCGCACGAGCGCATCGAGGCGGGCGACTGACCAGGATCGTGTTTGCCTACGCCCGCACCGGGTAAGCGGCACCGTGAGGAACGTCGCGGTTAGAGCATGGGGCTGTGCCCGGTGGCCGGACCGCGCAACCGGCGACGCGAACAAGGTGGTGATGGGCAATGGGGGAGTGGACTTCCCGATCCTCAACGAAGACGACGACGATCGGGGTGCGGTTACCCGCCCAGTTCGACCAGCTCACAATGCTGCGCGCCCTCGCTGAAACTGTCTCGCTCATAGCCGATTTCGCGCTCGACGAAGTCACCGACATCCGGCTCGCCCTGGACGAGGTGGCCACCTCGCTGATCATGGAGGCAGTGCCGGACTCCACCCTCGAATGCGAATTCACCTATGACGACCGCCAGATGTTCGTCCACGTCGGCTCGGTCGCGACCTCCGAGGCGGTGGTGGGGCAGGCCGGCTTCGGCTGGCATATCGTGCGGACCCTGACGGCATCCATTGCCGCCGTGCAGGAACCGTTCGACGCGGAGCTGGGCGGATTCCCGACGGCTGTCGATTTCAGCTGGGTGCGTGGGGTGGCTGATGACGGGTGAGTCGAGATCGCCCGGTGACAGCTACGACAATATCGAGCCGCTCTTCGAGAAGATCGCCGCCCTGGATCCGGCGGATCCGCGCCGGGAACCGATGCGGGAGGAGCTGATTCAGCGCTGCCTGCCGTTGGCGGAGCACATCGCGCGGAAGTTCTCCGGGCGCGGGGAAATCTTCGACGACCTCTTGCAGGTGGCACGACTGGGTTTGGTGCAGGCCGCGGACCGCTTCGATGTGAGCCGCGGTTCTTCTTTTCTGGCTTTCGCGGTCCCGACCATCATGGGCGAGGTGCGCCGGCACTTTCGCGACAACACCTGGGCGGTGCGAGTGCCGCGGCGGGTCAAGGAGATTCAGCTCAGCATCGGACCCACTATCGAGCGGATGTCGCAGCGGCTGGGCCGGGTGCCGCGGGCCCGGGAGATCGCCGCCGAACTCGACGTGGACCTGGTGGAGGTCACCCAGGCGCTGATCGCGGGCAACGCCTACCAGTCCCAGTCCATCGACGCGGTGGCCGGCGACGACATCGACAACGCCCCGCTGCCGCTGCTGGATAGCCTGGGCCAGGAGGAGCGGTCCTACCATCTCGTGGAGGACTTCATGGCGGTCAAACCGCTGATCGAGGACCTGCCCGAACGTGAACGCCAGGTCCTGATCATGCGGTTCTTCGAGAACAAGACCCAGACCCAGATCGCGGAGGTCCTGGGCGTCTCGCAGATGCACGTGTCGCGGATCCTGTCGAAAACCCTGACAGCCTTACGGGAACAAGCACTCCGTGACTAGGGCCCGCACGGCCGCGGAGCTACCGCGGTAACGGTGGCGGGCCGGGTACGGGCGGCAGCGGTGGCCGCGGATCATCCGGATTCGGGATCGGACTCGGGTCCGGCGGCAGCGGCGGAACCGGATTCGGTTCCGGGAACGGATCGGGGCCGGGTACCGGCGGCACCGGGTCCGGCTCCGGAATCGGTGGCTGCGTCAGGCCGGGCCCGTCGAACGGCGTATCGGTCATGGTTTCCGGGTACCCACCCCCTGAAGCGCAAACCGCGGCGAAAAACTCAGCTAACTGTCGGCGCCCGGTTTGCCGCGCTTTCCCATCGGGTACTAGATAAGGAATCGAACCACCGCTCAGGGCGCTAAGGAGGGTCGTCATGGACCGCCAGCGACGTCCAGTCGCCCGGAATCCGCATCCCGGACCCGGCGATTCGCGACCGCTGAAACCCGCACAGCAAATCAATTCCCCCGCCGAGAAGCCGGACCGCGCCGACCGCACCCTCGTCACCCGCAACCACGATGTCATCCGCCGCTGGGCCGAACAGCGCGGTGCGCGCCCCGCCACCACTCCGTTCAGTGAAGACAACGGACGACTAGGCAACCTCCGCTTCGACTTCCCCGGTTACGGCGGCGCGATCCTGCAGCCGGTCGAATGGGAGAAGTGGTTCGACACCTTCGACGCCCGGCACTGCAGCTTCCTGTATCAGGAGAAGCGCTCCGACGGCACCCCGAGCAACTTCAATCGCCTGGAGCACCCACACGACGAGTGGTAGAAAACGCTCACCCGAACCACCTTTCGAGGGGCGGGGCCTGTGATCACACCGATCGCGGGCCCCGCTTTGCTGTCCCTGGAGTGCGCCGCCCCAGCCTCGACTGCCGGCGTGGCGGGCGATCGTCCGAGTTCCAGACCCGCTGCGCCGGAAGCGCTTGCGGCCGTGGCGATTCCGCGGGGTCACGTGTCCGCGTTGCTACCCTGTCACCGCGCGGTGCGAGCCGCATTCCCGAGTTGCCCGAATTGTGTCGAACCTCACCGTCGACTTGCATTTGGAGCGGGTAAAGGCGAAGGGTTGGGGATAGCCAGCGGCTAACCCACCCTCCGATGAGGGGTTTACCGAACGGTTGGTTCGGGTAACCCGGAGGTTGGCACGTTGCTCGAAGGCGGAATGTCGCGTCGGTATGGGGATGCGAAAGTTCCGTACTGCACGCGGGTCCGCTCTGGCAAGGGATGAGGACCTTTTGTGAGTGAGCTTGCGAACGAACCGGTAGTAGAGCCACCTTTGGTGGTCATGCCGGAGCCGAGCGACAGCGAGGCGCAGGTATGAGCACCAACTTGATGATCGTTGACGAGGACGAGAACGTCAGGGGCGAATTGCGCCTGGCGATGGAGGACGAAGGCTACGACGTTTCCGAGGCGCAAGAGGCTGAGGACGCATTGTCCTATCTGCGCAGCAAGGGCGCACCGGATGTGATGATCGTCGAGCTGATGCTCGGCGACATGGATGGCTTCGACTGCATCCGCGAGATTCGCCGCGAGCACGACGTGCCGATCATCGTGATCAGCTCGCGCGACGACACCCACGACGTGGTGGCCGCCCTGGAGGCCGGCGCCGACGACTTCGTCACCAAGCCGTTCGAGATCAAGGAGATCTCGGCCCGCATGCGCGCCCTGCGCCGCCGGGCCCGGCTGACCGCCGAGCGGGACGTGCCGAAGGAGATCGTGCTCGACGCGCACCCGGCGGCGCCGCTGGTGCTGACCCCCGATTCCGGCGCGATCCGCCGCGGCGCCGAGGAAATCCACCTCACCATCACCGAGTTCCGGCTGCTGTGTGAGCTGGCCGAGACGCCGGGACGGGTGCTCTCGCGCGCCCTGCTGCTCGAACGCGTCTGGGACGACGGCTTTTTCGGCGACGAACGCATCGTCGATGTCCACATCCGCCGGTTGCGCACGAAAATCGAGCGCGACCCCTCCGACGCCCGCATCGTGGTGACGGTGCGCGGGCTCGGTTACCGCCTGGATCTGCAGCACTGAATTTCCGAAACATTTTGTGACGAGGCTTATTCGGCATGCCCTTTTACCAGGCGTTGTGATCTCTTCGTAATACAACCGCAAAGAGTTCGACAAGTTCACCGCAAAGTTCAGTCGTAAGGCTGTGTAAGTACTACAGACCCGCAAGAGGGAGATGTATGTCCACACCAACCTTGCCCACGCTCGACGACAGCAGCATTGCTGAAATCGACCGGCTCGCCGCACCGGTTATGCGCGCTCCGCGCGTCGGTGACGCCGCGCAGATCTGGCGAATCGCCAAGGATTCGCAAGTGCTCGACACCAATTCGAGCTACGCCTACCTGCTGTGGTGTCGCGATTTCACCGGTACCTCGGTGGTCGCCGAAGTCGACGGCCGCGTAGTGGGGTTCGTCATCGGATACCTGCGGCCGGAAGCGCCCGACACGGTATTCGTGTGGCAGGTGGCCGTCGAGCAGGCCCAGCAGGGCCTCGGCACCGGCACCGCATTGATTCAGCATTTGCTCGACACCGTTGCCCCGCACGGGGTTTCGGTTCTGGAGACGACCATCGCACCGGACAACCCGGGTTCCATCGCGATGTTCAGCTCGGTGGCGCGTCGTCGTGGTGCGCAGCTCACCAAGGCTCCACTGTTCGATCCGGAGTTGTTCCCGGACAGCCACGAAGCCGAAGAGCTCTACCGGATTTCCCCGATTGATCTGTCTGTCAGCAAGCAGGAGGCCCGAAAGTGATCACCGCCGAGACGACCATCTTCGAAGAGCTGGAATCCAACGTCCGCGGCTACTGCCGCTCCTGGCCCACGGTGTTCACCACCGCGAAGGGCAGCTGGCTCCGCGACGAGGACGGCAAGGAATTCCTCGACTTCTTCGCCGGCGCCGGTGCGCTGAACTACGGCCACAACAACGACATCCTCAAGCAGCCGCTGCTGGACTACATCGCCGGTGACGGCATCACCCACGGCCTGGACATGTCGACCGCCGCCAAGCGCAAGCTGCTCGCGACCATGCGCGACACCATCCTGCAGCCGCGTGGCTTGGACTACAAGGTCCAGTTCCCCGGCCCGACGGGCGCCAACGCCGTCGAGGCGGCGCTCAAGCTGGCCCGCAAGGTGACCGGGCGCGAGACCGTGCTCAGCTTCACCAACGCCTTCCACGGCATGACGCTCGGCGCGCTGTCGGTCACCGGCAACGCGGCCAAGCGCGCGGGCGCCGGCGTGCCGCTGGTGCACGCCGCCCACATGCCCTACGACGGCTACTTCGACAACACCACCCAGGATTTCCAATGGATGGAGCGGGTGCTCGACGACTCGTCCTCGGGCTTCGACCGCCCGGCCGCGGTGATCGTGGAGACGGTGCAGGGCGAGGGCGGCGTGAATGTCGCACGCCCGGAATGGCTCCGGCATCTGGCGGGGCTGTGCGCGGCCCGCGAGATCCTGCTGATCGTCGACGACGTGCAGATGGGGTGCGGCCGCACCGGCCCGTTCTTCTCCTTCGAGGTCGCGGGCATCACCCCGGACATCGTGACGCTGTCCAAGTCGATCGGCGGCTACGGTCTGCCGATGGCGCTGGTGCTGTTCAAGCCCGAGCACGACGTCTGGTCGCCGGGCGAGCACAACGGCACCTTCCGCGGCAACAACCCGGCCTTCATCACCGCCGAGGCGGCGCTGGCGCACTACTGGGCCGATGACACCTTGCAGCAGGCCACTGCGGCCAAGGGCGCGCGGATCGGCGAGGCGCTCGGTCAGGTCGCGGAGTACTTCCCGGGTCTGTCGGTCCGCGGTCGCGGCCTGGTGCAGGGCATCGCCTTCGACGATCCGTCGCAGGCCGGCAAGGTGACCCAGGTCGCCTTCGAACGCGGGCTGCTGGTGGAGACCTCCGGCTCCAGCGACGAGGTGGTGAAGTTGCTGCCGCCGCTGACGATCACCGACGAGGAACTCGATCTCGGCCTGCACCTGCTCACCGGCGCCATCGACACGGTGTGCACCGGCTGGCAGCGCCTGCACCACATGGACAAGGGAGCGTAAGCAGTGATCGTTCGGACCACCGCGGAGATCACCGGCACCGAGCGCGATGTCGCCGACGAGGGCTGGCGCAGCAAGCGCATCATCCTCGGCGGCGACGGGGTCGGGTTCTCCTTCCACGAGACCACCATCGAGGCCGGCACCACCCACGTCTTCCACTACCAGAACCACGTCGAAGCGGTGTGGCTGGTCGAGGGCGAGGGCACGCTGACCGACCTCGACAACAACGTCACCTATCCACTGGGGCCGGGCTCGATGTATCTGCTCGACGGGCACGAGAAGCATCGCCTGGAGACGCGGACGCGGATGCGCATGTTGTGCGTGTTCAATCCGCCGGTCACCGGCCAGGAGGTGCACGACGAGAACGGCGTCTACCCACTGGTGGCCGTCGCGAATATGTGAGGGAGGTAGCGAATGGTGTTGCAGCACACCGTTGATACGAGCCTGCTGGATCGCTACCCCACCCGCACGGGTGGGCCGCGCCAGCACGTGGAGCGGGTCGATCCCACGGTGTGGGGTCAGATCGGCACCGAGGCCCTGTCCACCTTCGGGACCGACGGGTACGCCGTGCTCGACGATCTGCTCAGCCCCGCCGAAGTGGCCGAGTTCAGCGCCGAGATCGCCCGTCTGGCCACCGATCCCGCGCTCGCGGACGACGATCGGGTGATCCGGGAGCGCGCCGCGGTCCGGTCGGGGGTCGGCGCGCACACGCTGCACTCCGGACGGGTTCGGTCGGTGTTCGAGGTGCACAAGCTCAGCGCGGCGGTGGCGGATCTGGTGCGGCAGTCCAGAATCGCGGGACCGGCTCGGGAAGTGCTCGGTTCAGAGGTCTACCTGCATCAAACCCGGGTCAACTACATGCCCGGGTTCCGCGGCAACGGCTTCTACTGGCACTCCGATTTCGAGACCTGGCATGCCGAGGACGGTATGCCGGCGCCGCGGGCGGTGAGCCTGTCGATCGCGTTGACCGACAACTATCCGGTCAACGGCAGCCTGATGGTGATGCCCGGCTCGCACCGCACCTTCGTGCCGTGCCAGGGCAGCACCCCCGCCGAGCACTACCGGGAGTCGTTGCAGGAGCAGGAGATCGGCGTGCCGAGCACCTCGGATATCGCCGTGCTGGCTGAGCGGCACGGGATCACGCAGTTCACCGGCCGGGCGGGATCGGCGCTGCTGTTCGACTCCAACATCATGCACGGCTCGTCCAACAACATCACGCCGTTCCCGCGGTCGAACATCTTCCTGGTGTTCAACAGCGTGGAGAACGCCCTGGTGGAGCCGTTCGCGGCGCCCAACCGGCGGCCGGAATACATTGCCGCACGGGACTACACGCCGGTGTAGGCCCGCCTGATCTCCCGGTGCGAACCGGGAGCCGAACTCCACTGTCTCGCGTGCGCCTCGGTCGTCGGGGCGAGAGGCGCACGCGGGCAGTGGACCGGAATTCGGCCTGCCGAAGCCGCTCTCACGCGTAGATGTCCAGCGTGACCGTCAGGGTGGCGAGCCGGGTATCCAACCGTAGATCTGTCACGCGCCGTTGCAGGTCCGCGCGCACCGACGGTGTCAGCAGCGCCCAGATTTCGCCGAGCTGGGCTTGGGTGTCGACGTCCGCCTCGGCCAGGATCCGCAGCAGCGCCGGCCAGATCCGCACCTCGGTGGCCGCGCCGGGCACCGCGAGCAAGGTCGGATCGGTCAATTCGATGACCTGCCTGGCGATTCGGCGCTGCACCTCGAAATCGGTGCGTTCGATCCAGCACAGCAGCCCGCGCCAGAGGGCCGGCTCGTCCGCGCCTTCCAGCGCCTGCACCAGCGCCGCCATCCGAACCTGATCGCCCACGATCGGGTTCGCGGCCAGACTGTCCAAGGCCGAGGGACGCAGGTTCCCGACGAAGCGCAACAGCTCCGGGATCGCCCCCGCCTCGATGACCGTGCCGATCAACGTGGTGATGGCCGCGGTGGACCCGAACTCGAACATGAGCTCGCCGACCGCCCCGACCACATCGCTGTCGCAGCGCGCGAACACCGACAGCGCCGCGAGCTGCAACTCCGGCGAGCCGTCCAGCACCGTCGCCACCATCTGCGGGATCCGGTGGGACCGCCCGTGCAGCAGTTGCCGCATGACGCCGCTGAGGTTCGCACCGGAATACGCGTAGGCCGCCGATCGGATCAGGCCCTCGTCGTCGGCGACGCCCGCCTCGATGGCCCGGATGAGCGACGGGGTGGCGTAGGCGAGGAACGGGCCCGCGGTGACGTAGTCGCCGCGGCGCAGGACCTCGTTGGTGATCCGCACGATCGGCTCCGGCGGGGCGACGTCGGCGAGCTGCCCGACGGTGTGCGGGTCCAGATACGGCGCGCAATCCGCCGCGTATCCGGGCTCCAGCATCCACACGGCATCCGCCGCTTTTTTCGGATATTTCACACCTACCGCGCCGGCCGCGCGCCCGGTCATCATCGGCGGAACCAGCTTCTGCACCAACGGGATCGAGATGCTCAGCGGGATGATCGGCACCAGCTTGCTGATGCGCTCGAAGGTCGCGGCATGCTGGGCGAAAATTACCGCTGCCATGCGCTGTTGCAGCTCGTGCAGGGCTTCGGCGCCGAGGCGCTCGAGGTGCGCGAGACGTTCGACGGGCACGTGCAGCGTCCGCGCCAGCAGCACCAGTTGGGCTTGGGTGACCAGATCCGTCATCAGCGCAGCCGATTGCCGAACATGATCTTCTTCGCCGGCGTGCGCAGCGGCCAGGGCAGGGTGCCGATGACGCTGTCCACGGAGTCGTTGAGCATCGCCGCCTCGACCCGGCGCGCCGATCGGAAAGTCATCAGTAATTCCCGTATTTCAGGCTCGGAGAGCAGGTCGAGGGCGGATAGCGGGCCCCCCAATTCGCGTTCCAGCTCGGCTCTGGCGGTCATCGTTCTCCCGTTCTGCACACCCGCGCGAACAGCATTGCGCGCGCGGGTTTCTCGAGTTGTAACCCGAGGATTACACGATCATATTCTGCCGGGATGTGCAGAGTGCTGGGATGATTCGCGGCCGGAAGGACGTCGACGCGTCAGCGGCAATCATCGAGCAAAGAAATCGGCTCTTGACCTAGGTGTTACCGGTGAGTACAAATACGTGAAACATGCCGATCTGTCTGCAACTTTGGGTCGGCAGAGGAGAAAAGCACGCCATTGGTTACCGATGTCATCACTGTCGAGCTCGAATACGGGGTCGATCGCATGGCGATGTGGGATCTGCTGCTGGAGCCGCAGACCTACACGCGAATGTTTACCGGTATCGGAGCCGCCGAGCGCGAAGAAACTTCAGAAACGCAAGTGATTCTGTTGATTCGTGCGAGCACCTCCGGTACGGAAATCACCGTACCGCCAATCCATCTCGTTGTCGCGCGGGAGCGCGAATTACTCGAATTGCAGTGCCCGAGCACGGGAAGTTTCGTCGCAGTCCGACTGCGTAACACTGTCGACGCCGGATCGGAGCGGGCGAAGACGCGGGTGAGTGTCACGGTTTTCGGCGCCGGCCGTGTCCTGCGATACGGCGGCCGGCCAGGTGCGGCCGAACCGGACAACGCGGCCGTAGTCGCCTGGGTGCGTGCGGGTTTGACGCGGATCGCCGAAGTCATTCAAGGCGCGCCCACCTCGGTCCTGATCAACGGCGAGACCGCAGCGTCCAAGAGCGCCGCGACCCGGTTGCAGGTCGGCATCGCCCGGCAGTTGGTCACCACCGGCGTGGTGCGCAGCTACCGATTCGACCGGGGCCTCAAACAGCTGGGCGGACTGGCGAAGTGGGGTTTCAACCTGGCCGGTGGATACGCCGCCGCGGCGGCCTACACCCCCAAGCGGCTCGGCCTGATCGACCCCGACGTCGCCTACACCTTCACCGAGGTGCACCAGCGCACCCACCAGCTCGCCGCCGCCCTGGGCACCCTCGGATTCGGGGCGCGCACCAGCATCGGCCTGCTCGCCCGCAACAGCGCTCCGATGGTCGAATGCATGGTCGCCGCAGGCAAATTGGGTGTCGACACGGTGCTGTTGAACACGGGACTGTCGGCGGGCCAGATCGAGGAGGTGGTGCTCCGCCACGGGCTGGCGGCGATCTTCCGCGACGACGAATACGACCACCTGCTCAAATACGTCTCGCCGACCATCCCGCGCTACTCCACCTCGCCGCCGCGGCCGGACGGCCCGCTGAACCTCGACGACCTGATGGGCCTGGACGCGCCGTCGTTCGCCCGGCCGCCGCAGCCGGGCCGGCTGATCGTGCTCACCTCCGGCACCAGCGGCACCCCGAAAAGCGCGCGCCGCCCGCACCCCAAGGGGTTCGGCACGGTGGCCGCGCTGCTGTCGCGGATCCCGTTCCGGATGGACGAGACCATGCTGGTGCCCGCGCCGCTGTTCCACACCTGGGGGCTGGCGGCCTTGCAGATCAGCACCCCGATCCGGGCGAGCGTGGTGCTGCCGGAGCGCTTCGACGCCGAGGACACCCTGCGCCTGATCGAACAGCATCGGGTGAGCGCGCTGGTGGTGGTGCCGGTGATGATCAACCGGATTCTCGACCTGCCGCCGCACGTGCTCGCGCACTACGACCGCTCCAGCCTGCGCATCGTCGCCAGTTGCGGTGCGCCGCTCGCCGGTTCGACGGTGGAGCGGTTCCAGCAGACCTTCGGCGACACCCTCTACAACGTCTACGGGTCCACCGAGGTGTCCTGGGCGACCATCGCCGATCCGGCCGACCTGCGGGCCGCGCCGACCACCGCCGGGCGGCCGCCGCTGGGCACCAAGGTGGCGATCCTGGACAACGACTTCCGGCCGGTGCCGCGCGGGGTGACCGGCCGCATCTTCGTCAACAACCACATGCTGTTCGACGGATACACCGACGCGACCCCGCCCGCCGAAGCCGAGGGCATGCTCGATACCGGAGACCTCGGCTACATCGACGCCGACGGACTGGTGTTCGTGGCCGGGCGCGACGACGAGATGATCATTTCCGGCGGCGAGAACGTCTTCCCGCGGCCGGTGGAGGAGGCCCTGTCGCATCTGCCGCAAGTGAGCGAGGTAGCCGTGGTGGGTGTACCGGATCGGGAGTACGGGCAGCGGCTCGCGGCGTTCGTGGTGACCCGGCCCGGGTTCGGGCTGGACCGGGAGATGGTGCGCACCTACATCCGCCATCGCCTCAGCAGATTCTCGGTGCCCCGGGATGTGACCTTCCTGGACGCGCTGCCGCGCAACGCCACCGGAAAGATCTTGAAACGGACACTCGTCCAACCCAGTTGACCGCTTGACCAGCAAAAGCCGACCCATCCGTCCGATCCGCCGAACCGAATAACCGTGGTGCTCGGGACCTCCCCGAGCCGAGCTCATGCTCGAACAACAAGGTTCGGAAAGGCTCTACATGAAAATCCGTGCACTCGGCGTCGGTGTCGCGGTCACCGGCATCCTCGTCGCGATGTCGGGCACTGCGCACGCCGACCACGAGATGACCCTCGTGGCGGGCAAGCCCGGTGAGGCGCCGGCCAAGATCTGCGCCGGAGCGGGCATGAAGCAGGCCGGCTTCACCGCACAGAACACCGAGGCCCCCGTCAAGCTGCTGCAGGACCAGAAGGTCAGCAGCGCCTACGTCGGTTCCCTCAACGAGGTCGAGGCCGACTTCGTGCTGCGGGACAACGGTGTGGTCGCGCCGTACATCCAGCAGATCAACGACACCTCGCACGCGCTGTGCCTGAAGTCCGACACCACCGCCCCGGCCAAGTCCGGCAACTGAGCTAGCCCCGGCTAGCGAACGACGATGCGTTGCAGCGCGTTCAGGTCTTTCTCCAACATACGGAACAGCCAGTAGATGGCGAGGAAGGCCAGCGCGCTGCCTACGCACAACACCCGGATGGCGAGGATTACCGAGCCGATGTCGTCGACCGGAATGAACGTGGCCCCGGCGACTCCGAGCAGCGGAACCGCCGCGGCAATCGCCAGAAAATAGGTGCTGCGGCGGTCCAGCTGTTCGAGCCGGCGCGGGTCGTCCCCGCCGACGCCGCCGTGCGGCAGGAACATCGGATACAGGCAGCGCACCGCGTAGAAGCTCACCAGGAAGTACGGATACGCCATCGCGATCGCGCCGCACACGATCTGCGTGAGGAAGAAGTGCGCGTAGTCGGCCGCGCCGAGCTGATTGCCGCTCAGCTGCACCGACAGCGGGACCACGACACCCGCCAGCGCCCACAACGCGAAACAGGTGAGCACGTTGCGGGTGCCCAGCCGGAGCGTGTCGGCCCGCACCTTCGCCAGCGCGGGCGCGTCGAAGGACTGGCCGCGCCGCAGTGCGCGCGCCGTCGACCACAGGCGCATCAGCAAGAGATTCGTGACGAGGAATCCGACCAGGAAACACAGCCCGTAGGTGGTCAGCGCGATCTGATCGAACCGATGCTGGGCCTGCTCGTCGAACTTGCCGATGATCAGCGTGCGATTGTGGTGGTAGCTGTACCAGATCGCCAGGGCATTCGGAATCGCGATGGCGCAGGCCATGATCGGATGCATCAGCGCACGCGCGCGGATTCGCGGGCTGCGCGGCGGCGGGTCCACCAGATCGCGGGCGCGCGCGTCCAGACTGACCTCGAGTTGCTGCGCCATCTCGGCGCCGTTGGCCCAGCGCCGTCTTGGTTCGGGTTCCAGCGCGCGAGCCAGGGCGCGGCGCAAGGAGGCTGGACAATCCTCGGGCAGATTCTCGTACGGCAGTGCCTCCGGGCTGGCTTCGCGCCGTTCCAGCATGCCGTCGAGCGTGGTGCGGTCGCCGCCGGTCACGCCGTCGTCGGCGAACGGCTTGGTGCCCGTGAGCAGTTCCCACAGCACCACCGCCAGCGCGAACAGATCGCTGCGCACATCCAGGTCGGCGGCGGTCTGCGGCTTGTCCGGGTGCACCGCCGCCAGTTGCTCCGGTGACATGTACGCCAGTGAACCGCCGAAATACGCGACCGGACTGTCCCCGGACACCGAGCCGCTGAAGCTGATGTTGAAATCCGCCAGCTTCGGCACGCCCTCCGCCGTCAGCAGCACATTCGCCGGCTTGATATCGCGATGCAGGACGCCGCGGTGATCGGCGTAATCCAGGGCCTCGGCCAGCCGGCGCCCCAGCCAGGCAATGGTTTCCGGCCAGGACAACCGCGCCAGCTCGGCCCGCACCGGCGACTCCCCGGGCCGGATCTCACCCTTGTCCGCCAGCACGCCGTCGATGACCTCCAGCAGCAGTGCGCCGGACCGCTGCGCGGGGGCGGTCTTGCGCACCCGTTCCAGCACGGTGAACAGCGTCCCGCCCGGCACATACTGCATGTACAGCAGCCGCAGCCCGCGCTCCTCCAGGATCCGCTGATCGAAAACCCGCACGATGTAGTCGTGATCCAGCTGCGCCAGCGTCTGCGGTTCGGAACTCTTGTCCTGCGAGATCTTCACCGCCACCAGCCGCTGCATCGACCGCTGCCGCGCCAGGAACACCCGCGCGAACGCGCCCCGGCCCAGCGCCGTCATCAGATCGAAGTCGTCGATGCGCTGCCCGGCCTCGATATCGTCGAGCCGCGCGGGTTCGGCGGCCACCGACATCAGCGTGCTGTGATAGTCGTCGGTGGCCAGCATCTCCGAAAGCTGCGCTGCCTGAGCGGGATACGTGGCGGTGTACTCCGCCGCCTCGACCTCGCTACCGGCCTGCTTGCGGACGTGGAACTCCTCATAGATCAAATCCGGCGGCAACGGCCAGCTGCTGAGCTCCGGCAACTCCGCCGCATAGTCGGCCAGCCGCTTGGGCTCCTGCCCCCGCCGCCACCGATTCGCCAGATCAACCTTGATCAACTCGATCAGCGAAACCCGCCGAATAGCAGGCGACTCCGGCAAATACGCGGGAATCTCCGGCGGCGCCTCAGCCTCCTGCCACGCCTCAGCAAACCGCGCCACCACCTCAGCCACCCCGATACCGGGCGAACGGCCCGCTGCAACCGTCGCCCCCGAAACCACCGGAGCCGGATGCGCCATGGCTGAATCGTAGCGCCGGCCGCCGACAGCAGTAGCCCAACAACAGCAGATGCGACCAGCCGCGCGCTCCATGAGGCACAAATACATCACTGAGGCGGCTGATACGGCCTTCCAGCCGGTTGCCCTTCACCACCGGTTGCTGACCCAGTGCCTTTGACGAGGCGTTTCTGGGCTGTTGGCCTACTGCCTCTGGCGAGGCGTTTCTGGGCTGTTGGCCCGCTGCCCTTGGCGGAGGCATTCCCGGGCCGTTGGCCTACCGCCCTCGGCGAGACATTTCCGGGCTGTTGGCCCACTGCCCCTGGCGAGGTGTTCCCGTGCTGCTGGCCTACAGCACCTCGTGGGGCGTTTCCGGGCTGTTGGCCAACCGCGCTCTGGTGCGGCCGTTTCCGGGTCGCTGGCCTACTGCCCTTGGTGGGGTGTTCCGAGCTGCTGCCCCCACGGGCCCTGCTGCGGCGAGACGGGCTGCTGTCCCCATTGCTGTCCCGGCTGTGACGAGGGCGGCTGCTGGCCGCCCCATTGCGCGGGCGGTTGTGCCGGGGGCGTAGCGCCACTAGCCTTCGCCGCCGCGATCACTGCCAGGACGAGTGCGGCCAAGTTCGCGAGAACGCTCAGTACGAGCACCAGCAGGGGGGCCGATGCAATGCCGAAGAAGCGTCCGTAGGCAAGGATCGGGGTCAACCCAGTCGCGAACAGCATGCCCGAGGCGGCCGAGCAAGCCACCGCGGCGGCGGGCGCGCGCACTCCGATCAGCAACATGATTGCGGATCCGAACGCGGCGAGGCAGACCAGATAGAAGGGAGCGTCGTACCAGAAGTCCTCGTGGAAGAAGTCCATCCGCCCCCAGACCACCCGCTCCACGATCGCCAGGATCGTCGCTACCAGCAGCAGCCCACCCGCCACCCGCCCGAGCGCTGCGCCCGGCCGGGCCGGCTGCGGCGGGTACCCAGGCCGCTGCTGCCCGTACGGCGCGGGATACCCCGGAGCGCCTTGTCCCGGCTGCGGAACGCCCTGCCCCGCACCCTGATACGGGGCATTGGCTGGATACTGCGGACTGGGCTGCCCGCCGCTTTGATACGAAACCGGCAGGCCCTGCTGCTGACCCGCTCCCGCAAAGGAGCCCTGCGGCCCAATGTTCCCCGGTACGGGGTACGCACCATGCGGTGCCGGTTGGCCTGTGGCTTGGTGGGAGCTCTGCGGTGCTGGTTGGCCCGCGGCTTGGTAGGAGTCCTGCGGAACCTGCCCTCCGGCCTGATATGGATCCGGCAGCACCAAGCCGCCGTCCTGCGGAGGTTGCGGCTGGTTCTGCTGATGCTGCTGCCCCGCAGCATTATTCGCATCATGCGGCGCAGGACCGAACCCCTGCTGTGCTTGCTGCTGACTCGGGTTCGTCACGAACAATCCTCCCCGGGCAGCCGACCGAGCCGCCCCTGTAGTCGATACAGCCCAGAACCCTAGGCCACTCCGGACAGGACTGCCGGGCCGACGCTTTCGGACCAGGTTGGCGGTGACCCAGCCTTGGTGACAGCTCGGTCTGTGTAGTCACACATTGGCCGCCCGCACTCGCACACCGGGCACCGCCACCGAACGCAGGTTCGGTCCTGCGGTGGCTCAAGGGAGTCGAGTAAGTCTTGAACTGCCCCGCAGAGCTTCCGGTTCGGCACGCTCGCTGACCGATACCAGACATCGCAGGTGAGAGCCGACCACTGACCTCACCACTTCGAGACAGCACCTAGCTGAGTGCGTGAAAGATCTTCAACCACTGGCTGGGAGCGACGAAGCCCACCGGCTGGTCCAACGGAACTCCCGCGCTCGCACAGGCCTTACGGACGATGCGGGCCGGAAACTCCTGGCCCAGTGACGCCGCCAGCGACCCGCCGACACCGGAGAATCCGAGTTCCACCAGTCGCCGGTAGGTCGGCAGCGCGGCGTGGTGGAGCAGTGGCCGCGAACGGACGCGGAGATGCAGCACGGCCGCGTCGACCTGTGGGACCGGATGGAAGCGATGCCGGTCGACTCGCGGTCCTAATTCCATTGCGACACACGGCCAATGCTTGATCGCGAGTTTGGTCCAGCGGCCGTAGTCGCCGGTGTGTTTGCGCGCGAACTCCTCCTGTACCAGCAGTGTCGCCGAGGTCAGGTGCTGGGCCGCGAGGCACCAGCGCACGATGTCGGTGGTGCTCGCGAACGGGATGTTGGCGACCACGGCGAAGGGTTCGCTGGGGGCCGACATAGCCCGGAAATCGCTGTGGTAGCAGCGGATTCGCTTGTTGTCCGCGTAGCGGCGGCGGAGGCGGGCGGCGTAGTGGCCGTCGAGTTCGTAGGCCAGGACGCGGTCGGCGGCGCCGAGCAACTGCCGAGTCAGCATGCCGTCGCCGGGGGCCCTATACAGAAAGAGTTACGGCCCCCGGGAAACCGGACCGCGGAGCC
>NZ_JBFAYL010000005.1:156268-611444 GCF_040681285.1 Nocardia sp. NPDC051832
GGCGACACCGGAGTATCCGCGTTCCACCTGTCGCCGGTAGGTCGGCAGGGCGGGGTGGTTGAGGAGTGGGCGCGCACGTACGCGGCGATGGAGCCCGGCCCCGGCGACACCGGACGCGCGGACCAGCAGGCGGGCGGTGTCCGCGCCGGCTAGAAAATTCTGGGACAGCCGCTTGCGGGGCCCGGCGTGCGTGCTGCGGGCGCGCGGAAGGGAACGATTGCGGGACATGGGTGTCCTCCAGGTGGAGTGGTCGAATCAAGAACCAGTGATTCGCCCGGACCCATGCCGGTACACGGTGCGACCGACGGAACGTCGGTAAGGAATCCGATCAGCGCCGAATAATCAACGGCGCGCGCGTGTTATCGCGCGATCGGGAAGTCACGGTGCGCCGGCCGAGCCCAGGCCACCGTGCGCAGTCGAATGTAGAACGCGCCGACAGCGCACGCTCCGTTCATGCCGGGACTACCCATACCGGACAACATACCGGCTGCCTTTTCCGCAACGGAAATGGTTTATCGCCGCTCCGGGCGGGCATTGCCGCCGCAGGTCGACAGCAAACAATCGGCGAACTAACATCGACAACTAGGTCGGGGTAAGTCCCTGGAGGCCCAATGCGTACCAGCCTTAAAGATCGTCTATCTGCACTGATGCGGTGGATAGTGCCCGCTGGACTGGGAGCCGCGCTCGTCGTCACACCGCTCGCACTGCCGGTAGCCCACGCCGACGCCGATTACGGCGGCGGCTGTGTGCTGTACAGCGGTAATCGTGCGGCAACCATCGACTCGCTGCGGTTCCGCTGCAATCCGGCGCAGCAGGACGCGCTGTTCCGCGACGCCTCGCTGGGCGCGGTCCCGATGGGCGTGAAGAACGGCTGGGTGATCCGGCCGATCGACATGCAGGCCTGGACCCCGGCGCTGTGGATCGGCAAAACCTTCTACACCGGTCCCGACGGCGGTCACGTGCTGAACCGGATCACCGGGGCCGGAATCGAGGGGTGGCCCGCGGACGTCTTCCGCGGCCCGGCGCTGCTCGACGGCGCGCCGTCCTGGGTGCTCGACTACCGTCCGTCACCGAGCCCGCAACTGTACGACGAGATCCGGGAGATCACGCCCGGAGTGTGGTTCGGCTACTCCTGGTCGCGTGACCCCGCGGGGCCGGCGCAGCTGCTCACCTTCGCGCTCGCCTGAGCGAAACTCGGTCGAACGTGTCGGTGGTCTACGGCAGACTGTCCGGCGTGAGTATGCGTTCGGCCGAGGAGCTGGCGGCCTTCCTCCAGCGTGGAGGAACCGTGAAGTACCTGAAATTCTGGGGTCACCAGCCGCAACGGGACGGCAGCGTCGGTCCCGGTGCGCTGAGTCAGTGGTGGCCCGCGGAATTCACCGTCGGCGGTGCGGTCTTCCGCAGCGCCGAGCACTACATGATGTGGGGCAAGGCGATGCTGTTCGGTGATACCGAGGTCGCCGAGCGTGTGCTCGCCGCCAAGCATCCCAAGCAGGCCAAGGATCTCGGCCGTCAGGTCAGCGGGTTCGACGAGACCACCTGGAACGCCGAGCGGTTCGGCATCGTGGTGGCCGGCAGCACCGCGAAGTTCGGTCAACATCCGGACCTGCGGGATTATCTGCTGCGCACCGGCGAGCGGGTGCTGGTGGAAGCCAGCCCCGTGGATCGGATCTGGGGGATCGGCCTGGCCGCGGACGATCCGCGCGCCGAGGACCCGTCCCGATGGCGTGGCCTGAACCTGCTCGGTTTCGCGCTCATGGCCGCCCGGGCCGAGCTGCGCGCCGAGGTGGAATGATCGAGCTCGGCCGCTGGGCGGACTGATCGATCCCCGCGCTCAGACCGACTGATCGACTCCCGCGCTCAGACCGACTGATCGACCCCCGAGCGCTCTTCGTCCGCACACGCCCGCCAAACGCGCGCCTCGGCGTAGTTCCCCTGCCGATCGAGCAATTCCGCGAGCCCCGCCATCGCCCGGGGCTCGCGGCGATCCGCGGCGGTGCGCCACCAGCGCTCAGCCTCCCCGACGTCGCCGCTCCGGAACCGCACCACCCCGAGGTCGTAGGCGGCCGCAGCATGCCCGGCCTCCGCCGCCTGCGCCCACAACCCACATGCCTGCTCTTCCTCGCCACGGCTGTACATCGCGACACCCAGGTCGTAGAGCGCGCCACGCATTCCGGAGTCGGGCTCCCGCACCGACCCGGCCTGCCACGCGGTGTCACCGATGTGGCCCGGAATCTCACCCGGCGCCCAATCCGCGGTACTCGGCAGTGCTGCGGCTGCGGAGTCGTATGCCTGCTGACCAGCCGGCAGCCAGTCACCCGTGATAGTTGCAGGCGGTGCAACATCGCGCTGCATGCCAACCGCTGGCTGCGAGGCAGCTGCTTCCCAAGACCGCGGCACCGTAGACCCCGGCAGGCTGTCCGCCGACCAGCTGGAAGGACGCTCGTTGCTGAACCAATCCCGCGTCGCCGCAGCCGGAGCGCCGAACGGCTCTGGCTGAACTGCCGCCTGCCACTGAGGCTCCCGCGAGAGCGCCTGCAACTGATGTTCTCCCACCGGCCCATGCACCTGCGGCTCCTGAGACTGCGCTTGCGCCAGTGGGTCTGGTGAGGGTGCCTGCACCTGCGGCTCCCGAGGCGGCGCCAGCCGCCGCGGCTCCGTTGTTGGTTCAGTGCGATCCGCGAACTGCTCCGGCTCGAACCGCGACTGCCAGTCGGCGCCGAAGCCGTTCTGCCCAGTGGCGGGGGAGTCTGTGGCATCCCCCCGGTCCGCGGTCCCACTCGGCTGCTGCCCGGGCATGCCATATCCAGCGATCTGCTCCGGTTTCGCCGCGCGCCCGGTCCCGAACCAATCCTGCTGTGGCGCAGGTGCTGCCGGCGTATCGGCGTACCACGCCTGATCGGTCGCCGGGGCGGTGACGGGCTGGGTCGCGCGCTGACCGGTGGTCCAGGATCGGCCCGGCTTGTAAGCGTCGGCGTCGGTGCGGGGGTCCGGGAGCCCGCTGGCGGCGAACCATTCCGGCGAGCCGATCGCCGGTGCGACCGGCACGGGTTCGGGTTCCGGCGCGGCGACGATCTGCCCGGCTGTCTCGAACCATTCCTGTGACACCGGGATCGGCGCGGCCGATTCGGCTACCTGGCCGCCGCTCGGCGTTCCGGCAGGCTCGGCGCCGGGCTCGGCGGCGAAGAAGCTGCGGGGCGCGGTCCCGGCGGCGATGTCCAGTCCGACGACGAGGTTCGCGAAGTTGGGCGGGCCCTCGCCGACGCTGCACCACAGGACCATGCGCCCGTCGGGGGAGTCCTCGATGACGATGCCGTAGTTGCCCATCCAGGATTTCTGCATGCCGGTCTCGTCGACCCACACCGGTGTCAGCGTGAACATCGCCTGCGGGCTGGTGGGGGTCAAGTCGAAGGTGACGCCGCCGGTGAGCACGTCGCTCCACACGTCGACGCCGCCGAGCTGGCGGCCGTCGATCCCGATGTATCCGTCGGTGACCGACAGTCCGATGCCGTGCCCGCGCAATCCGGTCGGCGGCGCGGCCGAGATCGTGTACATGGTGAGGCGGGTGGGCGCGGGTCCGAACTGCTCGGAATACATGGGATAGACCAGGCTGCCGTGCCATCGGATGGGGTCGGCGGATTGGTAGCGCGCGCCTAGCGGTAGGTGGTCGGCCGAATTCTGGGCAGGCAGGTGCGAATACGGCTCGTACATCGGAAGCGCTCCGCCTTTCCGCGATGATCATCGCCATGTCTGCGCTGTGCGGCGCGGTACACCGTACTCGCTGGCGGCCGACTCGCCGATGTGTTTCGGCGAGTCGCCGGAGGGTCGCGGAAAAAAGACGTGTTCGCTTGTTCTGTAAAGGATTTCGAATGCGAACTCGAGGTCTGCTTCGAGCGCTGTTTGATAGATGAAACGCCTGGAATTTATGTGTAACCGACGGTTACACATAAATCTACTTCTCGAAATCGGGAAGAGGTGGCCGATCGGCCGAGGGCACCGGAAGATGGTGCGCGATGCACTCACCCTACCCGGTGCCTCGGGGATTCGCAGCCCGAGGGGTCTACTTCACACTCCGACAGCCTCTTCCATCTCTTCCTCCGCCGCGCGCGGTGCGGGTTCCGCGGCAACCGGCGCCTGCCCACGCTCATAGCGCGCCGCGACCACCAGCAACACCACTCCGGCGACCAGCCACAGCGCCAGGCTCGCGATCCGCCCGCCGAATCCCGCGCCGCCGTCGAAGTAGAGCAGGCTGCGCGCGCCCTCCACGAATCCCGCGCCGTTCCAGAACGAATGCAGCGCGCCGAAGAACCCGTTCTGCAACTCGGGCCGGTAGATGCCGCCGGAGGATGTGAAGTTGAGCATCACGAACATGACCATCAGCACCAGCGTGGTCCAGCGCTTCAGGAAGGTGTGCAGACCGATGCCGACGAGCACGATGCCCGCGGAGTACAGCCACGACATGCCCCAGATCGCCGCGTAATCGTGGTCGACGACGCCGAAGACCGGTCCGGCGACCGCGAGGCCGATGAGGCTGACCGCCAGCGAGGTGACCACGCCGATCAGCGCGCGCATCCGCATGCTCAGGCCCGCGCCGGCCGCACCGATGGCGGCGACGCTGCCGTAGGAGCCGACGCTCAGCGCGACAAGTAAGAAGAAGATGCCCTGCCCGGTCGGGTCGCCGGGTGCGGTGGGCGCGATGTCGGTGACCGTCAGCGGCACGCCCTGCTGCCCGGCGACCTGCTTGAAGACCAATTCGACCGCCATCGCGGTGGTGTCCGAACTGCCTTTGGCGACAAGCAGTTCCGGATGGTGTGCGTCCGGAAGGTAAGCGCCGGCCAGGTCGCGCTCGCGCAGCTGACTGACCGCAGCGTCACGATCGGGCAGGGTCAGCACCTCCAGCCCGCCGCCTGCCTTGTCCTGAAGGGCCTGCGCCAGCACCATCTCCTGCGGCCCGGCGCCGACGACGGCCACCGGCAAATGGTGCGGCTCGGGCTGGTGGAACGCGCCGAGGTAGGCCAGGCCCATGCCCAGGCACATCAGCAGCGGGGTCAGTAGATGCGCGGCCACGTGCCGCAGCTGTGCTGCCGAGGTCTGCAAAAAGATCATCTCCCAATGGTTGGTAAATGCAACTATGCGATTAGTTGTAGCATACAACCATGCCGAACGAGCTGCCACGAGGGGACGCCATCCTCGCTATCCAGCGCGAGCTCACCGCCTTCGCGCGTCGCGCCCGGGGGCGTGCGGCGGAGTTGCATCCGGAACTCTCGCTGGTCGCGGCGAGCATTCTGGACCTGCTCATCGAGCGTGACGGCTGCCAGGCCAGCGAGGTCGCCGAGCACTTCTTGCTGGACAAGTCGACGGTCAGCCGGCAGATCGCGGCCCTGGAGAAACTCGGCTATCTGAGCCGGGAAGTCGACCCGGCCAACCGCCGCAACCTGCACCTGCACGCCACAGCGGAGGGCCGCCGGGTGGCGGGCGCGGCGGAATCCGCGCGGCGCGCCGCGTTCACGGACCGGTTCCGGGACTGGCCTGATGACGATCTGACGCGCCTAGCCGAATACCTGGTGCGCTACAACGCGATTCCCGGAAAAATCCCACTCACCGAAAACGACACGTAACCAACCAAGCACTTGCTACCCTTCGGCGATGATCCCCACTGTGGTATGGGGCACCGGCAATATGGGGCGTGCGGCCATTCGTGCGATCGACGCCCACCCGGAGCTCGAACTAGCTGGTGTACTGGTACACAACCCCGACAAAGTCGGCCGGGACGCGGGTTCGCTCGCGGGTCTCGACTACGAACTGGGGGTCGCGGCCACCGATGACATCGACGCCGTGCTCGCCTCGAATCCGGGCGCGGTCGTCTACGCCGCCTCCGGCGATATCCGGCCCGACGACGCGCTCGCCGACATCGTCAGAGCGCTCGGCGCGGGCGCGGTAGTGGTCTCGCCCGCGGTGTACGCGCTCTACGACCCGAGCGGCGCCGCACCGGAAGTCAAGCAACCGGTGCTCGACGCGATCGCGGCGGGCGGCGGCTCGCTGTTCGTCTCCGGCGTCGATCCGGGCTGGGGCAACGACGTCCTGCCGCTGCTGGTCAGCGGCCTGGCCGGGACCGTAGACGTGGTCCGCTGCCAGGAGATCTTCGACTACACCACCTACGACCAGCCCGACTCGGTGCGCTGGCTGGTCGGTATGGGGCAGCCGATGGAATACGAGCCGCCCATGCTGGCGCCCTCGGTGCCGACCATGGTGTGGGGCGGGCAGGTGCGCCTGCTGGCCCGCGGACTCGGCGTCGAACTCGACGAGATCCGCGAGACCGTGGAGCGCCGCGCGCTGGACGCGACCGTCACCACCAAGCTCATGGGTGATTTCGAGGCCGGCACACAGGGCGCGATCCGGTTCGAGGTGCAGGGCATCGTCGACGGCGAGCCACGCATCGTCATCGAACACGTCACCCGCATCCATCCCGACTGCGCCCGGGACTGGCCGCTGCCGCCCGACGGCGAAGGCGCGCACCGCGTGATCATCGAGGGCCGCCCGCACATCGAGGTCAGCATCGAATGCTCGGACGAGGGCGGCAACCGGTCCGCCGGCGGAAACGCCACGGCCGCAGGCCGATTGGTGAACGCGATCCCCTGGCTGACCGCGGCCGAACCCGGTCTCTACGACGCACTGGACGTGCCGCTTACTCCGGCGGTCGGCAAACTCGGAAGGAAGAATCCGTGATCATCGATGTACCCGAGGGCAAGGACCCGATCGGCTATGTGTGGGGCGAAATGGTGCCGGGCATCGGCATTCCCGCCTCCGGCTTCTCCCTGTCGGTCTACGAGCACGCCACCCTCGGCCTGCGCGAATTCGAGGCCGCGCGGCTGCGCATCGCGCAGATCAACGGCTGTATTTTCTGTCTGGACTGGCGGACCGAGCGCGACGGGCAGAAGGTCGAAGAGGCCTTCGCCGACGCGGTGACCGAGTGGCGCACCACCGAGTTGTTCGACGAGCGGACCCGCCTGGCCGCGGAATACGCCGAACGCTACGCCGTCGACCACCACAATCTGGACGACGAATTCTGGCAGCGGATGTTCGCGCACTACAGCCAGGCGGAGGTGGTGGAGCTGTCCATGAGCATCGGCTCGTGGCTGGCCTTCGGCCGCCTCAACCACGTGCTGGGCCTCGACGCCGCCTGCGTGCTGCCGGGGCACTGAGAGGCAAACCGATGCGGTCTGCTGCCCGGCCTGGTCGAGCAGCAGACCGTTCTGCCGCTCAGCGCTCCCCGTCCGCCGAGCTGAGGGTGTGCCTGCGCGCGTCATAGATGGCGTACCCGAAACCCGCGATGAGCGCCTCGACCATCCGGCGCACCGCGGGCGCCGCGTAATCGACGGCGGAACCGCGGGTGCGGCGGCGATCGACCCGGTCGGCGGCGGTGATCCGCACCGCGTTCCCCGCCGCCTCCACCCGCACCCGCGCGTGCGCCCGGGACGCCGGGATGGATCGATTCCACGACTCCAGACCAGGGATCAAGGTCAACTGCAGATCGTCCTCGATCGGTTGCCCGGCCTGCGACCGGAAATACGTCAGAACCTGATCAGGTGAAGACACGACCCCCGCCGGCACGATGATGTACTCGTAGCTCACGACACCACCGTAACCACTTGCGCGCCATCGGCACTCGGCATTCTGCCTATTGCCGGCGGCAACCCGGACGGTTAGGCGCCGACCGGGGTTTCGGCGGTATCCGGAGGTTCGGCGACATTCCGCTTGGGCCCGGTGAACCAGCGGCGGGCCGACACCAGCCACCAGACGCCGATCGCGCCCACCACGGCCACCAGGGTCAGCGGCGCGTAATTGACTACCGTCCAGGTGAATTCGTCGTTCCACGGATAGCCGCGATCGTCGGTCGGCAGGACGAACAGCACGCTGATCAGGGCGATCCAGATCAAGGCGATGATGCCGATCGGCCGATACCAGGGGCCGAGTTGCCAAGGGCCGGTGCTGAATCGGCTGCCGTGCCGTTGCCGCAGCAGAATCGGGATGCCGTAGGCGATATAGAGGCCGATGGTGGCGACCGAGGTGGCGGCGGCGTAGGCGACGGGAGCGTTCGCCGCGGGCACCAGCATGGACGGAATCAGCAGCAGGAACGCGAAGAAGGAAATGAACAGCACCGCGTTCACCGGCACCTTGCGGGCCGACAGTTTCGACCACAGCCGCGAACCGGGCACGGCGCCGTCACGTGAGAAGGCGAACAGCATGCGCGAGGCGGAGGTGACCGAGGCGTAGCCGCAGAACAATTGGGCGGCCGCGGCGATGATCAGCAGCGTGCCGGACCAGAAGGAATTCAGCGAGTTCTCCAGGATGTAGATCACCGGGTAGCCGCTGTTCTTCTCCGGGTTCAGCGCGTCGTCGAGATTCGGGATCGCGAAGGTGACCGCCATGATGAGCAGATAACCCGCGACCGCCGACACGATAATCGTGTTGACGATGCCCTTGGCCGCCATCCGGGCCGCGTCGTGGGTTTCCTCGCTCATATGCGCCGACGCGTCGTAACCGGTGAAGGTGTACTGCGCGTGCAACAGGCCGAGCAGGAAACTGAACGCGACGCCGCCGAATCCGACGGCGCTGTTGTCGACGGTTTCGGTGAAAACGAAGCCGATGCTCTGATGGTTTTCCGCGCCGATGCCGAGCACCAGGACGAACGCCGCGACACCGGCCACATGCCACCAGGCCGAAATATTGTTGATGACCGCGGACAGGTGCGGTCCGATGGCGTTCAGCACCGCGTGCAGGATCAGGATCGCGGCGAACACCATGAAGATCGCGGTGCGGTCGGTGCCGATGTCGATACCGATGACATTGAGCACCGAGGTGGTGAAAATGGCGGCGCCATAATCGATGGCCGCGGTCACCGCGATCTGGCCGATGAGATTGAACCAGCCGGTGAACCAGCCCCAGACCGGTCCGCCGAGTTCGGAGGCCCACCAATACAGGCCGCCGGAAGTCGGATAGGCCGAGGCCAATTCGGCCATGGCCAAGCCCACGAACAACACCATGATCGAGACCAGCGGCCAGCCGCACGCCATGGTGATCGGGCCGCCGTTGGCCAAGCCGATGCCGTAACTGGCGAGCCCGCCGGTCAGGATCGAGACAATGGTGAAACTGATCGCGAAATTGGAGAATCCGGACCAGGATCGGGCCAGTTCTTGTTTGTAGCCGAGTTCGGCGAGCCGACGTTCGTCATCGGTAGTGCTCATAATTGCTCCCACAGCGAAAACGCTGCCCTCACACAGCGTTTGCAGAAGATCAGTGTGCGTTAAACCACGGTCCGACGCAGCACAAGTGCGGAAACTCGCCGGATGCTGTGCGCGGACCGGCCCGCCGGGACGACGTAGCGTGGCGGGTATGAGTGAGCGACTGGTGATCGTAGGCGCGGACGCCACGGGCATGTCGGCGGCCTCGCAGGCCCGCAGGCTGCGCAAGCCCGACGAGCTGGAGATCGTGGTGTTCGAACGCGGCCGGTTCGCTTCCTACTCGGCGTGCGGTATCCCGTACTGGGTCGCCGGGGATGTGCGGGATCGCGCGGACCTGATCGCGCGGACGCCCGAGGAGCATCGGGAACGCGACATCGATCTGCGGTTGCGCACCGAGGTGACCGAGCTCGATGTCGACGGCCGCCGGGTGCGGGTCCGGGACGCCGACGGCGCCGAATCCTGGTGCGGCTACGACAAACTGGTGCTCGCCACCGGGGCGCGGCCGATCCGGCCGGACTTGCCGGGCATCGATGCCGCCGGGGTGCACGGCGTGCAGACGCTGGAGGACGGTCAGGCGCTGATCGACACGCTCGAGCACACCGAGGGCAGGAGAGCGGTCGTGGTCGGCGCGGGCTATATCGGTGTCGAGATGGCGGAGGCGCTGATCAAGCGCGGCTACGGCGTGACCATGATCAACCGGGCGTCCGAGCCGATGTCGACGCTCGACCCCGACATGGGCGCCCTGATCCGGAAAGCCATGTCCGGCATGGATATCGAGATCGTCGGCGACGCCGAGGTGACCGAGATCCGCACCGGCGCGTCCGGGCGGGTGTCGGCGGTGCGCACGGCCGACGGCGAGTACCCGGCCGACGTGGTAGTCCTCGGCATCGGTGTGCGGCCGGAAACCACCCTGGCCGAGGCTGCCGGGCTGCCGCTGGGCGAGCACGGCGGCCTGCTGACCGACCTGTCGATGCGGGTCCGGGGCCACGACAACATCTGGGCCGGCGGCGACTGCGTGGAGGTGCTGGACCTGGTCTCCGGGCGGTCCGTGCACATCGCGCTCGGGACCCACGCGAACAAGCACGGGCAGATCATCGGCGCCGGCATCGGCGGGGGTTACGCGACCTTCCCCGGCGTCGTCGGCACCGCCGTCAGCAAGGTCTGCGACCTCGAGGTCGCGCGAACCGGTCTGCGGGAGAAGGACGCTCGCGCGGCCGGGCTGCAATTCGTCACCGTCACCATCGAGTCGACCAGCCGCGCGGGCTACTACCCGAACGCCGCCCCGATGACGGTGAAGATGCTCGCCGAACGCCGCACCGGGCGACTGCTCGGCACCCAGATCGTCGGCCGGGAGGGCGCGGGCAAGCGCGTCGACATCGCCGCCGTCGCCCTCACCGTCCGGATGACCGTCGAGCAGATGACAGCCCTCGACCTCGGCTACGCGCCGCCGTTCTCGCCGGTGTGGGATCCCGTGCTGGTGGCGGCCCGCAAAGCCGTGGCCGCGGTGGAGAAGAGCAGGTAGCGCTACTGCTCGGAATTCTTCAGTGACTCCAGCAGCTCGGTCTGGCCGAACATGTCGGCGGTGTCGCGGGCCGACGGGGTGCCGGCGTCCAGGTCGGCGCCCGCGTTGATCAGCAGCCGCATGATCTCCTTGTCGCCCTTGAACACCGCGCCGGACAGCGGTGTCTGGCCACTGTCGTTGAGCTGGTCGGCGTCGGCGCCGCGCATCAGCAGCACCGCGACGGCGTCACGGTGACCGTGGTAGGCGGCGAGCATGAGGAGGCCGTCGCCGCGGTCGTTGGTGAGAGTGGCGGGAACCCCGGCGTCCAGGTAGGCGGCGAGAGTGTCGGCGTCGCCCTGGCGCGCCAGATCGAAGACTTTGCCCGCGAGTTCGATCACCTTGTCTTCTTCAGCGCTCATCCGGATATTCCATCATGAGTGGGCGCCGGCCCATATCGGTGTCACCGAGACTCTTCTACCCCGACACAGTGCAGGGTGAAGCGGTGGTAGGGGCTGTTGTTGCGGAAATACTCGCGGGCGACCGCCCCGGGTTCGGGGAAGCCGAAGTCACGCAGCAGCGTGACAGCCAGGCCTGCCGCCGCTTCCGCTGATTCGGGGCCGGGTGCGAGCTCACGGGTCCATGCGCCGTAACCGTCGAGTTCGAAGCCGCGGTCGTGCATGATCGGCTCCGGCTGGCCGTGCACGGCCGTCAGCATGATCAGTTCGTCGCGGCCTTGTGCGAGTTGCAGCCACCGGCGGTCGTTCTCGGCCGGGTCTGCCGCCTTCAGTGTGATCACCACAGCGTCCGACCACGGGGTCGCCGCGCCCTCGCCCAGTACGCGCATCCCGAAATAGATGTCGCGCAATGTCATCGCGAGCGCTTCGGCCAGCTCGTCCCAGCTGTGCACCAGCCGCCCGCCGAAGTAGCAGCCGGCCAGGCTCGGATGATCGTTCTCCCCGATCCAGGTGTACGGCACCTCGCCGAGCCCCTCGCCCCATTCCCAGCTGCGGTAATCCCAGCCCTCCCACGCCTCGGTGGCGTAGACCCGCACCGTGAGATCACCGCGGTAACTCACCTCGAGCTGCCTGGTGGTGGTTGCGCCGCGCCAGCGCACGAACAGGTCGCCGTTGCCGCCGTACAGGGACGGCTCACCCCACACTTCGGTCGCGACCTGGAGATAGTCCCGGAACCCCTCCGGCTCGATGCTGGCGGCACACATGTACACCTGCATCATCTCGGAATCCCCGCCGTGTCTCCGGTCCCAGTTCTCGGTGAGGTACGCCCCGCGCACGACCCCCGGCACCGCGGCCGTCTCACAGCGCGGGAGTTGATCGCGCGACACCTCCCACCCAAGTGCCGTGCACACGCCGACCACATCCTCGTGCCGCCAAGCTCCGAAGTCGGCAGCCCCGAGATTCGTTAGCAGCGTGCGTAGTTCGTGCGGTCCCAGCCCCGTCATGTCCAGCACGCTACGCGCGGCCACCGACAAGATTCAGGCCGTGGTCGCGGCCCGAGCACCGCTTTCGCCGCCACCGCCCCCAGGCACGCCACCAGCTCCGGCTGGAGGGCAGCGAGCTCCGCGTTCAACCAACGCTCGCCTGAAACCCCTCCGGTGTCAGCAGGCCACGCGTGTCATATCCGGCAGCCTTCCAACGTCGCGTTGGCCAGCTCCGCGACCACATCCGCCACGTCGCCCCGTAGTCGGAACGCGTTGAGCTGCCGGATCGCGCCGTTGCCGCGTTTGAGGACCGCGGCGAGGGTGTCCAGCACGAAGGCGCGGTCACCGAATTCGTCCAGCGCGGGGGAGATGTAGTCGATCAGCTCCACGAGCAGGTCCCGGGCGGGCAGGATGCGCCCGTCCACCGGGGCTACGGCATCGCCGTCGAGTCCGGTCCGCGCCGCCTTCCAGTACGCGGCGCGTAAGACGTCCGCGGCCACCGGGGGCGCGGTTATGCCCTCCGCCAGCGACATTCGCGCGCGTAGCACCGCCGCGCGGACCAGTGTCGCCAGCAGCGCCGTCTCCTCGACGGTGGCGGGTACGTCGCTGACCCGGATCTCGACGGTCGGCCACTGGATCGACGGGCGGACATCCCAATAGACCATCTGCTCGTCGAGCATGATCCCGCTCGACAGCATCATCGCGACCATCGCGTCGTAGTCGTCGACGGAGCGGAAGTACGGGGGCGGGCCCGCACTGGGCCAGCGTCGCCAGAGAATACTGCGCCAGCTGGCATAGCCGGTTTCGACTCCGCGGTAGATCGCCGAGTTCGCGGTCAGGGCCAGGAACAACGGCAGCCAGGGCCGCAGATAGTTGCTCACCTGGACCGCGATCTCCCGGTCCGGCACCGCCACATGCACGTGGCAGCCGCACAGGCCCTGTTCCTGGGCGAGCATGCCGAAGCCGTCGGAGATCCGCTGGTAGCGCGGCGTGTCGGTGACGGGGAACCGGCCCGGGACGGTCGGCGGGATCGCGACCGCGAGCAGCTGGGCGTCGTTGACATCCGCGCAGGTGGCCACCCCGCGCCGCAGTTCACGCAGCTGACCGAGCAGGTCGGGGGTGTTGGTGTGCACGTCGGTGCTGGTCTCCACCTGGCAGCGGGTGAGCTCGAGCTGCAGGTCGATGCCGCAATCCTTCGCGGTCTGCGCGACCGCTTCGTTCTTCGCGGCCGGCGCGCCCGTCTCGGGATCGGCGAGCAGGAATTCCTCCTCAACTCCGACAGTTGACGAGACTGGGTCCATCTACCAAGATTACGCTGCGCGTTCCCGCCGCAGAGCGCATTTGCCGCCGCTCTCCGCGCACAGCTGAAACCGATTCCTGCGCAGTGTATTTGTTACCCGGCCTTCAATCCCTGCTCTAGCCGTCCTGGCGTGCGAGACTTGCGGCGTGAGTGGGCTCAGCGAAGCATTCAGCAGCAATAAGACCGACGAGCGTCCGGAACGTGGCGAGGTCATCGGCCGTGGGGTCGTGTGGCTGGCGAAGTGGGCGTTGTGTCTGGTTGCGATCGCGGCGGGCGCATGGGTGCTCGCGTACCTGATCGCGAAGCTGTGGGTGGTGATCCTGCCGGTGCTGCTGGCCATCGTCGTCGCCACCGTGCTGTGGCCGCCGACGGGCTGGCTGATGAAGAAGGGGTGGCCGCCGGCTGCCGCGGCGTCCACCTCGCTGCTCGGGTTCATCGCCGTGCTGGCCGGCATCATCGCGTTGATCGTGCCGTCCGTGGTGGATCAGGCGCCTGACCTGGCCGAGAAAGCCACCGAGGGTATCGACCGGGTCCGCAACTGGTTGCAGGGTCCGCCGCTGCGGGTGCGTGACGAACAGCTCGACTCCGCGGTAGAGGCGGTCACGAGCCGCCTGAAGTCCAGCGCCGAGCAGATCGCCTCCGGTGTGTTCAGTGGTGTCAGCACGGCGACCTCGGTGCTGGTGACACTGTTCCTGGTGCTGGTTCTGGCCTTCTTCTTCGTCAAGGACGGGCCGCGTTTCCTGCCGTGGCTGCACCAGGTGACCGGCAGCCGCTGCGGTACCCACCTGGAGCAGGTGCTGGCCCGCGTGTGGGTCACCCTCGGCGGGTTCATCCGCACGCAGGCCCTGGTCAGCCTGATCGACGCCGTCTTCATCGGCGCGGGCCTGGTGATTCTCGGGGTCCCGCTGGCGCTGGTGCTGGCCGTGCTCACCTTCCTCGGTGGCTTCATCCCGATTGTCGGCGCCTTCGTGGCCGGCGCGCTGGCGGTGCTGGTGGCCTTGGTCGCCAACGGCGTCACCACCGCCCTGATCGTGCTGGGCATCATCATCGCCGTGCAGCAGCTGGAAGGCAATGTGCTGCAACCGGTTCTGCAATCGCGCAGCATGAAGCTGCACGCCGTCATCGTCCTGCTCGCGATCACCGCGGGCGGTTCGCTCTACGGGATCATCGGCGCCTTCCTCGCCGTTCCGGCGGCTGCCGTCGCGGTGGTGACCATCCGCTACATCGGCGAGCAGATCGACGTGATCACCGGAGATGTAGCGGACACCGGCGCCCCCGAAGAGGTCGACGCGACCGCTTCGGACTCCGATCACAGCACCGAAGTCGTCCGCGGCACAACCGATCCCGAACCGGAGAAGTAGCGCTACGGCAGCGCCGGGCCGCCCAGATAGCGGGCGCCGAACCGGCGCAGGATCTCCATCGGGACCGTGATCGATTCCTTGTGCCCGAGCTCGGTCAGGTAATCCGCCTCGTCGGGGTCGAAATAGCCTGCGTGCCGGTAGGTTTCGATGCGCAGGGCGAGGCCGTTGCCGTCCAGCTCGGGATGGAACTGGGTGGCGTAGACGTGCTGCCCGACCCGAACCATCTGCACCGGGCAGCTCGCCGAGCCCGCGAGCAGCACCGCGTCCGGCGGCACTTCCTGGCAGGCTTCCTTGTGCCCGACGAACGCCCGGAACGAACGCGAGAGGCCCTGCAGCAGGGGGTCTTCGGTGGCGTTGTCGTTCAATTCGATGGTTTGCGCGCCCGGCGGCTCGCTGTAGCGCTCGGTGCCGACCTTGCCGCCGAGCACCTCCGCCAGCACCCCCAGCCCGTAGCAGGCGCCCAGGTAAGGCAGGTCCCGCCGCACGATCTCGGCGACCAGCCGGCGCAGCTTCGGCTCGAATTCCCGCTGGTAGTCATACTTTTGGTGCTCCGGATTGCTGATATTGCTCGGCCCGCCGCCGACGATGACCGCCGCGTAGTCGTCGAGATCGATGTCGGGCATACCTTGATCCATTCGAATACGCACCATCTGCTCGCGCTCCAGCTCGCTCGCGCGCAGGATGGCGAAGTATTCGTCGTCGGACGCGGAGTGCTCGGGACGCAGCTGCAACAGCAGGCAGGGTTTCGGCATGGCTCCGATTGTGGAAGATCGCAGGGGCGCAGAAGGGGAGGTCGGCGATATGTCCGTGATTTGCTCAGCCGATCACCGGCACTGAGCGGTCGTCGGCGAGCCGTTTCAGCGCCCGCTGCATGACGCCGGTGACATGGTCGTAGCCGCGATCCAGATCCAATTCGTCGCCGAGCGCGGTGTGCAGATCGATCGGATCGAGAAACTCGACGGTCACCTTGGTGGGCAACGGAATATGCCCGGCGAGGTCCCCGAAATTCAGCCCCCACGGCAGCGCGATCGAAATCGGGAACACCTTGAGCCGCAACATCCGATCCAAGCGCAGCAGCCGCGCCAGCCGATCACCCCGGGTGAGTATCAACTGATTCTCGTGCGCCCCATAGTTGATCACCGGCACGATCGGCACATTCGCGTCCCACGCCAGCCGCAGAAACCCGGTCCGCTGCGCGAAATCGATCTGATCCTGCTCCCACGCCGGCCGATGCACCTCCCAATCCCCGCCCGGATACACCAGAACCGCCGCCCCGCTGTCCAAGGCGGCTCGCGCACTCTCCGGATCCGCCGCCACGGTCCCGAACTTCCGCAAATACCCACCCAGCACCGGAAACGCCATCACCAGATCATGCGCCAGCTGATAGAAGGGCCGCTCCGCCCCGAAATGCCGGGTGAACGCCAACGTCGTCACCACCACCTCCGGCGACACATTCCCGCCGGAATGATTACTCACCAGCAGAATCGGCCCCGCCACCGGCACCCGCTCGATCCCTTTGATCTCCGCCCGGAAATACACCCGCACCAGCCGCCAGCTGAACTCCAAACTCCGCCCGATGAACTCCGGATCCCGCTCCGCCATATCCGCACTCGGCACCCGTGCCTTCACCTGCTCCGACACCCACCCCGCGGCCCGGTCGAACGGCAACAACCTACGGATCCCAGCAGACACCGGAACCTCCCTCACAACGCGATATCCGATCTCCCACGGAATGCCTCCACCAGGCCCCACCAAACCTCCGGCTGGTGCCGAGTGACCAGCAACCACGAAAAGCGCTGTCCTGCTATATGTTTCGGACCAGCTGACGCCTTCTCTGTGGTGCGGGACGACCTCGCCCGCGCACCTTGCTGCCCCAGCCGGAGCTCGTGGACGTCGTAGGTCGTTGATGCTGCTCAAGCATTGAAGCTCACAAGGACATCGTCACCAGTGGCGACGAGATGCACGGCGTCCTGCAAGTGTTCGGGTAGATGCCGCCCCTGACTTCCATCGACCAGCAGGATCGGGCAGCCAACCGGCATGATCACCGCACCGGCCTTACGAGCGAATTCGACGACGAGGTCGAGCACATCCCCGCTACTGAAGTGGTTCAGCAGCACGCTATCGATCCCCTGCTCGATAATCGAAGCGTAGATATCGGCTCGCCCGCCATCTGGAGCGTGTATCTGCCAGTACCGCTTGTCCGGCTCCGTCGTCTCGACGTGCGGACCGAAGACTTCCAGAAACGCTGCGGCAGGCATTGGCTCGGCATTGCCGTCACGGAATGCCTGCACGAACATGTCGAAGCTCATGCCCGGATCGTAGGGCTTAGAACGCTCTCGACCACCGGATCGACAACGGTGAGAGCGGAAGCTCGAGGATCTGAGGACGCGCGCGGGTTCACGGGATGGCGGCAGAACTTCCGAATACGAACTGCTGGACGCCGGCCGAGGGACCGTGCCGGCGACACAAGCCAGGATGAGAGGTAGATCGAAGACCTGCCGGCGAGGATGACGACTTTCGTCAGCGGCGGAGCGGTGCAGCATTCACTGTCGGCAGCGGCGTCGGCAGGATCTGCGTTGACGAGGCGTTGGTGGGTTGCATTCTCGCAGCGGAGGACTCGGCGTCCTCGCGGTTGCCTCTGGCGTGTACTCACAGAGCCGCCCGCACTCGCACCGGGCGCCGCCACCGCCACGCCACGCCACGCCACCGAGCGCAGGTTCCGTCCTGCGGTAGTTCAAAAGAGCCGAGTGAGTCTGAACTGCACCGCAGAGCCTCCCGGTTCGGCACGCTCGCTGTCCGAAACCAGACATCGCAGGTGAGAGCGGACCGTTGACCTCACCACTTCGAGACAGAACCTAGGCGGCGGGGTTGCGTTGTGGGGTAGCCCTATGGGTTGTGGCGGGGTTGGTTGGCGCTGGGGTGGAGGCGGCGTTGGCGTTGTGGGCCGCGCGTCAGGCTTGCGGGTGTCGTAGTTGGGCGGGCGCGGCTGTGGGGTTGCTAGGCGTTGGCCGGGGTTGGGCCTGCGGGGCCGAGGTGCAGTCAAACTCCGGAAACCGCCTGGTTGCACGTGGGTCAGCGCAGGAGGCCAGCGGTGCCGATTGGTGGTGTGGCACCACTGGTTAGGCCGCAGGTGGGGCGGCACCGGGGGCTAGCGGCGGGGTTGGTTGGCGCTGGGGGTGGAGTCGGCGTTGTTGGTGCATGCGGGTTCGGGTTTTGTGGATGTGGGTCAGGGTTTCGGTGAGGAGTTCGGTGGCGTGGTGGCGGTGGTTGATTCGGGGGGTTGCGGTGGGGTCGATGTGGGGTGGGGCGATCCAGGCGGTGCGGCCGGGGTGGGAGGAGGTGTGGTCGAGGGTGATGGTTTTCCAGCCGCCGGGGCCGTCGTGGATCAAGGCGTGGCAGCGGTCGCAGGCGAGGGTTTCGTTGGGGATGTTGGTGGGGCCGTTCTTTGTCCAGTCGGTGACGTGGTGGACGGCGCAGAGGCTGGCGGGGGCGTCGCAGCCGGGGCGGGTGCAGCCGCGGAGGGTGGCGATCAGGGCTAGGCGTTGGGCGGGGGTGGCGAGGCGTTTGGTGCGGCCCAGATGTAGGGGGACGCCGGCGTGGTCGAAGACGACCAGCCAGGGGAGCGCTCGTTCGGCGAGTGCCAGGGCTTCGCTGATCGGGACGGTGCCGCCGGTTGCGGTGGTTGCGACTCCGGACGCGTTTTCGATGTCGTCGATGCTGATCGTCAGGATCGCTGCGACCGGGAGTCCGCGGTGTGATCCGAGGTCGGCGGGGTCGGTGCCTGGTGACAGCAGTGTGAGCAGGGCGTCGTGGGTGCGCTGGCCTGCGCTGCGGGTGTCGCGCTTGGCGGCGGCGTCGAGGAGCTCGCGGTCGACGTGTTCGGAAGTGCCGGTGGGGCTTTCGGGGTCGTCGGGGTTGTTCATGCCTGGGCGGCCGAGTTTTGCGACAACTGGGTCGAGCAAGGCGCGCAGGGTGGGGGTGATTTCGCCGCTGATCGGTGACATGCCGTCGGGGCGTTGTTTGCCGATGCGGAGGCTGCGTCGGCGCTGGCGGTCGGTGTCGTCGGTGAGGGTGCCGTCGGGGTCGAGGCGGGCGAGGATGTCGCGGCCGATGTTGGTGAGGTCTTCGGGCATCACCGCGCGGGCGGCGGTGGCCAGGATTTGCTCGGCGGCTTCGAAATCCGCGTTTGCCACCGACCCCGGCACTCGCTTGAGGACCTTCGCGATCTCGCGGGCATGATCGACGGAGATGTCACCCTCGGCCTGTGCGGCGGCGGTGGCCGGATGGCGCGGCTCCATGGCATCGCCCGGGATGTCGTGCCACACACCCAGAGTCGTAGCGGCGGCGATGCGGGCGCCCGCGTCGGCGTGCGAGATCCGCAGGGTTTGGATCAGCAGCTTTTTCGTCGTGCCCGCACCGGTGCGGGCGGGCAGCCCGCCTTCGGTGGCGCGCACAATCAGTTGGTGGCCGAAGGAATCCAGCATCCGCCGGGCCTTCTCCAGATCACGCATCGCTTCCAGGACCGCGTCATCGGAGAGCGCGGTAACGGAGATGTCGGCAAGTTCGGTGACAGCGCTCAACAGCGGGTCGGTGACCCGCTGTTCCGGTACTGCCTGACGGCTCGAACGCATGTTTGAATCCTACCCGCGTCCAGAGCGGATAGCTATCGAAAATCCGGTCTGAATTCGATCTCTTCACACTGGACAGGTGATCGAAAAAGATTGCTATGCAATGTATTACGGGAAATGAGTGCTTCGCTGTGGCTTCACAGTGCGCCTGTAATCAGATGACCCAAACGGACTCTCTTGGGTCTTGTTTTGATGTTCTGAACCGGACCACAGCGGGGCACCGAGGCACACATCAAGCATTCGAACGCGACTGCGGCAGGTAAGCCCGGTAGGGCTGCCAACGCAACCGCATAGTTGGTGAAGATCTCTGGACCACAGCACTGACTCCAACGACACAGTCCGGGGGGCAGCGCTGCAATCCAGAGATCTTGCCCAACTTTTGTAGTTACCTCGTGTGCCCTACCGGACTTACCTGCCGCTGTTCCGTCCGAACGCCCGATGTTGTCGTAGGTGCCCCGCTGTGGGCACGTTTCGAGAATTCACAGAAGAGCCATCCTCTTGCTCGGCCGAACCTGTTGCGCTACTCCGAAACCCCCACCCCGGTCTGCTCCGCGATGCGACCGAAGTCCAGTTTCACCAGCTGATCCGCGCAGTCGAAGTAGCGGTCGTCATGGGTGATCACGATGACCGTCTTGCCGCGCTCCTTGAGCGAGGTGAGGATCTCGCGGTAGAAGACGTCGCGGAACTTGGGATCCTGGTCGGCAGCCCATTCGTCGAAGACGTAGATAGCGCGGTCTTCGAGGAGTGCGGTGAGCAGCGCGAGGCGTTTTCGCTGGCCCTGCGACAGATCGATGGTGGACAGGCGGCCGTTCTCGACGGTGACCTTGTGTGAGATCTGTAGTTCCTCGAGGTAGCGCCGGACTTCCCCGTCGAGGTCGGGCCGGTCGAACCCGAGGTACTCCTCGAACAGGTGGAAGTCGGTGAAGACAGCCGAGGAGTTCTGCCGGAACCACTCGATGTTCTCGTGATCGATCTGTTCGCCGTTGAGCGCCAGTCGCCCGGTGCGCGGCACATACAGCCCGGTGATGAGCTTGGCGAGCGTGGATTTACCGCTGCCGTTGCCGCCGACGACGAAGCTGATCTGACCGGGTTCGAAGACCAGGTCGAGCGGACCGAGGTGGAAGCCTTCGTCGGTGTCGGGGCTGGGCGGGGGAGCTATCGGCATGGGCATGCCGTCGGCGCCACCGTGGTGGATCCGCTTGTGGCCGTTGACATCCGGGCCAGCTGGTCCGCCGGGCGGAGGGAGGTGCGGCGGATGCTGCCCGCGGCCCTGCCCCGGCGCCCCCGGATGACCCTGCCCTGTCGCGCCCGGATGGCCTTGTCCTGTCGCGCCCGGATGGCCTCGGCCCGGAGCACTCGGACCGCCTTGTCCTGGCGTACCTGGGCGTCCTCGGCCTGGAGCGCCCGCACGGCCTTGTCCTGGCGTACCTGGACGTCCTCGGCCCGGATCGCCCTGACCAGGCGCACCCAGGCCCAGCCCACCCGGCCCCAGGCCCAGCCCACCCGGCCCCGGCGCACCCGGCGGCGGGAACGGCGGCGGCAACTCGGTGCGATAGCTGTAGCTGACGCCGGTCAACTCCAACCGCGCCGACTCCACCGCCGGCCGCTCGGTATACGGCAACTGCTCCTCGTTGTGCAGCGTCTCCATCGACAGGTTCATCGCGCGGATCTTCGCCAGCGCCACATCGCCGCGCAGCAGGTCCGGCAGCCGGTGCATGAAGTTCTGCATCGGCATCGACAGGAAGGTCGTCACCAGCACGTAGGCGACCATCACGTCATGCGGCAGATTGAGGGCCGAGGCGATGACGAACAGGATCAGCGCCATCGTGCCGAGCTGCAGGATCTGCCCGATCCCCTGTGCGGCGGCGAATTTCGAGCCCGCGTCGACGTTCTGGTCGCGCAGCTCACCGGAGGTGCCGAGCAGGTGCCGGTCCATGAAGTCGCGGCGGCGCGCCCGGTGCAGTTTGAGTTCCTTGATGCCCAGCGTCACCGCTTGGAAGGACCGCAGCAACGCGTCCTCGTTCTCGCGCGCCGCCTTGTAGATGCGCCGCACCCGCTTCAGGAACGTCTCCACACACGCGATGCCGAGCAGCGTGCCACCGACGGTGATCGCGAAGATCGGCCCGGACACCACCGCCAGGAATACGAAGCAGCCGATGATGGTCGCCACGTCGATGCAGATGCTCGGAATCGCGGTGACCGCCTGCGACAGCGACCGCACGTCCTCGGTCAATGTCGCCATCAGCCGGTGCATGCCGAGCCGCTCCAGATGTTCGAGCGGCGCGGAGACGATGCTCGCGCTCAGGTCGGCCCGCAGCCGATAGATGGCGTCCTGGGCCAGCCGGAGCAGCAGGATCTGCGAGAGCACGCCGCTGACCAAGATGACCAGCCCGGTGAGGGCGAAGTTCTGCACGGTGACCGAGGGGTGCGGCTCCGGCGACACCACCCCTCGGATCAGGGTGAGCAGGTAGGTGTTGGCCGCACCGCAGACGAGGCCCGCGAGCACCACGGCCGCGATCCGCACCCGGGAGATCGAGAGGAGAAATCTGATCAGTTGCATTGCTACTGCGCTTCTTTCGAGGTTTCGCGGCGACTATCGGCGAATGATGTCGAAGATCATGCCCTCGAGGGTGACCCCCGGCGCGAAGGAGAACGCCACGCCGGTGGAGATCGGGACGTCGGTCTCCACAGCCTGAACCATGCTCTCCAGCACGAAGATCAGCGAGACGCTGAGCATGTTGCCGTGCTCGGCCAGGATGTCCCAGCTGGGCGCGGCAGTATCCACCGGGATCCCGAGCGAGCGCGCGGACTGCTCGATGATCTTGGGCCCACCGGGATGGATGGCCCACAGATCCACATCGGACTTCTGTAGCCCGTTGCGCCGCAACGCCTCGGTGACCACCGGGTCGACGCCGCGCAGAATGTACTCCGGCAGGCTCTCCGCCAGCTCGCAGGTGATGCCGTTGTCGTTGACGCGCAACACGATGCCGTCTTCGGCGTCGTCGAACAGCTGGCTGAAGCTGTCCCGGACGACCACGCTGCCCGGCGCCAGCGGCTGATGCACCTGACTCGCGCCGATCACCACCGCGCCGCACCCGTCGCCGAACAGGCTGTGGATGATCACGTCGTTGACGTTGTCGCCGAACGCGGCGTTCACCGAACTCAACTCCAGCGCGATCACCAGCGACTTCTTGTCCGGATGCGCCCGAACGTAATCCGTGGCCGAGCGGATCCCGTTCATCGCGGCCGCGCAGCCCATGAAGTTGATCAGCACCCGGCTCACCGCCGGCGACAGCCCGAGCTTCTTGACCACCGCGACATCGACGCCGGGCGCGATGAACCCGGTGCTGGTCACGAACACCAGCTGCCCGATCTCCGCGGCCGGATCCGCCACACCGGCGATCGCCCGTCCGGCCACCTCGACCGCCAGCGGCACCGCGTGCTCCAGGAACAGGTCCATGCGCTCCCGGATGGTGGCGGGTTCGCGGCTGAAGGCCAGGAAGTCCGGGTCCAGCGGGTCGACCGCCAGACGGCGGGTGTCGATCATGGTCTTCTGATAGATCCGCGGAATACGGGTCTGCTGCGCCGGATCGGCGAACAGCGCGGCCACCTTGTCGGCCGCCTCGGCTTGCGAATAGACCTCGCCCGGCGAGCCGGTGGCGATCCCCTCGATCACCGCCACCGTGGTCGGGGGCGCGGGCGGAAGCGCTCCGAATCCGTGCTCGGCCCCCACCAAGTGCCGGCCCGTGTTCTCAGAAAACACGGCGGGCCGAGCGCCACCCTCATCGACAGTCACAGACACGAATTTCTTCCTTTCGAGAAATATATGGTGACCGAGCCCGCCACCCTCCAGACGGCGCGGTCGCCGATAAACAACGGAACCGGTTTATACCGTTCCGATTCCGGTGAAGCCCTGCGCCGTGTAGGTGACGCACGTTTTCAACGCCGAGGGCGACAGATGCTCACGCATGAAGCCCCATTTGTTCTCCTCCGCCTCGCGCGAGGGCGAAAGCAGGTAAGTCTGAATCTGTTTCGGGAACCGATCGGTGAAGAAACTCTTCGCCGGCAGCCATTCCACGCCGAATTTCTCCGCCTCCTCGCGCACCACGTCCTCGGTCGCGATATTGGCGAATCCGCTGCGCTGATAGGGCAGCACGTGATGGACCCGGTGCGAGCTCAGCCCGGCGGACAGGAAGCAGTCGACCCAGCGGTTGCCGACCACCTTCAGGTCGTAGGCCTGCTCCAGCTGGTTCACGCCCCAGTCCTCGGTATCGGAATGCAATTCCTCGGTGTCGACCTCGAAGTCGTGGCTGGCCACCACCAGGAACGTGCTGACCCACATCGTGACGACGAATTGCAGTGCCCAGGCCCAGAAATCGCCGGCCAGCGTGAACGCCACCAATTCGGCGATCAGCAGGAACCGCACCCCGAACGAGCCGACGAAATGGCCCAGCGCGCCGCGCCGCGTGCCGTACATGTCCCGCACGCCGACCTGGCGGACCAGGCGGCAGACATCGAGCAGCCGGATCAGCATGCCGGTCACCGTGTGCCCGAACTTGTGCATGGTGTGCACCGGGATCCGGTACAGGCGCGGGACCTGCATCATCATCGTGAAGACGTTCTTCTTGATGTCGACTTCACTCTGCGTGTGCGGGTGGTGCAGCAGTGCGTGCCCGTCGGCCGTAACGAACGCCAGCGCGACATAATTCATGTCGAACGCGTTCACGAAGATCTTCGAGAGCTGGGTCTTCTGCGCCCGGTGGATCGCGTAGTGCCCGAATCCGGCGAGCGAACTGCGCAGCACCACCATCGCGATCACGAACACCGGCAACGGCATCCATTTCGGATCCGCCAGTCGCAAGCCCTGCACCGCGAAGTAGAGCAACGCGAGGACACCGACCACGATGTTGAACGCGGTATCCATTCGTTGCAAGCGGGCCGCCAGTTCGGGTTCCTTCAACCGCGCTTTGACTTTGTGCAGCAGGTCGTTCTTGTCGTCGAACCGGTATTTGGGGGTGTCACGCCAGCTGTCGAAACCTTCCTTGAACAGGAAGTCGGGGGCGTTCGCCTTCGGATGAATGTCTTCCGGAATCGCTTGGCGGTCCAGGGCGTAACGTTCGATCATGCGCCCGATCCGCTCCGGATCCTTGTGGTAGGAACCGATGATCGAGGTGATGTCGCGATTCTTGGTGCGGCCGATGAAGAATTCTCCGCCGGGATGCTTGGAGATCCACTGACTCAGGTCGTAGGCTTTGCCGTTGTACACCCAGACGTTCGACACCGGAGGGGGACCGGGTGGGGGGCCGGGCGGCCGACGGAAATCCTGCTCCTCGGTAGCGGGGCGGTCACTCGTCGTCATGTCTATCCTTTGGAACAGGGTCATAGCTTGCGCCGCGGGCGGAGTTGTCTGAGCGTTACATCAGAATCATCCGTGCGACTGCTTGCATCTCACTGAACAATCTCTTAAACCGGTTTAGACGTTGCATGTTTGGGTATAGGTGTTGACGCTCGCCTGCCCCGAAAACGTGAAAGCCGGTCCGGGAGCAGGGGACAGCCGAAGCCGCCCCCACCGCTCCCGGACCGGTCCTCGATGCCGGTCGATCAGTTCTAGCTGCCGGGCTTGAGCACGTTCACCGGCTTGCCGTGATCGGTCAGGGTCAACTTGATCTCGCCCTGATCCTTCTTCACGATGGCGCGGATCAGGTTCGGGCCGGTGCCCGGCGAGGCGGCCGTGGACGGCAGCTGGGTGGCCGAGGTGGTCGGCGGCGCGACGTCGCGGATCCACACGGTGATCGGCAGATCGCCGATGCCCTCGCCGGCCCGCGGCACGATCGGATCGATCGCCGAGCCGCTGATGGTGCCGGTGACCTTCACGGTGTCGACACCGTCGATCTTCTCGCGGCTCTCCGCCTTCGCGTTCTTGATCTGGGCGATGACGTTGGCCAGGCCCTTGTCCTTGTCCAGCAGGACGCCCGGATCGTAGATCTTCTCCGCCGGACCGATCTTGGTGTAGGTGGAGCCGTCGGTCAGCGCGTAGAGCGTCTTGTCGACGACCAGGAACTTGGCTTCGATGAAGTCCGATTCCGGCTTGGTGCGGATCTTCGCCTCACCCTGGGCCGCCCCCTGGCCCTGCGGCTGATTGGTGACGCCCGCGTCGATCTTCTCCATCGGCAGGTTCGGAATGTTGGTGATGTTCAGATCCATGTGCACCGACTGCAGCGTCTGGGTGGTCTTGGAGCATTCCGAGACCAGCTGACTGCCTTCGGGCAGCTCCGTCGGCACCGCGGCGGAGGTGGTGGGGGAGGAGGAGGAGTCGTTCGAGGTGCAACCGGTCACCAGCGCGGCGAACACCGACGCCGCCATAACGACTGGCGCGATGCCCCGCCGACCGACCCGGAGTCGTCGGGTGCTGTGCGAATCTTTAAAGATCCGCCTACGCGTGGTCAAGTCACTCATATATGCCCCTGAGGAGGTTTCGTTCTACCAGCAAGTGGAAGGCATTCTGCCGCCCCCCAACGCAGTAGTATGTACTACTCGTCCGCCTTTTGGGTTCATCGGTTCGGTTCGAGCCCCCCAACCGGGGCGGAAGTTCAGCGAATTCCGGTCGGCTACGAGCGTTCCCGCAGCAACGCCTCCAGATCGCCCACCGGGCCGAGATGAATCAGCTTGGCCGGGTTGACAACCGAGTGGACGGCCTGGACCCGATCCGCGGCGATGTCCACCGCCAGCACTCCGATCAACCGGCCGGCGTGATCCAGTACCCGGGCGCCGGGCTGCCCGTTGACCTGCGCCGCAAGTACTTCCATACCGCCCGAGCGGTTGATCGCGTGCACCCAGGCGACCAGCGCCTTGGCCACCCGGGCGCGGCCGTGCAGCGGGCGCGGGGGAGCGGGCGCGAGGCCGCCGCCGTCACCGTGCAGTACCACGTCCTCGGCGAGCAGTTCCTCCAGAGCATCCAGGTCGCCGCGCGCCGCGGCGGCGAAGAAGCCACGCGCCAAGGCTTCCCGGGCCTCGGGCGAGGCCTCGAAGCGGGGCCGGTGCGCGGTGACATAACGCCGTGCCCGCACCACCAGCTGGCGCACGGTGTTCGGGGTCTTGCCGATCACCATGGCGATCTCGTCGAAGGGGTAGTCGAAGATGTCCCGGAGCAGGAACGCGGCCCGCTGCTCGGGGGACAGGCTTTCCAGCAGGACGAGGAACGCCAGCGACAGCGAGTCCGCGAGCTCCACCTGCCCGGCCGGATCGGCGTCGTCCAGCACCGGTTCCGGAAGCCAGTTGCCGACATAGGTTTCCCGGCGGCGCCGGGCCGACCGGAGCTGATCGATGCACAACCGGGTGACCACGGTCGCGGCGTAGGCGCGCGGCGATTCGATGCGCTCGCCCGCTGCCAGCGCGCGGTGCAGGCGCAGAAATGTCTCCTGCACCGCGTCTTCGGCGTCGGCGACGCTGCCGAGCATTCGATAGGCGATGGCGAACATCGCCGGCTGGAGTTCCTCGAAGTTCATCCCATGCCTTTACCGAAACCGTCCCGCCAGCTGCTGTACTGCGGCTGCCAGCCGAATTCGGCGCGGGCCTTGGCATTCGACGCACCGCGCACCTCGGTGAGCATGGCGACCGCCGCCGGGCCGGCCGCGATCTTTGCCAGCCAGCGCGGCAGGCGCAGCGGCGGTTTGGCGTCCAGCGCCGCGGCGAGTTCGGGCAGCCACTCGCGCACCGGCGCGGGATCGTCGTCGACGATGTTGTAGATGCCCGGCGTGCCCCGCTCGACCGCCAGCACCGTCGCGGCGGCGGCATCGTCGATGTGGATGAACGACCACACCCCGTCGCCGGCGCCGACCAGCGGGAACTGCCGCTTGCGGACGGTGGCGGCCATCGGGGCGTCCGGGTCGGCGCTGAGACCTGTTCCGGGACCGTAGAACCCGCCGTAGCGCAGGACCACGCCGCCGGGAAACGCGGTGACCGCGTCTTCCAGGTAGTGAAGGGCGTCGAGCGTGGTGCGCAAGCCCGCGGGCGGATCCGGATCGAGGGGATCGGTCTCGGATTTCACTGGACCGCCGGTGCGCGCATAGGGCCAGCCCGCGAAACTCTGCGCGACGAATCGCCGGACGCCCACCGCGCGGCCGGCGGCCAGCAGGTGGTCGGTCCCCTCGGTGCGCAGCCGGTTGGTCGTGGCGAAGTATCGGTCGGGATGGCGCAGGTCCGGAGCGCCGGACAACGCGGTCAGCTGGTGCACGATCACTTCCGGCGCGGCGGCGGCGATCGCCTGCGCGACCGCGTCCGGTTCCAGTGCGTCCGCCAGCACCGGGTGCGCGCCCAGCGCTCGCAAACCGTCCTGTTTGGATGCCGACCTGGTCATGGCCACCACCTGGTGACCGGCGGTGACGAGCTGCGGGACCAAGCGGGCGCCGAGTGCGCCCGAGGCCCCCGCGACGAAGACTTTCATCGCTGCCTCCTTTTCATCTCACCGGTAGAGACGAAAGAGCCCCGGCTCCAGTGACAGTGTCCGCTCGATCCGGCCCTTCAGTCCAGGGCGACGAGGCCCGTCGTGAATTGATCCGATGAATCCCTTATCCTCTTAGCGTTGTGAACTACTCCGTGACGGTGGTGCGCCTGGTGGCCAGGCTGCACGTAGACCTGGGCCGCCTCGCCGCCCACCTGTGTCGCTGACCCGCGCCCGCCGCCCGGTCAGTTCCGTTCCGCTTGGAGTTTTCCCATGTCTTCCCCCGTTTCTCCGGCTGCCCCAGCGCGCAGCCTGAATCCGGCGCGCTGGTCGTTCGGCGTGCAGATCCTGCTCGGCCTGGCCGTCGGCGTCGCCGCGGGCTTCCTCGCCCGCGCCACCGGTGCGGCCTGGCTCACCACCACGCTGACCCAGATCGGCAGCATCTTCGTCCAGCTGCTCAAGCTCGCGGTGCCGCCGCTGGTGTTCACCGCGGTGCTGGTCAGCGTCGCCGGACTGCGGCACGTCACCAATGCCGCGCGGCTGGCCGGGCGCACCCTGCTGTGGTTCCTGGGCACCTCGCTGATCGCGGTCGCCGTCGGCATCACGCTGGGGCTGGTCACCAACCCGGGTCGCGGGGTCGACCTGTCGCTGACCGGGGTGAAGGCGCCCGAGCACAAGAGCGGGTGGACCGACTTCCTCACCGGCATCATTCCGACCAACGTCGTCGGCGCGTTCACCAATGGCAATGTGCTGCAACTGGTCTTCCTCGGCCTGGTCTTCGGCATCGCCGCCCTGAAACTCGGTGACGCCGCCAAACCCGTGCTCGATCTCGCCGACTCGGTGCTGCACCTGGTGCAGAAGGCGCTGTGGTGGGTGATCCGGCTGGCGCCGATCGGCACCGCCGGTCTGATCGGCAAGGCCGTCGCCAGCTACGGCTGGAATCTGCTGCAGCCGTTGGCGACCTTCGCCGCCGCCATCTACATCGGCTGCTTCCTCGTGCTCGCGGTCGTCTACCCGGTGCTGTTGCGCGCGGTCGCGGGCGTGAATCCGCTCCGTTTCTACGCCAAGGCCTGGCCCGCCCTGGAGCTCGCGTTCGTGTCGCGCTCCTCGATCGGCACCATGCCGCTGACCCAGCGGATCACCATCGAACGGCTCGGCGTGCCGCGCGAATACGGTTCGTTCGCGGTGCCGTTCGGGGCGACCACCAAGATGGACGGCTGCGCGGCCGTCTATCCGGCGGTGGCGGCGATCTTCGTCGCCCAGATCAGCGGCATCGACCTCGGGATTCGCGACTACCTGTTGATCGCGTTCGTGTCGGTCGTAGGTTCGGCCGCGACCGCGGGTCTGACCGGCGCGATCGTGATGCTGACGTTGACGCTGTCCACGCTGGGCCTACCGCTGGCGGCCGCGGGTCTGCTGCTGGCGATCGACCCGATCCTGGACATGATCCGCACCGCCACCAACGTCGCGGGGCAGATGGTGGTGCCGGTGCTGGTCGCCAAGCGGGAGGGGATTCTCGATCTAGAGATCTTCGACGGGCCCGCGGCGCCCCTGACAGCCGCCGAGCCCGAACCGAAGCCGGAGCCGGTCGCCGCCTGAGCGGGCCCACCTCGTGCTGAAGCTCCCCGCCGGACAGCCGGCGGGGAGCTTTGCGTTATCCACCAGTAATCGAATCGGATACGTGTCGAAACCATCCAAATGAACATGATCAAACTTCGGAAATTCGCTGACGCAACGGATTTCGCGGAATATCATCAGACGGCGCGCTGAAATGCACTGAGCTGTACGTCTATTCGCGATTCCGCCGGCAACCGTCCGGTGACCATTCCGAAGTAAAAGGGCAAGCCATGATCATTGAGCTGCTCCGACAATTGCTCGTGCCCGTCGCACTCGCGGTCGCGGCAGTATTGATTTTCGTTGTGGGGGATCGGCTACGGCCGAAATCGTGGCGCGATCCCGACGACGGATCCGGCAGCATGGTGGTCGAGCTGATCAACACGCTGTTCCTCGCCATCGCCGCGTTCGTCGTGGTCATCTGCTGGCAGCAGTACGACAACGCGCACAACCACACCGTCGCCGAATCCAAGGCGCTCGTCGACGTCTACTGGGCCGCGCATTCGATGTCCGAACCCGACCACGACCGGGTCCAGGGCCTGGTCCGGGAGTACACCGAGCAGGTCGTCACCGAGGAATGGACGGTGATGGACGAGGAGCGGCGGCTGAGCCAATCCACCCAGCGCACACTGGATTCGCTGCGCGACACCGTCACGGCGATCGATGCGCCGGACGCCGAGGACGCGCGGACCGCCGCATTGGCCGCCCTGGACGCGGTCGCGCAAGCCCGGCACGACCGCGCGCTGGACGCGAGCCTCGGGATGCCCGGATTCCTGTACACGGCGATGTGGTTCAGCACGATTCTGCTGCTGTTCGGCGCGCTGATCTCCGGTGTCCTGGTCACCCGGCGCAGCGTGATCATGACGGCCTTGCTCGGGCTGGTCGTCGGTGCGGCGATCGTCGCGATCTATGGGCTGGACCGGCCGTTCTCCGGTGCGAACGTGGTCTCGAAAGATGCCTTCGAGGTGGCGCTTTCCCGCTACCGGCGGATCACCTGACGCTGATCCGGGCATCGATGACGAGGAGACGTTCGCCCATGGCACACATCAGAGCGCTGACCGTCGCTACGACGCTGCCGCTGGCCGCGGTATTGCTCGCCGGTCCTCCGGTCGACGCGGTCGCCGAACCATTGCCCCCGCTGCCGTTCGGTGAGATTGTCAGCGGCAGTAGTTCGCCGGGGTCGGCCGAGACCGGGAGCGGGTTCGAGGGGAGCCCGATGGAGTTGGGGGCGAGTGCGGTGGAGTTGGGGTTACCCGGAACGGGTAGTGCGGGTGGCGGGTATTCGACGCCTGTGGCCGGGGTCGCTCCATTGGAGATCCCGCCCGTGGTCGAGGATGCGGCTGAACCGGCTGTCGTAGCCGACGTGCCGGAGGGGTTGCCGCAGCCCGACTCCGGCAGTGTTCGGTCAGCCTGCGCGGGCGGGGTTGCGCTCGGGAGTGCGCTGATCATGCTCGGGAGCGCGACTGGCAGTGGGCTGGGGAGTGCGACTGGTAGTGGGCTGGGAAGTGCGACAGGTAGTGGGCTCGGTCTCGGGTTGGTGGGCGTCGGCTCCAGCGGTTCCGGGACCGGCAGTGCTGCGGTCGGTAGCGCCGCTGTCGGAAGTGCCGTCACCGGCAGTGCGCTGCTCTGCCTACTGTGGCCGCTCGACGGTATACCGCCGATCCCCGGCATTCCCCTCCAACTGGGCCCACCGCCGGTCGTCCCGGCCTCGCAGGGGCCGGCTGCCCCGGTTCCGCTCCTCGCGGCCCCGCCGCCCGTCAGCGATACTCCGGATCCGCCTGCCGCACAGCGTGTTCCGCACCCGCCGCTGGCCAGGCCGCTGCCCACATCCGACCCCGTCGCCTGGAATCTTCTGCAGCTGTTGACGATCCTGGTGGTCGCGGTCCTCAGCACCGTGCGCGGCGTCGCGGCCGTCCGTCGCAAACTCTGACAGCCGGCGCTACAGCCGGATCGCGATGTGCTGGAGCAAGGACTGTGCCGGACCGCCCCTGATGCGGCCGTCGATGCTTGTGCCGGACTGCCCTTGATCCGGCCGTCGATGCCCAGGATGACCGGTCCGTGCGGCTGCGCCCCATAAACAGTCGGCCGGAGCGTCGGTGACGGGCTCGGTCGTGAGATCCGCGGGGTTGGTGGCGCGGGCTCGGTCGCGGGATCCGCGGGGTTGGTGGCGACGATCTCGGTCGTGAGATCCACAAACATCTCCGCTGACCGCGCACCAGCTGTCGAGGTACAGGTTGACGAGCTAGGCCTGGTAGCCGACGGGGTCGGCGATCAAACGGGTGCTGATCTGGTCGACGCCGCACAGTTCGCACCATCGAGGAGTTGGTGTGGTTGTCGCCCATGGCGCTGCTCGCGGTTGTGGAGTTGGTGTGGTTGTCGCTGGTGGTGCTGCTCGCGGTTGTGGAGTTGGTGTGGTTGTCGCTGGTGGTGCTGCTCGCGGTTGTGGAGTCGGCGTGACTGTCGCCCACGGCGTGCTTACGGTTGTCGCCGGGCTGGCCGTCGGGTCATTTCGGGACGGGTGCGTGCTGTGCCCTGGTGTTGCGGCGGGCGGCGCTGGCCGACTTCGACGACAGAGCGCCCGCGGCTGTCGGCGGAACGGGTGCATCGGTATGGCAATCGGCGGGGTGAAGGCCTTTGCATAGGTGGCATGATTGCGGCCGCTGTAACAAACTTTCGTGGCGTCCTCCATGGCGGTCCGGTAGCCGTCGTGTTCGATGTGATGGCGATGGCGCCCAGCTGTTGTGGCTCGGCGTCTATGTGCGCGTCAGGGTTTCGGTCAACCGGACCAGGACCGAGGACACGTCCGCAGGTCTGATGCTCCTGGGTATCCGTGCACTGCAACAGCGCTGGGACCGGAGAGTGCACTGCGCGCAATTTTGCGGTCCGTGACAATCGGATGTTGGTCTGTGCAGCCCTGTTCGAGACGGTGCTCCACAGGCGGCCTCGTTCCCCGCTTCTCCGGCCGGCGCGGGGCTCATTCGTCCTGTCTACACTCACGCGATGTCCGAAACGCGATGGTCCGGTGGTCTCGTCTTCACGCCTGGGCTGATGGCGTTCACCGGTGAAATCGGCGACACGGCAGCGCATTCCCATGCGGCGGTGCAGATCCTGTTGGTCACCCGCGGCGAGGTCGCGCTGACCGATGCCGCCGGGCGCACCAGAACCGCGCAGATCGCGATCATTCCGCCTGGCACACGGCATGCAGTCCGCGCTACGGCAGGGACCGCCGGCCTGCTGGCCTATCTCGATCCCGACAGCATCGCCGGGCGCGCGGCGATCGCGCGGTTACAGGGTTCGCCTGTCGGGGATGTCGCGAGTTGGATCGCGGCAGCGACGCCTCGTTCCAGCGTGCCGCCAACGCGGGAATCGGTTGGCCCCCTGCGGCAGGCGTCGCTCGGCGCGGTGCGGGAGCCGGTTGGTCCGCTGCTGGCGGCGTCGGATGGCGTGGAGCGGGAGGCGGTTGGTCCGTTGCGGGAGGTATCGCTCGGCGCGGCCCGGGAGCCGGTCGGTCCGCTGCTGGCGGCCTCGGATGGCGCGGTGTGGGAGGCGGGTGAATCGCTGCGGGAGGCGTCGCAGGGCGCGGTGTGGGAGGTGGGTGACCCGATGCGAGAGGCTTCGGCTGCTGTGGTGTGGGAGGCGGTTGGCGTGCGACGGCAGGTTTCGCATGCTGCCGTGTCTGATGCGTTGCGGCTGGCGGCCGAGAGTTCCTCGGGGCCGCCGTCGTTGGTGGAGATGGCCGCTCTGGTTGGGCTGTCGCCGAGTCGGCTGTCGCATGTGTTTGCTGCGCACATGGGGTTGCCGTATGTGGCGTGGCGGCGGTGGATGCGATTGCGGCGGGCGATGGATGCTGTTCGGGGCGGGGCTTCGCTGACCGAGGCTGCGCATGCTGCGGGGTTTGCCGATAGTGCTCATCTGACGCGGACCTGCCGAGATATGTTTGGGATCACTCCGACTGATGCGTTGCGTGCCACCGGTTGGCGGGGCTGAGAGCGTTCAGGTCAGCAGATTTCTTCAAGCGTCGGACCGGGTTGTCCGGCGACGCTTGAACCATGGTCAAGGTATTGCAACCCGTTATCCGATTTGGCTATGCGCCGCTGATGCTGCTCGGCATCAACGGCGCCGGCATCGCGCTCGCTGCCTCCGGTGCGAATAAGCTCTGGCTTCTGGCCTTGCTTGTCGCCGCGATCGCGCTGTCGTTTCTCGCCGAACGAGTGCTGCCGTATGAGCAGGACTGGAACACCGCGCAGGGAGACGTGCAGCGCGACACCGCGCACACCTTCGTGAACGAGACGCTGATCCTCGCCAGCGTGGGCGTCATCCCTGTTCTTGCCGCGCTGATTCCGGGCGATGGAATCTGGCCTGCCACATGGCCGTTCGTGATTCAGGTGCTGGTCGCGATCTTGGTCGCCGATATGGGTATCACCCTAACGCATTACGCCAGCCACAAGATCGGCGTGCTGTGGCGGTTCCATGCGGTGCACCACAGTGTGAAGCGGTTCTATGGTCTGAACGGCCTGATGAAGCATCCGCTGCATCAAACGATCGAGATGGCTGCCGGGGTTGCACCGCTGATCCTGCTCGGGCTGCCGGTTTCGGTTGCTGCCGCGCTCTCATTGGCTGTGGCCGTTCAGCTGTTGATGCAGCACTCCAACGCCGACTACCGCGTGGGCCCGCTGAAATATGTCTTGGCGCTCAATGAAGGTCACCGTTTCCACCACCTCAAGTTCGCCGGTGTCGGTGACGTGAACTTCGGGTTGTTCACCCTGATCTGGGATCACCTCCTGCGCACCCACAGCTATGACCCCGCCCGCCGTTTCACCAGTGATGACCTCGGAATGGCAGCCAAGCCCAACTATCCCGTGGGGTATCTGGACCAGCTTGCCGAGCCCTTCACCCGGCACGGCGCCTGAATCGCTACTGGTTGCCGGTGACCACGGCGCGGATGTGGGCCGCGTCGTGGAGCTTTCAGCGTCGGCGGTTGCGCGATTGCGGGCAGTTCGGTGGGCGTCGACGCCCAGGGCCGAAACTCAGATCCATCAACACTGGGCCGACGGCCGTGATGGCGCACAATTGGCTGCCGCTTCGGCCGAGAGAGCATCGTCGAAAACCGTTATGTCAACACTGCTTTCAGCAGTACGCACAGATGGGCCGCACAATGGGTAGTCGTCGGCGAGCATCAGTCGGGTCATGCACGAGGCATTCGAAGCTGCCCCCTGATCTGCTAGCCCAGCGGCGGGGTCGTTACCGCGCACTCACGGTCAGCACGCTCAGCAATCCGACCCGCTTGGTGAACGACATCGCAACGCAGTAGCGCCTATGGATGAGCAGGGCGGCATACGACGGTGGGTTCGGCTGTAACTGTTCACATGACCGGCTGCGGGAGCCGCAAGCGCACGGGAGCGGGCAAGACGGAGACGGCGCACATCTGATTCGCTTCACGGTGATCGCCCGGTGAGATGAGTGGGACATGGTCGAGGCGAATATCGAGTGAGCCCCTCCGTGATGTCCCGGTTTGCAGCCGCGCACGATGAGGGCGGCTCGAGCGCGCTGTGATGCTGGCAGGGCAAGCTGCAACGCCGGCCGGGAGGCTGGGACGTTGCCCGAAGAGGCCGTGAGGCTGGCAGGGGAGGCTTGGGGCGTTGCCCGGGGAGGCCCATGAGGCTGGGAGGCTGGGGCGTTGCTCGGGGAGGCTGTGAGGTTGGCAGGGGAGGCTTGGGGCGTTGCCCGGGGAGGCTGTGAGGCTGGGTGGGCTGGCTGGGCGAGGGGCGGTGGGTGAGTGTGCGTGGTGGGCTTTTGGATTCAGTGGGCGATGAGCTGGGCCTCGTGGGCGAGGATGGCGGCTTGGACGCGGTTGTCGGTATCTGTGCGGTGCAGGATTGCGCTGACGTGGGCTTTGACGGTGCCTTCGGCGATGTGGAGGCGCGTGGCGATGTCGTGGTTGGAGAGGCCTGTTCCGAGCAGAGTTAGGACGTCGCGTTCGCGTGGGGTCAGGGTGGCTACCTTGGCGCGGGCGGTGGTTTGGCGTTCGAGGGTGTTGCCGTTCAGTTCGGTGAGGACTCGGTGGGCGATTCGGGGGGAGAGGAAGGCCGCGCCGTTGGCGGCGGCGTGGACGCCCATCAGGAGTTCGCGGGGGTCGGAGGCTTTGAGGAGGAAGCCTTTGACGCCGGCGGCGAGGGCGCGGGCGACGTAGTCGCCTTCGTCGAAGGTGGTCAGGATGATTACCGGGATGCCGGGGTGCAGGCGTTGGAGTTCGGCGGCGGCGGTCAGGCCGTCGAGGTTCGGCATTCGGATGTCGAGGAGGACGACGTCGGGGGTGTGGGATCGGGTGGATTCGATGGCCTCGTGGCCGTCGGCGGCTTCGGCGACGACCTCGATGTTGGGGTCGGTGGTCAGGATTGCGCAGACACCTGCGCGGATCATGGCCTCGTCGTCGGCCAGCAGCACGCGGATCACTGTGCCGCCGAGGGGATCCGGGCGGGCAGTGGGATGCGGGCGGTGACGGTGAAGATGCCGTGCTCGGAGATGGCCCGGAGTTCGCCGCCGAGGAGTTGCATGCGTTCGGCCAGGCCGATCAACCCGCTGCCGACCGGCGACCGGACTGCGTCAGTGCGGCCCGCTGCCGCGTCGGCTGCGTGCGGGTTGGTCACTTCGACCGTGAGCTCGTTGGCGTGCTGTTCGATCTGGATGTGCACCGGCGCGCCGGAAGCGTGGCGGGCGGCGTTGGTGAGTGTCTCCTGGACAACTCGGCGGACAGCCGAATCGATCAGTGCGGGAAGAGGATTGGCGGATATACCGTTGTTCAGGTACACCGCCATACCTGCGGTGCGGGCGCGGGACACCAGGGCTGCCGCGGACAGGCTCGGGGATTCGGCCAGGCTCGGGGATTCGGCCAGGCTCGGGGAGTCGGCCAGGCTCGGGGAGTCGGCCAGGTTCGGGGATTCGGCGGAGATGGTGTCGGCTCGGAGCATGGTGACGGTGCGGCGGAGTTCGTCGGTGGCGGCGACGGCGGAGGCGCGTAGGTGGGCGGCGGAGCGGCGGGTTGGTTCGGTCAGGCCGGGGTTCAGTTCGAGGGCGCCGGCCTGGAGGGCGATGAGGGCTAGTTCGTGGCCGAGGGAGTCGTGCATGTCGGTGGCGATGCGTGCGCGTTCGCGCAGGCGGGCGCTGTCGGTGGCGAGTTGCTGGGTTTGCTCGAGGTGGGCGATGCGTTCCCGGCTCGCGGTGATCAGGGCGGATTGCTGCCGCCGGAAGCGTCCGATCAGCCAGGGCAGCAGTACGAACAGGGCGAGTGTCATTACCGCGCTGACGGCTTCGGAGAGCTCGACGACCGCGATCAGGGCTGCCGCGCCGGTGGCGGCGAGCAGCAGCTCACCGCCCCGACGTGCGGGTAGGCGCCGGCCCTGGAGGTAGGCGGCGACCGCGAGGGCGGCGAACAGCGCTTGCCGCCAGGGCGGAAGTCCTTCCATGGCAAGTCCGTTCAGCACACCGCCCGCCGCGGTGATTGCGAGCAGTGCGCTGTTCTTCATCCCGTCGACCTTACCGAGCGCAGGCGGATCATTCGAAGCGCTACCGTCGATGCTCCGGCGGCCGTTGTAAGAAGCAATGTGATCGATAGTGGTGCGGCGAAGTAGGTGAGCTGAGACCAGGTGACGGTGCGGCCGCCGGTGATCGCCGAGATGATTTGCGGGTAGGCGGCGAACAGCATGACCGGTAGCGCGAGCGGCGTCAGCCGCAGCGCGACGCGCCACCACGCCCGTCGAGCGTGGCGGTGCGCCCAGCGACGTGACCGCAGTGCGCCCAGGATGCCCAGGCCCACTGCGCCGAACGCGATCAGGGCGAGGACCAGCTCGAAGATCTGGCGATCCCCGCCGACTTCGGCGGGGGCCTGCCCGCGGCTGAGCGCGACCAGGCCGTTCACGATGTCGTAGGTGTCGTCGTGCAGCGCGGCACTGTTGGCGAACACCGCGAACCCGTAGCCGGTTGCCGGATCGATGGCTTGAAAAGCGGTGTAGGTGAACAGGTTTCCGCTGTGCACCAGCAGCGCGGGGTCGGCATCCTCCGGCGCCCATCCCATCGCGTACTTGTCGACCGGTGACGACGCGTGTGTCGTGGCCAGCGCCGCCGGGCTCAGTACTTGCCGGCCACCGCCGTTGTGGCTGATCAGCCATTTGCCCATATCCGCGGCGGAGGTGATGACGCCACCGCTGCCGCTGTCGTCGAGAAAGCCGGGCAGTTCCGGACGGGAAACCCAGGCGCCGAAGATCGAGTTGTATCCCTCGGCGGGCGCGATGTTCTGGTCGTTCACGGCACTTCGCGTCATTCCGAGAGGCTCGAAGACGCGCTGGGCAAGGAATGCGCCGAAGCTGAGACCGCTGGCCACCTCGACCAAGCGTGCCGCGAGGTTGTAGTTGACGTTGCAGTACTTGAACCGCGTGCCCGGCTCCGATGCGAGTGTGGCGGTGTTCAGGCGCGACACGTAATCCTCGAGTGACGCCGCCTCTTGCAGCCGGCCGATGTCGACAGTCGGATCCGTGAGCCCGGACGTCTGGTTCAATAGCTGCCGCACGGTCACCGCGGCACCTCGCGCATCGGCCGTGGTGAACCCGGGCAGCTGTTCGGAAACCGTGCCGTCCAACGAGATTCGTCCCTCGTCGACCAGGATCATGACCGCGGTCGCGGTGAAGGACTTGCTGAGCGACGCGACCCGCATCGGAGTGTCCGCGGTGACCGGGCGGCCGCCGGATTCATGGCCGTAACCGCCGGCATGCACGATCCGGTCACCGTGCGTGACCACCGCTGAAAGCCCAGGCAGCCCGGTACTGTCGAGCGCGGCTTCGAGATAGTCGTCGATGACGGCGGGCGTCAGCGGCCCGGTGGGGGCCGCCTGCGACACCGGTAGCGCGGCCAGGCCGAGACCAGCCACAAGCGCGACGACGGAGAGCAATCTGAGCATGCCGACGACGCTAGAGAGATTCACGTCCGGGCAAACCTGCCGAACGGCCGGACCCACCCCCGACGAAAGTTATAGGCCCTCAGCCGGTGATGGGCGTGTTCTGGGCGGCGGCCAGCCACCACTCACCGTCCCGCTCAACCAGGACGTACATCGCCATCTCCGAGAAGCCGCCGGGTTCGAGTGCTTGCCGGCGGATGTGTGCGACGACGTTGGGGGCGGGGGATCGGGCGGCGACGACTTCGAAGCGGGACGGCGGTGCGACACCGGCTTTCATGAGCTGGTGATGGATGGCGTTGAGCTCTTCGTATCCGATGAGGGTCGCGCCCCGGGGACTGCCCCACATGATGTCGGTGGCAAACCAGCTGTCGTAGGTGTCGGCGTTGCTCGATTCGCCGCCCTCTTGGAGTTGCGCCGCCAGGGCCGTCGCCTCGGTGTCGGCGACGGTTTGGCGGGTCGAATCGTGCAGTGTGGGACGTGGTTTCATGACAGCCACGGTAGGAGCTCAACATTTGTTGAGGTCAAGGTCGTTTGCGATCGGGCTCCGACGAGGCCCGCTGGGCGACGAGGATTGCCACGATCAGCACCACCACGATCTCGAGAAGATCCCACCCGACCGGGTTCTCGGCTGGTTGGGCGGCGGCGATGCCGGGTATCAACGCCGCATCGGCGGTCGCCGGGTCCCCGGCGACGGGCGGCGCCGGTCGCGCGACCTGACTGATCCCTGGCCCCGGCAGCGGACTCTGGCCGGGGACCGGCGGAATCTGTCCCGGAGCCGGTGGAATCAACAGGGGGACACCAGGAGCGGGTGGCGTCGGCGCGGGCGTCAACAACGCCAGACAGCTCAGCACGGCGCTCCCGGTCGCCGCGCTGCCGGTGACCGCGCTGCCCGCGCCGGCACTGCCCAGCAGACTGCCGAGAGTCGAACCACTCATCCCTGATCCGCCCGCCGCCGCCGACCCGGTCGCGGCACTGCCCACCGCCGCCGAACCCACCACCACCGACCACGAGCTTCCGAACAGCACGGGCCCCGAGGACCCCAGCAACGCCGACCCCGAACTCAACGCACTTCCGGTGAGCACCGCGAGCACCAGCATCGAACCGCCCAGCACCGCGCTACCCGCGCACGCGGTCTCCACGCTGCCACTGTCCAGCCCGGGCGCGGCAGCGGGGTCGAGCGCGATTTCTTTCCCCGCGGTCCCCGGCGCGTCCGCCGATTGCGTACCGGCACTACCGCTTTGGATCAGCTCGCCGACCATCGGCTCTAGTCGCAGCGGAGTTCCCGACTGCGGATTGTCTGGTGCAGCGCCTTCGTCGCCGGCGGAACCGCTGGCTATCCCCCCGACGAACGGCAATTCCGGCGGCCCCGCAGCGGCGAACGGGCAACCCAGCGCCAGCGTCATTGGCACCAGCATCGTCATCGGCACCAGCATCGTCGCCGCGATGACGTTCCGCGCCGCGCGAGCTCTTCGCCGTCCAGCTCTACCGAGGCCCATCCGCGGAACCCTCACTCGTCGCGGTGGCCGTCGTTGATCAGCTGATACTGCGATCGGGCGTAGCTGAACGCATCGGTCGGAACGCCGATGATGCTGGAGTACGGCCGCTGCAATCCGTGCACCGTCAACAGTGCCGCGCCGACCACCACCCCGAGCAGCGCGGTCATCACCACGCTGCGCCATGTCACTCGCATCCCGGACAGCACCGGACTCAGCAGCACCAGAATCGAACCGATGCACAGCACGGCGAAGAGGAAAGCGGGCAGCGTGCGACCGGCATCGATCGCACGATCGGCGCGGGCTTGGGTGATCCGGTCCAGCGCGGTCAGCGTGCGCGCACGAGCGTCGGTGACGAGCGGGTCCGCCGAACGTATCGGGACCACCGTCGACCGGACGTGCTCGAGCTCCGCGCCGACGGCGGAACTGACCCGATGGTCGCGCTCCATCATCGGCCACTCCTGCGAGACCACCTGATCGGTGTAGTTCCGCACCGAGTCACGGACCTGCCGCCGCTCCGCCTCGGGCAACGCCTGCGCCGACTCGTAGACGTCGACCAGCGCCTTCGCCTCGGTCACCGTGTGGTTGTGCGCGGTCTGCTGCTGTTGCCAGCACACCACGAAGGTGAAGGCGACGACCGCGGTGAACAGTGTCTTGATCAGGTCCAGGACCAGCGTGCCCGACGACTCGTCGCTGGTCTGGCGCCACGATTTGGGACGTAGTCGATCCCCGACGAGGAACAACGTCACCGTCGCCAGCACGACCCCGACGACGAGGAGAGTTTCCCGATCCATGAACGCTCCACCTTCCAGATCGCCACCGGGTGCAACTGGATTACGTGACGCGAGGAAACGTCGATCGATGAGCCTAGCAACGAACAAACCGGTCGGTTCGGATATCCGTTCGGACCGTGATTCGGCGTCAGAGAGTGCAGCGAGAATCGGCCGGCGGACCCTTCAGGTCGACGAGGTAGTCGGCGACGACGCGATTCACGCACGCGCTGGTTCCGGCGATGGCGACCGTGTGCAGCTCGCCCTCGACCGTGAGCACGGAACCGCCGAGCGTTTCGGCCAGGTTGACGCCACCGGCGTAGGGCGTGGTCGGGTCGCCGGTGATCGAGATCGTCAGGGTTTCGGGCAGTCCTTCGATGCCGGTCGCGTACGGATAGGTGAGAGTGGGTGCGGCGGGCCAGAACTCGCACGCGTCGCGAGCGCCGCCGGCTCCGCGACCCCAATCGGTGAACGGTGCGACCTCCTGGATCCGCCGCCGGAGCTCGGCCTCCTGCTCCGGGCTGCGCCGCTGCTCGTCCATGCAGTTGATCGCGAAGTTGGCCTCCGCGAAATTGGCCCAGTGTCCTTGCGCGTCACGGCCGCCGAAGAGGTCGCCGATCGCGAGCAGCGTGTCACCACGTCCGGTCCCGACCTCCGCGATGCCCTTGACGATCGCGGGCCAGGCCGCGGAGTCGTAGAGCCCGGCGATCACCGCGCCGTAGGCCGCGTTGAAGTCCACCTTCCGCCCGCTGGCGGTCACGATCGGCTGGTCGATGAGCGGCCGGATGATGTTCTGAAAGTTCTCGGTGGCTCGACTCGGGTCGGCGCCCAGCGGGCACCCGGGACGGGTCGCGCAGTCGGCCGCCATCTGGTCGAAGGACCGCTGAAAGCTCGTGAATTGGGACAACCGGCGTTCGACAGTGCCCCCGTGCGGATCGATGCCCCCGTCCAGAACCAGCGCACGCACCTTGTCCGGGAACATCTCCGCATAGACGGCTCCGAGCCGGGTGCCGTAGCTCTGGCCGAGATAGCTCAGCTTCTCATCGCCGAGGACCGCGCGCAGAATGTCCATGTCGCGCGCCGCGTCTCGGGTGCCGACATGGGCGAGCACATCCGGGCCGCCCGACCCGGCGGCGCACTTCTCCACCACCCGCCGGGCGTCCTGCTCGGTCATCGTCCCCGCGCCGACCGTCACCGAGGTGGCGGACGCGCCCGCGTCGATGTCGGCATCGGAGAAACAGTCGATCGCGGGTGTGGACGCGCCGACCCCGCGGGGATCGAACCCGATCAGATCGAACCGCTCGGTGATCGGGCTTTCCGCGAGATTCTTCGCCCCGGCAGCGGCCATGCTCATGCCGGGCCCGCCGGGCCCACCGGAGTTGAGCAGCAGCGATCCGATCGGCTTCCCCCGCGCGGGCGCTTTCAGCACCGCGATCCGCACGGTTCGCCCCGACGGGTCGGCGTAATCCAGCGGCACTTCCATACGCGCACACTGGAATCACGGATCGCCGGAGATGACTTTGTCGTCCGCGAGCGTCGTGGCGTACCCCGAGCACGGCCCGAAGGACAGTTTCTGGTCGTAGAAGCGCTGCAACTGTGCCGTCGGCTCCGGCTCGGATTCGGTGCACGCGCTGAGGCCCACCAGCAAAAGACCAGCCGCCACCAGCCGGCCGGGCAGAGAAAACCGCATATGGATTCAGTTCCCTTCGGTCTGTGGATCCCGGAGCATGCGTCCCACCCGCCGCATGACATCGATCTGCGCGGGGTTGTAGAGGTCGGTCAACGCCAGGTCGACGGTTTCGGCGACGCGCCGTGATTCGGTGCCCATGCCCTGCAACCCAGGATGTTTGGCGTACAGGTCGCGAATCTGGGGCAGCAGCCGCGCCGCCAGCGCACCGCGCGTTCGCTCGTCGGCATCGGCGGGCAACTCGTCGAGCTCCGGGCCCGCGGGCAGATGCTCCGGATCTTGCAGCATCTGCTTATACGCATCGAGCGTGGAACCGCTGAGCACGCGCGACATAACGACCACGAACGAGTGGTCGGCCGAAGAGAGCTCGCCGGCGGCCACCATGTCCGGCGCCACGTCGACGGGCGCGGCCCGCCGCAGGAACCCCGCGAGCTCGACCCGCGCCTGCCGCAACCGTTCGATCGTCGCCGCCAACTTGGCGTCCAAAGCGCGCAGCGCCTCCTCCGGATGCTCGTCGGCGTCTCCCACTCAACTGTGCCGTAACGGCACAGTCAAGTCCGGCTCCTGGCGTGTTCGACGCGCTAGGTGACGAAAAGCTGATCGGCGAGCATCTCGTCGAGGCTCTTGCCGAAGGCGTGCGCGATCTGGTCCAGATCCTCGACGGAGTGTGCGGCACTGATCAGGAAGCTGTGCATCTCGGCCATATAGACCTGATGTTTGCGCATGTAGTAGGCCAGCGCGATGGTGGCTTTGAAGTTGCTGCCCGCCATGCGATCTCGATACAACCCGGCCGCGCGATGACTGAAGTTCAGCGAGAAGATCGAGTTGCGCGCGGAGATGCGGCAGGCGATGTCGCGCTCCTGTGTCGCCGCGCGCAGCAACTCGGCGAGATGGTCGGTGTGGGCGTCGAGCCGGTCGTAGATCTCCGGGTGCGCCTCGAGGTGGCGCAGCGCGGCCAAGCCGGCCGTGCAGGTCAGCGAATTGCCGCTCAGGGTCCCGCCCGCGAACACCCGATTCTCGTAGTCGTAGAACGGATCTTGCGAACTCTTGGCCATCTCGATGAACCGGCGCTGCCCGACCACCGCGCCCACCGGCAGCCCGCCGCCGATCACCTTTCCGAGGCAGGTCAGGTCCGGTTCGATCCCGACCATCACCTGCGCACCGCCGTAGGCCACCCGGAAACCGCTGACCACCTCGTCGAAGATCAGCGGGACCCCGAGCTCGGTGCACAACGCGCGCAGCGCGGTGAGGAACTCGACGTCCAGCGCGACCACCGAGGTCGGCATCGGTTCCAAGATGACGCAGGCGAGTTCGTCGGCGTGCTCGCGCAACCGCTGCAAACCGGCGATGTCGCCGTATTGCAGCACGATGGTGCCCGCGACCGCCGCCGGATCGGCCCCGAGCGATCCGGCCACCGGCTCGGGCCGCGCCCGATCACCGGAGAACCGGAACCACGAACTGACCAGGCCCTGATCGGAGGACCCGTGGTAGTGCCCTTCGCACTTCGCCACCATGGTCCGCCGCCGGTAACCCCGGCACATGCGGATCGCGAACATGATCGCCTCGGTCCCCGAATTGCACAGCACCGCTTGCTCGGCCGCGGGCAGCGCGTCCACCAGCAATTCGGCCAGCTCGATCTCGGCGGCATTGCCGATGCCGTTGACCAGCCCGCGCGCCGCGCCCTCGGTGATCGCCGCGGTGATCGCCGGATGCGCGTAGCCGAGCAGGTGCGGGCCGTATCCGGCGGACAGGTCCAGGTATTCGTTGCCGTCGAAATCCCGGATGCTGCCGCCGACGGCCTCCTTGACGAAGACCGGGAACCCGCTCGGGAAGAAGTAGCGGTCGATGTGGGTCGGCGCGACCAGCGAGGACCGCGCCCGGTCCCGCATTTTCAGCGAGGTCGGCATCTGATCGGTGAAGTCGTCTTCGAACCGCCGCTCGACCTCGGCGCTCATGTAGGGGGAGTAGCGGTCGGTGAATTTGCGGGCGTTGGCCCAGATGTCGATGTCCGGGTCGATCTGGGAGGCGAAACCCTCGCCGGACAGGAAGACCAGCTCCACCTTGGTGAAGTTCGTGGTGTAGCGCGAATCGTACCGGCGCAGTACGGCATTGACGTCGTTGAAGTAGGACACCGTCGACCACCGGTTGGTGGAGATGTCGAAGTGATATCGCAGAACCTCGATCATGTCGGCGACGTAGTCCGCGTGCCGCTCCCGCACCGCCGCGCCCGCGATCACGAAATAGCGGGTGAACCGATCGACCGCGATCTCCCACTCCTTGCGGGTGCAGGCGTAGTAGAAGGAGGACAGACCCCACTTCTCGTCCTCGCTCAGCTCGACGGTGACGCCGTAGTCCAGCAGCACCAGTTCCCCGTCGGGAGTGAACATCACGTTGCCCGGATGCGGGTCGCCGTGGCAGATGCCGTGCATGTACAGCATCGTGTAGATGATGTCCTGGAGCCGCTGGGCCAGGCGCGGCCGCGGGAACGGCACGGTGTCGACCCGTTTGCCCGGGATCCCGTGCATGTACTCCATCACCAGCATCCGTTTGCTGACCAGTTCCGGCAGCACGGCGGGCACCTTCACGAACGGGTGTGCCCGCAGGTTCTCGTGGATGCGCTGTTGTTTCGCGGCTTCGTGCGTCATATCGGCCTGCGGCCGCAGCAGCCGCGCCACCTCGGTGAATCGCCGCGGCACGTCCAGATACCGTATTGGCGGCACCGTGGCGTGCACCAGCTTCACCATCGCGCCGAGCGAGGACAGGCTGTCCTCGATCTGCTCCGGCACCGAATCCTTGACCAGCTTGACCGCGACCTTGCGCCCATCGAGCAGCTCCGCGATGTGCACCTGCGCGACCGACGCACTGGCGATCGGCGTCAAATCGAAAGAGCTGAAAGTGTTTTCGAGCTTGTCACCCAGCTCCCGCTCGACCGCGCGCCGAGTCTGCGCCGCGGTCATGTGCGGGGTCTGGTCCTGGAGCACCCGCAGTGTGTCCACCCACGATGGCGGCAGCAGATCCGAGCGGGTCGCCGCGATCTGGCCGATCTTGATGTAGATCGGTCCCATCCGCAGCAGGAACGCCAGGATGGCGTCGGCCTGGCGCTGCTCCGGGGAGACCTCGCGCCGCCGGATCGAGTCGATCGAGTACGCGGCGACCCCGCGCATTCCATTGCCGGCAACCCTGCCGAGATGTCTGAACATGGCGCACCCGTTCGGCTTTGGTCCTCAGAGGACGAAGGAGAATACGGCGAAGGACATTCCGGCGCTGCCGACCCAGCCCACCGCGCGGTCGCCGGGCAGCAACGCGCCTTGCTCGACCGCCGAGGCGATGGCGGCGGGCACCGAGGCCGACACGATATTGCCGGTTCGTTGATAGACGTGATGGATCGCCGAACCGAGCCCGACCTGGTCGGCCATCATCTGCCAGTAGCGTTTGCTGGAGGCGTGGGTGAACAGCGCCGCCACCTTCTCGGTGTCGACGGCGAGGCGATCGAAGACGGCGTACGCGTCGGCGAGGCCGGTCTCGTGCATCTCGAAGCCGAACGAGGTGAAGTAGCCGACCCCGTTGGCCGCCAGCTTGTCCGACGGGTCGCAATATCCCTCGTAACCCGCCAGCGGCACATTGCACAGCGGGGCCAGGTCGGGCCGGGAGGCGAAGTGGAACTCCCACGGCTCGTGCTCGTCGGCGGTGAGAATCGTCGCGGTCGAGCCTTCCCCGAGCGTGTAGGCCGGGAATCTGGACTCCAGCGCCGCCGCGTTCGGCAGCCGGAACAGGTGCGGCACCACGGCCCCGCCCTCGCGCAGGCTGAACTCCGCGTTGACGATCATCGCCGCGCGATAGGGCCCGGTGCGCATCAGCGATTCGGTCACCTGCAGCGCCCGGGTCCAGCTCATGCAGGCATCCAGGAGGTCGAAGCAGTGCGCGTTGCCCAGCCCGATCGCCGCGGCCGAGTGGTAGGCCCCGCCCGGTTCGACGAATCCGCGCCCGATCCCGGTGTAGATAAGCAGATCGATCTGCTCGGGCCGCATATCCGCCTGTGCGAGTGCCGTTTTCGCGGCCCCGCGCAGCAGATCGATGGGGCGCTCACCGTCGTCGAGCCAGCACCGGTCCTGCGAGCCCGCGTAGCGCAGATAGCTGTCGATGGTCCGCAGCGTGCCGTCGAGGTCGCCGTCGAAGTCCTCGGCGCTGTGCTCGGCGATCATGTCGAGGATGTCGGCATTGCTCACCGTGCGGGACGGCAGGCCGGCCACCGCGGCCCGGAGCTTCATCGCGCACCGCCCGGAGCCAGAATGTCCGCGAGTACCCGCACCATGTCGGTGACCGTCTCCGAGTCCCAGATCAGTTCGGGCGCGAAGCGTTTGCCCGCCCATGATTCGAGCCATTCGTGCAGATCGATCTGATCGACCGAGCCGAGCCCGTGTTCGGCCAGTGAACGATCCGGATCCAGGTCCGGCGCGTCCGGCTTGTTCTCGGCCAGCCAGGCGTGGATCTGCTCGATCAGGCCCTGCCGCACCAGGTCTCGCATGGCGGTGCGGCCGTTCCCGTTCCCGTTCCCGTTCGTGGCGGTGCGCGCGGGCGCGGGTTCGACCGGCGCCGGGCGCACCCAGCGCTGGGTCTCGGATAGTCGCCCGGCGACGAAATCGGTCATGCAGTGCTGGCGGCGCAGCTTGCCGCTGGTGGTCCGCGGCACCGTGCCCGGCTGCACCAGAACCACGGTGGCGGGGGCGATTCCGTGCCGCCTGGCCACCGCGTCGTGCATCGACGCCGCCAGGCTTTCGAGCTCGCGCCCGGCGTCGGTGCGGCACTCGGCGACCAGCACAAGATCCTCCTGACCGGAGTCCTCGACCGCGAAGGCGAGGACTGCGCCCGCCCGCAAGGCGTCGTCGCTGTCGACGACGGTGGCCTCGATGTCCTCGAGGTAGTAGTTCATGCCGTTGACGATCATCAGATTCTTGAGCCGCCCGCAGATGAAAAGCTCACCGGCATAGACGAATCCGAGATCGCCCGTGCGTAGCCACGGGGTCTCGCCGCCGCCGGCCAGGCGAGCGCCGAAGGTGCGTTCGGTTTCCTCCGGCCGCCCCCAGTAGCCGGGCGACACGCATGGACCCTGCACCCAGATCTCGCCGACCTCGCCTTCGGAGACCTGGCGTCCGGATTCCGGCTCGACGATCGCCATCTCGGTATCCAGCACGGTGGTACCGAGAGCGACCAGGTCGACACCCTCCGGCTCCGCGGTCGGCACCGCCTTGCGGCGAGCCAGCCCCGCGCTGTCGAAACGCTCGGCGAAATAGCGCTGTTCGGCCGTGCAGCAGGTCACCTTGAGGGTGTCCTCGGCCAGGCCGTAGCCGGGCGAGAGCGCGGTTTCCGGCAGTCCGCACGGGGCGAAGGCGGCCTCGAAACGTTCCAAGGTGGACTTGCGGACGGCCTCGGCGCCATTGCTGAGTACCCGCCAACTGCTCAGATCCAGCGCCGCCCGCTGCTCCGGAGTCGTCCGGTCCACGCACAGGTCGAACGCGAAATTGGGTGCGCCACTGTGTGTTCCGTGATATTTCGTCACCGCGTCGAGCCAGCGGACGGGGTTCTTCACGAAGGTGGCCGGTGCCATAAGCACCGCGCGGCCGCCCGTGAAGACCGGCAGCAGCACGCCGGTCACCTGCCCGAAGTCGTGGAAGTGCGGCAGCCACGAGGTCACCACGCTGTCGGCGTCGATGTGCCAGGCGCAGGCCATCTCCATCGACTGCTGGACCGACATCGCGTGGTCGATGATCACGCCCTTCGGCGTGGCGGTCGAGCCGGAGGTGTATTGCAGGTAGGCGATGGCCGCCGGGTCGATCGCCGGGGGCTCGGCGGTGGCCTCCGCGGCCGGCGCGATCTCCTCGGTGACAACGCGCGGCAGCCCTGCGACCGTCAGCTCGTCGCTGAAAGCAGCCATGGCGGTGGCGATCTCGCGCGTGGTGAGCACGCCGGCGGCCGCGCAATCCTGCGCGATCACCTCGATCTGCTCGACCCGCCCGCGCCCTGGCTCGTAGAGCGGCACCGCGATCACCCCGGCATACAGGCAACCGAAGAACGCGGCGATGTAGTCGAGCCCGGCGGGGTAGAGCAGCAAGACCCGATCGCCGCCCTGGAACTGTTCGGCCAGCACCCCGGCGATGCCGCGCGCCCGGCGATCCAGGTCGCGGTAGGTCAGACTGCCGGATTCGTGGCCGTTCTCGTCCAGGAATATGTAGGCCGTCCGATCACCGCTCCGCCGGGCCCGCGTGTCGAGCAAATCTACCCAGTCGCTGGCGGAGACAACAGAATCCGAGGACAACGTTTTCATGCCCACCTCTATACGTTGAAAGCTTGGTGATCGAATTTGGTCGGATGATTTCCCGGAAATGAGAATTGCGCTCAATCTAGCCACGAAATCGCTGGTGCGTCAATACTTCCGGGGATCGCCGATCGCATCAGGAATGTGTCAGCCGAACTGTCAGCGATGGCCGCGAAAATGACAGCAACGGCCGGCGCCACATGATCGACCAGGAGGTGTACCCGACATGTTCCGGGGTCGTGACCGGGACCGGAGCATTGCCGAGAGATCAGAGTTCCCGGTATCGGCGCTGGACGAGGCCATCGTTCTGGATCCGGCCAGTCCATTGCACATCACCCATACAATTTGCGGTCTGACAATTGCCACAGTGTCTGTGGATTGGTTACGCGAACGGCCTGCCGAGCATATTGCGGCGACTATCGCGCGGCACCTGTCCACGGCCGAGGCCGCCTATGCCGCGACCTTGTGGACGCCGAAACGCCGGTTCGAATGGCTGGCCGGAAGATTGGCGGCCAAATGCGCCGTCTGTGCATATCTTCGATTGCACCTCGGAATAATCAAGCAGACCCAGGAGATCGTCGTCGAGGTGACCGGCGAGGGTCCGCGCGCGGGTAAGCCTTTCGTGAACGCCGGCGCCGAGATCGGCATCTCGCACTCGGGCGCTTTCGCGATCGGCGTGTGCACCACCGAGCCGGTGGGCATCGATCTCGAGCGGAACCGCAGGCTCGCGCCGCCGCTGGTGCATGCGCTGGGGCCCGCGGTCCGCGGTACGAGCGCGGCCGGCTCGCGCCTGCACACGATGCCGGTGCCACTGCGGTGGGCGTGCACGGAGGCGGTACTCAAGCACTACGGCTTCGGCCTGCGCGTCGATCCGCGCGAGGTGGTGCTCACCGCGTGGCGGTCCGACGGCTCCTTCCTGTGGCGAGCGGGCCCCGGATTGCGTCGCGAGATCGCGGCGCTGCCCTGGCCGCACCACGCCTGGGCGGGCGAAATCGCCGGGTATTCCCTGGCTTTGGTTTGGTAGACGGCGGAGGAGAGCATGAAAGCCCAACACGCTCGGCAGCGAGTCGCGATTCCCTTCGGACAAGCCCTCACAGCGGCGTTGGCGGTGGCGGCGACGAGCCCGTCCTCGCACAACTGCCAGCCGTGGGCGGTGGCGCGGTTGGCCGGTGGCGCCGACCCCGACGAGAGCGCGCCGGCACGGGAATTCCTTGTGCTGGCGGCGGATCGGGGCCGGGAGATCGGCGCGCTGCCCGCGCATCACACGGAGATGCTGCTCAGCTGCGGCCTGTACTGGCGGCTGCTGCACCGAGCTTTGGCCGCGCAGGGCTGGATCGCGCACGGAGTTCTGCCGCCGGTCGGCGGGCGGAACCTGGCGTCGGTTGCCGCGGTATCGCGGGACCTGCCGCCAACCGACCCGGCATCGCGGGACCTGCCGCCTGCCGACCCGGCGTCGCGAGACCTGCCGCCTGCTGACGTGCCGTTGCGGGAACCGTCGCCTGCCGACCCGTTGTTGCGGGATCTGCCGCCGACGTGGAAACCGTTGCGGCTCATGGAGTTCCGCTGGACGGGCGAGCGGCCGGAAGCGCTGCCCACGTTGCGCGCTCTCGCCGCTGCCCGGCAAACCAATCGGGGACCGTACCGCGCGCGGCCGATACCTGCGGCCACTCTGGCCGCGCTCGGCGGATATCTTGAAAGCACAATTCCGGCGATCGAGGTCCGGAATCTGGTCACCGCGGACGAGCTCGATCGGTTCGCCGACTATGTCAGAAAGCATGCCGGCCGGGATTTTGCCCATCAGCAGGCGTGGCAGGAGACGCATTCCTTTATTCGGCGGGACGCCGAGGAAGCAGCGGCGCGGGGCGACGGTTTTACCCTCGCGCACCTGTTCGGCCCGCTCTCGCCCGCGCAGCAGCTGCTGCGGCGCTGGGTGCTCGCACCGCGGACGATGCGCGCGCTGCGCGTGATCGGCTTCCCGCGCCTGCTCGCTGGACAGCTCGCGCGCGTGGTCCGTACCGCGCCGGTCGTGGTGGCGTTGAGCCTGCCGGAATCCGGCGACCTGGACGACGACCTGATCACCGCGGGGGAGCGCCTCAGCGACTACTGGCTGCGGGTGACCCGGCTGGGACTGGTGCTGCATCCGGTCAGCGTCGTGCTCCAGCACGACGACCTGCGCGCCGGTCTGCGCACCCGGTTCGGCTTGACCGGCCGCCCCTTCTTCGTCGCGCGCCTGGGCTATCCGACGACGAGCTTTCCTCACTCCCCACGCCGGGATCCGGACGCGTGTTTCCGCGAGTTGTAGCCATTCCGGCCCATGAAGCCGCTGGTGGTGCCATGCTTGTCCACATGGACAAGGCGATTGGACAGTCCATTCGGCCAAACAGCGCCACGCAGGGTGCGGCCACCCGCGCGGCGATCATCGACGCCACCGTGGAGATCATCATCGAGGCCGGGTGGGGCGGGGTCACGCTGCGCGCGGTCGCCGCCCGGGCGGGCGTGCGGCACGGCGTCGTGGGCTATCACTTCCGCGGGAAGGAGGACCTGCTCGGTCAGGCCGCCGCGGCGGCGACCCGGAATCTGCTGGCGCAGCCGCTGGCGTTCGCGCGCCAGGCGACCGACCTCGATCAACTGGTCGAAGGGACCCTGGCCTGGTACTCGGCGGGCTCGCTCACCGATCCGGCGCTGGCGTTGCTGCTGGAGATCCTGCGGCAGGGCGTCCGTGATCCGGCGCTGCGTGCGCCGATCGCCGCGGAGATGCGCGCCTACCGCGCCGCGCTCACCGATCTCATCGACAAGGGCCAGGCCGGTGGTGCGCTCACCGCACGCGTGCCCGCGGCCGATATCGCGACCATCGTCGCGGCCCTGCTCGACGGACTGCTCATGCACGCCGTCTTCGATCCCGAGTTGAACCTGGAGGGCACGGCCGCGGCCGTGCGCTCGCTGCTGTCTGGAGGCTGACCGTGAGACAACACAGCTGGGGTGCGCACATGGCCCGCCGGCGCCGCCTGGTGATCGTCACCTGGTTGGTGCTGATCATCCTGTGCGGCTTGGCATTTCCGCTACTTTCCAAAGAACTCAAAGCACCGAACTACGGCGTGGACGGCGCGCAGTCGACGCGGGCGTCGACGCTGATCCAGCAGTACTTCCAAGGGCTGGGCAACGAACAGGACGTCATCGTGTTCGACGCCCCGCAGGGGCAGGTCACCGACGCGGACCAGCGCGCCGCGATCGACCGGGTCGTCGTCGCGGCCCGCGGGTCGACCGGCGTGGTCACCGTCATCGGCCCGTTCGACCCGCTGGCCAAGGATCAGGTCGCACCGGACGGCCGGGCCGCCCTGGCCTTCGTCGGCCTGCAAGGCGACACCGACCAATTACCCAGTCGCGCAAGCGATCTGCAAGAGGCCATCGACCAGGCGGCGGGCAGCGGCATCGAGGCGTATCTGACCGGCTACTCACCGATCACCAACGACCTGACCGTCGTCGAGACGGCCGCGGCCTCGAAAGCGGAGGGCATCGGCCTGCCGATCGCGCTGGTGATCATGGTGCTGGCCTTCGGCGCGGTGCTGGCCGCGGCCCTGCCGCTGCTGCTCGCGATCGCCGGACTGATGCTCACCTTCGGCGTGATCTATCTGCTCAGCTTCGTGATGACCTTCGACGCCTTCCTGATCACCATCGTCACGATGATCGGCACCGGCATCGGGATCGACTACGCGATGTTCATCGTGAGCCGGTTCCGGGAGGAACTGGCCCGGCGGGGAGTCACCACGCACGATCCGGACGCGATCGCCGAGGCCGCGGGGGTGGCCATTCGCACCTCGGGGCGCACGATCCTGTTCTCCGGTGTGGTCGTGGGCATTTCGGTGTGCTCGTTCTTCATCCTGAAATCGCCGCTGTTCCGGGAGATTTCGATCGGTGTGCTGGTATCGGTGATCTGCACCGTGATCGCGGCGCTGACGTTGCTGCCCGCCGTCCTGGCGGCGCTGGGTCCGCGCGTGAACGGCTGGCAGCTGCCGCCGCGCTGGCGGCCGGCGGACGTGCGGTCCGACACCCATCTCGCCGCCGGGCCGTGGGCGCGCTGGGCGCACCTGGTCATTCGGCGCCCGGTCATCTACGCGCTGGTGGTCGCCATCGTGCTGGTCGTGGCGGCGCTGCCGGTCGGCAGCTTGCAGTACGGCATCGACCTCGGCACGAAATCCCTGGCGGGCCGGCCCAGCGCGAGTGCGCAGGAGGTGCTCGACCGCTCGTTCAGCCCGGGTGTCGTCTCGCCGATCCAGGTCGTGATCACCGCGCCCGGCGACGAGCCGCTCGATGCCGCGGGGCAGGAACGGGCCGGCCGCCTCGCGACGGAGCTGTCCGGGGACTCGCGCGTCGCGCAGGTCGAAACACTGCCGAATCAAGGCCGGGTGCTGCTCAATGTGGTGCCGCGGGTGGCGATCGACTCCAGCGAGGCCATCGCGCTGGTCCAGCACATTCGCGACGACCTCGCGCCGCCGACCGGCGATCAGGTCCTGGTCGGCGGGGCGACAGCGAGTTTCGTGGACCTGTCCGACGAGACGACGGCCAAACTGCCCTGGGTGCTGCTGCTGGTGCTGGGCTTGTCGCTGGTATTCCTGCTGCTGATCTTCCGCAGCGTGGTGCTGCCGATCAAAGCCGTCATCATGAACCTGCTCGCCACCGGCGCGGCGATCGGGCTGACCGTCGCGGTGTTCCAATGGGGCCACGGCGCCGGGCTGCTCGGCTTCACCAGCACCGGCTTCCTCCAGGTGTATCTGCCGATCACGGTGTTCGTGCTGCTGTTCGGCCTGTCGATGGACTACGAGGTCTTCCTGATTCGCCGGATCCAGGAGGCGTGGGAAGACGGCCACGAGACCGATGAATCCATCGCCATCGGCGTCGAGCACACCGCGCGGCCGATCACCGCCGCCGCGGCGATCATGGTCGCGGTCTTCGGCAGCTTCGTCACCGCGCAGGTGCTGGAGCTCAAGCAGTTCGGCTTCGCGCTCGCGGTGGCCGTGGCCATCGACGCGACCCTGGTGCGGCTCGTGCTGGTCCCCGCGCTGATGAAACTCTTCGGAGACTGGAACTGGTGGCTGCCCGCGTGGCTGGACCGCATCCTGCCGCGGATCGGCGAGCATCACCCGCGCCGGGCCGAGGAGCCGGAGCTGGCGGCGTCCGCCGAAAGCCGCTAGGCCTGGTAGCCGGGGTCGATCCGGACGCCCTCGAATTCTTCGGTGACCGTCGCCATGGTGTCGAAAGCGGCGACGAGGCCCTTGAATTCGGGGGTGTGCATGTCCTGCTCGAAGTCCGCGCGGCTGCTCACCTGGATCACCTCGAAATACTGCCCGGGCGTGGCGGTGCGCTGAACGCTGAAGCTCCGGACGCTGGGCAACTGCGGGCAGGTCCGGTAATCGGTGTCGCGGACCCAGGTTTCGAAGTCCGCGGGATCGATACCGGGGTGCAGGCGGATGAGATGAACGATGAGGTCCATGGGGAGCTCCTTCAGCGGGGACGTTTACGGCCCAGGCCCAATGCGCGGGCGACGTTGTTCTTCTGGATTTCGTTGGTGCCGGAGAAGATTCGAGCCGGCAGCGCGTCCCGCAGCAGGGTCTCGGCGTCGCCGGCGGTGACGCCGAGGGCGCCGCGCAGCTGGATCGCGTCCAAGCCGATCTGCACCGCGGCCTCGCTCACGGCGATCTTCGCCAGACCCGCCGACACCTCGCAGTTGCCGCCGTGAGACAGTTCGGCGGCGGCCTTGTGCAACAGGAGTTCGGCCGATTCCAGACGCGCGAGCATGTCGACCAGGCGATGGCTGACTGCCTGGAATTCGCCGATGGGCGAACCGAATTGGACGCGCTCGCCCGCGTAGGCCAGGGTGCTGTCGAGAACTCGGCGCATCGCGCCGAGGTAGATCCCGAACAGGCAGGTGCGTTCCCATTTCATGGAGCCGGTGAACACGCTCGCCCCGGCGCCCTCGCCGCCGAGCACGCCGTCCACCGGTACCCGGCAATCGGCGAAATGCACTTCGGCCGTGGGGGATCCGCGCAAGCCGATCTTCTGGTACGGCGGACCGACCCGCAGCCCCGGAGTCGCGGCCTCGACGAGGAAGGCCGTGACACCGAAGAATCCGCTGCCCGGGCTGGTGACGGCCTGCACCAGGAACACGTCGGCGACCGGGGCGTTGGTGGTGAACACCTTGGTCCCGTTCAGCACGTAGTGGTCGTCCTGGCGGACCGCCCGCATGCTCATGTTGAAGATGTCCGAGCCCGCTTCGGCTTCGGTGATCGCGTGCGCGGCAACCAGTTCCCCGGAGCTCAGCCGCGGCAGCCAGTGCGCGCGCTGCTCCTCGGTGCCGAACTCCGCGATCGGCATCAGGCAGGCGAACAGGTGCGCGGCGGCCGAGAACGCGAAACCGGTATCGGGACAACCTGATCCGAGCGCCGCCATCAACGCCACCGCGGCGACCGCGTCCAGGCCGCTGCCGCCGTACCGCGCGGGGACGGTGGCGCCGAGGATGCCCTGTTTGCCCGCCAGCTCCCAGCGGCGGCGAAAGTCGATGGGCTCGAAGGTCTCCGGGCCACCGAGGTCGCGTTGCGCGAATCCGGTCACTGCGGCACACATCGCCGTGACCTCGGGCGAAAGCTCGAAATTCATCAGGTGCCGTCCTACCGGTATTCCTCGAGCAACAGGTGGTAGTTGATCCCGCCGGTGCCGAACGAGCTGATGCCCGCTCGCCGCGGTCGTCCGGGAGTGGCGGGCCACGGTTCCGCCGTCCGCGGCAGCACCGCCGGGATGTCGGCGAGCGCCAAGTCCGGGTTCGGGGTGCGCAGGCTCGCGTTGGGTGGAAAGGTCTTGGCGCGCATGGCTTGTAGCGCTTCCAGTAATCCCGCGCCGCCCGCGGCCGCGAAGGTGTGTCCGACGACCGCCTTCACCGATCCGATCACCAGTGGACGTGTGCGCTCGGATTCCCCGTAAACCTGTGCCGCCGCGGTGATTTCGACGCGGTCGCCGACACGGGTCCCGGTGCCGTGCGCCTCCAAGTAGTCCACTGCTGCGGGCTCGAAATCGACCGCGTCGAAGGCCCGCCGCATAGCGCGCACCTGACCGGCCACATCCGGCGCGATCAGCGATTTCGCATCGTTGGAGCCGCCGATGCCACGAATCAGCCCCACGATCTCGTCACCGTCGCGCCGTGCGTCGGACAGGCGTTTGAGCAGGAACAGCGCGCAGCCATCACCCGGACTGAAACCGTCGGCCTCGACATCGAACGGGGTGATCCTGGTGTGCGACAACAATCCCAGCGCCGAGCAGAGCACGAGATCCCTAGGATTGCAGGCGAACTCGACCCCACCGGCGATCGCGAAATCAGCGCTGCCCCGCCGCAACGCGTTGATCGCCACGTCGATCGCGGCAAGTGTGGACGCACACGCCGCCTCGACAGCCATCGGAATCGCGGACAGCTGATATTCATTGGCGACCAGTGCGGCCACCCCACTCGCCAGACAGCCATCCAAATCCACCGGCGACAACGGTCTGTTCACCCGCCGCACCCGCTCCAGCACCCGCGCCCGCCCACCCTCCGGCAGCGCACGCCAAGCCTCGGTCGCGGCCAGCGCGTCCTCCAACACCGCCCCGGACCGCTCGGCATTCCGCAGCCGTTCACTCGTCAAACTGAGCGTGCTTCCGACCACTACCACGCCCGGCCCGGCCCCCAGCGTCGCGCGCCCGCCATACCCGGCCAACACTTCATCAGCCACCGAAAGCGCAAGCCGCTGGGCCGCATCCATTGCCCGATACCGATGCGGCGTGATGCGAACCCCCGCCGGCGGCCGCTGCGGCACCCCCACCACTCCGCCCACCTGGCAGTAACTATGCGTCAAGGTCATCTCACCAGGCGCGAAGTACAGCTCCCGGTCCAGCACACTCTCCGGCAACCGCCCCAGCCCACTCCGACCGGACTTGATCGTCTGCCACAGTCCCGCCGCCTCCGTCCCACCCGCAAACGCCCCACCGAAACCAACGATCGCAATGGGCTCTGTGCGGCGGCGGCCGTCGTTGGATCCGTGGGTGGTGCGGCGTTCGGCGATGGCCCCTGCGGTAGCGCCCGGGTGGCGCCGCCTGGGGGCGGCAGCTGGAGTTCGGTATCCGACCTCGGCGGTGGCAGCGGGGTTCCCGTGGTGACGTTCGCGATCCGGTGCGGCAATGGGCTTCCAGTCGCTCAGTCTGCTGCGGCGGCCGGTGTCAGACCCGGAGGTGGTGTTTTCGCTCTCTAAAAGAAAGTAGCCGTAGGTGCCGCCGAGGGCGGAGCCGTAAAGCGCTGCGTATCGGGCGTCGAGTTCTGTTTCCGGGGGCCAGGGTTCGGGGCTTCCGAGGGAGGCGAAGGGGGTGTCGGAGAGGTCTGGGGGTGGGGTGAGGCGGGGTGGGAGGGTGGCGTCGTGGAGGGCTAGGGCTGCTGCGGTTATGCCGGTGAGGCCCGCGTTGGCGTAGGTGTGGCCGAGGCGGTCGCGGGTGCTGTTCAGGGCGATTGATCGGGGGGTGGTGTGATTGAACAGGCGGGTGAGGGCGCGGATTTCGGCTTCGGTGACCGCGGGGATTCCTGGGCCGACGCTTTCTATGTAGCGCACGGCGGCGGGGTGGACCGCGGCGGCGTCGTGGCATTCCTTGGCGATGCGGAAGCGTTCCTCGGCGGTGGTCGAGTAGCGAAAGACGCCGGGTCGGGGCTCGTGGCCTAGCGCGCCTTCGAGGATGGAGGCGTAGATGCGGTCCCCGTCGCGCCGCGCTGTCTCTCGGCGTTTGAGGAGGAGGGCTGAGACGCCTTCGGACAGGGGTGAATTCGTGGTCAAGCCCTTGGCGGCGAGGGCGTCGGCGGCGAAATCTCCTTCCCGGCGTTGCCCAGTTACCACCAGGACGGCGTCGGCCGCGCCGTTGCGCAGGCTGTGCATCGCGTGCTCGAGCGCGACGAAGGAGGTGGCGTCTGCGGATTCCAGGGTGATCGTATGTCCGAGCAGGCGGAAGGCCGCGGCGATGCGGGCAGGGATGGTGCTGGCCATTTCGCCCACCCGGTCGTGGGGTGCGGCCCCCAACCGGCCTACCAGTCCGGCCCGCAGTTCCCGGCGCAGGCGTGGGGCCGCGGCGCGGACGTCCTCGTCCTGATCGAGCGCGGCGGCACGTTCGACTTCGCGTCCGTAACCGGCTCCCGCGACGCGAAGTGCGTTGGCGTACTGGCGATCCAGGCCGAAGCAGGTGCCTGCGATGACGTCGGTCCGCTCGGTGGTCAGCGGCCGCTCGGGGAATCCGGCGTCGGCCAGGCACTGTCGTGCCGCCTCCAGCATGAGCATCTGCATGCGTGTCATCGAGCGGCGCTGGACCGGCGGAATGCCGAACTGCGCCAAGTCGACCTCGACGTCGTCCAGATCCGCCGCACCGCAGGGCGGATCCGGTGCGTTCAGCAAGTTCCAGAACGCTGCCACACCGCGGGCCCGCGGATACAGGCACGCCATGCCGACGATGGCGACAGGTTCGCTCATCCGTCGATCACCTCGACCACCCCACGGTCACCGTCCACCATGAGCAGATCGCCGGTCTTGATCACGCGGGTGGCGTGTTTGGTGTTGACGACGGCGGGCACGCGGAACTCCCGCGACACGATCGAACTGTGCGAGAGCATCGAGCCGATATCGGTGACGATCGCGCCCGCGATGGCGAACAGGGGAGTCCACGACGAATCGGTGTACTGGGTCACCAGGATCTCGCCGAGCTGGAACTCGTCGGCCTGCCAGGCCAGATCTTCGACGATCCGGGCCCGCCCGACCGCCTGCCCCGGACTGGTGCCCAGGCCCGGCAGCCGCGCACCCTCCGGCAGCGGCCGGACCGATTTCGTGACGTCCCATTCACCGATGATGCTGAGCGGCGGTGCGGGCAGCCGGGCGTAGTTCTGGAAGGTGCGCCGCGCCTCCTCCAGCTTTGCGCGAGAGACGATTTCGTGCGGGTCGCCGCCCGCCAGATAGCGCAGGACGTCCGCGAAATCCAGGTAGGCGACTTCGTCGGCGGACCGCAGCAGCCCCGCCTCGATGAGCCGCCGCCCCACCTCGTAGACGACCTCGCGGACCAGCCAGATCGAGGTGATCATCGCCAGTCGCGCGGTCTCCCGCAGCGAGCTGCACGTCTCATACAGCGACAGCGCGGTCCGCACGGCCCGGCGCTTGGCCGCGGGCAACCGCTCGACGGCTCGCATCGCCTCGGCCGCGCGCGAATCGTCCTCTGTGCCCAGCACATTGCCGATCGAGAACCCTTCCTCGGTGTAGCGCCGGATCATCTGGAACACGTACGCCGGGTCGTCGATCCAGCGCGGGTGCGTCAGTTCCATCTCCTGGTGTGCGCGAGTGCCGTTCTCGCGCAGGAACGGCTCCATGTGCGCCGTCCAGAACGCTCGCCCCGCTGCGTCATTGCGAAGCCGCGTGGCGACGTCGGCTGCCGATCCGGTCCGGATGATCTCGAGCGCCGCGGGCTGTGTCCGCGCGACCTGGGCCAGCTCCCAGACCTCGCGCGCCGCCTCGAGCGTCCGCAGATTCGACATCCGAGTCTTGAAGTGGTTCTGCACGCCCTGCCCGGCCGCGCCGAGCCAGGCCCCGCACATCGTCTCCAGCACACCGTAGAAGCCGAAGGCGTTCAGGAAGTACGGCATGTAGCCGACGTTCATATCGTGGAAATACGCCAGGCGGCGGCGCATTTCGTCGTGCAGCTCGCGCCGGCCGAGCTTGCGCAGGTCGATCCGGTGCGCGCGATCGTATTCGTAGTGCCGCGACTCGGTCATCCGCTGGGCCCGCGGCTTGGCGTCCCGGAATTCGCGTGCGGCGGTCCGGAACCAGAACAGCGTGGACCGCAGCCACGCCGCCCCGAGCGGGTAGGCGCCATACGGATTGCGGTAGTCGGCCAGGTCGATCTCCTCGCTGGCGAAACGCAGATCGAACGGCCGCTGGTCCCGGGTGGCCAGGCTCTGGCTCAGGATGTGCGCGGTGTAGGAGACGTTGAGATAGACGTAGCCCTGGAAGTAGCCCATGTGCAGCGGCATCTCGCCGCGGTCACGCAGGCCGGTTCCGGCGATGCAGTCACCGTGCACATTGTCCTGGTAGTACTTCGCGAACGACAGCCCGAGCGGCGTCATCACGCCGGTGAAGATCTCGCCGATGTCCATGCGCGTCCAGAACGTGCCGTGCTCGATCGGCGTGGGCTGCGTGTCGTTGTACGGGCTGAGCCGCGCCGTCTGCGGTGCGCCGGTGGTGATCGGGCGGGCCTGGAGCAGATAGAGCACCCGATCCCGCACCGCCCACTCGATATCCTGTTCCGCGCCATAGTGTTCGCGGATCCGTTCGGCTAGCGCGGCGAGTTCGAAGAGCTGCTTCTCGGTCAGGCAGGGGACATTGCGGAAGGCTTCGTCGACCTTCACCAGCTCGACCGCGCCGGACCCGACCGGTGCGCACCGGATCACCTTGTACCGGACGTTCTGCTCGACCACTTCGGGACCGGCGGGGTCGACGAGGAACGAATCCGAGGTGACCCGCCCCGAGACCAGCCCCTCACCCAGACCCCAGCAGGCGTCGACCACGAACCGGTCGGTGCGCCCGCTGATCGGGTCACGGGTGAACAGCACGCCCGCCGCGTCGGCGTCGATCATCTGCTGCACCACCACGGCGATGGTGCCGGCGCCCGCGGAGTCCCGGTAGGCGACGGCCCGGTCGGACCACAGCGAGGCCCAGCAGGTCTTCACGGCCTCCAGCACGGCCGCGTCCCCGGCGATGTCGAGCACCGTATCATGCTGTCCGGCAAACGAATACGCGGCGGAGTCCTCCTTGCTGGCCGAGGAGCGCACCGCCACCCGCGGTCGCCCGAGCTGCGCGTAGGCGGCGGTGACGGCGGCGGCGATATCCGCGGGAACCTCGGCGGCCAGGATCGTTTCGCGCACCTTCGCGGGCTCGTACTCGACGTCGACGCCGACCTCGGCCAGGAATCGCTGGAACAGTTCGGTGGTGAGGCAGAAGGCGGGCGGCACCGGCAGCCCGGCGCGCAGGAGTTCGTCGAGCCGAGCGCCCTTGCCGCCCAGCGATTCCTGGGGGCGCGGGTCGGCCGCCCCGAGGACGGTGATCAGCTTGTCGGCGGTGGGTTTCTTCATGCTGTGCGCTCCCGGGAGTTGCCGGCGACGAAGGCGCAGAACTGCTCGCCCGGGATCAGGCGGCGTACCTCGACCTCGCCGAATCCCGCGCTGCGCATCTGGTCCGCGAGTTCGGTGGCCTCGGGCAGGGATCCGCCGAAATCGGCGAATTCGAACCACAGGCTCAGCACCTCCATGCTGAGGTTGCCGCCCCGGCACGAGGTGGTGAGCAGTAGCCGTCCGCCGGGGGCGAGCAGGGATCGGGCCTGTTCGAGCAGCTTGGTTCGTTCCTCGACCGGGAAGTAGTAGATGTTGTTGTGCATGGTGATGAGGTCGAACTGCGGTTCCACGTCGAGTTCGCGCACATCCGCGTGCCGGACCTCGACTCGGTCGGACAGGCCCCACCCGGCGATGTTGGCGGCCGCTTCCTGAGCGACCTCGGCCTGGTAATCGACCGCCAGCGCGGTGAGCCGCGGGTTCACCGTGGCGGCGTAGCGAACGTAATCACCGCTGCCACAGCCGATTTCCAGCAGCCGCAGCGGCGCGGCCGGATCCACCGCCCGTTCGATGGCCTCTTCGACGAACGGCTGCACGACCTGGCTGGAGCGGGCGATGATGGCGCCGTCCTGGTCCGCCATGGTCAGCCGCTGCCCGTGCTGGAGCATCGCGGGACCGTTGAGCAGCACCGGCAGATGGAAACGCACGACCTCCTCGAGGGCCGCGGCCACGGTGTCGTTGCGCGGCAGGGCAAGGGCTTTGGCGGTGCGGCTCTTCAGCCGATAGGTGCCGGTGTCGACCGTGAGCTCGCCGAGCCGCACCCCGACATCCAGCCAGGCGCGCAGCAGCCGCCGGTCGTCGGTGACGCCGAGTGCGTCGGCGAGCGTCTCGGCGTCCGCGCCGGAGCCCGAGAGCCGCTGGAGCACACCACTGCTCAGCGCACCGGTGAGAAAGGCCGCGCGATACAAGGGGGTGACGAAGCTCCTGGCGAGGGATAACAGCAGCGGAAGCCTGCTGTCGGTGGCCACTTTGGTCAGGGTCGTGAGTTTCACGGCCGGTTCCTTCCTGCCAGACTTCGATAGTCGATCTTGCCGTTGGTATTGCGGGGCAGCGCCGGTACGCGAGTGGCGTTGCGCGGCACCATGTAGCGCGGCAGGAACTGGGCGCAGTGCCGTTTGAGATCGAGTAGCGCGGGCGCGTCCGCGCCGGCGCGCACCGTGTAGAAGAGGGTGAGTTTGGCGTCCGGGCCCTCGCCGGTGACGAGGACCGCCGCCTCCTCGAGTGCCGGATGCCGCAGCGCCACCGACTCGATCTCGCCGAGTTCGATCCGGTACCCGGAGGCCTTCACCATGCGGTCCTTGCGGCCGTGATAGACCAGCCGGCCGTGCACCCAGCCGACCAGGTCGCCGGTGGGATGACGCCGCCGCCGGTGGTGTGCCGCGGCCGGTTCCGCTTCGCGCCGCCAATACCCCGGGGTGACGCAATCGCCTTCGATCACCAGCTCCCCGAACGCCTCCGGCCCGGTGAGAGTTTGCCCGTCCGCGTCGACGATGAGCGCTGTCGCGGAGTCCACCGGCAGGCCGATGGGCAGGGGGTCGTCCGATTCCTGATCCGCCGGGGTGAGGCGGTGATACGTGCAGACGTTGGTCTCGGTCGGCCCGTAGAGGTTGTAGACCCGGGTCGCGTCCTCGAGGACGACCAGGAGTTCCTTGAGCCGTGGTTTCGGATAGACCTCGCCCGCGAACAGCACATACCGCAGGCCGCGCGCGACCTCGGCGGTGAGCGCGCCGCACCCGGTCAGCAGCGCCAGAATCGAGGGCACCGAATACCAGACGGTGACGCCGTAGTCGCGGATGCCCGCCGCCAGCGCGGCGGCGTCGCGCGCCTGCTCGTCCTCGACGATCCACACCGCCGCGCCGGCCGACAGCGCGACGAACAGGTCGAAGGTGCTCAGATCGAAGTTGAAGGAGGCGTGATTGGCGAAGACGTCGTCGGCCCCGAGGTCCAGTTCGCCGCGCGCCCAGTCGATGAACGCCGCGAGGTTGCGATGCGAGATCTGCACGCCCTTCGGCGTTCCGGTGGAGCCGGAGGTGTACAGAATCGCGGCGAGGTCGTCGGGGGTCAGCTCGACGGGCCCCGGCGTGCGCTCGGAACGGTCGGCGATACCGAGGAATTCGGTCCAGGTGAGCGCGGGCCGTGGTGCGCTGTCGGACACGGCCACAACAGCTTTCACGGAATGCGGCAGGGCGGCATCGGTGAGCAGCGGCAGATGCCGCGCGTCGGTGAACACCACGATCGGCTCGGTGTCCTCGATGATCGTCCGGACGCGCTGCGCGGGGTGGCCACCGTCGAGCGGCACGTACGCGCAACCGGCGTGCAGCGCCGCGAGAATCGCGTGCGCGTACTCGGGCCCCTTGTCCATCCAGATGACGACCCGATCTCCCACCGTCGCCCCGAGCCCGCGCAGCCCCGCCGCCACCCTGCCCACGGTCTTGACGAGCTCGCCGTAGGTGACGCTCCTGGGGCCGACCAGGGCGGGCCGGAAGGCCTGCTCGACCGACTCGACGGCGGGCAGGCGCACCACGCCGTGCGGCCGCGCGTTCATCGCCGTAGCGCTTCCCGGGCGGCCGGCACCCCCGTCTCGGCCCCGGCTTCGACGAAGATCCGCGCGGCCAACTCCAGGTCCTCCGGCGTGTGTTCGGAGGTCACGCTGATCCGCAGCCGGGCATCGCCGAGCGGCACCCCGGGGAAGACGACGGTCTGGCAGAACAGACCGCGCGCCCGGACCGCGCGCCCCATCTGCAATGCGCGCTGTTCGTCGCCGATCACGAGGGGCACGATGGCGCTCTCGCTGTGCTCGAGATCGAACCCGGCCTCGGTCAGCAGCCGGCGCAGGTGCCGAATATTGTTCCAGAGCGCGGTGATTCGCTCCGGCTCGCGTTCCATCACGTCGATCGCCGCGATCAGGCCCGCGGCGACCCCGGCCGGGATGGTCGCGGCGAAGACATAGGAGTTGGAGTAGAAGCGCAGGTAGTCGATCACCTCCTCGTCACCGACCACGAAACCGCCCATGCCCGCGAGGGTTTTGCTCATCGTGCCCAGTTCCAGATCGACCTCGCCCTTGAGCCCGAAGTGTTCGGCGGTGCCCGAGCCGCGCACGCCGAGCACGCCGGTCGCGTGCGCGTCATCGACGAGCACCCGTGCGCCGTGCATGCGGGCCAGGCGCACGATCTCCGGCAGGTCGCAGATATCGCCGTGCATGCTGAACACGCCGTCGGTGACGATCAGCATCCCGCGGACTTGGTCGGCGCTGCGCTCGAGCACGCGCGCCAGATCCGCCATGTCGTTGTGCCGGTAGATCTTTCGCACCGCACCCGACAGCTTGGCGCCGTCCACGATGCTCATGTGGTTGAGCTTGTCGACGACGACCGCGTCGCGGGCGCCGGTCAGCGCGGAGATGCAGCCGAGGTTGGCGGCATAGCCACCCGGATAGACGAGGCAGGCCGGCCGGCCCTTGAACGCGGCCAGTCGGCGCTCGAGTTCGAGGTGTAGCTGATTGGTGCCGCCGATGATGCGGCAGCCGGTGTTGGTGGCCCCGTAGGAGCGCGTCGCGTCGCAGATCGCGTCGATGACATCCGGGTGGTTGGCCAGGCCCAGGTAATTGTTCGAGGCGAACATCAGGTATTCGCGCGTCCGCCCGGTGAGCTCATCACGGATAACCGCCCGATTGGTACACCGCGAATGCAGCGGCATGCCATACCAATACAGGTGCTCGGTCTCGCGGTCGCGGCGATGCGTCGCGAATTCCCTGGCGTCCGCGTATAAATCAGCCGCCCGGCTGTCCATGAAATCGCGCATCGACCGGCCGTCCCACGCCGTCGTACCCGGCGGCCCGGACGAATCCAATTCGCCGACAGCGAGTTCGGAATCTTCGGTGGCCGCGGGCGGCGGTTCGGGGTGTTCGCCGGGCGAGCCGGTGTGCGTCTCCAGCTCGGTGATGAGCTCCCGCAGACTGGGCGCGGAGATCGTCGCGGACAGGCCGTTGGGCAGCGCCAACTCCTTCACGGCGTCGTCGATGATGGAGATCAGCACCACCGAATCGATGCCCAGGTCACCCTCCAGCTCGGCATCGAGATCGAGCTGGTCGCGGCGATATTGGGTGTATCGCATCGCCGTCGAGATGACCACCTCGGACACGGCGCGATCGGTCCGGCCATCGGGTGAACGGCGTTGTGTCAGATCGGTCATCTCCAGGCCCCTCTATTTCTTTCGATAACGCTCTATGAGATCCGCTATCGTATTGACGGATCGAAAATTCTCCGGCCTGATCTCGGGCAACGGAATTGCGATATCGAATTCGGCCTGGATCGAATGGACCAGGTCGAAGACTTCGGCCGAGGAAATAATGTTGAGCTCCAGTAACGGTGTATCGGCGCGCAAACCCTCGCCATCTCCGTTCAACCAAGCTCCGGCAATGTGCTCGAGCAAGAAATCCGACGCCGTCACGACTCAACACAATGGCCTACCGCGCTGACCGATCCGCTGACAACAACGCTGACCGGAATTCGCGGCGCCGACGAACGCATTCTTGCGAACGGCGCCGGCCCGATCCGGGGCGCCGACCAGGGGTTATGCACAATGCACAGCTCGAACGGGTGCTACAGCATCGGGCGCGGCGGGAATCGGGCCGGGCCGCAGCCGCGCTAGCAGGACGAATGCCCGTTGTCCGGGAAACCCGTTCGCATAGCGAAACGGCTATCGATTTGGAACCGCTGGAGTTCCAACGGAATTCAACTGTTCTTACCGGACGGTCATGATAGTCTGACCAACATTGGTTTCGAAACTGGTTGTATCGCAGCGGCTTTCGTTCGGCCCGAAGAGGGGTGCCCTCGCACAAAACTCAGGATGGGTAATGGCTGTCAACAAGACTCCTGAACCGATCAACGACGAGGCACATCGGAGTGCTGTCCGTATTGATCTACTCGGCTCCGTGTCCGTAGTTGCCAAAGGTGTGCGCACCGAGCTCCGATCGAGCAAACTGCGCGCTCTGCTCGCCACTCTCGCATTGGACGCCGGGCGCACTGTCTACTACGACGAACTGGTGGCAGAACTGTGGCCACGAGAAATCCTGAAGGATTCAAGAAACGCGTTGCAAGCCAATGCGACCCGAATCCGGCGGACCCTGGATCGCTGTACCGGCGGAATCGGTCAATCGATAGCCTTACGCGCGGTCTACAACGGCTACATCCTTGATATAGCGCGTGAGTTGGTGGATGGGAATCTATTTCTCGATCTCTCCGCCCGCGGCTCCGGTCTGCTGCCCGACGACCCCGGACGCGCCCTCGAGTTGCTCCAGCAAGCGCTGCGGTTGTGGCGCGGTCCCGCGCTGCTCAATACGCACAGCGGCGAACGGTGCCGGGGCGCGGCGGCGTTCCTGGAGGAGCGGCGGCTGCTCGCCTGGGAGGACCTGGTGTGCGCGCGGCTGCTGCTCGGCGATGATCGCTCGGCCGCCGCGGAGTTGCAACGGCTGATGGCGGCGTCCCCGACCCGGGAAGGATTGTGCGAGTTGCTCATGCTCGCGCTCTATCGCGGCGGCCGGCAGTCCGAGGCGCTGCGGCTGTTCCATCGGACCAGGCGGCACCTGGACGAGGAGCTCGGTGTCGGACCCGGCCGCTCCTTGCTGCGCTTATACGAGGACATTCTCGCGCAGGACGCGACGCTCGACTCGGCGGACGCCGTGCTGCGCCGCACAGCCTTCGGGTTCGCGCTGTAATCGGCCACTGGTCAGGGGTCAACCCCGACGTTGCGCTGGTGAACTTGACCTTGTCACTGTGGCAAGGTCTTCACTGGGCGTCGGAGGTGGTTCCCCATGAACTCGACACACAGGACTGCGAACAACACACGACTGCTCGGCGCGCTGGCCGCGGCGGAGTCGTCGACACGGCTGAAAGCGGCCTTGGCGGCCGGGACGCATCCCGACCCCGCATTCGCCGACGCGCTCATAGCGCGGTGCGCGATCGAGCCGGACTTCTTCGTGCGCGACATGCTCACCTGGGCGCTGACCCGGCTGCCCGCGGACCTCACGGTGCCGAAACTGCGGGTCGAGCTACTGTCGCAGCGCGCGCAAGCCCGCAGCCAGGCGTTGCACACACTGTCCAAGATCGGTGACCGCGCCGCCTGGCCCGCGATCACCCGCACGCTGTTGCACGACCCCGACGACGAGGTCGCACGTAGCGCCTGGCGCGCGGCCGTCATCCTCGCCCCCGAGACCGCGAAAGCCACGCTGGCCACCGACCTGGCTACTCAGTTCGGCCGCGGCGACCGCGAGACCCGGCTGAGTCTGAGCCGCGCCCTCGTCACACTCGGCGACCTGATCGAGCCGATCCTCCAGCCCGCGATAGCGAACGCCGACCCAGAAGTCAGCGCCCACGCGAAAGCAACCCAGCAGCTGTTGCACGACCCCGACGGCGGCTTCGACCTCGCCGTCGACGCGGCCCGCCGCATCGCCGCGCTCGGGCCGCAGTGGGAAGGGAAGGTTGCGGCTGATCCGGTGTCGAATGAGAAGGCCGCGCCCGACGCGGAGTGGGATGACGAAGCCGCGGCCGACGCGGAGTGGGAGGCGGAGGCTTCGTGCTGATTGGTGAGGTTGCGCGGCGCTCGGGGGTCAGTGCCAGGATGCTGCGGCACTACGATGCTCTCGGGCTGGTGCGGCCGACCGGTCGGACTGTCGGCGGGTATCGGGAGTACTGCCCTGATGACATCCGGCGCATCTTTCACGTGGAGGGCTTGCGGTCCCTCGGGCTGTCGCTGCGTGAAATCGGCCGCGCGCTCGATGATCCCGAGTTCGCTCCGGCCACGCTGGTCAGCAGCCTCATCCGCAAAACCGAAGAACGGCTGCGGCAGCAGCAAGAGCTCCTCGAACGACTCAGTGCCGTCGACGCCGCCGAACCCAGCGGCTGGCAGGACGTACTTCGTATCGTCGAGCTTCTGCACAAACTCGGCTCGGACAACGCCGCCCGGCGTCAGCAGGCGGCGCTGTCTTCGGCCGAGGAGGTGCCGATGCCCGCCGAAATGCTGGCCGAGGCCGTTCTCACCGAATCCGACCTGAATGTGGCCGGGGCACTGCGCTGGGCGCTCGCTCGCGCCGGCGGTGACGCTGTCGCGCGGGTGGCGAGCGGGATGCGGTCGCCGGACGTGGAGGTCCGGCGGCGCGCGGTCCTGGCGCTGGCCGAGTTGCCAGGCGACGAGGTGACCGCGGTGCTCACCGACGCACTCGACGACGCGGACACCGGGGTTCGCAGGCAGGCCGCTCTCGCCGTGGGCGCGCGGGGTGTGACGGGTGCCGTGCCCGCACTGGTCGGCATCGTGGTCGAAGGGCCGAACGATGTCGAGGCCGCCGAACTCCTGGGAACCCTGGCCCGCGATGCCGAGTGGGCAGACCGCATCATCAGCGCCCTCGCCAGCGAAATAGACTCACCCACAGCAGCTTCGGCAGCCCGGATGCGACTGACCCAAGCGCTTGCCGAGCTGCCGGGCACCCTCGCCTTGGACACTCTGCGGCGTCTGACCCGCGACGACGATCGGGCCGTGGCCCTGCTCGCCTCGGCGCTGGTGGCCGGACTCGACCACTAGGTTCTGTCTCCAGATCGCGAGGCGGGCAAACCAGCTCAGGAGAACAGGCCGCGCCCGGTGGTCAGGGGCAGGTCAGTGGCTGTGAGCAGCCCGGAGCGGGCTTGCACCACCGCCGGGATCGCGCTGACCAGGCGCGCCGCCGTGCCGATGACACCGGCTTCGGCGTGGTCGCCGTCGGCGTAGAGCTGTAAGTCGAGCTGGTAGTCGGGGCTGCCCTTGATCTCGACGCGGTAGCAACCCTTGCCGGTCGGCTGCGGCCAGTCGGGCGCGAGATCGGGATGCAGGCGGGTGACGTGTTCGAGGCTGATCAAGGAGCGATCACCGCGCCGGCCGGTGATCTGGAACCGCAGCGCCGCGGCCGACCCGGCGGCGACGGTGCGGCCGCAGACGGTGAGATCCTCGGTGGCCGGGAGGCGTTCGAATTCCTGTGTGACGGTGTCGAGTTCGACATCGAGGGCGGCCGCGAGCTGGCGGACGACGCTGCCCCAGGCCAGGGTCAGCACGCCGGGTTGCAGCAGTAGCGGCGATTCGTCTAGCGCCCCGCCGAATCCCATGATGTCGAAGAGCACCTTCGGGTTGTCGTAGGTGGAGTAGTCCATGATCTCCGAGCAGATGAGCGCGTCGATGCGCTCGGCGCCGCTGGACAGCAGCAGGGGTAGCCAGTCGTTGGCCCAGCCGGGATCGATGCCGTTGACCCACAGCGAGGTTCCGCCCTCGCGCGCGGCCTCGATGATGGGGTCGATGGCCTCGTCCGGCAGGGTGCCGTAGGGGAACTGGAGGAACACCGGACTGCTGGAAACGACATTGATGCCCGCCCGCAGGAAGGACTTCAAGTCTTCGACCGCTTCGAGGAGCCGGTCGTCGGCCATGGCGGTGTAGACGATGCAGTCGGGCCGCAAATCGAGCAGCGACTGCGCGTCAGTGGTGGCGATGACACCGGTTTCGCGATCGAGTCCGGCCAGCTCGCCGGCATCCTTGCCCGCCTTCTCGGGGCCGGAAACCCAGACGCCGACCAGATCCAGTTCGGGGCGAGCGAGGATCGAGCGCAACGCGTAATGCCCGACGTTTCCGGTACTCCATTGGACTACACGATATTTCACGAGAGTGCTCCTGGTCCTTGCGCGTCGATCACAGGTCGGGGATGGGCAGTGCGAGGTTGGGCCGGTCGATGCCGCCGTCGATCTCGAGGATCTTGCCGGTGATGTAGGCGCCCGCCGGCGAGCACAGGTAGACGATGCCCGCCGCGATCTCCCACGGCTGGCCGAGGCGGCCCAGCGGGGTGGCATCCTCCATCTGGCTCTTGATCTCTGGCTGCGACGCGACAACTTCCAGCGCGGAAGTGAGCACCGAGCCCACCGCGATCGCGTTGACCCGGATCTTCGGCGACAGATCGGTGGCGGCCAGGCGCGTCCAGTGGGTGAGCGCGGCCTTGGCGGTGCCGTAGGCGAGGAAACCGCGCCCGGCCGTCCGGCCCATCACCGACGAGACGTTCACGATCGAGCCGCCGCCCGCGCTGAGAATGTGCGGGACCGCGGCCTGGGTGAGCGCGTGCGCGGTGGACACGTTGAAGCGAAAAGCCTCTTCCAGAAAGTCGGGAGTGGTGGTGAGCAGGGTGTTGGGCATCGTGCCGCCGACATTGTTGACCACGATATCGATGCGCCCCAGTTCGTCGGCCGCGCGGTCGGCGAACGTGCGCACCGCCGCCAGATCGGAGAGATCGCACGGAACAGTGAGGGCGCGCCGGCCCAGGGCCCGGATCTTCCCCGCGACCTCCTCCAATTGCTCGCCCGAGCGGGCGGCGATGGCGACATCGGCCCCAGCTTCGGCGAGACCCAGGGCGGTGGCCGCGCCGATACCGCGACCCGCGCCGGTGACGACGGCAACGCGGCCGTCGAGTCGAAATGCGTCCAGGATCATGACGAAAGGTCCTCTCCCACATCGCCAAAGGTTGTGACGACGGTCTCCGCAGTCTTAAGAACAATGTCTTAACTGTCAAGAGGAACTTCTTTGTCGGGCCTAGTGGCGGCTACTGTGCTTACGTGGCAGCGACATCGGTTCGAGAGCGGATCATCCTCGCGGCGGAACGCCTGATCGCCGAACGCGGGCAGGGCGTCCCGCAGCGTGACATCGTCCTCGCGGCCGAACAGCGCAACAACTCGGTCATCCAGTACCACTTCGGGTCCCGCGACGGGCTTATCGAGGCGATCTTCGAATACCGCTTGGCCGGACTGGAAGTTCGCCGCCTCGAACTGCTGGCCGAGCAGTCCGGTTCGGACCGGCCGGAAAACGTGCACACCCTGGTGCGAGCCCTGGTCATCCCGATGCTCGAACTGACGGCCCAGCACGGCGTCAGCCACTACGCCCGTTTCCTCGAACAGATCCAGGGCCACGCGGCGGTCACCGACGCCGCCAACCTCGGCGACGAGCGGCGCACCTCGGTCCGCGTCATCATGCGCCGCCTCGACAGCGAACTCGCCGCCCTCCCGCCGCGACTGCGAGTCCGCCGCCTGCGTGCCTTGTCGATCACCCTGTTCGCCCTGCTCGCCGACCATGAGCGGGCGGTGGAAGCAGGCCGGATCCGCGCCGGCGACGAACGACCGTGGCACGAGATCGTCGATATGCTCGCCGGTGTGCTGACCGCTCCGGTGACGGAGTGGGCACCGATCAGGTAGGCGTCCAGGCGAAGCCGTTGGGCGCTGGATGGCCCGGCCTCCCTGGGAGCGAGCCACCCGTGTCAGCGCCGTGTCAGGTCGGTGTCAGCGGGTCCGGCGACAGTGTGTACATCGAACGAATCGAGCATGCCGACACAGATCGGTTCTGCCACAACAGATTTCAAGGAGCACACCATGCCTGCTGTCAGCACCCTGAGCGACCGGGACAAGAGCATCGTCCGCACCGCGGCGTACGGCGCGGTCTCGCTGCTGGCCGCGGCCGGCGCGCCGCACAAGGGCATCTCGCACGGTTCTATCGCCCTGACCTCGGCGACCGGCCTGGTCGGACATGTGCTCGCCGCGAAGTCCAGGGATATCCGTCTGCCGGGCAAGAACACCGCTGAACTCGCCGACCAGGTGCTGCCCGCGTTGACCGCGGCGATGAGTGTGCTGGCCGAGCAGGGTCCGGGCGAGGCCGAGAACTTCCGTGCCACCGTGCTGGTCGCTCTCGAGGCGGCCACCCGGACCGGTAAGGGGCAGCCTGCGCCGGCCGTGGTTGCGATGGCTCACAAGATCACCGCGGCCCTCGACGCCGTCTGACCGCGCTCCGAAAGCTTCGCTGCCGCCGTCTCTCTCGTCGAGGCGGCGGCGGTATGCCATTGACCAGCACCCCTAGGAATCTCGCCATGCGTACCCATGCCTTACTCACCGCTACCGCTGCCGCCGTGGTCACCGCCGCGCTCGCCGCCACCGCTCATGCCGCCCCCACCGTCGAAACTGCCCCCACAGCAATCGGTTTCACTGCCGGGGCCGACGAGAAGTCGGCGACCGTCACCCTCGACTCCGGCGCGTTCGCAGTCGAGAACGGCACGCTGACGATCAGATCTGCCGACGGTTCGGTGCTCGCGGGAACCGAATTGTCGTTCCGTATAGACGATTTCGTCTTCCCGATCGACGCCGAGATCCGGGACCGCACGGTCACCCTGACGCCGCGTCCGGATCCGGCGCACGCCGTGTATCGGCCGGTCGCGCTGCCCTTCGAGGACACCGCGCCGTTCAAGACTCCCTACGACCGAGAACAAGCTGCCTGGGCTCGGATGGTGAGCACCGTGGGGCTCGGCGCCAGCATCGGCGCCCTGGTCGGCGGGATCGGCGGCGCGGCCGTCGGATGTGTGCTGGGCGGGATCGCGGGGGCCACGGTCGCCGCGGCCACCATCGTGGGTATGTTCGGTCCCTTCATTCCCGCCGCCGCGGTCGGCTGTCTCGGCGGAGTCGCCGCTGTCGGAGCCCTGGGCGCCGTCGCCGGACAACTGCTGGTCACCGCTCCCATCGCGATCGCAGCCGCCGCACAGTATTTCGCCACCATCAACGCCCCGATGCCGCCCGCCCCGGTCCGGTGAAACGGCTCGACGGCAGAAGGTGCGTGACGTGTCCCTGCTCACTTGGCCGTAAAGGTTCTGCTAGGGACACTCCCGCCGGTGCGCCGTCGGACATCAGACTCGCGGGATGACCGATGTTGTACCGGATTTCGCGGACGTCAGCGGTGGCGTCGAGAAACCTCCGTCGCGTGGCCTGACCGTTTCTACCGGTTTGGCCGGGCTGTCGTTGGATGCCATGGCTTCGGTGTCTTATGGTCCCGAAGCGATCGTGCTGGTGCTCGCGGCAGCCGGCGCGGCGGGCTTGGGGATGACGTTGCCGGTGACACTGGCGATCGTGGCGCTGCTGGCGGTGCTGATCGCCTCGTATCGGCAAGTAATCGCGGCGTTCCCCAATGGTGGGGGAGCGTATGCCGTGGCGAAAGCCCATCTCGGGCACCGCACCAGCCTGGTCGCGGCCGCGTCGCTGATCATCGACTACGTCCTCAACGTCGCGGTCTCGATCGCCGCCGGTGTCGCGGCCCTGACGTCAGCGTTTCCCGGATTGCTCGACTACACGGTGTGGCTGTGCCTGGCGGTGCTGGCGGGTGTCACCGCCGTGAATCTGCGGGGTATCCGGCACAGCGCTCGGGCGTTCATGGTGCCCACCGTCGTTTTCGTCGCGGGCATCTGCACCGTGATCCTCGCCGGTGTGCTGCGTTCGGAGCCGGTCAGCGTTGCTACCGGCCCCGCGGTCACCTTCGATGCGCACACGGTCGGAGTTCTGTTGCTGCTCAAGGCGTTTTCCAGCGGCTGTGCGGCATTGACCGGTGTCGAGGCGATCGCGAACGCGGTCCCGAGCTTCGAGCGGCCGAAGGTCCGGCGCGCCCAGCAGGCCGAAGTCGTGCTGGGCGGGCTGCTGGGTGTGATGTTGATCGGTCTGGCGGTGCTGATCGAGAAGTTCTCGATCCATCCGATCGAAGGTACGACGGTGCTGTCGCAGCTCACCGAGGCGGCGCTCGGCCACGGGGTCGGCTACTACGTGGTCCAATTCGCGACCGTCGTGTTGCTCGCGTTGGCGGCCAACACTTCCTATGGTGGCCTGCCCCAGCTGACGAAACTCCTCGCCGACGACAACTGCTTGCCGCACCGGTTCGCGGTGCGTTCGCCGGGCCAGGTCTATCGGTTCAGCGTGCTGGGCCTCGGTGGCTGTGCGGCGGTGTTGCTGGTCGGGGCCGGGGGCAGCATGAACATGCTGGTGCCGCTGTTCGCGATCGGTGTGTTCGTCGGGTTCACGATCGCCCAGGCCGGCATGGTGCGGCACTGGTGGCGGACCAGGCAGCCGGGATGGCGGTGGCGTATCTCCCTCAATGGATTCGGAGCCACGCTGACCTTCGCCGCCGCGATCGTCACGACCGCGATGAAGTTCACCGAGGGCGCATGGTTGATCGTGCTGGTGCTGCCCTTGCTCGTGTGGCTGATGGAGCGAATCCGCCACGCATACCGGCGGATCGACGGCTGCCGTGCGAGCGGCCAGGTCCCCGCACCGCCGCGACGGACCGGGACGGCGATCGTGGTCCCGGTGGCCGAGGTCTCCGAGCTGAGCAGAGAAGCGCTGTCGGCGGCTCTTTCGATCGGCGAGAACGTCACGGCGGTGCATGTGTGCCTGCCCGGTGAGAACCGCACGGCGTTCACCAAGTCCTGGGACGCGTGGCATCCGGAGGTGCCGCTGGTACTTCTCGACGGCGACGATTCGACGGTGGGTAATCCGGTAGCCGATTACGTCCGCGACCACTGCACCGACTGCCGGAAGGTCGTCATGATCGCCGAGATCGATCCGCCGATCGGCTGGAGCCGCGTGCTCCCGAGCTACTACAGCGACGAACTGGAACGGCAACTGCGCCGTCTACCGGACACCGTCGTGTGCCACCTTCGGGTGCAAACCGTATAGCGAGTCCGAGCCGGCCGAGTAATGCGAGCCGAAGTCTCTCGGTCGTGGCCCCACTTGGGGGTGGGGCCAGCGCCGCATACAGGCCCGCGCCCGGGGCTTGCCGGGCGCGGTGCGTCCGGGCTGCGGCCCCCGATGCCGGGCTTAGGTTCGGTTCGTTCGATCAGCACGAGTACCACTTCCACTCTTCGAAGGGGTTCACATGATGATTCGCACGACCGTGGCCGCTGCGCTCACCGCGCTGGTCACGCCCGCCGTTCTGGCCTTGGGCGCCGGCCAGGCCGCCGCGCTTCCCGACTTGCCCAAATTGCCCGGAGTGTCGACGATGAGCTCAGAGGGCCAGAACTCCGATCAATCCGCTCGCGAGGGGTCGGACCAGAAGGGGCAGCAGAACCGGAACCGCTCGCAAGAATCGGGTCAGGACGACCAGAAAGACACCACCGACAAGGGGCGCCAGCCGCAGCCGCAGGATGACGACGAGGAGTCGGAGTCGGAGTAATTCCGGTTCACAGATAGACGTAGAACGGCGACGCCTGGCAGGAACTCGGCGTCGCCGTTCTGCTGCTGACCGGCTGGACCGGTCGAACCGCCGCGAGCGGAGTCGAATTTCAGCGTCTGGCAACCGAATTGACTTCGTGACCGGCCAAACCTCCTAGCCGATCGTGTCGAAACCCTTATGGCGCTTGCCGGAGCGCTGGAAGGGGCAGCGTCGCCCGGTGGTGCCGGATGCACCGCCAGACTTCGCCAATTGAATCATTTATGCATCGAATTGCGTTAGGGTCGAAGGGGTAAGCCAGACGGCAGCGGTTCCCAACCGCTCCTTCAGATCGTCGGCACATCCGCCGCCTGGGCCTTTTTCGCGGCGATCGTTCCTAGGAGAACGCCATGAACACTTCCGCTCTTACCCGCCGCGGCGCGACCGCGGTTCTCGGGTCCGCACCGCTTGCTGTGGCACTGTGCCTGGCCGCGCCGCAGGCGGCGGCCGCGGACACCGCCTGTCCGGCCCCCGGCTTCGCCGCGAATTCTTTTTCGGCACCAGGTGCGGAGTGCTCGGCCAGTAGCGTCGGCGGGTCCGCCGCGGCCGCATACGGTCTCGGGGGTTCGGCCACCGCGAACGCGGGGCAGACCAGCTTGTCGCTGGCCATCGCGCAGAATGGCGGCACCGCGAATTCGACCTCGACCACCCTGTCCGGTCCGGCGGCGATAGCGATCGGGCCCGGCGCCGTCGTCAATATGGCCGGAGTCCGGCCCGGATTGTCCATCGGCATCGCCGGCCCCGGCGCCCAGGTGACGGTCACGGGGGTGAGCGTGCCCACCTGCGGCGGCGGGTTCGGGTTCGCCGGAGACTTCCAGACCTTGCAGGGCTGCGTGTCGCTGCGCTGACCGGCGGGACCGAGCGCGGGTTGGCGCGTGCCGCCGGGTCGGGAAAAGAGGCACAATCAATGCATGCCCATCCGCCCGGCATCCGCAGCGGCCCAGGTCGGCTATTCGGTCAGCACGGCGGCCGAACGCCTGGGCATGCCGACCGCCACCCTGCGCACCTGGAACCGCCGCTACGGCATCGGGCCCAGTCAGCGCCATCCCCGGCAGCATCGGCTCTACACGGACGCCGATCTGGTGGTTCTGGCCAGGATGCGCGAACTCATCGGCTCCGGCGCCACCGCCGCCGGTGCGGCAGCGGCGGTGCGCGGCACCGTAATTGCCCTAGGAGACACGGCAGCGCTGCTCGATGCCGCCTTCGCCTTGGCTGCCGAGCGGGTGTGCGATCTGCTGGAGCGGCACATTCGTGCCTACGGTGTGATCGAGACCTGGGATCGGTTGTGCCGCCCGGCTTTCTCGGATGTCCTCACGCGCCAACTGCGGGGCGAGAGTTGTGTGGATGTGGAGCACCTGCTGTCCTGGTGCGTCCTCGCGACCCTGCACCGGGCCGCGCCGCCAACTCCCGACTTCGGCGACACGCCTCGGATCCTTGCTTGCACGAGTGGCGAAACCCATTCGCTGCCAATGGAAGTGCTGCGCGTCGCCTTGGCCGAGCGCGGTACGGGCGCGCGGATGCTGGGCCCGGACGTACCGACCGCCGCCCTGGCCGACACGCTCGGGCGGGTGCCGCGGGGCGCGGCGGTCATGCTCTGGTCACAACGAGAATCGACGGCGTCGACCTCGGCCGTGCGCGCCTGCACGAGCGCGGGCGCGGCGGTATATGTCGGAGGGCCCGGCTGGAACGGCGTGACCCTGCCCGGCGCGGTGGCCCGGATCGCCGATCTCACCGAAGCGGTCGACCGACTTACCTGACGCGTGTCCAGCGGTGCCACGAGGGCAGCGCTTGGCTGATCGCTGCATCGTTAGTGCATCGTTTCGCGTACGATAGTGACGACCGCGCGAAGTAGTCGGAGTCGCTGCGTCCCATGCCTCCGCAATCGGCGGCAGCGGACCTGCGTCAGGGCGACTGCCGAGAAGGAGATTCCTTTGAGCACAGTGGGTTTCGATCAGGTGGGACTACCGGAGGCGCGAGAGCTCTGGGTCAGCGCGAATGGGTTCGGGCGATGGCGCGAGCAACTGCGTGCTCAGGTGCTCGACGAGGTAGCGGACTTCCTGGCTCGGGCGCGCATTGAGGAGCTCGCGCTCACCGGCGCCGAGGAGGTCCTGGGTCAGTACGCCCTCGGCGGAAAGTGTCTCCGCTCCACCTTCATGTATCTGGGCTGGCTGTGCGGCGAGCAGCCGGACCCGGCCGCGCTGCGCGCCTGCGCCAGCCTGGAGTTGCTGCACGCGTTCGCGCTGCTGCAGGACGACGTGATGGATGAGGGCCAGCTCCGGCGGGGCGAAGCCGCCGCGCACGTGCGGTTGGCCGAACGGCATCGCCAGAACGGTCGATCCGGGTCAGCGCGTCGGTTCGGGGCCTCGGCGGCGACGCTGCTCGGCGACATTTGCCTGGTCTGGGCCGAGCAGATGCTGCGCGACAGCGGGGTCGCGGCCGCCGGATCGGCGCGGCTGTGGCCGCTCTACGACAGGATGCGCATCGAGCTGGCCGTGGGCCAATTCGCCGATCTGACCAATGACAGCCGGGACCTGCCCACCCTGGAGGCGGTTCTCGCTGTCGCGCGCGCGAAATCAGGCAACTACACCGTGCGGCGTCCCTTGGAACTGGGTTCGGCGTTGGCGGGTTGCAGTGCGGAGACCAGCGCTGCGCTGGGGCGCTACGGCGACCTCGTCGGCGAGGCTTTCCAGCTCCGTGACGACATGCTCGGCATCTTCGGCTCCGCCGCCATCACCGGCAAACCCGAAGACAGCGATCTGGGCCAGTACAAGGCGACGACCGTGGTGGTGGCAGCGTTCGAGATGGCCGCTATCGCGGTGCGAATCGAGTTGGCGGAGTTGATAACTCAGCCGGTGCTCGACGCCGGGGCCATTCGCCGCTGTCGCGAGCTCATCGCGGCCACCGGCGCGCCGGACCGTATCGAGTCGATGATCGCCGACCGGGTCAGCGCGGCGACCGCCGTGCTGGAGACGTCGGACCTGGCACCGGATCGTCGTGCGGCCTTGGCGCACATGGCGGTGCTCTGCACGGCGCGGCAGCAGTGACGAGGGAGAAGTGATGCGCACAGTCGCCGGGCGCGCCGATCGCGTCGTGGTAGTCGGCGCCGGATTGGCCGGCCTTTCCGCGGCAATGCATTTGGCCGGCCGGGGATGTTCGGTGACCGTCGTCGAACGCGAGGCCACGCCGGGCGGCCGCATGGGCCGGCTCGATATCGCCGGATACCGCATCGATACGGGGCCCACGGTGCTGACCATGCCGCAGGTGCTCGACGAAACTTTCGCGGCGGTGGGGGAGCACGCTGAGGACCGGCTGGAGCTGGTTCCGGTCGAGCCCGCCTATCGGGCGCACTTCGCCGACGGGCGCACGCTCGACGTGGACAGCGACGCCGAGGAGATGATCAGGCGGATCACCGACTTCGCCGATGCCGGGCAGGCGGCCGGCTATCGAAGGCTGCGCTCCTGGCTGACCCGCTTGTACGCGGCGGAATTCGATAGTTTCATCGGCGCGAACTTCGAGTCGCCGCTCGCACTGCTCACTCCCGCGCTGGCCCGGCTGATCGCACTGGGCGGGTTTCGTAGCTGGGATGGCAAAGTGGCCCAATTCATCGACGACCCGGACCTGCGGCGCGTGTTCACCTTCCAGTCGTTGTACGCGGGGGTCTCGCCGCAGCACGCGCGGGCGGCCTATGCCGTGATCGCCTACATGGACACCATGGCGGGGGTCTATTTTCCGCGCGGCGGCATGCGTGCGGTGCCCGATGCGCTGGCGGCGGCGGCCGAATCGGCCGGTGTGTGGTTCCGATACGGCGAGACCGTGACCGAATTGCTCAGATCCGGCGATCGGGTGCGCGCGGTGCGTACCGCGGTCGGCGATATCGACTGTGACGCAGTGGTTTTGACCACCGAGCTGCATCGCAGCCATCGGTTGCTCGGTCATCGTTCGCGACGGCCGATCGCTGTGCGCGCCGCACCGTCGGCGGTGATCGTGCATCTGGGTTGTGACCGGGACGAGGGGATTTCGCACCATTCCCTGTTGTTCGGAGCCGCCTGGCAGACCGTTTTTCGCGAGATCATCACCAGCGGGCAGCTCATGTCCGATCCGTCGCTGCTGCTCACCCGGCCTACTGCCGCCGACCCGTCGCTCGCGCCCCCGGGGCGCGATCTGCTCTATCTGCTTGCGCCCGCGCCGAACCTGGCGCGCGGCGAGATCGATTGGGAGAAAATGGGTTCCGCTTATGCTCAGCAGATCATCGACCTCGCGCGCCGCAGGCTGGGCCGGGAGAGGTTGCGTGGCGTCGAGGTACTCCGCGTGGTGACGCCCGCGGACTGGGCGCAGCAGGATATGGTCGCCGGCAGCCCGTTCGCGCTGGCGCACACCTTCGCCCAGACCGGGCCGTTCCGGCCGGGCAACATGGTGCGTGGCGTCGCGAATGCCGTGCTGGCGGGCGGATCTACGGTTCCCGGCGTCGGTATTCCGCCGGTGCTCATTTCCGGTCGGCTGGCCGCGGACCGGATCACCGGCCCCTGGCACGGCGCGGGCCGGACCCACGGGACAGTCGCGGATCGGCGAGCCCGATGACCCGCGCCGAACTCGCCGCCGCCGGCATCGAAGACCCGGTCCTGCGACGGTCCTACCGCGAGTGCCGCGCGCTCAACGCCCGCCACGGAAAGACCTTCTTCCTCGCTACCCGGTTGCTCGCGCCGGATCAGCGCGCCGCGGTGCACGCGCTCTACGGTTTCGCCCGGCGCGCCGACGATATTCTGGACGGCTTCGAACCACCGCTCACCGTGGCTGAGCGATCGGCCCGATTGGCAACGCTGGCACAACAATTCGAATCCGGCGACACCGGCGGCGACGCCGTGCTGGCCGCCACGCTGCACACCGTCGAGCGCTACCGGATACCTCGGCAGCTGTTCGAAGCGTTCCTGACCTCGATGCGGATGGATTTTTCAGTCACCGACTACCCCGACCGATCCGCGCTGGATCGCTATGTCTACGGTTCGGCGGAAGTGATCGGGTTGCAGTTGCTGCCGGTACTGGGCACGGCCGTCCCGGAGTCGGAGGCCGCACCGTACGCGGCTGCCCTCGGTAAAGCGTTCCAGCTCACCAACTTTCTGCGCGACATCGATGAGGACCTGGCCCGCGACCGCGTCTATCTGCCGGCCGATGAACTGGCCGCGCACGGTGTCGATCGCGAACTGCTGTCCTGGTGCAGCGCGCACGGCAGATGCGAGCCCCGGGTGCGTGCCGCGCTGGCCGCCCAGCATGCCGCGACCAGAGCGATCTATGACTACGCGCAAACCGGGATCGAGACGCTGGCACCGCGCTCGAGGCCCTGCGTAGCGACGGCGTCGGTGCTCTACGCACGGATCCTCGACCGAATCGAGGACCGCGACTTCGAAGTCTTCGGGCACCGCGCCAGAGTCGGGACCGCTGAGCGGCTGCGGGTAGGGGGCGCCGGTGTCGTCAAGGCGTGGTGGGCTCGACGCAGTGATATCAGCCAAACTGCGCGGTGCGGCGGTTGATCCGGCCTTCGTTCGGAATTGCGTCCGGCGCTGCGGTCTACGGGCCGAGGCCGCTGTCGGCGATGTTCGAGGGCTGGGTGTTTGTTGAACCCGGAGCCGCCTATGGCTGAAGGTGCGGACTCGGATTGTTCGTGTAGTGCACCGCGTGCCGGATCGCGGTGGCCGGGTCACCGCGATGGTAGGGGTGTTCGTCGGGTTCGATGCCGTCGAGGAATTCCTGGTAGCGCACGGCGTAAACCAGGTGGGCCAGTGGTTCGGCGACTGCCAGTGCCCGGCCGGGGTCCGCGTTCGGAACGTGGGCGGACCAGGCGGCTGTCCAGGCGTGGACGGCGGTCGCGCGCAACGGTTCTGGGAGATAGTCGTAGGCACGCAGACCGTCGAGTACTGGGTTGCCCCAGTGGGAGTCCGCGAAGTCCAGCACTACCGGCGCTCCCGCGCCGCTGCGCCAATTGCCGGGATGGAAGTCGCCGTGCACAACGGTGTCCGGCAACCCGCACTCTGCCAGCTCTTCCCAGCGCCCGGCGAGCGCGTAGGCCGTGGCGTGCTCGCAGGCGGTGAGTTCGTCGCGGACAGGTCCGTCGAGTAGTTGCCGCACCCGGGCCGCGAGCGCTTCGGGACGCCAGTCGCGCAGTCCCGCAGGTCTTCTCGCGATGAGTGTGGCTTGGGCGGCGACGAACCGGGTGATCACCGCGTGCACGGTCGCCGGTGCGGCTGTGGTGCAGTCCTGGCCGGGGATGTCGTCCATCAGGATGCGCCGGTCGCCGCGGGCGAGGACCCTGGGCACCAGGCTGGGGTCCGTCGCCGCGAAGCCGGCGATCACGGCGGCCTCGTCGGCGGCGAAGTGGGGGGTGGCCTTGAGCCAGAGCGGACCGCCTGTGGTGGGCAGCCGGCACAGCGTTCCCAGGTTCCAGGTCCGGCGCTGCACCATTGGACCGGTCACCGGCCGTCCGGCCGCGGCCGCCGCCGCATGCGCCCAGGCCAGAAGCTCCCGTAGGCCGTCGACCCGCGCCCACGGCACCCGCATCGGCTCGTCCGCGCACAGCCTTCCGCGCTCGCCGGGGGAGGGGTTCAGCAGGCCCGGTACGGGCGTCCGCAACGCTTCCACGTGGTAGACGACATGACCGTCGCACCCGCTCTCACCACCGTCGTTGCTCAGCAGCCGCAGCACCCAAACCGGCACGCCGAGTTGGTGTTCGAGCTGGTCGACGACTGGCTCGACCTCCGCCCACCAGGGGATGTCCACGGCGAACGGCGTTGTGACACCGAGGAATTCCGAGCCCGAGGTCACCCATGCTTGGACAGTTCGACCCATGCGCAAAGTCTGGAGTTCGATGACGGCCCTGACAAGCGGTTATAGACCCGCGGGGCGGACGCGGGTGGCGAAGTCCTCGCCATCGAGCCGCACGAGGCCGTACCGTCGTTGGCGACGGATCACTTGGAGGGGGTTCCATGCGTACCGATGTCGAATTCACCAGTGGTGGTGTGACTTTGAGAGGCTGGCTGTATCGTCCGGATGCCGCTGACGGCGAAACGCCATTGGTGGTCATGACCCACGGCTTCGCGGGCGTCAAGGAGTGGGTCGCACCATTCGCGGAGGTCTTCAGCGCCGCCGGGTTGGCCTGCCTGGTCTACGACCATCCCAAGTTCGGGACCTCGGATGGCGAGCCGCGCTACGAGGTGGACCCCAGCGCCCAAATCGAGGGCTACCGCGATGCGATCACTTTCGTTCAGCGGCTGGACGGGATCGATCGCGACCGGATCGGTGTCTGGGGTACCAGTTTCTCCGGTGGTCATGTCCTGGTGGTCGCGGCGACCGATCGCCGTGTGCGCGCGGTCGTCTCCCAGGTGCCGACCACGAACGGCTGGGCCAACTTTCGCAGCTCGGTCCCGACGGTGATGCTGCCGGCGGTACACGAGGCGATCGCTGCCGATCGTTCGGCGCGTGCGAGTGGTAAGCCGCATCAGACCATTCCGGCAGCTTCGAATGTACCGACGGATTTTGTCGCGATGCCGGGTATCGAGGTCTATGACTGGTTGATGGCCAATGGGCCGCAGGTGCCCACCTGGCGCAACGAGGTCACCGTGTCGAGCGTCGACAAGTTTCAGGCCTACACGCCGGAGGCTTTCGTGCAGCGAGTCGCACCGACTCCTTTGCTGATGATCATCGCCGAGCGGGACACTCTGACTCCCACCGATATCGCTCTACGCAGCTATGCCGATGCGCTGGAACCGAAACGCCTTGTGCTGATACCAGGTCCGCATTTCGCGGTCTACGAGGAGCAGTTCGAGCGCGCATCCGGTGCGGCCCGCGACTTCCTGCTGGATACCCTCGCCTAGTCGCCGGCGACCGGTGTCAGTAGGCCGAGTTGACGTTGTCCATCGAGCCGTAGCGGTGCGCGGCGTAGTTGCAGGCCGCGGCGATGTTGGCGACCGGGTCCCAGATGTCGTTCGAGGTGCCGGGCACATGGAATTCCTGGAACGTGGGGTCGATCACCTGCAGCAGACCCTTGGAGGGAATGCCGATGGCGGCGTTGGAGTCCCACTGGTTGATGGCGTCGGGCTTGCCGGCCGATTCGCGGAGGATGTTCTTGTGAATGCCCTCGTAGGTGGCCGGGATCTTGTTGGCCTTCAGGACAACGAGCGCCTCGCGAATCCAGCCGTCGAGTTTGTCGGCGTCGCTGCCTTTGTTCGGCGTGACGGCAGCTGCGGCGTGCGCCGGGGTGGCCCCGTGCGCGCCCGTGTCGGCCAAGGCCACGGCGGACGAGGCGGTGACAGCTGCGATACCCGCTGCGGCCAGTGCGAAAGCGATGTCGTTGCGCAGGTTCGGTCGTCGGAGGGTAGAAAGCTTCATGGTGTGGTCAATTCCTTGTTGGGGGACGGGGGCGATCCAGCCGCGCGGCAGCGTGGATCCATTGCGAGGCACCGTTGGGAGCTCGCCGTGGAGCTGTGCTGTTGTGGGGGAACTCGGTCCCCGGACGTGGACGCGCACCTTTCCTCAACCGATGAGGAGGGTGAATCGGAGTGGGGATCGCGAGTTGAAGACTCGGTCCCGGCCGCTGCAGGTGATCCTGATTGAGCGGCGATTTCGGACGGTATTTTCGCTAGCTCCGATATTCGCGAACTTGCGGTCTGTTTGCGACCTCGTTAAAGAGTGATCACGGATAGTGAACGTGAGCTTAACGGAAGGTAAACAGCAGGGGTTCCTGCTCGCGGGAGCTCCACAAAAGCTGTCGTGCGCGGGAGTTCTGCCGGTGCTGAACCAGGGTGTGAGTCGCGCCATCCATGGCGCTCAGCCTCCCGCGGCGCCTCGATTCACGAACTCGCGCGCCGCATGTTCGCGAAATACACCGCCGGTTCGCGCGTGATCAACCCGTACCCACGGTCCGGAATCGCCGCGAACGGAGCGGGCAGATACAGCACCGGCAGCGCCTCGCCGATCAACGGCCGTTGCTCTCGCGTGATCCGATAACCGAGCTCGACCACCTCGGGCACCTCATCGGCCTCCCCAACCGCACCGTCGTCGCGCCGGACGCGGCGATGCGGTTCGAGCCGCACCGTCCGAATCGCCGTCCGCGCCCATCGGAACAGCACGCACGTACTCGCCCCCGGCCGCGCATATTCCACCAACCCCACACCATCACCCCAGAAGACGAACTGCTCATCCTCCATCGAGCTGTGATATCCGGCCTCCACACTCCACTGGCCGACGATTTCATCATCACGCATCGAGCGATTGAACCACCGCGCCCCGCGAGAACGTCCGCTTTCGGCGGCGCGCAGTGGTGACCGGCCTTACCGTTTCCCGGAGCGGCCGGCGGCAATATTGACTAAGTGACAGGACCGATCGACCCCGCCACCGGACTTGCCCGCGACGCCGACGACGAGTCCGTGCTGGCCTATCATCACCTCGCCGGTGCGGGCGGGCCCGGCTTCGGCAGCTTCCGATTCTGGTTCGCCACCCAACGCTGGGAATGGTCGCCGGAGGTCTACCTCATGTACGGCTACACCCCCGGCGAGGTCGAACCGAGCACCGAACTGCTGCTCTCCCATAAACATCCCGAGGACCGCCCCCTGGTCGCCGAGCAGATCACCCGCTCGCTCACCGAGAACAAACCTTTCTCCAGCCGCCACCGCTTCCTCGACACCGCAGGCGTGGCCCACCACGTCATGGTCGTCTCCGATCTCATCCACGACGCCGCCGGTAACCCGGTCGGCACCGCCGGCTACTACATCGACCTCGAAGCGACCATGGCCGACGCCGAACGCGGCGCCCTCGACGCGGTCGTACCCGGCCTCGTCGAAGCGCGAGCAGTAATCGAGCAGGCCAAAGGTGTACTGATGCTGATGTATTCGATCAACGCCGATCAAGCGTTCAAGGTACTGCGGTGGCGGTCCCAGGAAACGAACCTGAAGTTGCGCGATGTCGCCGAAGCCCTGATCGCGGAGCTCGACCGAGTACCGCCACCGGACGCGGCCACGATCTCCGCCTTCGACCACATTCTGCTGACCCTCGAAATCACCACCGACGCCGGTGCGCAGCCACAGCGGTGAGTGGAAATCCCTGGCCGGGGATGGGTCCAGGTCTCTAGCCTGCGAGTGGTGAGCGACCCTGCCTATCTCGTTCTCGTCGACGGAGCGGACGTGGAAATCTACTGCGCCCGTTACGGAGCGTCCCGATTGGAGTTCGCGTTCTGCTACGGACTGGAGTCGATACTGCGCGAACTCGACATGTGGGATCGCGTAGCGGATATCGATGACTACCTGGCGCCCACAGCACTGCTCGATCTGCGCAACAGCGTGCTTGTGTTCTTCTCCGCCACTGCGGGCACACCCGGTGAGCACGAGGGCTGGTCTTACAACGAACGTTGGGACTGGAATCTCGGCGATACGACCATGCCCTACGCATATCGAGCCACCCTGTACGCCGTGCTGGAACACGCGTGGCCGGGATGGCGAGTCCAATGGGCATACAACGGGTTTCATGATTTCGCGGACTACCTCCCCAGCTGTGCGCAGTGGCGTTCGGATGAGCTGTCCGAACGTGGGCTACGGGTCGCCGAGCAGTTCGATGCGCGGCTCGAGATAGCTTCGAAGCAGATCGATGCCGAGGAGATCGTCTCGCTGATCACCATCGCCGAGCCCGGCAAACCGCCGCGGGCGTACACGCTGGGAACCGATCTTCTCGAACTCGGTCCCGCCCTCGTTCCGCTGCTGGCAGCGGCGGCAACTGTCACCGAGCTGGCGCAGCCACCGCGCTCGGGCCTGCATCTGGATCTGGGCAACAGCACCGCCGCGGTGTGGTCGATCCATGACTACGCCGATGCGCGGGCCGCCTGGTCGTGGCTGTGGCCCGACTGGCAGCTGGAATCGCTCGGCGACCGCTATGAGCGCCAACTCGCGCGTGGACCGGCGGATTTGTTTGTCCTCGAACCCGACCTGGATACCGCGCTGGAGTACTACCGCCGGCGTGGACTGCTGCTGGACTTCGACGCGGTTCGCGCACGCTTACAGCGCATTCCACACTGGCCGCCGGTGGCAGCGCGGCTCCCGGAGTGATCGGCACAGGCTGCTGTGCTGCATCGACTGCCATCCCTGGCTGTCCGGGCCCCAGCCTATCCGCTGCCACCCCGGTAGATGGTCGGCATCGAACCGAGGTCGGCGAAGTTCAGTTCGTTGCCGCCGCCGGTGCTGAACCAAGCGACGTAGGTGGTGCCGTTGACCGTCGCGACGGCCGGCGGCCACGGGCTGGTGTCGGCGAACTTCCATCGCTCCGACCGTGCCTCGTCCAGGTTGTCGATGTCGAAGACCATGTAGATGTTCGTGTTGCGCCCGGTGTAACCGGCGACGCTACGGCCGCCGATGGTGAACAGGTTGGGCCCGCCGATCAGCGAGTCGCTGAAGATGCCGAGGGTCGGGGGCGCATTCAGCCCGAGCAAGCGTGCGTTGAGGTGGCGACCGGCGACGTCGACGCTCGTCCACGCCAGCAACGGGCGCCGGGACGGGGGAAGCAGGAGCGCTGGCGTATCCACGCTGTATTCCGTCGGCGAGGGCGTCACATATGTTTCGAAGAAGGTCGGGTTCTGCGACTGCACCACTTGCACTGCCTGACTACCGATTTCGGTGTAGGCGAGCCAGAACGTGACGTTGTCCGACACCATCGCGGGGCCGCCGATCGGCGGTTGCAGCCAGGGGCGGCGGTTGTCGAGGTCGACGCCGTTATCCGACCACGCCAGCCATGTTCGGCCGTCGGTGCGCGTGTATCCGAGATACAGCCGTCCGTCGTCGGGGTGGCCGGCCAGTGCCGGACGTTGCAGGCTGAAATCGGACGGTAAGGGTTTCGCGTCGACCACACCGTCCGTCTCCATCCCGGACGCGATGTACATGGTGCCGTCCTGAGTGGACCACACCAGCACCAATCTATTGCGGTACTCCGCTAGCGCCGGTGCGGCGAGCGGGCGATGAGACGGCCACGAAGTACGTCCTGTGAACATGCGGCAACTGTGGCGGACAGTCCTTACAAGCCGCATACAACCGCGCCGCATCGGCTGCTGGCCATACCTTTCGTATGCTGACGGTGTGCTTGTGGCCCGGGTCCTCGGACCGCTCGAGATCACCTGCGACGGCCGGCCGCTGGACATCGGCGGGCCGTTGCCGCGGCGGTTGCTCGCCGCGCTGATCCTGGCCGCGGGGCGGCCGGTGCCGGTCGACCGGCTGGCCGACCTGGTGTGGCACGACACCGTGCCGCGGCGACCCGCGCAGGCGCTTCAGGTCTACGTGTCGCGGTTGCGCACCGCGCTCGCCGGCGCCGGACGTGATCTGATCGAACGCGACCACGGCGGCTACGCGTTACGGCTCGCGCCGCAATCGGTCGATGCGATCCGATTCACCGGCGACGTCGAACAGGCCTCGGCATTGCTGTCCGACGATCAGCCCGCGCGGGCGGCGGCAGTCCTGTCCGAGGCGCTGGGACTCTGGCGTGGCGAGCCGTATTCCGACCTCGCCGAGGCCGATCTCGTGCTGGCCGAACGCGCGCGGCTCACCGAAGTGCGTGAGGTCGCCATCGAAACGCGACTCGACGCGGTGCTGTCCACCGGCGCCGCACCCGCGGCGATAGGCGAACTGGAGGCCGCCGCACGGCAAGCACCGCACCGTGAACACCGGTGGGCCCTGCTGGCACTCGGCCTTTACCGGAGTGACCGGCAAGCCGACGCACTGGACGCCCTGCGGCGCGCGCGTCGCCTGCTGGCCGAAGATCTCGGCGTCGATCCGGGCCCGGAATTGCAGCGAGTCGAACACATGATCTTGGCGCAGGATCCACATCTGCTGTTGCCGCCCAACACTATTCGTGGCGACCGATCTATGTGCCGACCGGCCCGCCCCGGCCGCGGTATCGCGGTACCGCTCTCTTCGTTCGTCGGTCGCGATGACGAACTCCGGGAACTGGATCGGCTCCTGTCCGTCGGCCGGCTGGTGACACTCGTCGGCGCCGCCGGTGTCGGCAAGACTCGACTCGCCCTCGAATATGCCTCGGCGCGAAGGGATTCCGCTGGTCCATGGCTGGTGCGGTTGGCTGACGTCCAGGATCTCGGAACGCTCGAACAGGCGATCGCCGACGCGGTGGGGGCAGTCCAGGTCGCCGCCGCGCTGCCCGCCCTGCGCGATGTCCTGGCGGCCGGACCCGGGCTGCTCGTCGTCGACAACTGCGAACACCTCGTCGAAGCGGTCGCCAGTACGCTGCTCGACCTGCTCACCAGCTGTCCCGGACTGCGCGTCCTCGCCACCAGTCGCGAGCCGCTGTCCATCGACGGTGAGATCGTGCTGCCTGTCGACCCGCTCGCGGTGCACGCACCGGACGGCACCGATGGGCCGGCGGTCGCACTGCTGCTGGACCGTGTCCACGCGATCCGGCCCGGCTGGTCACCCGGGACTCGCGACCGTGACGACGCCCGGCACCTGTGCCGGACGCTCGACGGCATACCGCTGGCGCTGGAATTGGCGGCAGCCCGGGCCCGGCTGCTCGGGCTGGGGGCGATCCTCGAACTGCTCGACCGGGACCTCATCGTGCCGGGCGCCGCGCCGGTCGGCTCACCGACACCGCACGCCACGCTGCAGGCGGCGATCGCCTGGAGTATCGATCGGCTCCGGCCCGGTGACCGCGCGCTGCTGCTACGCCTGTGGTCCTTCGAGGGCGGGTTCACCCTCGATGCTGCCGAAGCCGTACGCCCGCACGAGGATTCGGCGCTGCAAGCGTTGTCCTCGCTGGTGACCAAGTCGGTCGTCAGCGCGGACACGACGGCCGAACCCACGCGATACCGCCTGTTGGAGACCATTCGATCTTATTGCCGCCAGATCGATCCGAGCCCCGAGCGCAGTCGCGAGGCCCACGCCGCCTGGGCCCGCGGACTCATCGCCGAGTCAGCGACCCAGCTGTGGGGCCCGCGGGCGGGTCATGCCAGCCGCGTCCTGTCCCGCGAGTTGCCCAATGTGCGCGCGGCCATCGCCTACGACCTGCGGCACCGCCCGGAGCACGCGCTGCGCTCGGCCGCACTGCTGGAATGGTTCTGGGTCCGCAGCGGCCACTCGGACGAAGGCCTGCGCGTCCTCGATCTGACCCTCGCCGCGGCCCCCGATGCGGCTCTGCCCGATCGAGTGCGGGCAGAAGTGGCCAAGGTCCTCAGCATCTACTACACCCGAGGCGCGGCAGCAGCCTGCCGACAGCTCGACCGGGCCGAGCAGATGCTGGGGCAAGCGACCGACGAACCTTCGCGCCTGCAATACGGGAAATGCCAGTACTACGCCGCCATGGTGCATCTGTCCACCGGTGCCGCCGACCCGGCGTACCGGTGCGCGCAGGTAGCGGCCACCATCGGCGCCGACCTCGGGAACAACCGGCTCATCGTGCTCGGCCGGATGACCCTCAATGCCGCACTCATACAGCAGGGGCACATCGACGCTGGGGAAAAGGGCCTGCTGGACGCTATCCGGCTCGCTGAACAACTCGGACAGTATTGGGAAGCGGGTTGGGGTGAGCTGACGATGGGCCAGTCCTACCTGCACCGAGCGGCGAGCGACAACGACGCGGCAGACCACGGCCGATCCGCACTCGCGGCGCTGCAACGTGCCCTCACCTGGTACCTCCGCGAAGACGATGTCCTCTGCGTGCTTGCCGCCGTCGACCACATCGCCCACGCCCTCGCCTTCACCGGGCAGTTCGCCGACGCGGTACGACTGCACGCGGCGTACCGCAAGAACTCACAGCACCTGGGCCCACAACCGGAACTGCTCCGCCGCCCAGGGCAACCGCGATTCGATGACATCACGGCGACCGCCCTGACACCGCAGGCACGCAACGATGCCGAGACTTCCGGCTGGAAGCTGACCTGGCAGCAAATGCTCGAAGTATGTCGCCGGTGCAGCCGCTGACCCCGCGTGTTCAGCGGTAACCGGTGACCCGCGGGCTGGGCTCGTTCTAGGGTCGAATCCATGGCCGAACTCGACACCGCAATCGACGAGTACCTGACCCGATACGCTGCCACCCTCACCAATTACGACGCGACCGCCGCCGCCGAACTGTGGGGAACGCCGGGCATGATCCTGGACGATCGGTTCGCAGGGACCCTGGATTCCCGCGAGAAGATGGCCGAAGGCCTCACGCAGTCCTATCCGCTATACCAGAAGCTCGGCCTGGCATCGGTCGGATACGAATGCCTGAGCCACCAGCAGCTCGCCGACACGATTGTGCTCGTGTCGGTTCGATGGCTGTTCTACGACGACGCCGGGAAACAACTCACCGACGGTACCAACAACTACATCCTCCGACGGGACGACGACGGCCTGCACGCCTACGTCTGCATCCCGACCGACGAGACCGAGAAACTTCAGCAGCTCGCCGCCGAACGCGGAATCGACCTGAGCGCCGAGTTCGACGCCCCGCAATAGATCTGCCAAACCTTTATCAAACGCCGATCACAGCTTGCGCCGCCGAATCATTTCCACGGCCATGTCGTTGAAGGCGCGCACACCGGCGGTTTCATACGACTTGCGCCAGATCAGGCCCCATTCGATCGGTGCGGCGTCGGTGATGCGCAGATAGGTGACGTCAGGCCGTTGATAGAAGTGGTTCACCTGGTCGCCGACGGTGAGGGCGCCTTCGTCGGCGCTGACCGACGCGAGCGCTTCGAGGAAGGTGTTGATGGCTTGGCCGTGGGTGATGGGCCGGCCGCTCGGGGTGCGGGCAGGAACGCGGTCTTCGGCCAGCGAGGACGGGCAGTTGTCCGGCATGCGCAGCAATGTCACCTCGGCCAGCTCCTCCTGAGTGATGGCGGCGCGGAGAGCCAGGGGGTTGCTGGAGGCGACGGCCAGGTAGCGCGCCTCGGCCCAGAGCGTCGGGCCGATCACCAAGTGCGGGTCGGAGAATGGGCGGGTGATGAGCACCATGTCCGAATTCTGTTCCCGCAGACCGCTGATGGTGGTGTTGATCTGGAATTCCTTGAGGTCGACTTCGGCGCCGGGATGCTCGGTCCGGTAGGCGCGGACCACCTCGAGCAGGAATTGCCCGCCGGCCGCGCCGACGAACCCGACCTGTAGCGGTCCGTCGAATCCTCGGGCCGAGGCGACCGCCCGCTCGAGCGCGCTCTGGATCTGCTGGTATCCGGGCTCGAGGTCATGGTGGAACTGCGCTCCGATCTTGGTGAGCGCGACCCGGCGGCTGGTGCGGTCGAACAATTTCGCGCCGATCCGGCGTTCCAGTTTCGTGATCGTCTGGCTCATCCGTCCCGTGGATATGCCGAGACGTGCGGCGGCCTGCCCGAAATGCATCGCGTCGACGAGGGCGAGAAAGGCTTCCATCTCGTAACGTTCCACGCGGCCCCACATCGATCGGTTGATTCATCAGCCCGACGATGAATCCAGGCGCGCAAGCCTGGTGACCGACCGGCACCCCTCTGCCAGGGGCTGGAGCGGCGCCGGCCGTGCGTTCAGAGCCGCACCAGCATCTTTCCGATGTTGGCGCCGTTCATCAGGTCGATGAAGGCCTGGGGCGCCTGGTCGATTCCGGTCGCGACGGTCGTCTCGGCAGACAGCGAGCCGTCGGCGAGCAAGGCCGCCGCCTTACCGATCCACTCCGGGAACAGATGCAGGTAGCTGGTGACGAGGATGCCGCGCAGCGTGGCGTCTTTGGCCGCGAGCAGGAACAGGTTGGCCGGCCCGGGTGCCGGCTCGGTGGCGTTGTAGCCACTGATCGCGCCGACCTGCGCGATCCGGCCGTTCGGGCGCAACGCGTCGATGGCCGCGACGAGATGATCGCCGCCGACGTGGTCGATATAGACATCGATCCCGTCCGGTGCGACGGCCGCGAGCTGCTCGGCGAGCGGGCCCGCGTGATAGTCGATAGCGGCGTCGAAACCGAAAGCGGTTACCAGCTTTTCGGCTTTGTGCGGCCCCCCGGTCGCGCCGATGACCTGCGCGGCGCCGGCGTGGCGGGCGAGCTGGCCGGCGATGCTGCCCGTCGCGCCCGCGGCGCTCGACACGAACACGATGTCGCCGGGCCGGACCGGCGCGATCTCGGTGACGGTGACATATGCGGTCAGTCCGGTGGTGCCGAGCGGGCCGAGGAAGCTCTCGGGCGCCGCGACGGACAGGTCGAGCGCCGTCGCGTCCGCGGCGTCGAGAACCGCGTGCTCACGCCAGCCGAGAAAATGCGCGACGGTCGTGCCTACCGGAAGGGCGTCCGACCGCGATGCGACGACTTCGCCGACGGCGGAGCCGTCGAGAGCGGTGCCGAGCGGATAGACCGGCAGGTAGGACTCGGGCTGGTACATCCGTTCTCGCATATACGGATCCACTGACATCCACGAGTTGCGGACCAGCACCTGGCCCTCCCGCAGCGCGGGTAGTTCGGTGGTGACCAGCTCGAAATCCGAGAGCCGCGGTGCGCCGACGGGATAGGAGACCAACTTGATCTCACGAGTGAGGTTCATGAAAACAACTCCGGTAGACGATGTCGTAGGTGGGCAGGGCATGCAATGCAGTGGAAGTGCACTAGGCGAGCGCGGGATAGTCCGTGTAGCCCCGATGGTCGCCGCCGTAGAAGGTGGTCTTGTCAGCCGTGTTGTAGGGCCCACCGGTGCGGACTCGGGCGGGCAGGTCGGGGTTGGCCAGCCACCGCTCCGCCAGTGCGATGGCGTCGGCCACGCCGTCGGCGAGAGCTTCCGCGCCGATCTCCGGAGTGCTCGGGAACGACTCCGCGGTGGGGTGTGCGCAGAGGATCAACGGGCCGGACCATGCCGTTCGGATCAACCGGGTGGTGTCGCGGGTGAGCAGTTCGAAGACGTGGAGGTAGGCGAGGGGAATCGGCTCCAGCGCCTGGGTGAGTGCGGTGTAGATCTCGGCGGTGTCGTCCTCGGCGCCCGCCATACCGTTGAACGCGATGCCCGGCGACAGGCGAATGCCGACCCGTTCGGGTCCGATCGCGTCGGCGACGGCGCGCACCACCTCGACCACGAACCTGATCCGGGCCGCGATCGGTCCGCCATAGGCGTCGGTCCGCCGGTTGCTGCCCCCGGCCAGGAACTGGTGCAGCAGAAAACCATTGGCCGCGTGCAGTTCCACGCCGTCGAAGTCCGCGTCGACGGCGTTGCGGGCGGCGGCGACGAAATCCTCGATGGTGCGACCGATATCGTCGAGCGTCATCGCGCGCGGCGCGGGGCGTTCGACCATGCCGTCCGGGGTGAACATCTGCTCGCCCGAGGCGATCGCCGACGGGGCGAGCGGCAATGCGCCGTCGGCGTAGAGGCTCGGGTGACCGATCCGGCCGCAATGCACCAGCTGCGCGAAGATTCGCCCGCCAGCGGTATGCACCGCATCGGTGACGGTGCGCCATGCTCCTACCTGGGCGGCGGTATAGAGCCCCGGGGAATCGGCATAGCCCTGCGCGATCTCACTGATTCCGGTGGCTTCGGAAATGATCAGCCCGGCCGTGGCGCGTTGCGCATAGTACTGCGCGGTCAGCTCGGTGACCACGCCTCCCGGGGCGCGGTTGCGACTCATCGGCGCCATCACCAACCGGTTGGGCAGTGTCAGCTTGCCCACGGTCAGTGGCTCGAAATATCCGGTCATGGTGGTCCCTCGGCGTAGTGCGGGCGCGCTCGAACCGCACCACGCCGAGCGGCGAGTTGCTGGTGCGAGCGCTGTGAATGCGGAGGTCAGCGGATTGCTGACAGATCAACAATGACCGGTCGAATCCGTCTGATCAATGGCGACCTCGTCAACGACTGTTCAGTCACGCTAAATGATCAGCCCGTTGGAGCAGCTCTTGCAACGATAGATTCGTAACTGCCGCTGCGGATTCCACGGGTCGGCGACAGCCGGTTGCACGGCACCGGGTGCGATATCACCGCCGCCGCGGTTTGCTACCACCCCGCGCGGCTCGCATCTGGGCAGGAAATTCCTGAAACGACGAAAGCCGTTGCAATGCAACGGCTTTCGTGATTTCGAGTGTCCGGAGGGGGACTTGAACCCCCACGCCCGTTAAAGGGCACTAGCACCTCAAGCTAGCGCGTCTGCCATTCCGCCACCCGGACCGGTGGTGCTCAGCAAGGTTAACGGATGTGTCGGCTGGGACCAAATCGCCGTGCCGACCTGTGTCTGAGCTGCGGATTCGGGGCGCGGGAGCCGGTGTGATTTCCGGCTCCCGCGGCGGGGTTCAGCGGAGTTCTTCGAAGGTTCGTTCGAAGGCGAGCGCACCGTGCCCGTCGGCAACCTGGCGGTCGATGAGGTTCTTGATCGGGGCGACGATGTCGAGGGCGACGCCGGCGTCCCGGCTGGCCTGGACGATGGCGTCGAGGGCTGCTTTCTGGAAGGCGAGGTGCTGGACGTCGGTGGTGTAGTCGCCGGATTCGATCATGCGGCCGTATTCGGGGATGCCCTGGGCCATCGCGGTGATCCAGGCCGCGGCCCGGTTCGAGAAGTCCGAGACCGATTGGCCGGCCGAGGCGACCATCGCCGCGGCGTGCATGAAGCCGGTGAACATCGCGTACATGTTCGCCAGCAACGCGAAGTCGTACAGCGACGCCAGGCCGGCATCGTCACCGAAATACTCTGCGGTGCCGAGCAATTCGAAGACGGATCGATGGGCGTCGAACACCTCCTGCGAACCGCTGTACAGAATCGACGAACCCGGCTGCCCGATCATGTGCGGCACCGCCATGATGCCGCCGTCGAGGTAGTCGATGCCGTGCCCGGCCGCCCACCGCGCCAGCTCGCGAGCCTGTTCGGGGGCGGTGCTGGTCAGGTTGATCAGCTGGCGGCCGACGAGCTGATCCGCGACTGGGTCGAGGGTGTCGTGCACGGAAGCGTGGTCGAGCAGAACCGCGACGATCACCTGACTCGCCTGGATCGCTTCGGCGACCGAGGCCGCGCCGGTCGCGCCGGCGGCGACAAGCTCCGCGTCCTTGCCGGCGGTGCGATTCCACACCGTGGTGGGGTGGCCGCCCTTGACGAACGCCGAGGCCAGCGCCTGGCCCATCGCGCCGAGACCGAGAACTGTGACTGTGGTGTGCTCCGCCATGCGGGGTCAACTCCTTCGAAGCTGGTTGGTGTGAGTGGTCAGCGCGCTGGAATCAACCCTGCGTGACGGCTGTTGCTCCGACAAGTACCTACTATTTCGTCGGGTACTTACCCACAGGTGTGTGAGCAGCTAGCGAAGGGAAACGATGAGCGCGAAGAGACACGGGCCATACTTCTGCGGCATCGATGCCGCCATGGACGTCATCGGCGGCAAGTGGAAAGTGCTGATCCTGTGGGAGCTGGAGGAGAACGGCATCCGCCGCTTCGGCGAACTGCGCCGCGGGCTCCCCGGAGTCTCGGAGAAAATGCTCATCCAGCATCTGCGTGAACTCGAAGAGGACGGCATCGTCCGGCGCGAGATCTTCCCGGAGATCCCGCCGCGCGTGGAATACGAACTCACCGAACTGGGTTCGGCGCTCAACGCCGCGTTGGAACCGCTCGGCGTGTGGGGTCGCAACCGGATCGATCGCATCGGCGCGGAGCGAGTCCACTTGTCGGCGTGAGGGTTACGGGTGACCCGGATAGGTGGCGTCCAGCGTCAGCCTGATCGTTGCGCGACGTCACAGCTACCCTCGCGGCGTGCCCGCCCGGGGAGGCGATTGGCGTCCACGGGCCTCCATTGTCTATAGTTCCCAAGCGCAGTTGATCTTGTACTCATCTGCGCCACAACTGAAGGCAACACCTGTCCGGGTGGCGGAATGGCAGACGCGCTAGCTTGAGGTGCTAGTGCCCTTTAACGGGCGTGGGGGTTCAAGTCCCCCTTCGGACACCAAGAATAACGAAGCGTGGCTTGCAAAGGCGTTCGTGTTTTCAGGCCCTACATCCGAACCGCCCACCCGGCAAGGTACAAGTCCGCACGACTCAGCTGTCGTGACCGCTCGTCTGGCGAGGTCGGGCGCGCACCAATTCGCCGTTGCCTTGGACGGCCGGGAATCAATCCGGCCTCCTGACCGCGCATCACCGCCTCGGCCGTGCCTTACTCATTGCTTCGAAGGCCGCTGACAGTTCGACAGCTTTGTTCCGGTCGTACTCGGATGTCTCGTGACCGGCCAGTGCGGCGTAGGGCAGAGTCGGGTATTAGGGCCGGGATAGATGCAGTGCGGTGTGGAAGTAACCGTCGGTTTCCTTCCCGGTGGGTCGGCGGCCAGTCGCCCTAACCGCGGTGACGGCGTAGCTCTGTTCGTCGGGATCGGTGAATCGGCGCTGGATGACTGTGCATTCCGGGTTGACCTCGGTGACCAATCCATGCTCGGCCAGGGAGTCGGCGATCGGCCGGTAGGAGCCGGTGCGCAGCACGAACGCCGCGATCCACACCGGTTCGGTTGCGGCGTACAGCAATTGATGGAAGGTGCGTGCGGTGAGGAAGCTCGCACCACCGGTCACGGTGATCAGGTCCGCGGCAGCCGCGATCGAACAACCGCTGCCTGCTTCGCACTCTATGGCCGGCTGCGCTGGATGGCGCGACGTGCGCGGTGGTGGCACGCAGCTTCGTGCCGCGTGCATTCGAATTTGTTGTGCTGTAGCGGGTTTTTGAGAATTCATGCCATCTTGCAAGCACTCGCCGGTTCCGACCCCTCCTATCGCCAGGTGAGTCGCGAGATGGCAGCCCAAATCTATTGCACCACAAGATTGTTCCAGTCGATCGCACGATCGATCCGCGGTCGCGGCGATAGCATGGGGATCTGACCGCTCCCCGGGGAAGGAACGAATCATGACACTTTCAGCGATCACCGCGGTACCCCAGAGCAACTACCAGTGGAAGCATTTGATCCCGGCCGGGCCCGACTACGCGATCTTCGACGACAGCCGCGTCGTCGAGTCCGGAAAGATCGGAGCCTTCGATACCGCGACCCAGAAGGCGGGAAAGTGGAATGCCATTCTGCCCGAGACGTTCTGGCGCGATATCACCGCAGCCGCGGTGGTCTACGTTCCAGCCTCCGAAGCCACCGACGGGGCGGTGTCGTCGTTGAAGCACTGGGCGTATCTGTTCGTCAAGGGCGGCGACACGATCCTGTTCCGCGACGATGCGATCCTGGTCTGCTACACCAACACCGGCACACTGCATTCCGGCCACGTATCGATCGCCGAACGCTGGCCACACGTGCATGCCTGGCTCGACGGAGCCACTATCACCGACCTCGACGCGGTCCTGGGGACTTCCGGCGCTTGGAACGACTGGAAGTATCTCGCCGTCACAGGGTCACGCTATGCGATCTACTCCGACACCAAACTCATCGAATCCGGCCAGATCGACAAGAAATGGCCGTTCCTGCCCTCCGCATTTCGCGCCGGACCGGACACTGTGGCGATCGCGGTCGAACCCAACGGCGTCTGGAAGTACCTGTTCACCAAGGGCAATGATCTGATCTACTTCACCGACGCCGGAATCGCCGCCGGGCCACTACCGATCAGCAAGAAATGGCCACACGTCGACCAATGGCTCACGGCTCGTTAGCCGGTCGCCAGCATTAGCTCTCGGCGGGTGAGACCGCCCCGTGTGACAACGTCAGCGCCCGGATCGCCGACGGGGCATTCGTGGTTACTCCCTGACTCGATCGGGGCACCCACTGGCGCTCCGGCGTGGTATGCGCATCCTTATCGCTGTCCATGTCACCCTGGTCGGGTGACGCCGACCGACCGGACCGCGACCGAAGATGGTTTCCGTGGCGGCTGCTGAACCTGAGCAACCACTCGGCCCGGACGAACGCGAGAAACGTCCGCGTGAGCACGCGAATCGGCGCGACGGTCGGGTCGTGTTCCGCTGGTCCGTCACGATCACGCTGGTGATCCTGACCGGTGTCCTGGCACTGGCGTCGGTCCTTGCGCGATTCACCCACGGTGAACTGCTCGACACCGAACGCTACGTCGAAACCGTCGCGCCATTGGGCAGCGATCCGGCCCTGCGTAGCGAGCTCGCCGATCAGATCACCGCTGCGATCATGGACCGCCTCGATGTCGAAACCGTCACCGTACAAGCATTGACGGCCCTCGCCGAAGAATCTCCGCGGGTGCCCACGGCCGTCGTCGGTCTGGCCCCGGTCGTCGAGCGGCAAGCGCGCGACTTCGTCCACGAAACGACCGAATCCGTGCTGGACTCCGGCGAATTCGAGACCTGGTGGATCCAGGCGAACCGCCGGGCACACCAGGCGGTTGTCGCGGTCGTGACCGGCGACACCCGCGACGCCATCGAAATGTCAAGCAATGGCACGGTTTCGGTGTCCCTCGGTCCGATCATCGACCGGGTGCGTATCGCGCTGACCGAACGCGGATTCACCTTCGCCGAACGAGTTCCCACGATTGATCGGTCATTCGTTCTGTTCGAATCGTCAGAACTGGTCAAGGCGCAGCGGTACGCGTCGATGCTGGACCGCGGCGCCGATCTGCTGCCGTGGATCACCGTGCTCATCGCCGGCTGTGCCATGTGTGCTGCTCCGAAAGGCGGTCGCAGCAGGGCATTGCAGTGGATCGGTATGGCGGTGGTGGTGGCGATGGCGGTGCTCGCCGCCAGTATCGGCATCGCACGATCGGCCTACCTGCACGCAGTCCCCGCGGACGTGCTGTCGCCCCCGGCAGCGGCGGTGGTGATCGATGCTTTCCTGACCCCGCTGCGCACCACGTTGCGCGCGGTGTTCGTACTCGCCGTGGTGGTCGCGCTTACCGGGTTTCTCAGCGGGTCATCCAGATCCGCGGCGGCGGTTCGCGCCCGCTACAACCGGGTGGTCGTCGCGATCCGGTCGCAGCGCGCTGGCGGCGCGCCGCGGGCGATCGAATCCGCTGCAGCTCGGTATCGCGGCCCGCTCCGAGTCGGCATCATCGTCGTCGCGGCGGTCACGCTCGTGATGTGGCGTTACCCGACCGGGCTGGTGGTCGTCGCGACAATCCTCACGACGGCCGTCGTGCTACTGATCGCAGAACTGCTGGCCAGACCTGGGGCGGCTACCAGGGACACGACGAGCCGAACTCGAACGACGACACCCAACGGGTAACAAACAAACCACGTTTAGCAAACGCGTGGCAACACATCCTTTTGCGTTGATACTGTCTCCAATGCATCCCCCGATATTCCCTGGCCATGCCCCCGACTGACGAGGTCATCGCCGCCAACGTCGTGAATACCTGAGCGCTCCCGGCCGTACTCCGACTTCCCAGCCATCGGCGCTCGACAGGAGGAGTAGCAACTATGCAGGCACCCATACGTCTCGCCGTCATCGCCGCCGCCGCATTGTTACCCGCGCTGACCGGGATAGGCATCGTTCACGCCGAGCCCGACGAACCACCGATCGGATGCTCCATCCCCGCCGACATGACCGGCAAATCCATGGTCATGTACGGCACCACCCCCGCCATGCCGACAACGCCGCTGGGCAATTCGATGACAATGGTCCGCTTCGAGTCCGCCGACCATTTGCAGTACCGAGTCGGCGGCGGCCAATGGCAAGACACCAGCTACACCGCCAGCAACCCCGAACCAGGGGTAGTGATCATCGAGGGGGTTCAGCTTGCCGAACCCGGGCCGGTCAACTACTCGGTCACGCTGCGCTGCCACACCAACGACAGTGGCGACTACACCTTCTCGGCGCCGGGTGCACCCGTCCCGCACCCGGACAGCATGGCGTTCTGGCGCTTCACCAACCGACCGAGCTGAACCGGCTTCGCTGCGATCGCGTAGTCCGGAGACGAATTCACCGGCAGTTGCACAGCTTTCAGCTTTGGCCACGGCTTTCGATTAGAAGGAGTTGCGAGATGTACGCAGGATTCGCCCGCTCCGCAGCAGTCGCGGCGGTCGCCGCCCCACTGATCATGCTCACCGCACCGTCCGCATTCGCGGACGAGCCCGCGGCGCCGAATGTGGACCAGCCCACGGTCTCCGAAATGATCCAACCGCTACGGAAGGATGTGGACTCGTTCGGCATTTGGTTGACCTTCTGCGTCAATATCCCCACCCCTGGATCAGCCACCCTGAACTGGTGCTGGACCATCTAAGTTCTGAGATTCCTCAGGTCCGAGCTCCGGTATCGCCACAGTCCCGCCCATCGACGGCGGGTGCGTAATGATCAGGAGGGCGACATGACAGAACCCGCGAAACCCTCTGTACTGTCCCGGATTTCGCCGAACCAATGGATCGCCATCGTTCTTACCGTGCTGGCCATCGTGTTCATTCTCGAGAACCGGCACAAGGTCGACATCGAATTTCTGCTCCTGTCTGTCCGATCGCCGATGTGGCTGGTCCTGCTGGTTACCTTCGCGGTCGGCTGGCTCGTCGGAATTCTCACCCACCGAAGGCGGGGTTGAAACCAGCCCACGCCGACACGGCGACCGTTGCGCTTCGAGCACCCCTAAGCCACCTCGAGTTATCGAGTTGCCCCATCGCCGCTGACTCCGGCGAAGACGTTTCGGCACCGGTACCCGGATCAGATCGGAGTGGATATGTCTGACAAGACTCTCGTACAGCCCGGCGAACCGACCGCGCATACCGAGCAGCGGCTGAAGCAGGCCGCGCAATCGCTGCCCATGTCCGACACCACCGACTTCGCGAACGCCGACCGCGGATTCGTGGCGGAACTCAAACCCGGTGTGGTGCAGGACGCCGACGGGAAAGTGGTGTGGGACAACGACTCCTTCTCCTACATTCAAGGCAACTGCCCGAACTCGGTGAATCCCAGCTTGTGGCGGCAAGCGCAGTTGATGATCAGGCAGGGCCTTTACGAGGTCACCCCGGGCATCTACCAGATCCGCGGTCTGGACCTGTCCAACATGACCTTGATCGAAGGTAAGACCGGTGTCATCGTCATCGATCCGCTGATCTCGACCGAGACCGCCGCGGCCGGTCTGGCGCTGTACCGCCGCGAGCGGGGCGACAAGCCGGTGACCGGAGTGATCTACACCCATTCCCACGTCGACCATTTCGGCGGCGTCATGGGCGTCACCACGACCGCCGAGGTCGAGGCCGGGAAGGTTCCGGTGCTCGCACCCGCGGGTTTCGTCGAGCATGCGGTGGCCGAGAACGTCTACGCGGGCACCGCGATGGGACGCCGAGCGGCCTACATGTACGGCGCGGCCCTGCCTCGCGATGTGAAGGGCCAGATCAGTGCCGGTCTGGGCATGACAACCTCGACCGGCACGGTCACCATGATCCCGCCGACCAAGGACATCACGCAGACCGGGCAGGAAGAGGTGATCGACGAGGTCCGCATCGTGTTCCAGATGACCCCGGGCACCGAAGCGCCCTCGGAGATGAACTTCTACTTCCCCGACCACCGCGCACTGTGCATGGCCGAGAACGCCACCCACACGCTGCACAACATCCTCACCCTGCGTGGCGCGGTCGTGCGTGACGCGCATGTGTGGTCGCAGTATCTGACCGAGGCGATCACGTTGTTCGGAGCCGACACCGACGTCGCCTTCGCCTCCCATCACTGGCCCATGTGGGGAACCGACAATGTCACCGAATGGCTTGCCCTGCAACGTGATACGTATGGCTACCTGCACGATCAGACACTGCGCCTGCTGAACCAGGGCTACACCGGCATCGAGATCGCCGAGATGCTGGAGATGCCACCGGCGCTGGAGAACACCTGGCACACCCACGGCTACTACGGGTCGGTCAGCCACGACGTGAAGGCCATCTACCAGCGCTATATGGGCTGGTTCGACGGCAACCCCGCCCACCTGTGGGAACACCCGCCCGTCGAGTCGGCTAAACGGCATGTCGAATTGGCCGGTGGCGCGGACGCCGCCCTGGTCGCGGCCCGCAAGGCCTACGACGCCGGTGACTATCGCTGGGTCGCACAGCTGGTCAATTATGTCGTGTTCGCCGATCCGTCCAATGACGCGGCGAAAGCGTTGCAAGCCGACGCTCTCGAACAACTCGGATTCGGGTCGGAGAACGGCACCTGGCGCAATTTCTATCTCATGGGCGCCTACGAACTGCGCAACGGCGGCGTCGGCACCCCGACTGTCGCCACCTCGCCGACGATGATGGCGGCCCTGACGGTGGAGCAGCTCTTCGAGGCCGTCTCGTTCCTGATCAACGGCCCCAAAGCCTGGGATCTGCATGTGACCAACGACTGGGTGATCACCGACGAGAACCGCACCTATCGCACCGAACTGCGCAACGGCGTCCTCGCGCACTTCGAGATTCCCAAGGGTTTCAGCGGCCCCGACCCCGATGCCACCTTCACCGCATCACGGCCGACCCTCATCGGCGCGCTCGCCGGGGGCGAAGACCTCCAAGAAGTCATGAAATCGGGTCGGATCACCGTCAGCGGTGATCCCAGCAAACTCCAGCAGCTGATCGCCGTACTCGACAAACCCGACCCCGACTTCAATATCGTCACCCCGTAGCGGCCGCGATGCCGACACTGGACAAGCCCAGCCGCGGACGGATGTCACGGCTGGGCAAACCCACCGCCAACGACGTGACATCGGGCATGGCCACCGGGTTGTTCAGCATCCCCGAGGGCATGGCCTACGCCGCGATCGGCGGGTTCAACCCGGTCGCGGGCCTATACGCGGGTATCGTCCCGCCGATCCTGGGCTCCCTGTTCGCGCCGACCGTTCTGATGATCACGACCCTGACCAGTGCTATCGCCTTGACCAGTCAGTCCGTGCTCACCGACGCCGGTCTCGACCCGCGCGACGGAGGCGCGATCGCGGCGCTGACGCTGCTGGTCGGAGCGATCATGGCGATCATGGCGCTGCTGCGGATGGGCGTGGTCATGAGTTTCGTGTCCAACGCGGTCATGACCGGGTTCTCCACGGGTATCGCGCTGCAGATCATTGTCGGGGTATTCAAGGACGCCACGGGCTACAAGCCGCCCGGCCACAACAAACTCCTTCAGGTCTGGAATTGGCTTGCCGGAGTGGGGCATTGGCAACTGTCCGCGACCTTGGTCGCGGTCGCAACCATCGCGGTGTGGGCGCTGGCGCGGCTGGTGCGGCCGATCGCGGAACTGGCCCTGCTGGTCGCCATGATCGTGGTAAGCGTCGCGGTCGCGTTGCTGCACACCGATGTCGAGACCGTGGGCGACATCGCACACATCCCCGGGGTCCTGCCGCCCTTGTCGATGCCGGACTGGGGAGCGATCCCGCACCTGTTCGGCGGCGCGCTGGCGGTGGCGTTCGTAGCGCTGGCCCAAGCGGCGGGCGTCGCACCGTCGATGCCGAACCCGGACGGCAGCCGCTCGAATGTCAACGGGGACTTCGCCGCTCAGGGCATCGCCAATATCGGCGGCGGACTGTTCTCCGCACTGCCTGCGGGCGGGTCGCTCTCGCGCACCGGTGTCGCCGCCGGCGTCGGCGCGAAAACCCGCTGGGCGGGCGTGATCTCGGGCGTCTTCCTAGCCGTGGTCGTCCTGGTGTGCGGCGGACTGGCCGAACACATTCCGATGCCGGTGATCGGCGGGCTGATCATCGTCGTCGGCGCCGAGCTGATCTGGGGCAAGATCGGCGACATCCTGCTCGTGCTGCGCACCTCCCGGCTCTCCGCCTTGGCCATGGTGGTCACCTTCGCCGCCACCACCCAGCTGCCGCTGCAACAGGCGATCGTCCTCGGCGGCATGCTGTCACTGCTGCTGTACTGCGTGCAGATCTCGCGCCAGGGTGAAGTACTCGCCCTGACACCCGGCGCCGACGGCACTTGGCGCACGGCGGACCCGCCCGCCGAACTCACCTCCGGGCAGGTCACCGTCGTCGAATACGGCGGCGCGAGCTTCTTCGCCGAACTCAGCCACCTCGAAGACAAACTGCCCGCACCGTCGACTGACGGCAACGCGGTGCTCGTCCTGGTGGTCCGGGTGGTCCCCGAAGTGCCGTCCTCGGCGTTGATCAAGCAGTTCCGCAGGTACGCCGCGCGTTTGCAGCACGGCGGCGACCGCCTCGTCCTGGCCGGGGTGCAGCCGCGCCTGGCCCGCGTGCTCGCCCGGACCGGCCTTGCCGCGCAACTCGGCGACGGCGGCGTCGTGCCCGCCGACGAGCATGTCTTCGGCGCCGTGAAAACCGCTGTCTCGGAAGGGAAAGCGTGGATCCGAGCAAACCACGCCGCGGCACCCGGCCCGGACCACTGAGGAGCATTCGATGCTTGGAACAGCGATCGGCCATATTCTCGCCCCAGCCGTCGGCGTCGCTATCAGTCCCGCAGCCCTTATCGCGATCATCGCACTGCTCACCGGGCCACGCGCCCGCACAAACGGCGTGGTCTTCGTCGTCACCTGGATCCTCGCGCTCGCCATCGAGGTCGCCATCCTGCTCCTCGCCGCGGGCTGGGCGGGAGCCTCCCACGGCGAGCAGCCCGGCCCTTGGGTCGGCTGGGTCAAGATCGTCATCGGCCTGGCCGCCCTGACCATGGCCGCCACCCAGGTCCGCCACGCGATCCGCCCCGCCGCCGAGCCGCACCCGATCGGCGAACCCACCGCCAGTCCAACCGGAACTGCTTCTCTAGCAGCAACATTGGCCTTGGCCAACCCCAAGAACCTTACCCAGGTCGCCACCGCCGCGGTCATCATCGCCTCGGTCACACCAGGGCACGGTTCGCGAGTCATCGCCGCAGTGGTTTTCCTGGCAGTCGCCTCCCTGTGCGTCACGCTCCCGATGGCTGTCTACCTGCTCGCCGGCCAGCACGCCCGGGAACGGCTCACCCGCTGGCGAGACTGGGCGAACACCTCCGCGACCGCCATGATGGCGGTTCTGCTCACCGTCCTCGGCACCGCCTCGATCGGCGGCGGAATCGCCACGCTCACCAGCTGATCACCCGCACCCGTCGGCGTGTGGAGCCGAACTGCGTTTTCCGAGAAGGACAATGCTCCCTGGACGAGTTGTTGACTGATCAGTTGGCCGGTGCGGGGGCTCCGACGGCCGCGATTGCCTGCTGTAGATCGGCCTGGACGGCACCTGCCATCGTAGGCAGGTCCGGCAAACCAGCAGGCAGGTCCGGCAGCGCAGCGCGCAGGGCCGCCGAGGGGTCAGGCAGAGTAATCGGGGCCGGAGCCTGGGCAGGGGCCGGTGCGAGGTCCGGGGCGGGGGCCGGAGCCAGGGCAGGGGCTGCGACCGGAGCCGGGTCGGGCTGTGTCACCGGCGCGGGATCGGCGGCCGGATCCTGTTGGACCGGGGGCTCGTTCATCTCGTCGGTGTACTCCTGTGCCGCCGCGTCCGCAGCACCACTCGCCGCGCCACCGGCCGCACCCAGCGCACCTCCAAGCCCACCGCCCACGACGACACCGACAGGCGCGGTGACGGCTGCGCCTCCGGCGGTACCCGCCGCTGCGCCGGCCACACCACCTACCGCAGCGCCCGCGACACCGCCGACCACGGTGCCGACCGGCGTGCCGACCAGACAACCCACAACTGGAATCACCACGCCGCCGATCACGCAGCCCACGGCACCACCCACGGCGCCGCCGACCACTGTGCCCGCGGCCGCGCCGACCGGCGCGACGAGCCCGGCACCGGCGACCGCACCCGGCACCGCCGCCGCGACTCCGCCGATCGCCGCGCCGGTCTGCATGCCGTAGGTCAACCCATTGCTGGCCCCCTGCGCCGCGCCGGTCTCGGCAGCCTCGCCGACGCGCCGAGCGTCGAATCCGGTCGGCTGCTGGTCATCTGGCTGATCGATAGGTCCCGTGACGGCTGACTCCGCACTCGCGGCGGGGACGTCAGCGAAGGCCGACGGGGCGGTGGCCGCGATCATGACCGGGACGGCCGCGGCCAGCGCGATTGCACAGGTTGAGGTCAAAGCTTTCATCAGTTCTCCAAACATTCGTTAGCCGGGACCCGAGACCGGACGGGGGACACATCGATCCGCTGTCACAGCGCGGGAACCCAGGGTGAGAGTTGCGAAACACCCAGGCCAGTGCGCGCCGAAATGATTGCCGTGCACAGCTGGCGAGAGCTGCGAACCATCGGCGGTGCGCCGCAAAAGGCCGGGGGATTCGTCGCCGCGATATCGACACGGCGAAACTCATCAGGACTCGTTCAACGTACCACAGAAATTAGCTAAACTAATTAGATTGGCTAATATTGAGTGCGGGGTCACTCTCATTCGCAATGCGCCAAGGCAATCGAATTTCACCGCCGCGTACGGAGCGGGGATTTCACCTGGTCAGGGGCTGATTTCATCGGGGTATTCGCGTTCCATAGAATGCGATCGGTAACAATTCGACGTCGGTTGAATAAATTCCGGACTCGACGGTGCATCGATTCGGATAGCCGCCGGAAAGCCGCTACCGTCCCGATTGCCGAGAAATTGGAGAGCCATCCGGTTCCTGTGCAAACCCGGTCCGCGCCTGGGGCATTGATTCACCGGTTTTGTATCAGCCGCAACCGAATTCGCCCTTGGGCTTCGACCACCTCGTGGACCGGGAGCGCCTGCGTCGCAGGCCCTGCCAGCACCGCGCCGGAACCGATGTCGAACTGGCAGCCGTGACACTGGCAGGTCAGGGTTACCTGCTCGAGCAAGCCGGAAGACAGTGGGCACGGGTCGTATGTGCACAGGTCGTCGAACGCGTAGAGCGCTCCTCCCACCCGTGCGATCGATACACGAAGTTTACGGTCGTCGAGGTAGAAGGGCACGACGTTGCCATCGTCGACCGCGGCGCTGGGGCCCAGGTTCCGGAAATCGTCGCTCGCCTCGGACATCTCGGTCCTCCTCCGGGCCGGCATCAGTAGGGGTACTCGGGAATGACGTCGCACTTGGCGGCATCGAGACGCAGCTCGCCCGGCGCTCCAGCGGGGACGATCGGGCGATGCGGCGGTATCGGCGCCGTCCGTTCGTAACCGGAGCCCAGCGGTGGACGCTGATCGTCATCACCCTTGTTGGGCCACAACGACATCGCTCGTTCGGCTAGTGCGGTGATCAACAGCGAGGGGTTGACTCCCGGGTTCGCCGGCATCACGCTGCCGTCCATGACGTGCAGTCCCGGGTAACCGAATACGCGCTGATACGGGTCGACGGCACCGTTGCCGGCCGAGTCGGCGATCGGCATGCCGCCGATGAAGTGCGCCGAGGCGACCTTGTTGATCGCTTCGAATGCCAGCGCCCCTTGCTCGGCTCCCATGCGGGCCGCGAGATTGTCCACGTACTTCTCGACGGCCGGGATGTGCACCGAGGGGGGTGTACCGGTACCGGGTCGGCTGCGCAGCATGCCGTTGTGCCAGTAGAGGTCGATCGAGGTGTCGGTGGTCTGCATGCACAGCATGACCGCCATGCGTTCGGACCAATGCCGGGCGTCGGCGAATTGCAGGACCTGACGGGGTGAGCGGACCAGTGTTTTCAGCAGGCCGCGCAGCGGATGGGTCTGCTCGCCGCGCTGGTGGTAAGCCATCAGGAACGCCATCAAGTTACTGCCGACGCCGTAGTACACCGGCTCGATACTGGTGTACGGGTCAGGCCAGACTCCCGAGGTGATCGACACCGACCCGGGTGTGATGTGGATCCGCTCGGGGTCGCGCTTCCATTTCCGGTACGGCAGGGTCACCGACAACAACTGTTCGGAATTCGTGCGGGCGCGCTGGCCGGCATGGGCAGAGAGATCGCGCAGCGGCCCCCGGTCCTGCATGTGCAGTAGCAGTTTCGCTGTTCCATACGCATGTGCGGCCACGACCACCTGGTCGGCGGTGAAGACTGCGGACTCGCGTCGGACGGCGTGGTGCATCCATCCCGGATGCCTGGTGTGGACTTCGAATCCGCCACCCTGGAGCGGTCGTAGCTCGCGCGCTTCGTGCAACTCGTGAATTGTCGCCCCGAACTTCTCCGCCAGGTAGAGATAGTTGACGGTCAACTTGTTCTTGGCGTCGCGACCGCATCCGATCATGCAATTTCCGCAGTTCACGCACCCGGTTCGCCGTGGCCCGACACCACCGAAGTAAGGGTCGTCGGCTTCTTCGCCGGGCCGGCCGAAGTACACGCCGACCGGGGCGCGGTTGAAGGTGTGACCTACGCCCAGGTCTTCGGCCGACTCGCGCATCAACCGGTCGACGTCGGTGGGCAGGAACGGCACCCGGACCACGCCGAGCATGCGTTTGGCCTGATCGATCGCCGGAGCCAATTCATCGGCCCAATCGGTGATTCCCGCCCACTCGGGAGCGTCGAAGAACTGCTGCGGCGGCACGTACAGGGTGTTGCCGTAGACGTGCGATCCGCCGCCGACACCGGCGCCACTGAGAACGAACACGTCATCGAGCACCGACAGCTTCTGAATGCCGTACAGCCCGAGCTCCGGCTGCCAGAGAAATCCCCGCAAATTCCAGCTGGTCTTGGGAATCCGGTCGTCCGGCCAGCGCCGTCCGGCCTCCAACACGCCGACGCGGTAGCCCTTCTCGACGGCCCGCATCGCGGCGACGCTGCCGCCGAAGCCTGATCCGATCACGATCACGTCGTAGTGTTTCGATTCCACGAGCCCTCCTGCACAGCATCGGTGTCGGGATATGCCGCATACGAGGTGATGTATTTCGAGTTCGATCGAAGCGATTAACCAGGACAAACCGCGCGTACCAGCATAGGACTCGAGTCCCCTCGGTTCGGTGCCCCCGTCAGTGGCTACCGAGGCGGGACTCCGCCGTGGATGCTGTTCGCCGTTCGGCAATCCATCGCCAGCAGTTTCCGCTGGTAAAACGCATGTGCGTAATGGTCGATACCCCCTTCGGACACGTACTTACGCATATGGTCGGTTGTAGGTAAGTTTCAGGCCGAACTGCCGGTACACGTCCTACTTGTCGGTGCGCCCAGAGAATCCACTAGCTGGCGAATCTCCGATGAGGACCCTCAGGTCCACCATCCAGTCGTTGATCCGAAGCCGACTGGCTGTGCGGGCGACCGCCGCCGCGTCTTCAACACCCGTATCGTCGTTGGCGTCGATCGCTGCCTCCACGTCGCGGAGACAACGGGACATGCCGGAAGCCCTTGTCCAGGCCCCGCACCGAATACCGTTGTGCTACAAACGAACCGAGCAAGCATGTTCAAGGTGAGCGCTGGCCGTTCCCGCCAGAAGATGGCGCGAAGAGACTACTCGATCCGTTCCAGCCCGTCGTAGGTTGTGGTCGTCGATAACCTGCCGGCGGATGGGGAGCAGTATGAGGGTGGGCATGAGGGTCGGTCGTCTGGTGGTCGCCGCGGTCGCATTGGTCGTCGTGCCGGCGACCGCACGCGCCGAGCCGACTGTGTTCGAGGGCAACAACATTCCCATGGTGGAGTGGATGGAGAACCTCGCGTTCGACGGTCTCGGCGGTATGTGGGTCTCGCGCATTTCCGAAGCTCGGATCGTTCGGTACGACGTGTCGGGCCGGGAAACCGCCAGTGTCACCGTTCCTGGCATCGGGTACGCCTCACCCTCCGGAATCGTGCGTGCCCCGGACGGCCGGTTATACGTCGCGGTCCCGTGGACTCCGGTCCACGAGGCAGAAATCATCCGCTTCGACCCTCGCGATGCGAACCCGGTCGCGGAAGTATTCGCGACCGGTCTGGGGCTGCTGATGGCCAACGGACTGGGCGTCGACGACGCGGGCAACCTCTATGTCACCGACCAGGCTCAATCCGGCATCACCAGGATTCGGGCCGACGGCACCGTCGACACGGCGTGGACGCAGGCGTCGAAAGGGTTGTTCGGCCCCAACGGAATCGAGGTCCACGGCGACGCCATCTACATCGGCGTGACCCTTGATATGGCCAACCCCATCTATCGGGTGCCAATCGACCGCCCACAGGATTTCGAGCTGTACGCCCGCCTCGGCTATGCCCCACCATTCCGTGCTCTCGACGATCTGACCGTCGCTCCCGACGGTGCCCTCTACATCGGCGCTGTCACTTCGCCGATGAGCGGCAACGTGTTTCGCATCGACCCGATCACTCGCGACGCCACCACCGTGTTCTCCGGCGGGCCCGTCACCAGCGTCCGCTTCGCAGTCGAATTCGGCACGGCCACAGGTGATCTGTTCGCCACCACCATGAGCGGCGACATTGTCCGGATCCCAGTGTGACGGGGCCGTACAGGACTGCCGCTCAACAGAGTTCGGGGTGACCTGCAGGTTGACTGGCTATCGGTCGGCGGCAAGGATTGGTGGATGGATCCTGTTACAGCAGTTGTGGTTTCGGCTATCGCCGCGGGGGCGGCAGCAGGGCTGGGCGATACCGCATCCCAGGCGGTGAAAGATGCCTACAGCGGGTTGAAGCGCTTGATTTCGGGCAGGTATCAGGGTGTCGATGTGGCGGTAGTGGAACGGAAGCCGGACTCGCAGGCCAAACGCGAGTCGCTGGCCGAGGACCTGGAGGACGCGGGTGCGGCCGGTGACGCGGAGTTGGCACACGCGGCGGTCGCAGTGCTGGAAGCGGTTCGGCAACACGCCCCCGGGGCGGTGGTCGGTGTGGAGGTGACCAATCTGGTGGCCGCGGCACTTGAAGTGGTTGACGTGAAGTCCGCCGGCGACGGCGTGCGCGTAGCAGGTGGCACGATCGCCGGTGCGGTACGCATCCATGGTGTGGAGGCCGGATTCCAGGCGCCGCCGGACCCCTCCAGCGCGCGGCCCTGATCCCCGGTACCACCGCGCGGTCCAGCCAACCGGGGATCGTCAGCGCCACTGTCACAGGCAATAGCATCGGCGGCGATTTCATCATCGGTCATCCGGTCGCGGATGCGACCGCGCGGCCGTTACACGAGCTCGTTGCGGTGTTCGGGGGCGACGATCTCCCCCGGATCGATGAGGTCAACCCGTACCTGCTGGGAGCCGCCGCGTCCACGTGCGGCAATGCCCACGATCACGGGCGGACCGACCCGTATGTAGCGCGAACGCGCGATCAGGTCGACGCCCGGTTGACGGCGGCGCTGGCAGCCCCACGGCTGGTCTTGGTGGTCGGACCGCCGAAAGTCGGTAAGACACGCACCGTATTCGAGGCGGTCCGCATGGACGACCCGTCCGCCCGAGTACTGGTCCCGGCCCGGAATTGCCTGGGTGAACTGGTGACTCACGCGCGCCTGGCCGAAACCGAGGACTCGATCGTGGTGTGGCTCGACGACCTGCACGAGTACTTGAACGCAGCTGAGCCGCTCACCCCAGGAATGCTGACCCGTCTGACCGCGCGGTCCGGGCGAACCAAGGTCGTGGCGACCCTGCGCACCGAGACCAGCCAGCAATTGCGAGGTGACCCGACGCTGCCGCGCGAGACGCGTCTGCTGCTCGAACACGCGCTGACCATCGAACTGGCATCGACAGGGGAGGATCCCGACGAGCATGCCGTCGCCTTGCACACCTATCCCGGCGATCCGGCCTTGCGGACCCGGGGATTGGGCGAGTTTCTGGGCGGCGGACCGCAACTCACCTACGAGCAGCAGGAGAAGTATCGGGCCACAGCTGAACAGAAGGACCGAGAGGATCCAGGATGGCCCTATCGCCTGGCTGCGGAGTCCGGCGATCCCGATGCGATGTACGGGTTGGGTATCCAACTCAGAGCCGCCCTGAATGCGGCGAGCATCGAGGATCTTCTCGATCCGGGTTGGCCGGATACCGCTGCCCAGGTCACCGAGAATGCTCAGTACCGGCAGGCGGAATGCTGGTTGCGTAGGGCTGCCGAGGCGGGGCAGCTCGAGGCGATGGTCGAATTGAGCAGGATATTGGCACGACGCGATGCGTCCGCGGAGGCTTCCTCCTGGCACCGCAGAGCCGCCGATGCGGGTCATCCCGAGGCGATGTACGACATGGGTTCCGCACTCGCGGAGCGCGGTGAGCTAACCGAGGCGGCGGGCTGGTATCAGCGAGCGGCCGCTGTTGGATATGGCGATGCATCGTTCCGGCTCGCAGCCGTGAGATACCGGATCGGTGCCGCGCTTGTCGAGCGTGGCGAGTTTGCCGAGGCGGAGCGCTGGTACCGCACGACAGACCCGCACGATACGCGCGGTGGGATGCGCGAGCTTGCCTGGCGCTACCACCAGACCGGGTTGGAACTTGTCGGGCGGGGTGACCTCTCCGAGGCGAAGTCCTGGTACGACAAGGCGATCGGAACCGGGCGCGCGGGTACCTTGGCCGGATTCGGTGCGGCGTTGTTCGATTTCGCGACCGCGCTCGAAGCCCGCGGTGACATCGAGGATTTGGACGCCTGGTATCGCGAGGCGGCCAAAGCCGGTTCCTCGCAGGGGATGTACCGGCTCAGTAGGCTGCTCGACGGGAGCGGTGATTCGGAGGCCAAGTCCTGGCTACGCAAGGCTGCCGACCGGCACCATACGGAGGCGATGACCGACCTCGGCGCACTACTCGCCGAGCGTGGTCGACTCGACGAAGCTCAAACCTGGTACGAGAAAGCCAAACACCGAAGTTCCGATGCGGCGGCTGGACTCGGGGCCGTCCTGGCCCAGCGGGGCAAGCCCTACAAGGCGGAGGTCTGGCTGGGCAAGGCCGCCGAAGCCGGTCACCCCGCAGCGATGTTCAACCTCAGTGTGGTGCTGGCTGGTCGTGGCGCGCAGCGGGAGGCGGAATCCTGGCTGCGCAAGGCCGCTGCCGCAGGCCTACCCGAGGCGGTCGACAAGCTTCGTGCTAGGGGATGGCGACGATGGCTGCGGCGATGAACACGCGGCAAGCGCAGCGGCTGGTTGCCGATCGGGAACCCACCGAACGGTGCGCCCGGATCGATCGAGGTGCGAAACTGTAGCATCCTGATTATGCTGTGGAATATGTCGCAACACAGGGCGGGGATCGCTGAATCGTTTGTGCAGCAGGGGTATTCGCCAGCGCGACTGTCCGCGGGGTTGTCAGGGGGGCGTCGTGGATGAGCTCGAGGTTGCACACGCCAGCCTCGCTGGGTTCAGGTTGGATCTGCGGGATGTCGCCGAGGGATTTTCGTCCAACGTCGAGCGGCTGCTGCCGGGTGTGGCGCTGCCTGGTGAGTCGGCGGAGCTCATGTTGACCTTGGCTCCGGCGTTCGAGAAGTTTCACGCGGCGGTGTCCGCCGCGCATCGAGACGATATGACTACCGTCGGCAGGCTGCGCACACACCTCGGCACCGCGAAACGCGAGTACAAAGGCGCCGAATACACCTCGACCAATGGGATCACGGCCGCCGTGGACCTCGGCATACCCGGGCAACCGGCTGATGCCGCGGAAGTCAGACGATTCAGCGGCCTGAATCTGCCGTACTTGCCGCAAGTCGAGGAGGCGCCGGCCAGCGTTCGGCATGTGGTCACCGAGGGAATCGGCTTGATCTCCCCGTACGATCAGCCGTTGAGCCAGACGATCGGGCTGAAGCCCGCGGCGGATTATCTTGCTCCGCTGGTGGGCGACTGGGAGGCGCTCCAGTCGGCGGGGGAGCGGATCGGCCTTCTGGGCATCAACGACTACACGGCATCGGAGAATATCGCCGGCGGCACGGACTGGTTGCGAACGAGTTGGGTCCGGCTGGGTTCGCAAGCTTTCGGCGATCACGCGGGTCCGCTCGGGGAGTCGATGGCCGGGCGCAGCTGGGACCTGGACGCGGTGTCGAAGATCGTGCAGAACTCCGGCGCGTGCCTGGAGCGCCTGGTGTACAACCAGGCGATAGAACTGAGCTCCGAGCTGACTCGGCCGATGAGCTTTCTCGGATTCACGCTGCCGTTGGCGGTGTGGGCGCTGATGGTCGCCAAGCCTATGCCGGAGTCGATGCGGTCCGAGATTGTCGGGGCGGTCAATACTTTGAAGTCCTCGGTCAAGACCAGGCAGGAAGACATGACGGCCATGCTCGATCGGATCTCGACTGCCATGGACTATTCACCCGAGCGGACACCGCCGAAGTTCGCGATGGCGGATTTCGACCTGCCGGCGAAAGTCGATGCCGGGCCACATCTCTTGCAATACGGATTCGGTGGCCACGTGTGGTGGCAACACAATGCGGTTTCCGGTGACCCGCTCGCCGTCTGAGATCGCAAGGCAGTTCATCGCAGGTTATCGACTACAAGCGAGTAGAAAAATTCATGGCGGAACCCACTCCGAACCCGACTCCTAACCCCGCTCCCGATCCGTCCCCGAAGCCGACGGTCGATCCCAAGCCGTCACCAGCAGCGGGCGTGTCCCCGCAGGCGCCGGCCGAACCGACTCCGATACCTGGAGCGCCGGCGCCGCCGAAGCCCGATAAAGGAGCGGGCGAATGGAACTCGCAGCCCTGGTACGCCACATTCGAGGATTGGGGATTCGGCGAAGTGGCGGCGATAGCGGCCGCGGCCGCCGATGTCCGGGGGTGGACGCACGCAGCCGCACACCTGCGGCACTATCTCCGCAACTCCGGGGACACGCTGACTGTCAATGCGGATTCGGTCTTGCACGACGTACCGGAGGTCAACGCCGAAGCGAATCGGAGGGCCGCTGGTGAGATCAGAAGGATCGCGCTGGCAGCGGTCGCGGCCGAGGACTATGACAATCCGACCACGTTCCAGTCGAAGTGGGGAGAAGGCATCAGCATCGCGCAAGACGCATACCCTGACTGGTTTCTCGCGATGGGGTCGATTCGCCTGGCGACCAGTGGCTCGGTAACCACGCGGGAGGGCGCGGGCGGAGCCGCGCCGAGCGTGATCGCCGAGTATCGGATCCACATTTACGACCGATACAACTGGGACTCGGGTAAGACCACTCAGATCGCCGGCCGCACCGTCACCGACAAGCAGTTGGGTGAGCTGCATACGGCAGGGCTCGCGCGGGAGTACGACATCGAGGGAACCAGCGACGTTCGCCGATACTCGGGACAGATTCCCGCCGGGGGGAACCTGCCGGGGTCGGGCGACAGCCGAGACGGGGAACGGACTGATCCGACCAGAACGCTCCCATAGCTATCACGGGGCCTTCCCGGCAACCTGGTTCGCCTACGCTGAATCGCGGATTCTGACAACCAACCGCGAGCAAAGGACGGCAAGTGGGTGTGCAGGGGCGGGCGGTTTGGGAGGCGCTGATCGGTGATCTCGTGGCCCAGAAGCGCAGGCTGGTGTCGTTCCGGAGTTACGAGTCGGACACGATGCCGAATCCTGGTGCGACGGAGGAACAGTTGTGTGCGGCGGAATCGAGGTTGGGGCGGCCGCTCGATCCGCAGTATCGAGAGCTGCTGTCGGTGGCCGATGGGTGGGATCACTTCTGGATCAGCTACAGCCTGTTGGGTACTGCCGATATCTGCTCGGGTCCGCGCTGGGAGGCGGGGCTGATGCAGGCGGGGATCTGGTTCGAGGAGAACGATTGGGTCGACGAGATCGGCGCTCCGAACGATCCGGCGAGTTTTCAGCTGGTTGTCGAGAACGACAACGGTTACAGCGGCAACGTATTTCTGTTCGTCGGGGCGGCGCCGGAGCTGCCGGCGGGGGCGGCGGTCCCGCTGCCCCCGGAGATGGCGCATCCGGATCTGTACACCTACTTCCGTGCCGAGCTGGCCGGCGCGACCGCGGAGGCCGATCAGCTTGCGCTGGGCGAGTACTCGGAGCCGTGGCGGGGCCGCAATATTCGCGAGGATCCGCCGTCGATGGCCGAGATCGTCGCGAAGATCGCGGAGCTGATCCGTCTCGGGAATCCCGGCGGGCCCGCACCGCTGCGCGGCGGTGCGACAGCGTCGGAACTGGACGCGCTCGATCGTGAGTTGCCGGGCGGGCTGGATCCCGAGCATCGGGAGCTGCTGTGGGTGTCGGACGGGCTGTCGACGCCGCACTGGGGTCTCGGCGAGGTGCTGTCGGTGCGGGACCTCCGAGACGGTGTGCGCTGGCGAGAAGAGTTGGCGCGCAGGCAGATCGACGAAGACCACCGGCGGGCTCTCGGGGTGGCGGAGGCAGCGCCGTTGGGCGAACGGGTCGGACACCTCCCAGCAGTCCCGTTCGCGGTGTCGCCCAGCACTTTCTACGGCGTCGACTCGGCCGACGGTTGCGTCCGGGATCTGCTCCACGACGGGGACTACTACGCGAAGTACGGCACCCGGCCGTTGCTGGGCCGGACTGTCCGTGAGCACCTGCTGAAGGGCTGCTGGGACTTGTGGTGGCCGACCCGGCACCGGTTGTCGGGCTAGCGGCTGAACGCCAGGAAGGTGACGTTCTGTTTGCTGCCGAGGTCTCGTTCTGCGGCAGTGGCTTTCACGCCCATCTGCGGGGTGGTTCCGATTTGCGGGCCCTGTTTGTCGCGGCGGTCGGTCTGGTAGTCGACGAAGACGAGGCCGTCGGGTGTGCGGCGGGCGAAGTTCCAGTGGCCCGCTGAGACGACGAGGACGGCGAAGACGCAACCGTCGTAGGTCGGTTGCAGCATGGCCTGTGCCGCCTCGGCGAACGATAGTTGGGGTGATTGCGGGCCCTGGGCGGTGACGCCGAACTGCTGTGCCGCGCTCTTGATGCCTTCGGCCGCTTTGGCGTTCACGGCCGCGGTCTTGGAGAGGTCGGCCATGCTGTCGCCGCCCTGGAGGTTGCGGCCGAAGCTCACGAACGATTCCGGATGCTGGTAGACCGTGGCGTAGTCGCGGCCCGCGAGGCCCTTCTTCGCCGGTTCGGCCAGTTGCGGGGCCGGGTGGATTTTGCGGACGACGTCGGCGGTGGTTACGAAATCGCCGGTGACGGCGGTGATTACGGCGGCCGTGGTGCACAGGCCGCAGTTGATGTCGGCGGGGACGGCCGGTCTCGGCTTGTTGTAGTACCACTTGTCGGCGACCAGGTTGCATTCCTCGGTGCTCGCGTCGTTCAAGAGCATGGCGTGGGTCATCTTGTGGTGCATGATCTGGTCGCGGATCGCCACGACGGCCGCCGCGTCGGTGGTCGTGGCGAATTCCCGCAGGTAGGCGTCCGCGGTGAGGAGTACTGCGTCGGCGTGCTGGAAGCTGGGGTCGGAGGTCATGGCGCGGTCCGCTCGGTGCACGGCCGCCAGCAGTACCCGGCCGGTCTCGGCGTGCGCGTCGTCGCGGACCCGGGTTACGGCGGCGTTCCGCTCTTCAGCCGGGTGCCGGGTGAGTTGCTGGTCGGCCCGGCCCCGGACTTGGCGGAGTATCGGGACCAATCCCGGGTCGTCCGGATCGGCTTTGCTGGAGACCACGTAGAGGTCCAGCGCCGTCAACAGTTCTTGGTATTCCGTATTCGATGTCCCGATATTTCCGACACCGGTAACGTCCAGGTTCGCTCTCGTCCATTTGAGCATGCGCCGGCCCACCTCGAATCACCATGGCCGCGAGCGAGTTCTCCGGCCAAGTCGGCTCGCCGCGCGCCGTGCGGCATCGCCTCGTTCCAGTGTGGCACGCTGAAAATGGTTGGGCCGGAACAACTGTCGAGATTACCGCGTTATCGGGGAACCGACCGGTAGCGATGCGATCAGGGGTCGGCGATTAGCCTGGGCGGGCGTCCAGGAACGTGGTGAAGGTGAGGATCGTGAAGACGATTCCGAGAAAGATCAATTCGCCCCGGCTGGCTCGCGCGCCATTCTCGGGCTCGTCGATGTCCGTGCCGCAGGCCGTTTCGGGCTGAATGTTCACCGCATAACGGTAGGACTTCCGCGCTCCCGGTCAGCGGTATAACGAATAGCGAGTCGGTGAATTGTAGATGTCAGTCGGTATACAGCCTCAGGCCACCATGTTCATGATGCTGCCCGCGCTGGTGGCGACCGCGCCGCCGGTGACCGCGCCCGCGATCATCTTCGGGGACTGCAGGTTGCCGCCGTTCCATTTCTCCCAGGCGAAGCGGCCGCCGCCGTAGGTGATGGCGGTGATCCCGGAGAGTTGGACCAGCCAGGTGAAGTACTTGCCGAGATGCATGAGCTTGTCCGCCAGTGGCGGAGCTTCCGGGGCGGGGTTGCCGACGACCTGGGTGAGAACGGTGTCCTGTAGCGCGCAGAGAATCTGACTCACTGTCATGCTCCTTATGGATGCCGAAGTGACGAATGACGCCGAGAGCTATCCCGCGACGGCAGGCTGGTGGCAGCGCTGCGCCTCCGGCTAAGTGTGCGACCAGGAGCTGCGGAAGTCGCTGCCCGTCCGAGGGCACCCCCTGGGCAGCGTGTGAACCGGCACTGGCTGGGGGCATCCCGTGTTTCGGCTGGGGCGGGCCGGTGCCGGTTCCGGATTCGCGCTCAAATGGTGACGGCTGGGGCGTCCGCGCCGGTCGTGATGACCCGGCGACGACGGCTCGGCATCAGGAGCGTCGGGTGTTGCACCGACCAGGCCGTGCCCGCGCAGATCAGCTCCTTCACCCGGGCGGCCATACGGCCCACGCCGACCTTCGAGGTCGGCTGATCCTCTTTGGTCACCTTCTGCACGATGGCGTCGCGGCGGCCGAGGCTGATGCACTGGGTGCTGTAGCCGATCGGAGCGTCGGGGACCGGACGTCCGGTCAGCCGGGCGGCGATGGCGTCGGCGCCCAGCCAGGCCATCGGGGAGGCGGTGGCGCAGCCCATGCGCAAGGTCTTGCCGCTTACTCCCGCGGCGTGCGCGGCATCGCCGATGGCGTACACGTCCGGGTGCGAGACCGAGCGCTGGGTGGCGTCGACGACGATCCGGCCAGTCTCGGAGACGGTGAGCGTGCTGGCGGCCGCGATCGGGTGCACCGCGAATCCTGCTGTCCAGACGGTTGTTTGCGCGGGGATCTGCGCCCCCGACCGGGTGGCCACACCGGCCTCGGTGACCTCGACGACGTCGGCGTGCTCGTGGACGGTGATGCCGAAGCGTTCGAAGACGTCGCCCAGGTGGCGCTGGGCCTTCTCGTCGAGCCAGTCGCCGACACCGCCGCGCGCGGCCACGGCGACCCGCAGATCCGGGCGCGCCTCGGCGATCTCGGTGGCGATCTCGATGCTGGTCAGGCCGCCGCCCACGATCAGCACGGTCGCACAGGCCGACAGCTGGTTCAGGCGTTTCCGCAGCCGCAGCGCGGCCTGCTTGCTCGCCACGTGGTGGGCGTGCTCGACGACGCCGGGGACGCCGAAATCGGCGACGGTGCTGCCCAGGGCGTAGACCAGGGTGTCGTAAGCGATCGTCTCGGCGCCCTGCTCGCCGACCACGTCGACGGTCTTGCGGTCCGCGTCGACCGCGCCGACGCGGGCGATGCGCAGCTGAACGCCGGTGCCCGCGAAGATCTTTCGCAGTGGGCGGGCGGGCAGGTCCGGCCCGGCGGCGAGCTGGTGCAGGCGGACCCGCTCGACGAAGTCGGGATCGGCGTTGATCAGGGTGATCTCGACGTCGTCACGGTGCAGTCGCTTGGCCAGGCGGCCGGCGGTGATGGCTCCGGCGTACCCGGCTCCGAGGACGACGATGCGGTGCTTCATGGTGTTGCTCCTGTCTCGGTGGGTTCGGTACTTGAACCGGACAGGCGCACGAATGCTGACAGGAGTTGACTGTGATGTGGGTCACCATAGTTCGGGCAGGGGCGCTCCCGGTGCGTAACCGGCCCAGCGGCGATTGGCGTAGGCCAGCTTGTAGGGGTTGACGTGGGCGTGCACAGCGGCGATGCCGTCGGCGGTCGGCTCCAGCACCACGACGCCGACGATGCGGTCCGCGGCCGCCAGCACCAGTGCGGGCCTGCCGTTGACGATCGCGGCGAACGGCGTGGGTTTGCCGCCGAGCTTGTCCCACTTCGCGCCCGCGGGTTTGATGGCGAGCCGCACGAACATCGCGATGCGCTCCGCGCCGACGAGCGGCCTGCTCAGGGTGGGGAAGAAGGCGCCGCCGTCACCGATGATGGCGGCGTCGTCGGTGAGCAAGCGGACCAGCTCGTCGGTCCGGCCGCTGACGGCCGCGGCCAGGAATTCCGTCACGATCCGGCGGGCGGCGGCCTCGTCCACCTCGATGCGCGCCCGCTCCACGGCCAAGTGCTGTTTGGCGCGGCGATAGACCTGCTGGCAATGGGATTCGGTGATGTCGAGCAGGTCGGCTATCTCGTGGTGCGGGTAGCCGAAGGCTTCGCGCAGCACGTACACGACGCGTTCCTTGGCCGTCAGCCGCTCCATGAGGGTGAGCATGGCGATCGACACCGATTCCCGTTGCTCGACGGTGTCGGCGGGGCCCAGCATCGGGTCGCCGGCGAGTACCGGCTCCGGAAGCCATTGCCCCACATAAGTTTCCCGCCGTGCGCGGGCCGAGGTGAGCTGATTGAGGCAGAGATTGGTGAGCACCTTGGTCAGCCACGCCTCGGGCGTCTCCACGTACTCGCGGTCGGCGGCCTGCCAGCGCAGATAGGTCTCCTGCACCAAGTCCTCGGCGTCGCCGGCCGAGCCCAGCAAGCGGTAGGCGATCGCCTCCAGGCGGCCCCTGGAGCTTTCGAACAGATCGGCCTCGCACGTGAGCAGCATGTCAGCCAGTTTCGGCCATCCGCACCGGCCGCGTCCAGCGGCCGCTGTTTGATCGCGCCCAGGAACTGCACCAGGGCGGCAGGTTTGGTCACGTAGGCGTAAGCCGAATCGTCCGTGTGTCAATGCTGATGAGTTGCTGATCTGGATCCAATGGTCGGATATCCTGCCTGAAATCCGATTAAACAGGCAGGTTTCAAACTCTTCGGCATGGGTATGGGGTTTGCTATGACCACATGGCGCACAGCTACCGAGGATCTGTTGCGTGATCTCGTCGGCCGCTACGGATCAGTGGAGTCGATGTTCGTGGCCTTGGACTCGCTGCGCGCCGATCCCGAGGCGACCACCGCGGAACTCTGCGCCCTTCCGAGCTGTCCGGCGCAGTCGGGCCGGCACCACCGCGTGGACTGACCTGGCACGGCACCGAGCGAAAGCGTTGCGTGCCAGAAGCTGTCGGAGCCACCCGTTACCGTGACGCGGGTGCCGATTACGCCCCAGCACCTCGACGGCATCGTCGAGGACATCCCCGCGCTCACCGCATATCGCCGTACTGCCACCCGGCTGCATCCCCGGCGTGGCGCACCGGGCGTACACGACAGTTCCGTCGGCGGCCCACTGCTGTGGCCGGCCGACGAGCCTTGGCCGGTGTGCACCGACGACCATCAATCCTGGTTCGACCTCGAGCGGCCGGACTCGGACGCGGTCAGCGATCCCGTGCCGATGATTCCGGTGGCGCAGCTGCATCGCCGCGACATTCCGGACTACCTCGGTCCGGAGGGCAGTGACCTCATCCAATTCCTCTGGTGCCCCATCGATCACGACCCGCTGTGGGCGCCTGCGGTGACCGTCCGCTGGCGCCGGTCGGCCGACGTCACCGGCCCCCTGCTCACGCCACCGGACCCGCCGGAGATCGCCAGCGAGTACTACCTCCCAGCCCCCTGCCTCGTGTCGCCGGAACAGATCACCGAGTACGAGTACCACGCCCTGCTTCCGGCGGACCTCGCCGCCCGCGTCGCCGCATGGGAGGAGCGCACCGGCAGACGCTACAGCTGGGGCCGGTCGATCACGACCGGCTGGAAAGTCGGCGGCTACGCCTCGTGGTCGCTGACCGACCCGCAGCCGATGAACTGCGAGAGCTGCGGCTCGTCGATGACATTGCTGCTCAAGGCCCACCACTGCGAGTGGGACGGCGAGGAACTGTGGCACCCGGCGGGCGCGGACACCCAGGACGAGCGGGACCCCACCGGCATCGTCATCGGGCGGGGGTACGCGCTGTGGATGTGGGTGTGCGACGCGGACTTCGAGCACCCGGTGGGGTTGTCCATGCAGTGACCGCTACTTGTGCGCGATCTCCCAGTCCGCGTCCTCGTCGAGGGCCTGGCGGATCCGGGATTCGAGGTCCGGGTTCCAGTTGTCCGGCTGTGCGACCGCGGTCCAGCCGTCGAGCACCAGGGTGCCGTAGCGGTGGCCGTGCCCGGACGGCACCTTCTGCGCGTGCGCCAGGTCGGCGCTGACCTGCCAGAAGGTGACCACCGGCCACCAGCGAATGGATTTCGAGACGTCGGCGCCGTGCGGTTCTTTCAGCCAATCCGGTTCTTCGAACAGCAGATCCGGCGACCACCAGACGATGGGGTCCGAGGCGTGCTGCAGGTAGGCGATGCGGGGATCGACCCATGGTCCGTTCGGGCGGTGCAAGTTTGCCGCGTCTGCGGCGAAGCGGACGATGAGACCGTCGGCATAGATCGGCAGAATCTCGGGGGTGCCGGGATCGCGGCGCGCGGTGAGCTGACCCCAGAGGCGATTGGAATTGGGCGGACCCACCCACAGCACGCCGTCGACCAGCGTGCGGATGTCGTCGAGGCCGGTGAAGGCGGCCTCGGAGCCCTGCGAGCCCAGGCTCTCGCCGTAGACCAGCAGTTTGGGCCGTGTTTCCGGCGGTAGTTGCGCCCAGCGTTCGTGCACCGCGTGCACGAGCAGGCGGCCGGCGTCGGCGGCCTTGGATTTGTCCGACAGGAAAGACAGCACGCTGGGCAGATAGGAGTACTGCGTGGCGGCGATGGCGGAATCCCCGCCGTAGAGGTATTCGATGGATTCGGCGGTGGTGGAGTCCACCCAGCCGGTGCCGGTGGTGGTGACCAGCACCAGCACCTTGCGTTCGAAGGCGCGGGTGCGGTCGAGTTCCTGCACCACGAGATCGGCGACGGCCTCCGGGTTTTCGGCGGATTCGAGTCCGGCGTAGACGCGGATCGGTTCGCGGGCGGGCGCCCCCGTCACCTGCGCGATGCGTTCGGCGGACGGGACGAACGAGACGAACCAGCGCCCCTCCGAGCCCAGGGTGTCCCAGGGCGCCAGGGACTGCGGGCTGTCCGAACGCTCCGGTTGCACAGGTTGCACCGCGGCCGGGGAGGTATTGCTGTTGCGCACACTGAACGCCGAATTCGCCACGGAGAAGAAGGCTTTCGCCAGCACACCCTGGAACAGCAGCACGCCCAGCACCGCCACCACCAGGAATCCGGCGGGCAGCGCGATGGCCCGCGGAATCCGCCAATCGATATTCAGCACCCGGACGATGCTCCGAATCAGCCAGCGCACCACGCGAAACACGCCGACGACGAGAGCGACGGTCGCGGCGGCCAGCAATTCGGTCCGCAAATAGCTGGAGGTATTGGTCGGCTCCATCCCCATGAGTGTTTCCAGATCCCGTTGCCAGCGCGCCGAACGCGCCAGAATGGCGGCCGCGCCGACCGCCGCGGCGAGCACGATCACCAGTTTGGTGAGCTGGCGCGCCCGATCCGAGAATTGCAGGAAGAACCTGGCCCGAGCCCGTATCCGGACGGGGAGCCGAGGCCACGCCCACTTGCGAAACGCCCACTCCAGCACACAGCCCACCCCGTAGCCGATGACCGCGCTGATACCGCTGACCAGGCCCTGGAAGATCCAGGTACGCGGCAGCAACGACGGCGAGACCGACCAGGCGAAGAAGATCGCGCCGATCACCACCCCGGTGTAGTTCGGCCGAATCGCGTGTTCAGCGGCGCGAAGCAGGTTCAGCGCCCGCTCGGGCAGCGACTGGCTCGGCTGTGGCTCGGTCGTCATGGCCCGAGTCTTCCCGCCCCGGGGCGATGTTCGGGCAAACGACACGCAACCGGTGTTCAGTCGCGGATCGCGCATGGTGCGGTTATCGGCACCCGCCGAAGTCCGCGCGCATCTTGTTCTGAACGGTGAGCGCTCCCGCGCTGAGCGCGTCGTCGAAGACCGTGGGGGGAGAGTAGTCGCAGCCGCCGACGTGGACGACGCCTTCGTTGCGTTTGCCGTCGGTGTAGTAGAAGCGCCACTTCCAGGTCAATCGCAACGGGTGGTCGGTGATCGGGCGCAATTTCCGGACAGTGTCCGCCAGTTGGCTGTAGGCGAGGTCGGTGTCGAAGACCGACACCTCCTTGTTCTGCACCGTCAACTCGACGATGTGGTCGTGTTCGATGACGACGAAGGTGGCGGCCAAAGGGATTTCGGACAGCTGACGGCGCAGCTGTTCTTCCCGTTCGGCGGAGAGCGGCAGGCCGATGTTCCAGGATTCCTGGTCACTCACCGCGAGCGTGACCTCGGCGGCGGTGGTCGCACCGATCATTGCCCGGACCGCGGCGAGCGGCTCCGCCGTGCCGTTCGAATCCCCGATCGAGATCCGCGGTGTCGGGCGGATCTCCCAGTGGATCCGCCCGTCGGGCACGGACGCGGTGTGCCGGCGGACCTTTCGGACCACGTCGAGAAAGGAATCGACCTCGAGGTCCTTGGTCGCGCTCACCCCGGCCCGGGCGCCGACGGTGACGTCGAAATAGCGTTCCCGCAATCCCGCGAACCTGCCCATGCGCTCGTCGATCCGGGTGACGACGTCACGCACTTCCGATTCGGCCGCCTCGGGCACGCGCACGGAGAGTCGGAAGTAGCTGTCCCCGGCAAAGAAATCGTCGGCCACCGACACCTGGATGCCCTGCACGCCCGGCATCGCCGCGATTTCCCGCTCGAGTTTCTCGGCTTCGGCGCGGTAGTCGGTCTGCAGCGCGGCGCAGGCGGTGAGGGCCAGGACGGCGATGCCGCACAGCGCGGCGCCGAGAACTCTTCGCAGTGTGCGAATATCGCCGCTCGTTACTGGTTGGCCGCGTCGTAGGCGCTGACGAGTTCGCTCGAGATGCGGCCGCGGCTGGAGACGTCGTGACCCTGTTCGCGGGCCCACGCGCGGATGGCCGCGGTCTGTTCCCGGTCGACAGCCGGCTTCACGCCGTTGCTCTTGCCGCGCGGCGCGCGACCGACCTTGCGGGCGTGCGGGGTCCACTGTTCGAAGACGCCGCGCAGCTGGCCGGCGTTGAGCACCGACAGGTCCATCTCGTAGGTGACACCGTCGACCGCGAACGTCACGGTCTCCTCGGCGGCGGACTTACCGTCGAAGTCGTCGATCAGTGTCACAACGACCTTGCGCGCCATGCTGTTTCCCTCCGGAGTTTGCAGAATGTGAAGAACTAGACGTTAGTACCGGCGGCCAGGGGCGGCAAACCAGGTACCGGCTCACTGTATGGTGACCGCGCTCCAGCCACTCGACCAGGAGGAACTGTGCCGACCGGATTCCGATGCAAGCGCGCCTACGACGAGCCCGAGGACGCCGACGGCTACCGGGTTCTCGTGGATCGACTGTGGCCGCGCGGGGTGAGCAAGGACGTCGCCCGGATCGACGAGTGGGCCAAGGACGTGACACCGTCCAACGAGTTGCGGACCTGGTTTCACCATGACGCCACGGCCGATTTCGCCGAATTCACCCGGCGATACGAGGCCGAGCTGACCGGAGACGCGCAGCAGGAGGGGTTACGCACACTGCGGGCCGAGGGCGAGCGGCAGCGGGTGACGTTGGTGACCGCGGCGAAGGAGCCGGAACACAGTCACGTGGCGGTGCTGCTGAAGCACCTCCGCTGACCGCGTCCGGCGGCGGTCAGGCGTCAGTGTCGAGCTCGGGAACTAGCGACCCGACCATTATGCGCTCGCGGAGCACCGCGCCGGTGCGCTGGTAGCCGTACCGATAGTCGTCGCGGTCGAAACGGACAGCCTTCCGGTAGGTCTTCAGCAGCGACCACGGGCGGATGTAGGGCGACTTGCCCTGCGAGTTGATGAAATAGCTGTTGGAGCCTTCGCATCGGGTTTCCAAGTAGTAGGCCAGGTTTCGGCCGCTGCGCAGCATCTCCTGGTGGAAGCGTTCCTGCGCGTCCGCGCGGACCTCCACGGTGGTCGCGCCGCGGCGGCGGGTCTCGTCGATGACGGCGGCGATGTGGCGCATGGCGTTCTCGACGAAGTAGTGGAAGGCGGTGCCGGTCCAGGAGTACGGCCCGACCATGATGAAGCGGTTGGGGACACCCGCGACGGAGGTGCTGTAGTACGCCTTGAGTTCCTCGGTGTTGTAGAAGACGCCCAGGTCGAAGCCCTCGCGGCCGATCACGGTGCCGGGTTTGTAGCTTTCCGGATCGGAGAACACCTGGTAGCCGGTCGCCAGCACCAGCGCGTCGATCTTGCGCTCGGCGCCGGCGTTGTCGCGGATGCCGTCCGGGGTGATCTCGGCGATTCCGGTGGTGATCAGCTCGACGTTCTCGCGGTTGAGGGTCGGCAGATACTGGCCGCCCAGGCCGCCGCGGATGCAGACGATGCCGAAGCCGGGAGCGAGTTGCTCGCGAATCGTTCTGTCCCGCACTTTGATTCGCAGCCAGCCCGCGTAGAGCCGCCGGCCCGCGAAGTCGACCACGCGGGCGCCGGCGCGCCACAGCGGGTGCGGGGTGAAGACCGCGACGCGCAGCAGCGAGTCCACCACGATCTGGGCGGCCGCGTTGGCGGCGGCGGACCCGCCCGGCAGCGCCAGCAGACGCTGCATCCAGGGTCGCAGGACGAAGTCCGGTTTGGGCAGGTACACCTGCGGGGTGCGCTGGTAGAGGTCGAGCCGGTCGACCTGCGCCGCGAGCTTCGGCGCGATCTGCATGGTGCTGGCGCCGACGCCGATGACGGCGACGCGTTTGCCGCGGAAGTCGTAGTCGTGATTCCAGTCGGCCGGATACATCGAGACCCCCGCGAAGCTGTCCACGCCGGGAATGTTCGGCTTGGACTTGGGATTGATGTACGCCCCGACCGCGCTGATGACGAACCGCGCGGTGATCACCTCGCCGGAGTCGGCGTGCAGTCGCCACAGCTGCTCGGCGTCGTCCCATTCCTCGCGAACGATGGTGGTGCCGAACCGCATTCGGCGCGGCAGGTCGTAGGTCGCGGCGACCTCTTCGAGGTAGGCGAGGATCTCGTCGCGCTTGGGAAAGAGCCGCTCCCAGTCGGGTTTGCGCGCGAAGGAGAACTGGTAGGTGGTGACGGGGATGTCACAGCCCGCGTCGGGGTAGTGGTGGGTCAGCCAGGTTCCGCCCAGGCCGGCGATCCGGTCGACGATGAGGAAGTCGTCGACGCCGATCTCCTGGAGCTTGACGCCGGCGCAGATGCCGCCGATGCCCGCGCCGATGACGACGACTTCGTAGTGCGGCGACTCCGCTGTCGCTGCGTCGCGTGCGGTCACTTGACACCGTCCTGTTCGAGTGCGGCACGCGTGTTGGCCGCGGTCTTGGAGTTCCGCGAGATCGAGGGGGTCTCGGCGGCGAGCTGCCTTGCGCGCCTGTCGATTCCGCGGTTCAAGCCGACATATCGATAGGCCAGGCGCCACGCCGTGGGGAACCAGGTAGCGAATCGGAGCGGGAATCTCGGGGTGACCGCGATGGTCCAGACCACCCGCGTGCCGCCCGCGGCGGTATCGGTGAAGGACATGTTCTCCGCGTACTGGCGCACCAGCAGGTACTGCATCCAGTTTCCGCTGATCACCCCGAAGGTGATGCGTTCGCCGGGCTGGTGCCGCCAGAACCGTTCCCGTTCGACCCACAGCACGCGCCACGGCCCGGCGACCGATCCCATCTCGCGCACCACCCCGGCACCGCGCTCGGGAGAGTGGTAGCGCACGCCGCAGCCGGGAAAGGGCAGCCAGCTCCACGCGTCCGTACCGTCGAGGACCGCCCAGACCGCACTGCGTGGCGCGGTGAAGGTGTGCTCGACGTCGATGACCAGTCGCGCGGTGTCGAATACGGTGTCGTCGACCGGTCCGGCCGCCGGATGCTGCGTGTGCAGGAACGAGGTGAGGCTCATGGTTTTCTCCCAATCGGGTCCGTGGCATCGGACCGAAGAATGTCGCGGATGAATCGGCCGACGTCCGCGATGGCGGCGCGTGCCTCGGGCAGGACATCCGCACCCGCCTGGAACACATGAATGGCGTTGTCCCAGATCTGCAGGGTGAGTGGCACCCCGGCGGCGGCACACCGCGCCGCGAGCGCCTCGGCATCGGCGAGCAGGACCTCGGTATTGCTGACCTGGATCAGCGTCGGCGGCATCCCGGTGAAGTCGTGATGCACCGGCGACCACAGCGGATCGATCCGGCCGTCCCGGGCGAACCCGACCCGCGCGGGTACCGAGAGTGCGTGGGCGGAGAGCACGGCGTCGCGAATGTTGTTGGGGTGTGCGGCACGTGCCGTGGAGTCGAAGTCGGCGAAGGGTGCGAGCGCGGCGATGCCCGCGGGCATCGGCAGACCACGGTCGCGAGCGGCGAGCGCCGCGGCGAAGGCCAGCCCGCCGCCCGCCGAATCGCCCGCGCAGACGATGCGGCGGAATCCGCGGTCCAGCAGATATCGGTACGCGGTTACCGCGTCGTCGATGCTGTCCAGCAGGTGACCGCGGGGGAGTTGCCGGTAACCGGTATTCAGTAGCGCGACGCCGCCGGCGCGGGCGATCCGCGCGGCCAGCCTGCGGTGACTGATCAGCCCGCCCGCGGTGAACGCGCCGCCGTGGAAATACAGGATCGCGCCGTGGTCGACAGCGTCTGGTCCGGGGCCGTCGCGATGCCAAAGCCATTCGGCCGGAAACTCTTCGAAGGTGACCGATCGCCGTCGCGTGCCGCGCGGCGGGACCAGCGGCGTGGCAAGCAGTTCCGCGTAGTTGGCCAGCCGGAATGCTGGGTTCCCTTGTAGCGCACCATGTTCGGCGAGGGTGAAGAACTGATCGACGACCGGGCGCGCCACGGCTCGCAGCGCGGCATAGGCGATTCGCATGCGCAGGCTTGCCCGGCCCATCAATTCGACGCGGATCTCTGCTTGCGGGCCGATTCCGTGCTGGCGCACTGGGTTTGCGTCGACGTAACTCTCGGCCATGCGACCTCCGTGTCGGACCGTAGCGGGCTGAAATAGCGCAGATTCCAGGATTGCACAGTTATTCGAATATCGCTAATATTTGAAATCTGAGCTCGAAGCATGCGACAAGGGAGTCGACGATGACCGATTCGTACAGGTCCGCCGCGCGTATCCGGGCGTGTCCGTGGGAGTGACGGTGGTGACCGGAGCCGGGAGCGGTATCGGACGAGCGACCGCACAGCGGTTCGCTCGCCGCGGATCCACGGTGATCGTGTCCGACATCAACGAGGCGACCGGCAAGGAAACGGTCGAGTTGATCCTCGCCGCGGGCGGAAAGGCGGTGTTCCGCAAGCTCGATGTCGCCGACGCCGAGGAATGGGAGCATTTCGCGGACTGGGTGTGCGCCGAGTTCGGCGTGCCCGACCTGCTGGTCAACAACGCGGGCATCCTGATCGGCGGCGGATTCCTGGAGCAGTCCGGGGACGACTGGCGGCGAATGATCCAGATCAACATGATGAGCCCGATGATCGGCGCACGGGCTTTCGTGCACCGGATGACCGAGGCCGGCACGCGCGGTCACATCGTGAACATCGCTTCAGCGGGCGCGTTTCTGCCGACCGCGGTCGCGCCGTCGTATGTCACGGCGAAGGCCGGGGTCTGGCTGGGAACCCAGGCTTTGCGCGCCGAGTTCGGCGGGCAGGGGATCGGGGTCAGCGCCATCTGCCCGGGACTGATCCGAACCAACTTGGCGGCCAACGGGTCTCGCGGGGGAGTGGACGCCTCCGACAGCGCCGGCTGGGCACAGCGACTGGGCGCGGGTCAGCAGTTCTTCTCGCCGCGCTCGCCCGAGCGTGTCGCCGCGGCGATCGAACGGGCGGTGCGCTGGAACCTGTCGACCGTGCCGGTCGGCGCCGAAGCGTGGCTGGCCTGGTACGGCTACCGGCTCTCGCCCAGCCTGATCCGCGGGTTGAGCGGCCTGGTGCGGATGCCGTTGGCGGACAGAGCGATCGAACTCTCCAGCCGGATCCTCGGCGGTGCGCGATGAAGACCGCGGTCATCACCGGCGCGGCCGCGGGCATCGGCCGCGAAACCGCGAAGCTGTTCGCCCGCAAGGGCTATCGGGTTGTCCTCGCCGACATCGACGAGGCCGGCGCGGCAGCCTTGGCGCGGGAGATCGAGTCCGGGGGCGGCCACGCCGTCGCGCACCTGCTCGACGTGCGCAGCGAGCAGCAGTGGGAGACCTTCGGCAGCTGGGTCCGCGCGGAGTTCGGTTGGGCCGACGTGCTGGTCAACAATGCCGGGGTCATGGATCTGGGCGGCTTCGTGGAAACCACGGTGGCCCAATGGCAGCGGATGGTCGACATCGACCTCATGAGCGTCGTCTACGGTTCGCGCGTGTTCGCCCGGTTGATGATCGAGGCCGGAGTGCGCGGCCATATCGTCAACCTCGCCTCGGCCGCGGCGTTCCTGCCCTCGAAACTCGATCCCGCCTACGGCGTCGCCAAATCGGCGGTGCTCATGGCGACGCAATCGCTGCGCATCGAATTGCGGCAGCACCACATCGGCGTCACCGCCGTCTGTCCGGGCGTCATCCAGACCAACCTGCTGGCGCACGGCGAACGGCACGGCCTGAGCGCCGCCGAGCAGGAGAAGTGGCGTGCGCAGGCCGGTGGATTGCAGGCGAATCTGGCCTACGCCGGCCCGGACAAGGTCGCGCGGGCCATCGAGCGATCGGTCCGGCACAACTGGGCGGTGGTTCCGGTCAATCCGGAAGCCTGGGCGATCTACGGCCTGATCCGGCTCTCGCCGACTCTGGCTCGGGTGATCCCCTCGATCCTGTCCTTCGAGCGGGCCGAACAGCTGCTCGAACTCGGTAAACCGCTGCTGAACCAGCTCGCGAAGGGAAGGTCCGCCCAGTGAACGCGCACCTGGATCACGAAGTCCTCATCGTCGGCGCCGGTTTCGGCGGCATCGGCGCGGCCGTGCAACTGCGCAAGGCGGGTATCGAGGACTTCCTGATCATCGACAAGAACGACGGCATCGGCGGCACCTGGTGGGCCAATACCTATCCCGGTGTGGCCGTGGACATTCCGTCGATCTACTACAGTTTCTCCTACGAACCGCCCAAGCAGTGGTCCCGGATGTTCGCGCCCGGCGCGGAGGTTCAGCGCTACGCCGAGCAGGTGGTCGATTCTTTCGGACTGCGTTCCCGGATACAGCTGGGTACCGGGGTCGTCGCGGGTGTATGGGACGAGCGGCAGCACGTGTGGCGGGTCGAGCTGGCCGACGGCCGCACCCTGGTGGCCCGCTACGTGATCGGCGCGATCGGCGCGCTCGAGGTCCCGTCGCTGCCCGACATCGCGGGCTTCGACGACTACACCGGCAAGATCGTGCACACCGCACGCTGGGATCACGGATTCGACTACGCGGGCAAGCGGATCGCGGTCATCGGCACCGGCGCGACCGCCCTGCAACTCATCCCGGAACTGGCCGATGTCGCCGCGAAGCTCACGGTGTTCCAGCGCACCCCGATCTGGGTCGCGCCCAAACCTGATTTCCCAATTCCGGACTCGGTCCGGACCGCGCTGCTGAACATCCCGGCACTGCGGCGCGGCGTCCGCGCCGCGGTCACCCTCGGTATCGATTTCGGCATCACCGGCATCGGCGTGTTCCACGAACGAATCCCGTTCCTGGCCAAGGCGCTCGAACACGGCGGCGCGGCCGGATACCGGACCTGGTTGCGCGGTAATCCGGAACTCGCCGAGCAGTTGACGCCGCGGTACGCGCCGGGATGCAAACGGCCGTCGGTTTCCAACCGGTACCTGAAGACGTTCACCCAGCCCGACGTCGACCTGGTGACCACGCCGATCGCGGAGATCACCGCGGGCGGCGTGCGGACCGAGGACGGCGTCGAGCACGAGATCGACGTGCTGGTCTGCGCGACCGGATTCAAGGTGATGGGTAAGGGCACCACCCCGGCGTTTCCGGTGCGCGGCGTCGGCGGCCTCGACCTCAACGAGTTCTGGGACGAGCACAGATTCCAGGCCTACCAAGGTGTTTCGGTACCGAAGTTCCCGAACTTCTTCATGATCACCGGTCCGTACGGCTTCGCGGCGGGCAGCTACATCGCGATGATCGAATGCACGAGCCGCCACGCCGCCCGGGCGATCGGGGAAGCCCGCCGCCGGGGGGCGACGCGCCTCGAGATCAAGCAGCAGGCCCACGACGAGTACTACGACAAGTACCGGCAGCGGTCGGAGAAGACGCTGTGGCTCTCCCCGGCCTGCGCAGGTTCCAACACCTATTACGTGAACTATCAAGGTGACGCGGCCGCGATACGGCCCAGCACGCACCTCGAAATGTGGTGGGGCAACAAGTATTTCCCGCTCGATCACTACCAGTACGCGCGCAACCTGTCGGTGGCCGACGCGCTTGCGGTCCCGGCGCTCACCATGACCTGAGTGACCGGCTGAAATAATCCGGACCGAAGCTCACAGGCTTCGGTCCGGATTCTTTGTGCGGCAGGGGCTTACGGTCGCACGCTGTCGCGCGCCTGCTCCGGCTGGTGCGCCGGGGCGGGGGCGGCGGCCTCGTAGCGATAGTCGTCGAGCGGGAACTTGCGGGTTCGGCGTCTCGCGGTGAAGAAGCTCTCCGGACGGACGTAGGTGCTGTCGCCCTGCGAGTTGCGGTAGTAGGTCGGTACGTGGCCGTTGAGTTCGCACAGGTAGTAGCGGACGCCCTCGGCCCGCTCGTAGATCTTCTGGTGGTACTCCGCCGCCACCTCCGGGCGGACCTCGCAGACATCGGCCCGGCGCGAACGGGTTTCGGTGATCGCGCGCACGGCGTGGTCGGCGGTGGTCTCGACGAAGGCGTGCCAGCTCGTGCCGCTCCAGGAGTAGGGGCCGACCAGGGTCCAGCGGTTCGGCAGACCGGCCACCGAGACGCTCTGATAGGCCTGGAGTCCCTGCTCCCGGTAGAACTCGGCCAGGTCGAAGCCGGCGCGGCCGACGATGGTTCCCGGCACATAGGTTTCGGGGTCGGAGAACACCTCGTACCCGGTGGCGAGGATGAGCACATCCAGTTTGTGCAGGACGCCGTCGCGGGTCCGCACGCCGGTCGGTGTGATCTTCTCGATCGGATCGGTGATCAGCGTGACGTTGTCCCGGTTGTACGCGGGCAGATACCCCGTCGACATCGTCGGGCGCTTGGCCAGCACGCCGAAGTCGGGACTGAGCTTCGCGGCGGTCTGCGGATCCTTGACGACTCGCCGGACGTAGCGCCGGTAGCCGGCGATCATCCAGGCGTCGAATTTGCCTGCCGCAGGCCGGAAGTAGCGGCCCGGGGTCTGGGAGACGAGCCGCAGCAGGAGATCGACCGCGACGAAAGCGGCGCCGTTGATCGTCGCCGAGACGCCGGGGACCGCCAAGCCCCGTTTCATGGCCTCGGGGACCACGAAATCCGGCTTCGGTACCGACCAGACCGGCGTGCGCTGGAAGACCGCGAGCGTGCCCACCTCGGGCGCGATCGCCGGCACGATCTGTACCGCGCTCGCGCCGGTCCCGATGATGCCGACCTTCTTCCCGGCCATCTCGTAGTCGTAGTCCCAGGAGGTCGGGCGCTGGATCTTCCCGCGGAAGGACTTGGCGCCCGCGATCCCCACATCCTCCTTCGGCCGCACGAACGCGCCGATCGCGCTGATCAGGAATCTGGCGGTGACCGTCGCGCCGTCGTCGAGATGCAGGGTCCAGAACCTGCCCGCGTCGTCCCAGATCTCGCGCCGCACATTCGAGTTGAAGCGGGTCTTCTCGTAGAGGCCGTACTCGCGCGCCACGTCGGAGTGGTACTGCTTGACCTCGGGACCATAGGCGAAGAAGCGAGTCCAGCGGGGATTGCGCGCGAAGGAGTACTGGTAGGTGGTGGACGGAACGTCCACGGCGATACCGGGATACCGGTTCTCGTGCCAGCTGCCGCCGACGTCGTCGGCGCGTTCCAGGATCACGATGTCGTCGATACCGCTCATCCGGAGCTTCGCCCCGGCGGCGATACCGCCGGGCCCCGCGCCGATCACGGCGACTTCGTACTGCGGCTTTCCGGTGTGTTCGGTCATAAGTTCGCTACTCCAATGGTGTTGGCGTTCAAGTCAGTTGGCGGGCTCGGGAGCTGAGCGACCGGCGCGATACTGCGCCCACTCGACGACCTCCCACGCGATGGCGCCGCCGACCCACACGACCGGGCTCAGGACGCCGGAGAACGCGCCGATCAGCCCGTTCTCGCCGTTGAGCGGACCGGACAGCGTGAAGACGCCGGTGATCGTGCAGAGATCGATCACGATCACCACCACGCACAATTTGTTGAACCAGTTGGGGAATAGTCCGGAGCGCCGCGAAATCAGCAGGGCGGCAAGGGCGAACGGGACCCAGACCGGCCCGAGGAGTGCGGCGGACACGCCTATGCAGACGTGCAGGGCATGGATGATCGAGTCCGGTGCGTTTCCGGACAGCAGCACCGCGCTTGCCAGCAGGCCCGCTTCGACGAAGAACAGGCCCAGGACCAGAACCTCGCTGAAGATGGCCGACCAGGTGTACACCCGGTTGCGACTGGTGTCCGCGGCCCACAGGGTTCCGATGAACGCGGCGGACCAGAACGCTCCGGCCAGGAACAGCAGCGCAAGCAGCACGGAGAGACCGCGCAGCGGCAGGTTGTACTTCTCGTAGAACTCGACGGTCCCGGCGATGTCGGATCCTTCGGGCAGGACGTAGACCAGGATCAGGATGGTCAGCACGACTATCGCCACGCAGACGGCGACGACGAGGGCGTACCACCGCCTGATGTTCGCGGGTTTGGTCAGGCCGAGCGCGAGTCGATCGACCCGGGATGGACGCACCGGCTGATCTGCCGAATGTCGGCCGGGCACAGGCCGATCGAAGATTTGCGACATTGCAGAACTCTCCTCTGGGAAGCGCTGGTCTTTGAAGATAACGTAAGAATACGGATTGATTGACTATTCGGATAGTAGTAATATTCGAATCTCTGGGTGGTGTGAGCGCCCGGCTCGAGACTCAGCGAACGAAAGTCAGGGACATTGGCGTCTAACACTGGAAAACGAGTGGTACCCGAGTTCGAAGCCGTGGTGATCGGAGCCGGCGTCGGCGGCATCGCCGCGGGCTGCCAGCTGCGGCGGGCGGGGATCGACGACTTCGTGATTCTCGAGCGGCGCGACGATTTCAGCGGCACCTGGATCGCCAACACCTACCCGGGGGTCGCGCTCGACGTGCCTTCGACGTCCTACGAATTCACCTTCGCGCCGAACCGATGGTCGCGGGTGTTCGCTCCGGGTGACGAGGTGCGCGAGTACTGCCAGCGGGTCGCGTGGGAGCACGGACTCTACGAGCGAGCCCGGTTCGGAGTGTCGGTCGAGCGCGAGGTCTGGGACGAGGACAACGGTTTCTGGACTTTGCATCTGGCGGGCGGGGCCACCCTGACCGCTCGGTACGTGCTGAACGCCACGGGCTTCTTCCTGGAACCTCGGTCCAATTCGGGCATTCCCGAGGTGGAGAAGTACGCGGGCAAGCTGATGCTGTCCGCAGGCTGGGACCATGACTACGACTACCGGGGCAAGCGCGTCGCGGTGATCGGCACCGGGGCCAGCGCGATGCAGATCGTTCCGTCGATCGCCGCGCAGGTGGCCCAGATCGATGTCTACCAGCGCACCGCGACGTGGTGTTTTCCGAAGCCGGACTTCGCTTTCGGGCGCATCGGCCGGCGCCTGCTGCGGTCCGATCGGTTCCACACCCTGGCCTATATGGCGAACTGGTACGTCTACCAGGCTGTGGTCGTGGCGGCCGAGCGCCTGCCCAAACGGGTCGCGTTGGGGCTGGTCCTCGGCTTCGAGCGGGTGTTGCGGGCCGCGTACCGGACTTACCTGCGCTTCCAGGTGAAGGATGCGGATGCGCGCCGGGCGCTGCTGCCGCGCCACGGGTTCATGGCCAACATGCCGACCTTCGGCCGGGGGTTCCTGCAAACCTTCAGCCGCGCGAACGGCACGCTGCTGACCACGCCGATCGAACGCTTTACCGAAGAAGGCATCCGCACCGTGGACGGCGCTCAGCGCGACTACGACATGATCGTGCTGGCCACCGGGTTCAACGTGGCCTCGGATCCCGAGGCGTTCCCGATCGGTGCGGTGCGCGGGCGCGACGGCTTCGATCTCGGAGAGTTCTACCGCGCCAACGGAATGCAGGCGTATGCGGGCGTGACGATCCCCAAGTTGCCCAACCGCTGGTTCCTCTACGGGCCGTACGGATGGAACGGGGTCACCTGGGTGAGCATGATGGAAAGCTCCGCGCTACATGTCGCACGGGTGATCAGCGCCGCTCGGGCGGACGGCGCACAGGTCGTCGAGGTGACGCAGGAAGCTCACGACGAGTGGCACCAGATGATGGCCACCAGTCCCTTCACGCTGGTGGCCCAGGAGTACCTGGTCGAGCACCAGCTCAAGCGGCACAACGTGCGGAGCTACTTCTTCAACGAGCGGGGTGAGACGCCGATTCTGCGTCCGTCCCAAGGGTTCCGGGACTCGCTGTGGAATCACAGCGAGCGGTTCGATCCCGCGCAGGACTACACCTTTCGCTCGATCGCGCCGAAGGTGGCGCGTACCAGGGCCGCCGCGCGGTCGGAGCGGGCCGCCGCGGTCGCGGAATAGATCTGCTCCGGTGGCCGAGAGCAGCAGACAGTCAACGGAATTGGAACAAACATGGTGAGACTCCCTTACACCGGGCCGGTGGCGCACAAGCGGGGCCGGGTGGTGCTGGTGACCGGAGCCGGCAGCGGCATCGGCCGGGCGATCGCGCTGCGGCAAGCCGCGGCGGGCGACATCGTCCTCGCGACCGATATCGACCTCGCGGCGGCCGAGCAGACGGCGAAACTGGCGGACGGCGCATGCCATGCCTACGCATTGGACGTCCGCGATCCTGAGCAGTGGAATGCGCTCGCGGACACCGTGATCGCGGGGTTCGGCGTGCCGGACATTCTGGTCAACAACGCCGGGATCGCGCTCGGCGGCGCGTTTCTCGAGCAGAGCCCGCAGGACTGGGAAAAGATCATGGCGATCAACGTGCACGGCGTGGTGCACGGCTGCACGATCATCGGATCGAAGATGGTGCAGCGCGGTCAGCCCGGGCATATCGTCGTGATCGCCTCCGGGGCGGCGTGGACGCCGAACCGGGTGGCGCCGTCCTATGCGGTCTCGAAGGCCGCCGCGCTGATGGTCGCCGAATCTCTGCGAACTGAGTTGGCGCCGAAGAACATCGGGGTCAGTGCCGTCTGCCCGGGTGTCACGCGGACCCAACTGGCCGCGAACGCCACCTTGGTCGGCGCGGCGTCGACCGAGGAGGTGCGGTCGAATTTCGCCGCCGTGCAGTCGCGGTACAGCTTCGCGACACCGGACCTGGTGGCGCGGGCGGTGCAGCGCGCCATCCGGTTCGACCTGGCGATCGTGCCGGTGAATTTCGACGCCACCCTGGCCTGGGTGCTGCATCGGGTGTCGCCCGGCTTGATGCGGTGGATATGTGCCATCCCCACCATGGAATTGGCGGAGACCACCGCGCGAGTGGCGACGGATCGCCTGTCGCGGATCAGCTTTCACGGACAGGTATGAGGAGTTTCGGATGACCAGCATCGAGGCGGTCGCCGTACCCGGCCGGACAGTCCTGGCCGAACTACCGCGGCGCGCGAGCCGCCGCCAGCGCGCCGTGCACGCCCTGGCTTTCGCCACCCTGCGGCGGTTCTTCGAACTCGCTGTTCGAGTCGAGCGGCGGGGCTGGCTCACGCCCGGCCAGATGCTGCTGGTGTGCAACAACGTCGATCCGATCCTGGCGCCGCTGCGGCCGGCGCGCGGAACGCGCTTGGCGCAAGTACGTTTCGAGAATTTCCGCGCAGAGTGGGTGCGGCCGCGAGGCGTGGGGGAGGACGCCGCAATGCTGTATCTGCACGGCGGCGGTCTGGTCTCGTGCGGGCTCAACACCCATCGCCGCATGGTCGCCCGGATCGCGTCCGCCGCCGGGACACCGCTGCTCAATGTCGACTACCGGCAGATTCCGAAAGCGCATGTGCGTGATTCCGTCGAGGATTGCCTGACGGCCTACCGGTACCTGCTCGAGCAGGGCGTCGCACCGCAGCGGATTGTTTTCGCGGGGGATTCCGCGGGCGCTGGTCTCGCTTTCTCGCTGGCCCTGGCAGCCCGGGATCGCGGCTTGCCGATGCCGTGCGCGATCGTCGCGATCGCACCGTGGGCGGACTATGACTCCACCCGCAAGCGGCAGCACCCCAACGATCGGACGGAGGCGATTCTGCGCGGCGAGGTCTTCGCCATGCCGGCGCGCTGGGGTATCGAAACCGCCGAGGGACCGGCCGCGCGGTGGTCTCCGGTCAACCACCATTTCGCCGGGCTGCCACCGGCATTGATCCAGGTGGGTTCCGAGGAGGTGCTGCTCGCCGACACCGAGCAGCTGGCCGCGCGGTACGCCGAAGCGGGAATACCGCTGCGCGTGCAGATCTGGGAGAAGGCGGTGCACGTCTTCCAGGTCGCCGCGGACGTGCTGCCGGATGCCCGCGATGCCATCGCCGAAATCGGTGTGTTCGCCCGAGGTGAGCTCGCGCGGGCAGCCGCCGCCGAATCCACGGCGTGGACCGAGAAGACGCCGGCGTGACAGGGCACTACCGAGAGAAAGGTTCCAGGTGAACGAGCACCGGACTGCATTGCTAGCGGCGCTGGGTTGTCCCGGCCAGGTGCTGGAGGCGCTCACCGACGCGGAGGCCGAGCACTTGCTGACGTTGCTGCGCCGCGCTCGGGGTGCGCAGCGAGACAGTCTCGATCGGGCGATCGACGACGCGCTGGCGGTGCTGCCGCGATTTCTGCGAATCTCCGCGCGTTCGATACTTTTCGGAAAGTGAGGCGACCATGACCGATTTGGTCACCCGCGCGCAGATCATCATGCTGGCGCAACTGCTGGACGTCGAACCCGCCGAGCTGAGCGGCCTGGAACGCCTGGGAGCGGCGCCGGTCGAAGCGCTGCGGCGGGCCATGTCCGATGCCCTGTTCGATGCGCTGGCAACGGTTTTCCGCCGGGTCAGCAAGCTGGCTCCGCTGATCCCGGACGCGCTCGCCGCGACCGTGGCGGTCAAAGCGGTGCCGCCCGAGGTGGCCGGGCGCGGCGGCGGGGCGATCGGCATGGATCACCAGCATCGGGCGGCGAGCTTGATCAGCCGGATGTCGCCGGCCTATCTGGCCGATGCGGCGCCCTACGTCGACCCGCGGGTGATTCCGTTCTTCGCGCCCAAACTGCCGTTCGCGCTGCTGGTTCCGGCCGCCGACGAACTGCTGCGCCGCCGCGACTACGTCACGGCCGCGCGATTCGTGGAGCACGGCACCGACGAGCTGATCCGGGAGTTCGAGCGGCACGTGCGCGACGACGCGGCGATCGTGCGGACCGGAGCCATGGTGTCGCGCACGGAGGTGCTGAACACGATCTTGCGCACGGTGTCCGCCGAGCGGCGCGAACGGCTGGTCGCGGCGGGTGCGGCGGGCGATGACGAGCTGCTGGCGGCGACCTTGTCGCTGCTGGGGCGGATCGACGCGGAGTTCGCGCGTCCGATGAGCAACCACTTCTTCGAATCGCAAGGCGCGGAGGGTGTTTCGGTGCTCGGGGCACGGATAGTCGCGGCGGGCGCGGTGGCGGAACTGCTCGACGTCGTCGAGTACCTCGCGGCGGACACGGTGCGAGGGCTGACGGCGGTCGCGGAATTGTCCGACCCCGCGGCGCTGCGGCGGGCGGCGGGGACCGGCCGCCGCGAATCCGCAGTCGGCCGGCTGCTGGGTGCGAAGGCCCCGGCTCGAGCGACCGCCGACTGGTTGTCACCACACTAGGCTGGCGCGGAAAGACGAAGGAGCTGTCCATGGCCAAGCGGGTTCCGCAAGGACGCGTCGCGCGCGGGCGCAAACTCGGGATGCTCGCGGCCGGGCAGGCCGCGCGCGGCGCGTCCGCCAAGCTGTCCATGATCGGCCGCTCCGAGCATGCCCGCGAGGTGCTGTCGCAGCGGTCCACGCTGGACGCGGCCGAGCAAGTGGTCGACGTGCTCGGCAATATGAAGGGCGCGGCGATGAAGCTGGGCCAGATGTTCTCGGTGCTGGATCTGGATCTGGTGCCCGAATCGCATCGGGAGCGGTTCCGGTCCAAGCTGGCGGTGCTGTGCGATCAGGCCCAGGTGGTGCCGTTCGCGAGCATGCGCGCCGTGCTCGAGGACGAATACGGTGCGCTGACAAGGGTTTTCCGGGATTTCGACGAGGAGCCGATCGCGGCGGCGTCGATCGGGCAGGTCTATCGCGCGGTGCTGCGGGACGGTCGTGAGGTCGCGGTCAAGGTGCAGTACCCGGGCGTCGAGAAGGCCGTCCGGTCCGATCTGCGCAATCTGGCGTTGTTCGTCAAACTGTGGAAGTCGATGTGGCCCGCGCTGGGCAGCGGGGCGTTGATCGACGAGGTCACCCGGAATCTGGAATCGGAACTGGACTACGCCCGCGAGGCGCGCACCCAGCGCCTGGTCGCCTCGCACTATCGCGGGCACCCATTCATCGTCGTGCCCGACAGCGTGCCCGAGCACTGCTCGGACCATATCCTGGTCACCGAATACGTACCCTCGAAACCGTTCGCGCACATCCAGACCCTGCCCGACGCCGAGCGCGACCGGATCGGCGAACTGATCTACCGCTTCTATATCGGATCGCTGTTCGAGCGGGGCGAATTCTGCGGCGATCCGCACCCCGGCAATATTCTGCTCGCCGCCGACGGCCGAGTCGGCTTCATCGACTTCGGCCTCTACAACCGGATGAGCGCCGGCGACCTCGAATTCGAACGGCAGCTGGCGCGCGCGGCGGTCGAGCGCCGCGCCGAAGATCTCTACGCGCTGTTTCTGCTGCGCGGCATCCTGAACCCGGAGGCCGACGTCACCCCCGAGCAGTGCCTCGAATATGTCTGGGCGGCCTCGGAATGGAACCTGAGCGACGAAGAACTCACCATCACGCCCGAGCTCGCGTCCGGCGCTTTGATCGCCGCGATCGACCCGCGCATGGCTCAGCACAGCGCCATGCGGCATCAGATGCTGCCGCCTGAGCACGTCTTCTCGCGCCGCGCCGACTTCCTGACCTTCGGCGTGCTCGGGCAACTGGTGGCGACCGCGAACTGGCACCGCATCGCCCGCGAATGGATCTACGGCGACGAGCCGGTGACCGAGATCGGGCGAATGCTGGCCTAGCGGGCCGCCGCGTTGGCCATTTGCACAAATCCAGATAATCTCGGTACCTGGAATGTATGACAATTCCACCTGACACCCGCCGACGCTCGACAACGGAGGAAAAGTGGCCGCTCGCAAGGTGCTGTCTCGAGCCGAAAGCCAGGCACTGACGCGGGAAGAACTGATCGAGGCCGCGGAACGCCTGTTCTACGCGAACGGATACCACGCCACTTCGCTGGCCGCGATCGCGGCCGAGGCCGGCCGCACCATCGGCGCGGTCTACAGCAATTTCGAGAGCAAAGAGGCGCTGTGCCTGGAGGTGCTGCGCAGCTGGGCTACCGCGCGGATGTCCCGCCTGGTCAACGCGATCGCCGCCACCGACGGCACCCTCGAGCAGCGCCTGGACGCCATCGCGAACTGGTGGGACAAACAACTCATGGCCGACAACGCGCCGCTGATCCTGGCCGCGGAGTACGGCATCAGCGTGCTGCGCGACACCGCACAGCAGGCCCGCACGGTCGAAGCCTGCGAGCGCTTCATCGAATCCGCCCGGGTGCTGCTGCTGGATCACCTGCCCGAGGGGGCCGAGGCGAACGCGTCGTTGCTCGACGACGCGGTCTACGGGGTGCTCGGCACCGCCACCGGGCTCGCCGTGGGCAATGTGTCCGGAGTGAACCGCGGGGACGACCGCTCCAGCGAGATCCTGACGGCGACAATCGAATTCTGGCTGGGCCGGCTCGGCGACTCGGTCGGCGCGACGACCGCGCAGACCGCCCGCTGACCGGTACCGGTCGACCCGACGACGCGATACGACTGTTTCACTGATTACCCTCGTGCAGTTCGTGTTTCGTTCGCGTCAGGAGTCGCCGTTGACCAGCTCGAGCCTGCCCAGCCCGCCGGCTGTCGTCCCGTGGGCGGTCGGTCCGTCCACCGCCGGGCCCGGACCTCGGTTCCCGATGTATTCCGAGGAGTTCGCCGCCGATCCGCACGGTTGCTACCGCGAATTGCGGCGCACCTATGGCTCTTTGGCGCCGGTGGAGCTGGCGCCCGGGGTGCCGGCGACGCTCGTGATCGGATACCACGAGGCGGTGCGGATCCTGAACGATCCGGAGCATTTCCCGGCTGATCCCCGGGCCTGGCAGGACACGGTTCCCGATGACTGCCCGGTGAAGCCGATGATGATGTGGTATCCGAATGTGTTGCGCAACAGCGGTGTCGAGCACCTGCGCTATCGGCAGGCCAATGTCAGCGCCATCGACGGCGTCGATCTGCACAGTCTGCACGCCATCGTCGAACGCGATGCCATCCCGCTGATCAACACCTTTTGTGAGGGCGGCCAGGCGGACCTGGTCACGCAGTACGCCTTCCCGCTGGTCTTCGCCGGACTGAACCAAATGCTGGGCTGCCCAGCCGATATCGGGCAGCGGGTCGCCACGGGTATGGCCATGCTGTTCGATTCGGTCGACGACAACGCCGTGCACGGCATGACCATGCTCAGTGCGGCCCTGATGGACCTGATCGCGCTGAAGCGGCGCGACCCCGGCGACGATATGGTGACCCGGCTGTTGCAGCACGACGCCGGACTCGACGACACCGAGATGCTCTACAACATCATCAGCATCTACGGCGCGGGCATCGAACCGCAGCAGAACCTCATCATCAACACGCTCCGTTTGATCCTCACCGACGAGCGGTTCGCGGGCGACGTGCTCGGTGGAAGTCTGTCCACCCGAGACGCTTTGGACGAAGTGCTGTTCAACGATCCGCCGATGGCGAACTTCGCCATCTCCTATCCGCGCCAGCCGATCGCCGTCGGCGAGGTGTGGCTGCCCGCGAACCAGCCGGTCATGATCAGCTTCGCCGGGTGCAACAACGACCCCGCGATCAGCGGCGGTGAGCGCACGGGCAACCGGTCGCATCTGGCCTGGAGCATCGGACCGCACTCCTGCCCCGCCAAACCGGTCGCCTCGCTGGTGGCGCAGGAGGCCGTCGATCAGTTGCTCGACGCCCTGCCCGAGTTGCGTTTGGCCGTGCCAGCAGATGAACTGTCTTGGCGCCCTGGGCCTTTCCATCGGGCGTTGGCGTCGCTGCCGGTGGTCTTCCCGGCGAGCCCGCCATTGAATGTGATGTAGGAGAACTCTGTGAGCCTTCAACCTCTTGCGCTGGATCTGACCGGCATCGACATTCAGGGCGAGAACGAGCGCATTCGCGCGCGCGGGCCGGTGACAAGGGTCGAACTGATGGGCGTGCCCGCGTGGTCGGTGACCGATGCCGAGCTGCTCAAGCGGCTGCTCGCCGATCCGCGGGTCTCGAAAGACGCCGCCCAGCACTGGAGTTCCTTCCTCAACGGCGAAATCACCGCGGACTGGCCGCTTTTCGCCTGGGTGGCGGTGGACAACATGTTCACCGCCTACGGGGCCGACCACCGCAGGCTCCGCAAGCTGGTCTCGCCCGCTTTCACGCACCGCCGGACCGCTGCGCTGCGCCCGCGCATCGAGGAGCTGGTGACCAGCCTGCTCGACGACATCGCGAAGACGCCGGAAGGCGAAAGCGTGGATCTGCGTGAGACTTTCGCCTACCCGGTGCCGATCCAGGTGATCTGCGAACTGATGGGCGTGCCGGAGGAGCTGGAGCCCGCGCTGCGCACCTGCGTCGCCCGCTTCTTCGACACCGAGATCACCCCGGAGGCCGCGCAGGCCAACTACGTCGAGATGTTCGGTCTGGTGGGCGAACTCGTCGCCCTGCGCCGCGACCATCCCGGTGACGACATGACCAGCGTGCTGATCTCCACCCGCGACGAGGACGGGGCCCGGCTCACCGAGAAGGAGCTGGTCGACACCCTGATGCTGGTCATCAACGCGGGCCACGAAACCACCGTCAACCTGCTCGACCAGGCCATTTTCAACCTGCTCACCCACCCCGAGCAGCTCGCCGCGGTCCGCGAAGGCCGCGCCACCTGGGACGATGTCATCGAGGAAACCCTGCGCTACGAATCGCCGGTCGCGCACCTGCCGCTGCGGTACGCCGTCGACGACATCGATATCGACGGCATCCACATCGCAAAGGGGGAGGCCATCCTCGCCTCCTACGCCGCCGCCGGCCGCGACCCGGAAGTGCACGGCGCCACCGCGGCCGCCTTCGACATCACGCGAATCAAGAAGGACCACGTGGCTTTCGGTCACGGCGCGCACCATTGCATCGGCGCTCCGCTGGCCCGGCTCGAAGCCGCGATCGCACTCCCGGCGCTGTTCGAACGGTTCCCGGATCTCCGCTTCGCCGTCGATCCGGCGGCGGTGGCGCCGGTGATCGGTTTCATCTCCAACGGTCACCGGGAACTCCCGGTGCGGATCAGCGGCTAGTCGTCGGGGGCGGCGCGGCGGTTGCGTTTGGTGACGCCGCGCCGCTTCTTCGCGGCGATGCGCCGTTCCTTGGCGGTATCACCAGCGTCCGAGTTACGGTCAGATCCTCTGCCATGCCTGCCTAGCGCGGGACGGTTTTGCCGGGTCGCAGGACCCCGCCGCATTCGCCGGTCTGCTGATAGTCGGGTAGTAGGTGGGAAAGGACATCGCTGGAGTACTGGCGTAGTTGCTGGAGCTGCTGCTCGTCGCGCACGACCTCTTTGCGGACCCAGTCCTCGTCCGCGCCGGAAGCGTCGCGGAATCCTTGGATTTGGTAATAGTCGCGGGTCATTCGGGGGTCCAGGGTGAGGCCGTTGGCGAGCCAGGCCCCGTGGGTGTGCACGAAGGTGGGTTTGCGGTCTTCGAAGACGTAGTCCTCGAGGCTGACGGTGTCCTTGCCCGCGTAGATGTCGGCGATCCGCGCTTCGGTGAGCCCGGCCATATCGATCAGGCGCAGCCGGGAGGTCAGCGAGCTGCCGCCCATGTCGGGGGCCAGCAGGCTGCCTTGCTGGAGGCCGATGATGTCGGCGTAGCCGTTGACGAAGCCGCCGAAGCGGAGGGCGATCCAGCACAGCGGCACATCCGAGTCGGCGCGATAGGACTTCGCCGCGTCGGCCAGGGCGACTCCGGAGGGAATGAGCGCGCCGACCAGGGTCAACGCGACGAGCACCCGGCCTCGGGTCCGCAGCCGAGACAGCAATTCCGCCGCGGAGATCACGACGACGAACGCGGCCAGCGCCCACACCGGAGTGGCGAACCGGAACTGCGCCATCCAGTCCGGCTGGAGTACGCAGTAGGCGACCATCGCCAGCGCGAGCGGAACCAGCAGTGCGACAACGCCGTCACGCCACTTGCTCGGGGTGGCCAGTGCCAGCCCGACCAGTCCGACGGCCACGATCACCGCGGGCGCTCCGGCGTACTGCACCAGCTCGCCGGCCCTGGTCAGGTCGTGCGGGGTCGGCATCGCCTGATGCTTGGCTACCGCCGTGTTCGCGACCAGCCTGCCGAACTCGAGGTACCGCCACAGCAGATAGGCCCCGAACGGAATCGCGAACGCGAGGCCGGAATACAGCGCGTGCCGAAGTCCGGTGCGCCACAGCGCACGCGGGATCAGAATCAGCGAAACCAGGGGATACGCGGCCAAATAGATCAGGCCGTCGGGGCGGGTCAGCGCCGCGAAGGCCGCGAGAGCGCCGGCTGTCACCGCGACAGCCGGCGTCCATAGTCGCTGGTCCAGCACCGCCAGGAACAGATGGACGGCCAGCGCGCAGACGGCCAGCGCGAACAGGGAGTTCTCCAGGCCGGAGAAGCACCAGATCACGAACGACGGAATCGCGGCCAGCACAACACCGGTCGCGAAGGTGACCAGCGCGGGCCAGCGCGACACCCGGCGCGCGGCGAGATAGCAGGCGACGAGGATTCCGGCGCAGCAGAGCAGCGCGATCGCCTTCGGGTACAGGACGAAGTCCGGGACGCCGAAGAGCGTGCCGCGATCGAACAGACCGAACCACTTGCCCAGCACCAGCACCAAAAGCCAAGTGGGATTGGAGAATCCCTCCACGGCGTCCGCGCCGGGCTGCAACACCGGCCCCGCGCCGTCGGCGACACTGCGGGCGTACGCGAAGGTGATTCCGGCATCGTCGACGAGCCAGTTGCCGTATCGCGAACCCTGCCAAGCCAGTAACAGCACTCCGCCCGCGACCGCCGCCGCCGGCGGCGCCCACCGCGGCCGGCCGCGTCGTTGTCGTACGCGTTCCCGCGGCCCGTCAGAAGCTTGCGGCCGCGCTGTTACTACCTCAACCATTCATCAGATCCCAAGTTAGAACGATGTCGCCAAGCACAAAGACCTTAGCGTCCGTCACAAATGCGGAACAGTCGGGCGTTGGCGGCGGCCCAAGACGCGAAGGTGGTACCAGCGCGCGAATCGCCCTTCGTGGGTTCGAGGAGCGCGATGCACTCCTCGGGTGACACTGTCACGAAGGACAGCTCGCGGCCGACCGCCTGTGCCAGCTGCCGGACCCGCGTTGCCCTGGTGAGTGTCTCGGGGCCGGTGAGGTCGTAGGCCTGGCCGAGGTGGCCGGCGCCGAGCAGGACCGTGAGGTGCGGATCAGTAAGTGGTGCGCGGCATTTCGGTCAGTCGGCCAGGAGCTTGAGCACCACTGGTCGCGACAGCGTGCCTGCCACCTGACGCGCCAGCTGGTTCGCGCTCGTGCCCTGGGCGCGGGCGTCGCGCAGGGCCGCGGCGAGGTCGTCGCGGGCGGCGTCCGCCGCGGCTTGGGCGTCGCGTAAGCGCTGGGCTGCGCGGTCTACGGCGGTGTCCGCCGACGCGGGCCCAGTGGTCAATGGGTTGACCGCTTCGGATTCCGGTGCCGTCGCGGGCGGGAAGTTCCGCATCGCCGCCCTGGCGAAATCTTGCATGAACGCGCGGGTGGCGTCGGTGTCTTCGGCCGCGGCGCCGAGGAGCAGCCGGGTAGTCTGCGGGACCGCGAGACTCCAGTTGGCGAGGCCGCACAGGGCGAGCAGGAGACGTCCGGCGTGTTGTGCATCGACGCCGAATTGTTCGATGGCCCTGTCGAATTTGCGTTCGTAGTGCTGGGCGCGCCAGCCGTCGATGTCGTGCGCGTCGACGCCGCGGTGCAGGCCTTCCCAGAGCAGCAGGCGCAGCAGCTGGGGGTTCTTTCCGTGAAAGTCGAACAGCTTCGCGACATAGTTGCCCGGATCGGTCTCGGCTAGTGGCTGCACCACGTCCAGGAATTCGCGCATGGTGTCGATCAGGATGACGTCGAAGAGCTTGTCCTTGCTGCCGAACAGGCCGTAGATGCGTTCCTTGTTCACACCCGCCGCCTCGGCGATGCGGTCCACCCGTGCGCCCGCCAGGCCGTACTGGGCGAATTCGTCCCGGGCGGCGCGCAACAGCGCCTGTTTGGTGGCGTCGCCGCGCTTGATCGCTGCCGTCATGGCGGCGAGTTTACCAGTTCTTTAAACCAACTATTTGGTTGACAACGGGATCCGGCTGGGCATACCGTCGCCTCCATGACAACGCCGACCCTTTCCGCGGCGGGAACCCCGGTCACCGCGCCCGCCCGCAGTGTTTCGCCCCGTGCCCACACGGCGCGCACGCTGCCCGTGTTCGTGCTGTCCGCGCTGCTCGCCACCGGACAGATGTATGTGCCGATTCCGCTGTTCACGGCCATGAAAGCGGACTGGAACGCGGGCTCGGTCGTGATGACCTGGATCATCAGCGCGTTCGCGTTCGGGTATGCGGGCGGGTTCGTGCTCTTCGGGCCGCTCTCGGACCGTTACGGGCACCGCAAGGTGCTGATGACCGGCATGCTCGCGGCGGCGGTGGTCACACTGTTGACCGGTTTGGCGTTCAGTGCGCCGGGGGCCGTCGGGCTGCGCCTGGTCCAAGGGCTCGTCGTCGGATCGATTCCGCCCGCGATCATGGCCTATGTCGCCACCCGCATCGCGCCCGCGCACCGCGCGGTGGTGACCATGTCGATCGCGACGTCCTTCCTGGCCGCGACCGTGATCGCGCAGATCGTCTCGCAGGCGGTGGTCGCCGCGTTCCCGTGGCGCACCATGTTCCTCGCCTCCGCCCTGGTTTTCGCGGTCCTCGCGGTCGCGCTGCGCCGGGTGATGGTCGACGACGCGCCGGCCGGCCGGGAACTGCCGCTGCGGCACAGCTATGCCGCGATCCCCGCGGTGTTCCGAGTGGTGTCGCTGGTGCCGATGCTGATCGCCGGTGCGATGAGCATGGCGGTGATGGTCGGCATCTACACCGGCCTCGAACTCACCGGCGTCGTGCACAGCTCGGGCGAACTGCTCACCCTGCGCGCTGGTGCGCTGCCGGTCATGCTGATGCTGCCGCTGCTGGCGGTGCCGCTCGCGCGGCTGTCGAAGCATGGGCAGATCGTGCTCGGCGTGCTGGTCGCCGCCAGTGCGGTGGTGGCCGCGACGTTCGAGGGTAGTCACTTGGTGGTGCTGACGGTGCTGCTCGCCGTGATGGTCGGCGGCCTCGGCGTCATCGCGCCTGCGGTCCTGCAAAGCGCGGGCGAGCTGGGCGGCGAATCCCGCGCTGCCGCAATGTCGGTGGCGATGTTCAGCTTCTACGTCGGCGCGACCGCGGGGCCGCTGGTCGCCGCGGCCGCCGCGCCGCACGGCTTCACCGCGCTGGCTTGGACGCTGGCGGGGTTGCTGATCGCCGCCTTGGCGATGACGGTCGTCGGCTTGGTGTTGCAACGGCATCTCCACGCCGAACTCCCGGCTGGAGCCTGACCTCGGCGCGCGCGGCCAACTCTGTCCAAAGTTGTCCAGATTGTCCGGTCGCTGCCGCTGACTACCTGATTCTGGATTGGCATCACATTCGAGACGACACGCTGAAAGAGCGTGAAGAGCAATGCCATTTCCCAAGCGGGCCGGCCAGCGTTCAGCGGTCCTGGCAGTCATTGTCCTGGCGGTCGCCGCTTGCGTTGCCGCCCTGCTGATCTCGTCTCCACGCACCGTTGGTGTCGGGCCTGTGCCCGTGGCGAGCGCGCTCGCTGGAGAACAATTGGAGCGAGCTCAGCGGGGGCTGGCACAGGCACCTGGCCAGCACTATTCCGGTCGCGTCGAGACCGTCGACGGGTCCGTTTTCGAGGTCGATCTGGATTTGTCGCGCGCCGGTGTCGCGACCGGCACGATCACCGCGGGCGAGCTTTCGATCCCGTACTACGGCGTGCGGGGAATGGTGTTCATCCGTGCGCCGAAGAGCTATTGGGTTGCGAAGGGCTGGGTCGACATCCATGCCGAGCGGCTGGCCGAGCAGTGGTCGAAAGTGCCTCCGGATCACTTCGGGGTCGACTTCACCAGTGAACTGGCACCGGAGCGATTCGCCGCAGGGCTCTACGACGGCGGACTCGTCCTGGTCGGAGCCACGGTCGAGATCGACGGTCGCGGCTCGGTGCCGATCAAGAGCGGTGCGTACACCGTCTACCTATCCCCGCGATCGGATCTGCCTGTCATCACGAGAATCGTGGTAGCACAACAGCATTCGATGAACCAGAGACTGAAGACCCTGACGTTGGATATTTCCGCGCTGACCACCGACCACGTGCGGGCGATGTTCGACCGCATGACGGGAGTCGGGCGGTCGGAACTGGTCTCCGCCCGCAGCGGCGAGGTGCGGGTCGAGTGGAGCGGTGAAACAGAGATGGACCCGTGCGGGCAGTACTCGTGCGTCGTCACCACGAAACTGTCCAGCACGCCGACCGATCCCGCGATTCACATCGAATCCGTTCAGGTCACCGTCGACTTCACTTTCGATGTCGACGGCATCTCCGCAGGTGTATGCCACCAGCAGATCCAGCTGCCGGGCAGCGGATCCGGGACGGCCACCTGCACCGGCCATTATGTGATTCCGGCGGATGGACTCGAACATTCGTGGAACGTCCTGATCAAACTGGATTGGCGTGCGCTGGGCGACCCGGAGGTCGAGCACATCGTGCAGGTCATAGCCGACCAGAACGTCGCGCTCCGGTAGCAGGTCTAGGCGGGGTTCTGATTTCCCCGCAGCTGGTCGCGCTCGGCGGTCAGTGCCGCATTGGCTCGGCGCAGTTCGGTATTGGCGTCTTCGAGCGCCAAGATCTGAGCGATCGCGGCGAGGTTGACGCCTTGGCCGGCCAGGTCGGCGATGCGGAGTAGCCGGGTGAGGTCATCGTCGCTGTAGCGGCGGGTGCCGCCGGCGCTACGGGCGGGGGTGAGGAGGCCGTGCTGTTCGTAGAGGCGCAGTGAGTGTGCGCCCATCCCGGACAGCTCGGCGGCGACGGAGATGCCGTACACCGCGTGGGCGGGGCCGGGGCGATGCGGATCGGGTCGGTTCGGTGGCATCGAGCTCCTCTCTCTTGTCATCCAGATTACTTCAGCGTCGCACTTGCACTCTCCTAGGCTGAGTGCTAAAACAAACCTAAGTCAGATGACAGAGGTTATCTGATCAACCGAGAGAGAAATGGAGTGAGTGGAGGTGGCGACCATGCTGATGCGCACCGATCCGTTCCGGGATCTGGATCGATTGACACAGCAGGTATTCGGCACGCCGGCGCGGCCGGCGGTGATGCCGATGGATGCGTGGCGGGAAGGTGAGGAGTTCTTCGTCGAACTGGACCTGCCCGGTATCGACCCGGAGTCACTGGACCTCGATATCGAACGCAATGTGGTGACTGTGCGGGCACAGCGGCCGCAACTGGATTCCCAGCGGTCGATGCTCGCCGCGGAACGGACCCGTGGAGTTTTCAGTCGACAGTTGTTCCTGGGTGAGAATCTCGACACCGAAGCCATCCGGGCCGACTATCGCGACGGCGTGCTGCGACTGGTGATTCCGGTGGCGGAGAAGGCCAAGCCGCGCAAGATCGAGATCAGCCGTTCCGAGCAGCGCCAAGTGATCAACGCCTGACCGGTCACGGGTGGGCCCGCTCAGCGAATGCTTGCGGGCCCACCCGGCACGGTCGGGTCAGTCGGGCCCGAGCCGCCGAATACTCGTGGCAGGGAAGGCGACTCAGCCCCGAACGCGCCCTGCCCTCCGGAACGCTCCTCGCCGCGGCGCCCGCGACCAGCTGGTGTGTAGCCCAGGCGGCCGTGTTCGCCCAGAGCGGAGAGGTGGGCACGGCGGTCGGTTCCGGTCGTACGCTCCACCTATGAGCGAGCATTCGAGCGTTGAGCGGCCGCAGGGCGAGAGGCCGCGGTTGCACGCGATTCCCGGCGGTCTCGACCAGGCGGCTCCGCTGGACCGGCGGCCGGTGCTGGCTCCAGCTGATCGGCGTTCGTCGGCTCCGGTCGATGGCCGGTCGTTGACTCCGGTCGATCGGCGGTCGGCGCCGCGGGCAGCTCAGCCGGTTCGCGAGCCGCTGTGGCGGGAGGCGCTGGGGCAGCGGCTGCGGGCGTTGCGGCAGGAGCAGCGCGAGACGCTAGCGGAAACGGCTGGGCGGGCGGGGGTTTCGCCGCAGTACCTGTCCGAGGTCGAGCGGGGTTTGAAGGAACCTTCCAGTGAGATGGTGGCGGCTATGGCGGGGGCGCTCGGCACCTCGCTGGGTGGGCTTGTCCATCAGATCGCCGATGATTTGGTCCGGCTCCGGCAGCCCGAGTTCACGCGCTCGGCCGGGCCGCGCGCGAACGGGGCCTTGAACGGGCTGCTGCTCGCGGCCTGAGACCTGTGCTCCCCGATCCCGCCACGACACGAACGTGGCGGGATCCGGGGCGACGGCTCAGTCCTGCGGATCCAGGACGAGGTCCACGATCCCGTAATCGATGGCCGCCTGGGCGGTGAAGACCCGGTCGCGGTCGGTGTCGTGCCGGAGGGTTTCCACCGATTGGCCGGTGTGCTTGGACAGGATGGCTTCGACTTGTGCGCGCGTCCGGACCAGTTCGTCGGCTTGCAGGATGAGGTCGGGGATGGTGCCCTGGCCGCGGGCCGCGGGTTGGTGCAAGACGACCCGGGCGTGCGGCAGCAGCGCGCGCCGGCCCGCCACGCCGCCGGTCAGCAGGACCGCGCCGACCGCGATGGCCTGGCCCACACAGGTGGTGACCACGGGGGAATGGATGTGCTGCATGGTGTCGTAGAGCGCGAGCATGGCCGTCAAATCGCCGCCCTCGCAATTGATGTAGAGATTGATGTCCTGGCCGGGACTCTCCGCGTCGAGGTGCAGCAACTGGGCGATGAGGGCGTTGGCGACGCCCGCGTCGATGGGAGTGCCGAGGTAGACGATGCGCTCGGTGAGCAGATGCGAATACACATCCATGATGCGCTCACCGCGCGGATGCTGGGCGATGACGTTCGGAATTGTGTAGCTGCTCATGCGATTCCCACTTTCTGTCGCTGCGGAACGACCTGCCAGAACGAGTCGACGATGCCGTCGATGAAGCCGTACTCTCGAGCCTGGGCCGCGGTGAACCAGCGGTCGTGCAGCGAGTCGTCGAAGATCTGCTCGTAGGGCTGCCCGGTGTCCGCGGAGATCAGGCCGAGCACGGTCTGCACGGTGTAGCGCAGGTCGTCGGCCTGCACCTCGACCTCGACCGCGCTGCCGCCGATGCCGGCCGACCCCTGATGCATCAGGATCCGGGCGTGCGGCAGCGCGAACCGCCGCCCCGGGGTCCCGGCCGACAGCAGGAATTGCCCAGCGCTGCAAGCCAATCCGAGCGCCAGGGTGGACACCTCGCAGGGCACCAGCCGCATGACGTCGCGGATGGCGAGCATGGCCGGAACCGACCCGCCCGGCGAATGGATCCACAGCGAGATCCCGGCCTCCGGATCCTCGGCGGCGAGGGTCAGCAGTTGCGTCATCAGCAGGGCGCCGTTGTCGTCGTCGAGTGGCCCGTCCAGCACCAGAATCCGGCGGCCGAAAAGCTGTTCTCGGGTGCGCCAGTTGAAGGTTGGCGTCTTGTCGTCTTGTGCCATGCATCCACCGTGCCCCAGCACTACCCGGAAAATCGCGCCCCGCTGCCGTGGGCGGATCCGCTCACAGCAGGGGATCGGTCAGGACGGCTGTGCCGTGGCGCGGATACCGGCGAGCACGACCTCGACGATGCGCTCGGCGTCCCGGTGCGTGAACGGCCGCAGGCCGCGGTTGACGACCAGGCGCACCGGGCCGGAGATCATCTCGCCGAGAAAGGCGCTGTCGACCGCGGGCAGCTCGCCGCGGTCGACAGCCGCGTCCACCCGCTGTTGCAGGGCGAGTTGGCGCTGGTCGAGGATTCTGGTGAGCGCCTGGCGGAGGGCGGGGCTCTGGTGCGCGGGCTGGATGGCCTGTTCGAGAGTCCGGCCGAACGGTGTTTCCAGACCCCCTGCCAGGGCCAGCAGATAGTCCACCAGGTCACGGTGGATGTCGCCGGTGTCGGCGACCGTGGCGAGATCCTCGGCGTAGCGCAGCAGGGCTTGGACCACCAGCTCCTCGCGGTCGGGCCAGTTGCGGTAGACGCTGGTCTTGTTCACGCCGGCGCGCTCGGCGACCTCCTCGTAGCGGAAGCCCGCGATCCCGTCGCGCGCCACGAGTTCGGCGGTCGCGGTGAGGATTTGGGAGCGCACGCGCGCGTTGCGGCCGCCGGGGCGGCGCGCGGGTTGCTGCTCAGCGGTGCTGTCCGTCATTGCCGCGCTCACCTCTGTTCTCTGCTCGGGTGCCGATTGTCGCCAGGTTCGGCGTTGCGGTGCAAACCAGACCTCAGTATGCTCGGCAAAAGCCACAATTTGTGGCTTTTAGTCTCGCCATCTTGGAGCGCACGTGAAAATCCTTGTCTCCGGCGCCGGTATCGCCGGACTCGCCAGCGCACTCGAACTCGGCCGCCGCGGCCACGACGTCACCGTTGTGGAGGCCGCCCGGCAGCTCCGGCGCACGGGCACACCCATCGACATCCGCGGTCCCGCGATCGAGGCCGTGGACCGGATGGGGCTGCTCGCGCAGCTCCAGCGGCACCGGGTCCGGATGTCCGAGGACACGCACTTCGTCGACAGCGCGGGCGAGCCGGTGGCCCGGATTCCGATGGCGGAGATCAGCGACTCCGCGGACGACATCGAACTCCTGCGCGCGGATCTCGTGCGCGTCCTCGCCGCGGCCCTTCCGGACGCGGCGGCGATCCGGTTCGGCGACTCGATCGAGCAACTCTCCGACGATGACAGCGTCGAGGTGCGTTTCGCCTCGGGTCGCACCGAGCGGTACGACTTGGTGCTCGGCGCCGACGGCCAGCACTCCGCCGTCCGCGGGCTGGTATTCGGTCCTGAGCACGACTATGCCCGGCACCTCGGGGTCTATTTCGCCCTCGCCGAACTTCCCGCCGCGGCGCGAGTCGGGGACGCGAACTCGATCTACAACGTCCCCGGCCGGATGGTGGGCATCTTCCGGTACCAGGGCAAAGCCGTCGCGAACTTCCAATTCCGTTCGGACGTACTCGATTACGACCACGCGGACCGGGAAGCCCAGAAGCAGATCCTGGTCGAAGCCTTCGCGGAGCACCGATCTTGGCGGATCCCGGAGCTGCTCGACGCCGCCCGCGCCGATCCTGGCTTCTACTTCACCTCCGCGAGTCAGATCCGCATGCCCGCCTGGCACTGCGGTCGCGTCGCACTGGTCGGGGACGCCGGATACTGCCCGGCCTACCTCTCCGGCCGGGGCACCTCGCTCGCACTCACCGGCGCGCACATTCTCGCCGAAGAACTCGAACTGGCCGGAGCGGATCACACCGCCGCCTTCGCGCGGTACGAGGCCCGGCAGCGCCCCTATGTCACCTTCGCGCAGGAGCGTGTCGGGAGCGGTCGCGACCGCATCGTGCCGGCCACCTGGGCCGCGATCGCCGCCCGCAACGCGGCGCTGCGAGCATCCACGGCATCGGCCGCCGCTGAAACCGCGCAGCGCTGAAGAGGATTCGTCGTGAACGACACGCTGGAAATTCCTGCCGCCGACACTAGGGAGCAGCGCTGGAGCAAGCGGCTCGCCCTCTGGACGGCCGTTCTCATCCTTGCCAACGTCCTGGCCGACGTGGTCATCGGCTCGCCCATGATGGTCCTGCCGCAATTGCTGGACCATTTCGACACCGACCAGGCCGCGTGGCTGAACGCGAGCGCGATGCTCGCCGGGGCTATCTGGTCGCCGCTGCTCGCGAAGAGCTCCGACCTCTTCGGCAAGCGCCGGATCCTGCTCACGACGCTGCTCCTCGCGGGTGCGGGCGCGGTGATCTGCCTGGTCGCCCCCACCCTCTGGATCTTCTTGCTAGGACGCTTCTTCCAAGGCGCCGCGTTCGCGGCCGTCTTCCTCACGGTGGCCCTCGCCCGGCAGATCTGCACGCCGCGGGTGGCGATGGCCGTGGTCGGGCTCGTGACGTCCGGCTCGTCGGTTGTCGGAATCATCGAACCATTCCTGATGCAGCCGATCATCGAGCTGTTCGGCTACCGCGCCGTGTTCCTCGCGGCGGCGCTGCTGGCCGGGGTGGCCGCGCTCTGCGTGCGGGTCTTCATCCCGGAGTCGCCGATCCGCGGTAGCGGCCGGATCGACGTGGGCGGCGCGCTCCTGCTGGGCGGCGGTCTCGGCGCGGTGCTCGCCTATGTCAGCCTCGGTACGCACCTCGGCTGGTGCTCCGGAGGACTGCTCGCGCTGCTGGCGGCCGGCGCCGCCGCGTTGGCGGCGTGGGCATTCCTGGCACTGCGGGTCGAGGAGCCGATCATCGATCTCCGGGCCCTCAGCCGCCCGATCCTGCTGACGCTGCTGGCTCTGGTCCTGGCCGCGGGCTCCTTCCGGAGCATGCTGCAACTGACGGGCATCATCGCCCAGGTGCCCCCGGACCTGGGCCTCGGCTACGGGCTGGGCGCGGGCGAGACCATCGCGGTGTTGCTCGCCGCGCCCAATCTCGGCATCGTGCTCGGCGGTGTGTGCGCCGGCTGGGTCGCCGGACGATTCGGTCCCGCGCTGCCGCTGGTCGGCGGCATCGCCGTCGGGGCCGTGGCGACTTTCGCGATGTTCGCGGGCGTCTCGGCGCTGCCGGTCGCGATCGCCTGCGGTGCGATGGTCGGCATGGCTGCCGGGGCGATCGGCGCCTCCGGCTACAACTTGGCGGCCAGTCTCGAAGCGCCCGATCGGCAGGGCACGATCGCCGGTGTGGTGTCGGTCGTCCTCGCCCTGGGCTCGGTGGTCGTCAACTTCGCCGGGGGCGAGGTGCTCAAAGCGACCCGGATTCCCGGGATCACCGCCGACGGCGCTCCGGTGAGCACGGCGACCGGCGTGTACCTCTACGTCACGATGGCCGGAGTGCTCTTCGTCCTCGCCGCGGTGCCCGCCCTCCTGCTGGCGCGGTCCGGCGCGGGCATCCGGGCTCAGTCCAGCAAGCGCCACAATCCGATCACGCCGAGCACCACGATCGCGGCGCGTAGCGCCGGTGGCGAGAGCCGGCGCCCGTAGCGGGCGCCGACGGCTCCGCCGACCAGGGAACCGATCGCGATCAAACCCGCCGCGCTCCAGCTGATCCGGTCGAAGGCGACGATCGTATAGCTCAGGGCCGCAACGACATTGACGATCAGCGTCAGCAGGTTCTTGGCCGCGTTCATGCGCTGGATCGGTTCGGAGACGAGCACGCCCATCACGCCGATCAGCAGAATTCCCTGTGCCGCGGTGAAGTAGCCGCCGTACACGCCCACGGCGAAGGTGCCGATGGTCAACAGCGTCAGTTTCGTCCGGCTCAGGTGATCGGCCGCGACGCCCGCCGCCTCGGAGCGCCGTCTCGCCCAGGCCTGGATGCGGGGCTGGAGGACGACCAGTACGAGCGCCGTGATCATCAGCACCGGAACGACTGTCGCGAAGACCGACGGCGGCAAATGCAGGAGCAACCACGCGCCGAGCAACGCGCCGAGCAACGAGGCCGGGAGCAGCCGGCGCAGCATGCGCCCTTGCCCGCGCAGTTCACGCCGATAGCCCCAGGTTCCCGACACGCTCCCGGCGACCAGCCCGATCGCGTTCGACATCGTCGCGATCTGCGGGGGATAGCCGAACGCGATGAGCGTGGGGAAGGTGATGAGCGTTCCGGTTCCCACGACAGCGTTGACGGCCCCCGCGCCGAAGCCGGCGACCAGGATGGCGAGGATTTCGGTGACTGGCATGGGTCCGACGGTACGGACCTGCCGGTATGGTCGGCCGGTCAGGTCGACGCGGCCCGGCCGGTACTCCGGCGGATGAGTTGTTGTGCGCGTTCGCGATCGGCCCGGATCTGCGCGCGGCGGCGCGCCATGGCTTCGGCGGGGGAGCCGCCGGTGGTGACGGCCTGGTACACAGCGTGCGCGTCCTCCAAGGCGTCCCGGGCGCCCACGCCGGCCGCCGGGGTGATGGCGTGGTCGGCGTCGCCGATCAGCAGCACCGGATGCCGCGGTGCCGCCGCGTCGTCCAGCGGCACGTTGCGGGCGTTGGAGACGTGCACCGAATCGGTGTGGGCGAGCAGGGTTTCCAGGAGACCGGTGTTGGACGGCGTGGCGGCCGAGATCTCCTCGGCCCACTCGGCGACCGGGCGGAATCCCAAGTCGTCGGCGGGCAGCGGGGTGCGCGGGATCCGCAGGAACCACAGGGCCGGGGTGTCCGCGTCCCAGACGTGCCCGAAGGTGGCGCCCTTGCCCTGGGGGGTGATCTCGTCGTAGAAGTGCAGCACCGCAGCGGGAGTCGGCAACGACAGTGGCGCGGTGCTCATGCCGTAGAGGACGACGTCGCCGGCGTAGGCGGGGACGCGGGCGGGTTCGAGGTGCGCGCGCACGACGGAGTCGATGCCGTCGGCCGCGATGGTCAGCCCGTCGGCGAGGGGAATGGCGGGCTGGTTCGCGCACTGTAGTGTGCCCGCGTCGACGTCGATGCCGGTGATCACGGTGTCGTAGTGCGCCTCCGCGCCGGAACTGTCGAGAAATTCGCGCAGGACCGCGATCAGGTTGGCGCGCAACCAGAATCGGTGTCCGCGATCCATCCGCGCGGAGTGCACCCCGACATTGTTGGTGTAGTCCAGGCCGAGGATCGGGTGCGAGGCCGCGTGCAGCGCCGCCAGATCCACGCCCAGCCCGGTGAGCGCGGTGTGCCCGCGGTCGTCGAGGAACAGGAACGCGCCTCCGGGCCCACCGGCGCGCCGCTGCTCGTACATTGTGACCTTGTCGCCGGTGCGTGCCAGTGCTCCGGCCAGCGCGGTGCCGGCGATGCCGCCGCCGAGGATGGTGGTCGTCACGATCGCTCCTCCTGTGTAGTCCCTGGCGTTCGTTCCCGGCTCCAGTTGATCACGCGGCTGCGAGGTTCGGAAGCGAATGCCCTACCGCGCCGCGATGAGCCCCCTAATCGCCGTGCGGTAGGGCGAATCCGGTACCACGCACCGATTCGGCGAGGGCCGCGCGGCGGTCATTCTGGAATCCGTTCGATCGACCGACGGACGAACTCGAGACCCGAGAAGGGTTGGACCGCAATGCTTCACGACGCAGCGTTCTTATTCGCCGACCCCGACTACTTCCAGCCGGTCGAGCGCACCGATCCGGGGCGACGGTATGCCCCCGCCGCGCCGCCGGCCGGCTGGACCCGAGGCGAATCCGGTGTCTGGACCTACTGGATGCCGCCGCGGGTGGAGCTGCCCGAGCAGGGCTGGAAGGTCCATGTCTCGAGTTCGCTGGACAACGCTGCGCTGGTGCTCGACCTCGTTTCGGGAGTGTGCGGCGAGCTGGGGGTGCCGTTCAAGCATCTGGCGGGGCGGACGTTCTTCGGCTGGTTGCACAGCAAGCACGGGAGCCGGGTGCAGAGCGGGAAGTTCTGCGCGCTCTACCCGCCGACGCCGCAGGCCGCACACGAGGTGCTGGTGCGGCTGGAGCGGTCGCTCGCCGGCATCGCGGGCCCCTATGTGCTCACCGACCGCCGATTCGGGGCGTCGCAGTGTGTTTCGTATCGGTTCGGCGCGTTCCGGCCCAGCTATCGGTTGCAGGCCGACGGGTCGAAGCTGCCCACCATGCGCGGGGTCGACGGCACCGAGATCCCCGACGAACGCCGTCCCGAATTCTTCCTGCCCGCCGGTGTCGTGGACCCGTTCGCGCCGCCCCCGGAGCCGGTCGGCGAGTCCGAGGTCAGCTTCCACGGCTACACCTTCGAGGCGGTGCTGCGCCACAGCAACGCGGGCGGCGCCTACCGGGCCCGCGATCTGGCGGGGAACGCCCGCTTCGTCAAGGAAGCCCGCGGCCACAACGGTTATGTCGGGGTGCAGGACGCGCGGCAGCGGCTGGAGCAGGAGTACCTGACGTTGCGCGCCTTGCACGCGGCGGCGCCGGGCTTGGCCCCGCGCCCGGTCGAGCTGTTCACCGAATGGGAAAACACCTATCTGGTCACCGAATTCGTGCCCGGGCGGACGCTGACCAGCTGGATGGTCGCCAGCACGCCGCTGATCCACGCGAGCGCGGACGCGGCGACCTTCGACGGCTACTACCAGCGCTGTCGCCGCATTCTCGAGCAGGTCACCGAGCAGATCGCCGCCTTGCACCGGCTGGGCTACGCCTTCGTCGACATCAGCCCCGGCAACGTGCTCATCGACGACGACGACACGGTGCGGCTGATCGACGTGGAAGCCGTGCAGCGACTGGATCATCCGCTCGGCCTGCTGTCCACGCCGGGTTTCGCGCCGCCCGAGCTGCGCACCGCCGCCGGGCGTGCGCAGGCCGATCCGCGCTATGTGGACGCCTACGGGCTGGCCGCGCTCGCACAGCTGCTGATCTTCCCGATGCACGAGGTCGCCGAGCGGTCCCCGGAGTCCCTGGACCACCTGCATGCCGACCTCGCCGAGGTCGCCGCACCGCCGAAGCCATTGTGGGACCAGGTTGTTCGCTATCGGGGCGCGGTCGGCACGCCCGGGCCTTCCTGATCCCGACGCCGTGCGCACCGATCCGGTCGGCGCGCTGGCCTGGTTGCGGGACCGCACCGCGGACGCGCTGGAGCACATGGCCGATCCGGGAAACCCGCTGTCGGCGTACCCCCTGGGGCCGGAGGGGTACAGCACCAACACGCGAAGTCTCGCCCACGGCGTAGCCGGCGTACTGCACGCTTTGCGCCTGGCCGGGCGCGCTATCGACCCGGCGGTGCGCACCCGCCTGCGCGACGAATCCCTGGCCGCCCGCGACGACACCTGCCCCGGCCTGCTGTTCGGCAATGCCGGAATCGCCTTGCTGCTGGACGATCTCGGCGAGCGCGACGCCGCGCTGACGCTGCTCGCCACGGCGAGCGCGCATCGACTGAGCGCCGAATCGGTCACCTGGGGTGGCGGCGCCGCCGGAATCGCGATGGCCCAGCTGGCCTTTCACCATCGCACCGGCGACCCGGCGCACCTGGACCACGCGTGCCGGCTCCTCACCGGACTGCCCGAGGATCTGCGGCCCCGGCTGGGCGCCGACAACGCCTCCGGGCTGGTGCACGGGCGACCTGGAGTCGCGCTGGCGCTGTACTACCTGGCCGACCGCACCGGAGAGCGGCGGTTCTTCGAGCACGGACTGCGGTTGCTCCGCGACGAGCTCGTCCATGCCGAGCCGATCCCGGGCGGCGCCGTGGAATTCCGGGCCTCCGAGCGCGATCTGCGTGTCATGCCCTACCTGGCCGCCGGGAGCGCGGGTTACGCGCAGGTGCTCACGCGATACCTGAGCCGGCACGACGAGCCCGCCCTGGCGGATGTGGTGGACCGCTGCCTGCGGGCAGCGGACATCCGATTCACCGCCGCTCCGGGACTTTTCCACGGTCAATCGGGAATGGCGCTGGCTCGAGCCGATGCGGCGATCCACGCCGGGCGCCCCTACTCGAAGGCGCGATTGACCGCCCTGTTCAAGTACGCGATCCCCGGCCCGGCCGGTGTGCGCTGGCTCGGCGGCCACGGCCAGCGACTCAGCGCCGACCTGGCCACCGGTTCGGCCGGAGTCCTGCTGGCCTTGCAGCACACGCTGACCGGCTGCCCCGACCCGCTGTTCACCCTCGACGCGGCCCTGTCTTCGGCCGCGCCCCAACCTGTCGAGAGGAGGTGAACATCATGATCCAGATCCTGAAGCTGCAGGCCGAGACCGCCAAGAACGACGGCGAGGACGCCGGCTGGAGCACTCTCAGCATGGCCAACTGCACCAATACTCACGAAATGCAGTGACACCCAACGACATTCGACACACCGGAAAGGAGGTGAACACCATGGCCGAGATCCTGAAGTTGCAGGCCGAGTCCGCCCGGAACGAAGGCGAGGACGCGGTCTGGAGCACCTGGAGTGTCCAGAACTGCACCAACACCCACGAAATGTGATCAGCACCAGCACAACCCCTCCGGAGGGAGGTGAACACCATGACCCAGATCCTGAAACTGCAGGCCGAGACCGCCAAGAACGACGGCGAGGACGCCGGCTGGAGCACCCTCAGCATGCAGAACTGCACCAACACCCACGAAATGCAGTGACACCCGAATACCCCGCCGGGCGTGGGCCTCCCGAGGTCCGCGCCCGGCGTTTCCGTTTCCCCGGCAAGGAACCCGGCAATGACCAGTTCGACACCCGCACAGCAGAATTCGGATCTGCGGCGCTACACGATCGCCCAGGTCGCCTCGACTTTCGGCAGCACCATGACCAGCACCGCGGTCGCCGTGACGGCGGTCGCGGTGCTGGCCGCCGGACCTCGTGAGGTGTCGCTGGTGGTCGCCGCGTCCTCGGTGCCGCCGCTACTACTCGGCCCCTTCGCCGGGGTTCTCCTGGACCGCGTGCGACGGCCGCGGCGGATCCTGATCGCGGCGGATATCGTTGCGGCCGCGGCGATTGCGGTCTGCGCCGCGGCAGCCTGTTTCCGGTTGCTGACGGTCGCCACCCTGATCGGCTTGTCGCTGACCCTCGGCGTGACCGGAATCGTGCGTGCGGGACTGTACTTCTCGCATCTGAGCACCCTCGGCGTGCGCGACCTGAGCACCACGCGCGCACGGCTGCAAGCGAATTCGCTGCAGGCGCGTTCGGCGGGCGCCGCGGTGGCGGCGCCGCTGCTCGCGGCGGCCGGCGCCGCGGTGATGTTCGGCTTCGATGTGCTGACCTATCTGTTCAGTGCCTATTGCCTCCGGGGTTTGTCCACGCCGGATCACCGGGAGACCGGCGAGCGGGGCGGCATCGCCCGGGAATTCGCCGCGGGGGTGCGAGCGTTGCGCGACTCCAAGGTGCTGGCCGCGCTGGCGGTGTATCTGCTGATCGGAGGTGCGGCGACTGGCGGCGTGGCCGCGATGCGCGCGGTGTTCCTGCTTACCGAGATACGCATCCCGGTGTCCGCGTACGGGATTCCCGCGGTCGCCGCCACGCTGGCGGCGGCGCTCGGCGCGCTCGCGGCGCCACGCCTGCTCGCCGCCGGGATCTCGGCCGAACTGGCGTTGCGGGTCACGGTGCTGGCCGCGGCGGCCTGCGCGCTCGCCCTGCCGCTCACCGCCGGCGCGCTCCCGGTCGCGATGGTGATCGTCTGCGCGAGTACCGCACTGCCGACGTTCTTCGGCGCGATCATGAACATCGCGTTGATCGTCGTGATGGGGGCCGACGTCGGTGATCGGTACTTCGCCCGGGTGGGTGCGCTGCTCGGCACCGGGACGACCGCGGCCAACCTGCTCGGCGCGCTGCTGGGCGGATTCCTCGGTACCCACCTCGGCGTCCGCACCGGCATCTGGGTTTTCGTGCTCGCCGATCTGTGCGCCGCCGTCGCCTTCGCCCTCGTCCTGGCCCGGCGGCGGGCGCGCAGCCCGGCGGCGGCCCTGCGGCGAACCTCGAATACTTAGTCCTGCCAGCCGAAGTCGTGGGACACTTCTGCCCATGACAGCACGTACTTTCGTCGTCGTCTACGCAGTCGACGAGAGCGGCGCGACCGGCGTGCGGGTCGGCCGGGCGACCTTGCTCGAGCGGGAGTTCGCCCTCGCGCATCCGCCGTTGGCCGCGATCCTCGCCGAGGAGAAGACGGCGTTGCGGCTCGCGGTGGTCAGCCCGGCCCACGAGTACGCGGAGATCGTCGAGGTCTCGACGACGATCGTGGTACCGGACGCACCCGACATCGTGCTACTGCAACTGGCCGAAATCTCGGCCGCCCCGCCGCGCGGGGTACCGGTCACCCTGGATGCGAACGGCGACGGTGTGCCGGTCGAACCCAGCCGCGCCGACGTCATCGCGGCAGTGCGCACGGTACTCGACGAGGTCGCCGCCGCGCCGCCGCCACCGGCGATGCTGATCGGCAACCCACTGACCTGGGTCTGGAAGCTACTGGGCGGTGGCTGAATCCACCGCTGGGGCGACACCGCTGCGCCGGCTCGCCGACGTCGCGCTGGTCACCGTCGTCGGTGTCCTCGATCTGGCGGCCTGGGGCGGGGATCGTGAGCTGATCGGCGGCGGGTCGCTGCCGATCTGGGTGGTGCCGGCGGCGGCGGTCCTGCTGTGCGCGGCGCTGCTGCTGCGCGGGCGTTTCCCCCTCGCGGTGTGGGCGGTGACGTGGGGCGGCACCGCGGTCAATGTCGTTGTGCCGACCTACTTTCCGGCCCTGTATCTGCTGGTCGCCACCTTCGCGGTCGCCTGCCGGGTGCCCGGCTTGACCGCCCGGCTGGTGCTCGCCGGATCCGCGCTGTCGCTCGGATTGTTCACCTATCACAACGATTTGGCCGGTTCCGATCCGACGGAACCGAGTCACTACCTCGTCGCGGGAACGATCTGGGCGTTGGCGCTCGGTGTCGTGTGGGGCCTGGGTCGGGTGCTCTACCTGCGTGAGCAACGCGCGCGAGCGACCCAGGCCCGCCTGGCTGCCGAGGCCGAGGCCGCACTGGCGGCGCAGCGGTTGCGGCTCGCGCACGACCTGCACGACAGCGTGTCCGGCGCGGTGGCCGGAATGATCCTGCATGCCGCGGCCGCCCGGACCCTCGCCGCCGGTGCGGATCCGAAGGTGGCCGAGGCATTGGCCGTCATCGAGCAGGCCGGCACCCACGCCATGGGCGAACTGCACGATCTGCTCGGGCTGTTGCGCGCACCTGATCACATCGCGGCGGCGGCCACCCTCGAAGAACTGATCGAGCTGAACCGGGCCCGCGGGTTGCGTATTCGGGTCCGGACCGACGGCACCCGCCCGCCCGATGTCGATCCCGACATCGACCGTGCCGCCTACCGACTCGTTCAGGAATCACTGACCAATGCGGCCAAGCACGCCGGTACCGGCGCGAACGTCGATATCAGCATCGGCTGGCAGCCGACCCGCGTCACCGTGGCCGTGCACAGCACCGGCGGCGACGGCCCCGCCGCCGGGGTCGGCCGGCTCTCCACCAATCAGGGCCTGGCCGGACTCACCCAGCGCCTGCAAACCCTCAGCGGCACAGTCGCCTACGGACCGGACGGCGCCGGCTGGTCCGTGGTCTCCGAAATACCGTTGAGCGCCAAGGGAACCCAGGACACCACGCCGTGACGATCAGAGTGCTCATCGCCGAAGACGAGGCCCTCGTGCGCGCCGGCTGCGTGCTGCTACTCGGCGGCGTAGCCGACATCGAGGTGATCGCCGAAGCCGGTGACGGCGCGGCCGCGATCGAGCTGGCCGCCAAACACCACCCCGACGTCGTGCTGATGGACCTGCGCATGCCCGGCACCGACGGGATCGGCGCCACCCGCGCCCTCTGCGAATCACCGGACCCGCCGGCGGTTCTCATCCTCACCACCTTCAACGAACAGCACGCCGTCCAGCAGGCCCTGGCCGCGGGCGCGAGCGGTTTCCTGCTCAAGCACGCGGCCCCCGCCGACCTCGCCCAAGCGATCCGCGCCTGCGCCGCTGGGGACGGCTGGCTCGACCCCGCCGTGGTCGGCGGCGTCCTCACCGCCCTGCGATCCGGTACCCCGCCGCACACCACCACGCCGCCCTCGGTGTCCGGCCTGACCAACCGGGAACGGGAGGTACTGATCCTGATGGCCATGGGCTACGCCAACACCGAAATCAGCGCCAGACTCTTCATCAGCGAAGCGACCACCCGCACCCATGTCTCGCACGTGATCGCCAAAACCGGCTCCCGCGACCGCACCCAAGCGGTAGTTCTCGCCTACCGTAGCGGCCTGATGAGCTGAGGCGCCGCGGCCGGACGTGGCGAGAATCGTTCTCACACTTCGGTAGCGGCGACCTGGACGGCGTTGCCGCCGCCGTGTTTGGCCCGGTACATCGCGGAGTCGGAGTTGCGAAGCAGCTCGCTGTAGGTGAGCTCGGTGTGCGCTCGGGAGGTGTCGAAGACGGCGATGCCGACGCTGGCGGTGATCGTCACCGGGAAATCGGTGATACCGGCGATGGCCCGGCGGAGGCGTTCGCCGGTGGCGGCGGGGTCGTCGTGCAGTGCGCCGACCACCACGAATTCCTCGCCGCCGGTGCGGGCGACGAGGGCGTCGGGCTCGGCGGCTTCGCGCAGGCGCTGGGCGGTGTGGATCAGTACTTTGTCGCCGAGCGGGTGGCCGTAGGTGTCGTTGACGGCCTTGAATTCGTCCAGGTCGAGGGTTGCGACGAAGAGGTGTCCGCGGGCGCGGCCGCCGAGCGCGGACGACAGGTGCGCGTCCAGGCCACGGCGGTTCAACAGGCCGGTCAGCGGATCCGAGAGCGCATCCAATCGGAGCAGCCAGTGGCTGAACTGCATGAACGGGAGGACGACGCCGACGACGACCAGCATCACCAGAATCACGCCGAGGCCCGCGGCGACGTCGGCGCCGCGGCTGGCGCTGGTACCGGGGAGCTCGCCGCTGACCATCAGGTACGCCATCAGGACGCTGGCCAGGACGGTCCAGCCGACGTGCAGGGCCAGGATGCGCGGACCGTGGAACACGGCCACGTAGCCGCCCATCGCGGCCAGCAGCACGAGGCCCAGGACGCCGATGAGGCGATTGTGCGCGATCAGTTCGTTGATGACCGCGTCGAGATCGAACAGCACGACCCAGGCCAGGGATTCGTATTCGCGCGGCCAGGGCAACAGCCACCAGCGCAATGTCCACACCCCGGCGACGGCGGCTTCGACGAAGCCCTGCACCGCGATGACATTTCCCGGCGCCTCGCCCTGCGCTATCGGCGCCAGGATCGCCAGGCACAGCATGACCAGTCCGCCGGTGCCCAGCATGAACTTGAACGGGCCCAGCGCGCCGTGCGACGCGAACGTCTCGACCAGGCGGTCGTAATCAACCCGATCTCGCCACCACCTGCGAAATATCGATCGGCTGCTATTCATTGAGAAGCTAGATTGCCACACGACGGAAGCGCCGCCACAGCGACGCGACCGTATTGTTGCCGAGGTTCCTAATCAGCCACGGGATCGGCGGGGGCGGGGGCCGGCGCTTTCCGGGCCGCGTACTTCTCATACAGGAAGAAGTACAACTTCACATACTGTCCGACCAGGATCGCATTGATGATCGTGCCTTCGCGAATGAAATGCGGTGCGCCGAGGAACATCAGGCCGATGCTCGCCGAAAGCGCGAGCAGCGTGCAGTCGAACACCGTTTTGATGTTTCCCCACTTGCGGCCGGTCTTCTGCTGAATGGTGTTGACGAACAGGTCGATGGGCATCAGCACCAGATTGGCGCGGATCATCAGAAAGAGCCCGAGGGCCAGCATCGCGTCGGCGAAAATCAGCAGCACCAGGTTGGCCGTGTACGGGTCGAGGTCGATCCATTCGGTGAGCATCAGATTGATGTCGAGCAGCATGGCCAGGACCAGTGCCGGGATCATCGAGAGCAAATTCGAAGCCCGGAATGCTCGCGGCCGGACCAGGAAGGTCAGGATGAGCATGATGACCTCGAGGATGAGGTTGAACGTGCCTTGGCTGAGCGGAGGCAGCACCAGTGTCATGGTGCGGGTGAGGCTGCTCTGCGGGGAAATGCCGATCCCCGCCCGGATCGCCAGGCTCAGGCCCAGCGTCAGGATGTAGATTCCGGCGACGTAGGTGGTCCAGCGTCGCAGCTTGTTTCCGGTGTCGAGGACTAGCGTGTTCTTGTCGTGCTGCATGGCGATCGCATCCCTATTTCTCGGTGGCCCGGGCTACTTCATGAACCCGAAGCGGTCGAGCGAGATGAACAGGGTCAGCAGTTTGTTGACGACCGGCTCGCCTTCGTTGTGGTTGCCCAGCGCCGCGAGGGCGTCGTCGATCGAACGGGTCGCGGCCACGAGTTCGGCCAGGTCCATGTCCGCCATCACGCCGTAGAAGTCCAGGGGCAGAACGGCTTTCACCTGCCGGTCCGCGGTCACGACGCAACCGCCGACCAGCGCGTCGAGCTGCTGGAGGTTGGCGCACATCTCGGCGCTGTCGCTGCCGACAACCACGAAGTAGGCCGAGGGCGCCGGCCAGAACGTGGAGACCGCGCCGCGCTCGATCGAGACGCCCTTGAACAGTCCGTTGACCGTGTGCCGCGCGCCGTCGGCGTAGCGCTGCACGACCGAGATCCGGTTCAGCCGCACACCTTCCAGCTCGGGTACCACCGCGCCGTCGCGGAACGGCACCCAGACCTCCTGCGCGAACTTGAGATGCCCGCGTCCGTACACGTCGAACAACAGCACCTTCGCCCGGGCGCCGTCGTCGGAGACCTCGAGCGGAGTGAGCTCGAGCTGTTCGGCGCGCAAGTCGCCGAGGCCGGGTTTCGGCTGCTTGGCCAAGATCGAGTAGTCGAGGCCGACCGGGTGCAGCAGCTTGCGGTCCTGGGCGACGAGCTCGCCGCCCTTGAACACATAGCGTGGGTTGATCTTCGAGAGGCTGTCGGTCAGGACGATGTCGGCGAATCGGCCCGGGCTCAGCGAGCCGAGGTCGCGGTCCTTGTGGAAGGAGCGCGCGGCATAGAGCGTGCCCATCTTGATCGCCTGGATCGGCGGCATACCCATTTCGACGGCCAGCGAGATGACCCAGTCGATGTGGCCGTGCCGCAGCACCCGGTCCACCGAGATGTTGTCGGCGCAGAGCTGGAAGTTCTCGGCCGGCCAGCGGCGCTTCACGATGGCGCGCAACATGGTTCGAATGACTTCGGGGCTGCCGACGCCGAATTTGATCTGGGTGTTGAGGCCGTAGCGGATGCTTTTCTCGATGTCGTCCTCGTTCCACACGTCGTGGTTGTTGTCGACACCGATCGCGGGCATGTAGTTCAGCAAGGTGTCCGACAGGGCCGTGACGCCCCAGTGGCAGTTGACGAATCCGGCATTGGCGCGACCGAGCGCGGACTTGCGGAAGTCGTCGGCGTTGCCGGTCATGTAGGACAGGTGGGCCAATTCGCCCAGGCCGATGACCGGATCCATCGCCAGCATCGCCTCCGTGACCTCCGGGGCGGTCTTCTTGCCCGGAGCGAAAGCGTAGAGCCGGTACGGCAGTTTGTCGTGTTCGGCGAACAGCGCCTTGGCGGCGTCGACCGCTTCGGCGCCGGCGGCGCTGGCGAAGTCGAGGGTTTCGCCGAAGACCGTGGTCGTTCCGCTGGGCACGATCGCCTCGCCGAAGGCCGCCGGGTGGGCGAGCTGGGATTCGAAATGCAGGTGGGTGTCGATCAGGCCGGGGATCGCGTAAAGGCCTTCGCCGTCGAAGGTTTCGCGGAAGCGCACGATCGATTCGTCCGGGTTCAGCGCGATGATGCGCTGGCCGTGGACCAGCAGCGATCCGGGATAAACGGACTCGCTGTGCACGTCGAGGATATGGAGATTGCGCAGCAGCAGGTCGGCTTCCTGCTCGCCTTCCAGGATGCCGAAGATCGTCCGGACGTGATCATCCTGGGCGGCGACGTCCGCGGCGGCGGGGGTCGTGGCGGGCGAATTCTGTTGGAGCATTGTGGTCCTCACATCGGGGTTTTGCGTAGTGGTACTGATGGAACTCGCTCCGCACCGTTGCTGACAAGCATCCGTTTTTGCACGAGGTGTACTCATTTTTCGTACACTCGCCCCAGGAGGTGCCCAGTGCTCCATTCACGGTTGCTGCAGTACATCGATGAGGTGGCGCGGCTCGGATCCATTCGCGCGGCGGGGGCTCGGCTGCATGTCGCGCCCTCGGCGATCAATCGGCAGATCCTTTTGCTGGAAGCCGAACTCGACCAGCCGCTGTTCGAGCGGCTGCCCCGGGGAATGCGGCCCACTCCCGCGGGCGAAGCGCTGCTCGCGCATATCCGGGGGACGCTTCAGCAATACCGCGAAACGGTCGCGGATATTCGCGATCTGCACGCGCTCGGCAGCGGCGAAGTCGTGATCGCCACGATGACGGGACTGGCCAGCGGCGTAGTCGCCACCGCCGCCGCGAGTTTCCGCTCCCGGCATCCGCAGGTCCGGATTTCGATTCGCACGATGACGAGTCTGGATATTCTGCGGGCGGTGGAGCACAGCGAGGCCGATCTGGGACTCGGCTTCAACGTCCCGTCCTCGACGCAGACCGAAGTGTGCTGGCAGCTGAACACCCGGCTGGGAGTTGTTGTCTCCCCGCGACATCCGCTGGCCGGCATGGAAACGATTCCGCTCGCTCAGTGCACGCCGTATCCGCTGATCTTCGCCGATCGCTCTATGGTGATTCACGGCATCGTCGCCGAGGCTTTCGCCAACGCCGCACTCGATATTCAACCGGCGTTTCACACCAACTCGATCGAGACCATGAAGCGGCTCGCCGGTGGGGGCGAGGCCATCGCCTTTCTCAGCGAATTCGACGTCGCGGAGGAATTGCGTGACGGCCGTTTGGCTTTCCGGCCGGTGCGGGACGCGTTCAGCAACAACATCGTCTCGCTGGTGCGCCGGGAGAAGCACGGGCACGGTCTGGCCAGTCTGCTGCTCGCCGACGAGATCGTGGATGCGCTGCGGGCGGGGGCGCCCGGCCCGAAATCGCCCGGGCTGCTGCGGTCTTCGGAGGAGCGCTTCGATCACGCTCCCGAATCTCGGGTGTGTTGACACACCGAAGTCGCCCCTGGTTACGGCAGAATCCCTCGCCATGAAGTGGCCCTCATGGATCCGGGATATGCAGGCAAGCCAGCGCGCGCACGAACAGCGGATGCAACGCGCGGCCGGCGTCGACGCCGTGAAGTTGGTGTGCCGCCGCGATGTTTGGGATCAGCTGGATTTATGGCAGATCAGCGGCGGGCACCGGCCGTCGGAATGGGTCTCGCCGGGACTCGTCCGGCGGATCGGTGACGACATGGTCGAAGTCCCGCTCTCCGGGCTGAACGTAGTGGCGTTGCTGCGCAGCACCAGGCGGCACCTGCGCGCCGCCGAGGCCCTGCAAGCCGGCACGCGCACGGTGGCCCATCGCGTCTACGACCAGATCGCGCAGGTGATCGACGCCGAGGCGACACCCGGTGCGCCGCTCCCGGCCATCGTGGTGGACGACGAGCTGGTCGCCGCGACGCAGTAAAACCGCTGGGACCGCTGACCATTCGGTCCGACCCGGAGCTGGGGTGGCGTCGAGTTTCGCCACCCGGATCCGGCCCGCTCGAATCCCGGTGCGCGTTCCCGCGGATTTCGCCGTAGCGGCTTGGTGAGGGTGGGTTCGGTGTTTGAATCGAACGTAGAACGCGTTTCAGGTCAGTGGGAGACAGCCATGGTCAGACCGTCGATACCCGCGGGGTTCGATTTCACCGATCCCGATCTGTGGGCGCACCGGAGGCCGGCGGCGGAGTTCGCGGAGCTGCGCCGGGTGGCGCCGGTGTGGTGGTGTGAGCAGCGGGGGAGCGGGTTTCATGATGGGGGGTACTGGGCGGTTACCCGGCTCGAGGACATCAAGGAGATCTCCCGGCGGCCGGAGACGTTCTCCTCGGCCGAGAACAGTGCGATCGTGCGTTATACCGCGGAGACCACGCGGGAGCAGCTCGATATGCAGAAGGTGATCATGCTCAATATGGATCCGCCGGCGCATACGAAGAATCGGCGCATCGTGTCGAAGGGGTTCACGCCGCGGGCGATCGAGAGTCTGCGGGGGGCGCTGGCGGAGCGGGCGCAGCGAATTGTGCAGGAGGCCAAGAAGGCTGGGCGGGGGGACTTCGTCGAGCAGGTGGCATCGGAGCTGCCGTTGCAGGCGATCGCCGAACTACTGGGTGTGCCGCAGCAGGATCGGAAGAAGCTCTTCCACTGGTCGAATTCGATGATCGGGTCCGACGACCCGGAGTTCGCCGCCGAATCGGTGACCGCGCAGCTCGAACTGAGCGGCTACGCTTGGCAATTGGCCGAGGAGCGGCGCTCCTGCCCGCGCGCGGATATCGTCACGCAGCTGGTGCACGCCGATATCGACGGCGAGCATCTCGGTTCCGAGGAGTTCGCGTTCTTCGTCATCCTGCTCTCGGTCGCGGGCAACGAAACCACCCGCAACTCGATCACCCACGGGATGAAGGCGTTCGTGGACAACCCGCGGCAATGGGAGTTGTACCAGGCCGAGCGCCCGCGCACCGCCCCCGACGAGATCGTCCGCTGGGCGACACCGGTCACCGTCTTCCAGCGCACGGCCACCCGCGATGTCGAACTCGGCGGCCAGTCGATCAAGAAGGGCCAGCGCGTCGCGATGTTCTACGGCTCGGCCAACTTCGACGAAACCGCCTTCACCGACCCCTTCACCTTCGACATCCTGCGCGACCCCAACCCGCACGTCGGCTTCGGTGGCGCGGGTACCCACTACTGCCTGGGCGCCAACCTCGCCCGCCTGGTGATCGACCTGATCTTCAACGCCATCGCCGACACCATGCCCAACCTCCGCCAGCTCGCCGAACCCGAGCACCTGCGCTCCGGCTGGCTCAACGGCATCAAACACTGGGAGGTCGCCTACGAATAGCCGATCAGCCAGGGTCGGCGACCAGGCTGAGGTAGGCGGTGTCGAGGGGGATGTCGACGGCGAACCAGGCGGCGGGGCGGTCGTCGTCGCGCGGGCACCAGGCGGTGGCGATGCACAGGCGGGCGACTTCCGCTCTGGCCAAGCCGGGCAGGTGATAGCTCAGGCCGGCGGGGTCGGTGTAGCGAACGCCGTAGTCGGCGGAACCGCTGGGCGGCATGACATCTGCCCAGTCGGCGGGCATGAGGCGGCCGTCGGCGGCTTGCAGAGCGAGCAGTTCGTAGTCGGGTCCGCCGACCGAGACCATGAAATGGTCGTTCTCGGCGCTGACGGCCGCGAGGCATTCGCCGGAGTCGGGGCCGGCGAAGGCGCCGGCGGGGAGATCGCCGAGGTCGGCGGAGACGATCAGGCCGGAGACCGCGGCGTGCGCTCGGACCTGCCAGATCGCGGCCCACATCGGCACGGGCGCGCCGCCGTCCCACGCGGGGACATCGATGCTCCCGAGGAGCAGATCGACCGTGGCGGCGTCGTGGTCCCAGCGGTGCAGGTGCGAACCATTCGGCAAGCGCCACACGGTGTCCGGCGCGGCGGGCAGCGCGGTCGATCCGAGCGTGACGGCGAACTCGACCTTCCCGAGCGGTGTGTCGATCACGGCCCGGCGCCTGGCGGCCTGGGCCAGCTGGTCGGTGGGAAGCATGCGCCCATCATGCAGCAGTGCCCGCGCGCGGTCACGCGGGCCTGAGGCCACAACGGCATAACAGCGCGGCGTTTACCGCGCGCCGTCCTGAGCTGGGACAACTGTGATCGGCTACTGTCCAGGGCCTCGCGTGTCCGGTGATCATGCCAACAGGAACCAACCCGGCCTATCGGCCGACAAGGGGAATCCCGTGCATTTGTGGAGCTACATCCGCGGTCGAGGCGAACTTTTGACGTTCCTTACCTATCAGCACGCGTCGCTGGCTTTCCAGACGGTCCTGGCCGGGACGGTCCTGGCCGTGCTCGTCGCGGTCGCGGTCTATCGGCTGCCGCTGCTCTCGGCGCTCACGCTGACTTCCAGCCGGGTCGCGCTGACTATTCCCTCGCTCGCACTGCTGGCGCTGCTGCTGGTCCCGTTCGGGCTCGGGGTGCTGCCCTCATTCCTCATGCTGGCGTTCTTCGCGACCCTGCCGGTGATCGGCAACGCGATTGTTGGCTTGCGGTCGGTACCGGAATCGGTCATCGAATCCGCGCGCGGCATCGGGCTTTCCCGCCGGCGGATCCTGTTCACCGTCGAATTGCCGATCGCCTGGCCGGTGATCCTCACCGGCATCCGGGTCTCCACCCAGATGGTGGTCGGCGTCGCCGCCATCGTCGCCTATGTGCTGGGCCCCGGTCTGGGATCGCTCATCTTCAACGGCCTGTCCCGGCTCGGCGGCGCGAACGCCCTCGAAATGGCGCTGACCGGAACCATTCTCATCGTCGCGATCGCGTTGGTGTTCGACGCGCTCCTCGTCCTGCTCGGACGTCTCACCATCGCCAAGGGACTCGCATGACCGATGCTGTGACCATCCGGCCGGTGCCGGCCGAACGCAACGTGACCGGCGCGTCGATCGTGCTGGACGGTGTCGTCAAACGCTATCGGGGACAGGAGAAACCGGCCGTCGCACGCCTGGACCTGGAGATCGAGGCCGGTCAGATCGTCGCGTTCGTCGGCCCCTCCGGCTGCGGGAAGACCACCACCCTCAAGATGATCAACCGGCTGATCGAGCCGACCGAGGGCCGGATCCGCATCGATGGACGCGATGTCACCGAGGAGGATCCGGACAAGCTGCGCCAGTCGATCGGCTACGTGATCCAATCCGGCGGCCTGTTCCCGCACTGGACGGTGGCCAAGAACATCGGCGCCATCCCGCGCGTGCTGGGCTGGGACAAGAAGCGGATCGCCGAGCGCACCGACTATCTGCTCGACCTGGTCGGCCTCGACGCCGCCACGTTCGCGGACCGGCTGCCCAAGGACATGTCCGGCGGGCAGCAGCAGCGCGTCGGCGTCGCGCGGGCGCTGGCCGCCGACCCGCCGGTGCTGCTCATGGACGAACCGTTCGGCGCGGTCGACCCGATCACCCGGGTTCGCTTGCAGGACAGCCTGATCGCGATCCAGCACGAGCTCGGCAAGACCATCGTGATCGTGACCCACGATTTCGAGGAGGCCACCAAGCTCGGCGACAAGGTGCTGATCCTGTCGGAGGGCGGGCACATCGAGCAGTACGCGACGCCGGAGGAGATTCTCACCGATCCGGCCACCCCGTTCGTCGAGGAGCTCGTCGGATCCGGGGCGAAGCTGGCCTATCTGACGGTCTCGCGGGTGCGAGATGTGGAGTACGACAAGGTGATCACCGCGCGGATCGGGGAGCCCTCGGGCGCGGTGATCGCTCGCGCGAAGGCGGCCCGGCACGGCTGGATCGTGGTGGTCGACCGCGCGGGCCGTCCGCGGTCCTGGCCCACCCTCGCGGAAGTGGCCAGCAAACCCGAGGTTTCGGACTTCCTCGATCGGCGGCTGCCGGTGGTGGCGCGGTCCTCCACGCTCAACGACGCGCTCGACGAAATGCTCGCGACCAGCCAGGGGGCCACTCTCGTCACCGACGGCCGGGGCGCGGTGGTGGGCTCGCTGAGTATCGGCGCGGTGACCGAACTGATCCGCACCAAGCTCGCCGAGGGCCATCCCGAGCACGAGGACCTGTCCTACGAAACCTACGTCGACGGCACCGATCCCGCGCCGACACCGGTGGTCGCCGCCACCGATGAACCGGGAGCCCTTGCCGGGCACGAGGTTACGGCCGAGCCGATCGGCGAGGAATCGGAAGGCCGCTCGTGAACCGGCTGCGCCGCCTGCCGATCGACGTCTGGTTCGAGCCGATCATCATTCTCGCGGTCGGCGCCGGCTATCTGCTCTGGTATCGGTCGAGCACCTTCACCGCGACCGAGCAGGCGTCGCTGGACTGGTCGACGTTGCGGACCACGATCCTCGCGCACATCGAGCTGACCGCCGTGGCCACGCTGATCGTGGTCGTGGTGGCGATCCCGCTCGGCATCGCGCTGACCAGGCCGGCCCTGAAGCGCTTCGAGACGGTCGCCGTCAACGTCGCCAATATCGGCCAGGCCGCGCCCGCGGTCGGCCTGCTGGTGTTGTTCACGTTCTGGCTCGGCACCGGATTCCGTACCGCGGTAGTCGGTCTCGTGGTGTACGCGATCCTGCCGATCCTGCAGAACACGATCGTCGGCTTGCGGCAGGTGGATCAGCGCACGATCGAGGCGTCGCGCGGCATCGGCCTCTCGGCGGCGCGCACACTGTTCCAGGTCGAGCTGCCGCTCGCGGTCCCGGTGATCCTCAACGGCGTGCGCACCGCGCTGGTGATCCTGGTCGGCACCGCGACGCTGAGCACCTTCATCGGGGCGACGAGCCTCGGGACGCTGATCACCACCGGCGTCACCCTGTTCCTGCCCAAACTGCTCGTCTCCGGCGCGATTCTGGTCGGCCTGCTGGCGCTGGTCATCGACTGGCTCGGCCGGCTGGTCGAGCTGGCCGCGACTCCGCGAGGCGTGGCATGAGGTGGACGCGGGCCGGATCGCTGGCGCTGCTGGCGCTCGCGCTGCTGGCCGGCTGCGGGCTGGTGAGTTCGTCAGGGACATTTCATGATTCGAGCCTGCCGGACGGGGCGCGGCCGCTCGACGGGGCGCGGCTGGTCGTCACCTCCAAGAGCTTCACCGAGGGCGTGCTGCTCGGCAAGATCACCGCGACCTATTTGGCCGCGGCCGGGGCGACCGTCACCGACCTGACCGGCGCGCCCGGGTCGGCGTCCTCACGGCAGGCCCAGCTCAACGGCGACGCCGACATCCTCTGGGAGTACACCGGTACCGGCTGGGTCAACTATCACAATCAGACCGAGACGATCGCCGACCCGCACGAACTGTGGCAGCGCGTGCACGACATCGAGCGGCGCGACCACGATCTGGAGTGGCTGCCGCCCGCGAACTTCAACGACACCTACGCCTTCGCCGCGTCCGCCCCGACCGCGCAACGCCTGCAGGTGAAGTCGCTGTCGGAGGTCGCGGCGCTGCCCGTCGCCGACCGCACCTTCTGCGTCGACGACGAATTCTTCAGCCGCTCGGACGGTTTCCTGCCGATGCTGGCCAAATACGGTATCCCGTACAACGATCCGAACGGCGTTCCGGCGGGCAACGTCACTCGGATGGACGCCGGCGTCGTCTATCCGGCGACGGCCAAGAGCGCGCCCTGCCACTTCGGCATGGTCTACACCACCGACGGCCGGGTCAAGAACCTCGGCTTGTCGGTCCTGGACGACGACAAGAAGTTCTTCCTGCCCTACAGCGGCACCGCCGTGGTGCGCGGCGCGATCATCGAGCAGTACCCGCAGCTGCGCGCGCTGCTCGGGACCATCGCCGAGCGCCTCACCGATCCGCTCATGCGGGAGCTCAACGGCCGCATCGACATCGACGGCGCGGATCCCGCCGACGTCGCTTATGACTGGCTACGCAGCGAGAATCTGGTCGAATAGGGGGAAGGACCACCGGCGACACGCGGTGTGACCACCCCCCCACTGGCCAGTGTATGCACTGGGGCTATCATCGAGCGCACACTGCCAACGGAAACATCGCTTGCTCCGCCTCCGCGTCACCCCAGCGTCACCCCCAATGGCCAATACACCTACCGCACACGGCTTTGCGCGTCATGTGGTGTTGTAAGCCTCGCACCGCATCGATGACGGCCTTCAATGTTGCAGGCTGGTTTATGGTCAACAATTCGCTGTCGCTGCCGTCTGTCATGCTGCGAACGAACCGAGTATTCGGTATTCGGTCGTGGTATAGGTGATATAACCGTACGGAAGTTTGTTAATCCCCGGTACCGCAGCGAATTGTGCAGTATTACAACGACATTCGTCCGAATTGCGACATACTGATCGAGCACGCCGCGCCAGGGTTTGGGGCATCGACTGCTCGAAAGTCGATCGACTGTCCAATTCATCAGATAGTTGAGTTAGTGGAGGTCAAGCGTCTCCTTGCGCATCCGTGATCCAGGGGTGGGATCAGCGGATGCGGGCTGCGGTGTCCTCCGGTTGGGTAGTGCCGTCCGGGCCAAGCGCAGCAACAGTTTCGGCGCTTGACAATCGAGGGGATATGCCATGCAATCCGAAAAAAATTCCATCCGGCGCCGTCTGTCAGCGATTCAGAAAGAACTCTGGCTGGCGCACGAGCTCTCCGACATGCCCCACAACTGTGTCATTTACGTGGATCTGCACGCGGAGCTGGAAATCCATCGTTTTTTCGACGCCGTACGCCGGGTATTCGACGAATCGGAGTCGCTGGCAGTCAATTTCATCCTGGATGCCGACGACCCGCTGCAGGTCGACCGCGACATCCGGGATTGGGAACCGGTCTACCTCGACCTCACCGACCGGCCGGATCCGAAATCGGCTGCGCTGGACTACATGTCCCGGGAACGGGAGCTGGCCTTCGACCTGGAGCAGGACTGCCTGCTGCGGGTCGCGCTGTTGAAAATCGGTGCCGGACACCATGTGCTGTCGATGTGCTTCCATCACATCATCATGGACGGCGTCGGCGTCGCCACCTGGGCGCAGCGCGTGCTGGATGTGTACTGCGACGAGCTGCGCGGGATCCCGGCCGCCCCTGCCGATTTCGCGAGCGTCGAGGAGATCCTCGACAGTGACGAGGCCTATCGCCGCGATCGGCAGGCGCTGGATCAGGAGTACTGGCGACGGCAGATCCCGGCCGGGATCGAGCCGCTGCGGCTGCCCGGCAACGCCGAGATCGACGCGAAGCCAGGGCGAGTCGGCCGCACGCGCGGCGTGTCCGGCGCGGAGCTGGCCGAGCTGTCCGGTGCGGCGGAAGCGCTCGGTGTCCGGCTGCCGTACCTGGTGATGGCGGTGGCGGCGGCCGCCGTGCAGCGCCACGCGGGCCGGGACGAATTCTGCGTCCAGCTGCCGGTTTCCAATCAGTCGGCCATCTCCCGCCGCACGCCCTGCCAGCTCTCGGATACCGTTCCGCTGCTGGTGCGTTCGAGCCGCGAGCTGTCGCTGGCCGAGCTCGCGGAGCGGATCCGCGACAGCGTCGCCGACGCCAAGGACCATCTGCGCTACGGCATGTCGAACATCCGGCGCGACCTGCAGCTGTCGAACGCCAAGGCCGATGCCCTCGGCCCGGATGTCAACGTGATGTCGTTCTTCGGCGCGTTGCGGATGGCGGGCGGGTCGGCCGATCTCCAGGTCTTCTCGGCGGGCAGCACCGCCGATCTTTCGATCATCTTCTCCTACGAGCGGCAGGCCGATCGGGGCGGCTACCTGCGGCTGGAAGGTGACGCGCGGGTCTACACCGAGGACGATCTGCACCGCTACACCGAGTCGCTGCTGCGCTATCTGCGGCAGGCGGTGGCCGATCCGGCCGCACCGATCGGGTCGGTGGACATGCTCGGCGCGCAGCGCACCCAGGTGCTCGAGGAATGGAACGACACGGCGGAGCCGATCGACTCGGCGGCCACCTTGCTCGGTCTGTTCGAAGACCGGGTCGCGCGCTGCCCGGACTCGGTGGCCATCGAGTCCGGCGCGCTGCGGCTGACCTACGGGGAGCTCGACCGGCGGGCCGAACAGGTTGCGGGGACGCTGGTTTCGCGCGGGGTGCGGCCGGACAGCGTCGTGGCGGTGGCGTTGCCGAGGTCGGTGGAGCTGGTCGTCGCGATCCTGGCGGTGGTGAAGGCCGGCGGCGCCTATCTGCCGGTCGATCCGGCCTACCCGGCGGACCGGCTGGCGTTCGTCCTCGGGGATGCCGCGCCCGTCGTGATCCTCACCGACGAAGCCACCTCGAAAGCGTTGCCCGGCAGCGCCGCTCCGCATCTCTTGCTCGAGGAGGCCGAGGCGGACGGCGACGCCGCCGCGCGCGCCGCCCGCCCCCGGCCCGGCAACCTCGCGTACCTGATCTATACCTCCGGCTCCACCGGCACGCCGAAAGGCGTTGGCGTCACCCATGCCAACGTCGCCTCGCTGTTCCTGAGTACCGCTCGGTGGTGCGAATTCGGTGGTGGCGACGTCTGGGCCTGGTGCCACTCCCAAGCGTTCGACTTCTCGGTCTGGGAGATCTGGGGTGCGCTGCTGCACGGCGGCCGGCTCGTCGTGGTGCCGTGGGACGTGGTGCGCACGCCCGCCCAGCTGTGGGACCTGGTGGTCGACGCGGGCGTGACGGTGCTCAACCAGACGCCGTCGGCCTTCCGCGCGCTGGCCGAAGCCCGCTCGGCCTGCGGCCGGGTGGATTCCGCGCTGCGCATGGTGATTTTCGGCGGCGAGGCCCTGCATCCGGTGCACCTGCAACGGTGGTACTCGGCCGGTGGCACGGACGGGCCGGTCCTGGTGAACATGTACGGGATCACCGAAACCACCGTGCACGTGACGAAGCTGGACATGGCCACGGTGCGGCGTGATCAGGGCGGGAGCCCGATCGGTACGCCGCTGGCGAACCTGCGGGCTTACGTGCTGGATGCCGGCTTGGCGCCGGTGCCGGTGGGGACGGCGGGCGAATTGTATGTGGCCGGTGCGCAATTGGCGCGCGGCTATCGCGGCCGAGCCGGGCTGACCGCGGCGCGGTTCGTGGCCGATCCGTTCGACGCGTCCGGCAGTGGCCGGCTGTACCGCACCGGCGACGTGGTGCGCTGGACACCGGCGGGCACCTTGGAGTTCGTCGGCCGCGCGGACGATCAGGTGAAGATCCGGGGCTTCCGGATCGAGCCCGGCGAGATCGAAACCGCCCTGGGGCGGCATCCTTCGGTGACCCAGGCCGTGGTCGTCGCGCGCGACATCGGGGACCGGCAGCTGGTCGCCTACGTGGTGACCGATCCGCCGGCCGAGGACGCCGTGGCCCTGGGCAAGGAGCTGCGGCGGTTCGCCGCCGGCCGGCTGCCGGAGTTCATGGTGCCGGCGGTCGTGATGGTGCTCGACACGATGCCGTTGACCGCGAACGGCAAGCTCGATCGGTCGGCGCTGCCGGTGCCGGCGATGGTGTCCTCGACGCCGTATCGCGCGCCGCGCGGTGCGGGTGAGCGAGTCCTGGCCGAGCTGTTCGGCGAGGTGCTCGGCCGGGAGCGGGTCGGCGCGGATGACAGCTTCTTCGAGCTGGGCGGGCACTCGCTGTCCGCCACGCATCTGATCAGCCGGATCCGCGCGGTCCTGGCCATCGAGGTCCCGATCCGGACGGTGTTCGACGCGCCGACGGTGGCGCAGTTGGCAACCCGGCTCGATACGGGTGTCCGGGTGCGCCCGACGCTGTCGGTCCGGCAGCGGCCGGAGGTGATCCCGCTGTCCTTCGCGCAGCGGCGGTTGTGGTTCATCCACCGGCTCGAAGGTCCGTCCGCCACCTACAACGTCCCGTTGACGGCGCGGTTGCGCGGTGCGTTCGACGCCGCGGCCTGCACGGCGGCCGTCCACGACGTGGTGGCCCGGCACGAGAGCCTGCGCACCGTGTACGTCGAAACCGACGGCGTGCCGGCCCAGCGGGTGCTGGATATGGACAGTGTCGCGGTCCCGGTGCTCGTCACCGACGTCGATCCCGATCAGGTGGACGCGGCGGTCGCCGAGGCGGCGCGGTATCGGTTCGATCTGGCCGAGGAGATCCCGATCCGGGTCACGGTGCTGCGATCCGGCCCCGACGACTGGATGCTGGTCTTCCTGATCCATCACATCGCCGGTGACGGCTGGTCGGCGACCACCTTGCTGCGCGACCTCTCGGCCGCGTACGCGGCGCGGCTGGCGGATCGGGCGCCGGTGTGGCGGCCGTTGCCCGTGCAGTACGTGGATTACGCACTGTGGCAACAGGAATTGCTGGGCTCGCCCGACGATCCGGGCAGCATGCTGGCGCAGCAGTTCGACTACTGGCGCGCCGAGCTCGCCGGGCTGCCGGAGCAGTTGCGGTTGCCGACGGACCGCCCGCGCCCGCGGGTGGCGAGCTACCGCGGTGACATGGTGCTGTTCGAGATCGATGCCGAGATCCGGGCCGCGGTGGAGCGGCTGGCCGCCCGCGAGGGCGCCACGGTGTCGATGGTGTTGCAGTCGGCGCTGGCCGTGCTGTTGTGCAAACTCGGTGCGGGGCGCGATATTCCGATCGGCGCGCCGATCGCCGGGCGGACCGACGACGCCCTGACCGATCTGGTCGGCTTCTTCGTCAACACGTGGGTGCTGCGCGCGACCGTGGATCAGGAGGCGTCGTTCGCCGAGGTGCTCGCTCAGGTGCGGGCAAAAGCGCTGGCCGCGTACGAGAATCAGGACGCGCCGTTCGAGTCGCTGGTGGAGCTGCTCAACCCGGCCCGTTCGGCGGCCTATCATCCGCTGTTCCAGGTGCTGCTGACCTTGCAGGACAGCGCGTTGCCGAGCCTGGAACTGCCGGGCGTCGAGGTCGAGCCGCGTCCGCCGGCCAGCACCAACTCCCGATTCGACCTGACCTTCAATATCGGTGAGTCCCCGGCCGGAAGCTGGGACGGGTTCATCGAGTACGCCACCGACCTGTTCGACCGGTCCACGATCGAGGCCACCGCGGCCCGCCTGGTGCGGATCCTCCGGCAGGTCGTGGCGGCTCCCGGCACCCGGGTCGGAGCCCTCGAAGTGCTCGGCCGGGACGAACGAGAACTGGTGCTGCACAAGTGGAATCACGATGCGGCCCCGGCCGCGGATCGCGGCACCGTGGTCGAAGCGTTCCGGGCGCGGGCAGCGGCCGCCCCGGACGCCGTGGCCGTCGTCGGCGCGGACGGTGAGCTCTCGTACCGGGAACTCGAGGTTCGGGCCGATCGGCTCGCTCAGGTCCTGATTTCGCGGGGCGTGGGCCCCGACGTCATCGTCGCGGTCGCGCTGCCTCGTTCGGCGGACCTGATCGTGGCGCTGCTCGCGGTAGTGCAGGCGGGCGGCGGGTATCTGCCGATCGATCCGGCCTATCCCTCGGAGCGGCTCGCCTTCATCCTGGCGGACGCGGCTCCGGCGGTCGTGCTGACCGATCACGACACGGCGCCGGCCTTGCCGCAGAGCGCCACGCCGCACCTGTATCTCGACACCCTCGAGGACAGCGCGGCTGCCGTCGCGCACCGGGCCGGCATGGTGCTGCCGGACGCGCTGGCGTACCTGATCTACACCTCGGGCTCGACCGGCGTGCCCAAAGGCGTCGCGGTCAGCCACCGCAACGTGCTGAACCTGGCTGCCCAGGCCTGGTCGGCCGGTCCGGGCGAACGCGTCCTGGTGCATTCCTCGGTCGCCTTCGACGCCTCGACCTACGAGATCTGGCCCGCGCTGATCAGCGGCGGCGCCGTGGTCCTGGCCCGGGCCGAGCGTTCGGACCCGGCCGAGATCGCGGATCTTATCGAGAACCGGTCGGTGACCAAGATGTTCGCGACACCGGCGTTGTTGTCGGCCGTGCTCGATCACGCGGAAGTCTTGCCGGACAGCGCGTTCCGAAGCGTGACGCAGGTGATCGCCGGTGGCGCCGAGCTCCCCTCGGGGCTGGTGGGCCGGATCCGCGACCGGATGACCGCCGCACAGGTCACCAATGGTTACGGGCCGACCGAGACCACGGTGTTCGCCACCTTGTTCAACGCCGGCGAGGTCTCCGGCGACGACGTGTCGGTGCCGATCGGGTCCGCGCTCGCCAATATGCGGGTGTACGTGCTGGATTCGTCGCTGTCGCCGGTCCCGGTCGGCGTCGCGGGCGAACTGTACATAGCCGGCGAGCAGGTCGCCCGCGGCTATCGCGGGAAGCCGGCCCAGACCGCCGACCGGTTCGTCGCCGACCCCTTCCACCGGGCCGGTGGTGGCCGGTTGTACCGGACCGGTGACGTCGTGCGCTGGAAAGCCGACGGGCAGTTGGAGTTCGCGGGCCGGGTCGACGATCAGGTCAAGATCCGCGGTTTCCGGGTCGAACCCGGCGAGATCGAAGCCGTGCTGGCGCAGCATCCCGCGGTGTCGCAAGCGGTGGTCGTGGCCCGTGACCTCGGCACCGGCAGCAAGCAGCTGGTCGGCTATGTCGTGGCCGACGCGGCCGGTGAGGACGTGCGCCGCTTCGCGGCGGACCGGTTGCCGGACTTCATGGTGCCCGCGGCGATCATGGTGCTCGACTCGATGCCGTTGACCGCGAACGGGAAACTGGACCGCACGGCGCTGCCGGAGCCGCGATTGGTGTCCTCGGTGGGTTACCGGGCGCCGGTCGGCGAGCGCCAGCGGGTACTGGCCGAGCTGTTCGGCGAAGTCCTCAGGCGTGATCGAGTCGGCGTGGACGACAGCTTCTTCGAGCTGGGCGGCCATTCGCTGCTGGCCACCCGCCTGGCCAGCCGGATCCGCGCCGAGCTGGGGGTCGAGGTCCCGATCCGGACGGTGTTCGACGCGCCGACCGTGGCGCAGCTGGCGACCCGCCTCGATGCCGACGTCCGGGTACGTCCGGCGCTGACGGCGGGCCCGCGGACCGGGATCGCGCCGCTGTCGTTCGCGCAGCGCCGGCTGTGGTTCATCCACCGGCTCGAAGGTCGTTCCGCCACATACAACATGGCCTTGGCGGTCGGACTGCGCGGCGCCGATGTGGCGGCCTTGCGTGCGGCGATCGGCGATGTCGTGGTCCGGCACGAGAGCCTGCGCACCATCTTCGTCGACGTGGACGGTGTGCCCTCGCAGCGGGTGCTGGCCGCGGACAGCACCGTGGTGCCCTTCGCTGAGACCACGAATCCCGATGACCTGGACGCCGCGGTCGACGCCGCGGTCCGCTACGGGTTCGACCTGTCCGCGGAGATTCCGATCCGCGCCAGCGTCTTCCGGCGCGGAGCCGATGACGTGGTGCTGGTCTTGCTGATCCATCACATCGCCGGTGACGGCTGGTCGCTGACCCCCTTGCTGCGCGACCTGTCGACCGCGTACGCGGCGCGCTTGGCGCAGCACGCACCCGACTGGCGGCCCCTGCCCGTGCAGTACGTGGACTACACGCTGTGGCAGCGGGAGTTGCTGGGTTCGGCGGAGGATCCGCAGAGCGTGCTGGCGCAGCAGTTCGAGTACTGGCGCGCGGAACTGGACGGGTTGCCGGACCAGTTGCGGTTGCCGATGGACCGGCCGCGCCCGCGGGTGGCGAGCTATCGCGGTGACATGGTGCTGTTCGACGTCGATCTCGAGATCCGCACGGCCGTTGAGCGATTCGCGGCGCGCGAGGGTGCGACGGTGTCGATGGTGTTGCAGTCGGCGCTGGCGGTGCTGTTGCACAAACTCGGTGCGGGCGAGGATATTCCGATCGGCGCTCCGATCGCCGGGCGCACCGACGACGCGCTGTCGGATCTGGTCGGGTTCTTCGTGAACACCTGGGTGCTGCGCGCCAGCGTGGAACCGGCGGCCTCCTTCGCCGAAATCCTCGGCCGGGTCCGGGGCAAGGCGCTGGCCGGGTACGAGAATCAGGATGTCCCGTTCGAGCTGCTGGTCGAGTTGCTCAACCCGGCCCGCTCGGCGGCACATCATCCGCTGTTCCAGGTGTCGCTGGCATTCCAGAACAACACGCTGCCGGAGCTCCAGCTGTCGGGGGTGGAGATCGAGCCGCGCCCGGCGCCGACCGGCACGGCACGATTCGACCTGTTCTTCAATGTCGCCGACGCGCCGGCCGGGACCGGATGGGACTGCTTCGTCGAGTACGCGACGGAGTTGTTCGATCGGTCCACGGTGCAGACGATGGCGGCGCGCTGGGTGCGGTTGCTGGCGCAGCTCGTGGCCGAGCCAGGCGTGCCGATCGGGTCGGTCGGCGTGCTCCAAGGCGCGGAACGCGACCTGGTGCTGAAGCAGTGGAACAGCACCGCCGCGGCGATCTCCGACACCACGCTGGTCGCGGCGTTCCGAGACCGGGTCGACCGGACACCGGACGCGGTTGCGGTGGTCTGCGGGGATTCCGAGCTCACCTATGCCGAATTGGCCACCCGATCCGCCCAGCTGGCGCGGGTGCTGGTCGCCCGTGGCGTGCGGCCGGACACGCTGGTCGCGGTCGCCCTGCCGCGCTCGGTGGACCTGCTCGTGGCGTTGCTCGGCGTGCTCCAGGCCGGTGGCGGGTATCTGCCGATCGATCCGGCCTACCCCTCGGATCGACTGGCGTTCGTGCTGGCCGATGCCGCCCCGGTCGTCGTCGTGACCGATCGGGTGACGGCGGAGGTGTTGCCGCACACGGCGATACCGCTGCTGTGCCTGGACGACCCCGAGGCCGCCGCGCCGGCCGGCCCGGACCTGGACGTGGCGCTCGCACCGCAGAATCTGGCGTACGTGATCTATACCTCGGGCTCCACCGGTGTGCCGAAGGGCGTCGGCATCACCCATCACAACGTGATGAGCCTGGTCGCGCAGGCGTGGCCGGTAGCACCCGGTGATCGCGTGCTGGTGCATTCCTCGATCGCGTTCGATGCCTCCACCTATGAGATCTGGCCTGCCCTCTGCGGCGGCGCCGCGCTGGTGCTGGCGGCCGAGCAGCGCTCGGATCCGGCGGAGATCACCCGGTTGGTCGAGACCCGCGCGGTGACGACGATGTTCGCGACGCCGCCGCTGCTGTCGGCGCTGGTCGACCACGCGGAAGCGTTGCCCGCCACGGTGTTCCAGAGCCTGCGGCGGGTGCACACCGGCGCCGACACGCTCACCTCGGGCCTGGTGCGGGCGATGCGGTCCAGGTTCGCCGGGGTCCGGCTGGAGAACCTGTACGGTCCGACCGAGGCCACGGTCGACGTGACGGCGTTCGTCGTGCCCAGCGGGGCGGACGACGTGCCGGGCGCGGCAGTTCCGATCGGTGCGCCGGTGACCAATGCGCGTGCCTACGTGCTGGATTCGTGGCTGGCCCCCGTGCCGGTCGGCGTTGCCGGCGAACTGTATGTGGCAGGGGAGCAGCTGGCGCGCGGCTACCACGGTCGCGGCGGATTGACCGCGGCGCGATTCGTGGCCGACCCGTTCGACCCGAACGGTGGCCGATTGTACCGGACCGGTGACGTGGTGCGCTGGAACAGCGACGGGCAGCTGGAGTTCGCGGGTCGCAGCGACGACCAGGTGAAGATCCGCGGCTTCCGGGTGGAACCCGGCGAGGTCGAAACCGTGCTGGCGCAGCATCCTTCGGTGTCCCAAGCCGTCGTGGTCGCGCGCGGGGCCGAGGCCGAGGGCAAGCAGCTGGTCGGTTATGTGGTCGCCGATCGGTCCGGCCCGGCCGTCGGTGAGGACGAATTGGTCGGCCAGTGGCAGCGGGTGTATGACGACCTGTATTCCGCCGCCGACCTCGAAACCCTCAGCGCCGAGACCGAGCCCGAGCCCGGCGACGAATTCGGCGCGGGCTTCGGCGGCTGGAACAGCAGCTACACCGGGGCGCCGATCCCGCTGGAGCAGATGCGGGAATGGCGCTCGGCCACCGTGGATCGCATCCGCGGCCTGAACCCCCGGCGGGTGCTCGAGATCGGCGTGGGTTCGGGTCTGCTGCTCTCGCAGGTCGCGCCGCACTGCGCCGAATACTGGGCGACGGACCTCTCGGCCGCGACCATCGGCACGCTGCGCCGGCAAGTGCGCGAACTCGGCGCGGACTTCGCCGATCGCGTCGTCCTGCGCGCGCAACCGGCCGACGACATCGACGGGTTGCCCGAGGGCTATTTCGACACCGTGGTGCTGAACTCGGTCATCCAGTACTTCCCCAGCCAGAGCTATCTGCGGACGGTGCTGGAACGGGTGGCGGGTCTGCTGGCTCCGGGCGGCGCGGTTTTCGTCGGCGACGTGCGAAATTTCGCGTTGCTGACCGAGTTCGCCACCGCCACACAGATCAGCCGGAACGGCGGCGACGATCCGGCGGCGGTCGAGGACCGGGTGCGGCGCGACATCGCCGCCGAGCAAGAGCTGGTGCTGGCCCCGGAGTACTTCTCGGTGTTGTGCGGTGCGGCAAGCGGTTTCGATGCCGTCGATATCCGGCTCAAGCGCGGCCGCTCGGTCAACGAGCTGACGCGGTACCGGTACGACGTCGTCCTGCACAAGGCCCCGGCCGGATCGTTCTCCGCCGCCGCGACGCCGACTATCGTTTTCCGCGACCGTGATTGGCTGCGGGCACAGCTGCAAAGCCAGCACGCCGCCGGCGTTCGCGTCACCGGGATCCCGCACGCCGGTCTGGCGGGCGAGATCGAGGTGACCCAGCGAATTCGGTCCGGTCTGCCCGGCACCGGCACGCCGGGCGTCGGCTTCGAGGGCACGCTCGACGACGGGGCGGGCGTGGTGCCCGAGGACCTGTACGCGCTGGGACAGGAACTCGGGTTCACGACGGCGGTGACGTGGTCGGCCGAGCCGGGCCGGATGGAGGCGCTCTTCCTCGAACCCGGTGCGGTGCAGGGCCGTCCGCTGACCGACGTGTACGCCAACCCGGCTGCCGGGAGCGCGCTCGGCGGATACGCCAACAACCCGCAGGCGGGTCTGCTCGCCGCCGACGTGCGGCGCTGGGCGGCCGATCGGCTGCCGGAGTTCATGGTGCCCGCCACGGTGATGGTGATCGACGCGGTGCCGTTGACCGCGAGCGGCAAGCTCGACCGGAAGGCGCTGCCCGATCCCGAGTTCGCCTCGGCACAGGAGTACCGCGCGCCCGGCAGCGCGCGCGAACACCTCCTGGCGGAGCTGTTCGCCGAAATCCTCGGCCTGGACCGGGTCGGCCTGGACGACGACTTCTTCGCCCTGGGCGGGCATTCGCTGCTGGCGACCCGGCTCACCAGCCGCATCCGCGTGGTGCTCGGCGCGGAGGTGCCGATCCGCACGGTGTTCGACGCGCCGACGGTGGCACAGCTGGCGGACCGACTGGACACCGAAGCGCAGCTGCGTCCCGCCCTGGCGGTGCGGCCGCGCCCGGAGGTGCTGCCGTTGTCGTTCGCGCAGCGGCGGCTGTGGTTCATTCACCGTCTCGAGGGACTCTCGGCCACCTACAACATGCCGTTGGCGGTCCGGCTGACCGGCGCGTTCGACGCGCCGGCGTTCAGCGCGGCGGTCGGTGACGTGATCGCCCGGCACGAGAGCCTGCGGACGATCTTCGTCGAAGCCGACGGCGTCCCCGCGCAGCGGGTGCTCGACGCGGACGGTCTGGCAGCGCCGGTGACGGTGATCGACACCAACGGCGTGCCGGTGGCGCAGACCGAGCTGGCCACGGCCATGCGGTACGGGTTCGACCTGACCACCGAAATTCCGATCCGCGCCACCGTGTTCCGCTGCGGCGCCGACGAATGCGTCCTGGTGTTGCTGATCCATCACATCGCTGGTGACGGCTGGTCGATGGCTCCGCTGCTGCGCGACCTGGCGACCGCGTATGCGGCGCGGCTGGCGCGCCGGGCGCCGGAGTGGACGCCGTTGCCCGTGCAGTACGTGGATTACACGCTGTGGCAGCAGGAGCTGCTGGGGTCGCCGGAGGATCCGGGCAGCGTGCTGTCCCGGCAATTCGAATACTGGCGGCAGGAACTCGACGGTTTGCCGGACCAGCTGCGGTTGCCGACCGACCGCCCGCGCCCGCGCGTGGCGAGCTATCGCGGTGACATGGTGCTGTTCGACATCGATCCCGAGGTTCGGGGCGCGGTGGAGCGCCTGGCCGCCGCCGAGGGTGCGACGGTGTCGATGGTGTTGCAGTCGGCGCTGGCCGTGCTGTTGTCCAAACTCGGTGCGGGCGAGGATATTCCGATCGGCGCTCCGATCGCGGGCCGCACCGATGACGCGCTGTCGGATCTGGTCGGGTTCTTCGTCAACACCTGGGTGTTGCGGGCGGCGGTCACTGCGGGGGCGTCGTTCAGCGAGTTGCTCGCCCAGGTCCGGTCGAAGGCGCTGGCCGGATACGAGAACCAGGACGTGCCCTTCGAACTGCTGGTCGAGTTGCTCAACCCGGCCCGGTCGGCGGCGCATCATCCGCTGTTCCAGGTGTCGCTGGCGTTCCAGAACAACGCGCTGCCCGCCCTGGAACTGTCGGGCCTGCGCTTCGAGTCCTACAACGCCTCCATCGCGGCCGCCCGGTTCGACCTGTTCTTCAATGTCGCCGACGCGCCCGCGGGCGCCGGGTGGATCGGGTTCGTCGAGTACGCCAGCGAGCTGTTCGACGAAGCCACGGTCGAGACGATGGCCGCGCGGTTCGTGCGGATCCTGCGGCAGGTGGTCTCGGCTCCGGCCCTGCCGATCGGGTCGATCGAGGTCCTCGACGCGGCCGAACGCGAGCGCGTGCTGTATCGCTGGAACGAGACCGTCGTCGACGTCCAGGAGAGCACCCTGGTCGGATTGTTCGGGTCCCAGGCCGAGCGGACGCCGGAGGCGATCGCGGTCGCCTGCGGCGCCACCGAATTGACCTACCGGGAACTCGGCCAGCGGGCTGATCGACTGGCGCGTGCGCTTGTCACGCGCGGGGTGGGGGCCGACAGTATCGTCGCGGTCGCGCTGCCCCGGACGGTCGATCTGATCGTCGCGCTGCTGGCGGTGCTGAAGGCGGGCGGCGGCTACCTGCCGATCGATCCGGCCTACCCCTCGGACCGGCTGGCCTTTGTGCTCGCCGACGCCGCACCGGTGGTGGTGGTCACCGATTCGGCGACCGCGAGCATGGTGCCGTGCTCGCCCGCGCACCTGCTCTGCATCGACACGCCCCAGGTCGGCGCCGACAGCGTCGCGCTCGCTGTGCCGAAGCCGCAGCAGCTGGCGTACATGATCTACACCTCGGGTTCCACGGGTGTGCCGAAAGGTGTTGCGATCAGCCATCGCAACGTGGTGAACCTGGTCGAGCAGGCCTGGTCTACCGGTCCTGCGGACCGGGTGCTGGTGCACACCTCGATCGCCTTCGACGCGTCTACCTACGAGATCTGGCCCGCGCTGGCCGGCGGCGCCACGCTGGTGCTGGCGGCGGAGGCGCGTTCGGATCTGGCCGAGATCAGCGGTCTGATCGAAAGCCGTTCGGTCACAAAGATGTTCACGACGCCCCCGATGCTGTCGGCGTTGCTCGATCACGACGAGTCGCTGTCCGGCGATCCGTTGCGGAGCTTGCGCTCGATCATCGCCGGCGGCGCCGAGCTGACGGCCGCGGTCGTGCGACGGCTGAACGCGAAGTACCCGGACGCGCGTGTGGTCAACGGCTACGGTCCGACCGAGACGACCGCGTGCGTCACCCATTACGACGCCGGGTCCGCCGCCGACGGTCCGGTACCGATCGGCGTGCCGCGCACCAATACCCGGGTCTTCGTTCTGGATTCGTGGTTGTCGCCGGTGCCGGTCGGCGTGGCGGGCGAGCTGTATGTGGCGGGCGAGCAGTTGGCGCGCGGGTACCACGGTCGCGCGGGGCTGACCGCGAACCGGTTCGTGGCCGACCCGTTCGACCGCGCCGGCGGCGGCCGGTTGTACCGCACCGGCGACGTGGTGCGCTGGAACGGCGACGGGCAGCTGGAGTTCGCGGGCCGGGTCGACGATCAGGTCAAGATCCGCGGCTTCCGCGTCGAGCCGGGCGAAGTGGAAAGCGTGCTGGCGCAGCATCCTTCGGTGTCCCAGGCCGTCGTGGTGGCGCACGACGGCGAGGTCGGCGGCGCTCAGCTGGTCGGCTATGTGGTGGCCGATCGGTCCGGGCCCGCCCTCGGCGAGGACGAACTGGTGGGCCAGTGGCGACGGGTCTACGACGACCTGTACTCCGCCGCGGGCGAGAACGCCGAGGACCGGAACGACGGTGCGGCTCAACAAGATGCACCGAACACCTTCGGCTCCGATTTCGACGGCTGGAACAGCAGCTACACCGGTGCGGCGATCCCGCTGGCACAGATGCGGGAGTGGCGGGCGGCGACCGTCGACCGCATTCGCGAACTGCGCCCGAAACGGGTCCTGGAGATCGGCGTGGGCTCGGGGCTGGTGCTGTCGCAGGTGGCGCCGGACTGCGCCGAATACTGGGCGACGGACTTGTCCTCGGCGACCATCGGCACGCTGCGCCGGCAGCTGGACGAGCAGGACGTGGAATACGCCGACCGGGTCTTCCTGAGTGTCCGGGCCGCCGACGAGCTGGACGGGCTGCCGGAGCACTACTTCGACACCGTGGTCCTGAACTCGGTGGCCCAGTACTTCCCCGGCGAGCGGTATCTGCGTCGAGTGCTGGAGCGCATCCTCGGGTTGCTGACGCCCGAGGGCGCGGTCTTCATCGGTGACGTCCGCAATCTGGCCCTGCTGGAGGAGTTCACCACCGCGGTGCAGATCGCGCGTGGCGGCGGCGAGGATCCCGTGGCGGTCGAGGAGCGGGTGCGCCGGGAGATCGCGGCGGAGAAGGAAATGCTGCTGGCCCCGGAGTTCTTCCTCGCGGCCGGCCGGGAACTCGGTATCGGTGCGGTCGATATCGGGCTCAAGCGCGGCTTCTCGGTCAACGAGTTGACCCGGTTCCGCTACGACGTGGTGCTGCGCAAGTCCGCGACGCCGGCGCTGTCGACGGCCGCGCTGCCGAGTGTCGAGTTCCGCGACCAGGATTCGCTGCAGGAGCTGCTGCGCGCTGAGCATGCCGAGGGTGTCCGCGTCACCGGCATTCCGCACGCCGGACTGGCCGGGCAGATCGCGGTCACCGACCAGATCCGGGCCGGTCATCCGGTCCCGGCCCGCGACCGGACCGACCTGTGCGCCGCCGATTTCGAAGGCACGCTGGACGCCGTCACCGATCGGGCCGACGCGGGTCTGCTGCCCGAGGATCTGCACGTGCTGGGCCAGAAACTCGGATACACGACGGCGGTCACCTGGTCGGCCGAGCGGGGCCGGATGGACGCGGTCTTCGTCGAGGCCGCGGTGGCCCAGGATCGGCCGCTGACCGAGGTGTACCGGCCGGTGACGGTGGTCGGCGCTGCGGCCGACTACGCCAACAACCCGCAGGACACCCTGCTGCCCGCCGTGGTCCGCGGGTTCGTAGCCGAGCGCCTGCCCGATTTCATGGTGCCGACGGTGGTGATGGTGATCGACTCGGTGCCGTTGACCGCCAACGGCAAGCTCGATCGGGCGGCGCTGCCGGCCCCGGAATGGGTGTCCGCCAGCAGTTATCGCGCGCCGCGCACCGAGCAGGAGCAGACCCTGGTTGGCCTGTTCGCCGAGATCCTGGGCGTCGGCCGAGTCGGCATCGACGACAGTTTCTTCGCCCTGGGCGGGCACTCGTTGCTGGCGACCCGCCTGACCAGCCGGATCCGGGCGGTGCTCGGTGTGGAAGTCCCGATCCGGGTGATGTTCGAGGCCGCCACCGTCGCCGAACTCTCGGCCCGGTGGGCACAGCTCGCGCCGTCCCGTCGACCGGCGCTGCGCAGGATGAGCCGAGAGGTGAGTTAGCGATGATTCCGTTGTCGTTCGCGCAGCGCCGGTTGTGGTTCGTCAACCGCCTCGAAGGACCGTCCGCCACGTACAACATGCCGGTGACGGTCCGGTTGGCCGGCGCGTTCGACGCGCCGGCCTTCGGGGCCGCGGTCCGGGATGTCGTGGCCCGTCACGAGAGCCTGCGCACGGTTTTCGTGGAGTCCGACGGGGTGCCCGGTCAGCATGTTCTCGACATGGCGGAGGTCGAGGTGCCGGTGACGGTCACCGAGGTCACCTCCGCCGAGCTGGCCCGGGAGGTGACCGCGGCGACGCGGTACGCGTTCGACCTGTCCGCGGAGATTCCGATCCGCGCCACCGTATTCCGGTGCGGGTCGGAGGAGTGCGTGCTCGTGCTGCTGATCCATCACATCGCCGGCGACGGCTGGTCGATGACGCCGTTGCTGCGCGACCTATCCGAGGCCTACGCGGCACGGCTACGAGGACAACAGCCGCAGTGGCAGCCCCTGCCGGTGCAGTACGTGGATTACACGTTGTGGCAGCACGATCTGCTGGGTTCGCGGACCGACCCGGAGAGCGTGCTGTCCCGCCAATTCGAGTACTGGCGTACCGAACTCGACGGTGTGCCGGAGCAGTTGCGGTTGCCGCTGGACCGGCCGCGGCCGCGGGTCGCGAGCCATGCCGGGGATCTGGTCGTGCTCGGGATCGACGGCTCGACCAGGGCGACGCTGGAGCGGGTGGCGGGCCGCGACGGTGCGACCCCCGCCATGGCGTTGCAGACGGCGCTGGCGGTGTTGCTGTTCAAACTCGGTGCGGGCGAGGATATTCCGATCGGCTCGCCGATCGCGGGCCGCACCGACGACGCCCTGAGCGAGCTGGTCGGATTCTTCGTCAACACCTGGGTGCTGCGGGCGCGGGTGTCGCCCGCGGCGTCGTTCACCGAGATCCTCGGCCAGGTCAAGGCGAAAGCCCTGGCGGCCTACGAGAATCAGGACCTTCCGTTCGAACTCCTGGTGGAGTTGCTCAACCCGGCGCGCTCGGCGGCGCATCATCCGCTGTTCCAGGTGCTGCTGAGCATGCAGAACAACCTGGCCCCGGCCCTGCGATTGGCCGGGCTCGGGTTCGAGCCCTATCCCTTGGACGCGCAGGTTTCCCGGTTCGATCTGACCTTCACCATCACCGAAGCGGCGGACGGTGCGCGCGATAACGGCAACGGACCCGGATGGGACCTGCTGGTCGAGTATTCGACCGAGCTGTTCGATCGGTCCACGATCGAGGCGATGGCGGCGCGGTTCGTGCGGATCGTGCGCGCGCTCGCCGCCGACCCGGAGCTACCGGTGGGGTCGATCGACGTGCTCGACGCCGGGGAACGCGAGCAGGTGCTGGAGCGGTGGAACGAGACCGAGGTCGAGGTTCCCGAGAACACGCTCGTGGAACTGTTTCTGGCGCAGGTCGATCGGGCGCCGGACGCGATCGCGGTGGTCAGCGGCGACGTGGAACTGAGCTACGGCGACCTGGACCTGCAAGCCGATCAGCTCGCCCATGTCCTGGTGCAGCTCGGGGTCGGCCCGGACACCCTCGTCGCGGTCGCGCTGCCCCGATCGGCGGAGTTGATCGTGGCGCTGCTGGCGGTGTTGAAGGCCGGCGGCGGGTATGTGCCGATCGATCCGGGCTACCCGTCGGACCGGCTGGCGTACGTGCTCGCCGATGCCAGGCCGATCGTCGTCGTGGCCGATCGGGTCACCGCGAAGCTGCTGCCCGGCAACGCGATACCGCGCGTCTACGCCGACACCTTCGATCCCGACGAGCAGCCGGTGTCCGCCGTGGACGCCGCCGTTTCCCGTCGCCTGCCGGGCACGCAGAACCTGGCTTACGTGATCTATACCTCCGGGTCGACCGGCGTGCCGAAAGGCGTGGGGATCACCCACGGCAACGTGGTGAACCTGGTCGCACAGGCCTGGCCGGTCCGGTCCGAGGACCGGGTGCTGGTGCATTCCTCGGTGGCCTTCGACGCCTCGACCTATGAGATCTGGCCCGCCCTGTGCGGCGGCGCGACGCTGGTGCTGGCGCAGGAGCAGCGCTCGGATCCGGTGGAAATCTCCCGCTTGGCCGAAACCCGGTCGGTGACCCAGATGTTCGCGACGCCGCCGCTGCTCGCGGTGCTGGTCGAACACTCGGAATCCGCGCCGGGCAACGCGTTTCGGAGTATGCGGCAGGTGCACACCGGCGCCGATACGCTCACCGCGGGCCTGGCGCGCGCCGTGCACTCCGCGTTCGGCGGCGTCCGGATCGAGAACTTGTACGGCCCGACCGAGGCGACGGTCAACGTGACAGCCCATCGGGTGCCGGACGCTGCCGCCGCCGCGCTGGTCCCGATCGGCCGGCCGGTCGCCAATATGCGGGCCTACGTGCTGGATTCCTGGTTGTCGCCGGTGCCGGCCGCGGTGGCGGGGGAGTTGTATGTGGCGGGTGCGCAATTGGGGCGCGGCTATCACGACAAACCCGGCCTGACCGCGGCGCGGTTCGTCGCCGACCCGTTCGATCCGGCCGGCGGCCGGTTGTATCGCACCGGTGACGTCGTGCGCTGGACTGCCGACGGACAGCTGGAGTTCGCGGGCCGGGCCGACGATCAGGTCAAGATCCGCGGCTTCCGCGTCGAGCCGGGCGAAGTGGAAACCGTGCTGGCGCAGCATGCTTCGATATCGCAGGCGGTGGTGGTAGCGCGGGACGCCGGGAGCGGCGGCAAGCAGCTGGTCGGCTATGTCGTCGCCGATCGGAGCTGCGCCGAGGAGCCGGATGGGGCGGAGGTACGCAGATTCGCGGCCGAGCGATTGCCGGACTTCATGGTGCCAGCGGTCGTGGTGGTCCTCGACGCGGTGCCGTTGACCGCGGGCGGGAAGGTGGATCGCGGGGCGTTGCCGGTTCCGGATCTCCGGTCGTCGCTGCGCTACCGGGCGCCGGAGACCGACGCGGAACAGCGGCTGGCGGAATTGTTCGCCGAGATCCTCGGGCACGAGCGAGTCGGCGTGGACGACAACTTCTTCGCGCTGGGCGGCCACTCCCTGCTGGCCACGCGCCTGGCCAGCCGGATTCGGGTGGTACTGGGCGCCGAAGTCCCGATCCGGACGATCTTCGACGCGCCGACGGTGGCGCAGCTGGCGACCCGGCTCGACGCCGGCGTGCGGATCCGCCCGGCGGTGGCGGCGCTGCCGCGGCCGGAGCTGGTCCCGCTGTCGTTCGGACAGCGGCGACTGTGGTTCATCCACCAGCTCGAAGGCCCCTCCGCGACCTTCAATATTCCGCTGGCGGTGCGGTTGCGCGGGCTGGACGTGCCCGCCCTGCGGGCCGCGGTCGGCGATGTCGTCGCCCGGCACGAAAGTCTGCGCACCGTCTTCGCCGAAGCCGGCGGCGGGCCTGTCCAGCAGGTCCGCGAGACCGCCGAGGTCGCGTTCACGGTGACCGAGCCGGCGCCCGCCGAGATCGACGCGGCGGTGACTGAGGCGGTGCGATACGCCTTCGATCTGACCGCGGAGATCCCGATCCGCGCCAGCGTATTCCGATGCGGCGCCGACGATTACGTCTTCGTGCTGCTGATCCATCACATCGCCGGTGACGGCTGGTCGATGGGGCCGCTGCTGCGCGACCTATCCGTGGCCTACACGGCGCGCCTGGACCGCCGGCCGCCGCTGTGGGAGCCGCTACCGGTCCAATACGTGGATTACACGCTGTGGCAGCAGGAGTTGCTGGGGTCGCCCGACGAACCCGGCAGCTTGGTGTCGCGGCAATTCGAGTACTGGCGCACCGAACTCGCGGGGTTGCCCGAACAGGTGCAGTTGCCTGCCGATCGGCCGCGGCCGCGCGTGGCCAGCTATCGGGGCGATGTGGTGCCGTTCGCGATCGACCCCGAGGTGCGCGGCGCGGTGCAGCGACTGGCCGCCGCGCAGGGTGCGACGGTGTCGATGGCGTTGCAGTCGGCGCTGGCGGTGTTGCTGTTCAAACTCGGTGCGGGCGAGGATATTCCGCTCGGCACGCCGATCGCGGGCCGGACCGATGACAGCGTCGCCGACCTGGTCGGCTTCTTCGCCAACACCTGGGTGCTGCGGGCGAAGGTGTCGCCGGCGATGTCGTTCGCCGAGGTCCTCGCTCAGGTCAAGGCGAAAGCGCTGTCCGCCTACGAGAATCAGGACGTGCCGTTCGAGCTGCTCGTCGAGTTGCTCAATCCGGCGCGGTCGGCGGCGCATCATCCGCTGTTCCAGGTGTCGCTGGCCTTCCAGAACAACGCCCTGCCCGCGCTGGAACTGCCGGGCGCGGGGTTCGAGCCCTATCCGGCGTCGGTCGCCGCGTCGCGGTTCGACCTGTTCTTCAATATCGCCGACGCCGCGCCCGGTGCGCCGTGGAGCGGGCTGGTCGAGTACGCGACCGACTTGTTCGATCGGTCCACCGTCGAGGCGATGGCGGCGCGACTGGTGCGCTTGCTGCGCCTGGCCGGAGCGGATCCGGATGCCCCGGTCGGGTCGCTCGACATTCTCGCGCCCGCCGAACGCGACTCGGTGCTGCACGGATGGAACGGTGCCCTCGGAGCGGCCTGCGACAGCACCGTGGTCGACCTGTTCGGGGACCGGGTTGCCCGGGCGCCCGACGCCGTCGCGGTCGTGTGCGGTGACTCGGAGCTGACGTACCGGGATCTCGAACGGCGTGCCGCCCGGTTGGCGCGGGTCTTGATCGCGCGGGGCGCCGGGCCGGATCGTCTTGTCGCGGTGGCGTTGCCGCGATCCGCGGACCTGATCGTGGCCATGCTGGCGGTGCTGCGGGCGGGCGGCGGGTATCTGCCGATCGATCCCGGCTATCCCGCGGATCGGCTGGCCTACATCCTCGCCGACGCGGCGCCGGTCGTCGTGGTGACGGACACGGCGACCGCGCGGTCGCTGCCGCACACGACGACGCCACAGCTCTGCCTCGACGCACCCGATCTGCGCGCGACGCTCGCGGACGCCGATCTCGGGGACACCTCTGTCCCCGCGGTGGACTCGCGGAATCTGGCGTCGGTGATCTACACGTCCGGCTCGACGGGTGTGCCGAAAGGCGTGGGGATCACGCACGGCAATGTCGCGAATCTCGTTGCGCAGGCCTGGTCCGGCGGCCCCGGTGACCGGGTGCTGGTGCATTCCTCGGTCGCCTTCGATGCCTCGACGTTCGAGATCTGGCCTGCCCTGTGTGGCGGTGCGACGCTGGTGCTGGCGGCCGAGTGGCGTTCGGATCCGGCGGAGATCACCCGCCTGGTCGAGTCCCGGTCGGTGACCAAGATGTTCGCGACGCCGCCGCTGCTGTCGGCATTGGTCGACCACGCCGAAGCCGTGCCGGGCAGCCCGTTGCGCAGTCTGCGGCGAATCGTCGCCGGTGGGGCGCAGCTGACCTCGGACGTCATCGCCCGCTTGGCTGCACGCTATGCCGATGTGCAGGTGCTGAACGGATACGGGCCCACCGAAACCACCGCGTGTGTCACCGATTACGTCGCCGGATCCGGGCATCGCGGCGCGGTGCCGATCGGACGTCCCACGGGGAACGTGCGGGTCTTCGTGCTGGATTCGTGGCTGGCGCCGGTGCCGGTCGGCGTGCCCGGCGAGTTGTATGTGGCCGGCGCCCAACTGGCGCGCGGGTATCACGGCAAGGCCGGTCTGACCGCGGCACGGTTCGTCGCCGACCCGTTCGATCCGGGCGGCCGGATGTACCGCACCGGCGACATCGTGCGGTGGACCGCGAGCGGGCATCTGGAGTTCGAGGGCCGGGCCGACGACCAGGTGAAAGTCCGCGGCTACCGGGTGGAGCCGGGCGAGATCGAAGCCGTGCTGGCACAGCACGCCGCGGTGTCGCGGGCCGTGGTCGTCGTCGGCGCCGGCGGCAACCAGCTGGTCGGCTACGTGGTGGCCGACGGGACCGCGCCGGACGGCGCGCAGGTGCGCGCGTTCGCCGCCGAGCGGTTGCCCGAGTTCATGGTGCCGGCCGTGGTGCTGGTGCTGGAGTCCTTCCCGCTGACGGTGAACGGGAAACTCGACCGGGCGGCCCTGCCGGAGCCGGAGTTCGCCGCCTCGACGCGTTATCGCGCACCGCGCACGGATCGGGAGCGGATCCTGGCCGGTGTCTTCGCCGAGGTGCTGGGCCTGGACCGGGTCGGCGTGGACGACAGCTTCTTCGAGTTGGGCGGGGACAGCATCCGGTCCATCCAGGTGGTGTCGCGGGCCCGGGCGCTGGGGTTGCAGATCAGCCCCCGGGAGATGTTCGAATGCCGGACCGCGGCGGGACTCGCCGCCGTGGCGCGCGGCAGTAGCGCCGCGGGCGCGCTGCCGGCGGAGTTGCCCGGGGGCGCGGCGGGCTGGATGCCGCTGTTGCCCGCGGCGCGCTTCGTGCGGGGACTCGGCGCGGGATTCGATCGTTTCACGCAGTCGTTGCTGCTGGAACTGCCGGTCGGTATCGACCGGGCGGGTTTGGTGGCGACGCTGGCCGCGGTGCTCGGCCGGCACGACGTCCTGCGGTCACGGTTCGTCGACGACGAGCGTGGTGCGGGGCTCGAGGTGGCCGAGGCGGGCGCGATCGACGTCGAGCCGCTGCTCCGCCGGGTCGAGATCCCGAGTACCACAGGAGCATTCGATGACCTGATCGAGAACCAGGTGACCGCGGCCGCCGGACGGTTGGCGCCGTCGGCCGGCGTGATGGTGCAGTTCGTGTGGTTCGACGCCGGACCGGCGCGGGCGGGCCGGTTGTCGATCGTCGCCCACCATCTGGTGATCGACGGCGTTTCGTGGCGAGTGCTGTTGCCGGACTTGGCCTTGGCGTGGCAGGCCGTGTCCGCCGGATCGACGCCCGCGCTGACCGGATCCGGAACCTCGATGCGGCGGTGGTCGCACGGACTGCTCGAACGCGCGTCCGCGCCGTCGACGCTGGCGCAGTTGCCGTGGTGGCGTGCGCTTCTCGACGGCCCGGATTCGATGCTGGGCGCCCGGCCGCTGGATCCGGCCGTCGACGTCATGGCCACCGTGCACCGCGTCGGGGTCGAGCTTCCCGCGGCGGAGACCGAGGCCTTGCTGACCGCGCTGCCCGGGTTGTTCCACGGCGGCGTCGAGGACGGCCTGCTCGCGGGATTGGCGGCGGCGGTCAGCCGTTGGCGCGAGAGCGGCGCGGACTCCGTGCTGGTTCGGCTGGAAGGGCACGGTCGCGAGGAGAGCGCCGTGCCCGGTGCGGATCTGTCGAGCACCGTCGGCTGGTTCACCAGCGTCTTCCCGGTGCGTTTGCGTGCCGCCGGTGTGGAGTGGGATCAGCTCTGCGCGGGTGGCGCCGCCGCGGGGACCTTGTTCAAGTCGGTGAAGGAGCAGTTGCGCGCGGTACCGGACAAGGGCCTCGGTTTCGGGCTGCTGCGCTACCTGAATCCGGAATCCGCTGGTGCGCTGCAAGAGTTTTCGACCGGGCAGATCGGTTTCAACTACCTGGGTCGCTTTACCGCCACCGACCTCCTGCCACAACGGCTGCACGGCATGGGATGGACCCCGGCCCGGGAGGGCCTGGGAGCCGCCGCCGCGCCGGACCCGGCCATGCCCGCGATGGCGGTCGTGGACGTCAGCGCGATAGTCGTCGACACCGGTTCCGGTCCGGCGCTGCAAGCGGTCTTCGCGGCTCCGTCGGGCGTCCTCGCGCAGGCCGAGACCGAGCACCTGGCCGCGCTGTGGCGCGCGGCGATGCTCGGGCTGGCGCGGCACGCGATGGCCTCGGCAGCCGGTGGGCTGACGCCCTCGGATGTGTCCTTGGTGCCGCTGGCACAACCTGAGATCGAAGCGCTGGAACAGCGGTATCCGGGCCTGGCGGATGTGTGGCCGCTGACGTCGATGCAATCGGGCTTGCTGTTCCATCAGGCGCTGGCGGATTCGGACTTCGACGCCTATCACATGCAGGTCGTCTTCGGCTTGACCGGCCGGATGGATCCGGCCCGGATGCGGGCGGCCGGTCAGGCCCTGCTGGACCGGTACCCGAATCTGCGGGCGGCCTTCGTGGCGGGCCCGCGCGGTACGCACGTCCAAATAGTCGCCGACGGCGTCGAATTGCCGTGGCGTGTCCTGGATTTGCGGGATCGCGGCGAGACCGAACGGGACGCGGCGCTGGAGCGATTGCTGACGCAGGACCGCAAGGCGCATTTCGATCTGACGGCTCCGCCATTGCTGCGGTTGACGCTGGCGCTGATGACCGAAGACCGTTCGGAACTCGTGCTGACCGCCCATCACGTGGTGCTGGACGGCTGGTCGCTGCCGCTGATCATCCGGGACCTGCTCGGGTATTACGCGGCCCCCGAGGCGCTGCCGCCCGCGCCGGACTACAAGAATTTCCTGAAGTGGTTGCGCGAGCAGGATGCTCGGGCCGGTGTCCAGGCCTGGGCCGAGGAACTCGACGGCGTCCACGAACCCACTCTGCTCGCGGGCGACACCGGTGGCGGCGCGGGAGCCGGCATCGAGCGCGTCGACGTACCGCTGGACCCCGGCATCGCGGCCCTGGTCACCCAGCGGGCCGGTGAACTCGGGGTCACCGTGAACACCGTCGTGCAGGCGGCGTGGGGAATTCTGCTGTCCGCGTTGACCGGTCGGCGTGACGTGGTCGTCGGCGCGACCGTGTCGGGTCGCCCGCCGTCGCTCGCGGGCGTGGACTCGATGGTCGGATTGTTCATCAACACGGTGCCGGTGCGCGTGCGTTTCGGTCCCGGCGACACCCTCGCCGAGGTACTGACCGACTTGCAGGCCCGCCAGGTCGCGTTGCTGGACCACCACCATGTGGCGTTGAGCGATGTCCATCGGTCGATCGGCCTGAACACCTTGTTCGACACCCTTATCGGGTTCGAGTCCTATCCGGTCGACCAGGCCGGGATCGGCGCGGCGTCCGAGGCCGGCGGGATCTCCATCGCCGACCTGCGCTCCGACGCGCCCACGCACTATCCGCTCACGATCTTCGCCGCCGCGAACCCCCTGCTGCGGCTTCGCTTCGAATATCGCACGGACGCGTTCGGCAGGCCCGCGGTCGAGGCGATGGCGGCGCGGTTGGCCCGGATTCTGCGACAAGTGGTGGTGGACCCCGGTATTCGGGCGGGGTCGATCGACCTGCTCGGCGCGGCCGAACGCGAACTGGTGCTGCGGCGATGGAACGACACCGCGGCCGAGGTGCCGGACCGCACCCTGGACGGGCTGTTCCAGGCCCAGGTCGCCCGGACGCCGGACGCGGTCGCGGTGGTCTGCGCGGACACCGAACTCAGCTACCGGGAACTCGACAGCCGGGCCGAGCGGCTGGCCCAGACTCTGACCGCGCACGGGGTAGGCCCGGACACCGTGGTGGCGGTCGCGCTGCCCCGGTCCGCGGAGCTCATCGTGGCGCTGTCGGCGGTGCTGAAAGCCGGTGGCGCGTATCTGCCGATCGATCCCGCCTATCCTTCGGACCGGCTGGCGTTCGTCCTCACCGATGCCGCGCCGATCGTCGTCGTGACCGACGCGGCTACCGCGCCGCTGCTGCCCGAGGGTGCGCCGCGCGTCTTCCCCGCGGCGATCAAGGCCACCGCGGCGGCGCGTTCGGCCGCCCGGGTGACACCGCGGAATCTGGCGTATGTGATCTACACGTCCGGTTCCACCGGTGTGCCGAAAGGCGTGGGAATCACCCACCGTAACGTGGTGAACCTGGTCGCTCAGGCCTGGTCGGCGGAGCCGGGCGACCGGGTGCTGGCGCATTCGTCGGTCGCCTTCGACGCCTCCACCTATGAGATCTGGCCCGCCCTGTGCGGCGGCGCCACGGTGGTGCTGGCGGCCGAGCGGCGTTCGGATCCGGCGGAGATCACCGACCTCATCGAAATCCGCTCGGTGACCAAGATGTTCGCGACTCCGCCGCTGTTGTCGGCGCTGGTCGAGCACCTCGCCGCCGCGCCCGGCACACCGTTGCGGAGTCTGCGGCAGGTGAATACGGGCGCGGACTCGCTGACGCGCGGACTGGTCGAGGCGTTGCGGGCCAAGTTCGGCGACGTCCGGATCGACAACCTGTACGGCCCGACCGAGGCCACGGTCAACGTCACGGCGCTCAGTGTGCCGGGCGAGATTTCGGGTGTTGTCGTCCCGATCGGTGCGCCGGTGGCCAATACCCGGGTGTACGTGCTGGATTCGTGTCTGGCCCCGGTCCCGGTGGGCGTAGCGGGTGAGTTGTACGTGGCCGGCGCGCAGGTGGCGCGCGGCTATCACGGCAAGGCCGGCCTCACCTCGGCGCGTTTCGTCGCGGACCCCTTCGACGCGGCCGGCGGCCGGCTGTACCGCACCGGTGACGTGGTGCGCTGGACACCCGGCGGCGAGCTGGAGTTCGCGGGCCGCGTCGATGATCAGGTCAAGATCCGCGGTTTCCGCGTCGAACCCGGCGAGGTGGAAACCGTACTGGCACAGCACCCTTCGGTAGCTCAGGCGGTCGTCGTCGCGCGCGGTGCGGGCGGCGGCAAACAGCTGGTCGGCTATGTGGTCGCCGACCGCGCGTCCGCCGGGCTCGACGGCGGACAGGTGCGCGCCTTCGCCGCGGAGCGGCTGCCGGACTTCATGGTGCCGGTCGTGGTGCTGGTGCTCGACTCGATGCCGTTGTCCCCGAGCGGAAAACTGGACCGCGCGGCACTCCCGGAGCCGGAAATGCGTTCCTCCGCGCGCTATCGCGCGCCGCGGACCGATCGGGAGCGGGTGCTGGCGGGCGTGTTCGCCGAGGTGCTGGACCTGGACCGGGTCGGCGTGGACGACAGCTTCTTCGAGCTGGGCGGGGACAGCATTCGCTCGATTCAGCTGGTGTCGCGGGCGCGCGAGCTGGGGGTGGAGATCAGTCCCCGCGAGGTGTTCGAGCACCGGACGGCCGCGGCGCTGGCGGCGGTCTCGCTGGATCGTGGTGCGGGCAGCCCGCTGCCGACGGAGTTGCCCGGCGGTGCCGTCGGCTGGCTGCCGCTGCTGCCGGTGGCCCGGTTCGTGCGCGGCATGGGTGGTTCGGGGTTCGACGGCTTCAGCCAATCGCTGCTGCTCGACCTGCCGGCCGGGATCGATCGGGCCGGTCTGGTGGCGACGTTGTCGGCGGTGCTGGATCGTCATGACGTACTGCGGTCGCGGCTGATCGAGGACGAGCGCGGCGCGGGCCTGGAGGTGGCGGCGCCGGGCGCGCTGGACGTGGATCGGCTCGTGCGCCGGGTCGAGCTGCCCCCGGACGAGCCGGGCGGTGACGGTGCGGCGGTGATCGTCGCGGCGCTGGCGGCGGCCGCCGGGCGGTTGGCGCCGTCGGCGGGTGTGATGGTGCAGTTCGTGTGGTTCGACGCCGGTCCCGCGCGGGCGGGCCGATTGTCGATCGTGGGTCATCACCTGGTGATCGACGGGGTGTCGTGGCGAATTCTGCTGCCGGACCTGGCCTTGGCGTGGCAGGCCGTCTCCGCCGGATCGACGCCCGCGCTGTCCGGGCCGGGAACCAGCCTGCGCCGCTGGGCGCACGGGCTGGTCGAGGAGGCGAGCCGCCCGGAGCGGGTCGCGGAGTTGCCTTGGTGGACCGCGGTTCTGGACGGTCCGGACCCGCTGCTGGGCAGCCGGGCGCTGGATCCACGGATCGACGTCTTGGCGACCGCGCGCGATATTCAGGTGTGGATTCCTCCGGCCGAGACCGACACGCTGCTGACCAAGCTGCCCGCGGTGTTCCACGGCGGCGTCGAGGACGGGTTGCTCGCGGCGCTGGCCGCGGCGGTAACCCGGTGGCGCCGCGGCAAAGACATCGACGTGGACTCGGTGCTGGTCCGATTGGAGGGCCACGGTCGCGAAGAGGACGCGGTGCCCGGCGCGGATCTGTCGAACACCGTGGGCTGGTTCACCAGCGTGTACCCGGTGCGGTTGCGCACTGCCGGCCTGGAGTGGGATCAGCTCTGTGCCGGCGGCGCCGCGGCGGGCGCTCTGGTCAAGTCGGTGAAGGAACAGTTGCGCGCGGTGCCGGACAAGGGCATCGGGTTCGGTTTGCTGCGCTACTTGAATCCGGAGACCGCTGGTGCGCTGCGCGAGTTCTCGACCGGTCAGATCGGGTTCAACTATCTGGGTCGCTTCACCTCCACGGACCTGCTGCCGCAGCGACTCCGGGGAGCGGGCTGGACGCCCGCGGTCGACGCCGGGCAGTTGATCACCCCACTGGATCCGGCCACCTCGGCGATGCCCGCCCTGTCGGTGCTGGACGTGAACGCGATGGTCGTCGACACCGGCGACGGACCGGTCCTGCAAGCGGTATTCGCCGCGCCCGCAGGGGTATTGGCGGAGTCCGAGGTACGGAAACTGGCCGAGCTGTGGCGCGGTGCGGTACTCGGTCTGGCACACCATGCCGGCACGTCCGGCGCGGGTGGCTTGACGCCCTCGGACGTGCCGCTGGTGCGCTTGGGTCAGACCGAGATCGAGGCGCTGGAGAGCGGCTACCCGGGGCTGGTCGACGTGTGGCCGCTGACCTCGATGCAGTCGGGACTGCTGTTCCATCAGGGCTTGGCGGGCACCGGATTCGACGCGTACCACATGCAGCTCGTGCTGGGCTTGGCCGGCGCGGTCGACCCGGCTCGGTTGCGCGCGGCGGGCCAAGCCTTGCTGGACCGGTACCCCAACCTGCGGGTGGCCTTCGCCGCCGACCAGGCGGGCAACGCGATTCAAGTCGTCGTCGACGGCGTCGAATTGCCTTGGCGGGTAGCCGATCTGCGTGACCTCGGACCCGAGGACCGCGCGGCGGCGCTGGCACGTTTGCTGATCGAGGATCGGGACACCCATTTCGACACCGCGGTGCCGCCGCTGCTGCGGCTGACGCTGGCGCCGATGACCGCGCAACGCTGCGACCTGGTGATCACCGCCCATCACGTGCTGCTGGACGGCTGGTCGTTGCCGCTGCTCATCCAGGATCTGTTGCGGCTCTACGCGGCCGGCGCCACGGCACTGCCGCCGGCCCCCGACTACACGGACTTCCTGAAATGGCTGGCCCGCCAGGAATCCCAGGCGGGCGTGCGGGCCTGGGCGCGGGAGCTCGACGGCGTGCGTGAGCCCACGCTGCTGGCCGGCGGCCGGGATTCCGCCGCGGCCGGGGTCGAGCGGGTCGAAGCGCCGCTGTCCGCGGCGACGGCCGAGGCGCTGGTCCGGCAAGCGTCGGCGCTCGGCATCACCGTGAACACCGTCGTGCAGGGCGCGTGGGGCGTGCTGCTGGCGGGCTGCACCGGCCGTCGCGATGTGGTCGCGGGCGCGACCGTGTCGGGCCGGCCGCCGGCCATCGCGGGTGTCGATTCGATGGTCGGACTGTTCATCAACACGGTGCCGGTGCGGGTGTGTTACGAACCCCGGGACACCGTGGCGGACTTGCTGATCGGCTTGCAGGCGCGTCAGGTCGCGTTGCTGGACCACCACCATGTGGGTTTGAGCGAGATTCAGCAGGCGCTCGGGCTGACCATCCTGTTCGACACCTTGATCGCGTTCGAGTCGTATCCGATCGATCAGGCCGGAATCGGCGACGCGACCACCACCAGCGGCCTCGCCCTCACCGACCCGCGCCCCAACACGCCTTCGCACTACCCGCTGACCCTGATCGCCAACGCGACGCCCACGCTGACACTGCACCTGGAATACCGCACCGACGCGTTCGACAGGTCCACCGTCGAGACGATGGCGGCGCGGCTGGGGCGAATCCTGCGGCAGCTGGCGGCGGATCCGCAGGTTCCGGTGCGCACCATCGACGTGCTCGGCAGCGACGAACGCGATCTGGTGCTGCGGCGCTGGAACGACACCACGACCGGCTACCCGGACACCACCCTCGTCGAGGAGTTGCGCGCGCAGGTCGCCGCGACACCCGACGCGGTCGCGGTGCTGTGCGCGGACGCCGAGCTGACCTATCGGGAGCTGGACGCCCGGGCGGAACGGCTGGCCTGTCAGCTGGTCGCGCGGGGCGCCGGACCCGACGTGGTCGTGGCGGTGGCGCTGCCCAAGTCGGCGGACCTGGTCGTGGCGTTGCTCGCGGTGCTGGTGGCGGGCAGCGGGTATCTGCCGATCGATCCGGCCTATCCGTCGGATCGGCTGGCGTACATCGTGGCCGACGCGGCGCCGGTTGCCGTCCTCACCGACCGCGCCACGGCGGGCAAACTTCCGGACACCGCGGTGCCGCTGGTGTATCTGGACGCGCCCCAGCCCGGTGCGGGCGAGCCGCGGGTCCGCGAGCGGATCGCCGCGCGTCCGGAGAATCTGGCGTACCTGATCTATACCTCGGGTTCCACCGGCGTGCCCAAAGGCGTTGCCGTCAGCCACCGTAACGTGCGGAGCCTGTTCGCCCAGGACTGGTCGACCGGTGCCGGAGAGCGGGTGCTCCTGCACTCCTCGGTGGCCTTCGATATCTCGACCTATGAGGTCTGGGCCGCGCTGTGCCGCGGTGGTGCGGTGGTGGTGGCGCAGGCGGAGCGTTCGGATCCCGCCGAGATCGCCGAGCTGATCGAGCACCGTGCGGTGACCAAGATGTTCGTGACACCGGCGCTGTTGTCCGCCGTGCTCGATCATGCGGACACGTTGCCGGACGACACGTTCCGCAGCCTGACCCAGGTGCTGGCCGGTGGCGCCGAACTCGGCTCGGTGCTGGTGCGGCGGCTGCGGAACCGGATCAACGGCGTGCGCGTGACGCATGTGTACGGGCCCACCGAGACCACCGTGTTCGCGACCACGTTCGGGGCCGAGGCGATCGCCCGGGGCGAGTCCTCGGTGCCGATCGGTCCGGTGCTGGCCAATTTCCGCGCGTACGTGCTGGATTCGTGCTTGTCGCCGGTCCCCGTCGGTGTGCCCGGCGAGCTGTACCTCGCCGGTCCGCAGGTGACCCGCGGCTACCACGGTAACCCCGGTCTGACCGCGGCCCGGTTCGTGGCCGACCCCTTCGGCCCGTCGGGCGGCGGCCGGCTGTACCGCACCGGCGACGTGGTGCGCTGGAATGCCTTCGGGCAGCTGGTGTTTGCGGGCCGCGCCGACGACCAGGTCAAGATCCGCGGTTTCCGCGTCGAGCCCGGCGAGGTCGAAAGCGTGCTGGCGCAGCATCCCGCGGTGTCGCACGCCGTGGTGGTCGCCCGGGAGACCGGCTCCGGCGGCATGCAATTGATCGGCTACGTGGTCGGGGGCGCGGGAATCGACGGGGGACAGGTCCGGGCTTTCGCGGCCGAGCGCCTGCCGGATTTCATGGTGCCCGCGGCGGTCATGGTGCTCGACTCGATGCCGTTGACCGTGAACGGCAAACTCGATCGTGCGGCGTTGCCGGAGCCGGAGTTGGTGTCCTCGGCGCACTACCGCGCGCCGGGCAACGCCCGGGAAGCGGCCCTGGCGGAGTTGTTCGGCGAGATCCTGGGTGCGCGCCGGGTCGGCGCGGACGACAGCTTCTTCGAGCTGGGCGGCCATTCCCTGCTGGCCACCCGCCTGGTGAGCCGGATCCGGGCCGTCCTGAGTGTGGAGGTGCCGATCCGGACGGTCTTCGACGCGCCGACGCCGGCCCAGCTGGCCGCCCGGCTCGATGCCGGGCGGCGGGTGCGGACCTTGCTGGCGCCGCGGCCCCGGCCGGAGATCGTGCCGTTGTCGTTCGCGCAGCGGCGGCTGTGGTTCATCCACCGGCTGGAAGGTCCGTCCGCCACGTACAACATTCCGCTCGCGGTCCGGCTGCGCGGAGCGGACGTGCCGGTGCTGCGCGCCGCGATCGAGGACGTGGTCGCCCGGCACGAGAGCCTGCGCACCACGTTCGCGGAGGCCGACGGCGTGCCGTCGCAGCGCGTGCACCCGGCCGGCAGCGTGGCGGTGCCGTTCACGGTCACCGACGTGGATCCCGCCGACGTGGACGCGGGCGTGACCGCGGCGGTGCGGTACGGGTTCGATCTGTCCGCGGAGATCCCGGTGCGCGCCGAGGTCTTCCGGTGCGGCGCGGACGAGTGTGTGCTCGTGCTGTTGATCCATCACATCGCCGGTGACGGCTGGTCGATGGGCCCGCTGTTGCGAGATCTGGCGCTGGCCTACGCGGCACGGTCGCAACAGCGCGCGCCCGGGTGGCGGCCACTGCCGGTGCAGTACGTGGATTACGCGCTGTGGCAGCAAGAATTGCTGGGGTCGCCGGAGGACCCGGACAGCATGCTGTCGCAGCAGTTCGAGTACTGGAGCCGGGAGCTCGCCGGGCTGCCCGAACAGCTGCGGTTGCCGGTGGACCGGCCGCGGCCCCGGGTGGCCAGCTACCGCGGTGACATGGTGCTGTTCGCCATCGACCCGGGGATCCGGGCCGGGGTGGAGCGGCTGGCCGCCGGTTCCGGCGCGACGGTGTCGATGGTGTTGCAGTCGGCGCTGGCGGTGCTGTTGTCCAAACTCGGTGCGGGGGAGGATATTCCGATCGGCGCTCCGATCGCGGGCCGCACCGATGACGCGCTGTCGGATCTGGTCGGGTTCTTCGTCAACACCTGGGTGCTGCGCACGGCCGTGGCGCCGGGCGCGTCGTTCGCCGATGTCCTCGCCCAGGTCCGGGCGAAATCACTGGCCGCCTACGAGAATCAGGACGCGCCGTTCGAACTGCTGGTGGAGTTGCTCAACCCGGTCCGGTCGGCGGCGCATCATCCGCTGTTCCAGGTGTCGCTGGCGTTCCAGAACAACGCCATGCCGTCGATGGAGTTCTCGGGCGTCGAGTTCGCGCCGTACAACGCCTCGTTGGCGGCCTCGCGATTCGATCTGTTCGTCAATATCGCGAACGCGCCCGCCGGACAGCAGTGGGCGGGGTTCGTCGAGTACGCGACCGATTTGTTCGACCGGCCCACCGTCGAAGCGATCGCGGCGCGGCTGGTGCGGGTGCTGCGGCAGGTGGTGGCCGACCCGGGCGGTGCGGTCGGGTCGATCGATGTCCTCGACCGCGACGAACAGGACCTGGTGCTGCGCCGCTGGAACCGAACCGCCGTCGCGCTCGACGCGGACCTGACGCTGGTCGGAATGTTCCAGGCCCGGGTGGCGGCCGCGCCCGATGCCCGCGCCGTGCTGTGCGGGGACCGCGCGATCTCGTACCGGGAACTCGACGCGCGCGCGGACGAATTGGCGTCCGCGCTGGTATCGCGCGGGGCCGGGCCCGGCAGCATCGTCGCCGTCGCAATGCCCAGGTCGGTAGAGCTGATCGTCGCCTTGCTGGGTGTGCTGAAAGCCGGCGGCGGGTATCTGCCGATCGATCCGGGCTATCCCTCGGAACGGCTGGGCTTCATCCTGTCCGACGCCGCGCCGCGCGTTCTCGTCACCGATCCGGACACCGCGCGGATCCTGCCCGAGCAGACGATGATTCCGCACCTCTACCTCGCGGCCGAGCCGGCGGATCGGGATGCGCTCGCCCGGCCCGGCGCGCCGCGGCCGCAGGATCTGGCGTACGTGATCTACACCTCCGGTTCCACCGGAGTGCCGAAGGGCGTGCAGATCACCCATCGCAACGTGGTGAACCTGGTCGCCCAGGCCTGGACGGTAACGCCCGGAGATCGCGTGCTGGTGCATTCGTCGGTCGCCTTCGACGCCTCGACCTATGAGATCTGGCCCGCCCTGTGCGGCGGCGGAACCTTGGTCGTCGCGACGGCGGAGCGGTCGGATCCGGTCGAGATCTCGCGGCTGGTCGACCAGTGGTCGGTGACGGCGATGTTCGCCACGCCGCCGCTGCTGTCGGCGTTGGTAGAGCACTCGGAATCCTTGCCCGGCAACGCGTTCCGGAGCCTGCGGCAGGTGCACACGGGGGCCGACTCGTTGACCCGGGCCCTGGTCGAGGCGGTGCGGGCCGGTTGGGGCGCGGTGCGGATCGATAACCTCTACGGCCCGACCGAGGCCACCGTCAACGTCACGGCGCTCAGTGTGCCCGGCGAGATTTCGGGTGTTGTCGTCCCGATCGGCGCGCCGGTGGCCAATACCCGGGTGTACGTGCTGGATTCGGCGCTGGCTCCGGTGCCGGTCGGCGTCGCGGGCGAGTTGTATGTGGCCGGCGCGCAGCTGGCCCGCGGGTACCACGGCAAGGCCGGTCTGACCGCGGCTCGGTTCGTCGCCGATCCCTTCGACCCCGAAGGCGGCCGGTTGTATCGGACCGGCGACGTCGTGCGCTGGACCGGCGGCGGGCAGCTGGAGTTCGCGGGCCGCAGCGACGACCAGGTCAAGATCCGCGGCTTCCGCGTCGAACCGGGCGAGGTCGAAACCGTGCTGGCACAGCATCCCGCGGTGTCGCAGGCCGTCGTCGTGGCGCGTGACGATCTCGGCGCCGGTGGGAAACAGCTGGTCGGCTATGTCGTCGCGGACCGATCCGGCCCGGCGGTCGGCGCGGACGAGCTGGTCGGCCAGTGGCGCCGGGTGTATGACGACCTGTACGCCGCCGCCGACCAGGAAAACGGCTCCGGTCCGGCGACTTTCGAGCCGGCCGCCGAGTTCGGCGCGGGCTTCGAAGGCTGGGACAGCAGCTACACCGGGACACCGATTCCGCTGGCACAGATGCGCGAGTGGCGGGCCGCGACCGTCGATCGGATTCGCGGCTTGGGGCTGGGTCGGGTGCTCGAGATCGGCGTGGGCTCGGGTCTGCTGATGTCGCAGCTCGCCCCGGACTGCGCCGAATTCTGGGCGACCGACCTGTCGTCCGCGACGATCACCGCGCTGCGCCGCCAGCTGGGCGACCTCGACGCGGCGTGGGCCGACCGGGTGGTGCTGCGGGCGCAGGCCGCCGACGACCTCGACGGTTTGCCCGAGAACCATTTCGACACCGTGGTTTTGAACTCCGTGATCCAGTACTTCCCCAGTCAGAACTATCTGCGAGTGGTCCTGGAGCGGGTGGCGGGATTGCTGGCTCCGGGCGGCGCGGTGTTCGTCGGTGACGTGCGGAACTTCGCGTTGCTCGCGGAGTTCGCGACCGCGGTCCAGATCAGCCGCAATGGCGGCGCCGACCCGGCGGCGGTGGCCGATCGGGTGCGGCGTGATATCGCCGCGGAACAGGAACTGCTGCTGGCCCCGGAGTACTTCTCGGGATTGTGCGGTGCGGCAACCGGATTCGACGCCGTCGAGATCGAGCTCAAGCGGGGCTACGCGGTCAACGAGTTGACGCGGTACCGGTACGACGTGGTCTTGCACAAGGCTCCGGCCGCGCCGATCTCGGTGGCCGACGTGCCGAAGGTGGAGTTCGGTGACCTCGACGGGCTGCGGGAACTGCTGCGCGCCCATCCCGCCGAGGGCATCCGGGTCACGGGTATCCCGCACGCCGGTCTGACCGGTCAGATCGCCGCCGCGCGGCTGATCCGATCGGGGCAACCGGTGCCGGACGCCGACCGGACCAGCGTGCGCACAGCGGTTTTCGAAGGACTGCTCGAGGTCTCGGGTGACCGGGAGCACGCCGGTCTCGTGCCGGAGGACCTGTACGTGCTCGGCCGAGAATTCGGGTACTCGACGGCGGTCACCTGGTCCGCGGAACCGGGCCGGATGGAGGCGGTCTTCCTGGAGCCCGCCGCGCTGTCCGGTCGTCCGCTGACCGATGTCTTCGTCCCGGCCGGTGCGCTCGGCGCCGCCGCGAACAACCCGCAGGCCGGGCTGCTGGCCGCCGATGTCCGCCGCTGGGCAGCCGACCGGCTGCCGGAGTTCATGGTGCCCGCCACGATCATGGTGCTCGACGCGGTGCCGTTGACCGCGAGCGGCAAGCTCGACCGGAAGGCGCTGCCCGACCCGGAGTTGTTGTCCGCGAACGACTATCGCGCGCCGCGCACCGACCGGGAACACGCCCTCGCCGAGCTCTTCGCGGAGATCCTGGGCGTGCGCCGGGTGGGTATCGACGACGACTTCTTCGCGCTCGGCGGTCACTCCCTGCTCGCGACCCGGCTCACCAGCCGGATCCGCGCGACCCTCGCGGTGGAGGTGCCGGTGCGGGTGATCTTCGACGCGCCCACCGTCGCCGAACTGGCCACCCGCCTCGACGGTGCGGCCGCCGCGGGCATGGATTTCGATCAGGTGCTGATCCTGAAGAGCTCCGGCTCCCGGCCGCCGCTGTGGTGCCTGCACCCCGGCGGCGGTCTCGGCTGGTTCTACCAGCGGCTCGGCCGCGAACTCCCGGACCGGCCGGTCATCGCCATCCAGTCCCGGGGCCTGAACGGCGGTCCGCTCGCCACCAGCTACCCGGAGATGATCGAGGACTACATCGATCAGATCCTCGAAATCCAGCCGGCGGGGCCGTATTTCCTGCTGGGCTGGTCCTACGGCGGCATCGTCGCGCACTCGCTCGCGAGCGAGCTCGCCCGGCGCGGCCGGCCGATCGGCCTGCTCGGCATCATGGACAGCAAGCCGCCGGTGACCTCGGGGCCGGATCCGGACATGTCCGAGGACGACGCGCTGGCGGGCATCCGGGACTGGGTGGCCGACCGGTTCGGCGACCAGCTGGCCTCGCCCGATATCCAGGGCCTGGCCGAGCGCGCGACCAAGGTGCTGATCAACAACAGCAAACTGCTCGACGGATTCCGCACCCCCTGCTTCGACGGCGACGCCACCCTCTTCGCCGCCGCGGTGGACGCGGAGGGCAATCGACCGGCCGACCCGAAGGGCGAGCTCGAGCTGGCGTGGCGGCCATACATCAAGGGCCGCATGGAGTTCTACGACGTGGAGTGCGCGCACGGCGACTTCGACCGGCCGGAAATGATGGGCATGGTGGGCCGGATATTGCGCACCCGGCTGTGACGTCCCGGCCCCCTTCGTCGTGTCGGAGGGGACCACCGGGTCGGCCGGTCGGTACGCTCGCGCCTGACCTTCGGGAAGGAGCGTTCATGGAATCCGCCACGACCGTCGACCGGTTGGCAGACATCGTTTTTCCGTTGCCGGCGTGCCTGGACGAGAGCCGGGCGTTCCACGAGCAATGGCCGGTGCGACTCGGCGACACCGACGGGGCGCAGCGGCTGCGGCTGGACGCGGTGGCGCGCTACCTCCAGGACATCGGCTACGACCATCTCAAAGCGGTCGAGGAGGGCGACCGGCATCCGGGCTGGATCGTGCGCCGCACCGTGATCGATGTGCTGCGGCCGATCGAGTTCGGCGATCAGGTGCACCTGCGCCGCTGGCCCGCCGCCCTGTCGAACCGCTGGTGCAACATGCGCATCAAGGTCGACAGCGAGCACGGCGGCCTGATCGAAACTGAGATGTTCCTGATCCATGTCGACATCGAAGCCGGCCGGCCCGCCCGCATGAGCGACCGCTTCATGGCGCCGATGCTCGCGGCCACCACCGACCACCGGCTGCGCTGGCGCGCCGCACTGGCCGAAAGCGCCGCTCCCGACGCCGATCTGCGGCCGTTCCCGCTGCGCGTCACCGACGTCGACCACTACGGTCACGTCAACAACGCCGTGCACTGGGAAGCGATCGAGGAAGCGCTGACGCAGGTCCCCGGCCTGCGCGACCAGCCGTATCGGGTGATCCTCGAGCACGCCGGCCCGGTCCTGGCCGGTGACGAGGTCTGGATCCGCAGCTGGCACGCCGGGGCCGCCCTGCACGTGCAACTCGAAGTCGACGGCAGCGCCCGGACTTTGGCCCGCGTCACCGCGCTTTAGCGCCCCCGGGCTGGAGTTCGATCGCCACCAGCAGTTCGATCAGGTCGTCGATGCTGCGGACACTGCGGCCGGTGAGGTCCTGGATGCGGCGCAGGCGGTACTTGGCGGTGTTGTGGTGGATGCGGAGTTTGTCGGCCGCCTCGCGGATGTTCATGTCGGCGGCGGCGAAAGCGCGGATGGTGTCGGCGAGCATGCCACCCCGGATCCGGTCGTCTGACAGGACGGCGGTGAGGGCGGGGTCGATGAGGTCGCGGGCGGTGTCGTCGGCGCGCAGCATCAGGTAGCGGAACGGTGTGAGCTGCGGCAGGGCCAGGACGCCGCCCGCCTCGGGGAGCAGGCCGAGCGCGGTGCGGCTCTGCTGGTAGGCCTTTGGGAGCTGGGCGACACCGGCGACGACCGTGCTGACGCCGACGGCGAGGGTGATGCCCGCGGCGCTCAGCTTCACCTGCATGGCCTGTAGTCGCTCGCACAGATCGGCGGTGTTCGCGCTGCGCCCGAGTGCGGGGACGGCGATGATCTCGGCGCCGCGCACGACCGCGAGGGTGCGCAAGCCGTTGACGCCGACCCCGGCCAGCGCCGTGGCCGCGAGTTGTCTTGCCTCGCTGTCGGTTCCGTCCTGATCCTCGCGCAGCGGGCGGCCGAGCACGGTCGCGGTGACCAGCACCATGGCCGCGGTGCTCTCCGCGCCGATCCCGTGGGCGCTGGCCCGGGCGAGTTGCGGCCCGTGCTCGGGGAGCGCGCCGGTGAGCAAGCTTTCCAGCAGCGCCAGGTTCTCGTGGCCCGCGTCGGGCCCGCACGAGCGCTGGAACTCCAGGTAGGCATTGGCCGCCTCGGTGCTGACCAGGTCGTTGTAGCGGGCCAGCGGCACCACGATCGACAACGCGGCCTGCCGTCCGGCCTCGGACTCACCCGCGAAGGACAGCAACGACTTCCACGTCGCCTGCTGTCCGAGCCGGTACGCCGCGATGTAGTCGACGAGGGTGAGTCCGGCCCGGGCGCGCCGCGCCGCGGCCTGGCGGGCGTAGGCGACATCGTTGGCGGTGACCTTGCGGTGATCCAGGAACGCGCCGAGGCCGGACCGGCACAGCCGGGTCAGCTGGTCGTGCACATCGGCCTCGAAAGCGCGATCACGTCCCGCGTAGCTGGGGATCTGCGCCAGGATCGAGGACAGCCCGGCATCGGCGATGTCCTCGGCGTGCGCGTAGGCGCTGCCGATGATCCGTTTGCGCTCGGCCTGTACTTCGTCCGGATACACCGTGCTGTCCGAATGTGACCCAGCTGACATACGCGGATACTTCATCGCCACGGCTGGCGTGTCAACACGACCGGGGCCGCTCCGGACCATGTCCCAGCAGGCCAATGTCGCGGCCCGACTTTGGGCTTCCGGGGCCGATGCGCGCGCTGACCAGCGAATTTACGCTGACCACCTGACCAGGCCGGACCGCGGAAGTCGCGGTCCCGCAAGGATTGTTTTTCCCGCGTCTCAAACGCGGGCAGGAGGCCGAATGCTCGAAATATCCCCGCTCCGGAAGCCGATGCGCGGCACGGTGATCCGAGCCGCCGGCGCGGCGGTGGCGGTCCTGCTCGCCGTCACCGCCTGCGGCGGCCGCGACGGCGACGGCGGCACCGTCGGCCAGGGCGACTGCCGTGGCCAGCAGACCACCGGGATCACCGACGCGAGCATCAAGCTCGGTGGCGTCTACCCACTGTCCGGACCCGCCTCCGCGTACGGCGAACTCCCCAAGGGCGTGCGCGCCTACTTCGACTACGTCAACGCCGAGCAGGGCGGGTTGAACGGCCGGAAGGTCGAATACCTGGTTCGCGACGACGGCTATCAGCCGCCGAAGACGGTGGAGGAGACCCGCCGGCTGGTCGAACAGGATCAGGTGTTCGCGGTCTTCTCCACGCTCGGCACGGCGACCTCGTCCGCGGTGTGGGACTACCTGAATCAGCGCAAGGTGCCGCAGGCCTTCATCGCGGGCGGCGCGACCAAATGGGGCACCGACGGCGACCATCCGTGGACGATCGGCTGGCAGCCCAGCTATCGGGCCGAGGGGCAGGCCTTCGCGCGCTACGTCCGGGAACAGCGCCCGGACGCGACCGTCGCGGTGCTCTACCAGAACGACGACTTCGGCAAGGATCTGCTGACCAGCTTCACCGAGGCGATCGCCGGCAGCGGCGTCCGGGTGGTGGGGGAGCAGAGCTACGAGGTCACCGATCCCTCGGTGGAACCGCAGCTGCGCAACCTGGCGAACACGAAAGCCGATGTGCTGCTGAACTTCTCGACCCCGAAGTTCGCCTCCCAGGCGCTGGCCGCCGAGGCCCGCAACACCGACTGGAACCCGCTGCACATCCTCGCGCAGGTGGCGAACACCGTCAGCATGCTCAAACCGGTCGGATTCCAGAACGTGCAGGGCGTGGTGTCGGTCGCCTTCATGAAGGACCCCGCCGACGCGCAGTGGGCCGGCGACGGCGGAATGCGCACCTACCGGGAGAAAGTCGTGCAATACGCGCCGGGTGCGGACCCCACGAACCAGTACACCGCGGTCGGGTGGGCGATGGCGCAGAGCTTCCACAAGACCATGGCGGCGGCGAAATGCCCCACCCGCGAAGGACTCCGGGACGCGGTGCGCGCCCTCGACAATGTCGCCGTCGACCTGCTGCTGCCCGGTATCACCATGAAAACCGGCCCCGGCGACGCGTTCCCGATCGAAGCCATGCGGATCCAGCGGTTCGAGGGCGACCACTGGACGCTGACCGGCGACGTGATCAACACCAGTAAATAGTCCACCCCTGCGGTCGTGGCGCAGTCCGGCGTCACGACCAGCCTGAAATTCAACGATGAGGTTCTCGATGAAATTGCACAGATCAGTAGTGACCGCCGCGCTCGCGGCCGTGGCCCTCGGCGTCAGCGCCGGCGTCACCAACGCCGCGCCCGCGCCGGCTCAGCAGGAGGTGCACTACGAGGTGAGCCGCCAGGGTGACGCCGCGGTGCTGACCACCAGCGACGGCAAACTTTTGACTGTCGGTGATCAGCTCGTCGTGACCGACGCGCAGGACACTCCCGTCGCCGCCGTCCCGCTGACCTACCGCATCGACGCCATGGCGTACCCGATCGCCGCCCGGATCGAGGGCAACACAGCGTTTCTCACCCCGTCCCGGGAAGGCGGCATCCCGGTCGCGGCGGTGCAACCGGCCGACGTGGTCAGCACCGATCAGGCGTTGCACACGGTCGCGGAATCGTTCACCCCGCGCGATCAGGGCGCGCTCGGAGTATTGGCTCAGCGCTTGACCATCGGCGGTTCGATCAGCGCGATCGTCGGCGCTGTGCTCGGTGGCGGCATCGGCTGCTTGGTCGGCGGCGCGGCGGGCGCGACCATCGCCAGCCCCGTCATCGCCCTGCTGCTGCCCTGGGTGGGCGCGACGATCGCCGGTTGCGTCCTCGGCGCGGCCACGCTCGGCGCGGTCGGTGCGATGGTCGGCCTGCTCACCGTCGGCGGACCACTCGCGCTGTTCTCGGCCTACCAGTACTTCTCCACCATCCTGGCCCCGTGCCCGCCGGAACTCCCGGCCTGCAAGGACCCGATGGTGCCCGCACCGCCGAAGTAGCCCCGCCCAGGCTGACGCGCCGGACCGTTCCGCACGGTCCGGCGCGTGCTCGTGTGCCACGGACGCCGGGAGGTGACAAACGTCCAAGCCGCGGCGCGCGGGACGGGTCAGGATGGGGCCATGCATATCGAGAAGATCACACCGAAGCTGGTCGTGGCAGACGCTGACGAGGCGATTCGCTTCTACTGCAAGGTTTTCGGCGCTGTGCCGGGGGAGCGGCACGACGGGGACGGGCGCGTGGTGTTCGCGGAGCTCGAGCTGCCCGGCGGCGTGCTGTTGCAGCTCAAGGACGCCGACACGGTCGACCGGGGCGGGGCCGGAATGCTGCTGAGCGTGATCGTCGACGACCCCGACGGGCTGGCCGAGCAGATGGCCGCGGCCGGCGGCGAGATCGTGTTCGAGGTGGCGGATCAGCCCTACGGAATCCGGCAGGGCCGGGTGCGAGACCCGTTCGGGCACGAGTGGATCGTGGGTGCGCCGCTGATCACCGGCTGAACGGCCGGTGGCCGCGTGCTGCTAGGTTCACTCCCGCAGGGAACACCGGTGCGAATCCGGGGCTGTCCCGCAACTGTGACCGAGGAGCAGACCTTCACTGATGGCCACGACCTTCCTGGGTTGGAAGGCCGAAGGCGAGCGTTGATCCGGGAGCCAGGATACCTGCGCCGTTTCAGGACCGAGCTTCACGAGGATGACGATGCGAGTGCTTACGCGCCGCCGGCCCAGCGCCGCGCGGCTATCCGACCATGCGCCCGGGACCGGGCGACAGCGCCGTTCCCGGGCCGCTGCCGCCCTGGCGGGACTGCTCGCGGTCGCCCTGGTATTCACCGGTTGCGCGGGCGAGAACGACGGCGGCGCGGCGTCTTCCGCGCGCGCCTTGCGCGCCGCCGGTGACGGCACCCTGACGATCTACAACTCCTACAAGATCGCCGGTCTGGACCCGATCGGCACCGGCACGAACTGGCTCTTCGACTGGGGCGTGGCGGAGAATCTGCTCCAGATCACCGAAACCGGCGAGGTCGCGCCGTGGCTGGCGGAGTCCGTCGTCCGCGACGGGGACACCCGCTGGGTCGCGACGCTGCGCAAGGGCGTCACCTTCCAGAACGGCAAGCCGGTCGACGCCCCGGCGGTGGCCGCGGCGCTGAGCCGGCAGATCGCCCGATCCGCCGCGGCCCGGGTGTATCTCGACCAGGCGACGACGGTGACCGCCGACGGCGAGAAGGTCGTGATCACGACGCCGGCGCCGAACGCGATGGTGCCCGCCGCGCTCGCGGCGCGGGACAACTCCTTACAGATCTACGACGTCGCCGCGATGGACGCCGCGGGCGGCGACTCGGCCAAGATCGTGGGCGCCGGTGCGTATTCGGGCCCGTACGCGATCACCGCGTGGACGCCGGACAACCTCGTGCTCGCCCCCTACCAGAAGCACTGGGAGGGAACGCCGCCGCTGAAGGGGATCACCGTGCGAGTCGTGCCCGACGAGCAGGCCCGCCTGGCAGGTGTGCGCAGCGGCGAGGCCGATATGGCGTTCTACCCGTCGACGTCGGCCAAGCTGGAACTGAAGGGGGACAAGGACATGCATGTGCTGTCCTCGGAACTCGCGTTGCAGTCGCTGCTGGTGGAGATGAACCTGAAAGCCGGAATCTTCACCGATACCGCTGTGCGCAAGGCGTTCACCGCGGCGATCGACTACCGGGGCATCGCCGCCGACGTCGGCAATGGCCAGTTCGCGGCGGCCACCGGCCTGTACCCGCCCACCATGTCGTTCGCGGTGGACAGTCAGGTGCACGACCTGAACGAGGCGAAACGTCTGCTCGACACCGCGGGCTGGGTGCCGGGCGGGGACGGCATCCGGTCCAAGGACGGCCGGCGGCTGGTGGTGCGCTTCGTGACCCAGGCTCAGGGCCCGGAGACCAACGATGTCGCGATCGCGATGCAGGACCAGGTCGCGCGCGCCGGTTTCGAGCTGCGCATCGACAACGCCGAGGACTCCGCCGCGGTGAAGAAGGATCCGGGCGCGTGGGAATCGTCGGTGGCGCTGAGTGGTTCGCTCTCGGGCACCGCCGACCCGATCCAGCCGTACCTGGTGCGCTGGACCACCGGTGGTTCCTCGAACGCGCAGGGCGTGGCGAACCCGGAGATCGACGCGATCGGCGCACAGTTGCGCGGCGAGTTCGATACCGCGCGCCGCGACGCGCTGCTCGAGCGGGCGCAGCAGATCCTGGTGCGGGAGCAGGCCTATGTGGTCGCGGGCACCTTCAAGTACTTCACCGTGGTGACGGGTCCGGAGTGGGCCGACTACCGGGTGTCGAGCGTGCGCAGGCACCTCACCAGCCAGACCGGCAAATAGCGCGGCGATGCGAGTATTCGTCCTGGCGCGCCGCCGGGTCGTCGAAGCACTGCTGACCTTGCTCGGCGCCAGCGTGCTGATCTGGGCCCTGATGCCGTTGGCTCCGGGCGACCCCGCGCGCATGATCCTTGTCGCACAGGGTGTTCCGGAGCCACCGCCCGAGCAGATCAGCGCGCTGGAGCAGACGCTGCACCTGGACCAGCCGGTGCCCGTGCAGTACGCGCACTGGGTGTGGGGTGTGCTGCGCGGCGATCTGGGGCTGTCGTTCGTGTCGGGGCGGCCGGTGTCGGGCGAGTTCGCCGACCGGCTGCCCGCGACGCTGACCTTGGCGGTCACCTCGCTGGTGCTCGCGCTGGCCCTGTCGGTCGCGCTCGGGGTGCTCGCGGCCCGGTATCCCCGGCGCTGGCCCGATCACGGCACCCGGTGGCTGGCGCTGGTGTTCGCCTCGGTGCCCGGATTCGTGGTGGCAATGTTGCTGATTCAGGTGTTCGTGGTCGGAATGGGCGTCGGCAAGGCCGCGCTGGACGGCACCTGGCGGCAGGTGTGGCTGCCCGCGATCTGCCTGGCGGTCGGCCTGTCCGACAGCTGGTCGCGGCTGCTGCGGGCGAATCTGCTCGGGTTCACGGAGTCGCCGACCGCCGCCGTGCTGCGTGCGCGCGGCGCTTCCCGGTGGCGGATCCTCTGGCGGCACGGGCTACCCAACAGTGCGGTGCCCTCGCTGCACGCTCTCGCCGTCGGGACCGCCGTGCTCATCGGCGGGGCGACGGTCGTCGAGACGGTCTTCACCTGGCCGGGGCTGGGTTCGTACGTGGTCACGGCGGTGAAGACGCGGGATCTTCCGGTGATCCAGGCGTTCACGGTGTTCGCCACGGCGAGCTATGTGCTCACCAGTCTCGCCGCCGACCTGTTGTCCGCGGTGATCGATCGACGGATCGCGGTGCCCGCGTGAATCGCCGGTCCGTGTCGCAGCTACCGCCGGATCGCGGTGCCCGTGTGCATCGATGGTGGTGGCGGCAGGTACTGCCGAATCGTGGTGCCCGCGTGGGTTGCTGGTCGTCGCGGCAGGTACTGCCGAATCGCGGTGCCCGCGCGAATCGCTCGCCTTGGCTGCGTCGGCCGCTGAAACGCAGTACGCCGAGGGCGGCCCGTGTTCGTCTCACGGGGTCCGTGCGTGCCGGGGCCGTGCTGCTGGGTCTGTTGCTGGTACTCGCGATCGTGGGGCCGCTGCTGGCGCAGTACCCGCCGAACGAGCCGCATTACGGGGACAAGCTGGTCGCACCGAGTACCGAATACTGGCTGGGGACAGACCAGTACGGCCGGGACCAGTTCTCGCGGGTGCTGAACGGGTTGCGGCTGTCGCTGCTGTCGGCGTTCCTCGTGCTGGCGGGGTCGGCGACGATCAGCCTGCTCGTCGGGCTGGGCGCCGGGCTCTACGGCGGCCGGCCCGACCGGGCGGTGTCCCGGGTGATCGACGTCGTCCTGGCCATCCCGGGACTCGTCCTGGCGCTGGCCGTGGTCGGTCTGCTCGGCCCCGGCTATCTGAATCTGCTACTGGCACTGGTGATCGCGAGCTGGGCGGCCGACGCTCGCGTCGCACGGGCGCTGACCTTGGCGGCGCGCACCCGGCCCTATGTGATCGCCGCGCGGGTGGCGGGCGTGAGCAGGCCCGCGATCGGGGTGCGGCACCTGCTGCCCGCCGTGCTCGGCCCCTTTCTGATCGTGGCCACGCTGCGACTCGGCGGCATCGTGGTGGCCTTGGCCGGATTGTCGTTCCTCGGTCTCGGCGTGCAGATGCCGGAAGCGGAACTGGGCGCGATGCTGGGTGACGCGCGCCGATTCCTCACGGCCGCACCGTGGTTGCTGATCGCACCCGCGGTGGCGATCCTGGCGATGGCGGCGGCGGCGAATCTGCTCGCGGAAGGTGCGCGAGACCGGGTCGCTGACTCGCGGGATCGGCTCGAAGGTGCGCGAGACCGGGTCGCGGGCTCGCCGGACCGGCTCGGGAGCGAGCGATGAACGCGCCGATCGCGGAGCTCCGAGGGCTGACAGTCGCGTATCCGGGGTCCGCGCCGGTGCTGCGCGAGGTCTCGCTGACCGTGCGGCGTAGCGAGACGGTGGCGGTGGTGGGGGCGAGCGGGAGCGGTAAGACCACTCTCATCCGCGCGCTGCTCGGCACCCTCGACGACACGGCGCGCGTCGACGGCACGGTCCTCATCGACGGTGTCGCACTGGCGGGGAAGGACTTTCGCGCGGTGCGCGGCACCGTGCTCGGCTATGTCAGCCAGGACCCGTTCGCCGCGATGGATCCGATCATGTCGGTGGGTACCAATATCGCCCAGGCGTGGCGCATCGCGCGGCGGCCGGTGCCCGAGGGCCGGATCGTCGCCGACCTCGCCGCGGTCGACATCACCGACCCGGCGACCCGCGTCCGGCAGCGACCGCATACCTGGTCCGGCGGCATGTTGCAGCGCGGTTCGGTGACCACTGCGCGGGCCCTCGATCCGGCGCTGGTGCTGGCCGACGAACCGACCTCGGCGCTGGATGAGGCCAACGCCCATCGCGTCATGGCCGCGTTGACCGACGGTGCCGCGGCGCTGCTGATCGTCAGCCACGACCGGCGGCTGGTCGAGCAGTACGCCGATCGGGTGTATCTCGTCGAGGACGGCACCGTCGTCGAATCGAGTGCGGTGACTCCGGTTGTCGCGCACCACGTTCCGGCCCGTAAGCCGGTGCCGGCGGCCGCACCGATCCTACGGGCGCATGGCGTGACGAAGCGGTATCCGTCCGGAGCCGGTTCGGCGGCAACTGATCTCGAGGTTCGCCGTGGTGAGATCGTGGGGCTCGCCGGGCCGTCCGGGGCCGGGAAGAGCACGCTGCTGCGGGTGCTGGCCGGGGTCGAACCGCCCAGTGCCGGACGTCTGGTCTGGGCGGGCCGGGACGGACCGCCACCGCCAGGAAGCGTGGGTGTGGTGTTCCAGAACGCGATGGGCAGCCTCGATCCGCGTCGGCCGATCTATCGCAGCATTACCGAGCCGTTGCAGCCGCGGCTGCGCAGCCGGCTGCGCCGGGCCGACGCGCTGGCCGTCGCCCGGACTGCCCTGGAGCGCGTGGGATTGGGCGCTATCGATCCCGGGCGCTACCCGCGCGAGCTTTCCGGTGGTCAGGCGCAACGCGTGGCGCTGGCCCGGGCGCTGGCCGGGGATGTGCGGTTGCTGCTGGCGGACGAGCCGACCGCGTCGCTCGACGAGTCCGCCGCCGCCCGGATCATGACGATCCTGCGTGAGCTCGCCGACGACGGGATGGCGATCGTGCTGGTCTCGCATTCCGAGCGCGTCTTGGGCGAGCTGGCCGACACCGTGGTCAGGATCGAGCCGATCGAGGAGCTGCCCACGGTGCGATGACCGCGTCGGCGAACAGCCGCAGACTGGTGCGCACGGCGGCCGTGGCCGGACCGGCCGGTTGGACGTTGCACAGGAATTCGGTCGCGTCCGGCACCACGAGGTCGCGCTGGATCGCGGCCCGCACCTCGGTGCCGGTGCCGAGATAGCCGTGCCCGGTGTCGACGTAGTCGCGGGCGGTGAAGCCGGGCGGGAACCGGCCCGCGTCGATCGAACTCGCGACCCAGCGTTCGATGCCCGGCCGCATGTGCTCGAACGCGGTCGCGGCGGAATCCGCGCACAGCACCGACCGGGACACGCCGACGCGCGGTGTGCGCCCGGCGGCCTCTTGCGCGGCACGGTATTTCGCGACCCGCTCGGCCGCTATCTCGTCCCGCGGGCCCTGCGGGGACGAGGTCCGCCCGGTGAGCACGCCGAGGTCGAGTTCCGCGGCGAGGTCGAACCCGGATTCGGAGGCGGTCCCGATCCAGAGCCGGTCGCGCAGCCCCGGCGCCGCCGGCACCAGATCGCTGTCCGGGCCGAAGGCCGCGAGCAGGTGGTGCAGTGTCTCGGTGAACCGTTCGTGCCGGTGCTCGTGATCCCGGCCGAACCGCGCGGCGGTCGGCGCGTCCGCGCCCGCGCCGAGCCCGAGTTCGAGCCGGCCGCCGCTGAGCGCGTCCACCGTCGCCGCGTCCTCGGCCAGCCGGATCGGGTCCTCCAGGGACCCGATCACCACCGCCGTTCCCAAACGAATCCGGCTGGTGCGCTGCGCGATAGCCGCCAGCAGCACCAGCGGCGAGGGGCAGTGCGCCCGTTGGGCCCCGAAGTGATGCTGGGCCACCCAGAACGAATCGAACCCGCACTCTTCCGCGTGCACGGCCAGCTCGACGGTCTGGCGCAACTCCTGCGCTGAGTCGCCGTCACCGACCACATGCGAGATGAACCCGAACCGCACTCCACCCATCCCGTCGCCGTCGACCTAGCCGTTCCACCGTAGTGGCAGCACCGGAATCCGGATGACATCGGCACCTGGCAACGCATCGGTGGCTGGAAACCGCTGCCGGCAACGGCTTCCCGTCGACAACCTCAGTCGCCGACCGCTCCGCAGGAGATGTTGACCTGGGTAGCGGTTAGGGAGCGGCCATGTTCGGAGGCGACGAAGGCCGCCACGTGACCGACATCGGCGCGGGACGCCGCCCGGCCGAGCAGGGTGGCTTCGTGCATGCCCTGGCGGGCGGCTTCGGTTTCCGGGATGTCCGGGAAGCTTTCCGGGATGCCGCCGGTCAGCAGCGAGACCACCCGGACGCCGTGCGGGCCGAGTTCGGCGGCCCACTGGCGGCGCAGGCCCTCCACGGCGTCGAAACCGACCTGCACGTTGCCGAGGCCGGCGACCTTGCTGGTGGGATCCGAGCCACCGAAGAACAGGATCACGCCGGACTTCTGGGCGATCATGTGCCGGGCGGCGGCCTTGGTGGTCAGCAACTGGGAGGTGACCAGGTCCGACATCGCCTTCGCGAAGTCGGTGACGGAGATATCGATGAGCGGCTGGAAGATCGACGTCTGGGCGATGACGTTCACCGAAATATCGAGGCTGCCGGCCTTTTCGACCACGGCGTCGGCGTGGTCGGCGACCGCGGCTGCGTCGAAGACGTCCACGACGGCGGTCTCGGCGCGGCCACCCCGGGCGCGGATCCGCGCGGCGACGGCGTCGAGGGTGGCGGCGGTGCGGCCGACGAGGAAGCAGTTCGCGCCCTCGGCGGCGAAACCTTCCGCCATCGCGGAACCGATGGTGCCACCGGCGCCGTAGATCACCGCGTTCTTATCTGCGAGTATCACGTTGTCTCTCCTATCGATGTGCTGGTAGGAGAAAGTTATGGCGCCGGTCGCGGCGCCCGCATCAGTCGGATGACCGGTGTTCTGCTGCGAAAGACAGCGCCGGATAGGTCATCCCCGGCTCACAGACCGAGCTGAGCGAGCTCCGCGCGCCGCGTGACGCCGAGTTTCGGATACGCCTTGTAGAGATGGTGGCCCACGGTGCGCGGGCTCAGGAACAGCCGCGCGCCGATCTCCTTGTTGCTGTGCCCCGTCGCCGCCAGCCGCACCACCTGAATCTCTTGCGGCGTCAGGAGTTTCAGCGGATCGCTGGGCTGGGTGGTCTGCGGCTCGCCGAGCGCTGCCAGCTCGATGCGGGCGCGGTCCGCCCAGACCCGCGCGCCCGTACGGTCGAAAGCGGCTGCCGCCGAAACCAATTGGGTGCGCGCCTCCGCGCGGCGGCGGCGTCGCCGCAGCCATTCGCCGAAAAGCAACTGGGTCCGGGCCTGGTCGTAGGCGCCGCCGTGCTTGTCGTGGTGGCGCAGTGCGGCGGCGTAGTGTTCCTCGGCCGCGTCGTCCGCGGCGGCCAGCAGCGCACGGCAGCGCTGAGCCAGCGCGGTCGCCAACGGATTTCGGACATGGTGTGCCCAATTCTCGAACGCGGCCAGGTGAGCGCCCGCGCGTTCGGGGCGCTGACCGCGAAGCGCGGCTTCGACGTGATCGGGAACGGCGCGGATCAAGAAGTCGTGCGCCGCCGGACCGGTGCACACCTCGTCGAGCAGGTCCAGCGCGGTCTGGAATCGGCCCGCGGCCAGTTCGCCGACCGCCAGTCCCCAGGAGACGAGCGCGCCGTGGGTCGGATGGCGCTCGGACAGGAACGGACCGATCTCCGCGGCGAGCGCGCGCGACCGCCGTTCATCCCCGGTGACGGCCGCCGACCACACCGTGATGGCCCGCAACACCGCGACCTCGGTGTCCATGCCGAGCTCGAGACCCAGCGAAACAGCTTCCGCCACCGAGGTTTCCGCCGCCAGGAATTTCCCGCTCAACAGCTGCGCGAGAGCCACGAACTCCAAGGTGTACGGGATCCACGCCACCGCCCCGGTGGCGCGGGCTCGATCGACGGCGGTGGCCATGACCGCGGCCGTGGCGGCGTCGTCGGCCAGCATCACGCCGTTGAAAGCCGCGACCACCTCATGGAGGTAGTCCGCCGGGCCAATGCGCGCGGCCCTGATCTGGGCTGCCATCGCCGCGACCGCCGCCTCGGGCCGGCCAGCCAGGAAATCGGCCCAGGCGATCTGGCCGGCGACGTGCGGACGAAGTGGTGAATCCTGCGGCAGGCGCAGGGATTCGAACTGCCGGACTCCCGGCGCGAGCAGGTCGGGCCGAGCCGCGTCGCGGGCGCAGCACACGGCCTCGGTGAGAATGAACACCGCGCGCTCGGGATCGCAGTCGACCACCAGTTCGGCGGCGGCCAGCGCGAGGGTGGCGTCCGCCGCCGGTGAGGTGCGCTCGTACTCGACCTGGGCCCGGATATGTGTGGCGTCGGCGATGATTCCGTTGTCGTCGGTGCGCGCGGCGGCTTCGGTGGCGAGCCGGGTGGCGCGGTCCGGTCGCCCCGCGTCATAGGCGGCGCGCGCCGCCAGCAGCAATCGCCGGGCGCGCTGTGCGGGGTCGACGCTGAGCCGTCCGGCCCGATCGTAGGCCGCCGAGACCGCCATCGCACCGCCGCGATGCTGCGCGCGCCGCGCCGCGTCCTCCAGTTCCGCGGCGACCTGCTCGTCCGGGTCGGCGGTGGCCGCGGCGAGATGCCAGGCCCGCCGGTCGGCGTCCTCGGGGCTGGTCAGCGCCTGAGCGAAGGCCTGGTGCACCGCGATGCGCTGATGATGGGCGGCCTGCTGGTAGGCGGCGGCACGGATCAGCGGGTGGCGGAAGGTCAGGCGGTCGGTGGACATGCTGACCAGGTCGGCGTGCTCGGCGGGTTCGAGATCGGCGGCCGTGAGACCGAACGCGGCCGCCGCGCGCAGGATCGTCTCGATCCCCGCCCCGGTGTCGGCCGCCGCGAGCAGGAGCAGAGTGCTTGTGCCCGTGGGCAGTTCGGCGATCTGCGCGCGGAAGCTGTCCTGCACCCGGCGGGCCACCGGCAGCGGCCCGACCTCGTGCCCGGGGTCGGTGTGCCCCGCGCGCTCGGCGGCGCGCCGGCTCGTCCCCAATTCGATGAGCGCCAGCGGATTTCCGGCGGATTCGCTCAGCACTCGTTCCCGCCCGGGCACGGTCAGCCCCGGCGCGCGAGCATCGAGCAACTCCGCCGCGGCCGCGCGCGGCAACCCACCCAGCCGCAAGGTGTCCAGACCGGGCGTGGCGAAGGGCAGCGCGGTCTCCCGGACCGCGAACAGCACGGCGATCGGATCGGCGTGAAATCGCCGTGCCGCGAACAACAGCGCGTCCGAGGAACTGCGATCCAGCCACTGCGCGTCATCGATCAGCACCAGAGTCGGTGTCTCGGCGGCCAATTCGGCCAGCAGGGTCAGCGTCGCCGCGCCGACCAGGAACCGGTTCGCCTCCGGCCCCTCGATCTGCCCGAACGCCGCCCGCAACGCTTCTGCCTGCGGCGCGGGCAACCCGCCGACCCGGTCCAGATACGGATACAGCAGCAGATGCAGTGCTCCGAAAGGCAACTCGGCCTCGGACTCGACGCCGACCCCGCGCACCACCCGCATACCGGTCGTCGCCGCCGCGTAGTCGACCAGCGCCGATTTCCCGATCCCCGCCTCGCCGCGCAGCACCAGCGAACGACTCGTGCCCGCCACCGCGTCGGCCAGCAGCCCATCGATCGCGGTCCGCTCACTCGCACGCCCCAGCAACACGCCGTCAGCATAACGATCCGCATACCTCGCGGCGCTCGGGCCGACGGCTCCTTCCGTCGAAATGGCAGGTCGGCGGGTAATACTGTGCGTCGTGACGGACGCTGGTGCGGTGCCGGCCTGGCGGAAGCGAACCGCTGGGGAATCGCGGTTGGCGGCGACCGGGGCGGTGGTCGGGATGGTGGTGTTGCAGGTGGTGCTGCCTGCGGAGTTCCGGCCGCAGCCCACCTGGGCCTGGCCCGCGGTCGAGGCGCTGCTGCTGGTCGTCCTGCTCGTCGCGAATCCGGTGCGCATCAACCGCGAGGAGACCTGGTTGCGCGCGGTGAGTCTCGGGCTCACCGGACTGCTCGGCCTCGCGACGATCTGGTCGGTGGCGTTGCTGGTTCGTGGACTGATCGACGGCACGCTCAGCGACGAGCCGATGAAACTGCTCGGCTCCGGCCTGGCGGTCTGGCTGACCAATGTGGTCGTCTTCGCTCTGGGGTACTGGGAATTCGACCGCGGCGGCCCGGCCGCCCGCGCGCACGCTCGGGAACCGCTCCCGGATTTCCTGTTCGTTCAGATGCAGAGCCCGCACCTGGCCAGCCGGGACTGGGAACCGGAATTCATGGACTACTTCTACCTCGCCTTCACCAACGCCGCCGCCTTCAGCCCGACCGACGTCATGCCGATGTCGCGCTGGGCGAAGGCCGCGATGCTGGTCCAGTCCGCTATCTCCCTGGTGCTCGCCGCCCTGGTGGTGGCGCGCGCGATCAACGTGCTGAAGTAGCCCACAGCCAATCTTGCCGTTGACAAGTTATATTCCATTGTGGAACATGGAGCCATGCCTACGCTTCCCTGGAAAACACTCGCCGCTCCCAGTACGTCCGAGGTCCAGTGCATGGCCTCACGGCTCGAGGTCAACTCGGTGCGCAACGCGCCGGGCTTCCTGATCGCCTCCTTGCGGCTGTGGCTGCAAGCCCGCCGGGCGCCGGGTGCGCTGGGCGTCGCGTTGAAAGCCGACCTGCTGACCGGCACCTTCTGGACCTACTCGGCGTGGACCGACAAGGCCGCGATCTACGCCTACGCGTCCGCCGAGCCGCACAAGTCGACGGTCGCGCGCAAGCGAAAGGTCATGCGCGAAGCCACCTTCGTGTTCTTCGCCGCGCCCGCCGGCGCACCGCCCGAGTCGTGGGACGCGATCGGCCGCCGGATCGCCGAGCAGCGCGACTCCGCGGCCGTCGGCTAGTTCACAGGGATTTCAGGAACTCGGCGGTCCGGGCGGCCAGGGCCTCCGGCGCCTCGCCATTGATCGCGTGGGAGCGACCGGCCCAGACTTCGACCTGCGCTGCCGGGATCATGCGCGCCCGCTCGGCCGCCCGCTCCGGATTGTGAATGATGCTCGCGCCCGCGATGATCACCAGCATCGGTGTGCTGAGCGCGGATATCTCCGCGTCCGTCAGCAGCTCGGGCTGGGGCTGATGCTGCGCGAAATCGCGCATGCCCGAGGCGATCAGGCGCGCTTCGGGCATGGATTCATCGACTTTCACCCCGCCGGAAATCCAGCTCAGCAGCCAATTCCGGACCGGCCGCGGCATGCCGGGCAGCACGCTGCCCAGGGACACCACGATCATCTTCCAGGTGATCGGCGCGAACGTCACCGCCGGATCCAGCAGGATCACCGAGGCCAGCCGCTCCGGCCGGTGGATCGCGCACTGCGCGGCCAGCCAGCCGCCGATGCTGACGCCGAACAGGTGCATCCGCTCGACGCCGAGCTGGGCGATCGCCTCATCGACCCAGGCCGCCTGATCACGCGGCCCGCGCATCGCCGCGGTCTGTGCCGAAGCGCCCGGCTCGCCGATACTGTCGATCGACCACACGGTGCGGATCTCGCACAGCGTGGCTAGGTTGGCGCGCCACATCGGGGTCGAGGCCTGCCGGCCCGACAACAACAGGATCGGCTCCGGGTCCGGCGGGCCGAACCGGTACGCCGTGGTGGTCCCGAATGCCGTTGTCACCGTCCGGATTTCCGCGGGCGATGGCAGTGTCTGCATACCGGCACGGTATGCCTCGGTGAAGCGCGTCCGCCCGGCGACGGAGCGGAAGCAGCCGATACCTTCCGCTTGCGGCGCGACGGGCGCGTTGTCCGGCAAGCTGTCCACTTCGGTCATGACTGCATGCTAGGTAGCAGGGACCCGCTGCGCACTTCACCGCCGCGGCGGTGCCGCGCCCACCCGCCGATCCCGACGGCCAGCGGTACCAGGACCGTGAGAAACCCGGACACCGGTTCGAACGCGAGACCGAACGCGACGAGAACGGCGATCGCGAGGAGGATCGGCGCGGGTACATAGCCGCGTGCGCGCTCCACATCGATGACGGCGACGCCGAAACACAGGGCGGCGACTCCGAACGCGGTGAACCAGAAGGCGAGTTCGCCGGTCTCCTTGCCGCCTGCCCACACCGCGACGCCGAGCGCGGTGTGCGCCGATCCGATGAAAGCGAGCAACGCGCCCGTCCAGGGGAAGCGAGTTTTTGAATCCATATTCATAAACCTTGCCCTAAGCTATCCCGCGTGGCAAGACCCCGGCGATTCACCGACGATCAGATCCTGGACGCGGCCCGCGACCTGCTCGCCGATCCGGCGACCACCCGCCCGGCCATCGCCGCGATCAGTGCCGCCTCGGGCATCCACACCGGCTCGATCTACGTCCGCTTCGCCTCCCGCGAGGAACTGCTCGCCCGCCTGTGGCTCCGCTCGATCCGCCGGTTCCACGTCGGACTGATCGCCGCCCTCGCCGGCCCGGACCCGCTGCTCGCCGCCGCCACCTATCTCACGCGGTACTGCCGCGAGCACCCCACCGAAGCGCGTGCCATGAAGATGTTCCGCCGCGACGAACTGCTCGAGGTGGGTCCCGAGGAGCTGCGCGCCGAGATCGCCACCGTCAACGATCACATGAACGCCGCCCTGCGCGCCGCGGTCCTCGCGGAGTTCGGCAGTGCCGACGACCACCACATGGCGATAGCGACCGCCGCCATCAAGGCCATCCCGTACGGCCTGGTCCGCGAATACATCGCCGCCGCGGCCCCCATCCCGGAGTGGGTCGACGCCATCGCCGCCACCGCGACATCCGCCGTGGTCCACACGCTGCGACCGGCCGCTCGATCCGGGACCGGTCACGAACCGGCGGATTCCGGGACCGGGCGCTAGCATTCGGGATGTGCGCCCCGGCAAGTGGTTTCGAGTCCTCGGTTGCCTGGTCGTGGTCGCGGGTTCCAGCGGATGCGTCGGCGCTGTGGACCGGTCGGATTTCGAGGACCAGGTGCGAGCCCGGGGCGGCGGCTTGGTGAGTGCGTTGCCGCGGGACGCGGTCGCGGCGGTAGCGGCGCGGGTCGGCGCGGCCGATCTGGAGGTGAACCTGATCATGCTGACCGCGCCGAATTCGGCGCAGTTCCGGCTGGTGCTGGACGATCAGCCGGACCAGGTGACCAGGTTCCTGGCGGCGGGGGATGAGTTGACGGCGCGGGAACCCACCGCGCGCTTGCGGGTGCGGCCGCCGGATCGAGGTCGCCAGCTCGATGACTATTCGTTCACCCTCGGGGACCTGAGTGCGCCACGGCCGGTGCGGGTTTCGGCGCTCGACGATCTCGACGGCGAGAACTTCGTGGTCAGCGCGGTGCCCGGGCTCGCCCGGATCGAGGACGTCGTCGACACGGCGCTGGCCCGGAGTGGACTACCCGATGGGCAGGTCACTGTTCTCGTGGTGAGCCGGTTCGGCCGCGACCTCCGGATCGTCGCGAACGTGCTGTCGCCGCGGTCGGAAATGATCGCCGAGTTCGACCACACCGGCGCGTTCCTTCGAATGCGGCAGGTGTAGCCGATGCCCCGCTTGCTGGTGACCGCGGTGTCGACCGGGGTCAGCGCCGGATTCTTCAGTACGCTCGTGCCGGTCGCCCTCTGGCCCGGCGAAGCGAAACTCACCGCGCCCCTGTTCTGTTCGGCGACCACACCCGAGCCGTTCGTCGTCTCGGACACCTTCCACGACTCGGAAGGGACCTCGACCAACTACACCCTGTATTGCGTGGGCGAGCGCGGCGCGCTCACCAACGAGGGTTTCGCCCTGCCGATGCTGGTGCTGTTCACCGCACACGTGCTGATCATCACGACGCTGATCCTGCTGGTGACCCTCGTTCGGCGCGCCCGTTCGCCGCGCGACAGCGACACGCTACCGGCGGACTGCCGCGAATATCCGCCGCTCTAGGGCCTATTCGGCGACGATCGCGATGGCGTCGATCTCGACGAGCATCTCTTCGCGCGGCAGTCCGGTGAAAACCGTAGTGCGGCTGGGCAATACGTCGCCGGTGGTGTGGGCGGTGACGAATGCGCCGTACGCCTCGTTCATGATGGCGAAATCTTCACGCTTGGTGAGGTAGACGCGCAGCATGACCACGTCGTCGAAGGTGGCGCCGCTGGCGTCGATGATCGCCTTGACGTTCTGCAGGGTCCGGGTGGTCTGGGCCGCGACGTCGCCGGGGTAGAGGTACTCGCTGGTGGCGGGGTCGACCGGGCCCTGCCCGGAAACCTGGACGAACGGGCCCTTGCGCACGCCCTGGGAGAAGGTGTGGGCCGGGGCGGGGGCGTCGGTGGTGCGGACGGCGATCTTCGCGCTCATGGTCAGCCTTTCGGGGTGGGTTGGCGGCCGGGGGTCCAGCCGAGTTCGGTGGAAACGGCGTCGGCGGCGGCCCGGACCTGGGGTAGCCGGGCCAGTACCTGATCGTGGTCGAGCAGCATGTCCGGCACCGACATCGACACCGCGGCCACGACCGCGCCGGTGCCGTTGCGCACCGGGACGCCGATGCAGTTGACGAAGGTTTCGTGTTCCTCGTGGTCTTCGGCATAGCCCTGGGCGGCAACGAGTTCCAGCTCCGCCAGGTACTGCTCCGGGGTTCGAATGGTGCGCTCGGTGAACTTGCGGTAGTCGATCCGTTCGGCGACCGCCCGCCATTCCGCGCGCGGCAGCGCGCAGACGAGCACCTTGCCGACGGCCGTGCAGTGCAGCGGCGCGGGCCGCCCGATCCTGGAGTACATCCGCACACTCTGGATCGCGTCGAACTTGTCGATGTAGATCGCCTCGCCCGCCTCATAGGTGGCGAGGTGGATCGTCTGCCCGGTCGCGGAATTCAGCGCGCTCAGATGCGGGCGCGCGAGCGTGCGGACATCCCGCTGCTCCAGCGCCTGATTGGCCAGTTCGAACAGCCGGGAGCCGAGCACGTAGCGGTGGTCGTCGTCGTGGGTGACGAAGCGCTGCGATTCCATGGTCTGCAACAGCCGCAACACCGTCGACTTGTGCACGCCGAGCTCGCCCGCCAGCTGATCCAGTGATCGCCCGTCGTCGCCGAGGGAGATCAGGATTGTCAACGCGCGCAACAGACTCTGGCTCATAGCGCCATATTCTCGGTCAGCACCGCGTCGGCGTAGCGCACCCGGGCCCACTCGGACTCGGTGCTGGAGGCAAGGGCCGCAAGCCTTTCCGGCGCGGGCAGCTCGGCCACGTCGCCGGTTCCGGTCAGCGCCGCCGCGGCACACAGATGCCCGAACCGCAGGCGCTGGCCGAGCGGTCGCCCGTGCAGCAGCGCCGCGAGATAGCCGCCGGCGAAGGCGTCGCCCGCGCCGATCCGCTCGGTGACCTCGAGGGCGAGCGCGGGCATTTCGACCCGCTCCGTGCCGGAGAAACCGGTGACCGAGTGCTCGTTGTTCTTGACGATCAGATGGCCGGGTTCGGGGAACAGCGCCCGCAGCCGGTCGGCGTCCTCGGTGCCGAACACCGCCCCGGCTTCGTCGGCCCCGAGAAAGACCACGTCGGAGCCGCGCACGTGGCGGGCCAGGATTTCGGCGGCTTGCTCGGTGCGCCCGGCCCAGAGGGCCGGACGGAAGTTCAGGTCGAAGCTGACCAGCCGGCCGCGCCGGGGGAGCGCGAGCACCGCTTCGGTGAGGCCGGTCGCGGATTCCGAGAGCGCGGTGGTGATTCCGGTGAAATGCACGAGCTGACACCGCGTCAGCAGTGCGGCCGCGGCGGGGGCCGCGATATCGGCCGTGGACAGCGCGCTGGCCGCGGAACCGGTGCGGTAGTACAGCATTCGGCTGTCGCGCGCGGCGAGATCGGTGGCCCGGCCCGAGCCGCTGCCCCGTTCTTTCACATAGACCGCGGTAGGTCTGCCGGGGTCGGTGACGACCGCGGAGACGTCGACGCCGCGGGCCGCGAGGTGCCCGGTCAGATAACGGCCGAAGCCGTCGTCGCCGACCCGGGAGAGCCACGTGGCGTCGACGCCGAGTTGCGTGAGCACCGTCGCCACGTTCGCTTCCGCGCCGCCTGCCGTCCGTTCGAAGGTCTCCGACTCCTCGAGCGGTCCGGGGCGCGCCACCAGAACGGCGAGCCCCTCCCCGATAGTCACTGCCCTCGGGCGGGGCGACGTAGTAGGCCACGTCACTGCAATCTCCCTTCTGCCCTTGCGGCCACCGGCCATCCTGTGCAGAATAACCACACCAAACACGATGCGCAACAAGCGTTGCAAAATATGCAATGCATAGACTGCATAAGTTGCGGACCTGAAATCCGCGGGAAGGAGCGACAGGGTGATCGATGAGAAAGCCGTTGCCGCACTGGACGATCGGACGCTCGGCCCCGAGCACAAAGGTCTCCCGCCCGCGGCCTGGGGCCGCACGGTCCGGCAGTTCCTGGATTCCGAACCGCGGCTCGACGCCTTCGAGACCCCGCTGCTGACCATCGATCGGGCGGCGGTCGCGTCGAACGTCGCGGTACTGGCCGACTGGGCCGCCGCGGCCGGTGTGCGGCTGGCGCCGCACGGGAAGACCACGATGTCGCCGCAGCTGTGGGCGCGCCAGCTCGCCGCGGGCAGCTGGGGCCTGACCTTCGCCACCATCTGGCAGGCGCAGGTCGCTCGATCCTTCGGTGTGGGCCGTGTGATGCTGGCCAACGCGCTGGTCGATCCCGTCGGATTGCGGTGGGTCGCCGCGGAATCCGCGCAGGACCCGGCCTTCGAGTTCCTCTGCTGGGCCGACAGCGTGCAGACGGTCGCGGTGATGGACGAGCACCTGCGCGCGGCGCCGGCGGCGGCGCGCATCCGGGTGATCGTGGAACTCGGTGGGCCACATGGCCGTACCGGCGCCCGCACGCTCGAGCAGGCGCACGCCGTCGCCGCCGCGATCGGGCGCTCCGACCGGCTGATCCTGGCCGGCGTCGGCGGTTACGAGGGCGCGCTCGCCCACGACCGTTCGGCGGCAGGTCTGGCCGCGGTGCGCGGGTATCTCGACCAGGTGGCCCGCCTGCACCGCGAACTCGCCACCGCCGGAGCCTATTCCGGCGGCGCGATCGTCACCGCGGGTGGCAGCGCCTATCCGGACCTGGTGGTCGAGCGCCTTGCCGGGCTCGCAGACGAGCAAGGCGCACAAGGCGTTCCGACCACCGTCGTGCTGCGGTCGGGCGCGTACATCATCCACGACGACGGCTTCTACGCCGGTATCTCGCCGCTGGCCGCCACCCGTACCGACCGTCCGCTGCGGTCGGCCATGCACGGGTGGGCGCGCACCGTCTCCCGCCCGGAACCCGAACTCGCCCTCCTGGACGCCGGCAAGCGCGACCTGCCCTTCGACGAAGGTCTACCGGTCCCGCAGCGGCTCGCGGGCGCGGCGACGGTGTCGGCGCTCAACGATCAGCACACTTTCCTCCGGCTCCCGGGCGGCGTGGCCGGCGATCTGCCCGTCGGCACGGTGGTGCGGCTGGGCTTGTCGCATCCGTGCACCGCCTTCGACAAGTGGCGCCTCATCCCGGTGATCGACGACGCGGACGCGGCACACCCGCGCGTCGTCGACCTCTTGCACACCTTCTTCTGACGAGCAGGCGACATGACCGACTTGGTATTTCGAGACATCGACATCATCGACGGCACGGGCGCGCCCCGGTACCGCGGTGATGTCCTCATCGAGCGCGGGCGCATCGGCCGGATCGCCGCGCCCGGCGCGTACACCGGCGGCGCACCCGTCGCGGCGACCGCGCCCGGCGCGGTGCTCGCGCCCGGCTTCATCGACATGCACGCCCACTCGGATCTGCATCTGCTCACCGATCCGGGGCACTTCCCGAAGGTCAGCCAGGGCATCACCACCGAGGTGATCGGCCAGGACGGGCTGTCCTACGCCCCGATCGACGACCCGAGCCTCGCGGTGCTGCGCCGCCAGATCGCGGGCTGGAACGGGAATCCGGTGGAGCTGGACTTCTCCTGGCGCAGCGTCGGGCAATACCTGGACCGGCTGGATCAGGGCATCACCCCGAACGCCGCCTACCTGGTGCCGCAGGGCACGCTGCGGCTGCTGGTGGTCGGGAGCGAACAGCGCCCGGCGACGCTGCCGGAGATCCGCCGGATGCGGGAACTGCTCGCCCAGGGGCTCAGCGAGGGCGCGGTCGGCATGTCCAGCGGACTCACCTACACGCCCGGAATGTACGCCGACACCGGCGAATTGGCGGCGCTGTGCGAGGTGGTCGCCGAGTATGGCGGATACTTCGCGCCGCACACCCGCTCCTACGGCAAGGGCGCGCTCGAGGCGTACGCCGAGATGATCGAGCTGGCGCGCGGCACCGGCTGCGCCCTGCATCTCACCCACGCCACCATGAACTTCGGTGTGAACCGCGGTCGCGCGCCGGAATTCCTGGCGCTCATCGACGCCGCCCGCGCCGAGGGCTGCGACATCACCCTGGACACCTATCCGTATCTGCCCGGTTCGACCACCTTGTCGGCGCTGCTGCCGAGCTGGGCGATGTCCGGCGGTCCCGACGCCGCGCTGGAACGCCTCGACGATCCGGAGCAGCGGGCGCGGATCGCGTTGGACGTGAACGTGCACGGCTCCGACGGCTGTCACGGCGTCATCGTGGAATGGGAGACCATCCAGATCAGCGGCGTCGCGAACTCGGCGCTGGATCACTGTGTCGGCAAGACGGTCGAGCAGATCGCGGCCGAGGACGGCACGCCGCCGGTCGACGTGTTCTTCGATCTGCTGCGCCGCGACCAGCTGGCCACCACCATCCTGCAGCACGTGGGTCACGAGGAGAACGTGCGCGCGATCATGGCGCACCCGGGCCACATGGGCGGCAGCGACGCACTGCTCGTCGGTGATCGGCCGCACCCGCGCGCCTGGGGGACGTTCCCGCGCTACCTCGGCCATTATGTCCGCGATCTCGGCGTGCTCGGGCTCGAGGACTGCGTCAACCATCTGACCGGCCGGCCCGCGGCGCGGCTGCGGCTCAGCGATCGCGGCCACATCTTCCCCGGCTACGCCGCGGATCTGGTGCTGTTCGATCCGGCCACGATCACCGACACCGCGACCTTCGAGAACCCGAAGCAGCAGGCGGGCGGCATCCAGCACGTGCTGGTCAACGGCGAGTTCGTCATCCAGGACGGGAAACCGACCGGCGCGCTCGCCGGCGGGGCGCTGCGGATGAACGCCGCGCGAAAGGAGACAGTGTGAACGACACCGGCGCGATGGCGGTCATCCGGGCCGATCGTGTGCTCAGCGTGGTCCGCGCGCCCGAGATCCCGGATCCGGTCGCCCTCGCGGAAGCGCTGGCGCGCTCCGGGATTCGCGCGCTCGAGCTCACCTTCACGACTCCGGGTGTGCTCGGCTACCTGGCCGCGGCCGCCGCGGCCGAGGGTGCGGTGGTCGGCGTCGGGACGGTCCTGCACGGCGCACAAGCCGAGGCGGCCATCGACAGCGGCGCGCGATTCCTGGTGACCCCGGGTGTTCGCGCCGACGTCGCCGCGGTCGCGGCAGCCCGCGACATCCCGGTGATCATGGGCGCTTTCACGCCTACCGAGGTGCTCACCGCCCTCGATCTGGGGGCCGCCGCGGTCAAGATCTTTCCAGCCCGGGCCCTGGGCCCCGGCTACCTGAAAGATCTGCGCGGCCCCTTCCCCGACGTGGCGCTCATCCCTTCCGGGGGCGTCAACGCGGGCAACGCCGCGGAATTCCTCGCCGCCGGGGCCGTCGCGGTCACCGCCGGCACCGATGTCGTTGCCCCTTCCGACGTCGCCGCGGGCCGATGGTCCGACATCGCCACGCGCGCGGCGTCTTTCGTTCGATCCATGAATTGAGAGGTACCCGGTCATGACTGCCACTGTCGACTGGCTTCGCACTACCACCCCGGGGCTTCTGGTGCTCTGCGGTCTCGCGATCGCCGTGCTGCTGTTCGCCATCATCAAGGTCAAACTCGAACCGTTCATCGCGCTGCTGCTCACCGGTCTCGGGCTGGCGCTGGCCGCCGGCCTGCCGGTGTCCAAGATCGTCGGCACCGCGATCAAGGCCGGTGATTCACTGCTGGAGACCGGTTTCGGCGGCATTCTCGGCCACATCGCGGTCATCATCGGACTCGGGACCGTGCTCGGGGCGATCCTCGAGCAATCCGGTGGCGCGGACGTGCTGACCGGCAAACTCCTGAAGATCTTCGGCGAGAAGGGCGCTCCGGTGGCCATGGGCCTGCTCGGGCTCATCTTCGGCATCCCGGTCTTCTTCGATATCGGCATCTTCGTGCTGGCCCCGCTGATCTATGTCGCCGCCAAGCGCGGCGGGCGCTCGCTGGTGCTCTACGCGATGCCGATGCTGGCCGGTCTGTCGATGACGCACGCGTTCCTGCCGCCGCATCCCGGTCCGGTCGCGCTGGGTGGTCTGCTCGGCGTGAGCCTCGGCTGGCTGATCCTGATCGGATTCGTCTGCGGTATCCCGGGATTCATCGCCGCGGGTCTGGTCTGGGGCACCTACATCGGTAAGCGGGTCATCGTCGAGGTGCCCGACGAGTTCCTGGTGCGGGCCGATGGTTCGCGGGCCGGGGAGCCGAGCGTCAAGACCGGCGAAGGCCCCGGCACCGCGACGGACCCGGAGTCGGTCGGCACCTTGACCAAGGCGCCGTCGGTCGGGTTGATCGGCGGCATCATCGCGATCCCGCTGATCCTCATCCTGGGCGCCACCTTCGGAACCCAGCTGCTGGACAAGGATTCGCAGCTGCTGCAAGTGCTCACCTTCCTGGGCACGCCCGCCGTCGCCCTGCTGATCGCGGTGCTGATCGCGTTCTATGTGCTCGGCATCCGGCGCGGATCCAGCGTGCAGGAGCTCAGCACGCTGACCGCGGAATCGCTGCGGCCGGTCGGCATGCTGCTGCTGGTGGTCGGCGCGGGCGCGTTCTTCGGCAAGGTGATCTCGGCGACCGGCATCGGCACCGCCCTGGCCGACACCATGTCCGCCGCGGGCCTGCCCGTGATCGTGCTCGCCTACATCATCAGCTGTGGTCTGCGGATCGCCCAGGGCTCGGCCACCGTCGCCATCGTCACCACCGGCGGCATCGTCGCGCCGCTGGTCGCCGGGCACGACTATTCCCAGATGTCGATCGCGTTGATCGCGATGTCGATCGCGGCCGGTTCGATCATCCTCAGCCACGTCAACGACGGCGGCTTCTGGATCATCGCGAAGTACTTCAACCTCACCGTGAAGCAGACCTTGCAGACCTGGACGGTGCTCGAAACCGTGCTGTCGGTAGTGAGTTTCGCGGTCGCGGCGGTGCTGTTCGCGATCGTCAGCTAGACCGCTGCAGCGCCCGGGCGGTCAAGCCTCGGACAGGATGTGCGCCAATCGCTGAGCCTCGGCGGCCAGGCCGGGTGGGTTGGTCGCGATGAACATCGAATCCGCGGCCAGGTTGCCCAGGACATGCCAGGTCGGGTCGGGTCGGCCGTGGACCAGTGGGGCGCGGGTGTGCCGGTCGACCGTGAGACCGCCTGCTGGATGGAGTTCGGCGGCGCCCGCGGCCAGCAGCGCGCTGACCAGGGGGGCGGTGTCGGCCGGTGTTGTGTAGGCGGGGGGATTGACGGCGTTGAGGATTACGTCGGTGGTCCAGGTGGTGTCGTCGGAGATCGTGAAGCCGCCGCTGGGGCGGGCCGCGATCTTCGTGACGCCCGGGCGTAGGTGGAGTTGGCCGGAATCCAGCAGGCGCAGCACGATTCTCGCGTTGTGTGGCACCATCGGCGAGCTGAGGCTGTTGATGGTGCGGAAATGCTTTCCCCGCAGTAGGTTTCGTTCGGATTCGGGGAGCAGGGGCCAGGCGAGTGGGCCGATCACACGGATGGCCATGGCGAGCAGCCGGGTTCCGTGCAGTGGGGAATCGACCTCGGTCAGCTGGCGGCGCAGGCGGTCGGCGGGCGATTCGGATTCGGTGGCCAGGATCTCGGCGGCGAAAGCGTCGAAATCCTGGCCCAGTGCCGTGATTTCGGCGCGCATGAGGGCGACGAGACGGTCGAAGGTGAGGCCGTCGGTGGTGCGGATCGCGTCGGGCGTGAGGTGCCGCAGCTCCAGCCGGACCGGGCTTTTTTGCACGAATGGCAAGGTGCCACTGCGGGATACGAAGCTGATCGGGCCGGTGTGCCCCTTCGCCGTCAGGGCGGCGGCGATGTCGACGGCGGTGAGCCCACTGCCGATGACGCCGACGTGCGCGTCCGGCGCGATTCCGGCGAGTGTGTGCGCCAGCGGATAAGGCTCGTTCACGTACCCCGGTGCGCCGGTCAGCCCGTAATGGTCGTGCGGGCGGCCGTTGCCGACCGCCAGTACCGCGCGGTCCACCGGCACTCGGCCGCCGTCCTCGGTGTGCAGGATCGGGCCGACACCGTGGGAGAAGCCGGTGACGCGCGCGTTGACGACACTCACCTGCCAACCGGCACTGCGTAATGCGCCGATCGCGGCCCGCGCGGTGTCTTCGAGATAGTCGCCGTAGCGGGCCCGCGGCACCAGGATCTGGCCCAGCGCCTCGTCGCGATACCCCGCGACATCGGTCCGCGCCGCCAGCCACCGCTGATAGTGCTCCGGGTCTCCGGCGCGAATCGACATGATCATCGGCGGCGCGTTCACCCGCACCGCCTCGAGGTCCGGCTGATACGGGCGGCCACGCCACACCGCGGGCGAGCCGTCGAACACGGTGATGCGCCCTGGCTTTCCGCCTGCCGCCGCAATGGCATCGAGCAGTCCGACTCCGGCCGCTCCGGCACCGACGATTCCGATATGCATGACAACTCCTTCCGAGCACCGTGTGGTGCGTCGACCAGCGTCATCGCTTCGGGCCGCCGGTCCCATCCCCCGAATGGGGGAATTTGCCGGGCGGCGTGCGGGTTCCCCCTCATATGAGGGATGGCGGACACGCGGCGCACCGCGCAGGATCGCGAGCATGACCACGCCGACCCGCCACGCGGTCGAGGCCCTGCTGACCGGCATCGCGACCGCACCGGACCCGCACACGCTGTTCGCCGACGCCTCCACCCGGCTGCGCCGCCTCGCGCCCTTCGATGCCGCGGTGTGGGTGGCGACCGATCCGATCAACGGCTTGACCACCGCTCCGGTGCGCGTGGAGAACCTGCACGAGGGCGGCTGCGGAACCTATTGGGAATCGGAATTGCTCGCCGAGCACGTCAACCGATTCCGCGACCTGGCCCGAGCCCCGGTCCCGGTCGCGGGCCTGCGCGCGGTGACCGCGGGCGACCCGGGTCGCAGCCCGCTCTACCGGAACTTCATGCGCCCCCGGGGATTCGAGGACGAACTGCGCGCCGTCTTCCGGGTCGACGGCCAGCCCTGGGGTCAGCTCAGCCTGTTCCGGGCGCGCGGGCGCGCCGACTTCGACGCCGCCGATTTCGCCCTGGTCCAGGCATTGGGTACGCCGCTCGCCCAGCGGCTGCGCTCCTTCGTGCAGTCCGCGGCCACGCCGACACCCGAGGACACGCCCCGCGCACCGGGCATGCTGCTCTTCGACGCCGGTGGAAACCTGGTGTCGCTCAACGACGAAGCCCGGCATCTGCTCGACCAGATGCCGCCCGGCCCGACCACCAGCACCCCGCTCGGCATCGACATCCCGCTGCCGGTATGGATTCTCAGCACCGCCGGTCGCGCCCGGCTCACCGGCGGCAGCGCCCGCATCCGCATCCGCGCCGGTACCGGACACTGGCTGGTCTGCCACGCGTCCTGCCTGCGCGCCGCCGAAGGCAGCGGCGACTCGACCGCACTCGTCATCGAACCCGCGAAACCCTCCGAGGTCGCGGCCCTGGTGACCGCCGCCTTCGAATTGACCGGTCGCGAACTCGATGTCCTCGACCTCATCGCCCGCGGCCTCCCGACCCGCGACATCGCCGCCCAGTTGCACCTGTCCCCGCACACCGTCCGCGACCATGTGAAGGCCGTCTTCGACAAGGTCGGCGTCACCAGCCGCGGGGAACTGGTCGCGCGCCTCTTCACCGAATTCCAGCAACCGTTCGTCGCCCGCCACACCGTCCGCGTGGAACGAAACTAGACCGCTCAGCCCTGTTGTCAAAGCACTCTCGCAGGCTCGGGCACCGGCGCAAACTAGTTGTATCCCTTGATGAATCGGCGCTGGAGTCAGCCATGCTCGTGCTTACGGATCCCACCAAACCGGACGAAACCTTCGCTCAGAAAGACTTCTTGCAGGGGGCGAAGATGCTCGCCGGCCGTGTCGATCCGCCCACCGGATCGGCCGGCACGCTGCACAAGCTGCTCACGGCCATCGTGCAGGTCGCGATCGAGGACCACGACAACACCTTCACCGAAGCCGATATCGCCTACGCCTACCAGAAACTGCTCCGGCTCGCCAAAGCCCGGGCGCTGAAGTGGGAGGCAGACGCGGCCGCATGCCAGAAGTTCCTGGAGGACAAGGACAACGGTAAACACGCGAGCTCGCTTCTCCGAGCCCAGAAAGCGCAGGACAGCCAGCTGGACAAACTCGATCATGCCGACTTCGTCGTCTTCACCCGGGGCACCGACCCGACGCAGGCCCTCAACATCATGACCTACGAGACCTTCGGCGGCGTCTGGCCCGGCCCGGCTCGCGCCGACAAACCCTCCGAATCGGACGCGGGCGTGCAGACCGGCCTCGGCGTCAAGGTGACCTCGAAGGGGCGACTCGAAGAGTGGTCCCTCGGCACCCTGGATGGATTCTCCACCGGCGGATTCATGCTCATCGCGGTCGCGAAGCCGAGCCAGGTGTCGTTGCCGCCGGTCAAGGTCCGCGGTTCCGGCGAGCGCGGCGTCTGCGGCTTCGCCGACCAGCGCCTGCTCGGCGTCGCCATCCTGCGCGCCGGCCCGAAGTCTCCGACCCCGCCCCTGGAACGCGCGATCGAGGGGTTGCTGAAACAAGGCAAAGACAACGCCACGAGCGCCCTGCGCGAAGCCACCCTGCGCCGCTGAGCGGCGGTTACCAGGCCACCGGAAGGGCTTTCGGCCCGCGGACGAGCAGGCCGGTCTTCCACGGGACGTCCGCGAGCGGGACCGCCAGGCGCAGGCCGGGGAACCTGCGGAGCAGGGCGGCGACGGCGACCTGGAGTTCGAGGCGGGCCAGCTGCGCGCCGACGCAGTGGTGGGCGCCGTGACCGAAAGCCATGTGCGGGTTGCCGACCCGGGTGAGGTCCAGGTCTTCGGGGGCGGTGAAAACGGATTCGTCGCGGTTGGCGGCCTGCGTATTGACGAACACCGCCTCGCCCGCCCGGACCGTGACGCCGCTGAGCGTCACGTCCTCGGTGGCGATCCGGGCGAACGCGCCGCCGGAGCCGAGCTGGACGTGGCGCAGCAGTTCCTCGACCGCGCCCGGCACCAGGTCCGGATCGTCGCGCAGCAGCTCCCAGTGGCCGGGCTCGGTGAGCAGGACGTAGGTGAAGTTGGCGATCTGGTTGGCGGTGGTTTCGTGCCCGGCGACGAGCAGGCCGATACCCAGGTTGACCAGCTCGGTTTCGCTGAGCCGATCGTCGTTGTCGCGGGCGGCGACCAGCGCGCCCAGCAGGTCGTCGGCAGGTTCGGCGCGCCGCTCGGCGATCAGCTCGGCCAGATAGGTTTCCAGCTCGACGCGCGCGGCCCCGATCTGCGCCCGGGTGTAGGCGGTGGTGGACAGGATCGCGTCGGAGAAGTCCCGGAACCGATGCTGGTGTTCGGTGGGTACGCCGAGCATTTCGCAGATCAGCGTCACCGGCAACGGCAGCGCGAGCTGACGCACGATGTCCGCGGGCGGCCCGGCCGCTTCGAGGGCGTCGAGATGGTCGTCCACGATCTGCTGTGCGCGCGGGCGCCATTGCTCGACCCGGCGGCTGGTGAACGCCTTGGCGACCAGCTTGCGCAGCCGGGTGTGCTCCGGGGGATCCATGCTGAGCAGCGAATCTCCGCGCGGCGGTTCAGGTGTCGCGCGGGGGAGGTCCTCGCGATCGACCGTCGCCGCCCGGCTGAAGCGGGGATCCGCCAGCACCAGCCGCACATCGTCGTACCGGGTGACCAGCCAGCCTTCCCCGCCGTACGGAAGCCGGATCCGCGCCACCGGCTCCTCGCGTCGCAATCGCGCCAGCAGCGGATGCATGTCCAGGCGGACCGGTTCGCCGAAGGGATAGGGGCGAACCTCGAAATCGGTGGTCATCACGCGCTCCCTTCCCGGAGTCGAGCGAGGCACAGCACAGACGAAATCGTTTCCCTAGCTAAGTTAAACCGCGCGCCCGCTGCCCGTCAACGAGCTGGGCTCAATCGCCTGCTGCCCGTTGGATTTTCGTCCAGCCGGTCCAGCCGCGGTCGTGCAGGAGGGCGATGAGGTGGCGGGCCGAGGGCCAGGTTTCGGTGGCGAGGGTGTCGAGGAGGCTGGCCAGGGCGGGGTCGATGTCGCCGCCGAGGTAGTCGTCGCCGTGGGTGGCGGCCAGGTGGGTGAGGTAGGCGGCGGTCTTGTCGGCCAGGGTGGTGAGGGTGGAGGTGTTGTCGGGCTCGTTGATGGCCTGGGTGAGGGTGCGATAGAAGTCGATCAATTGGGGGTGGGCGATTTGTTCGCGTTTGCGGGCAATCAGGTCCGGGATGCGGTCTGGCGTGCGGGCGGCGAGGGGGATCCAGCCGTCGCGTTCGACTTCGATGATGCGTTCGTCGATGCCGAGGGCGCGGAGGTGGTCGAGGAACTCGACGACTTCTGGTGGGAGGGCGAGGCTTTCGCCGGCGGCCAGGCGGGCGATGCGTGCGCGGTGCTGCCGGCGTTCCTCGATTTCGGCGCACAGGCGGTTGTCGATCTCGGCGATCGCCGCGGCGAAGTCCGGCGCGTCGGCTCGGAGTAGCTCGCGGACGCGGGCGAGGGGGACCCCGGCGGCGGCGAGGGTTCGGATGCGGATCAGTTCGACTACGGCGGCCGCGTGGTAGCGCCGGTAGCCGGAGTGGTCGCGTTCCGGTTCCGGCAGTAGGCCTTTGGCGTGATAGTGCCGGATCGCGCGCACCGTTACCCCGGCGTAGGACGCGAGTTCGCCGATGGTCATCATGAGGCCAGTCTTCCTATTCGCTCTCGGATGATCCCGGCAACCTCCGGAGCGTGCGTGACGACGAGCCCGTGGCCCGCTTCGACCCAGTGGGTGGCGATGCGCGGCTGGTCCCGGATCAGCCGGTCGACGCCGGCCCGCCACAGGTGATTGTGCCGTGGTGTCCGGCCTTCGGTGCTGTCACCGGCCATCGCCGTCGACATGATCATGCCGATCGGGCAGTCGATCGCCCGATATCGATCGAGCAGCTGGGATCTGATCCCGTCCAACTCGATGTTGAGATCCAGGACTTCCGCGGGTGTGAGCAGCATTTGGCGCGGCGTGCCCGCGGCGGCCTGATGCCAGGTCGCCAGCGTTTCCCACATCGCGCGGAACTCCGGCAGATCGATCTCGGTGATGAAGGGTTCGGGCAAAGGATTGGCCCCATCGATGACGATCAACTCCGCGACGGACCCGGGATGCTCGGCTGCGTGGTGGACGATCAGGTCGGCGCCATAGGAATGACCCGCCAGCACGGGCTGCTCGAACCCGTCGAGTTCCGCCAGCACCGCGCCGAGATCACCGAGGAACGCCTCGAAGCCGTACCGCGCACCGGCGGAGGAGAGACCGTGCCCCCGTAGGTCGAAGGACACCACCTCGAAGTCCCGCCGCAGCAATCCGATGAGCTCGGCCACTTCGGCCTGACTCGAGGTCAGTCCGGGACACAGCAGCAGCGGACGCCCCGCCCCGCCCCGGGATACCGGGATGGTCACCCCGTCGTGGTGCACCGTGAACTGCCGGACCGCATGTCGTTTCGTACTCATGCCCGCATCCTCCGGCCCTTCCCCTGCGTCAGGGTCAAGCGCCGGCGCGATCAGCGGATGGTGAGCGCCCCCGCGATGACATCCCAGAGCCGGGCGGCCGCGTCCTCGGTGCTGGGACGCGGGTTGCGGCGCAGCTGATCGGCGATCCCGTAGCGGAGGGCGCCGATGATGCAGGCTCCGGCCAATTCGGCGTCGATGCCGGGAGAGATGTCGCCGTCCAGCTGGCCCTGCCGGATATTGCGGCCCGCCGCGCCGGCGAGGCGATCCAGGGTGCCGGATTCGAGTTCGGCCAGCTCCGGCTCCCGGACGATGCGGGTCAGCAGCAGTTCGGCCAGCGGATCGGCGAAGTGGTACTCGACGAAGTGGTGGGTGCGCACCCGCTCGCGTTCGCCCCAGTGCACGCCGGCGGGCAGGGTGTCGTCGGCGATCGCCGCGACCAGGCCCGCGTGGAACTGCTCGTACACCGCTACCAGGAGACCGGCTTTAGAGCCGAAGTGGTGGTAGAGGGCGCCGGTGCTGAGCCCGGAGCGGCGTTTGAGCGAGTGCAGATCGACCTGGCCGTTGCCCGCCAGGAGTTCGGCGCGGGCGGCGTCGAGCAACTGTTGACGTCCCACGGGTGCGCGTGCCACAGTCGGAAGAATAACAGAACTCAGTTATGTTTTGGATCGGAGGGCGTCATGGGCGCCGAGGTTTCATCCGTCGTCGATCTGGCCGGGGACCTGGCCGGTAAGTATCGGCGCACCGAAAGTAGCGGCGGCACAGTGGATCCGGCAGTGGTCGCGGCCGACCTGGCCGCCGTCCGCCGCGACGGCTACGTGATTCTGGAGAATCTGCTGACCCCGGAGCAGTTGCGGGAGATCCGGCGCGAGGTGCAGCCGATCCTGGATCGCACCGGCCGCAACAACTTCGAAGGTCACGCCACCCAGCGGATCTACAGCGTGCTGAACAAGACCCGCAGCTGCGATCGCATCGTCGATCATCCGCGGGTGCTGGCGCTGCTGGACCAGTTGTTCCTGCCGAACTATCTGCTGTCGATGCTCCAGGTGATCAACATCCTGCCGGGGGAGTCCGCGCAGATGCTGCACACCGATGACGGCTTCTATCCGCTGCCGCGCCCGCGGCCGGCGCTGGGCGCCGCGACCATCTGGGCGATAGACGATTTCACGGCCGACAACGGGGCCACCGATATCGTCGCGGGCAGCCACGAATGGGGCAATCACCTGCCGCCGGCCGATGCGCGGCGCGTCCCGGTGGTGATGCCGGCCGGGTCGTGCGTCTTCTTCGTCGGCACCCTCTGGCACGGCGGCGGCGCGAACCGCTCGGCCGACCCGCGCCTGGCGCTCACCGCCCAGTACTGCGAACCGTGGCTGCGCCCGCAGGAAGCCTTCACCCTGTCCACGCCGCGCGAGGTGGTCCGCGCCGTCAGCGAGGACATCCGGCGCATGCTGGGCTACAGCATCCATCCGCCGTTCATCGGCCAGGTGGACGGCATGCATCCGAAGCGGCTGCTGGAGTAAGGGATTCAGCCGGGCGGCGTCCGGTCGCTGAACGGCCAGCGGCGTCGGCCGGCCGACGCGCCGAGGTCGACGGCGAAGACGACTCCGCCGTCGAACCATGCCCGGTGCAGCTCCCGGACTCGGTCCCGGGTCGGGCGGCCGCGCCGGTGAAAGGCGTTCTCGACGAAGTCGAACGGATGGACGCGCTCGCACAGCGCGGCGTAGGCGGCAGGGTGCTCATCCGCGCGCAACTCCCGGGCGACGCCTTCGAACACGCCGCCGGTCAGTTGCAACCGCACTGCTGGTTGGGCACGAAGGTTCTTGTACCACAGGGCATGTGCACCGCCGATGGAGACGACATAGGCGATGTCACCGGCGCGGGCCGCCTTGACCGGCGTGTGCCGGGCTTTGCCGCTGCGGCGTCCGGTCGTGGTCAGCACGCCGACGCCGGCCGGCAGCCAGAGCAGGAACCACGGCATATGCACCGCGTGCAAGGTGCGCGAGAAGACCCGGGCGGCCCGCGGGCTCGGCGTCCGCCCCGCCCGCCGGAACCGCTCGGGCACATATCGGCCGTCCTCGTATTTCAGTGCGTCGGGAATCGGTTCCCGCACATGGTCGTCCATCGCGCCGCCCTCCCTGCGATCGAACTCTCCCAATATGGCAGTGCGCGGAACCGGCGGCAAGGGGTGACGGCACGAAATAGCTGGAATATTAATGGGAGTTTTTAGCGCAAATCGGAAACGCCGCAATTTTGTATGCCGGATTCAGCGAGCACTTTCTATTAGCATTCGTCACCGGATCGAACCAACCAGTAAAGGAGTGGTATGCGCATCGCAGGACTGTTCGCAATAACTGGAGTTCTCGCCGCCGCGACGGCGGGTTTCGTGGTCGCTCCCGCGGCCCAGGCCGCGTCGGAATGCTCGGCCGCGCTGACGGCGGAAGATTATGTGGGTACCTGGACCGGGAAGGCCGAGGACGGTGAAATCGTCCAGCTGGTCGTGGCCGACGCCGCGGGCAACATGTCCGCGCTCGAGGCGCGGGAAGGGTTCTCCCCGTTCAGCGGATCCGCGATTGTCCACATCGACGCCAGTACCGGAAAGCCGGCGGCCATCGCGGTCACCAATATCCTCCCGGGCGCCGCGGCCGGTACCTACAACGTCGAATCGGTGGCTTGCGACGCCGAAGGCGCGCCCGAGATGATGCAGGTCCTCAGCACCGTCGGTGAGGAAAAGTCCGTGGAGCTCAGGAAGTCTCCGCTGCTCGCGCCCGAGGTGTCGAAGGGATCCGGGGCGTCGCAGGAGTCCGGGGCCTCGCAGGAGTCCGGAACGTCGCAGGAGTCCGGAACGTCGCAGGAGTCCGGGGCGTCGCAGGAAACCCCGGTCGCGCCGAGCTCTCGAATGAATTCCGGCAGCGCCGGAAACTAGGCCCCCGCGCGCACAGTGCGGTCCGAGGCCCCCGATTCCGCCAGATCGGGGGCCTTGCGCATTTCCCGGACGATATCGAGTCGAAGCCGGGAAACGCCGCGATCATCCCCGATATTCAGCACTCGCCGTCCTACCATTCCCGCCAGGATTACGACAATCACCGAAAAGGAGTGGCATGCGTTACGCACGGATGTTCGCGATTACTGGTGTGGTTTCGGTTCTGATGACGGCAATCGGCCTAGCGCTGGCCGAAGCGGAAGCCGCGCCTATCGCCGAGGAGATCTGCCCGGTCGGCATCGTCTGCCCGCAGTACGAGTAAGCGAGAGTTTCGCTCGATCTGATCGGAACTCCACCCGCGGTCCTGCCTGCGCCGCCCGCGCCGCGGATGGTAGGAAAGGGGCGTGTCCGCAAACGGTGAACGTCCCGATCCCAACGGCAGGTCTCGCGCGGTAGCCGAGGTGGTGGAGCTGGTCAGCGCGCTGATCAGATTCGACACCTCCAACACCGGCGAGCTGGCAACCACCAAGGGCGAGCGCGAGTGTGCGCAGTGGGTGGCCGACCAGCTGCATCAGGTGGGCTACACCACCGAGTACGTGGAGTCCGGGCAGCCGGGGCGCGGAAACGTGTTCGCGCGCTTGCGCGGCGCCGATTCCAGCCGCGGCGCGCTGCTCATGCACGGCCACCTGGACGTGGTGCCCGCCGAAGCCTCCGACTGGAGCGTGCACCCGTTCTCCGGCGCGGTCCGCGACGGCTATGTCTGGGGCCGCGGCGCGATCGATATGAAGGACATGGTCGGCATGATGCTGGCCCTGGCCCGCCAGTTCAAGGCCGAGGGCACCGTCCCGCCGCGCGATATCGTCTTCGCGTTCCTCGCCGATGAGGAGGCCGGCGGCAAGTGGGGCTCGCAGTGGCTGGTCGACAACCGGCCCGACCTGTTCGAGGGCGTCACCGAGGCCGTCGGGGAGGTCGGCGGATTCTCCCTGACCGTCCCGCGCCCGGACGGCACCGAGCGCCGCCTGTACCTGGTGGAGACCGCCGAGAAGGGCCTGGGCTGGATGCGGTTGCGCGCCAAGGCCCGGGCCGGGCACGGCTCGTTCCTGCACGAGGACAACGCGGTCACCATTCTCGCCGACGCGGTCGCCCGGCTCGGCAAACACACCTTCCCGCTGGTGCTCTCGGATTCGGTGGCCGAGTTCCTGGCCGCGGTCGCCGAGGAGACGGGTCTGCAATTCGATCCGCACAGCCCCGACATCGAGGGTCAGCTCGCCAAACTCGGCACCATCTCCCGGATCATCGGGGCCACCCTGCGCGACACCGCCAACCCGACCATGCTCAACGCCGGGTACAAGGCCAATGTGATCCCGCAGACCGCCGAAGCGGTGGTCGACTGCCGGGTGGTGCCGGGCCGCCAGGCCGAGTTCGAGCGCGAGGTCGACGAGCTCATCGGCCCCGACGTGGAACGTGAGTGGATCACCAAACTCGATTCCTACGAAACCACTTTCGACGGCCATCTGGTCGACGCCATGAACGACGCCATCCTGGCGCACGATCCGCAGGGCCGCACCGTGCCGTACATGCTCTCCGGCGGCACCGACGCGAAAGCGTTCGCCCGCTTGGGCATTCGCTGCTTCGGGTTCGCGCCGCTGCAACTGCCGCCGGACCTGGACTTCAGCGCCCTGTTCCACGGCGTGGACGAACGAGTTCCGGTGGAGGCGCTCGAATTCGGCACCCGGGTACTGGAACACTTCCTGTTGCACAGCTGATCTCATCGAAGTAGAAGGGGAACCATGAGCTACAACCCGTATGACGCGCTCCCGCAGGTACCGAGCTTCACCGTCACCTCCGCCGATATCGAGGAGGGCCAGACCCTGGGCAACGATCAGGTCAGCGATGTCCTGGGCGCCGGCGGCAAGGACATCTCCCCCCAGCTGTCCTGGTCCGGATTCCCCGCGGAGACAAAGAGTTTCGCGGTCACCGTGTACGACCCGGACGCGCCGACCGCGTCCGGTTTCTGGCATTGGGCGGCGGCAAACATTCCGGTGACCACCACCTCGCTGCCGACCGGCGCGGGCAGCAAGGGCGGCAGCCTGCCCGCGGGCGCGCTCAACCTGCGCAACGACGCCGGTTTCCCCGGGTTCGTCGGCGCGGCCCCGCCGCAGGGGCACGGCCCGCACCGCTACTTCGTCGTGGTGCACGCCGTCGACGTGGAACAGCTGGACATCGACGAGAACGTCGCGCCCGCGGTGCTCGGCTTCAACCTGTTCTTCCACACCCTCGGCCGCGCCACCCTGATCGGCACGTACGAGATCCAGTAGCGCTGCAACGACAGTGGCCCCGGGCGAAACGCCCGGGGCCACTGTCGTTGCCGAGGAACTACTTCAGGTCGATGACCGTGTCCGGCGCGTCCTTCTCGTACAGCGCCGCGATCTCGGCGCCGTACTTGGCGGCGATCGGGTTGCGCTTGAGCTTCATGGTCGGGGTCAGCTCCTCACCGCCCGGCTCCCACGGCTGCGGGACGACGGTGAAGCGCTTGATCTGCTCGACCCGCGACAGCTTCCGGTTGCCCGACTCCACAGCGGCGCGCACCTCGTCGAGGATTTCCTTGCGCACCGACAGCGCCGCGAGATCATCGCCGGGGACGTCCAGCGCCTTGGCGCGCAGGGCGGCGGTGTCGGGATCGAGGGTGATCAGCGCGCCGATGTAGGGCTTGGCCTCGCCGATCGCCACGACCTGACCGATCAGCGAGGACGCCGACTTCACCGAGTTCTCGATGTTGGTGGGGGAGATGTTCTTCCCCGCCTCGTTGATGATCAGTTCCTTCTTGCGGTCCACGATGCGGACGTAGCCGTCGGCGTCGATGGTGGCGACGTCGCCGGTGTGCAGCCAGCCGTCGTCGTCGATCGCTTCCTTGGTCTTGTCGGCCTGCTTGCGGTAACCGGGGGTGACGATCGGGCCGCGGCACAGCAGTTCGCCGTCCTCGCCCAGGCGCAGTTCCAGGCCGTCCACGGCGCGGCCGACCGAGCCGGGACGCGGCTTGGCCAGTTCGGTGTAGGTGCCGACGCCGGTGGTCTCGGACATGCCCCAGACCTCGGTGACGGTGAACCCGAGGCCGAGGTAGTACTCGAGGGTCTCCGGCGGGATCGCGGCCGCGCCCGAGGCGGCGACCTTCAGGTTGTCCATGCCCAGCGCGGCGCGCAGCTTGGACAGCACGAGGGTGTCGGCGAGCTTGTATTGCAGGCCGAGAATCGGGCCGCGGCTCTTGCCGGCCAGGTCGGCGCGCGCGGCCGCGATACCGGTCTGGATCGCCCAGTTCGCCAGGTTCTTCTTCACCGGGCTCGGTTCCTGCGACAGCTTGCCGTCGATGCCGGCCTTGATCTTCTGCCACACCCGCGGCACACCGAAGAACACGGTCGGGCGGGCGTCGGGCAGCGCGGCGGCGATCTCCCGCGGGTCCGGCACACAGGTGACGAGCATGCCGGTGAGCAGGCTGATGGCGTGCCCGGAGATGCGGTCGGCCACGTGCGCGGCCGGCAGGTAGGAGATGGCGCGGTCGTCGTAGCCGACCCGCAGCGGTCCGTTGACCAGCGCGATGATCTGGGCCAGCACGTTGCGGTGGGTGATCTCCACGCCCTTGGACGGGCCGGTGGTGCCGGAGGTGTAGATCAGGGTGGCCAGGTCGCCGGGGTTGACGGCTTTCCAGGTCTCGTCGAAGTCGAACTCCAGCAGCGGATCCGCTTCCACCGCGGTCAGGTCGAGCGCGCCCTCGGCGGGGCCGTCGACCAACACGATGTGCGCGAGCTCCACGCCCGCCGCCCGGATGGTCTCCAGGAAGGCGCGCTCGGTGATCACGACCTTGTTCTCGGCATTGGTGAACAGATGGGTGATCTGCTCGGGCGAGCTGGTGTTGTAGATCGAGAACGGCGTGGCGCCCAGGTGCAGGGCGGCGGTGTCGACCAGGTTGAACTCCGGCCGGTTGGTGAGCATGATGCCGACGGTGTCGCCGTGGCCGACGCCCAGCTTCGCCAGCCCCGCGGCGATGACCCGGACCCGGTCGCCGTACTGCTGCCAGCTGATCTCCGTGGTGCCCCCGACCGTCCGCAACGCGATGGCGTCGGGCCGCAGCTTGATCGTCTCCTGGAACGCCTCGGGAACGGTGTAGACCGTTTTGCCGGACTCGTGCGCGAAACCGATTTCTGTTGTGCTCATTTTCCTGTCCCGATAGCTCTGGCTGAGAACCGACCTCGATACGCCTCGCCGTCACTGACACAGTGTGCAGAAGGTTGTGTCATCAACTCACGGTTCGGCGCGTCATCGAGTGGCGCGGCTCACTTATCGTAACCAAAGAAACAGTAAAGTGGCGGTCGTTACCCCGAGGTCGCGACCAAACCGGCCTTCTTGGCCCGGCGGCGCGCGGTGAATCCGCTCTCGCGGGAGCGCCACAACCAGTGGATACGGCGCTTGCGCGGCTCGTCGTCGATCACCGCGGGCAGAATCGCGGTGTCTTCGACCACGGTGGACGCCTCGATCGCCCAGGGCGCCTCCGCCTCGATCGGAATCCAGTGCCGTCGTCGTTTGCGCTTGGCCTCGAGGTATTGCCGGGCCCGCGCGCTGCGGGCGCGGGTCAGCAGCGGCACCGGTGTGACGGCGATACCGGCCGCTCGCAGCGCGTGCGCCTTGTCGGGGTTGTTGGTAAGCAGTCGGACTGTGTTCAAGCCGAGTGCGGCAAGGGATTTCGCGGCCAGCTCATAGGAGCGAGAATCCTCGGGCAGGCCCATCGAACGGTAGCTGGTGAAGGTGTCGGCCCCGGTCAGGTCGCCGTCGCGCAGGCCGCGAGCCTTGGCGATCAGTCCGGCGCCGCGGCCTTCCTGCTCCAGGTAGACCAGCACGCCGGAGCCTTTGCCCTGGATCAGGTCCATCGCCTTGTCCAGTTCGGGGCCGCAATCACAGTCGTCGGAGCCCAGCGCGTCCCCGTAGAGACACCGCGAGTGAATTCGGACCAGACAGTCGTCGTCGATCTCGCCGAAGATCAAGACGAAGCCGCCGTCGCGTACATCGGTTAGTTCCAGCACCCGCACCTGCAACTCACGGCCCTTGCGCGTCAACCGATGTGCGGTTTCAGGCAGGTCTGACGCGATTCTGGTCACAAACGTCCTCCGGAACATGAATGGGTAGGCGATCTGGGTGGGTGCGTAACGACATGAGACGAAACGAGACGATAGCGAGCGGCTACCGACGAGCGACACCGGGTCTATGGCGGGTGCGCAACCAGCGCATGCTCAGCCGCCTTCCGTACCGGTGCCGGCGCCGCCGGGATAGTTCGCGATCCGGTCGATCTCCTCGGCCAGCGGCATAGTTCCGGCAACCTCGTCGAAGGACTGGGTGGCGGCCATGGCGGCGGTGGCCCATTCGAAGTCGGCGCGGTCGGCCGCGCGATCGTTGGTAACCAGCCGCGCCGCCAGGGCTGAAGTGAAAGCCGCACGCGCGCCGGGGGATTCGGTCAGCTGGGCGGCCATCGGGCGGGCGACGTCGAGGTTCGTGGATGCCGAACGCACCTGGCATTCGAAGCCCTCGACCGTGCAGACGGTGTCGACGCCCATGGCCAGCAACTGCTGCACGGTCTCGGCGCTGCCGTTCTCGGGCTCGAGTTCGCGCTCGCTGAGTGCCCATCGGGCGCTCCGCTCGCCCGGGGTGAGCAGGCTGGCCAGCTCCCGGCGAGTGCCGATCAGGTAATCGATCTGGTTCAGCTTGCGGTAGAGGTACTGCGGCATGTCCAGCGGCGGTGTGGGCTGCACCAGCACCCACGGCGGATCCGACGCGGTCCGGACCAACTCCAGGACGTGTTCGATGACGGTGAGCGGCTGTTCGAAGGTCATGAGCAGCGCGTCGGCTTCGACGATCGCCTGCCGCGCCGAGGACTTGTTCAGATCCTCCCGGCTCAGTGTGACCGCGTCGTCCGCACGGCCGATGGTGCCGACGCTCCCGCTGGCGGTGACGATGAGGGCGGCCACCGGGGTGTGTTCGTCCCGCACGGTTTTCACCAGCTCGGTGTCGACATGCTCTTCGTTGAGTTTGTGCAGGATCCGCAGGCCTGCCGAATCGTCCCCGATCGCGGCGAGCAGCCGCACCTGGTAGCCCAGGCGAGCGGCGGCGATGGCGCGATTGAGACCTTTGCCGCCGATCCGTTCCTCGAAACGTCCACGCGCCGGGCGTCCTTCGGCCGAGGGCATCAGATCGGTGCGATAGATGTGGTCGATGACAGCGTCGCCGACGACGGTGACCACGCCCATCTCCATCCGTGAATGCCGGCGCTTGGCAACGGTTTCCAGCACGGCCCCCGAGGGAGGCGTGCCGCGATAGGCGGATTGACTGGTCAGCAGTCCGGCGAGTTGGGTGACCGCGCGATGTTCGTGCGTCGAGCGCAACGAGCGCACCGTCGGCGGATCCGGCACCGGGTCCGCGCCGAGGTGGTTGTGCAGCCGCTGCCAGTTCTCGGTCAGGAACACCCGCCGCTGACCGAGGTCGGTGCCGTAGAAGCCCGCAAGGTCCACGCCGCTGGGCGGATTGTCGCGCAGCAGCTCCAAAGACAGTGCGGCATCGGCGATCAGGCGCTCGGTCGGCGGCAATTGCCGGGCCAGGTCCGCGACCACGGAGAGTACGACTTGTTCCGGCTCGACACCCTCGCGGTAGGCGCGATCACGCACCGCCTGCTGGCCCAGCAGTGGCTCGACATCGACCACCGTGCGCCGCAGCCGCCCTTCGCCACCGGCCAGACCACTGTGTTTGCCCAAGCGGGTGAGGATGTTTCGCACTGCGGCGGTCGCGGAATCCTGCGGCACCATGGCGCGATCCACTCCTCGAGGTGGTCATTTGTTCCGGGCTTGTACCGCGCTCACGATAGGCGGCAATTGCGGGTTTAGCCAGACTTCGCACGGTGAATTCCATGTAAGTCATGACAATTGACGTCAACCGGCGGCATTTGTCAAAGAAATAGTAGCGATTAACCGCCTGACCAGCCACACTTGAGTCCCAGGCGATACATCGCCCCCACCAGGAGCTCGGGAGGGTCTGGTGAGATGAGAGTGGTTCTCGTGAAACGGCGTATCCGCCGGCGCCGGCAGCATCGGCCCGACACGGAGCTGGAGCCGAACTTCGCCGGCTAGGCGTTCGCCCCCGTTCCTCTGACCACCCAGTCCGTCGTCGCCCCAAAACGCTTCTGTGTAGATATCGCACGATCCTCAGATATCGCGACATCGACCGACCGACCAGGCTCCGCCCGTCGGCCGGATCTCGCGCACCCGAAAACACGGCAGCGGGCTGACCCTGCGGATGCTCGACAGGAGGCATTCGTGACCCTGTATGTAACCGACTGGTCTGTGAGCAGCGATATCACCACCGAATCGGCACAGCGGGTTGCCGAGAAGTGGACCAGATCTTGGCGGTTGAGCTGGCTGCCGGACCGACTGCTAACACGTGAACAGGCAATTGCGGGGATGGATCTCGCGGAGATCGTCAGCACCCAGGCATTCCGGCACGACCGGATGGCACACCTTCGAGCCGTCCACTGTGCTGGACAACTCGGAATTCCGTTAGAACAGCTCATAACCGAGCTGTAGCACCCGGAGAGAGCGCAATGATCCGCACCACCGAATGGACCATGACCAGCGACATCACGCCCGAGACGGCGTACCGGAACACCGGTGCCGGCCGCCGATTATGGCGGTTGAGCTGGTTGCCCGACCGACTGCTGACCCGCGAACAGGCGCGGGCCGGAATGGAACTCGACGAAATCCTCAGCGACATCGACTCGGTGCACAACCGCGTCGCCCAGGCCCGCGCCGCCGACTGCGCCGCCGAACTCGGCCTGCTCTGGGAACAGGCGGTGATCATGCTGTCCAAGCGGATGATCGCCCGCCTGCAACTCGAACAGCACGCAAACGAGGAACCGCCGGTCACCGAGAGATACCGGCACCGACCGCATCTGGTCGGATAATCGCAGACTCTGCACCGGCGCAGCCGGTGCAGCAAAAGCGGCCGCCGGGCTCGTGGAGGGGTCGAGCCCGGCGGTCGTGTGCGTCTGTATCACTCGGCCAGGCGCACGATCCGGTCGATCGCGCCGGCCAGCGGCATCGCGCCCGGCACATCGTCGAAGGACTGGGTCGCGACCATCGCCGCGGTGGCCCAGCGGTAGTCGGCCTCGGTGGCGGGGTGGCCGGAGGTGATCACCCGGTGCGCGAGGGCGGCCCCGAACGCGGAGTGCGCGCCCGGGGCGTCCTGCAGCGCCGCCGGGAACGGCGGAATCACCATGCGGGCCTGCTCGGTATGGACGACGCAGCCGAAATCGGCGATCTCGCAAACCGTCCGCACGCCGAGTGCGCGCAACCGCTGTGCCGGGTCGGTGCCGGTGTGTAGTTCGACCTCGGGCAGCATGCGTGCCAATTGCGGTGGGGCGCCGATCAGATAGTCGACGCTGCCCAGGAATCGGTAGAGGTACTGCGGCGTCTCGATCCCCGGCGACGGATGCATCACGACGACCGGCGGCGTGGGTAGTTCGCGCAGTATGGTCAGCACCTGTTCGAGCACGACGAGTGGTTGCTCGAAGGTCAGCAGGACCGCGTCCGAGCTCGCGATGGTGTCCTTGAAGGCGGCGCCGGCCAACTGCTGGACGCTGGGCCGGATGCGTTCGTCGCGGCAGCCGATGGCGCTGGAGGCGCCGGTTCCGGTGATCATGAACGCGGTCACCGGCGTGCGCGCCCGGGGCACGATCCGGACCAGCTCGGTGCCGACGTCCTCCGAACGCAGATACCGCTGGATCCAGCGGCCGGCGTCGTCGTCGCCGACCGCCGCGACCAGGCGGGCCTCCAGCCCGAGCCGCGCGGCGGCCACGGCGCGGTTGAGTCCCTTGCCGCCCGGATGTGATTGAAAGCTGCCCGGGGTGGACGTTCCGACCGGCGGGATGTGGTCGACACGGTAGATGTGGTCGAGCACCGCGTCGCCCACCACGGTGACCACACCCCGGCGGGGTGTGCCCGGCTGCGCCGCGCCGTTTTCCGAGGCGCTCGCGGCCGGCACGCTGGAGGACGTGGTGACCAGCAGATGCGACAGCGCCGTCAGCGCGCGTGGCTCGCCCTGGGCCCGCAGCGTGCGGACCGCCGGAGCCGGCGGAGTTCGTGGCGCGCGGGTGCATTCGTGCAGCAGTGCCCAGTGCGCGGTCAGCGATTCACGCCTTGCGCTCAGGCCCGGCGCATACAAGCTGTCCAGATCGATACCGTCGGGCGGGTTCTTGCGGAGCAGGCCCAGGCACAGCACGGCATCCACGATCAGCCGGTCGGTCGGGCGCAACCCGCGCGCGGCCGCGCGCACCACCGCCAGCACGACTTCCTCGGGCGAAGCACCGGTGCGATGCGCGTGATGGCGCACCACCGGCAGCGAAAGCAGCGGCGCGACATCGACTTCGGTGGTGCGCAGGCGCTCTGGGTTCAGGCCGCTGCGTTTGCCGAGCCGGGTGAAGACTCCGCACAGCACCGCGATCGCCACGTCCTGCTCGGCCATCGAACTATCCCTACACTCAGGTGCGGGCGACGTTCTCCGCGCCGACCGCCTCGGCCAGCGAGGTGTAACCGTGCCGGCGCAGGCGCTCGGCGATGCCGCGGTGGATGGTGCGGGCCCAGAACGGACCGCCGTAGATGAAGCCGGTGAAGCCTTGGAGCAGGCTGGCGCCGGCCAGGATTCGCTCGTAGGCCTGATCGGCGGTCTCGATGCCGCCGACCGAGATCAGCACCACCTGGTCGCCGACCCGGCGGTAGAGCCGGCGCAGCACCTCGAGCGAGCGGTCGGCGACCGGGGGGCCGGACAGCCCGCCCGCGCCCATCGCGGCGACCTCGGACGCGCCGGTGTTCAGCCCGTCCCGGCGGATGGTGGTGTTGGTGGCGACGATGCCGGCCAGGCCCAGCTCGACGGCCAGGTCGGCGACGGCGTCGATATCGTCGTCGGACAGGTCCGGGGCGATCTTCACCAGTACCGGGACGCGCACGGTGTCGAGCACCGCCTGCAGGACCGGGCGCAGCGATTCGACGGCTTGCAGATCACGCAGGCCGGGAGTGTTGGGGGAGCTGACATTGACGACGACGAAATCGGCGAGCGGGCCCAGCAGCGCTGCGCTGACGGCGTAGTCGGCGGCGGCGTCGGCCGGTTCCACGATCTTGGTCTTGCCGATATTGGCGCCGATCGGCACCGTCGACGGGCGCTTGCGCAGCTGCTCGGCGGCTGCTGCGGCGCCGAAATTGTTGAAACCCATGCGGTTGATCAAGGCGCGGTCGGCGGGCAGCCGGAACAGCCGCGGCGCCGGATTGCCGGGCTGCGCCTGCGCGGTGACCGTGCCGATCTCGGCGTAACCGAAACCGAGCGGAGCCCAGGCGTCGGCGCCGTCGGCGTTCTTGTCGAACCCGGCGGCCAGGCCCAGCGGCGCGGGGAAATCGACGCCGAAGACCCGGTTGCGCAGGATCGGATCGTCCACGACCAGCAGTTTGCGCATGACGATCCGGGCCGGCGCGAACCGCGCGGCCCATTGCATGACGACGAAAGCCCAGTGATGGATGCGTTCCGGATCGAGCAGGAACATCAAGCGCAATAAGTTTGCGTACATCGGCGTCACATCCCCGGCTCGGGCTGGGGTAGGAGCGCGGATTTGCGGCGGCGCAGTAGCACGCGACGGCTGCCGTCGGTGTAGGCGCGCACGCGGGACAGCTCCCAGCCGCCGAACTCGGCCTGGATCGCCAGACGCATGGAGGCGGTCACCCGATTCATGTCCTTAGGTAGTCGCAACGGTACGTACTCGTAGTCGTCGCTCGTGTTTTCCGCCCAGCTGGCCGGTAACGCGCGGGAGTGTTTCGGCGTCAAATTCACTGCCCTCTCTTCCGCTGATCCGCCCGGATCCGCTGCAGCCCGTCACCGGTCGCGGAACCGACGAACAGGTCACCGGTCCGCTCGTCGACGGTCACCGAGTTGGGCTGGCGCACCGCCGGGTAGCGGCCCACCTCCACCGGTATACCCGTCGAGAGATCGAATCCCACAACTTCGTTGCTCTGCGTACACGTCACCCACACGGTCTCCGAGCGCTGATCGTATGCAAGTGCGTAAGGCGACGATCCTACCGGGAACCGCTGCCGCAGGAGCAGCGGTCCGGTGCTGTAGACCAGCAATTCGTTATCGGCGGAGTCGATGACCAGCACGCGGCCGAAGTGGTCGGCGATCATGCTGGTGGCGCCCTCGCCCGCCCGCTGGGCCAGGCCGAGGGTGTCCTCAGCTGGGTCGATCTCGGTGAGCGAGGACTGATGCCGGTCCAGGACGGTGAGGTGATCGGGGGTCCGGGCGAGCACGTCGGCCGAGACCAGACCGGACACGGTGCGCACGACCGCGCCGTCGGCGCTCAGAGTGCGGACCCGCCCGTCGGCGGTGCCGGCGACCAGGGTGCCGTCGCTGCTGTATTGCACCGAGCGCACGTCACCCTCGACCGGGACCTCGCTGGTGGTCGCGGCGGCGACGTCGACGCGCACGATCCGCTGCGGGGCCGCGACGAGCACTTCCCCGGCCTTGCCCGCCGCCAGGCTCGCGCCCGGCGCGGGCAGTGCGACGGTGCGCACCGCGCCGGTGCCCGGGTCGACCAGCAGCAGGGTCGCGCCGTCGAGCGCGGCGAGCTGTCCGGTGCCGGAATCGGCGACGAGCGCGGACACCGCGCGGCCGAGCGGAACGACCTGCCCGGCGGGGGCGGCGGTGGGTGCGGGAGCGACTGCGGCGGTGGCGGGTTCACGGGTCGGCGCGTCGGGCTTGCCGTCGCTCGAGGAACACCCGGTCAGCAACAGCAGCGTCGCCGCACTCGCAAGCGCCAACGGGACGCGCACACCGAACTCCTTTACACCACCGGGGTCAACCCCACTATCTGACCATGGTGGCGCACCGGGGCGGCCGACCGGGGTCGCGGGCGTGGCGGAATCCCCGTGACCCGGGTCACGCCGGGTCGGCGCTGGGGCCGAGCGCCTTGGCCTTCACCTCGTCGGACGGAATCCAGGACGGCTTCTTCATCCGCTCGATGATCAGCGGTATCGCGCAGAAGACGATCGCGCCGCCCGCCACCAGCCCGATGTAGGTGGCCTTGTTGCCGATCGGCAGTTGCGAGGGCGGCACGAAGGCCAGGATGAAGGCGAAAGCCACTGCGAGGAAGCCGATTCCGGCGAACAGCCACATGCCGACGGTGCCGCCGGGAATCTTGAACGCGCGCGGCAGCTCCGGCTGGGTGTAGCGCAGCCGGATGGCGGCGGCGTACATGACCATGTAGATGATCAGGTAGAGGCTGACCGCCATGGCCGAGATGAGGAAGAACGCCGAGCTGACGTCGTCCATGAACAGGTAGATCGAGGACAGCGCGGTGACGACGACGGCCTGGATGAGGAGGATGTTGGTTTGCACGCCACGGTCGTTCACCTTCTGGAGAACCGGCGGCAGCATGCCGTCGTGCGCGGTGGCGAGCACACCGCGGCTGGGACCCATGATCCAGGCCAGGATGCCGGCGAGGGCGCCGTAGGCGATGAGCGCGGCCAGGATACGCACCGGCCAGGTGCTGTGGATCATTTCGCGGAAGCCCGCGCTGAAGGCATCGAAGACGCCGGTATTGAGATCGATCTTGTCGTAGGGCACGATGCCCGCCACCGCGAGCGCGCCGAGAGTGAAAATGCCGAACGCCACGGCGGCCGCGATCATGATGGCCGCGGGATATCCCTTGGCGGGGTTTTTCAGCTCGGTCGAGTGCACGCCTTGGGACTCGACGCCGGCGAAGTTGAGCAGAATCCCGGCCAGGAAGGCCAGTCCGGACAACCCCGCGATATAAGGGAAGAAGCGCGGGGAATCGTGGCCGTCGTGGGCGACGGTCACCGCCTGATCGGTGGTGTGCTCCCAGCCAACGGCGTGCCCGGTCGAGATCCACCAGAGGAACACGCCCACCAGCACCAGACCGGGCAGCGCCGTGCCGGCCAGGAACCCGAGCCGGGTCACCTTCAGGGCGAACTGGTTGCTGACGAAGGCGACCGCGGTGCACACCCAGAAGGCGACGATCGCGAAAATGCCGACGTAGGTGTGGTTTTGGGCCAGATCCGGCTTGTCCAGCGCGAAGGCCACGCCGGCCGCGGCGAAACTCATGCCGGTCGGGTAGAAGACGATCACCTGGATCCAGGACAGGAAGATGATCGCGAAGCCCACCTTCTTGCCGAAGGCCCCGCTGATCCAGGCGTACAGACCACCGGCCTTGGCGGCGTACATGCTGCCGAGCTCCGCGGCCACCAGTCCGGCCGGGATCAGGAACAGCAGCGTCGAGAAGCCGATGTAGAAGAACATCGTCATCTCTTCCTTGGCCATCATCGGCAGCCCGCGCAGGCTGGTGACGATGGAGGCGGCGGTGGTGAATCCGAGGGCGGAGACGGTCAGGTACTTGGTCGCGGGCGCGGCGCGATGTGCGCCGGTCATTTCCGGCCGCCCGAAACCGCCGCGCCCACCGTCGATCCCGGCGTCGGCACCGCGGCCTTGGCGGAGTGGGTGAACCCGCCCGCGTCCTCCTTGGTGAGCGGCTTGGCCATCGGATTCTTCTGTAGCGCGGCGATGCTGCGTTCCATGTCGGTCAGCAGCATGTCGATGATGTCGATGCTGAAGCCGTGCCGCAGCACCGCGCGCATGATCACCTGCTCCTCGCGGTCGGCGGGCAGCGGGTAGGCGGCGATGAGCCAGCCGCGGGTGCGCAGCCGATCGGAGAGGTCGTAGAGATTGAAGCCCGCGTCGGTGTCGGTCAGCTTCCAGGACACCGCGGTGATGCCGCGCCGCGGATCCCCGTCGTGGATCATCTCGAAGAAGCCGAGTTCCCGCAGGCCGGCGGCCAGATGCTGGGAGACGGCGTAGATCTGCTCTTGCACGCGCCGGTAGCCGGTGCGGCCGAGGCGGATGAAGTCGTAGTACTGGGTGATGGTCTGGCTGCCGGGGCGGGAGAAGTTGAGATTGAAGGTGGCCATGCTGCCGCCGAGGTAGTCGACGTTGAAGATCAGGTCCTCGGGCAGGTCGGCGGCCTCGCGCCAGATCGCCCAGCCCGCGCCCAGGGGAGCCAGACCGGTCTTGTGGCCGGAGGCGTTGATCGACTTCACCCGCGGTAACCGGAAGTCCCACACCACTTCCGGCGCGCAGAACGGCGCGAGGAATCCGCCGCTGGCCGCGTCGACGTGGATCGGAATGTCGAGGCCGGTCCGCGCCTGGATGTCGTCGAGCGCCGTGGCGATGCCCGCCACATCCTCGAACAGTCCGGTGAAGGTCTGACCGAAGGTGGGCACCACCATCATGGTGTTCGCGTCGACGCGGTCGGCGAGGTCGTCGGGGTGCATGGTGAGCCGGTCCCCGCGCAGCGGGACCTGGCGGATCTCGACGTCGAAGTACCGCGCGAACTTCTCCCAGCAGACCTGGACGGGACCGCACACGAAATTGGGAATTCCGGTGCCGCCCTGCTTGCGCCACCGGAACTTGGCCGCCAACCCGCCGAGCATGGCGGCCTCGCTGGAACCGGTGGTGGAGGTGCCGAGCGTGTGCTGCGGGTCGGGGCAGTTCCACAGGTCGGCGACCATGTGCACGCAGCGTTCCTCGATCTCCGCGGTCTGCGGGTACTCGTCCTTGTCGACGATGTTCTTGTCCAGGGATTCGTTCATCAGCCGCCGGGCCTGGTCGTCGACCCAGGTGGTGCAGAAGGTGGCCAGATTCATCCGGGAGACGCCGTCGAGCATCAATTCGTCATGCACCAGTTCGTAGGCGACCTGCGGGAACATCTCCGGGACCGGGAATTCGTTCTTGGGGGCGCTGCGGCGGATGCCGGGCATCGCGAACAGATCGTCGGGCTCGAGCGCGTCGGACATCTCGCCTCCGGATGATTGCAAACAAATAGCTGACATCGCGAATGTGGTCGAGCTGCCCTTCAAACTAGTGATAACGCTTCTGAATTCGTAACCGTTTCGAGGTTGCTAAACGATTACTATCCACTTTCATGGACTATCAGGATGTCGTCGGGCAAGTGCTGTCCGCGGTCAAACCGCACATCGGTGCGGGGCAGGTCGCGGACTACATTCCCGACCTCGCGCGGGTGGACCCCAACCAGTTCGGTTTCGCGATCGCCACCGTCGACGGGCAGGTCTACAGCGACGGCGACGTCGACGTGCCCTTCGCCATCGAGAGCATCTCCAAGGTCTTCGCCTTGGCCCTGGTCCTGCCCAAGCGCGACACCAAGATCTGGGACCGGGTGCGCCGGGAACCGTCCGGCCTGGCGTTCAACGACCTCATCCAACTCGAGGTGGAGAACGGCATCCCGCGCAATCCGTTCATCAATCCCGGCGCGATCGTCACCACCGATCAGCTGCTGGCCGATACCGGCGACGCCGTCGCGGCCATGCGCGCCCTGCTGCGCGCCGAGACCGGGAACCCGCACCTGGAAGTCGACAGCGTCACCGCCGAATCCGAGCTGCGCACCGGCGACCGCAACCGCGCCATCGCCTACCTGATGGCCAGCTTCGGGAACATGGTGAACCCGGTCGATCTGGCTCTGGACCACTACTTCCGGCAGTGCTCGTTCAGCATCACCTGCGCCGAACTGGCCAAGGTGGGCTTGATCATCGCCCGGCACGGGTTGCGCGTGGACGGCTCGCGACTGCTGGAGGAAGGCGACACCCGCCACATCATCGCGCTCATGGCCACCTGCGGCACCTATGACGAGGCGGGCAATTTCGCCTACCGGGTCGGGCTGCCGATCAAGAGCGGCGTCGGCGGCGGCATGCTCGCGATCGTGCCCGGCATCTGCTCGGTCGCCACCTGGGGTCCCGGACTCGACCCCAAGGGCAACTCGGCCACCGGCGCGCTCGCCTTGGAAACCTTCGCGCAAGTCAGTGGGTTGGCGGTGTTCTGAACTAGACGGCGGCGAAATCCCGCTGCACCTGCGCCGGATCGGTGACACCGTTGACCAGCAAGAGCTGCAACAGGATTCGTGATTTCGCCGGGTTCAGGCCGAGCGCGGAGACGGTGCCCAGGTCGTCGTCGTTGAGCTCGGCGTTGCGCACGACGCTGCCGGAACCGACTCGGCTGGAACGGACTACGAGCACGCCCTTCTTCGCGGCATTGCTGAGCGCGGCGACGACCGGCTTGGCGGTGTTGCCGTCGCCGACGCCGGCCAGGACGATGCCCTGCGCGCCGTGCCCCAGCGCGTCGTTGACCTGGGTGGCGTCCATCCCCGCGTGCGAGTAGACGATGTCGACGCGGGGTAGCGGCGACTTTCCCGGAACCGGAAAGGTCAGCCGTGGTTGCGCAGACGGCGGTGCGCCGAAGGTGACCGCGGCCGCGTCGACGTGGCCGAGGGGCCCGGTGTTGGGGGAGACGAAGGTCTGCACGCTGGTGGTGTTGCTCTTGGTCACGTCCTCGGCGCCGTGGATGGTGTCGTTGAGCACGACCATGGCGCCGCGCCCGCGCGCCGCCGGGGCGGCCGCGACCTGGACGCCGGAGCGCAGGTTGGCGGGACCGTCGGCGCTCAGGGCGGTGGCGGGGCGCATCGAGCCGACCAGGACCACCGGTTTGTCGCTGGCGACCACGTGATCGAGGAAGAACGCCGTCTCCTCGATGGTGTCGGTGCCGTGGGTGACCACGATGCCGTCGGCGCGGTCCTCGGCGAAGATTTGATTGATCTTGGTCGCCAGGGCCAGCCAGACCTCGTCGTTCATGTCCTGGCTACCGATGTTCGAGACCTGCACGGCGTCCAGCTTCGCGATCTTGTCCAGGCCGGGGACGGCGTCGATGAGATCCTGGGCGCTGGCCTGGCCCGCGGTGTAGCCCACCGCGGAGTTCGCGTTGGCCTTGCCGGCGATGGTGCCGCCGGTGGCCAGGATCGTCACGCGCGGCAGGGCTCCGGCTGCCGGAGCCTCGTGCGCCGGGTCCGCGGCATGTGGTGACGACGCGGCCGGCGGATCGGACGAGTCGTTCCCGCATCCCGCGACCAGGACTGCGGAGCAGGCCGCCAGGCCGGCTAGACGGAGCAGGGTCTTGCGCGCCATGGTGATCTCCTTGGGGTACCGGCCGTACTTCAGGTTTCACACTGGGTAGCACTAGCAGCGTAGTAGCAAATTTCTAGCAAACGCACGTGGTTCGTCGATATCCCCGGCATGCTGGGGCGATGAGCGTCGAAAACGAGGTCGACCGCCGGGCCGAGAAGAAGTGGGAGCAACTGAGCCCGTTCGAATTGAAAGACGAGCTCATCGAGCTGGCCGGCGAGCACATGAAGAAGACCGCGCACGCGATGATCAACGCCGGTCGCGGCAATCCGAACTGGACCTCCGTCACCGCACGGTCGGCGTTCTACCTGCTCGGCCGATTCGCGGTCGCCGAAGCGAAACGGGACTGGGACGAATTCCCGGGGCTGGCGGGAATGCCGCAGCCCAGCGGGATCGCGGCGCGATTCGACGCGTTCCTCACCGCCGAGCCCGAGAGCGAGGAGGTGCGGCTACTGCGCGGTGCGGTCGAATACGGCACCGTGACACTGGGTTTCGACGCCGATGCCTGGGTGGGTGAGCTGGCGGACGCGATCCACGGCGACCACTACCCGGTGCCGGACCGCATGCTGACCCACATCGAACGGGTGATGCACGCCTACCTCGATCTCGCGATGGGCGGTGCGCCGGCGGGCGGCTGGGACCTGTTCGCCACCGAAGGCGGCACCGCCGCCATGTGCTACCTGTTCGACAGCTGTGTGGTCAACGGCGTCCTCGCACCTGGCGACCGCATCGCGATCATGACGCCGATCTTCACTCCGTACCTGGAGATTCCGCATCTGGAGCGCTACCACTTCGACGTGGTCGAGGTGCAGGCGACGAAGACGGCGTCCGACGGCCTGCACACCTGGCAGTACCCCGCCGCCGAGATCGAGAAGCTCGCCGATCCGAGCGTCAAGGCGTTGTTCCTGGTCAATCCCTCGAATCCGCCGTCGGTGATGCTGGATTCGGCGACCCTCGAGCGGATCGCGCAGATCGCGGCGAAGGAGAACCCGGACCTCACGATCATCACCGACGACGTGTACGGGACCTTTGTCGAAGGCTTCCAGTCGCTGATGTCGGCCGCGGCGGCGAACACCATCGGCGTCTATTCCTTCAGCAAGTACTTCGGGTGCACCGGGTGGCGTTTGGGCGTGATCGCGGTGGCCAAGGACAATGTCTTCGACGCGCGGATCGCGAATGCGCCCACCGCGGAGCGGGATCGGCTGGCCGCGCGGTACTCCACCATCGCCCTGGAACCCGCGAAGCTGAAATTCATCGATCGCATGGTCGCCGATTCCCGCGACGTGGCGCTCAACCACACCGCCGGTTTGTCTACGCCGCAACAGGTTCAGATGGCGCTGTTCGCGCTGGGGGATCTGCTCGACAAGGACGCGCGGCACAAGCAGAACTGCGAGGCGATCATCGCCCGCCGCCTGCGCACCCTGTGCGACGGCCTCCAGGTTCCGGTGCCCCAGGACCCGAACGCCGCGAACTACTACGTCGAACTCGACCTGATGCTGTGGGTGAAACAACACTGGAGCCACGAGTTCGCCCAGTGGCTCGCCGCCGAGCACGAACCGGTGGACCCGGTATTCCGGCTGGCCGAACAGGATTCGATCGTGCTGCTCAACGGCGGCGGATTCGACGGGCCGGAGTGGTCGGTGCGAGTCTCGCTGGCCAATCTCCGTCAGGACAGCTACGCCGAGATCGGGCGCTGGCTGCGCGAAATCATGGATGAGTACCACCGCGAGTTCCAGAGTCGCACCACGCGCTGACCCGGCCCGCTCTCACGGAGGACGACCGCATGCATGCGATCAAGACGTTCCTGCAGGACACCCCGGAGGCGGCGCTGTTCCTGTGCCTGGCTCTGGGTTACGCGATCGGCAAGATTCGGATCTGGAAGCTGTCCCTCGGCGGTGTCGCCGGAACCCTGATCGTGGCCATCTTCGTCGGCATGGCGGGCCACATCACGGTGAACGCGCAGGTGAAGAACATCGCCTTCGCGCTGTTCATCTTCACGCTCGGCTACATCTCCGGTCCGACCTTCTTCGCCAGCCTCAACCGGAAGAGCTTGAAGTACGGCACCTTCACGGTGGTCGAGGTCGCGAGCGTGCTGCTGATCACCGCGGCGGCCACGCTCATCATGAAGCTCGATCCCGGAACCGCCGCCGGTCTGCTGGCCGGCGGCGCCACCGAATCCGCGGCGGTCGGCACCGCGACCGACGCGATCGCGCGGCTGGACCGGCCGGCCGAGGAGATCAGCGCCTTGCAGGCCAATGTCGGTACGGCCTATTCGATCTCCTACATCTGCGGGCTGATCGTGGTGGTGCTGCTGTCGAGCCAGGTCTTCCCGCTGATCATGCGCGTCAATCTGCGCGAGGAGGCGGACAAGCTGTGGAAGCAGCTCGGGGGCAGTGCGGACGACGCCGACGGGCAGGTGCCCGCCGCGCCCGATCTCATCGGCCGCGCGTTCCAAGTGGAGCGGGTCGCCGGGCAGGCCCTCGGCGCGGTGACGGCGGATCTCGGCGGTCACCTGACGATCGAGCGCGTGCTGCGCGGCGGCAAGATCCTCGCTGTCGCGGACGATCTGGCGCTGCGGGCCGGTGATCAGGTGCTGGTGGTGGGGCCCCGCGCGGCCATGGTGCCCGCGGAGGACGCGATCGGCCCGGAGATCGTGCCGGGCAAGGATCTCGAGACCACGCTCGAGGTCGACCAGGTGGTGCTCGATCACCGCCAGGAGTCCACGACCCTGGGCGACCTGGAACACAAGCTGGGTAACCGCCTGTATGTGACCAGCCTGGTCCGCGAGGACAAGGAACTGCCGCTGCGGCCCGGTATGCCGGTGCAGCGCGGTGACACGCTCCGGCTGACCGGCGCCAAGAACGATCTCGCGAAAATCGTTCCGGCCCTGGGATATCGCCTCGATCCCAGCGTCAAGGCCGACATCATCTACATCGCGCTCGGAGTCGCGCTCGGCTTCCTGATCGGCAAGATCGTCGTGCCGGTCGGGAGTATCCCGCTGACACTCGGCACCGGCGGCGGGTGCCTGCTGACCGGATTGCTGTTCGGCTGGTTCCGGTCCCGCAATCCCGAGATCGGGCAGTACGCGCCCGCGGCGGCCGATGTCATCAAGACGCTGGGCCTGTCGGTCTTCATCGCGGTCGTCGGCCTGACGTCCGGTCCACAGGCCGTGGACCTGGTCCGCAAATTCGGGTGGGGACTACCGATCGCCGGTGTGCTCATGACCGCCGTGCCCGCCTGCCTCTCGCTGCTGGTCGCGTGGAAGGTGATGAAGCTGCCCGCGCCCTTGGCGCTGGGCGCTATTACGGGACAACAGTGTTCGACGCCCGGTATCACCGCGGTGCAGCAGGTCGCGGGTAACGCGACCCCGCTCATGTCGTACACGATCGTCTACGCGCTCTCCAACGTCGCCTTGCCCCTGCTGGGGCCGATCGCCGTGGCGATGACCGAAGCCCTAACCTGAGTCGAAGACGGACCGGAGGGCTGAGTGGTGGCGAGAACAGTGCCGATCGACTTCGTGCGGGCGGCCGTGACGATGGCGGGCAGGCGGGAGGTCGACACCGGATCGCTGTTGCGGTCGGCCGGTGTCGCGCCGGAGCTGATCAGCCAGGACCGGGCGCGGGTGACCGTCGCGCAGATGACGCGCACCGTGCAGCAGTTGTGGCGGGTCACCGATGACGAGCTGTTCGGGCTGGGGCCGTACCCGGTGCCGCGCGGCACCCTGCGGCTGATCTGCTTCGGGCTGCTCGGCTGCCCGGATCTGGGTTCGGCGCTCGATAGATTCGCCGAGTATCAGCGCCTGACGCCCGGCTTGCCGCCGATGGCGGTGACGACGGAGCGCTCCCGCGCTCGGTTCACCATCGACACCTCGAAGCTCGACGATCCCGAGCATCTGGTCACCGCGTTTCTGCTGGCCGCCGCGCATCGCATGATGGCGTGGGGGATCGGTCGGCGGATTCCGCTGCGGCAGGTGGAATTCCCGTTCCGCAGACCGGGCGGAGCCGCCGATTTGGGGCTGGTGTTCGGAGCGCCGCTCGCATTCGAAAGCAGTACCGCCGCACTGGGTTTCGAACGGTCGATCCTGTCGATGCCGATCACGCAGACCGAACAGACGCTGCTCGAGTGGGAGCGCAACGCGCCCGGGGATCTGCTGTCGCGGCGCGACTACGGCACTGCGTTGTCCGAGCAGGTGCGTCGCATTCTGGCTCGCGGTCGCGACGGCGTCTGGGCGAGCGCCGAGGAGATCGCGCAGCGCCTGGCCATCAGCCCGGCGACCGTGCGTCGCAAACTCGCTGCGGAAGGCACCTCGGTCACCGAGATCCGCGCGGACATTCTGCGTGATGCCGCGATTGCCGGGCTGGTGGGTGGTGAGTCGGTGGAGTCACTGTCCGGCCGTCTCGGCTTCTCCGAGTCCAGCGCCTTCCGCCGGGCGTTCCGGCGGTGGACCGGCAGCCCGCCCGGCGCGTACCGCGCGGAATCGGGGGAGTAGTCGGCGTGATGCGCAAGGACCGCGTCTCGCGGAAAGTGTGACCGCAGCGCTCAATACGCGCGTTCCGCGATCTTTCCTGTTCAGAGTGGTTTCGGAATGTCTACTGTCACATGATGCGTAGAACCACCCGACTGCTCCGCAAGGGTGCCGTCATCGGAGTGTTCGTGGTACTGGCGAGCACGGTGCCCGCGGGTGCGCTGCCGTCGTCGACCGCGAGCGCGGGCTTTCCGAAGGCGAACTCTCGCACCGGATTACCGGACGGCTGGAATCCGGAACCGGAGATCTATGGGGTCGGTGAGACCAAGAATGTCGAGATCCCGATGGCGGACGGTGTAGTGCTGCGCGCCGATGTCCGCTATCCCACCGAGGCGTCCGGTGCGCCCGCGCCGGGACCGTTTCCGATCGTGCTGACCCAGACCGCCTACGGCAAGGACAGCGCCGGTTTCCTGCGGTTGCTGTCCTACGAGGGTATCGGCCCGATGCTGGAACAGGCGCTGCCGAGTGTGATCGATGTGGCCAAGCAGATCACCGACGCGGCGGGCTACGGCGACTACTTCGTCAAACGCGGGTACATCAGCGTCATCGTCGATATTCGCGGCACCGGCTCCTCGAACGGGCACTGGAGCATTCTGCAACCGCAGGAGCGCGAGGACTCCAAACGTATCGTGGAATGGGCTGCGGCACTGCCGAATTCGACCGGTGCGATCGGGCTGTGGGGATTGTCGTATCTCGGGATGAGCGAACTGCTCACCGCGGGGGTACTGGCGCCGGGTTCGCCGATCAAGGCGCTGTTTCCGCTGATGCCGGGCAATCACGCGTTCCAGGATCTGCTGGGCCACGACGGATTCCTCAATATCGCCTTTCTCGCGTCCATGCTGGCGGTGCCGATCACCGCGCTGCCGCAGCTCGATCCGATCCTCGGTTTGTACCGGCAGCCGGACAAGATGGTCAGCGTCTTCGTCGACCATCTGCTCACGCATTTTCGCGACGACGGCACGTGGCCGTCGGTGATCAGCGCGCTGCTGGACGGGGACAAGCTCTACAACGGCCCGTACTGGGAATCGCGCGCCATCGACAATGTGCTGGAACAGATCGCCGCCAATGACATTCCGACCTATCTGATCAGCGGGCAGTACGACCTGCTTCAGGATGGCACGCCACGAACATTCGCCGGATTGCAGAACGCCTACGCCGGGCGCGGCAGGCACGGCCCGATGCCCGCCGACGCACCCTCCAGCGGCCGCTTCCAGCTGCTGACCGGCCCGTGGTTCCATATCCAACCCGGTATTCAGCGCACCACCGGCGATCTCGATATGCATGCCATTCAGTTGGCCTGGTTCGACCGCTGGTTGAAGAACGACCGCAATGGGATCGACGAGACCGATACCCCGCTGCATGCCATCGATATCAACGGCAATGTCATCGAGAGCGCCACCTATCCGGTGCGGGAAGCGCCCGCGCGGCGGTTGTATCTGCAAGCGGGCGGGGGTCTTTCGAGTGCGCAGCCGACCCAGACCACCGGCTCCGATCGGGTCGACTTCAACCCGGTCAGCGCGGGCACGATCTGCAATGCGTCGTTCTCGCGCAACTTCTCCGGTGTCTTCCAGCTGCTGACCTCGCTGATCGGCGTCGACGACCCGTGCGGGCAGTTCCCGGCGCACCCGAACCTGCCACCGTTGGTGGCGAATCCGGTCTATACCACCGCCGCGTTCACCGAACCGACCGTGCTGGCCGGGCCGATCGGCGCGACACTGTTCGCCGTTTCCAGCACACCGGCGTCGGCCTTCAGTGTCACCGTCCAGGACATCGCCCCCGACGGCACCGCCACCGCTCTTACGGATGGACAGCTGGCCGGGAATTACCGTGCGCTGGACGAGAATCGGACCTGGCGCGCGGCGGACGGCAGCGTGCAGGGCGCGTTCCATCCGGGCACCCGCGAATCGCTGCTACCGGTGATCCCCGGCGAGGTGACCGAGTATCACCTCAAAGTGCGTCCGGCCTTTCACGTGCTCCAGCCCGGCCACCGGCTTCAGGTCACCCTCGGCACCGGCGATATGCCCACCCACATCCTCAATCCCAAGGACTATCCGGCGCTGCTGGGCGGCTCCTACGAGGTCCAGCGCAACGCCGCCGCAGCCTCGTTCCTGACGGTGCCGCTCACGAGCGCTGTGCCGGATCCTTCCTGACATCCCGGATCAGCCGGAAACGCGGGCAGGCTCGCCGGATACGCGCAGCGGGTTGGCGGTGGATTATGTTGGTGGTAATCCAGCGTCCGAGTCAGGGAGTGTGCCGTGCCAGCCGACCAATCATCGGGGTTTGTCATCGATGACATCACCGTTGGTCCGTTCGCGCACGGGTTCGGCACGACCGCCGACGGCCGGCCGTACGCGTTTCGCACGGTCGGGCCGACCTTGACGCTGGAGATCTACCGGGCCGATCTCGGCACCCCGGTGCCCAGCCCGGAAGACGTGGTCGCGGTGGCCCAGGTGCGAGTCACCGACGTGGATCTGGATGACGAGCGCAGTGTGGTGGCGCTGGTGCGGGATATGATCCCGGACGCCGTGCCGGTCGAGGCCGCCGCGGACCGGGACGTCACGACCGTGCGGGCCTTGCTGGGGCGGATCAGTTCCGTCATCGACGGAATGTAGGGAATCGATGCTCTCCTCACGACTCACAGTCCTGGCCGCCGCCCTTCTGGTGGCCGGCGCCACCGCGGCCTGCGGCGGCTCCGGGCCCGACGACGCCGCGGTGGCGGCCGCGCGGTCCTCGGCCAACGCCTCGCTGTCCGCGTCGGTGGCCACCTCCGCCTCGATCGCCGCGAACCGGCCGCTGCCCACCGCGGCCGAGCTCGACGCGCAGATCAAGCGGGCGCTGGATCCGGCGCTGCCCGACAGCGAGCGCACCGCGCTGATCGAGGACGGCGACGCGTTCAAGGACGCCATCCCCGACATGTACAAAGCGCTGCAGGACAATCCGCGCGCCGTCTACGGGGTGACCGATCCGGTGTTCGACAACCGCGACGGCACCCTCACCGCCACCATGCGCCTGGACAAGGACGGCACCGGCACCGCGGTGCGCACCACGGTCGTGCATTTCGTGTGGCACGACGGCAAGTGGAAGATCTCGCGCACAGACCTGTGCGGCATCCTGCGCTCGGCCGACTACCGCACCCCGGCCTGCGGCTGACGCTTCATGCTGCATTCGGGGTCGCTGCGCTGGGGCAGGTTCGTCTATCGGCATCGGTATCTGGTGCTGGCCATTGCCGTGTTCGCGGTGCTGGTCTCCGGCTTCTACGGCCGCGGCCTGGCCGACAAGATGACCCAGGAAGGCTGGTTCGACGAATCCAGCGAGTCGGTGGCCGCATCCAAGATCGCCGACAGCACCTTCGGCCGCGACACCGACAGCGACCTGATCCTGCTCTACACCGTGCCCGCCGGCGCCACCGTCGACGATCCCGATGTGCGCGGGCCGGTCACCAGCGCGCTGCGCACGCTGCTGGAACGGTTCCCGGACCGCATCCAGAAGATCGACAGCTATTGGGACAGCCCGTTCGCCGCCAACGCCACCGACGCGTCCAAGACCCACGCGTTCGCCAGTGTCGGGTTGCGCGGGGAAGGTACCGCCACCGTCGAGAACTATCAGGCCATCGTCGACCACCTCGGCGCGGGCGCGCCCGGCGGCGGGCCGGGCGGGACCACGGTGCAGCTGGCGGGCTTGCAGCCGATCCTGTCCGGGCTGAACACCGGGATGCAGGACGACATCCAGCGCGCCGAGATCATCGCGCTGCCGCTGGTGGCGATCCTGCTGTATTTCGTGTTCGGCGGGGTGGTGGGCGCGCTGCTGCCGGTGCTGATCGGCGGCATGACGATCCTGGGCACCGCGGGCATCATGCGCGGGCTGACCCACATGATCGACGTGAACATCTTCGCCAGCATCGTGATGACGCTGGTCAGCCTCGGGCTGGCGATCGACTACGGACTGTTCACCGTCACCCGGTTCCGGGAGGAGCTGGCGGCGGGGCGGACCGTGGAGGAGGCGACCGCGCGCACCGTCGCCACGGCCGGGCGCACCGTGCTGTTCTCGGCGGCGATCATCGCGGTCAGCTTGGCGGCGCTGTTCATCTTCCCGAACGGAGTGCTGCGCTCGGTGCCCTACGGCGGCATCAGCTCGGTGCTGCTGGCCGCGCTGCTGTCGGTGACCGCGTTGCCCGCGGCGCTGAGTATCGCGGGGCGGCGGATCGATCTGTGGGGCTGGAAGCGGTTCTCGCGCAGCAAGACCGAGGCGCAGATCGATGCAGGGTTCTTCTCGCGGCTGGCGACGTGGGCGATGCGGCGGCCGTGGGCGGTGGCCGTGCCGATCGTGCTGGCGTTGCTGGCGCTGGCGATCCCGTTCCGCAACATCGAGTTCGGCGGCATCAGCGAGAAATATCTGTCCGCGCAGAATCCGGCGCGAGTGGCTCAGGAACGCTTCGACGAACTGTTTCCCAGTTTCCGCACCGAACCGCTGAAGCTGGTGGTGGTGGGCGCGAACCCGCAGCAGCTCAGCGATATTCGCTACGAGGCCAACCAGGTGCCCGGACTGACCGGGCGGTTCGAGCCGAGTGCGGCGACCAAGGACGGCGTGAACGTGCTCAACGCCGGGCTCGCCGACAAACGGGACGCGGACGAGGTGATCGGGAAACTGCGCGCGCTACCGGAACCGGACGGCGTGCAGGTGATGGTGGCGGGTGTGCCCGCGCTGGAGCGCGACAGCATCAACGGGTTGTTACAGGGGCTGCCGCTGCTGCTGGCGATTCTGGCGCTGGCCGCGCTGGCGCTGATGTATGTGGCGTTCCGTTCGATCGTGCTGGCGCTCAAGGCCGTAGCGATGAGCGGATTGAGCCTGGTCGCCACTTTGGGCGTGCTGACCTGGATCTTCGTCGAGGGTCATGGCGCGGAGTGGTTCCACTTCACCCCCGGCCCGCTGATGTTCGCCGTGCTGGCGTTGATCGTGACCGTGGTCTTCGGCCTGTCCACCGACTACGAGGTGTTCCTGCTGTCCCGGGTCTCGGAGGCGCGCGAATCCGGCGCCGACGCCGAGGAGGCGATCCGCTACGGCGTCGCCCACACCGGCGGCGTGATCACCTCCGCCGCAGCGATTCTCATCGTCGTGACCGGCGCGTTCGGTTTCTCTGACCTGGTGCTGATGAAGTACATCGCCTATGGCATGATCGCCGCGCTGATCCTCGACGCCACGGTGATCCGCATGCTGCTGACCCCGGCGGTACTCAAGCTGATCTGGCGCTGAGGAGCCGACCATGCGAATTATCAAGGGCGCCAATCTCGTACTGATGTTCCTGCTGGAACTCGGCGTGATCGCCGGAGCCGCCGCATGGGGGTTCACCCTGGACGGGTCGACGGTGCTGCGGGTCGTCGCGGGCGTGATCGCACCGCTGCTGTTCATCGCCATGTGGGCGCTGTTCGGTGCGGCCGGTGACGCGCGCTTCCGGCTGCGCGGGCCGTGGCGGATCGCGTTGGAGCTCATCTGGTTCGGGGGTGGCGCGGTCGCCTGGGGCGCGGCGGCGGGCGCGGTGATCGGGGCGCTGTTCTTCGCGCTGTGGGCGATCAACGCCCTGCTGCGCTACCTCGGTGACGGCACGCTTCAGGTCGAGGTACCGAAAGCCCGTGCCGCGCAGCGATAGTCCTCACGCCACGATCTCGGCGGTCATCCGGCCGACGCCGGTGCTGATGCCCTGGGCCATGCAGCCGTTGATCTGCTCCGGCGTCATCATCTCGTACCAGGCGTTGACCTTGACCCGGCTGCCTTCCCCCATACCGTTCATGACCTGGAGTTGACCGACGGTCGGCTGCATCATGCCCACCGGCCACGGTCCCTCCAGCTTGCTGGTCGCGCCGTTGGACCAGATGATGTCCACGGTGAGCGGTCCGTCGGCCGGATGCATGCAATCCGACCAGGCCACATGGACGCCGGTGAACTTGCCGTGGGTGATACCCGAGACGCCCTCGCAGCCCCACAACCGGCCCACCGAGGCGAAGGTGAGCAACTGCGGCGTCATCGTGATGCCACCGTCGACCGCCGTCCACCGAAAGTCCCCGCCGTAGCAGCTGCCGATGGGAGAGTTCGCCGCAGCGGTGGGCGCGGCGGCCACCGCGACGCCGGCCGAAAGTGCCATCGCGAGAACAACTTGCACTGACCTGGGCACAGCGTTCCTCGCTTCTGTGGAGGGCGATGAAGCAGACCAATAGGTATCGAAACCCTAGCTCGAACTCGCCGCCGCACCCGGTATTGATCCACGGAGGACGCTGACGAGTTGCTTACCTCCGGAGGGGATATGTGACTGTGTTCCAACTCCGAGCGACAACTTCTGATGAGTTCGCGGTTTGTCGCTCGGAGTTGGAATGACCCCATGTCGCCTCTTGGAGGCAGACCGGATTCCAGCGAACTTTCAGCTCACAGTGGGGCTTGCACCGGTGCGCGGTCGGCCTCCCGTGATGGAGCCCCTCGCTTGCGGGCGAGCGACCGATCTGGCGCATCGCAGCGGTGCAATGTGGTTCGTGGCAGCGCTGAAGCCAGCCCGGCCCATCGCGGCCTGTGTGCCCGAGCGTGTCCGCGATCAGCGGCGGATCGGGAGGACCAATTGCGCGCCTGTCACCGGGTGGTCGAGGACCTCCACCGGATGCTGGTAGACCCGCGTGAGCAGCTCGGTGGTGAGGACTTCGCGGGGCGGGCCGTCGGCGGCGATGCGGCCGGATTCCAGGACGGCGACGCGGTCGGCGTAGGCGGCGGCCAGGCCGAGGTCGTGCAGGACGACCACCACGGCGGCGCCGGCGGCGGCGCTGTCGGCGGCCAGGCGCAGGACGGCTTCCTGGTGGCCGAGATCGAGGGCGGCGGTGGGTTCGTCGAGCAGCAGGGTCGGGGTGTCCTGGGCGAGCACGCGGGCCAGGGCGACGCGGGCGCGTTCACCGCCGGAAAGGGTCGGAAAGGCGCGGGGGGCAAGGTGTTCCACGTCGGCGGCGGCCAGGGCGGCGGCGATGAGTTTGTCGTCGTCGGCGCGGCGTTCGGTGCGCGCCCAAGGCGCACGGCCCATCGCGACGACCTCGAGGACGGTGAACGGGAAGCCCACGGTGTGGGTTTGCGGCAGCACCGCTCGCCGGCGCGCCATATCGAGCGGCGTCCAGTGCGTCAGCGAGCGCCCATCGAGCTCGACAGCGCCCTCGGCCGCGTCCAACTCTCCGGCCAGCGCCGCGAGCAACGTCGACTTACCGGCCCCGTTCGGCCCCACCAGCGCCACCACTTCCCCCGCAGCGACCGCGAAATCGACGCTTTCCAACACCCGGCGGGCGGCCCCGCGCCGGTCCACACTCAACCCGGTGGCCCGCATCGTGACCGTTCCGCGCTCCGGCCTCTCAGGCAGATCGTGCGTCCGGGCGAACACAGCATCCAATCCAGTCATGCGCCGCGCGCTCATCCCCAACCTCCGGCGCGAGCGCGGGTACGGCGGAGCAGCCAGAAGAAGAACGGCCCGCCGATCAGTGAGGTCAGCATGCCCAGGGGGAGATCGGCGTTGTCGACGAGGGAGCGAGCGCCGACGTCGGAGGCCAGCAGTACTACCGCGCCCAGGATGGCGCTGAGCGGGATCAGCACCCGGTGCGCGGGGCCGACCAGCATACGCACCAGATGCGGCACGATCAGGCCGACGAACAGGATGATGCCGGAGAACGCGACACCGGCGGTGGCGAGCACGGCGACGATGACAATGACATTGCGGCGCAAGCGTTCCACGTCGACACCGAGATGCCGGGCGGCGGATTCTCCGAGCGCGAGCAGGTCCAGCCGCGCCGCGATCAGGATCGCGGCCGCCACACCGATCAGCGTGAGCGGCGCGACCACCCGCACCGCGTCCCACGTCGCACCGTTGAGACTGCCCAACTGCCAGAACACGATCTGATCGCGCGCCGCGGGGGTGGCGATGAACAACAGGAACGCGATCAACCCGCCCGCGAACGCGTTGATCGCGACACCGGTCAGCACCAGCGTCACCACTTCGGTGCGCCCATTGGACCGGGACAGCAGATACACCATCAACGTGGTGATCAAGCCACCCACGAACGCGGCCGCCGCCACCGACCAGGCCGCGACGAACGCCCCACCGACCACGATCACCGCACCAGCCCCGACCGCCGCACCAGCCGACACACCGATCACGCCGGGCTCCGCCAGCGGATTGGCGAACACCCCTTGCAACAGCGCGCCGGCGGTCGCCAGCGCGGCACCGACCAGCATCGCCAGAATCACCCGCGGAAACCGCACCTCCCACAACGTCACCTCACCAGCGGGATGCCCGGGCATCGGCCCCCAATCCAGCCCGATCCGATGCGCGATACTCCCCGCCACCTCCGCAGGCGTCGTGGGTACCTGCCCAACCGCCGCCGACACCAACGCGAGCACCACCAGCGCGGCGATCGCCAGTGCAAAGACCAGTGTCGTCCGCGAACGCCCCCGAGATTTCGGCAGCTCGATGCGTCCAGCGGCAACAGTCGCCAGCGCTCCTTCGCGACGTTCGGAGCCCAGCTCAGCCTCGCGCCTACGCTCGGCAGCGCCTGAATCATGCTCTGCGTCTAGCGGTTCCGTCATGCGTGCGCGGGGTCGTAGACAGCCTTGTTGAGTGCGGCGATGACGCGGCCGGTGTTCGGGCCGAAGGCGAGCAGGACCGCGTCCGACATCTCGACGACGCGCTTGTTGCGCCCGGCGGGGGTCTGGGCGATGCCGGGGACTTTGAGGAGTCCGTCGACGCCGCCGATGGATTTCAGTCCGTCGTTCATCACCAGCAGCACGTCGGGGGCGGCGCTGATCATGGCTTCGCTGGTGATGGTCGTGAACGGTTCCTTCAGGCCCGCGGCGGTGCCCGCGTCGGTGGCGCCGAGCGAGGCGATCAGGGCGTCCGCGCCGGAACCGGGACCGGCCAGCATGGTGATGGCGGAGCTGCGCAGGTAGAGGAATGCGATGGACAGCGGCTTGTCGCGCTGGGGGACCGTGGCCTCGGCGGCGGCGATCTCGTCGCGGGTGCGCTTGGCCAGGGCTTGGCCGCGGTCGGGCACGCCCAGGGCCGCGGCGACCGCCTCGATCTGCGGGACGACCCCCGCCATGCTGCGCTGCGGATCGGAGTAGACGACGGTGACGCCGGCCGCGCGCAGCTGCTCGCGCACGGCGGGCGCGGCGCTGGTGGAGTCGGTGAGGAACACCGTGGGGCGCAGCGCCAGAATGGATTCCACATTCAGGGTGCCGTTGCCGCCGGTGACGATCGGCAGACCCTCGACCGCCGGGAACACGCCGGACGTGCTGCGTCCCACCAGGTTCTGGCCCAGGCCGAGCGCGTACACGGTTTGCAGCAGGGTGCCGTAGCGATCGGCGGCGATGATCCGGTCCGCGGAGTTCACCGTGACCTCGGCGCCGTCGAAGGAGCGCACCGTCACCGGCAGAACCGGGGTGGGCGCCGGTCCGATCGGCTCCGGGGTGTTGTCGGTGAGCACCGCGGTGGACAGCCCCTGCGGCCCGCTCGTCGCGCCGCTGTCGGTGCCACAGGCGGCCGTCCCGGCGACCAGGAGCAGCGCGAGCATGGCGAAGAGAACGCGAACGGTACGACTCATGAAGGCAAGCCTAAGCCCACCCGCCGCCGAACCGTCGACCCCCACCGCCGCGCGGTGCCCGCGGGTCGCTCATTCCGTGCGCGCGCTGACGTCGTCGAGCGCGGCCGCGATGGCGCGGGGCAGCTCCAGCGTCTCGGCCGCCAGCACCCCGGTCAACTGCCCGATGTCGCGTGCGCCGACGATCAGCGAGGCGATCCCGGGCCGGTCCCGGATCCAGGCCAGCGCCACCGCCAGCGGCGAGGTACCGAGGCCGTCGGCGGCGGTGACCAGCGCGTCGACCACCCGGGTGGCGCGCTCGTCGAGCCGGTTGGTGATCTCCGCGGCCGTCGCCTCGTCCGCGCCGCGCGAATCGGCGGGGACGCCGTCGCGGTATTTGCCGGTCAGGATGCCGCCCGCCAGCGGCGCCGAGGCGATCACCCCGACCCCGTGGTGCCGCGCGGCGGGTACCGCGTCGGACTCCGGCTCGCGCGCCAGCAGCGAATACTGGGTCTGCGCCACGCACACCGGCGCGATCGCGGCGAGGCTGGCCAGCTGCCAGGCGTTGAACCCGCGCACGCCGCCGTAGCGGACCTTGCCCGAGTGCACCGCGTACTCGAGGGTCGCGGCCACCTCGTCCAGCGGCGTGGAGGTATCCCAGGCCCCGATGTTCCAGATGTCGAGATAATCGGTGCCCAGTTCGAGCAGGGTCCGGTCCAGCTGACGCAGCAGGGTGCGGCGGGAGGCATCGACGGTGGGCCGCAACGCTTCCGGCGCGGGCTGCAACGGTTCCGCGGTCGGCAGTTCGGGATCGGCGTGCGGCGGGTCGACCGCCGGGACGACCCCCGCGCACCCGCTGATCACCAGATCGTCGCGGGAGACGAGGTCGCCGAGCAGCTGCGCCAGGATGCGCTGGGCCGCACCGCCGTTGTAGGCGGGGGAGGTGTCGACCAGGGTGCCGCCCGCCTCGGCGAACGCGACCAGTTGCACGGCCGCGGCCTCGGCGTCGGTCTGCGCACCCCAGGTGTGGGTGGCCAATCCGATCCGGGACACCCGTAGGCCGCTGCGGCCGACCGTCCGCTGTTCCATCACCACGTCCACGCATTCGTCACGGCGCCAAGCCTAAACGGCGGCAGCGCCGACGGTCCGCCGACAGGCGCGGGGTGTGCCGCGCGTTTCGAGCGCCCTGCGCGCGGTCGCCCGGGCGCGCACACTGGAACCGGCCGGAGGGCCGCGGCGCGCCCGGAGCCTGTACTGTCGCTGCGAGATTGCGGCGGTACGCACCACCGGGTGACCCGCCGCACACCAATTGCCCAGTGCGAACGGGCAATTCAGGCAGTGACGACAGGAGGACGCGCGCGTGGGTGAGTCGATGACCTGGGTGCAGGCATTGATACTCGGTCTGGTCCAGGGACTCACGGAATTCTTGCCGATCTCGTCTTCGGCGCATCTGCGGATCGTCTCGGCGGTGTTCTGGAACAAGGACGCCGGCGCTTCGTTCACCGCGGTGACCCAGCTGGGTACCGAGGCGGCGGTGCTGGTGTATTTCGCCAAGGACATCGGGCGGATCGTGAAGGTCTGGTGCGCGGTGAACTGGGAGAAGCTGACCCAGCGCACCCGGGAGACGGTGCCGATCACCGATCAGGTGACCACCAAACTTCCGGTGATGACCAAGGACCGGATGGCCGCGCACGCCGCGTCCGCGCAGCGCGACCTGGATTACCGGATCGGCTGGTACGTGATCATCGCCACCATCCCGATCGGCGTGCTGGGCTTCCTGTTCAAGGACGAGATTCGCACCGGCGCACGGAATCTGTGGCTGGTGTCGTTCATGCTGATCGCGTTCGCTCTGATCATCTCCGCCGGTGAGCACTACGGCCGCAAGATCCGCCCGATCGAGCAGCTCACCACCCGCGACGGCTTGATCATGGGTTTCGCGCAGTGCCTGGCACTGGTGCCGGGCGTCTCGCGCTCGGGCGCCACCTCCACCGCGGGCCTGTTCCTCGGTTTGGAACGGGAAGCGGCGGTGCGGTTCTCGTTCCTGCTCGCGATTCCCGCGGTCACGGCGTCGGGGCTGTTCAGCCTGCCCGACGCGTTCGAACCCGCGGGGGAGGGCCTCAACGCCAGCGGCCCGCAGCTGCTGGTCGCGACGATCCTCGCGTTCGCGGTCGGCTACGCCTCGGTCGCGTGGCTGCTGAAGTTCGTGTCCAAGCATTCGCTGAACTGGTTCGTCGGCTACCGCATCGTGCTCGGCCTGGTGGTGATGGCGCTGCTGGCGACCGGAGTGGTGTCGGCGACATGAGTAAGGTGACGCCATGACGGTGATTCTGTTGCGGCACGGCCAGTCCACGTCCAACACCGCCGGTACCCTGGCCGGCCGCAGCGCCGGAGTCGACCTGACCGACCGCGGCGCCGACCAGGCCCGCAGCCTCGTCGACCGGCTCGCCGCCCTGCCGATCGGGCACATCGTGTCCTCGCCGCTGTTGCGCTGTCAGCGAACAATTTCGCCGCTGGCGGAAAAGCTGGGCCTGGAACCGGAATTCGACGAACGGTTGCTGGAGGTCGACTACGGCGACTGGACCGGCAAACCGCTGGCCGATCTGGTCACCGAACCGCTGTGGAAAGTGGTGCAGCGGCACGCCTCGGGCGCGGTGTTCCCGGGCGGTGAGGGTCTGGCCCAGGTGCAGGCCCGCGCGGTCGCCGCGATGCGCGAGCACGACCGGGTGCTGGCCGAGAAAAACGGCGCTGACGTGCTGTGGGTGGCGTGCACCCACGGCGATGTGATCAAGTCGATTCTGGCCGACGCGTTCGGCATCCACCTCGACGGCTTCCAGCGGATCGTGGTGGAACCGGCCTCGCTCAGCGTCATCCGCTACACCCCGACCGCGCCGTATGTGTGGCGGCTCAACGACACCGGCGCGGACCTGTCGGGGTTGGCACCGGCCGGTGGGCCGGACAAGGGACCGGTTCCCGGCGGTGAGCCGGGGAATACCCCCGGTGCGGATAATGGGAATGCGGAGCGCCGAGATTCCTTGTAAACGGGTAGGCGGCGTACGCGCCGCGGATGGTCGATCAGGGTTACGTAGCAGGAGGTGCAGGTGGCACGAGCAATCCATGTATTTCGCACCCCCGATCGGTTCGTCGCCGGGACCGTCGGCGAGCCGGGCGATCGCGCGTTCTATCTGCAGGCCGTCCAGGAACCCCGGGTAGTCAGCGTGCTGCTGGAGAAGCAGCAGGTCAAGGTGCTCGCGGATCGGATGGGGTTGTTGCTGGACGAGGTCGCGCGCCGCTTCGGCGCACCCGTCCCGCCGCAGGCCGACGACGTCGCCGACGTGGCGCCGCTGGTCACCCCGATCGATGCCGAATTCCGGGTCGGCACCATGGGTTTGGGCTGGGACGCCGACGCCGGTGCGGTGGTGGTGGAGTTGCTCGCGATCACCGAGACCGAGGTCGACGAGTCGGTGGTGCTGGACGACACGGAGGAGGGCCCCGACGCCGTGCGGGTGTTCCTGACCCCGGTGCAGGCGCGGGAATTCGCGCTGCGCTCGACCCGGGTGATCGCGGCGGGCCGCCCGCCGTGCCCGCTGTGCGGGGAACCGCTCTCGCCGCGCGGGCACATGTGCGTGCGCACCAACGGCTACAAGCGCAGCGACACCTTCGGCCCGGCCGAGCTAGAGGAGTGAGTTGACCGGCGGGCAGGAGACCAGCGGCACGGCCGGTGACGGGTTCGGCACCGGGGATTTGAGCGTGGTCGGGCGGATCAATACCGCCTCCAACGTGACCCTGGTCTGCGACGTCGTGGACGGGCCGCGCGTGGTCTACAAGCCGGTCCGTGGCGAGCGTCCGCTGTGGGACTTTCCCGACGGCACCCTCGCGGGCCGCGAAGTCGCCTCGTACCTGATCTCCGACGCGCTCGGCTGGGGCGTGATCCCCGAGACCATCCTGCGGGAGGGGCCCTACGGTCCCGGCATGGTGCAGCGCTGGGTGGAATCGGTCGACAACCACACCGACCGCGGTGACCGGCTGGATCTGGTCGACCTGTGCCCGGTCGGCGCGGTGCCGGAGGGGTTCTGCGAGGTGCTGCGCGCCCAGGACGACCTCGGCAACGAGGTGTCGCTGATCCACGCCGACGATCCGCGCCTGCAACGGATGGCGGTGCTCGATGTGCTGCTCAACAACGCCGACCGGAAGGGCGGGCACGCGCTGGAGGGCACCGACGGCCAGATCTACGGTGTCGACCACGGCATCTGCCTGCACGTCGAGCACAAACTGCGCACGGTGCTGTGGGGCTGGGCGGGTCAACCGGTCGACGACGTCTTGCTCGCCGATATCGAGAAGTTCGTGGCGGCGCTGCCCGGTGAGCTCGCCGACCGGCTCGCACCCCACCTCGCCGACGCGGAGATCGACGCGCTCGGGGACCGGGCCGGGGAACTGCTGGCGGCCCCGGTGATGCCGGTGCCGCGCACCTCGCGCCCGATCCCCTGGCCCGCCTTCTAATTCAGCAGCGGGCGTACCTGTTCGCCGACGAAGCGGATGAAACCGACCGGGTCGGGGTCGTTCTCGGCGGGTTCGAGGATGACGGTGTCGGCCCCCGATCCCCACCAGCGTCGCACCGCGTCCGCGATGGCCGGGGCGTCGCCCGCGACGCCGGCTTCGGGCGGATGGCCGCTGTTGGCCTGCTGGGCCGCCGCCAGTCGTTCCGGTGCGCCGGGCCCGGTCGTGGTGAGCAGGTTCGCGATGATCCGCGGCGGTCCGGGCAGACCGGCTTTCGCGCGGCCCTCGGCGACGAGTTCACGGGCCCGGCGCAGCTCTTCGGGGCTGGTGCGGGCGGTGAGGATGGTGGCGTCGGCAATGGCGCCGGACAGCCGCAGCGTCTTCGGTCCGGTCGCGGCGGCCACCAGCTGTGGCGGGGTGGCGGGCGGCCAGTCCAGGGCGACCTCGTCGAGGTGCACGTATCGACCTGTCACTGTGACCTTTTCACCGTTGAGCAGAGCGCGCAGCGCGGTGAGCTGCTCGCGCAGCAGGGTCAGCGGCGAGTCGACCCGGGCTCCGACCTGGCCCATCCAGTCCTGCACGCCGTGGCCGAAGCCGGGGACGACGCGTCCGGGATGCATGCGGGCCAGGGCGGCGACCTCCATAGCAGTCAGTGCCACATTGCGCAGCGGCACCGGCATCACGCCGATCCCGACCCGGACCCGCTCGGTGCGCGCCAGGAGGGTGGCCGCGGCGACGGCGCTGCCGCTCCAGAAGCAGTCCTCCCACACCCACAACTCGTCGAGACCACTGTCCTCGGCGGCCGCGGCCACCTCGGCCAGTCGTTCGGGCGGGACCTGCGGCAGACAGACAGCACCTAGAACAGTCACGGCCCCAACGTATCCCAGCCCAGCGCACAAGATCTCCACAATTGGCGCGACAAGCGCGCACAAACGATGGATAAAGTGCGCTCATGGAACCTAGCGGCAACGGGCACACGGCCCGCCGGATCCTCGTCGTCGACGACGAGGTGACCATCGCCGAGTCGGTAGCGGCCCGGCTGCGGGCCGAGGGCTTCACCGTCGAGATGGCGCACGACGGCCCGGCCGCGGTGGCCGCGGTACAGGCGCGCGAACCCGACCTGGTGGTGCTCGATGTGATGCTGCCCGGCTTCGACGGACTCGAGGTCTGCCGCCGGATCCAGGCGGGGCGTTCGCTGCCAGTGCTCATGCTCACCGCCCGCACCGACGAAACCGACCAGCTCATCGGCCTGGGCGTCGGCGCCGACGACTATCTGACGAAACCGTTCTCCCTGCGCGTACTGACCGCACGGGTGCACGCGCTGCTGCGCCGCATGGAACGCAACGCCGAACGCGACAGCGCCACCATCGCCGTCGGCGACCTGCGCATCGACATCGATCAGCGCCGAGTCTGGCGCGCCGAGGTCGAAGCCCAGCTCACCCCACTGGAATTCGAGCTGCTCGTCCGCCTGGCCCGCCGCCCGCGCGTGGTGCTGGCCCGGGAACGACTCCTCGAAGAGGTGTGGGACTGGGCCGACGCCGCGGGCACCCGCGCGGTCGACAGTCATATCAAGGCGCTGCGCCGCAAACTCGGCGCTGATCTGATCCGCACCGTGCACGGCGTCGGCTACGCGTTGGAAGCCCGATGAACGACCGGCGCCACGGGCCTCCGGAGGCCGATCCCCGCCCGAAACCCGCGGTGATCGCGCTGCCGTGGGGTTCGTCGGTGTTGCGGGCGCTGTCGCGCGCGGCCGATCGACTGGCCGAGATCCTGCCGCGTCCGCTGGATCCGGTGCGCTCGATCAAGGTGAAACTCGCGATCCTGATGCTGTGCTCCGGCGGGGTGGCGTTCGGGTTCTTCCGTTTTCAGATCGGCTGGTTGCCGCCGCGCACCACGCTGACCGCGATCGTGATCGCACTGATCACCTCTCAGTTCCTGGCGCACGGCATCACCCGCCCGCTGCGGGAGATGACGGCCGCGGCCCAACGGATGGCGCACGGCGACTACACCCGGCGGGTGCGCGCGAGTTCACGCGACGAGGTGGGTCAGCTCGCGGAGGCGTTCAATCAGATGGCCGCCGACCTGGCCGCCGCCGACCAGCAGCGCCGCGACCTCATCGCCAACGTCTCGCACGAGCTGCGCACCCCGATCACCGCGCTGAACGCGGTGCTGGAGAATCTCGTCGACGGTGTCTCCGAACCGGATCCGGCGACCCTGCGCACCGCGCTGGCCCAGACCGAACGGCTCGGGCTGCTGGTCTCGGAGCTGCTGGACCTGTCCCGCATCGAAGCCGGCGCCTTCCCGCTGGACCGCGAAGACCTCGCACTGGCGCCGCTGCTGGACGACGTAGTCGCCGAAGCCGAGGTCATGACCGCCGTGCTGGGCCGCGGCGTCACTTTCCGCACCGACGTGCTGCCCAGCATGGTGCGCATACACGCAGACCGTGCACGATTGCATCAGGTGCTGCTCAATCTCCTGGACAACGCCGCCCGCCACGGCCCGGCGGGCGGTGAGGTCCGCGTCCACGCCCGCGCCGAATCCGGTTCCGTCGTCATCGATGTGGTCGACGACGGCCCCGGCATCCCCAGCGCCGAACGCGCCCGGGTCTTCGACCGCTTCACTCGCGGCGGCCGCACCGACGGCGGCGGCACCGGCCTGGGTCTGGCCATCGCCCGCTGGATCATCGAACTGCACGACGGCAGCATCGCGGTCGCCGACCCCGGCTCCCGCATCCGGATCACCCTGCCCGCGCCCTGACCTACGGAATCAGCGCCAGCTGCCGCGACTGCGCCACCAGCGCGCCGGTGCTGTCCCAGATGTCGAAGTCCTCCTCGTGGAAGCCGTCGATCAGATAGTTGGTGCGCACCCGGCAGCGCAACCATCCCGGCGCCGGCCGGCGCCGAATGTGCACGGTCAGTTCGACGGTCGAGGAGCCGGGCACGCCGAGATCCAGGACCACCGGCGCGGCCGCGTCCACCAGCAACGCCAGTGCGATCGGATCCGCGTCCCGGCCGTCGGCGAACCGGCACCAGAAGTCGGCGGCACTGGTCCCGCCCGGTGTGCCCTGCCAGAAACCCGGCAGCTCCGGCATCCGGAACTCCACCCGCTCGGCGATGGTCGCGGCGCCGACGGCCCCCAGCCCTGCCAGCGGATCGACACACTCCTCGGGCGCGGGCAGCACCGGTGCGTCCTCGCGCACCACCGTCTTGCCTTGGGCCTGCGCCAAATCGGTGAAGGTGGCCAGCACCCGGATGATCTCGCGATCATCGCGCGTCAGCACCGCCGCCCCGGTCGCCGTCCGCCGCCCGATCCGCGCGACCTCGGTCCGGATCCGCGCGGGCCCCAGCACCCCGGGACGCAGAAAATGCGCCGAGGCCGACAACAGATCCGGCTGCGGAATCTCCTGCCGCAGCGCCTGCAAACAGGTCGCCAGCAGGTACCCGCCGTTGGCGGTGCCGCCGAAGGTCGTCCACCGCTCGGACAGCTCCAGCGCGAACTCGTGCGCATCGATACGGGTACTGGCGGTATCGGTGTCGAAGGCCGAGGGCGTAGTCGTGGTCATCCGCAGAAGATCCTTTCGCTCGCTCACGATCTTTCCCCCCGCGCGCACCGTTGTCGATTACCCGGAAGGTAATGCTGCCCGGCGACGCACGTCACGCGGCAGCGCGCGTGGTGTTGCGCGGGGCGCGCCGCCCCGCCTGGGACGATTGCCCGATGGTTGCTTCGATCCTCGCCGTGACGGTCACCCTCATCGGCTGGGCGTTGCTGTCCGCCAAGCTGGATGCCTGGCGAATCAGCCCCGCCGTGGTGGTGGTCGCGGCCGGAGCGCTGGTCGGGCTCACCACCCGCGAAAGCATCGCCACCACACTGAATACCGAAGTCGCCATGCACACCGCGGAGATCGTGCTCGCGGTCCTGCTGTTCGTCGATGCCACCGAGGTACGCGGCGGGCTGCTGGGCCGCCATCCCGCGGCCGCGGTGCGCGTGGTGCTGATCGCACTGCCGATCAGCCTGGCCGCCGCGGTGGGATTCGGCATGTGGGTGCTGCCAGGATACGGCTGGGCGGTCTGGCTGGTCGTCGCGTGCGTGGTCATGCCCATCGACTTCGCTTCGGCCACAGCGATTCTGCGGGATCGCCGGCTGCCGACCCGGGTCCGCGACATCCTGAATGTGGAAAGCGGCTACAACGACGGCGTCGTCTCCCCGGTCATCGTCTTCGCGCTCATCCTCGCCGGGGACCTCTCCCAGCAGAAGACGCCGGGACAGGCGCTGGCCACCGCCGTGCCCGCCGCGCTGATCGCCCTCGGCGTCGGTGTCGCCGTCGGCGCGGTCCTGGCCACGTTGTTCAACCGGGCCGATCATGCCGCGCTGATGAACGCACAGGCCAAGCGCATGCTCCTGGTCGCCGCCCCGCTGCTGACCTACGCGCTGTCCACCGCGCTCGGCGGCAACGGCTTCGTCGCCGCCTTCGTCTGCGGACTCGCCATTCACCGCCTGCGCCGCCCCGACCAGCGGCACCGCGAACTCGAACTCATCGACGACGTCGGGTTCCTGCTCACCGTGGTCATGTGGTTCACCTTCGGCGCCGTCGCGGTGTACACGCTGGGCGAAGTCGGCGACTGGCGGCTCTGGCTGTTCTGCGGCGCGGCGCTGACCGTGCTCCGGATCGTGCCGGTCCTGCTGGCCTTGACCGGATCCGGCCTGACCTGGGTCGAGGACCTCTTGATCGGACTACTCGGCCCGCGCGGCACCACCTCGATCGTGTTCGGCTTGCTGGCCTTCAACAAACTCCACGACAGCGGCGCGGACCTCGCCTTGACGGCCATGGTGCTCACCGTGGCGGGCAGCGTCGTGCTGCACGGACTCGGTTCCTCGCTGACCGCCCGCGTCTACCAGCGGCGCAAGCGTTCAGCGCCCAGGTGAGATGTTCACGTCGACGCCGTTCGGCACCGGAACGACCTGCACCTTGCCGTCTTTGATGGCTTGGTAGAGCACGTACCCGTTGGGACCGAGCACTTCGACCAGCCTGCGGATGGCCTCCAGCTCGGTGGTCACCCGGATGTTCTCTTCCTGCTGGGCGCGGGTGGCTTCGATCGCGCGCTGGGTGTCGGTCAGCGCGGCGCGGACCGGTTCCGGCGGCACCGGCTGCTGGATGGTCAACTGCGGATCGCCGCAGTCACCGCCGGAGCCGGGTACGAAGACGGGGCTGCAGAAGAACGCCTCACCGCCCTGTTCGGCGATGTACTTCGCGGTCAGCTGACCGACCGCTTTCTCCCAGGCGCCCTTGGTTTCGGCGCTGGTGTACAGGTCCCGCCAGTTGTAGGCCTTGGTGGCGTCGTCGATGGCCCGGTTCAACGGGTGGCCGATGTATTCGCGCAGCATCTGCACCCAGCCGTCGGAGTCGTGGGCTTGGTATTTGATGCCGATTCGTTCGTGGAATTGCCGCAGGGTCTCGCAGTCGGTGTTGAGGCTGAACGTCACCAGACCGGTCACCCGCAGCTCCAGATCGTCCTTGGAGACCACGGTCGCCTCGGGGATCTCCGCGTCCTTGCCTTCGGCGAATTCGAAGGTGCGCTGCCCGGCCGGATAGAGGAAGAACTGGTCGCCCGGGCCGCGGTACTCCCGGTTACCAGGGGCGATGCAGTTCGAGAAGGTGGTCGCGCTGAAGGGGCCCGCGTCGTATTCGAGGCCTGCCTCATCCGGATTCGGCGCGGTCGAGCAACCGGCCGCGGCCAGCACGACGACGAGCAGCGGAACACCGAATCCCAGTGCCCACCAGCGAGTTCTGTGTAGCCGGATGCCGCTACGATTCTGTGCCATTGGACCCCCCCGATCCCTTTCTGCCAGAGCATAGCTCGATGCGGGCGCGCCGTCGCCGTATTTTCGCGCGGCGGAAATTGCCGCCGAGCTGCCGCCGGTCCGGGCCGGGCGATTAGGGTCGCAATCATGGTTGGTGATCGAGTGGACCCGCGGCAGGTTCGGCGCCGGCAAGGTTCGGCGGGACTCTCCGGGCCCGTGCCCGCGGGTCTCGCGGCCAGTCCGTACCGGGTGGATCGGGATCGGATCGCGGCGTCGCCGTACTTCGCCAGGCTCGGCGGGGTCACCCAGGTGGTCAGCGCCAGCGGGTCCGGACTGCTGCACAACCGCTTGACGCACAGCCTCAAGGTCGCGCAGGTGGCGCGGGCGATCGCCGAACGCCTGATCGCCGACCCGGCGGCCGCGGCGACGATCGAGCGGCTCGGCGGCTGCGACCCGGATGTCGTGGAAGCCGCCGGGCTCGCGCACGATCTCGGTCATCCACCGTTCGGGCACCTCGGCGAGCAGGTGCTGGACCGGCTGGCCAGGCACCGGTTCGGTCTGCCCGACGGGTTCGAGGGCAACGCGCAGAGTCTGCGGATCGTCGCCACCAGCGACACCGGGGCCGGCGGCACCGGGCTGGACCTGACCGCCGCCGTGCGCGCCGCGATCCTGAAGTATCCGTGGACGCGGCTCGCGCATCCGGATCCGCATCCCCGGCAGCTGGCCGAGCCGCCGCGCGGTGCGTCCGAGCCGGCCGAGGAACCCGGCAGCGGCTCGAGCAAGTTCTCCGTCTACGTCACCGAGCTGGCGGAGCTGACGCAGGCCCGCGCCCCGTTCGCGGGAAAACTGCCGAGCTGGCAGCAGACCGTCGAAGCCTCGGTGATGGACATCGCGGACGACATCGCCTACGCCATCCACGATCTGGAGGACTTCCACCGGATCGGCGTGCTCCAGCACGCGCCGGTCGCCGCCGAACTCGGGCACTGGCTCGCCGGCGCCCGCGAGCTGGCCGGATACGACAACGCCGAGCTGGCCAAAGGGTCCCGCGCGCCGGGGTACGCGCTCGAGCACCTGCGGCGGCGCTTGCGGAACCGGGATTCCTGGATCGCCGACGACGAGACGTTCCTGTTCGCGGTGCGCCGCGTGCACGAGGAGCTGGTCGACGGTCTGCTGGCGATGCCGTTCGACGGCTCGGCGGAGGCCGAGCAGGCCGTCGGCCGGTTCTCGGCGGGGTGGACGACCCGGCTGGTGTCCGGGATCGGTGTCGTCCCGGATCCGCCGACTCGATCCGGGCACGTGCTGCTGGCGCCCGCGCAATGGCACGAGGTGCAAGTACTCAAGTTCGTGCACAAGCATTTCGTGCTGCTCCGGCCCGATCTCGCCCTGCACCAGCGCGGCCAGGCCCAGCTGGTGACCGCCCTGGTGACGGCGCTGGAGCAGTGGCTCGGCGACCGTTACGAGGCGAACCGCCTGCCGCGCCGGCTGCAAGCCCTGGCGGCCCGCGCCGAAGCCGAATACGGCGCCCTCGCCACCACCGACCTGCTCGCTGTCCGCGGCGCGGGCGGCAACGCCACCCCGGGCCTGGAGGAAATCCGGGCCCTCGCCCGTGGCCGCGCGGTCATCGACTTCGTCGCCGCACTGACCGACAATCAGGCCAAATCCTTGCTCGACGCGCTGTCCGGCCGCAGCGCCCAACTGTGGTCGGACCTGTTCGTGCTGTAGTCAGCGGGCGCGGCGCTCGTAGTCCTCGACGCCCGCTCCCGCGGTAGCAGGTTTTCGGAAGCGGTTGGGCCGCAGCGGGTGTGAGGATCGCAGGACGTCTATCGGAGGAGAATGATGCGTCGACTTGCCGGTCGGGCTCTGCTGGTTGGGGTGGGGCTGCTCAATATCGTGCCTGCTGCGGGGGCGGTGGTGCCGGAAGGGATGTACGCGGCCTATGGGATCGCTCCGGCGGGGCGTGATCTCGAGGTGGTGCTGCGGCATCGCGCGCTGCTGTTCGCGGTGATCGGGATCGGGTTGCTGGTGGCGGTGTTCCGGCCAGGGTGGCGGCCGTTCGCATTGAGCGCGAACGCGATCAGCTTGGGCGGGTTTCTGGTGCTGGCGTTCGCGGGCGGGTCGGTCGGCCCGGGATTGGTGCGGGTGGCGGCAGTCGATGTGGTGGGGTTGGTGGCGCTCGGTGCGGGGGCCGCGCTGTTGCGGGCCGATGAGCCGCAACCACTGGTTGCGGGGCAGCGATGAGGACTGTGGTGTTGTCACTCGTCGCGGTGCTTTTCGCGGGGATGGGACTGTATGCGCTGGCCGCACCGGCGGGGTTGGCGCGCCCGTTCGGGCTGTCGGTGCAGACGGCGGTGAGCCGCTCGGAGATCCGCGCGGTCTACGGCGGTTTCGGGATCGCGGTTGCCGCCGTCTTGTTCTGGGCGGGCTTCGGCAGCGGGGACATGCGGACCGGGGCCGCCCTGACAGTGGGGTTCGCGCTGGCGGGTATGGCGGGCGGGCGAATCGTGTCGCGGCTGCTCGACAGTGAAGTCGGCTTCTATCCGATCTGGTTCTACTGCCTGGTCGAGCTCGCCGGAGCGGCGCTGGTGCTCGGTGTCGCCTGAACCGGCCGGGCGCACGGATACCGCCTGCCGGGTAGGCGCGCGCACGCTGTGGCTCTGGCCGGGGCAGGCGGCCTACCTCGGCCCGTCGTTCCAGTTGGACACCCACTCGACACCGGTGCAGTGCTTCGTGCTCGGCGTCGACGAGCCGGTCACGATCCGCACGCCCGACGGCGGCCACTGGCAGCGGCGCAGCGCCTTGGTTCCGGCGCGCACCGCCCACAAACTCGAAACCAGCGGCCGCGTGCTGTTCTACTATCTGGATCCCCGGTCCGCGGCGGCCACTCATCTGCGTGCCGCGATGCGTGAACCTGCCACCCCCATCGCGGCGGCGCACCGCGAGGAAGCGACCTTGATCGCCCACCTCCGGTCCGGCGCGCCGGATCCGCGGGAACTGCGCCGGATCATCGCCGGCGCGGACACGCCCGCGGTGATCGACGAACGGATCGGCGCGGTGCTGGATGCGATCGCCGCCGACCCCGCGAGTCCGCGCGGGGCCGCCGACTTCGCCGTCGACCTGGGCATCTCCAGTTCGCGCTTCCTGCACCTGTTTTCGGCCGGCGCCGGCACCAGTTTCCGGCGTTACCGCTTGTGGGCGCGGCTGCTGGCGGTCGGCACCGCCGTCGGCGCGGGCGCCGACCTCACCCGCGCCGCCGCCGACGCGGGCTTCGCCTCGGCCAGCCATTTCAGCGACACCTTCCGCACCCTGTTCGGACTCACCGCCTCCGAGGTGCTCGGCCAGGGGATCGACATCGTCATCGTTCCGGCGCTGGCCAGGGCATGAGGCGGGCGCGCTCAGTCCAGTAGCTCGTCGAGGCCACATTGAATGAGCCCCGAATGCGAACTTCGTGTCGAGAAATTGAAATTCTTCGTCCCGCCTTCGGGATTGAATCCCCAGCAGGTAGCAATTGCCTCCAGCAAAGTCGACTTACCGCTACCGTTTTCGCCCACAATGAACGTCACGCGCGGATGCAACTCCAATTCCGATCGAGCAGCACCCGCCGGGCGTAGGGCACGACGGATCACTCGCGGTAGATCGCCACGCGGGCACCGGTGGCGGTCCCGACGCTATAGGGACCCAGGCAGGAGGCGGTGCCCTGGCCGGACGGGCTGAACGAGCCGCTCCACGAGCCGCTGTAGGGCCCGATTGCCATGAGCGGGAACGCATTCGGAATGCCGTGCAGGCCGAAGCAATCCACGATCAAGGCGTATTCGCGCCCGGGCGGCGCGTCGAAGTCGTGACAGGTCGCGGTCGCGCTGGTGAGGTCTCGGGTGATGACGCAGTCCTGCGGCGCGGCCTGGGCCGGCCCGGAGCCGATCATTGTCGCGACGCCCAGGCCCAGCACCGCGGCGGCGGTGATTCGAGCGGTGGCGACTATCGGCTTCCTCATGCGAATCCCTTTCGTTGGAAATAACTCCAAAACGCGGTCGAGTGCCTGTCGGTTTCGTTCGCCGAATTGTTACGGCCGACAGCGCGAAGTCACTCCTGGTCGAATAAGCGAAGCTGACGGGAAAGCGGGGCGGAGCCGCCGCCGATCTTGCGCAGACAGCGTGCACAGGTGACCTCGGCGCGAGTCGGCGCCAGCGCGGCCGGTGACCAACCGGCCACCCCGGTGCGACACAGCAATTCGGGGGCTTCCTGCCCGCCGACCCACTGCACCAGGCTGACCGCGTGCACGGTGCGCCCGGCCCGGACGACAGCGTGCACGCCGGCCTCGCCGAAGACGGGCCGCGCGGCGGCGGGCGGCGGGAGATCGGTCATGCGCCCAACCATACGAGCGTCCGCCGACAAAACGCCTTTATCGACACCCGGCAGACGTAGCCCTGCCCGGTGTTCGCGAGTCTTCGCGCTGCTGAGCAGGGTTACGATGGCTCCGCTTGCCTACCTGCTCACGTTGTTTCGCTGCACTGCAATTCAACCCGGGAAAGGCGGTAATCCGGATGGGAACACCCCTCCATCGACTCAGGCCGGTCGCGGCATTCGCACTCGCGTCAGCGGCGGCAGTATCCCTGTTGGCATGTTCGGACGATAAGTCCGGCAACGACGACAAGACGACCACCCCCACCGTGCCCACGCCTGCCGGACCGGCTTCCACCGGCTCGAATGCGCCCCCGGCTCCGGTCCCCGGACCGACCGGCGGGCAGCAGCCCTCGGTGCCCACAACGCCGGCGCACAAGTCCGGCGACGACTGCTCGCACGGAAACATCACGGCGCAGTGGCAATGGCTGAATGGTGCCTGGGTGTGCGTCCCGCAGGGGCAAGGCGGCGACCCGACCTCTCCGCCGCCCCCGCCGACGAGTACGCAGACACCGAACCCCACTACGCAATCGCCGCCGCCGACCTTCACCGTTCCCGATTCGGTTCCCCTGCCGGGCGAATGAGCTTGACCTGAAGTTAGATTGAGCTTCTAGTGTCCGTTTCGTGAGCGAAAATGGGAACGCAGAAGCAATGTCGGTCGCAGTCCTGGGGTTGGGGGAGATGGGGTCGGCGCTCGCCGGTGCCCTGCTGAACGCGGGATATCCGGTGACGGTGTGGAACAGGTCGGCGGACAAAGCCGATTCGCTGGTCGCCAAAGGTGCGCGGTGGGCGGCGAGCCCCGAGGCGGCCGTCACCGCCGCGGCGGTCGTGATCGTCAATGTGAAGGGCGGCGCGGTCGCCGAGGAGCTGTTGAACGCGGCGGGTGCGGCGCTGGCGGGCCGCACCGTGGTCGATCTGACCGACGGCACGTCCGAACAGGCCAGGGCCACCGGCCGATTGGCGACCGGACACGGCGCGGACTATCTCCACGGCCAGATCATGACCATCGCACCAGCCATCGGTTCACCGGACGCGGTGGTGTTCTACGGCGGCCCCCGCGCCGGGTTCGACCGGCACGCGGCGCTGCTGCGGGTCCTCGGCGGCCGCGCCACCCTGGTCTCCGAGGACCCGGGTGAACCGGTCCTGTACGGCATGGCCGTCCACGACATCATGTGGGGCCTGCTGAACGGATACCTGCACGCCGCGGCACTTCTCGGCACCGCGGGCATCCGAATCGGCGATTTCGCCCAGCAGGCCCACCCCTCCCTGAGCGCGCTCCCGTCGCTGTTCCCGATGCTCGCGGAAGAAATCGATCGCGCGGAGTTCGCCACCCCCTACGGCGCTCTCGAACACCACCTGCCCTCGCTCGACGACCTGATCGCCGAAAGCCGAGCCCGCGGAATCGACACCGACCTCCCGACCTACACCAGAACCCTTGTCGCCGAGGCGATCGCCGCGGGCCACGCCCACGACAGCTACTCGCGGCTGGTGCAACGCTTCGCGCGCGGATAGGGCGCGCTGCTGCGAAGCGCTGTCCTGCTGGCAGTACTTTCGCGGTCGGCTAGCGCGCCGTGCTTCGCTGATAGAGCAGCGCGAGGAGTGCCGCGGCGGCGCCGACTGCGAACACGGCGGTCGTGCCCTGCTCGATGACAGCCCCGCCGAGCAGGGTGCCCGCTCCGATCCCCACGTAGATGCAGGAGGCGTTTAGGGCGACGACCACACCGGCGTCCTGTGGTGCGGCCTCGAGGAGCCGATGCTGCTGGGCCGGAGTCTGGCACCAGCTGGCCGCACCCCACGCCGCGGCGAGTGCGCCCACGATCCACGGGGCGCCGAAACCGGTGGCGGCCAGGACTGCCATCAGGCCCAGTGCGCTCGCCATAACCAGATATCCGGCGGTGAGCACTCGCCGCGCGCCCCACCGGTCGGTGGCGAACCCGGACGCGAAATTGCCTGCGACCGCACCGAATCCATACAGCGCGAGCACCGACGCGGTGTCCGACGCCTCGATACCCAGCCCCGCCAGCGCAGGCACGCTGTAGGCGTAGACGACGTAGGCCGCCCCCATGCCGAGCACGGTCAGCGGCAGCACCTTTGCCACCGACCGGTTCCGCAGCACGGCCAGCCGGGTAGCCAGCGGCACCGGTGCACTTCCCGGTAGGAACGGCACCCACGCCGCCACCCCGGCCGCGGCCAGCAGGCACACGATCGCGACCGCGACCAACGCCGAACGCCAACCCAGCCAATGCCCGATCAGCCCGCCGAGCGGCACGCCCAGGGCGGTGGCGATCGTCAACCCGCCCACGACCACCGCCAACGCGCGCGCCCGAGCCTGCGGCCGCACCAGCGCCGCGGCCACCGCACCGGCATTGGGCGTGAACGCCGCCGCACCGACCGCCGCCAGCACCCGGGTTGCCAGCAGCACCGCGAAGCTGGTCGCCAGCGCCGACCCCAGATTCGCCAGCCCCAGCACCACCAGCGCGGTCACCAGCAGCGCCCGCCGCGGCAACTGCGCGGTCACCGTGGCCAGCACCGGCGACAGCAGCGCGTACGCCGTCGCGAACACTGTCACCGCCGCACCCGCCGACGCGGTCGACACGTCCAGTGCCGCCGCCAGATCGGGAAGAAACGCCGCCAGAATGAACGCATCGGTGCCGACGGCGAAGGTGCCCACCGCCAGAATCGCGGTGCGCCGCAGCCCATTCGACTCGGCCACCGAGCCACCCTTAATCAGGACATTCATTATCCCGATTCTCCTTTCGAAAAAGCCCGGCCGACGAGGCCGGGCAACCAACTACCGGTAGGTCCTCCGCGCTACCCGGCCAGGCCCTCGTAGAAGCGCCGCGCCCGAACCGGCGCGTTCGCCGGCGCACCGGCGATCAAGTCGGCCAGCGTCTGGCCGGCCAGCTCGCGCCGCCACGCCAACTCGGCCCGCCGCAACGCGGTCGTGATCCCACACGGTTCGGCGAACTCCGATTTCGCCGCCAGCGCCCCGGCCCCGCGCCGCCGAATCTCGGTGCACCGAAACGCTTCCGTGCGCCCTTCGACCGCCCCCACCACATCCATCACCGTGATCCGCTCCGGCGCCCGCCCCAGCCGATACCCGCCACGCGCGCCCGGCGCGGACTCGAGAATCCCTTCCCGCACCAACGGCTGCAACCGCTTCTTCAGATACTCCGGCGGCAACTCGAACATCTCCGCAAGCCTGGCCGTCGAGATCGGCGCGAGATCCTCCAGCCACGCCAGCGCCATGCAGCAGTGCAGCCCCCACTCGACCCCTTCGCCCATCAACATGAATAGGGATACTACACATCCCGAATCGACCGCGCCGCTCGACTGAGGTGCGTCCGCGGGATTTGAACCAGCAGCCGACGACGGTCGATACACACTGGAGACAAGTTCGCGTGCAATAGATTGCGAGGTCCTAGTGGACAAGACTGCCCCGACCGCTGCCGATACCGCCCGTGCCCTGGCGATCCGCTCGGTGCACATCATGGCTGACGGCACGCGTGCGGATTTCGACGCGATAATCCATCCGGAGGCGACCAACCGCGAGGCGAAGGGGGAGCCGCCCGCCACCCGCGGACAGGGACCCGCCGCCTATTACGCCACCGCCCTGTGGCTGCGCGGCGCATACGCGGACCTGCGCCACACCGTCGAATCCGCAGTCGTGGAGGGAGATCTGGTCGCCCTGCACACCACCATGCACGGACGGCACGTCGGCCCGTTCGTGGCCTACGACGAGGACGGGCAAGTGGATCAGGTGTTCCCGCCCACCGGCAAGACTTTCGCTGTCACCCAAACCCATTGGCTGCGAATCGCCGACGACAAGGTGATCGAGCACTGGGCCAACCGGGACGACCTCGGCCAGGCGGTGCAATTGGGCTGGGTGCCGCCGACACCGGCCTACCTGCTGCGAATGGCGCGAGCCAAGCGTAAGGCGCAGCGGGACAACGGAACTGGCTAGCCGGCCGCGGCCGGGGCGAGTGGCCTCCGTGCCAGCTGATAGAACGTAGCCGCACCGATGAATCCGCGCGAGCTGTCCCGTCTGGATTACGAAGAGCTCCCGCGTGCGCACCGGGCGGCTCCCCAGCATGGAGGTATCCAGTGACCGAAGTCATTGCTCGCGACGCCCTCTGGGCGATGGCCCACGCGGAACGCGCGGCCTTGGCCGAGGATCTCGCCGATTTGACCGACGAGCAATGGCGGCGGCCGTCGCTGTGTGGGGAGTGGGTCGTCGAGGACGTCGTCGCCCACCTCACCGCCGGGGCGAGCGTCGGCCGGTGGCGCTGGCTGGTCAGCGTCCTGAGCGCCCGCTTCGACTTCGACAAGCACAACGCCCGCCAAATCGCCGCGTATCGTGGTGCGACCCCGGCGGAAACCCTCGAACGATTCCGGGCGGTCCGCACCAGCACCACCGCGCCGTCCGGACATACGGCGGCCTGGCTGGGCGAGGCGGTCGTCCACGCCCAAGACATCCGCCGTCCCCTCGGGCTGGCCCGAACGCCGTCGACACAAGCCGCCACCGAGGTCGCCCGATTCTTCGCCACACGCGACTTCACCGTATCCAGCCACCGCGCCATCGCGGACTTGCGCTTGGAGGCGACCGACGGTCCTTTCACAGTGGGCACCGGCCCTCTGGTCACCGGAACGACCATCGCGCTCACCATGGCGATGGCTGGCCGCGCCGCCTACTGCGAGGACCTGTCCGGCACCGGTGTGCCCATCCTGCGCGCCCGCGTGCAGCCGGAGAACTGACGGCCCCGCAGCGCTGAGGGTGGGCGCTGCCTCAGGGCTGGGTGGTCCCGACCAGTCGCAGTGCGCTCTGGTGCAGGGACTTTTCGGCCGCTGCGCGGGTCATCCGCCCGGCTTCGACTTCCGCACGCGCGGCGCGGGTGATCGCGATGAGGGTGGCCGCGAGCCATTGCGCTGTGGTGGCGCTGTCGAATTCGCCGGTGTCCTGGCCGCGGCGCAGCAGGCGCATGAGGCGTTCGGCGACCGGAGGTGGAAGGCGTTGGCTCCGACCGGGTTCGGGTGCGACTCGCTGTTTCAAGGGACGCAGGTCGACGGCTCGCCAGCTGAGGTCGAGGATGCGGAGTAGCGCGTCGGCCGCGGGACCCGTGTCGAGGTCGGCCGCGTCGAGTGCGGCGACCGTATCGGCGCTGATCCGCTCGGCGACTGCCGCGAAAAGCTCTTCGCGACTAGCGAAGTGGGCGTAGACGGTTTGCCGCGTGACACCGGCGGCCTCCGCGACGGCCGCCAGCCCGCCGGTCTCCACCCCCTCCGCCAGGAGGCGGCTCGCGGCGTCGAGGATCGCCGCCCTGCTGCGCTCGGCGTCGGCGCGGCGCCGTGGTTCCCTGGAAGCAGCCAAATTCTTACACCCTTGTCAAAGTTATCGATCGACTCTAACCTTTACAGCGTTGTAAGAAGTCTAGAGCATCTTCAGGAGTTCTCATGCGCACTCGTCTCATCCAAGCCGTCGCGGTACTCAGCACCGGATTGCTCGCCGGCGCATTCGGTTACGGCCTCGCCAACCTCGCGCCGACGTTCCATCGGGTTCCGCTGCAGATGCGCCTGGAGTTCCACACCGCGCTCATGAAGGCCAACAGCATCAGCATGCAACTCACCATGGCGGCCGCCGCGCTGAGCTGCCTCGGGCTGGCGGTCCTGCGCACCGGCCGGGCCCGCCGGATGGCGGGCGCGGCCGCCGCCCTGGTCGTCGCCTCCTTCGGCATCACCCGCCTGGGCAACGTGCCGATCAATCATCAGATCAACCGCTGGGTCACCGCGGGCGCACCGGAGAACTACGCCGAAATCCTCACCCGCTGGGACATCTTCCACGCGCTGCGCACCAGCACCGCCCTCGTGGCCTTCGGATTGATGATCGCCTTGGCCCTGTGGTCCGCCCGTTCCGGCAAGGAGGCACTCGGCGCGAGTGCCGAGACGCGCACCCCGGCGCACGCCTGACCCGCGCCGAGCCGGCCGCTCACGTCAGCGGCACACCGACCACCGGATCGGTGGTGGGTGCGACCGAACCGCCCTCCGGTTCCACCGAGACCGCGAGCTGACCGGCGTCGCCGAAACGCATCAGCATCGGGGCGCGGCTGGTGGGCAAGGTGCTCAGGACGCCTGCCGAATCGACCTTGTCGGCCCCGGAGATCAACCACAGCTGATAGGTGTGATCCGCCGGCGGCGGCGGGACGGCGTCGAAGGAGACGATCGCCGCGCCGAGTTCGCGGGACACGTCGACAGTGATGGTGCCGCCCCCGGTGACCGGAACGGTGCGCTGCTGGGTGTCACTGTGCGTGCGCACCTGCTCGGCGGTGATCGCACCGGGCCCGGATTGGTTGCGGTACACCGTGATTCCGGCGGCGACGCCGACCACGACGGCGACCGCCGCGGCGAGCGCGAGCCACCGCCGGCCCAGCCGCTGCGGTGACTCCGCCGCCGCGAACCCGTTCGCCCGGTCCGTCGAATCCGCGGGTCCGTCCTGGGCTTCGAGTGCGCGCAGCAACGCTTCCTCGACACTGGGCGGCGCGGGAACGGCATCGACCGCGGTCATGGCGGCGAGCGTTTCGCGCAGATCGCGCACGGTGGCGCGGAAGTCCGCGGCGGAGTCCTCGTCGGCATGATCCAGCAGATGCTCGACGGCCCGGGCGTCCGTCTCGGACAGCGCGTCCAAGGCGTAGGGGTACGCGAGGTCGGGCAGGTCGGCGGCGGAGTAGATGTCAGGCATCGCGCATCGTTTCTGTCAGGCAGTTCTGGAGTCGTTTGAGGCCGTCGCGGATGCGCGTTTTGACGGTGTTGAGCGAAATGCCCAGGTGCTGCGCGACTTCGGAGTAGGTGCGGCCACCGTAGTAGGCGAGTGCGACGGTTTCGCGCTGGGTGTCGGTGAGGGTGTCCAGGCAGGCGACGACGGCGCGTTCCTCCGAACGCTGTCCGACGGTCTCGGCGACGATGTCGTGATCGCGCCCGAGCTGGCGATGCCCGTAGGTGAGATCGCGGATGCTGGCCGAGGATTCGGTGCGCACCCGATCGACGGCGCGGCGGTGGGTCAGCATCATCAGCCACCCGATCGGGCTCGCCAGGCGCAGGTCGTACTGCTCGGCGGTGTTCCAGACATACAGGTACACCTCCTGGGTGATCTCCTCGGCGGTCGCGGGCCGGCGCAGCACCCGCAACGCCAGCCCGAAGACCCGGTCGTGGGTGGAGCGATAGAACTGGGTGAAGGCTTCCCGGTCACCGTCGGCGACGCGGTGCAGCAGCCCCGCGAGCCGGCGGGTCACCTCCGGGTCGGGGGCCGGACGGTGTGCCGGGCAGGCCTCCGGTGCTGCTGTGCGCTCGTGGGTGAGCGACAGGATGCGGCGTTCATCCGCCATAGCGCTGTGTCTCCGTCAGTTGGGGTGATACGGCGTTCACCTGGACTTCGATACGCCACCCGGCCCGGTTTGGTGCCCGGATCGGATTTCTTTCGCTTCGATTGTTTCCCCGTGGGACCAAACCTATGCGCTGTTCGGAGCGAAATCCTTGCGGCGCTGTTTTGGGATACGTGAGCGCCGCCAGGGGCCGAGCCGCCCCGCAGTAGGACCGTCACCGGCCGAGCCACTTCTCCCCCCGAGCTCCGGCCGGTGACCGTCCCTCCCATCAATCAAAGGAACGATCATGAAGCTTCTCTCTCGCAGGACCGTCGCAGCCCTCGCGATGGCAGCCGCCGTCACGGGTGCGAGCGCCTGCTCCAGCGACAGCGACTCGGGTACCGCCTCGGCGACCTCGGCAGCGCCCACCACAACCGCCACATCCATGCCGAACGCCGCGGCCGCCGATCTGGTGGGACCCGGCTGTAAGGACTATGCCGCGCAGGTGCCCACCGGAGCGGGTTCGGTCAGCGGTATGGCCCAGGATCCGGTGGCGGTGGCGGCCTCCAATAATCCGCTGCTGACCACGCTGGTCTCGGCGGTGTCGGGCAAGTTGAACCCGCAGGTGAACCTGGTCGACACACTCAACGGCGGAGAGTTCACGGTCTTCGCGCCCGTGGACGCCGCGTTCGCGAAGGTGCCGCCCGCGACCATCGATACGCTGAAGACCGATTCGGCCACCCTCACCAAGATCCTGACCTACCACGTGGTTCCGGGCCGGATCGCGCCCGACAAGATCGCCGGCACGCACCAGACGGTGCAGGGCGCGCAGGTGACCGTCACCGGCTCCGGCGACTCCATCAAAGTCGCCGATGCGTCGGTGATCTGCGGTGGCGTGCAGACCAAGAACGCCACGGTCTACCTGATCGACTCCGTTCTCATGCCGCCGGCCTGAGCATGAACGCCGAACCCGCGGCACCCGAACCCGATTCGCCCGCGCGGCGGATCGGCCGGGTGCCCGCGGCGGGGGCGGGTGTGCTGGCCGCGGCGACGGTGCTGAGCGTGGGTCATCTGGTCGCCGTGCTGGTCGACCCCGCCTCCTCGCCGTTCTACGCCCTCGGCGCCACCATGGTCGACCTCACGCCGCACGAGTTGAAGGATGCCGCGATCCGCCGCTTCGGCGACCGCGACAAACAGGCGCTGTTCGCCTCGATGGCGGTGGTGATGGTGCTCGGCGCCGCGATCGCGGGCCTGCTCGAGCGCCGGCGTCCACTGGGCAGCGCACTGCTGCTGGTCCTCGGCGGCGTAACAGCGGTGGCGGCATGGCAAAGGCCCACGGCCACACCGTGGTTCGTGCTCCCGACAGTGGTGGGTGTGCTCGCGGGCATCCTGGTGCTGCGGCTGCTGATAACGGGTCACCTGTTCCGGCCTCCGGCTGTGGCCGGGCCGATCGTGGGTGTGGCTGCGGCGAGCCCGTCCCGCCGCAAGTTTCTGATCACGGCGGCGAGCGTGAGTGCGGTAGTCATCGGCACAGCCGCGCTGGGGCGTGCGCTGTCGGCGCGCCTGCACGACGTCGTGGCCGACCGTGCTCGTTTCCTGTTGCCGCGCACGGCGAATCCGGCTCCGGCGATCCCGCCGGAGGCGCGGCCGCGAGTCGACGGCCTCACCTCGTTCGTCACTCCGAACGACCGGTTCTACCGAGTCGACACCGCCCTCCAGCTGCCCGCGCTGGCCAGCGCGGATTGGCGGCTCCGCATCCACGGGATGGTGGATCGGCCCGTGGTGATCGACTTCGACGCGCTCCGCCGCCGGCCTGCCGTGGAGCGGATCATCACTCTCACCTGTGTGTCGAACGAGGTGGGCGGTGACCTCGCCGGTACCGCGCACTGGCTGGGCTACCCGCTGGCGGAACTGCTCGCCGAGGCCGGTGTCCGCCCGGACGCGGACATGCTGCTCTCGCGCAGCGTCGACGGATTCACCGCGAGCACACCGCTGTCGGCGATCACCGACGGCCGTGACGCACTGCTGGCGATCGGCATGAACGGCGAACCGCTGCCGATCGCGCACGGCTACCCGGCCCGGCTGATCGTCCCCGGCCTCTACGGCTATGTGTCTGCCACCAAATGGGTCACCGACCTGGAAGTAACCCGATTCGACCGGGCCGCGGCCTACTGGACCGAACGCGGCTGGGCCGATCGCGCCCCCATCAAAACCGCCTCCCGTATCGACGTCCCTTCCGCCTTCGCCACCGTCGGCGCGGGCGAGGTGATCGTCGCGGGCGTCGCCTGGGCACAGCGGCGAGGCATCACCGCCGTCGAGGTCCAGGTCGACGACCAGCCATGGCAGCCCGCCGCTCTCGCGGCCGAATACTCCACCGACACCTGGCGACAGTGGACCTGGCGCTGGCAGGCGACCCCCGGCACCCACACCCTGCGCGTGCGCGCCACCGACGCCACCGGCACACCACAGACCGACCAGCGCGCCACGCCGTTCCCCGACGGCGCCACGGGATGGCACAGCCGCGTGATCACCGTGCGCTGACCCGATCACGGAATTCCGCTTGTCCGCGGCACGCCCGCTGACCTACCGTCCACCCCGGGACAACCGGAGGAGGGGGAGTGCGGCTGGAAGGGCAGCGCTGGCGGACGCTGATCAACACGGTGCGGTTGGGGCGGGAGGCATATCGGGTGGTCCGCCCCGCGCGCCCGATCGAGCACGCACCCCTGCACGAGGGCTGTCACGGCGTGCAGATCACCGTCGACAAGACGGCCGCGAGGACCCTGGCCATGGCGTGGGCCCTGGCGGCCCGTTCGCCGCGAACGCTCGTCTATCTTCCCTTGCGGCACAACGGAATCGGATGCAACGAATACGGCCACGGCACCGAACCGGCGCTGGACCTGGTGTTGTTGCATCACAGCCTCGGCTTCCCGGCCGCACGCTGGAAGGACGTACGAGCCAAGCTGACCGGCGGCCGCCCGCACACCGTCGTCTGCCGCGGATTACCGGCCGTCCCGGATGCGAGCGCGGCAACCCGGCACCACCGCGGCTTCAAAGACATTCTGCGGCAGACGATTGCCGCCGACACCCTCTTCCTCACCGGCAGCCGGACGGCCTTCGCCCTCGAAGGTGACCGGCTGCGCGCACTGATCGAGGAATGCCCCCGCCACATGCACGAGCAGCCCGACACCCACTGCTGCGCCGAGATCACCGTCGACGGCCACTGGCAGTGGCTGCACGTCGAGTACTGCCGGGTGCACCGGGTCACCGGCCCGTCCTGAGCTAACCGACCGCGCCGTCACCACGCTGTCACCGCGTGCGGCGAAACGCCGAAAGTGCCTGTTCGGGGCGAATTCCGGAGCGTACGGTGGGGTGGCGGTGCAGGGAGGACGCCATGGCTACGACATATCGCATACATCCGGCGATCGGGATCGCACGAGTCGGCAACAGTCCGGAGTTCTTCATCGGCCCGGAGCGACGCAACGAGCTGCCCGATCCGCCCGGCGGCTTCAAGGATCCGCAGTGCCGGGTCAAACGGCAGGCGGCGCGGTTCCGGATCTTCGCCCATCACGACGACGGGACGGCGACCGAGATCACCGGCGCCGACGCCGACATCACCTGGACGGTGGGGCTGGTCAACAGCAAAGCCGCCTATCCGGACCGCGGCAACAGCGAGCCCGCCGCCGATCTGATCATCGACCCCGGCGCGCAGACCACCACGGGCCCGGTGCAGCGAAAAGTGTTCGAAGGCGGGGTGATTCGGTTCGCCGGACAGCCGGTGGTCACGGTGCCGCTGGGGGAGATGCGCACCGACAACGACAACCGGCTGCTGGTCTTCGCCGGTGCGGGTACCTCGGCCTCGCCGGGCGGCAACGGCATCGTCGACTTCTGGGGCAACCCCGGCTGGTACGACGATATCGCCGACGGACCGGTCTCGGCGGCCATCACCCTGCACGCCACCGGTGCGAGCCCCGCGGTCGAAGGCGCCTGGGTGATCTCCGCGCCCCCGAAATTCGCGCCGCACCAGGACAGCTCGACCACCCTGTACGACCGGCTGCTGCAAGCGATGGTCGACGCCGGCCGGGCGACCGCCCCGGCGAACACCTCCTACACCCACGACGTGTACCCGATTCTGCAGCGCGCCCGCGACACCCGCTGGGTGTACGAGGCGGAGTTCGTGCACCGCTGGCCCGACCCGGTGACCGACCCGGCCACCAAGTCCCGGATCTACCGCCGGTTGCGTCCCGACGGCAACATGCCCGATCTCGCCGGCTCGGATTCGGAGCTGACCGCCATCCAGCTCACCCATCTACGGCGCTGGCGCGACAACACCGATTTCGTCGACGACTGGACCGGCGTTCCCGCACCGGAAGCCACGGTCACCCCGGACGGTATGGACCGGGCCGCCCTCGACGCCTGCGTCGGCGGCGCGTTCTTCCCCGGCATCGAGGCCGGCGGCAAGGATTCGGCCAACCGCCCCATCCTGGATCCGGCGAATTACGCCGCGGCGTTCCGCGTCGATCACACGGTCGCCGCCGCGGGCACGCTGTCCGCGTCGATGGCGCTGCCGTGGCAGGCGGATTTCTTTGCCTGCGGCAGCAATTGGTGGCCGGTGCCGCGCCCGAACCGGGTCACCGTGCAAGGCGCGAGCGGGTATCAGGAGTGGACCCGCGGGCTGGGCAGCTATATGGACATGGTGCAGCGCTGGCACAGCCTCGGTTTCGTGACCCGGCAGGGCACGGCGCATGTGGAGGTGGAACGCTGCGACCAGGCCTCGATCACGCTGCTCACCCCGTCGCTGAACTTCCTCGACGTCTCGCAGGGCCCGATGGGGATGGTGCGCGAACAGGTGCTGGCGATCAGCTTCGAGGTGGTCGCGCCGGGCGGGCCGGTCACCTTGCAGTACGCGCCGGGCGGCGCGCCCGCGCACCCGCAACTGGTGGCCCACAACACCGATGTCACCGTCGGCCCGACCAGCGGCGCGGAGGTCGCCACGGCCCGGCTGTGGGTCATCTACCGCACCGGCGCCGCGCCCTCGGCGATCCCCACCCAGACCGTCACCGTGCTCGAACCGGTCAGCGGCCGGACCTGGAGCCTGACCATCGACGCCAGCACGGTCGCCCGCACCACCGCGGCGGTCGCACTGGTGCTGGACCGGTCCGGCAGCATGGCCGAGGACCGCGGCGACGGGCAGAGCAAACATCATGCGCTGCAACAGGCCGCGGAGATCTTCGTCGACGTCATGCTCGAAGGCGACGGCGTCGGCCTGGTCCGCTACAACCAGGACGCCCAGGTCGTGCAGCCGGTGCTGCGGCTGGGGGCCGGCGGGCTGTCCGACGCCAACCGTGCGAGCACCCTCGGGGCGATCCGCGGCGCGGACTTCGATCCGGACGGCGCGACCTCCATCGGCGATGGTCTCGCCGAAGGCCGCGGGATCCTCGACGCCACCGGCGCGGACTTCGATGTGCGGGCGTTGACGGTGCTGACCGACGGCAACGAGAACCGGGCCCGCTATATCGCCGACGTCGCCGGTGATCTCACCGAACGCACCTACGCCATCGGCCTGGGCACCGCGCAGAACACCAGTGCGCCCGCACTCCAGACCATTTCCGGCAACAACGGCGGATACCTGCTGGTCACCGGCGCGATCGGGGTGGACAACACCTTCGTGCTGCAAAAGCATTTCCTGCAGATCCTGGCCGGAGTCAGCAACGCCGAGGTGGTGCTCGACCCGGACGGCCGGCTCTCGCCCGGCGCGGTGCACCGGATCCCGTTCCAGATCACCGACGCCGACGCCGGTGTGGATGTGATCCTGCTCAGCCCGCGAGTGTCGGGCATCGACTTCCGATTGCAGACCCCGAACGGATTCCTGCTCGAACCCTGGCGCGCCACCGCCGAGCCGTCGATGCGGTACGTGCTCGGTTCCGGTGTCAGCTACTACCGGCTGGTGCTGCCCGCCCAGCTGATCCCGGATCGCTTCGACCGGGCCGGCACCTGGCATGTGCTGCTCACCCTGGGAGCACCGCCGACCGAACCCGCCGCCGACGGCGGCGTGCACCGCGAGATCGCGCTGGGCTTGCACGCCGATCCGCCGCCGCATCCGCATGTGGTGCCGCGGGATCGCAACGAGCTGCGCCGCCGCGTCCGCCTCGCCGAACAAGAGGGTCGTGCAGTCGACGAGCCGAATACTGGGGTCGAGCACAGCGAACTGGAGAATCAGGCCGCTGGCGAGCCGAGTGCGGCGGGCGGTGAACAGCAGGATCAGGCTGGTCGCGGCTCGAGAGCGGTGGTTGATCGCGGGGTGCCCTACAGCGTGATCGTGCACGCGTATTCCGCGGTGTCGCTGCGCGCCGAGGTGCACCAAACCGGCTGGGAGCCGGGCGCTTCGGTGCGCTTGCAGGCGACTGTCACCCAATCCGGTCTCGCTCTGCCCGCCGAGACCGTGTCGGTGTGGGCGGAGGTGACGGGCCCGGACCACACCACCGCGACGGTGCCGTTCGCCCGCGACGGTGACCGCTACACCGCCGAGTTCGCTGCCGCCGGTACCGGTTTGCACCGGATCCGGGTGCGCGCCCGCGGCTGGACCCGAGCGGGAGTCCCGTTCACCCGCGAGACGACCCGCACGGCCGGGGTCTGGCGTGGCGGCGACCACGACGCCGAAACCGCGGCCGGTGGCGGCGGCCGGTTGATCGAGGTCCTGCGCGAACAGGAGCAGCGCTGGTGCGCTCTGCTGCGCTGCCTGCTCGGACCCGGCGGCACCATCACTCCGGAACTGGAACGCAAACTGCGGGCGCTCGGACTGAATCTGGCCCATCTGCGCAAGTGCCTCGAAGGACACTGCGAGCACGACCGACAGGACAAGTGAGGTGTTCGACGTCGTCGTCCTCGGCGGCGGTCCGGCCGGGGCGGCGACCGCGCGGCGGCTGGCCCGCTCCGGCCGCCGGGTCGCGCTGATCGAACGCACCCGCTACAGCGAGCCCCGGATCGGCGAATCCCTGCCGCCGGAGATCCGCGCGCCGCTGTCGGCGCTGGGCCTCTGGGATCGATTCCGCGCCCTGAACCCGTTGCCGGGGTGGGGTATTCGCAGTCACTGGGGCGGCGTCACCGAACGCTCGCACCTGCTCGATCCCTACGGCTGCGGCTGGCAGGTCGATCGGCGCGCACTGGACCGTCTGCTCGCGACCGCCGCCACCGAGGCGGGCGCGGCGCTGTTCGAGGGCGAGTCCGCCCGGATCACCGGCTGGGATGGACGGCACTGGCACCTGAGCACCCGCACCGGCCGGGAGCTCTCGGCCCGGGTCCTGGTGGACGCGACCGGCCGCTTCGCCGGGCCCGCCCGCACCCTCGGCGCCCGCCCGATCCGGTTCGACCGCCAAGTCGGAGTAGCGCTGCGCTGGCACCACATCCCCGACGCCCACCAGCACCCGCTCCTACTGGAAACCACCGAACTCGGCTGGTGGTACACCGCCCCACTCCCACCGGGCACAACCATGATCGCCGTCCTGATGACCGACGCCGATCTCTGCGCCCGGCACCACTTGTCCACCCCCCGCGGATTCCACACCGCGTTGACCGCCGCCACCGAAACCTTGCACCGCGTGCAAGTCGGCACTCCCACCCCGCCGCCCCGCGTCTACGCTGCCACCAGCCAGCGCCTGCGCCGCGACATCGACCCCACCTCCGGCCCCTGGCTGGCAGTCGGCGACGCCGCCCTCGCCCTGGACCCAGCCTCCGGCAACGGCATCCTGCACGCCCTGACCTCCGCTGCGTCCGCCACCGCCACCATCGAATCCCTCCTCGACGCCCACGCCCCCTGGCCCGAAACTCTCACCGCCTACGAAGCAGCCCTCGACCACGCCTGCACCCGCTACCTGCTCGACCGCGCCGACCACTACGCCGCCGAACACCGCTTCGACTCCCCGTACTGGTCCCGCCGCGCCCTCCGCTCGACCGCCTAGCCCCGAGTGCATTGCTCCGCGCTCTGGGCTTTGCGCTCGGCCGATGTTCGAACCCTGCCTACGGTCAGGGCCGCGGTATGTTGCGCAGGTTGCCGCGCGCCAGTTCGACCATCGTGCCGACACCGCCGCCCAGGACGGTGCGGCCGGCGCTGAGGGCGAATCCGCGCAACATCTCACCGGTGATCTTGGGTGGGATGGACAGGGCGTTCGGGTCGGTGATCAACTCCAGCACCGCGGGGCCCGGGGTGGCGAAGGTGACGCGGAGGCCTTCTTCGATCCCGCTGGGCTGGTCCACCCGGACCGCGGGCAGGCCGCAGGCGCGGGCGATGGCGGTGAAGTCCACGACGGGATGGTCGGTGCCGAAGGAGGGGTAGCCGTCGACCATCATCTCCAGCTTCACCATGCCGAGGCTGGCGTTGTTGAACACCACGACCTTCACCGGGATGTCGTAGGTGCGCAGCGTCAGCAGTTCGCCGAGCAGCATGCTCAGGCCGCCGTCGCCGCAGATCGCGACCACCTGCCGGCCGGGGTAGGCGAGCTGGGCGCCGATGGCGTGCGGCAGCGCGTTGGCCATCGAGCCGTGCAGGAACGAGCCGATCACCCGGCGGCGGCCGTTGGGGGTGAGGTAGCGGGCGGCCCAGACATTGCCCATGCCGGTGTCGACGGTGAACACGGCGTCCGCGGCGGCCTGCGAATCCAGCAGGGCGGCAGCGTATTCGGGGTGTATGGGGGTGCGGTCGGCGATGTCGGTGGTGTAGGCCTCGACGACCTTGTCCAGCAGTTTGGCGTGCCGGCGCAGCATCCGGTCCAGGAAGGACCGGTCGGTGCGCGGGCGCAGCCGGCCCAGCAGGAGCGCGAGGGTTTCGCGGACGTCGCCGTGCACGGCCAGATCCAGCGGTGTGCGGCGGCCGAAGCGGGTCAGGTCGTGGTCGATCTGGATGGTGTGCTGCTGGGGCAGGAAGGTGTCGTAGGGGAAGTCGGTGCCCAGCAGCACCACACAGTCCGCCTCGTGCATCGCTTCGTAGCAGGCGCCGTATCCGAGCAGCCCGCTCATGCCGACATCGAAGGGGTTGTCGTATTGGATCCACTGTTTGCCGCGCAGGCTGTGACCCACCGGCGCGGCGAGCGCGGTGGCCAGCGCCAGCACTTCCGCGTGCGCGTCGCGCACCCCGTCACCGCAGAACAGCATGACCTTCTCGGCGCCGTCGAGCCGTTCGGCCAGTTCGGCGATCCGCTCCGCACCGGGCACCACCGGCGACCGCTGCGCCGGCGCGGTGCCCCGCGGCTGCTGCGCGGGCGCCTTCTGGGAGCTGACATCGCCGGGAATGGTCAGCACCGACACCCCGCCCGCCCCGACCGCGGTCTGCACCGCGATCCGCAGCAGCCGGGGCAGCTGCTCGGGTGCGGAGACCAGTTCGCTGTAATGACTGCATTCGCCGAACAGCTGCTGGGGATGGGTCTCCTGAAAGAACCCGGTCCCGATCTGGCTCGAGGGAATGTGCGAGGCGATCGCCAGCACCGGCGCACCGGTGCGGTGCGCGTCGTAGAGCCCGTTGATCAGATGCAGGTTGCCCGGACCGCAACTGCCCGCGCACACCGCCAGTCGCCCGGTCAGCTGCGCCTCGGCCGCCGCCGCGAACGCCGCCGCCTCCTCGTGCCGGACATGGATCCACTCGATGCCCTCGGTCCGGCGCACCGCATCCACCACCGGATTGAGACTGTCGCCCACGATGCCGTAGATGCGACTCACCCCGAGCGCGACCAGATCACGCACGAGCATGTCGGCCGATGTCGCCATGAGCTACCTGCTTTCGCTGGAGAACCGCGGGACGGGACCGGGATCAGGGTAGGACCCGAGGAGTAGCACCCGCACGGCTCGACCCGTCGTCCGGGCGATTCGCGCGGGGGAGCGGCTCCTCGACGGGGGTATCGGGTGCGGATTGTGCGCGGGTTGTGCGGGTTGTGTGAATGTTGTTGGTGTGCAGGGGAGTTGGGCAGGTCGATTCCGATACGGTGAAGCGTGAACAAAGGTGCGAGTCCGGCGGAGTCCGGTGTGTCGATCACCCGTCGCCGGTCGGCGATTGGGATCGGTGTGGTGGCGGCGGTCCTGGTCGCGGGTTTGCTGCCCGGGTGGTGGTGCGGGCGGGACGCCGACAACTGGTTTCGGGGCGACCCCGCGCTGGCGCGAGGTCTGGCCGAGGAGCTGGTGGCCTTCCAAGCCGAGGATGACCGCCGCCGCGCGGCGGGCGCTGAGGGGCTCACCGGAATGTGGGGTCTGCTCGAACACCAGATGACCGCGCTGGGTCTGTCCCAGGTCAGCCTCGCGCACCCGCAGTGGCGAGAGCGGTACGCCCCCATCGCGACTCGCGCCGCCGCCAAGAGCCTGCTGCCCGCCATGCGCGCCGAATTCACCTCGGCCTGGCACGGGGAGGACGGACTGGCGGTGCCCGGCAGCCCGAACGGGCACGCCTACCTCTCCTATCCCGCGCTCGCCCTCGGCATGGCCCGCCTGATCGATCCGGACTTTCCCGCCGATCTCGCCGCCCAGCACGACATGTTGATCGCTGCCTACGAACGCCGGCTGCTGGCCGCACCCACTGCGCTGCTCGACACTTTCCCCGGCGAGGCCTACCCGACCGACGTCGCCGCGGTAGCCGCCGCCATCGCGGTGCACGGCCGGGCGACCGGCACCGACCACACCGCGGTCCTCACGCACTGGGCGCGGCAGGTGCGCGCCACCCAGATCGATCGGGACACCGGACTGATCATCCAGCGCATGGGCGTCGACGGCCGCGCCCACGACGCGCCACGCGCCTCCGGCACCGGCTTGGCCGCCTACTTCGCCGGTTTCGCCGACCGCGCCCTGGCCCGCGAGCTGGCCCTCGCGTTGTTCGGCCAGGAACGCACGGTGCTCGGCTTCAGCGGCATCCACGAATACGGCGAGGGCCACGACGGCCCCGGCGACATGGACAGCGGCCCGGTCCTGCTCGGAGTCTCGGTGTCGGCCACCGGTTTCGCCCTCGCGCCCGCCCGCGCCTTCGACCACCCCGAAACCTTCACCCGCCTCTACCGCACCACCAACCTGCTCGGCCTGCCGCTGCGTAGCGGCGACCGCCTGCGCTTCGCGACCGGCGGCGTGATCGGCAACGCCCTGCTGCTCGCCTTCCTCACTTCCGGACCGGAGCTGGCGCCATGAAACTCCCCGCCCCGCGCACGGTGTGGCGTCAGTTGCCCACCCCGCGCATCCTGTGGCGTCGGCTGCGCATCGCGCTGATCCCGCTCGTGCTGTACCTCGCCCTGCATCCGATCGCCGCGGCGCTCTCGGCGCGCCAGGGCTTCGGTTCACCCGACGGCGCGGGCCCGACGTACCTGGCGATCACCGCCGCGGTGCTCGCGCTGCGCCTAATGCTGCTGATCGTGGTCCCGGCGATCCTCACCTACCGAGCGGTGGTCTACGCGGTGACCCGCGGGTTTCCCCGAACCCCTTGACCGCCGGGCTTTCATCACGCAGGGTGGCAGGAACTTAGCAAGCGCTTAGTAAGTTGCTGTGCTCTTGCGCGAGCTCGGAGAGGACCCACCCCGTGAACAGGATCGACGCCAGGCGGCCCCGCGCACCGCGAATCCGAGCCGCCCTGCCCGAGCGCGTCGCAAAATTGGTGCGGTGATGAGCAATTCGAGCGATTCCGGCGACCTACCGGGCCTGGATCTGGACCGCCTCGCCGCCTGGCTGGCCGAGCACCGGCCCGATCTGGCCGCAGCGCCGCTGACCGGCCACCTGATCGCGGGCGGCAAATCCAACCTGACCTACGAAATCACCGACGGCGCGACAACATTCGTGCTGCGCCGGCCCCCACTGGGCCATGTGCTGCCCACCGCACACGACATGTCCCGGGAACATCGGGTGATCAGCGCGCTCGCCGGCACCGAGGTGCCGGTGCCCGCCACCTACGCGCTGTGCGCGGACCCCGAGATCCTCGGTGCGCCGTTCTATCTGATGGAATTCGTCGCCGGAACCCCCTATCGCAGCGCCGCCGAGCTCGCGGCGCTGGGCCCGGCCCGCACGTCGGCGGTGTCGACCGGCCTGATCGACACCCTCGCCGCCCTGCACTCCGTCGACCCGGCCGCAGTGGGCCTGGCGGATTTCGGGCGGCCGGAAGGCTTCCTGGAACGCCAGGTGCGGCGGTGGAAGAAACAGCTCGACGCCTCGCACTCCCGGGACCTGCCCGCCGCCGACGAACTCCACGCCTTGCTCGCCGCACAGCAACCCCCGTCCGCGGCGACCCGGATCGTGCACGGCGACTACCGGCTCGACAATGTGCTGATCGACACCCAGGATCACGTCGCGGCGGTCCTGGATTGGGAGATGGCCACCCTCGGCGACCCGCTCACCGATATCGGCCTGCTGCTGGTCTATCAGCGGATGGGCGCGCGCCGCATGCCCGGCGTCACCGACGTGGCCACCGCGCCGGGCTTCCTCCCCGAAACCGCACTGCTGGACCGCTACGCCCGCCGCGCCGGCCTCGACCTGACCCACATCGGGTTCTACGTCGCGCTGGCGTCGTTCAAGCTCGCGGTGATCGCCGAGGGCATCCATTACCGCTACCTGCACGGCCAGACCGTGGGTTCCGGCTTCGCCGGCGTCGGCGACATGGTGGACCCCCTCCTGCGCGCCGGAACCGCCGCCCTACAAGACACCGCCAAGGACTAGAGATGTTCGCACTCTCCGCCCACGCCCTGCGCTACCGCGACGATCTGCTGGCCTTCATGGACGAGCAGATCTATCCCGCCGAACCGATCTACCACGCGCAGCTCAGCGAATCCGGCAACCCGCACTTCCAGCCGCCGATCCTCGAGGAACTCAAAACCGAAGCCAAGAAGCGCGGACTGTGGAATCTGTTCCACCCACACCCGGAGCACGGCGCGGGCCTGACCAACTCCGAATACGCACCGCTCGCCGAAATCATGGGCCGCAGTCCACATCTGGCCCCCGAAGCCACCAACTGCAGCGCCCCCGACACCGGGAACATGGAGGTGCTGACCCTGTTCGGCACCGAAGAGCACCAGCGGGAATGGCTCGCGCCGCTGCTCGCCGGCGACATCCGCTCGGCCTTCGCCATGACCGAACCCGAGGTCGCGAGCTCCGACGCCACCAACATCCGCCTGCGGATGGACCGCGACGGCGAGGACTACGTGCTCAACGGCCGCAAATGGTGGACCTCCAACGCGCTGCACCAGAACTGCAAGGTGCTCATCGTCATGGGCAAGACCGATCTCGACGCACCGGTGCACCGTCAGCAGAGCATGATGGTGGTCCCGCTCGACACCCCGGGCGTCACCGTCGTACGCGGCCTGCCGGTGTTCGGCTACCAGGACCGAGAAGGCCACGCCGAGATCGTGTTCGACAACGTCCGGGTCCCGCGCACGGCGTTGCTGGCCGGTGAAGGCGACGGGTTCATGATCAGCCAGGCGCGGCTGGGCCCCGGCCGCATCCATCACTGCATGCGCGCCATCGGCATGGCCGAACGCGCCCTCGATCTGATGATCGATCGAGCACAGTCCCGCACCACCTTCGGCGCTCCCGTGGCCGACCGCGCCAATATCCAGGACTGGATCGCGGAATCCCGCATCGAGATCGAGATGGTCCGGCTACTGACCTTGCGAGCCGCCTACCTGATGGACACCGTCGGAAACAAGAACGCGCGCACCGAGATCGCCGCCATCAAAGTCGCGGCCCCGCAGATGGCGCTGAAGGTCATCGACCGGGCCATCCAGGTGCACGGCGGCGGTGGCGTCTCCGACGACTTCCCGCTGGCCCTGATGTACGCGCACGTGCGGACCCTGCGCCTGGCCGACGGTCCGGACGAGGTGCACAAACGCACCATCGCACAGCGGGAACTACGCCGCCGGGATCCGTCCTGGGGACGCCGGCCCTGACCCGCCTGGTCCCAACCGACAAGGAGTTCTGAATGACCAAAACCCAGCAGGTGCGCCTGGCCGAACGGCCGACCGGTCTGCCCACCGCCGACACCTGGACGGTGACCACCACCGAGCTGCCCGAGCTCGGCGCGGGCGAGATCCTGGTGAAGATCAGCTTCATCTCCCTGGATCCGGCGATGCGCGGCTGGCTCAACGATGTGCGCTCCTACCTGCCGCCGGTCGGTATCGGCGAGGTGATGCGCGCCCTCGACATCGCCACCGTCATCGAATCGACCCACCCGGACTTCGCCGTCGGCGACACCGTCAGCGGCACCTTCGGCGTCACCGAGTACGCCATCAGCAACGGCCGCGGCGTGCAACGGGTCGACCTGAGCCTCGCCCCCGGCCCCACCTGGCTGGGCGCGCTCGGAATCCCGGGCATGACAGCGTATTTCGGCCTGCTCGAGGTCGGAAAACTGCGCGCGGGCGACACCGTGCTGGTGTCGGCGGCCGCGGGCGCGGTCGGCAGCGTGGCCGGGCAGATCGCCAAAGCCGAAGGCGCCACCGTCATCGGCATCGCGGGCGGCGCCGAGAAATGCCGGATGCTCACCGAGGAATTGGGTTTCGACGCCGCCATCGACTACCGCGCGGGCGACGTCCTGCGGCAGCTGCGCACCGTGGCCCCCGACGGCATCGACCTCTACTTCGACAACGTGGGCGGCGAGATCCTCGACGCCGCGCTGGCCAACCTCCGCCGGGGTGCGCGCATCGTGCTGTGCGGAGCGATCTCGGCCTACAACGAGCAGAAGCCGCCGCCGGGCCCCTCGCGCTACATGTCGCTGCTGGTCTTCCGGGCGAGCATGACCGGATTCGTGGTCTTCGACTACGCCGACCGGTACCCGGAGGCCGGCGCGCGCCTGGCGCAATGGCTCGCCGACGGCCGCCTGCAAACCCGCGAACACATCGTCGAAGGCGACGTGAGCCAGTTCGGCGACACCCTGAACATGCTGTTCAGCGGCGCGAACACCGGCAAACTCGTGCTGGCGATCTGAAACCGGACGTGCCCAGCCGGGACCGTCACACGGAATGGGAGACTGGGCACGTGACCGAATCAGGGGACCGCTTACGCGCGGACGAGACGCGGGCACGGCTGCTGGACGCCGCCGTGCTCGCCTTCGCCGAACGCGGCTTCCACGGCGCCACCACCCGCGACATCACCTCGATCGCCGGCTTGAGCGCGGCGGCGATCTACGTCCACCACCGCTCCAAAGAGGAACTGCTCTACCAGATTTCACGCACCGGCCACCTGGACACCCTGCACTGCGTCCAGACCGCGATCGCCTCGTCGGACAACCCGACCGAGCAGCTCATCGCCCTGGTGCGAGACTTCGTCATCCACCACGCCCGCGCCCACACCGTCGCCCGTGTCATCAACTACGAGCTCGCCGCGCTCAGCCCCGAACACCAGCGCGAAATCAAAGATCTCCGCCACACCATCGACGCCGAGGTCCGCACCCTGATCGAACACGGCGTCGCCCAGGGCTGCTTCGACAACCCGAACCCGCAGATGGCCGCGGTCGCCGTGCTGTCCCTCGGCATCGATATCGCCCGCTGGTACCGCGACGACGGCGCCTGGCAACCCGAAGACCTCGGCGACCACTACGTCGACCTCGCCCTGCGCATCGTCGGCGCCCGCCGCTGAGAGTGACCGCCGATTACCTGTGCGGTAATGGCCGTGCCCGTCAGAACTTCGTAGGGTGCACAGGTGCGCACTCTGACAGCCGGTGACCTGCTCCGACATTGGCGGCTGGAACGCCGCCTCAGCCAACTCGAACTGGCCGGGCGGGCCGACACCTCGGCCCGGCACCTGAGCTTCGTGGAAACCGGCCGCGCCACCCCCAGCCGCGCCATGCTGGCGAACCTGTGTGAACACCTGCAGATCCCGCTGCGCGAACGCAACCGCCTGCTCCTGGCCGCCGGATACGCCCCCGCCTTCGCCGAGCCCACACTCGACACCCCGGAGATGGCCCCGGTGCGCGCGGCCGTACGCCAGATCCTGGAAGGGCATCAGCCCTATCCGGCGCTGGCGATCGACCAATCCTGGAACATGGTCGACGCCAACGCCGGAGTCGCGCTGCTGCTCGCCGGCATCGATCCGGCGCTGCTGACCCCACCGGTGAACGCGCTGCGGCTCAGCCTGCACCCCGACGGCCTGGCCGGGCGCATCCTGAACCTGCCCGAATGGCGCGGCCACCTCTTCGCCCGCCTCACCCGGCAGATCGAAGGCACCGGCTCCGCGGAACTGGCCGCACTGCACACCGAACTCCGCGCCTACCCCGGCGGCGAAACCGACCTCGTCCTGCCCGAACCCGACCAGGTGGTGGTCCCGCTGCGCCTGCGCCACGACGGCCGGGACCTGTCGTTTCTCAGCGTGACCACCGTCTTCGGCACACCCATGAACGTCACGGTCGCCGAGTTGGCCATCGAATCGTTCTTCCCGGCCGACGCGGCGACCCGCGCCGCGCTCAACCCCTGAAACTCAGGAATTGACCTTCGCGATCACCCGCTCCGCGAACTTCGACAGATGCGCGATCTTGGTGTCCAGCGGCTCGGTGTCGTGCTCACGGGTGTAGGGGGAGCGGAAGCCGACGATCACATCGGTGACGCCCTTGTCCTCGAGCCGCTTGATCCCGTCGACGGTGTAGGCGTCGAGCGAGATCACATGCACCTCGAAATCCTTGCGCGTCCCGTACTCCTCCCGCAGCTTGTCCAGCTTGACCAGCAACCGGTCCAGTTCCTCGCCGTCACCGCCGGCATGCATCCAGCCGTCACAGCGCGCGGCCCGGCGCAGCGCCGGAGCGCTGTGCCCGCCGATCAGGATCGGGATCGGCTCGGTGGGCACCGGGCTGATCTTGATCGGCGGGAAATCGTAGAACTCGCCGTGGTACTCGAAATACCCGCCCGCGCACAACCCGCGCACGATATCGACGCACTCGTCCATCCGCGCGCCGCGCTTCTCGAACGGCACATCCAGGATCTCGAAGTCATCCGGCCACGGACTGATCCCCACCCCGAACCCGAACCGGTTCCCGCTCAGCGCCGCCACCGAGGCCGCCTGCTTGGCCACCAGCACCGGCGGGCGGATCGGCAACTTCACCACGAACGGTGTCACCCGCAACGTCTTGGTCGCCGCCAGAATCGCCGCCGAGAGCACGAACGCCTCGATGAACGGCTTGTCCTCGAGGAACTCCCGATTCCCATCCGGGGTGTAGGGATAGGTGGCGTCGGATTCCTTCGGGTAGGCGATGCTGTCGGCCACCGTGATCGAGGAGTACCCGGCCGCCTCGGCCGCCTGCGCCAACGGCACGTAGTACTCCGGGTTCGTCATCGCCTCGGCATAGGTGAATCGCAATGTGCAGCCTTTCTGCTGGATGCGCGGTCAGAACAAGACTGGAACGTGTTCTAACTCCACGCACTCAACAAACCACCCACCGCCCGCACACGTCAAGCGATTCCCCGATTCCACCCCGATCGACCACCTACACCCAGCAAGACCACGCGGGCGCCACCAAACGCGCCGACGCTCAGGACTGGCGCGAGCGGCGCGCCAATTCGACTGTGGCGGCCCGCAGTTGGTCGATCGCGTCGATCGGCTCGGCATAACCGACCCGAGTCCGGGCAACCCCACGCGGCGTCACCACACGCAAATCGAGACCGTAGCGGTCCGCACGTTCACAACCGGCCTCGGAAGCGTCCGGATAACCCCCGAGCACCCGCGCCATGGACAACAACGCGTCCGCGTGATCCTCGTTCAGATGCGTGATCGCACCCGCCGCCACCGGAATCACCGGATCCGGCGCAGCGGCCGCATACTGCTCCGCCGACGCCGAATCCATCCGCCCATACCCGCCGACCCAGCGCACGCGCCGCACCCGCAACACCCACACCGTGAAATCGCTGTAATCGATGTAGTACTTCGCCGCCGGCACCGCCGCCAAATGCGCCTCCCGCGCCGCCACCGCCTCCGCACCCGTCGGCCGCTCCACCACACCCGCCAGCGTGATCCGCGTCCCCGCCAGCGGATCCGACGGCAGCTCCGGCGCCACCACCGAAATACTCGCCCGCGGATCCGCCGCCAGATTCCGCCCGTGTTCGGCCATCCGCGACACACACAGCACCGGCGCACCCGCCAGCAGCCCATAGGTGACAAACGACGCCCACGGCGACCCGTCCTCGCTCAGACTCGCCAGCGTCGCCGTATTCCCCGACGCCGCAACCGTCCTCGCCTCCTCCGCCGCCGTCGGCCGAGCGGCGTTCACCACCGGCCCGGTCGGCTGCGGAATCGACGGCGCATCGCCCGGGTCACCATGATCGAGAGTCATCTGCAGTCCTTCAGCCAGTGGATATACCGCCACCGATTGTTCCACCGCGCCCACCCGGTACCCGGCGCACCCGTCCGCCATTACTGGAATCGCCGCTGTGCGAACGGGAAAGGACCCCATTGCGCAGGCGCGACAGCACCCGATGGGCGACACTGTGCGGCGTGACCCGATACGCATTCGACGCCGACCGCAACGCTCTAGTCGCCATCTGGGCGACCGGGCGCGGCGACCTGACCGAGACGGTTGCCGTGCTTCCGCCGATAAGTCCGGACCAGGCAACGGGTTTGGCGTCGAATCTGACCACCCTGTCCCGCTTCCAGTGGCGCACCTACACCCATCCCGCCAGTGCCGCAGGCGATCCCGACGTCCCCAACAGCGAAGCCTGGCGCCGCGCCGAGGAACGCCGCAACTTCAAGGACGTCGAAGCCGGGCTACGCCACCCCAACCTGCCCACCGAGCAGGGCCTGGTCGTCTCCTACAGCGGCGTCGTCGAATCCGCGCACCGCGTCGGCCGCGCCCTGCACAGCATCGACGTCGAATACCTCACGGAAACCATTGTGGCCGAGGTCGATCGCGAACAACGCGCCATCGAATACGCCGAACTCGGCGACCTGTCCGGCCGGGCCCGCCAAGCCGTCGAACTGTCCCGCCCCGACGTCTCACCCGCCCAGGTGCAGGCCGCCGACGAACTGTTGCGCGCCGACCCGCTCGGCACCCTCGAACTGTTCACCGAACTCGACCCCGCCTCGGCCTCCGTCGCGGCCGCGCACTGGCTCTACGCCGCGGCCGAGATAGCCGGCGAACTCGCCGGGATCCCGACCGCGGAGGTCGTCGTGGAAGCCGACGAACTCGAAGCCCTTCAGGTCGATACGCCCACCATGGTGCTGGAACGCCTGGTAGCGGGGGAGACCCCCACCGCAGTCGTCGCCGACCTCATCGCCGAGGCCATGGCGGTCTCCGAAGGACACGTCCCCGCCCCGTGGGCCGTGGTCGCCCGCGTCGCCGAAATAGAGGAACAGGCAAGAAAATACGAGGTCGACAGCGTCACCCGGGCGGCCTTGCTCGCCGAATTCCGGATCAGCCGTCTCGACCCGGTCCGCCCCGCCCTCGACCTCCTGGAAGACCTCCTCGACGGCATCCGCGGCTGCCTCCTGCTCTACACCGCCCACAGCGCCGGCGACGAGGCCGAGGTGGAGGAGCGGTTCGCCGACGATGTCCGTGCTGAAGCCGACGCACACTCTGACCAGCTGTTCTAACCGGTAGCGGCCTGGTGTGCGATCAAAGAACGATCTCAATCACACATCCCAGTGTGTAGATATGCGCATCTAACAATGTCAGCCCTATCTCTAGATATCGTCACCACAGCACCGCGAGACTTTAAAGACCTCTTTGAAGGGAAGGGGGCGGCCGCCCCTGGCATGCTCGTTGGTGTGAATCTCTCGGTGGAGCTGGCGGAGTGGACGGATTGGGACGGGGCTGCTTACATCGTCGGGCGGGCGCTCGGAGTCTTCTCGGCGGAGGAGGGGTTCCTGGACGTGAAAGGTGTGTTCTGGTCAGCCAATCCGCTAGGGGAGGGACTGCATCGGGCACTGGGGGCGCTGGCGGATGCCGGCGTTCTGGAGCGGCGGGACGAGCCGGATACTCAGTTCCGGTGGTCGAAGAGTCAACCGAATGATCCGGTGCGGCTGGCCTTTTGAAGTAAATGCTCACATTGGCCTATGCGTACTAATGCATAGACTGCTGCCTTCGCCACACAGTCGATCGGCTGCCCCCTCTAGTTCAAAAACTGGCTTAGAGGACAGGGGAGTCGGCTGGGTGGCAGGGGAGCAGGGTCAGGGTTGCTGGGTGATGCAGTACCAGAGCACCGCCATAGTCCCGAGGACGAACAGCGGTGAGATGACCCAGGTCTCGACCTTGTTGCCGGTGCGCTCGATGATGGGGAAGCGCACCCGGATGTCGAGCGGCCAGAACAGTCGGCACCCGCGGTCGGTCAGGCAGTCGCCGAGGATGTGGGCCAGTGCGCCCAAACCCACGCAGAAGGGCAGCCAGGCGGGCTTGTCGGCGATGTAGTGATCCATGACGAAGGTGCCGGACACCGCGAGCACGATGACCGTGCCGTAGGTCCGGATGCTGTCGCCGGGCGGGCACAGGTGCAGTGCGCGAACGGCCAAGGCCAGCAGGAAGAAGACGAGCGCCAGGGTGAACGGCCGGCCGACCCAGTGCGCCCCGGCCCAGGTCGCGTAGGTCGCTACGGCCACGAACAGCAGGGAGTGGGTGCCGCGCCGATGTCCGCCGGAGAGTTTGCTGATGAGTACGCACAGGAAGTACGAAACCGGTCCCAGCACATGTGCGATCGAGCTTTTCGGATGGTCGGCGTCGGGGAGTAGCGCGGCGCCCGCGGTGAGGAAGACCCCGAGCACCAGCTCCACTGTTCCGATATGCCCGGAAGCGTCTTGCAGGGCGGGATAACTCAACACCGTTACGGGCAGCAGCGCCGCCGCCCCCGACCAGGCAAACGCGCCACTGGTCGCATGAGAATGTCCAAGCACCGGATAACGTTAGTTGAAGCAACGAGTATCGCGAAGTCGCCTGATCAGGGGAATGGCGCTGCGGCACAAGGCGGACCGGCGTGTCGGGGGTGTGCGCCGCGGTGCGGCTGGCATGCTTTCGGCAATTCGTGCGTCCGTCTGGTTTGCCTTGCTCCCGTGATATTCCGCCAACGTCAGGAGAACTCGGCTATGCATCGTGTGCGTTCGATACGTCTGGCCGCCGCGGGGGCTGTTGCGGCCCTCGTCGTGCTGGGAGGCGGCCCGTCGGTCGCCGAGGAGCCGGCCGCAGTCGATTGGACCTCCGCCGTTCAGCAGCTGCGTAAGGCGGCCACCGGCAATGCGGCTGCCACCGCGGCGATCGATCGGCTTCTCGCCGCCAAGGACCTGCCGTCCACCAAGCGGGCGGCGCTGCCCGCCCAGCCGTTCCAGTATCCCGCGCAGTCCGATATCGGGCGGGGTAGTGGGCCCGGTGTCTACGGTTCGGGTATCGCGTTGGGCATGGACGGTTTCCGGTTCGGTTTCTTCGGCGGCCCGGGGACCATCTCGCCGAATCAGGCCGGCGCGAAGCTGGAGGTCATCTGGTACAACGTGTCCAACGGGCGCAGTGCCACGGACCTGCTGATCGAACATCAGGATGTCCCGGTGGACACCACGATTCGGACCAAGGTGCTCGACACCGGTCCCGGCATGATCGTGGCCGCGGTGTACGGGTCGCTGTGGCACCGTTGGTCGGTTCCGGTGTCGGAGGCCAATCCCGACGGCTATCAGTACCAGCTGGGTGTCATCTCGGTCCCGTCGTTCGGAGCGGTTTACAACTGAGGTGTGGAGGATCGGACCGATAACCGCTACATGACATAATGTTGATTATCGGTCCGAGAACCTTGCTGTGATCGGGGGTTGTCGAGGTTATCGAATCATGCTGTCGTATGCACTCTTTCGCATGATCGGCGGGCTTCGGCGCGGCTCCCTCCTGGTCTGTGTGGCGGCGTGATCCGCGTGGGTGCACGGTGTGCACTGATCCGCTCTGCGTCGTTTCCAGGGTTTCTGGAAATATTCCGGTTCAGGCCGATTTCTGCCGGAATATCTTGATGTTCAAGGATTCTCGCCCCTGCGCCCCTTCTGCCCCGGGTCCAACCACCCGCCGTTAATACGTCACTGTGACGAAACAATGGTCAGCGGATGGTGCCGTCGCCTGGGATGAGCGGCAGGTCCAGCGCGGTCACCCAGCCGGGCGGTAGCGCGTTGACCGCGGGCACGGCGTTGAGTGCGCGCATACCGGTAGCCAGGCAGCCCGCGACGGCGGGTGTGCGGCCGGAGTCGTCGGTGAACCGGAACGAGGTTTCCTGGGAGATGGACGGCGATCCGAGGATGTCGACCCGGTAGACGTCGTCGCGGGTGCCCGCGGGCCAGTCCGGTGCGGCGTCGAGGCCGATGCGGTTGACGTGTTCGAGGGTGATGACTTCGCGCCCGCGGTGGATTCCGTTGATGGTGAACCGGATCGCGGCGACGGTGCCTGCTTCGACGACGCCTTTGGCGGTGGGCCGGTCGGTCGGTGTGACCCATTTGTCCCAGCTGGTGGTGATGTCGTCAAGTGTGATGCCGGCCGCGGCGGCGATCATCGGGACGGTGGCGCCCCACGCCATGATGAGCATCTCGGGGTGTTCGAGCAGTGCGGTGAATTCGGGCGGGTGCCCGATGCCCATCTCGAATTCGTAGTCGCCTTCGTAGTCGGTGTAGTCGAGGAGTTCGGAGGCACGGACGGAGGTGACTTCGCCGCACAGGCCCATCAGGGTCATCGGGAACAGGTCGTTGGCGAATCCGGGGTCGATGCCGGTGGTGAAGCAGGAGGCGCCGCCTTCGGCGCAGGCCTGGGTGATCGGGTCGCGCCAGAGGTCGGGTAGTTGTTTCATGTCCGGCCATACCCAGGGGGTCATGGCGGTGGAGCAGACGTCGATGCCGGCGCGCAGGAAGGCGCTGATGACGCGGATGTTGTCGTCGGCGAGTGCGGCGGTGGGTCCGTAGTGCACGACGGCGTCGGGCCGGGTGGCGATGAGCTCGTCGACGGAGTCGGTGGCCAGGATGCCGGTTTTCGGGCTGCCGCAGAGGTCTCCGGCGTCTTTGCCGACTTTGTCGGGGTTGGCGACGCCGACTCCGACGAGTTCGTAGCGGGGGTGGCGCAGGATTTCGGTGAGGACCATGGAGCCGACGACGCCGGTCCCCCACAGCACGATGCGTTTGGTGGTCATCGGTGGAACTCCCCGCAGTCGACGGTCAGCATTTGTCCGGTGATGGCGCTGGCGAGGTCGCTGGCCAGGAAGAGGGTGGCGCGGGCGACTTCTTCGGGTTCGGCGAGTCGTTTGAGGTCGGTGGGTTCGGCTTTCTGGCGGTAGATCTCGGCGTGGTCGACGCCGGATTGGCTGGCGAGCCAGTCGAAGTAGGCCTTGTTGATGTCTTCGTAGACGTAGGAGGGGGCGACGCTGTTGACGCGGATGCCGCGGGGGCCGAGTTCGGTGGCGAGGGAGGAGGCGAGGTGTGCGAGGGTGCCTTTGGACAGTTTGTAGCCGGAGAATTCCGGTTGTGAGCTGTAGGTGACGCAGGAGTTGAGCATGATGACGGAGCCGTGGGTGGCTGCGAGGGCGTCGGCGAACAGGGTGGTGAGTCGCAGGGGTGCGTAGACGTTGGTTTCGTTGACGGTGCGCAGGGCGTCGAGGTCGATCTGGGTGATGGGGTGCATCGGGGGGATGGCGAAGGCGTTGTTGATGACGCAGTCGATGCGGCCGTAGGCGGCGATGGCGCGTTCGACGAGGGTGGTGCGTTGTTGTTCGTCGGTGATGTCGGCGGGGATGACGGTGGCTTGGGCGCCGAGTGCGGTGATTTCCTCGGCGATGTGGCGCAGGCGTTCTTCGGTGCGGGAGACCAGGATCAGGGTGGCGCCCATGCGGGCGGCTTCGGTGCTGAGGGCGTGGCCGAGGCCGGGGCCGGAGACGACGATGACTTTGTCTTGTAGTAGCGGGACCGGGGTGTACACGGATTCTCCTCGAAGTCCGCAGCAGTTACACGCTGTAACGACTTTGTTGTGACAGACTGTAACGACTGCTGCCCGCGCTCACAAGGACGAGATTTCGTGACCACACGCCACCGGCTCGGCCCCCGTCGTGATCCCGCGGTCGATACCGCCGTGCTCGAGGCGGCCCGGAGTCTGCTGGTCGAGAACGGTTATGCCGCAACGTCGATCGATGCGATCGCGTTGCGGGCGGGGGTGAGCCGCCCGGCGATCTACCGGCGTTGGCCCTCGAAGGCGCATCTGATCGCGCAGGCGGTGTTTCCCGATGTCGGTTCGGCGGAGACGGCCGCGGATCTGACCAGTGAGGTGCGCAAGGTGATCCGGGGGACGATCCAGTTGTTCGGCTCCCCCGAAACCCGGGTCGCGATGCCGGGGCTGATGGCGGAGATGCGGCAGGATGCCACGCTGTACGAGAAGTTGTCGGCGCGGCTGGATTCGCCGACGCGGGCGGAGCTGGGCGAGTATCTGGCCGCGGGTGCGGCGCCGGAGCGGGTGGGGCTGGATCCGGATACGTTGCTGGACACGATTGCCGGGGCGGCGTTGTTCGCCATGTGTATTCGCGATGTCGGTGATCTGGACGGGTTCGCGGAGTCGCTGGAGGATCTGTTGTTGTACGGGATTCTGGGCAAGCGTCCGGAGGAGTGAATCGGCCTGGTCCCGAATGACATTCGGTTTCTGGTGCGGAATCGGTTACCGGCTGGTAGTTTCACCTGCGCTGGGCGTGGGCTCAGGTCGGGGCTGGTTTCGGGAGGGTCATGATGAAGGCATCGTGGGCGTTGTTGGCTTGCGCCGCTGTGGGGTTGGGGGTGCTGGCGCCGCCGGCGGCCGCGGCGCCGGCGTTCACCGAGTATGTGGCGCTGGGTGATTCCTGGGCGGCGGATGTGACGTTGAATCCGTCCATGCTGACCACGGAGTTCGCGCCGGTGTCGTGCTTGCAGAGTTCGAGCAGCTATGCCCGGCAGGTGGCGGCGGCGCTGGCGGTCCCGGAGTTCCGGGACGCGTCCTGTGGTGGTGCGATCACCGACGACATGACCCGGCCGCAGGTGTCGACGACGTCGCGGGGTAATCCCCCGCAGTTCGACAAGTTGAGTCCGAGTACGGATCTGGTGACGGTGCTGATCGGCGGGAACGACGCGGGTCTGGCGGCGGCGGTGCTGGGCTGTGTGACCGCGGATGCGGCGGCGACGCCGTGTTTGAGCTCGTTCACCGGTGGCGGGGTGGATCGGATGTCGGCGGCGATCGCGGTGGCCGAGCCGAAGGTGGCGGCGGTGCTGCGCGGGATTCGGGAGCGTGCGCCGCGGGCGCGGGTGTTGCTGTTGAACTATTTCGAGATCGTCGGGACCGAGGGTGGGTGTTTTCCGGAGATCCCGATTTCGGATCCGGACGCGATCTGGTTGGGGCATCGGCTGATCGAGTTGAACGCGATGCTGGCGCGGGTGGCGCGGGCGAGCGGTGTCGAGCATGTCGACACCTATGCCGGTAGTCATGGGCATGATGCCTGTCAGCCGCCGGGTGTGCGCTGGGGTGAGGGGTTGATTCCGTTGACCAGTAATCCGGTCGGTCCCGGGGTGCCGTTCCATCCGAATCAGCTGGGTGCTGATCATCAGGCGCGGAGTGTGCTGGCGGTGCTGGGCCGGTAGGGGGTCTACTCCCCCGTATCGCCTTGTCCCCCAACGTAAAACGTCACTGTGACGGCCGTGGGTGGGTCCAGAGATCCACCCACGGGTGGATCAACCGTCTGAGCCACTGCGGGTAGCCTGGGACCACCGAGGGGAAGGTGAAATGCCCGTGAGCGCTACGACTATCGCCCGCCAGTGCACGCTGTGTGAGGCCCACTGCGGAATCCTGGTCACTGTCGAGGATCAGCAGGTGACCCGAATCGAAGGCAATCCCGACGACGTGCTGTCCCAGGGCTATATCTGCCCGAAGGCGACCGCGATGGGCGGGCTGCATCACGACCCGGATCGGCTGCGCACCCCGGTGCGCCGCGTCGGGGACAGCTTCGAGCCGATCGGCTGGGACGAGGCGTTCGCCGAGATCGGGCGGCGGTTGCGGGCGGTGCGCGGCGCGCACGGGACCAGTGCGATCGGCATGTATCTGGGTAACCCGGCCGCGCACAGTTCGTCGGTGATCTATGGCGCGCTGCTGCGGGCGGTGCTGCTGACCAAGAATTTCTTCACCGCGTCCTCGATCGATCAGTTCCCGCAGGAGTTCGTGGCGTGGCGGATGTTCGGGTCGAATGTGCTGATGCCGGTGGTCGATATCGATCGCACCGATCGGCTGGTGGTGCTGGGGGCCAATCCGGCGGTGTCCAACGGGTCGATCACGACGATGCCCGGGGCCAAACTGCGGATCAAGGAGGTGCGCAAGCGGGGCGGGAAGGTCGTGGTGATCGATCCGCGCCGTACCGAGACCGCGCGCTTGGCCGATGAGCATGTCGCGGTCACTCCGGGCGGGGATCCGTATCTGCTGCTGGGGATGCTGCATGTGCTGGTCACCGAGAAGCTCTGTGATGAGGCCGCGATCGCGAAGCAGTGCTCGGGTTGGGGTGAGATCCGGGCGCTGGTCGCCGATTTCACGCCAGAGCAGGCCGCGCCGTTCGCGGGGGTGGACGCGCAGGTGATCCGCCGGCTGGCGCGTGAGCACGCGGCTGCGGAGTCGGCGGTGCTGTATGCGCGGCTGGGGGTGTGCTTGCAGGTGACGGGGACGCTGACGCATTGGCTGGTCAACATCGTCAACGCCGCCACCGGGAACCTGGATCGTCCCGGTGGTCATATGTTCGCGACACCGCCGATCGATGCGGCGCGCTTCGCGAAGTATCTGCCGGTGGGGCATGGCGCGTGGACCGACAGTTCCGGGCGGTTCAAGTCCTTCCGCAGCGAGCTGCCGGTCGCGGTGCTGACCGACGAGATCCGCAACGGCACGATCCGCGCGATGGTCACCTATGCCGGTAATCCGGTGCTGTCCACCCCGAACCGCGGTGAGCTCGACGCGGCGCTGGAGGGTTTGGATTTCTATGTCGCGGTGGACATGTACGTCACCGAGACCACCCGGCACGCCGATATCATCCTGCCGCCGATCTCGCCGCTGGAACGCGAAGATCTCGACGTGCTGCTGCCGGTGTTCAGCGTGCGCAACAATCTGCGCTACAACGCGCGGGTCTTCGATCCGCCCGCCGACGGTCTCGAGGATTGGCAGATCATGGCGCGCTTGGTGACCGAGATGCTGCCGTTGCCCGCACGTGGTGTCACCACCGGTGCGTTGCATCGGCTGTTCGAACAGTTCAGTCCGCTGCGGTTGTCGGCGCTGGGTGTCGCGACCGGTCCCTATGGTGTCCTGCGACGCGGTCTGCGGGGTTTGACCGTCGGCAAGGTGCGCGAGAGTGCGGGCGGTGTCGACCTGGGGCCGCTGCGCCCACGGCTGCGGCAGCTGATCGGCACCAAGGACCGCAAAGTCCAGTTGGCGCCCCCGGATTTCCTCGCCGCCGCCCGCGCCCTGCTCGACGACGTCGCGCACGGCGCCCAAGCCACCGCCGACGGCTACGACCTGCGCCTGATCGGCCGCCGCCACTTGCGCAGCAACAACTCCTGGCTGCACAACGTACCCGCGATGGTGAAGGGCAAGGACCGCTGCACCGCCCTCATGCACCCCGCCGACGCCGCCGCCCGCCACCTCACCGACGGCGCCCCGGTCACCGTCACCTCCAAGACCGGTTCGATCGTGGTGCCGGTGGAAGTCAGCGACGACATCCGCCCCGGCACCATCGCCGTCCCCCACGGCTGGGGCCACCAGGAACCCGGCGTCGGCTGGCAGGTCGCCGCCTCCCTGCCGGGCAAGAACGTCAACGCGTTGCACGACCCGTCGCTGACCGACACGTTCTCCGGCGCCGCCGCCGTCAACAGCACCTGGGTGCGTGTGCAGGCGGCAGAACCGGCGGACACACCGGCAGACACCGTCGCCGCGGTCGGCTGACCATCCGGTCCCGCTGACTCGGAACACCGTGCTCCGCAGCGCGATTCGCGGCAGTGCCCTGGGAGCGGTGCTTGGATTGGTCAACATCGCGCTGCTGTGTGCTGCGCGATATGCCTGGGTGTAGCTCTGAACTGACGACGATCGGCAGTGAGTATGCGTGTATTCGGCGGCGCCGCGCGGCTGTGAGTGTTCGCCTTATTCGACACCCATCTGCGGACTGAGTGGAGCTGCCCTCTCGTGTAGCGGTACATCCTGGACGTAGCGGTGTGCGAGATCGACCTGCGCAACGGGTGGTGGGCTGCCTCGTCAGGCCGTCTGGACGGTGACGCGGTAAGCGATCCGGATCTCGCGGCCGATGTGGGCGGTGCCGGAGAGGTTGAGCCAGCGGTTGCCGCCGCCGCGTGGGTCCGGGACGTAGGCGGGGTGGACTTGCTCGACGCCGAACGGGAAGGTGCCGGAGGTGGCGGTGGCGATGGCGGTCATCAGGGAAACCTCTGCCCACAGTCCCGGCTCGGCGGTGCCCGCGGTGAGCGGGGGGACGTCGGGCAGGAAGAATCCGAACTGTTCGCCGGTCGCGCCGGAGGTCTGGATCAGCACCGCGCCGGTGCGGTACAGCCGCGCGATCCCGGTGTACACCAAGCATTCTGGGCTCAGCCGCAGCGGCGGCGCGGGTTGCAGTTCTAACTGGACCGCCATGTGCAGACTCTACGGCGGCCCTCTCGGCCTGTCGCGGGTTCCAGGTCGGTCCTCGAGGTCCGGATAGGTCCAGCGGTCGGCGGCGTGGCTCCCCCGGAACCGCGCACCGGTGTCTCATGCCGAAGGTGGGCACATCGAGCGTCCGCACCGCCCGCACTGCCCAGCATCGTGGCTGGTGCAGCGCTGCCCGCCTGCGGCGATGCCGGACGTGATGTGCGCTGGAGGGCGCGGAGTATCGCAGGAACGACGATCGAGCCGGGCCGGGTGTCAGCGGGTGGTCTGGTCGATGCGGGTGCCGTTGATCCAAGGTTTGGGGTCGGCGAGGAAGGGGGTGTCGCCGAGGCGGTCGAGGTCGTCGAAGAAGGCGTGGGTGGTGCGGGTGGCGGCGGGGGTGGTGCCGGTGGAGACGAAGGCGGCTTGTTCGGCGTCGAGGGCGCGGGCGAGGGATTTGTCGGTGCCGAAGTAGATGGCGCGTTTGGCCTCGGCGACGACGACGGGGTTGCGGGCGGCCAGACGTGTTGCGGTGGTGTGGGTTTCGGGGAGCAGCTGGTCGGGGGTGGTGAGGTGGTGGACCAGGCCGAGGCGGTGAGCTTCCTGGGCGGAGACGGGCGCGCCTTCGAGGGTGAGTTCGATGGCTTTGGCGGCGCCGACCAGGCGGATCAGGCGTTGGGTGCCGCCGCCACCAGGGATCAGGTTGGCCAGGGATTCGATCTGCCCGAACTGGACGTGCTCGGCGTCGGCGGCGTAGCGCAGGTCGCAGGCGAGGGCGATTTCGTGGCCGCCGCCCAGGGCGGGGCCGTTGATCGCGGCGAGGTAGACCACCCCGGAGCGGTTCATGCGCAGGGTGGTTCGTTTCCAGCGGTGACCCCACACCAGGCCGGCGCCGAGTCCGCCGCCGACGCGTTCGATGGTGTCGGCCGCGCCGGGGATCCGCAGGGCCAGGCTGCCCGCCCGCAACAGTGGGGCCGCGACGCGGGCGGGGACGAACGGGTGCGGTAGCTCGATCATGCCGGTCAGGGCGCGCGGGTCGGCGTGGGTGAGGAACCGTCCGGGCAGCCCGCCGGTGAGGATGATCGCGCCTACGCTGTCGTCGCGGTCGGCCGCCGCGGTGAGCCGGTCGAGATCGCGCACCACCGCGATCGTCACGAAGTTCAACGGCGGCGCGACGATGCGGGCGGTCAGGACCCGCCCGTCCTGTTCGAGCTCGATGGTCTCCAAGGTGAGGTCGGCGGTCCGTGTCATCGCGATCTCCTTCGACGAGCGGCGGCCCGCATTCCTGAATCGATTCTGCGGCGACCCGATATCGATTCCGCGGCAACCGATTCGGGCTGCGAGCCAGACTGTGAGCTCCACGGTAACCGCCCTCCGCATCCGCATCTCTGGTCGGATGCACAGAATTTCCACGTCTCCCCGAGCCCTGCGCACCAGCCGTCGACGCGTATCAGTGGTACCCGCACCGGGACGGCCGGCTGTGCGACGGCGTCACGGGGGTGCCGGACTTCGACCGGACTTCGAGTTGACGGTCACCGACCGGCGTGCCCGTGGTGCTCAGCGACCGCACGGGATCGACCCGAGGGCGTCAGCGGGATTCGGTGGTGGTGTAGAAGGCGCGCAGTTCGTCGACCGCGTCGTCGAGTGGCTGGGTGCTGTGCTGGATGCGGCTCAGGGCGATGGCGCCTTCGATGGCGGCGACGGTGAGGGTGGCCAGGCGGGCGGCGCGGTCGCCGGGGATGTCGTGGCGGACGAGGAGGTCGGCCAGGGCGTGGTGCCAGCGGGCGAAGATCTCGGCGGCGGTGTGGGCGAGTTCAGGGGCTTCGTCGTTGGTTTCGACGGCGACGGCGAAGATTGGGCAGCCGGATCGGAAGTCGCTGTCGCGCAAGGTTTGCCGCCACATCGCGGCGAACTGGTCGAGGGCTTGGACCGGGGTGTGGTCGCGGGTGAGGGTGTCGATGAGTTCGGTCATCACCGCGCCGGCGGTGGTGACGGCGGCGGCGATGAGCTGGGTGCGTCCGCCGGGGAAATGGTGGTAGACCGAGCCGCGGGGTGCGCCGGTGGCGGCCAGGACGCGGTCGACGCTGGTGCCGCTGGCGCCGTGCACGCGCAGCGAGTCGATGGCGCCCTCGATCATCCGCCGCCGGGCGTCGGGCAGGCGGGGGCGGGCGGTGTCGGAGCGTGCTCGGCGGGTGCTGGCCACCGGATCATTCTATGGCGCACCCCATAGGACCGGAAAAGGTGCCACGGTCAGCCGCCTATTTTGCTTTCCGGACCGAAAAAGTGAAACAGATCACGTTTTGCTGGAGATTAACTCAATGCCCGCACGGTGCGGGCAGGCACGAAAGGAAAAGTTCCATGCTCATCGATCTTCTCGTCGCAGGAATCGTGTTCACAGCGGTGGTTCTGCTCGCCGGAATCGGCATATTCCTCTGAGCCCCCCGCGCGCGGCTCCCCGAATTTTCGGTGCCGCAGTCTTTCGACCCGAACGCCACCAATGGTAACCACCGGTTATCTGGTTGGCGCTCGGGCTTTTTGTGCTCAATGCACGCGAGTGCTGTGAAATTCCAGGAAAGCGGCCAGGGTTTCTTCCGGCGCTTCGAGTTGGGGATAGTGCCCGACCTTCGCCAATTCCACGACATCGGCCCCGGGCACCAGTTCGCGATAGCGCTGCACCATGTGCGCGCCGGAGACCGGATCGAGCAGCCCGTCGATCAGGCGCACCGGCACCTCGGTCCCGATCAGCGCCCCCACCCAGCGTTCCCGATGCGTGCGCCGCTCGGCCATGTAGCGGATGAGTTTGTGCCCGTTGCGTTTGCCGTGCCGCCCGCACCACATCAGCCAGAACTGGTCGAGTTCGGCGACCGAGGGTTTGGTGTCGGGCCCGAACACCCCGGCCAGGCTGGCCTGGAAGGTCGATTCGGTGGCCAGCAGCGACAGCACCGGGCCCAGCGGGCTCGCGAGCAGTTTCTGGATCGGGCGGGCCCGATGGGTTTCGGGGAACAATCCGCCGTTGAGCAGGCACACCGATTCGATGACCAGTGATTCGTCGCCGGCTTTCCTGCGTTCGCTGTCGCGGGCGAGCAATTCCTGAGTGACGGTGTCGCCGTAGTCGTGGGCCAGGATGTGCACCCGGCCTATCCCCTGATCGCGCAGCAATTGCTCGTGCAGGTCGGCCTGATCGGAAATCGTGTACTGATAACCGCGAGGTTTGGCCGACCAGCCGAAGCCGATCATGTCCGGAGCCAGCACCCGGGTGAACTCCGCGCACAGCCCCGGCCAGATCGCGTGCCAATCCCAGGACGCGGTCGGGAACCCGTGCACGCACAGCAGGACGCGTTCCGGGCCCGGACGACTCTCGGGCGCGCCGTCCTCGTCGGGCAGGGTTCCGCTGAAAGCGCTGTCGCGCCAGAAGATCTGATGACCGCGATGGGTGAACCGGCGGCCGTTGGCCCGCCAGTCCGCGAACTCCTCTTCCACGTCTACCTCCTTGTGCCGACCAGCATTGCGCGCGAACGGTACTCGCATCGCCGCTTCGGCCGGTCCGGCACGTGTCATCTACCGGGCCGGGATTCGCCGCCGGGATGCGCACCGGGTGGCGGTTGCGCGCCCCGGCGAGCATGCTCTGCGAGAATGCTGCGGTGCATATGGCGATCGGCCTGGTGGTTCTCGTGGCCTCGGCGGCCAGTCTCGCGGCGCTGGCGCGGCGGTTCGGGATTTCCGAACCGCTGGTCCTGACGCTGGCGGGGGTGGCGGCGTCCTATCTGCCGTTCGTGCCCACGGTGCATCTGGAACCGGAGGTGGTGCTGCTGGGGTTGCTGCCCCCGCTGCTCTACACCGCCGCGATCCGCACCTCACTGGTGGATTTCCGGGCGAATCTGCGCACCATCGCGCTGCTGTCGGTGGGGTTGGTGCTGTTCACCACCTTCGCCGTCGCGGCGGTGGTGTGGTTGCTGCTGCCGGTGCCCTTCGCGGTCGCGGTCGCGCTCGGCGCGGTGGTCGCCCCGCCGGACGCGGTGGCCGCGACCGCGGTGGCCCGCCGGATCGGGATGCCGCGCCGGATCGTCACCATCCTCGAAGACGAGTCGCTGTTCAACGACGCGACCGCGCTGGTGGCGTTGCGCACCGCGATCGCGGCCTCGGCGGGCACGGTGTCGGTGTGGAACGCCGGCGGTGACTTCCTGCTCGCCGCGGGCGGCGGCGCGCTCGTCGGTGTCGCGGTCGCCTATCTGCTGGCGTTCCTGCGCCGCCGGATCAACGACCCGGTGCTCGACACCACCCTGTCGTTCCTGGCGCCGTTCGTGGCGTACCTGCCCGCCGAAGAGGTGCACGCCTCCGGGGTGATCGCGGTGGTGGTGTGCGGGATGATCCTGGGCCACAACGCCCCGGCCTGGCAGAGCGCCGCCTCACGCATCGCCGAACGCACCAACTGGCGCACCATCCAGTTCATTCTGGAGAGCGCGGTGTTCTTGATCATCGGTCTGCAGGTGCGCGGGATCCTCGAGGGCGCCTGGGGCAGCGGCCTGGACCACACGACCCTGGTGCTGGCGGCGGTGGCGGTGCTGGCGGCGGTGATGCTGGCGCGGCCGCTGTGGGTGTTCCCGTGGGCGCTGCTGTTCGACCGGCTCGGCATGACGACGGTGCCCGCGGATCAGTCGATGGCCAAGCACGCGACGGTGGTGTCGTGGGCGGGCATGCGCGGGGTGGTGACCTTGGCGGCGGTGCTGTTGCTGCCCGAGGACACCCCGCAGCTGGCGGTGCTGAAACTGCTGGCGCTGGTGGTGGTCGCGGGCACGCTGCTGCTGCAAGGGACCTCGCTGCCATGGCTGGTGCGGATGCTGAAGTTGCGCGGGCCCAGCCGCGCCGAGGACGCGTTGCAGAAGGCGAGCCTGCTCTCCCAGGCGACCTCGGCCGGGCTGGCGGTGCTCGACAGCGAAGTCACCGACCGGACACCCGAGGCGGTGGTGCAGTCACTGCGTGAACGGGTCGCCTGGAAGACCAACGCCGCCTGGGAACGGCTGGGGCGTTCGGAAGCCGAACAGGCCACACCCACCGCCGAATACCGGCGGCTGCGCCTGGCGATGCTGGCCGCCGAACGCGAAACCGTGCTGGCGGTGCGCGATTCCGGGGCGATGGACTACGAGATCCTCCAGCATGTGCTGGCCCGCCTCGATCTCGAGGAATCGATGATCGACCGATTCGACGAAACCGAGGACGACCGCGTCGAACTGCTCGCCGGGCCCAGCTCGGCCGACGACTGCGCGCACCTGCGCGCCGCACCCCTGGCGCCGCAGCCGCGCGGAGCCGCCGAATGCGCGCAATGCCTCGCCGAAGGGCTGAGCTGGGTGCATCTGCGGATGTGCCTGTCCTGCGGGGAGATCGGCTGTTGCGACTCCTCCCCGGGCAATCACGCCACCAAGCATTACCGGGGTACCGGCCATCCGGTGATCCGCAGTATCGAGCCCGGTGAGGCGTGGCGGTGGTGCTACGTCGATGAGCTGCTCGGCTGAGAGCCGGTGCGTAGATGGGTGTCGAAGAAGGCGAACACCCGCTGCCAGGCATCGGCGGTCGCGGCCGGGTTGTGGCCGAAACCGGTGACGCGCAGCAGCTGATCGCCGGGGAAGGTGTTGGCGAATCCGTGGGTGGTGCGCGGATAGGTTTTGATGTCGTGGGGCACACCGAGTGCGGTGAGGGTGCGTTCGAGTTTCGCGTCCGCGCCCGGCAGGGTCGGATCCAGGCCGGCGTAGCTGGCCACGATCGGGCAGGCGCCGTCGAGCAGCGTGCGATAGTCGCCGTAGAGACCGCCGTAGAACGGGGCCGCAGCGTCGAAACCCTGGGGCGCGCACAGCAGCGAGAAGCCGCCGCCCATACAGAATCCGCTGATCGCGGTGCGCCCGGTGCAGTCCGGGTCGGCGAGCAGGCGAGCGCGGGCGGCGAGGATGTCGCGCACGGGTTCGCGGTCGGCGTCGGTGCTGCCGCCGGTGAACCACAGCGCCCGCATCACCGAACGCAGGCAGCGCGCGCGGCCGCGGGAGAACAGATTCGGGCCGATCGCCAGATAGCCGTGCTCGGCCAGCATCTGCACGTGCTGCCGCAAATCCGCGCTCGCACCGGTGATGTCGTGCACGATCACCACTCCCGGCCATGGACCCGGCCCCTGCGGGCGCGCCATGACCGCGGAGATCGGTCCGTCGGGTGCGTCCAACTCGATGTGCTCCATGCGCACGAATCTAGGCACTGTCCCAGACGAAGACAAGACCGGTCGGTGCGGAGCTCTCATTCCGTCGGCCGTGCCGGCAGCTTATCGCTCTGCCCTGCCCGAAGCGTTTCGGCGTGCGCCTTCAGTGCCCGCAGGGTCTGCGGGATCCCGTGCAGCGCATGGTTGTCCCGTGTTCTGCCCAGCGGGCCGGACCAGCGCAGTGCGCGGTTGAAGGCGGAGGTGTAGGACCATTCGCGGTACTCGGTGACCAGGGTTCCGCCTGGATGAGGTTCGAGACGGTAACCCCAACGGGGACCGACGATGTGGACTTGGAACTCGAAGTGGGCGAGCGGGGCGACCACGGTTACCTCGCAGGGGGTGGCCCATGTGAGGGGCCCGATCCGGTTGACCCCGATGAACCATGCGCCCACTCGCGGTTCCACGGCACCGTTCAGCCAGCGCCCGCGGCGATTCTCTGTACTCCAGCGGCCCATTCCGGTGATATCGGTGACCAGGTCCCAAAGTTGTTGTGCCGGTGCGTCGACGACGATTGACATCGTATCGGTCATGGCCTGCTCGGACCGGGTGCGAACCACCTCTTCCGGCGGCCGCAGAAATCGCCGCAGCGTTGCGCTTACCTTGTCGGCCATCTTCGACCCTGACTGTCTGGGACAAGTAGACGTTATCACGCTCGAGCCGCGCCGGAACTCTATCCGGGGACATGGCACACTCGAATGTGTTGCTGAAATATTGCTGCACGCCCGGTCGTGACGGGCGCGGCGCAACATCCAGGGCACCGGACCGCACGAAACGGAGACTGAGATGGCCGACATTCGATTTCGCCACCCGATCCGGTCAGCGTGGAGTTCGCTGGTCGGCCCCGGTGCAACACCCACGAACACCGCCATCACCCTGGGGCTCGCGACCGTGGGAACGGTCGCGGCGCCGAATCTCGCCAACACCTGGAACAGCACCCGCAGCGAATCGCTGACGCTACGACTGATGGCATTCGATCTGTGGGGCGGCGCGTGGGTGAACAACACCAAGACGTGCGCTCGCTGGTATGAACGACCGGGCCAAACCGACACCGATCACCTGCTGTTCGCCGCCCTGCACCTGCACCCGATCGCTGTGGCCTGGCTGGATCGCCGCGAACCGCGCCGCCTGCCCGGATGGTTGTGGGCCGGAGCGCATTACGGCTACCTGCTGGCGGCTACGTTCGCGATTCGTCGAGCCGGCCCGCACCGTCGAGCACTCGGTCCGGTGCTGACACTCGCCGGACTGGCACTCGACCGTGCCGCGGGACCTTCGCGCGCCGCACCATGGTTCGCGCCGGTCTTCTACACCAAACTCCTGCTCGGCCACGCATCCGCGGCGCTCTGGCCCGACGAAGCCCTGACGCCCGCGTGACGAGGTCGATCCGGACCGGCCGCCAAACCGATTACGCCGAACCTAGGCCTGCGTCGATTCCGTATCCCGATCCCGGCGGCGCCAGCTCCGAATTCCGCGGTGCGCGGCGAAAGCGCCGATGATCGCGACAACGCACCAGACCGTGATCGCCGTGTAGGCCAGTGGCGCCGACAAGTCGCCGATCGAGGCGCCCAGGGCGGTGTAGACGAACGCTCGTGGCGCGGACCCGATGAACGCACCGACTGCCATCTGCCACAGCGGAACGCCGAAAGCGCCGAAAGTGTAGGAGGCCAGCGCGTCCGGGGCGCCCGGGATGAAGCGCTGCCCGACCACCGCCCACAGGCCGCGCCGGGCGATCTGTGCATCGATGCGTTCGGCGCGTTCGGCGCCGAGCATGCCGCGGGCGCTGCGCCGCCCGGCCCGCCGGCCGAGAAACGCGCACAACGTCGCGGTCCCCACGGTGGCGCCGAGGGTCACGAAGGTTCCGAGCAGCGGCCCGAACAACAGGCCACTGCCTCCGGCCAAGATCGGGCCCGGGACCAGCGCGGCCCCCAGCAGCGCCGAAACCGCCACGTACACCAGCGGCGCCGCCGGACCGGTCGCCTCGATCGCCGCGCGCACCGCGTCGATATCGATGACGCGGGCAACGGCCACGAGATAGAACATCCCGAGCAGGAACGCCGCGTACACCGCCAGGCGCGCTCCGTGCCGCCAGCGGCGGTCGGTGGCGAGGTCGTCGTTGTCTGTCATGGTGCGCACAACCCTGCCGCACGCGGTGCGGGCTCGCTAATCGAGCCCGCGCATAAGGGTTCTCCCGCCGCACTGGTTCGAGATCGCCGGGACCGCGGGCGGGCGGGTTCGCAGCGCCGAGGACCGATCGGCAGCGACCGGTTCGACCACCCACCACGCGATCGCGGTCCACACCGCGCCCAGCAGCACCGCGCCCATTACGTCGGTGGGGTGGTGGGCTCCGGCATACAGGCGCTGCACGCCGACCAGCACGGGCACCAGCAACGCCACGCCCGCCAGGAACCGGAACCGCCGGCCACGCGTGGACGCCCACACCAGCGCGGCGGTGCCCGCATACAACGTCACCGAGGCCGCCACATGCCCGGACGGGAAACTGGCGGTCGGCGGCAGGTCGGGATCCAGCGGCGCCACCGCCGGGCGATCACGATCGACGATCGCGGCGACGGTGAGAAACGCGGTGATCTCCCCGACCAGCGCGACACCCAGAAACACCACCGGCCGCCAGCTGCGCAGCACCGCCACGACCACCGCGACCGAAAGGATCGCCACGGTGTTGCCGACCGTGCCGAACACCTCGAGCACGGTGGTGCACACCGCATTCCGATGCTCGGCCAGCACCGCCACCACCCGATGATCCCAGTGCAGGACCGTGGTCTCGGCGGCCAGCTCCCGCACCGACAACCCGATGCCGAGCAACACCCCGACCAGCAGCACCCACGCCACCGCCAGCTCGCCCGCGCCACGCCACGGATGCGGCAACGTGGGCGCGTGCCGCACCGGAACCGGGCGCAAGTCCGCTTCCGCGTCCGCCGCCACGTCCCCGGGCAGCGGACCCGGGTCCGCGATCCCGGCCTCGCGGCGCCACCGATCGAAAGCGACCGTGGCCAGCAGCAACCACAGCGCCCCCAGCAGCCAGCCCGCCAGCACATCGGTGAGGTAGTGCACGCCCAGCGCGATCCGGCTCAGCCCGATCACCGCCACCAGCAGCACCGCGAACCCGGTCACCGTCCGCCGGACCCGTTCGCGTTGGATCGGCGCGAACACCAGCACGACCACGCCGTAGCAGACCAGCGAACCCATCGCGTGCCCGCTCGGGAAGCTCCACCCGGCGACACTGTGGACGGGCGTCTCCACCACCGGCCGCAACCGTTCCACCAGCTGCTTGACCACCGCGTTGAGCATCAGACCGCCCGCGCCGGTGAGGATCACATACACCGCCAGCCGCGGTAACCGGCGCAGCGACAACCACACCGCGGCCACGGCGAGCACCGACAGCAAGGTCGCGGTCGCCCCGAAAGCGGTGACCACGGTGAGGACCTGGAGCAGCATCGGGTTGCGCGCCACCACCGCGACCACCCGGTCCGAGACCGCCTGATCCGCGCTCAGCAGCGGCTCCCACCGCGACCGCACCAGCGCGGTGAGCGCCGCGAACCCGAGACCGACCGCGACCGCACCCAGCAACGCGGCCACGCTGTGCAGCAGGAATCGTTCGGTGGCCGCGGACTCGCCGGTACCGCCAGGGCTGTCGGTGCGCGTTGCGACCTCACCTTGCCGGTCGACAGTCAATGCAGCACCTCTCGCTCGATGCGACCACCCGGTGTGGGTGTCGTTCGTTGTCCACGGTTTCCCACAACGAGCGATCGCAATCAGCCGGGGTGCCCGAAAACGCCGCGCCCGCCCGGCCGCGCGGTGCCCGAAGGCACGGTGCGGGTCCTCGCCGAAGACTCCGCCCGCCGACGGGGCGAGTCGGCATCGGCCACCCTTGATCCGGCAAAATCCGCTGCTAGGCAACGGTATTGGAGTGCAAGCCCGGGTGCAGGTCGGTGACCGGCAGACCGTGCTCGGTGTGCAGCCGTGCCACCACCAGCGAACGGTGACACGCCGCGGCATCGCGCTCGACGCAGAGCACCGCGGTCACCACATCCCGAGGAAGCTCGGTCACGAGCGCGCCGAGATCGAACGGGTCGAGAATCTCCCGGGTATAGCCCGCGGTGTACTCCGGCGCCAACGCGACCCGATTGCGTTTGCCCACACCCTGACGATCGTCGGCACGATATTGCAGCTGACGCAGCTCCGTCGTCGGCGCCAACCCCTTCACATGGCGATAACCGACCCCGGCCGCGCCGAGCATCCGCTGCAACCGCACCGAATTCGCCCACGAGTACTGCGTCCCGCGCACACCCCGGCGCTGCCGCACATCCAGCACCAACCCCACACCGGCCCCGGTGAGCTGAGCGAGAAACGTTTCCGCTGTGAATCCGTAGACACCGATCGTCACAATCCGCATCACAGGTCCGTTCCGGCGCGCCACCGCACGCTCAGTGGCCACTCGCGTGTTCGTCATAGGATCAGCTTCCCCACTAATCACGACATCCTGTGTCGCGTATTTCTGAGAAGGTTTTGCTATGCGCGCCGATCGTCTGGTTTCCATGGTGCTGCTGCTGCGCCGGCACGGCCGGATGTCCGCAGCGGCGCTGGCCCGTGAGCTCGAGGTGTCCACCCGCACCGTGTTGCGCGACATCGAGGCGCTCTCGGCCGCCGGCGTCCCGGTCTACGCCGAACGCGGCCGCCACGGCGGTTTCGCCTTGCTGCCCGGTTTCCATTCCGAACTCACCGGCCTCAACCACGAGGAAGCCCTTGCCCTGCTCGTCGCCGGATCACGGCGTGGCGCACAAGCATTCGGCCTCGGCTCGGCGCTGGCCGCCGCCATGCGCAAAGTCGTCGACGCGCTACCCGAAAGCTCCCGCACCAGCGCCGACGGCGCCGCCCAGCGCCTGCTCATCGACCCCGAAACCGACCTGCTCGCGCGCCGCCAGAGCACCGAACACGTCCCCGACACGGTCGTGGCGGCGGTCCGGCGCGCGGTGTTCCGCGGCCACAAACTGCGCATCCACTACGCCGCGGTGAACCAGGACCCCACCTGGCGCACCGTCGACCCGATCGGCCTGGTCACCGTCCGCGACCACGCCTACCTGCTCGCCCTCCGGGACGGCGCCGACCGCACCTACCGGCTCTCCCGCATCGCCGCCGCCGAAGTCCTGCCCGAACCCGCACAGCGACCCGACCGAGTCGATCTCGACCAAGCCTGGCAGGAGCGCAGCACCCGCTTCCGCACCGGCGGCGACCAGGTCACCGTGCTGGTCCGGCTGCACCCCGGCCAGCGCGAAGAACTCGTCGGCACCGCCCTGGCGGTCCTGTCCGAAGACACCGGCACCGACGGACAACTCCACCTCGAAGTCACCTTCCAAGACCGCCGCCACGCCATCTGGGCCCTGTGGCAGCTCGGCGCGACCGGCGAAGCCCTGTCCCCACCCTGGCTACGCACCGCCCTGCGCGACCGCGCGGCCACACTGGTCACCCGCTACGACACCTGACCCCGCGCGATCGGTGGGACATCCGCGTGGAACGCACACGCGTTTGCCTCGGTCATGTCCCGGCTGACCCCGGCATCGGGTTCGAGAGGCGGAGGTCGTGGTGTCAGAGGTGATGTCAGGCGGCTGTCAGCACGGTGACAGCCGACCTCGACACAGTGTGTACATCGAACACAACGACCGGCACCCACAGTGCCGCAACCGAACACAAGGAGCACACACCATGTCCGTCACCACCAGCACCCTGACCGACTCCGACAAGGCCACCCTGCGCACCGCCGCCTACGGCGCGGTCTCCCTGATCGCCGCGGCCGGCGCACCCCACAAGGCCATCAGCCACGGCTCCATCGCCTTGACCTCGGCAACCGGACTCGTCGGGCACGTCCTCTCGGCCAAAACCAAGGACATCCACCTGCCGGGCAAGTCCGTCGCCGACCTCGCCGACCACGTCCTGCCCAGCCTGACCGCGGCCATGAACCTGCTCGCCCAGCACCCCGGCGAAGCCGGCAACTTCCACGACACCATCCAGGTCGCAATCCAAGCCGCCACCCAGACCTGCAAGCCCAGCCCCGCCGTCACCGCGATGGCAGCCAAGATCACCGCCGCCCTCAACGGCTGACGAATGCCGCACCGGCACAACATCACTAGTGGCCATAGTGCGGGATTGGCCCGCGCTATGGCCACAACTGTGCCCGTTGCCGTTCTTTGCCAGTGCCGGTCGGCAACCGGATCGTCGGTCGATCGGACCTGTTTCGACTCGGTAAGGGTCACCGAGTCGGCGAGGGTTCCGGGAGGCCCAGTGTGTGTTGGAGGTGGACGGCCCACCATTCGATGTGTGCCGCGGAGTCGTCGGCGGCGGCGCCGGTGAGACCGGCGCTGCGACGGAAAGCGCTGCCATACAAGGCTTCTGTGGCCATCGCTTGGTGCAGGGCGGCGACTGCGTGGCGGGTGTCGGGGAGGGCGCTGCCGGGTGGGCGCAGGCGGTGCAGAGCGTCGACGACCGGGTCGAGCATGCCGCTGCCGGAATCACGCCAGCCTGCCGCGTGCAGCGCGACCGCGAGTTCGCCGTAGCCGTCCCGGTACAGGCGCTCCAGGGATGCGACGAGTTCGCGCAGGTCCGGGGCGTGCTCGAGCCAGCGGGCGAGGACCTGTTCGAGGGCGTCGCGCAGCCGGCGGCCGCCGTGGCGCAAGAGTTCGGTGAGCAAGGTGTCGCGGTTGCCGAAGTGGTGGGTGACACCGGCGTCGGTCATGCCGACGCGTGCCGCCACCGCGCGCACCTGCACGGCGGCGACACCGCCCTCGGCGAGCAGCTCGGCGGCGGAATCGAGGATCAACCGGCGGGCTTCCTGCGAGGTCCGGCGCGTTCTGGGAGTGCTCACGAGACCACATTACCTTGACATGCCAAGGTTGACCGACTTACCTTGAGATCCCAAGGTAAGAGGGAGTGCGAGATGCCGATGATCGACTTCACCCGGGACGACGCCACGCTGCACGCCACCGTGACAGGCACCGGACCCACCGTGCTCCTTCTGCACGCGGGCGGTGAACGCCGAGGCGTCTGGGCCCCGATCGCCGCACACATGGCCTCGCACGGGCTGCGGACGGTGGCTTTCGACCTGCGCGGGCACGGCGAAAGCTCCGGACGCGCCACCACTCTGCGCGCGGTCGCCGACGACGTGATCGCGATGGTGCTCCGCGAGCCGGCGCCGATCGTGGTGGTCGGCGCCTCCCTCGGCGGTCTGGCCGCCCTCGCGGCCCTCACCGAACCCGCTGTCGCACAGCGCGTCACCGGGCTGGTGCTGGTGGATGTCGTCCCCGAGGCCGACCCGGATCGGGTGCGCCGCTGGCGCGATGACCACGGGCTCGCCGCACACTTCACCGAACTGGTCGCCGACATCCTCGGACCGGGCGCCACCCTGCTCTCCGGCGCCGCCACCCCGGACCTGCCGATCCTGCTGGTGCGCGCCGGACGGGACTCTCCCCTCACCGACACCGACGTGCACCGCTTCCGCACCGCCAACCCGCGCGTCACGCTCGCGGTCGTCCCCGAAGCCGGCCACCTCGTCGCCCGCGACGCCCCCGCCGACCTCGCCCGCCTCCTCACCGACCACGCCACCCGCTGGCTCGCGACCGACGAGATCGTGCAGCGCGCCTTCGACCTGCAACAGGCCCTCGGCGCCGAGCACCTCGACCATCCCGGCGGAACCCTGCTCGCCCATCTGCACCGGGTCCACGCCCTCACCCGCGACTGGAACGCCAGCCCGCGAACCAGGCTGGCCGCGATCTGCCACGCCACCTACGGCACCGACGGATTCGCGCACCCGCTGCTGACACGCACCGACCGCAACCGCCTCCAACACCTCATCGGCCCCGACGCCGAAGCGCTCGTCTACCTCTACGGCGCCTGCGACCGCACCCGCACCTACCGCGGCCTCGGCCAGGACCCCCTGCCCGTCTTCGACCGCCGCACCGGCACGTCCCGAACCATCCAGGCCGCCGAACTCCACGACTTCGCCGTCCTGACCATCGCCAACGAACTCGACGTCGCCCGCCACGCCACCCTGCCCGCAGCCCTCCGCCACGACCTCCGAAACCTCGTCACCGCACTGGCGAGCTACGCACCCGCGGAAGCCGCGCGAGCTCTCGCCGACGACGCTCTCCGTGGAAGCCGCGCGGGCTCTCGCTGATGACGCTCTCCAGTGAACTGCCGATAGCTCGAGCGCCAGGGTGAACGGCCGGCCGATCCAGTGCGCCCGGCGACTGCCTGACCGACCGCGGCGGCCGGCTGTTGCCGCCCCGCGCCCGACGACGGGATCGAGAGGACTCACGACCGATCCTGCGCCGTTTCGATCGCGATCAGCCACGAACTCTCCGAGCTTCCAGCAGTTCCTCGAACGGCGATTTCCGTATCGGGGACGCCGCCGCGCGGCATCGATCTGCACGGTCGGGCCCGCGGGCTTCCGGTGCGCGCCTTGCAGTTTCGCCCGCAGCCCGAAGCAGGTCGGATACCGTGGAAGTACCGAACCGGTAGCAGGTGTGACACGGGGGTGCGGACGTGGCGGTGCTGACTCTGGTGTTGATCGGCCTGTGGCTGGCGGTGATCGTCGGATTGCGTGCCGTGGTCGAGTCCGGCCGCGGTGATCGGGCCGAGATCCGATTTCGCGATCCACCCGGCACCGTGCAGTGGTGGGCGAAGGTTGTCAGCAGTATCGGGTTCGCGGCGATCGTGGGTGCGGCGGTCGCGGATCTGCTGGGGATGCCGCCGATTTCGATGCTCGACCGGATCCCGGTCGCGGTGGTGGGCGTAGGGCTGGTGGTCATCGGGATAGTGCTCACCGTGGTGGCGCAGTTCGCGATGGGCGACTCGTGGCGTGCCGATGTCGACCCGGAGGTGCGCCCGGCGCTGGTGACCTCCGGCCCGTTCGCCCGGGTGCGCAATCCGGTTCTCACCGGCGTGGTGCTCACCCTGCTCGGATTCGTGCTCATGACACCCAACCTGATCGCGCTCGCCGCGTGGGCGATCGCGGTGGGCGGCATGCAGATTCAGGTGCGCGGCGTCGAGGAGCCGTACCTGCGTCGCACCCTGGGCGCCACCTATACCGACTACGCGGCGCGCACCGGCCGCTTCCTGCCTCGGCTGGGTCGACTGCACTGACGCCTCAGCCGCGGGCGCGTCGCCCTTCGCGCGCCTCGGCCACGACATGGGTGACCCGGTCCGCCCGCGTGGCCTCTCGTGCGGCGCTGACGATCCACCACAGCATCTGCTTGCGGGCGCTGGGCGGGAAGCCGTCCCAGTGGGCGCGGGCCCGCGGATCCCGGTCGAGGGCGGTCGCCAGTTCCGGGGGTTCCTCGAGGTCTTCGACCTGGTCGGCGATCGTCCACCAGCCGTTGGACTTCGCCGCCGCGATGGCGCGTCGGCCCGCGTCGGTCATCAGGCCCTGATCCGCCATGTCGGCGGCCCGCCGGCGGTTGAGCCGGGTCCACGCGCTCTTGGCGCGCCGAGGCGTGAACAGCTGCAAGCCGCGCTCCTCGTCGAGGACGGTGTTGGTGGAGTCGATCCAGCCGAAGCAGATGGCTTCCTCGACCGCCTCCGGATACGGGCAGCGTGGCCGTTCGGTGCCGGTGCGCCAGGAACACAACCACACCCCGCGCGCGGAGCTGTGGTGGGCCGCGAGCCAGGCCCGCCACTGCGCCCGGGTCTCGGCGTGGAAGATCGTGTAGTCGAATTTCCAGGTCGCGGCATGCTCGGATGCCGATCGCGGCGATTGCGGCGAAGTCACGTGCGCTCCTTCAGCTTTGCGCCCGAACAGCGTGACCATGGTGATCAACTCGAGCTTGCCCGCCTCGGGCGCGGAGAGACGCCTGGGCGGAGATCCTGATCATCCAGCAGCTGGTGCTCATGATCAACGGCGCGGTGCCGGGACAGTGCTCAGTGTGCTGCTATCCGTCGATTTCCGGCACTTTCACCTCGTGCGGGGCCTTGTCGATGCGCCGGCCGCGCCAGCTCGGGTGCCGCAAACCGTCCGGGCTGGCCGCGCGGTATTCCACGTCCGCGACGATGCTCGGGTCGACCCAGTGCGCGGCGCGCACCACCGGCGCCGGCGGGTCGATGTCGAAGGGGCTGTCGGCGCGGGCGATCCGGTCGAGGTCGGTTTGCAGGGCGCGGCGGGCGGGCAGGGTCCAGCCGGTGCCGACGTTGCCGATGTGGACCAGGCGTGCGGTGTCGTCGTAGGCGCCCAGGATCAGGGAGCCGAAGGTGGCCGAGAAGCGTCCGCTGCCGGGCAGCCAGCCGGCGACGACGGCTTCGGTGGTGCGCCGGAACGGGGTTTTGATCCACGCCGGAGAGCGGGTGCCGGGCCGGTAGGGCGAGGTGAGCAGTTTGCTGACGATGCCTTCCAGGTGATGCTCGTGGGCCAGGGCCAGCATCGTCTCGACGTCGACGTCGACCCAGTAAGGCGAGGTGCGCACGCCGGACCCGTCGAGGTTCAGTGCGGCGAGCTGGTCCCGGCGTTCCTGGTACGGCAAGCTCATCAGCGACTCTCCTTCGAGTTCCAGCAAATCGAAAGCGAAGTATTCGACCGGCACCGCGCGCAGCAGCGCCGGCGCGGGCGCGAGCACATGCATGCGGCGTTGCAGCCGTGCGAAGGACGGTGCGCCGGTAGCGGGTTCGGGCGCGGTGATCTCCCCGTCCAGCACCCACCGCCGTCCGTCCGCCAATTCCGTTAACGCGCTGACCAATTCCGGAAACGAGTGACTGATGTCGCGGTTGTTACGACTGAAGAACCGGCAGCTGTCCCCCGCGCATCGGACCACGGCCCGGATCCCGTCCCATTTCATCTCGATCGCCCACCGATCCGGCTGATCGGGCGGCCGCCCCGCGGTCGCCAGCATGGGAGACGGTACCGATGCCACCGCGCCAGCGTATGTTCAGCAAACTTTGATGCGCAGGTGTTTCAGACACGGTTCGGCAACGGTGGACAGGCCTCAGAGCAGGAACGTGAGACGAGCGGGGTTGAGATAGTCGGCCGGATCGTGCAGCGAACGCAACTCCGGGCGCGCCCCGGACGGAATGCGCGCCAGTTCGGCCAGCAACGCCGGATCGTAGGCGGCGGCAGCGGAGGTCAGGCCCGGCAGCCAGTTGTCATGATGGGTCGGGACGAACAGCGCCGGACCGAGCGCCTCGATATAGGTGCGCGGGTCACGCAACCCGTTGGTGAACTGGTTGAAACCCTGAACAGTGCCGATATGCAGATCGGTCGCGGGAAGTCCGCCGAGCACGTCGAACACCTGGGGAGCCTTCTCGGTCAGCGGCCCCGCGGAGTCGTGCCAGACCAGCGAGAAACCAGGCACCCGCAGCTGATAGAGCAGCACCCCGTTCTCGGCATCGAGCAGCCGCGGCAGATTCTGCAGCACACCCTCGAGCGAGGGCGGATGCCGCACCAGCGCACACCACTCCGGCGCGGGGAACACCGGAGCCGCCGGGTCGTCCCGATCGGGCGCCGTCGGCCCGGAATGAATATGGCGCACGGCGGTGACCTGCACCGCGCCGACCGTGAATTCGTGGCGCTGCCCGATCGGCGTGTGCGCATCACCGAGGGCGACCGTCGCGAGCCTCGCCTCCGGCACCTGCGCCCGGATCGCGGCGCAATGCTCGGCGGTTCCGTGCACCACCGCCCCCGACGCCTGCGCGATCCGCCCGGCGTCCCCGGCGTGATCGAAATGCCCGTGCCCGATCAAGATCGCCTCCGGCCGCAGATCGGCCAGATCCTGCGGCGTCGCCGGCGAATACCCCGAACTGGTCAGCCGCGGCACCCACGCGTCGAGCAACAACACCGAACCCGCGAAAGCCACAGCGTAAGTAGCACATCCCACCCAGGACAGCACCACCCGATCCGCCCGCACGGCCCCGGTCTCCGGATCGACGTTCGCCACCCCGAAATACCGCTGCCGCGCCGCCACCGTCCGCGGCTCCCCCGGCCCCGCCGACGCCCGCAACCGCCCCGCCGCCAGCAACACCCCCGCCCCCAGCACCCCACCGAGCACCGTCCGCCGCCCGATCAACCGCCGGGGATGAAGATTGCACACCCGTGCAGCCCACCACGAATCCCGTTCCGCGACAAGGGCCATCACCTTGCGTGGACCTGGCGAGCGAATACGTCGCCGCCGCGCGACGCTCTCCGCTGATCCCCGTTTGCCGGCCACAGCGACCACCGTCGGCGGATTGGTGTGCGGCGCCGCCTTTCACCATGTGCTGGTTCGCGCCCGCCCGGCCGAGCCACCGAGGCCTGGCGGTCGGCGAACGTGCGCTGCCGAGCAGCGCGTCTAGAGGCGGACGCCGAGCAGGGCGTCGACGGCGGTGCCGAGCAGGGCGGGGGCGTCCTGATCGGGGCCGCCGTAGGACAGTGCTTGCTCGGCCCAGTTGTCTACTGCGGCAAGGGCTTTGGGGGTGTCCAGGTCGTCGGCGAGGTGCTGGCGCAGGCGGGCGACGGTGTCGGTGGCGGCGGGGCCGGTGGGCAGGGCGGCGGCGCGGCGCCACAGGTCCAGGCGGCGTTCGGCGTCGGCGAGGACCTCGTCGGTCCACATGCGGTCGGCGCGGTAGTGGCCCGCGAGCAGGCCCAGGCGGATCGCGGCCGGGTCGGTGCCGGCGCGGCGCAGCTTGGAGACCAGGACCAGGTTGCCCTTGGACTTCGACATCTTCTCACCATCCAAACCGATCAGGCCGGCGTGGACGTAGTGGCGGGCGAAGCGGCGGGTATCGCCGAGGGCTTCGGCGTGCGCGGCGGAGTACTCGTGGTGCGGGTAGATCAGGTCGCTGCCGCCGCCCTGGATGTCGAATTCGGGGCCCAGGCGGTTCAGGGCGATCGCGGCACACTCGATGTGCCAGCCCGGGCGGCCGGCGCCAAACGGCGCCGGCCAGGACGGCTCGCCGGGGCGGGCGGCGCGCCACAGCAGGGCGTCGATGGTGTCGCGTTTGCCGGGGCGGTCCGGGTCGCCGCCGCGTTCGGCGAAGAACCGTTCCATGGTGGCGCGGTCGTAGCCGGATTCGTAGCCGAACTGCGCGGTGGCGTCGGCACGGAAGTAGATGTCGGCGTACTCGTCGTCCTCGACGGTGTAGGCGGCGCCGGCGGCGAGCAGCTTCTCCACCAGCTCCACGACCTCGTCGACCGATTCGATCGCGCCGATGTAGTCGCGCGGCGGCACGATGCGCAACGCGGTCATGTCCTCACGGAACAGGTTGATCTCGCGGGTGCCCAGATCCCGCCAGTCCACGCCGTCGCGGTCGGCGCGCTCGAAGAGCGGATCGTCGACGTCGGTGACGTTCTGCACGTAGTGCACCTCGTGCCCGGCGTCCCGCCACAGGCGGTTGACCAGGTCGAAGGTCAGATAGGTCGCGGCGTGACCGAGGTGGGTGGCGTCGTAGGGGGTGATCCCGCAGACGTACATGGTGGCCGTGGGCCCGGGGGTGACCGGCCGCACCTGCCGGTCGGCGGTGTCGAACAACCGCAACGGCGGCCCTGCTCCGGGGACGGTGGGTAGGGCGGTATCGGACCAGGACTGCATGATTCGAGGGTAAAGGTGTGGTCGAGCCCCGCGCGTTCGGGGCTCGCCGAGCGCTCCCCCTCCAGGTCGCAAACCCCGCCGTCGAGCTGCGCAAATCGGGCGCGCGGCGAATGTCAATGGTTTCGCTCACGCGGAATCCATGGATCCCGGCGCCCGGGCATGACAGGGATCACCGACCGAGCGTGCATTCTGCCTGACATCGGGTCTTCGTGCAGCGCGGGAGCACGGTGCTGGCGGCCTTGCCGTAGACGAATTCCGACTCGTCGCATTCGGTGATGAAATCGGTGGGGAAGCCGCGGTCGAAGGGGGCGGCCGAGGCCAGGTCGGTGAGCGCTTCGGCGGGCAGATCGAGGTCGAGTGCGCCGAGGTCGTCCTGGAGTTGGGCGACGGTGCGGGGGCCGATGATCGGCAGTACCGCGCGGGAGCGCCGGCGCAGCCAGGCGAGGGCGACTTGGGCCGAGGTGGCGCCCAGGTCGGCGGCGACCTTGCCGACCGCGCCGATGACAGCGCGTTCGGTATCGGTGAGCTCGGCCGGATCCACGCGCCGGCTCGACTCGTTCGCGGTGAGTTTGCCACTGGCCAGCGGAGCCCAGGCCGTGACGCTGAGGCCGAGGTTTTCCGCCATGGGGAGCAATTCCCGTTCGATATCGCGCGAGAGCAGGCTGTAGGGCACCTGCAATCCGGAAAACGGTGTCCACCCGCGCCATTCGGCCAGCGTGTTGGCGCGCGCGACCACCCAGGACGGGGCATCGGAGACGCCCAGGTACAGAGCCTTTCCGGAGCGGACCGCGTCATCGAGCGCGCGCATCGTCTCCTCCAGCGGCGTGTGCCGGTCCCACACGTGCACCCAATAGATATCGAGGTAGTCGGTGCGCAACCGGCGCAGGCTCCGTTCCAGCGACAACGTCAGGTTCTTGCGATGATTGCCCGCCGCATTCGGATCCGCCGGGTCCCGGGTCAAGGTGTATTTGCTGCCGAGCACGAACCGGTCCCGGCGCTCGATGATCTCCCCGAGCACCTCCTCGCTGGTCCCGTAGGCGGACGCGGTGTCGAGCACGTTCCCGCCCGCCTCGGCATAGGCCTCGAGCACCGGCCGCGCATGATCGGGGTCCCGAAAACCCATGGTGCCCAGAATGATTTCCGAGATCCGCAGTCCGGTGGAGCCGAAGAGTTGATAGCGCATGCGCCGAGTCTGGCGTAGCCCGCGCCCCGGAGGGAGACCCTGTCAGGGCCACCCTGGAAGTAACACCACGCGGGTTACGGGCGTTCGAGGCGGAAGAAGCGGCTGCGGCGCACGGTGCCGTCGCGTCGCACCAGATCGTCTTGGCGGATGCCCAGATCGGTCGCGCCGAGCTTGCGGATCGCCGCGGCCGAGCGGGCGTTGCGTTCGTCGGTCCGGAATTGGATCCACGCCACCTGCTGGGCGAACAGGGCGGGAATCAGCAAATGCTTGACCCGCGTGTTCACCCCGGTCCCCCACACCGCCGGGTCGAAGATCGTCGCGCCGATCTCCACGGCCTGCGGTTCCGCCGGTTCGTAGATGACCGCGGTGGTCCCGACGATCGAATCACCGTGGCGCACAGTGAATCGCAGGCGCAGCGCGGCCGCCTGCATCATCGCGTCGAGTTCGCCGGCGTCGCGCGGAATCGGGCGGGGAATATGCTCCCAGGCCCGCTCGTCGCGCAGCGCCCGGAACAGGCCGTCCGCGTCCGCGGAGCGGTACTCCCGCAACGACACCGCACCATCGTCGAGGTCGGCCGGAGGAAGGGGAACAGGCCACATCACGTGCGACATCGTCGCAGGCAGTCGGAGCCGGGCTCCCGCTAGGTCGCCGGGCAGTGCGGGTCCGGGAGGTTCAAACTGGATGTGCCCGCACTGTCCGTGCTGTCGCCGGCTGGTCAGCGCCTGGTCTCGTACCTGGTCAGCAGCACGCTGCCCGGAAAGGTCCGGGTCTCCACCAGATTCAGGTTCACCCAGTTGTCCAGAGTCGCGAAGAACGGTGTGCCGCCGCCCAGCAGCACCGGGTGGGTGACGGTCATGTACTCATCGATCAGCCCGGCCCGCATGGCCGCCGCGGCGAGTGTGGCGCCGACGATGTCCATGGGGCCGCCGTCCTCGGCCCGGAGCCGGGTGATCTCGGTGACCGCGTCGCCGGCGACCAGGCGGGTGTTCCAGTCCACGGTGCTGATCGTCGAGGAGAACACCACCTTCGGCATGTCCCGCCAGCGGCGGGCGTACTCGGCCTGCGCCGGTGTGACGTCGGGCTGCTGATCGGCGGTCGGCCAATGGGAGCTCATCGTCTCCCACAACCTGCGCCCGTACAGTGCCAGGCTCGTCGCTGCCACCCGGTCGGACCACCATTGGAACAGCTCGTCGTTCGGTGCGGTCCAGCCGAGGTCATCGCCGGGCGCGGCGATATAGCCGTCCAGGCTCACGTTCATGGTGTAGGTCAGTTTCCGCATTGCCTCACGCTCCCAGGAGTCGGTATCCGATGTGCAGACCGGCACGGCGCGCGAAAATCATCGGTCGGGCCCGGCATCGAACTCAGCGGTCACGGCGGCCGGCTCGCCCGAGTGCGGTCTGGGCCTGCTCGACGAGCAACGCGACGAGGTCGGCGGCCGGCGGCAGATCGGTGATCAGGTCTACCGATTCACTGGCCCACACCGGCTCGGGCGGCAGTTCGCCGCTGGCGACGCCGTCGAGGTAGGCCTGGGTCGCGGCGGTGTCGGCGGCGAGTTCGGTTTCGCGGTCCCGCCAGGCGTCGAGGTAGGGGTGGGCGAGGGTGCGGCCGGAATACTGTGCGGGCCAGCGGGAACGGCGGGCGATGTCGAGGATCCGGTTGCGTTCGGTGTGTTCGCCGAGGCCTTCGACGATGGCTTTCTTGCTGTAGGGATCGGCGAGGGATTCGGCGGTGGCTTGGAAGCGGGTGCCGATCAGGGCGCCGGCGGCGCCCAGGGCCAGGGCGGCGGCGAGGCCGCGGCCGTCGGCGATGCCGCCGGCGGCCACGACCGGGATGGGTGCGGCGAGGTCGACGACGGCCGGGACGAAGGAGAGGGTGGAGCGGCCGCGCCGGGCGCCGTGCCCGCCGGCTTCGGTGCCCTGGGCGACGATCAGGTCGGGGGCCAGATCCAGGGCTCGGCGCGCTTCGGTCATGTCGGTGACCTGGAGGATGAGGCGGGCGCCGGAACGGCGGATCGGCGCGATGAACGGGCTCGGGTCGCCGAAGGACAGCATCAGCACCGGCGGGCGATGCGCGAGGGCCAGGTCGAGGGTGTCGAGGTCCAGTGCCCAGCTCTGGAATCCCACGCCCCACGGCTGGTCGGTGCCGTCCGCCAGCAGCGGCAGTTCCCGTCCCAGCCACTGCGCGCCCTCGTTGCCCGCGCCCAGCATTCCGAGTCCGCCCGCATTGCTCACCGCCGCCGCCAGCGCCCCACCGGCGGTGCCGCCCATGGGCGCCAGCACGATCGGATGCCGCACGGCGAACAGGTCGGTGAAAGCGGTCGGCAACGTCACGGTCGCCATCATGGCAGGCGTTCACCGGTGCGCACCGGCGATTAGGCTCGAACCCATGTCGCGCGCACTGACCGATCTCGCCTTTGCCCGCCGCCTGGAACCCTTCGAGGGTGAACTGGAATCCGATCAGGAATACGACAATGCCCACCTGGCCGACCGGCAGTTCGAGGAGCCCGATTGCCGGGGTTCCCGGTTCACCGAATCGGCGTTGACGGAGCTGACCTTCCAGCGCGGCACTCTGCGATTCACCCGTTTCGCCGACGTATGGCTGCGCGGGGTGCGCCTGATCGGCACCAATCTCGGCCAAACCGATTGGCAGGACGCGGAATTCATCGATTCGGCGTGGTCGGGGGTGGAGATCGTGAGCGCCGGGGTGCGCCGGGTGCGGTTCGAGGGCTGCAAATTCGAGTCGGTGAACTTCCGCAATTCGACGTTGCGGGAGGTCGAGTTCGTCGATTGTGTGCTGCGCGATGTGGATTTCGCCGAGGCGGCGCTGCGCCAGATCACCTTTCCCGGTTCGACACTGCAGCGGATCGCCCTGGACCGGGCCCGGTTGCAGGATGTGGATCTGCGCGGCGCCCGGTCCCTCGATATCGCCAACGGCCTGGACGCGCTGCGCGGCGCCACCGTCAACTACGGGCAGTTGATGGATCTGGCTCCGGCGTTCGCGCAGGCCGCGGGCCTGATCGTGCGCGAGGACTAGCGCAACGCCTCACCAAGCCGGTTTACCCGGCCGCCACCCGTGGTACAGACGAATTGGATTGCTACAGAAGGGAAACCAACTTGATGCGCATTTCACGAGTCGGCACCGGCGTGGCCGGCATACTCACCCTGGCGGCCTTCGCGGCCCCCGCCACCGCCCTGGAGAACCCCGTCCGCCACCAGGAGATCGGCGTCAACTGCTGGGGATTGAGCCCCAACCTGCTCGATCTGCCCTACAGCGGCAAGGTCACGATCATGACCCACGCCAACGAACCGGGCCTGTTCACCGTGGGCGGGGGCGGCCGGAGCCTGTTCGGCTACACCACCGACACCCGAGTGGACTGGCGCAACCTCGACAACGGTCGCACCGGTTCGGCGACGGTGTCCTATCCGCAGAACATGTACGACACCAGCATCTACCGCATCTACAACCAGGACAGCGGGCCCGGGCGCGTGGCGCTGACCATCACCGCCACCAACCGCGGCCTGCTCACCCTGCCCGCACCGACCTGTACGGGCGAAGCGATTATCTAGCCGATCGGGCACAGTGGTCGGCATGCGTATCGCGGTATACCTGGCCCACCCGGACCCGGCCAGCTTCAACCGGGCCCTCTTCGACGCGGTGACCGACCAATTACGGGAACTGGCAGTCGATGTCATCGCACACGACCTGTATGCCGAAGGATTCGAACCGCTGCTGGGCGCCGCCGACACCGAGACGGTCGCGGGCGTACCCACCACCGATGACCTCGTGCGCCGATACCAGGACGAACTCCCCCACATCGACGCACTGGTGTTCATCCACCCGAACTGGTGGGGCATGCCGCCCGCGATCCTCTCCGGCTGGATCCAGCGCGTCCTCACCCCCGCTGTCGCCTACAAACTCGACGACGCGGCCGGCGCACCCACCGGTCTGCTGCACGCGAAACGCGCACTGATCCTCAACACCTCCGACACCCCACTCGAGCGGGAACGCGACATCTTCGGCGACCCCCTCCAACAAATCTGGTCCGCCTGCGTCCTGCCCTACATCGGCGTCCAGGACATCCGGCGCACCGTCTTCCGCACCGTCACCGACTCCACCGCCGACACCCGCACCACCTGGCTGCACGAAGCCCGCGACCTGGCCACCGCCCTGGTCGCGGACTCCTGAACTCGGAGAGCCGTCGCCGACAAGGCGCATTCACCGAACGTCAGCGCCGGGTTGCCGCGCGCCGACCGCCTCAACGGCGGCGCAGCAGGACTCCGGCGGACACCGAGGGTGACCGGCGGATTCCAGCGGGTGTCGACAATGCGCGACAGGTCAGTGTCGGTGAGAGTGCGGACGTAGTCGAGGGTTTGGGTGTGGACGGCGTCGTATTGACTTCCTCCCTGCCTGAAGGCAGGAGATTCCGGCCTGCGTCGGCTAAGCCACGCGTCCGGCGGGTTCCTGCTTCACCGCCGGTTGCTCGACCGAGGCCGAGACTGACACCAGCTCCACAGGCGTTGAACTCTCGGCCCGTCCGGCCGCGAGTATGTTGATGGCCGCGTTCACATCGCGGTCGTGGACTGTCCCGCACATGCACCTCCACTCCCGGACATGCAACGGCTTCTTCCCGCCCGAAACCCCACATACAGAACACATTCGGGTGGACGGGAACCAGCGATTCACCTTGGCGAAGGTCCGTCCATACCTGGCGGCTTTCTCCTCCAGCATGCAAGTGAACATCGCCCAGCCGGCATCGTGAACCGACTTCGCCAACCTGGTACGCGCGAGACCCTTCACGCACAAGTCCTCCACGAACACCGCTTGGTTGTCGCGGATGATCCCCGTGGAATGCTTGTGCGCCCAATCCCGGCGCGTATCGGATACGCGCGCATGCGCTTTCGCTACCCGCACACGAGCTTTCGCCCGGTTCTTCGAACCCTTCTCCTTGCGGGACAGGGCTCGCTGCGCCTTCTTCAACCGACGTTCGGCCTGCCGCAGGAAACGCGGGGACTCGATCCGCCTCCCGTTCGACATCACCGCGAACGTCGTGAGCCCCAGATCGATACCTACCTCGGACTCCACCGGCGGCAGCGGCTCGTTGTCGGTGTTCACCACGAACGACGCGAAATACCGACCGCTCGCGTCTTTGATCACGGTCACCGACGACGACTCCGATGGCAGGTCCCGCGACCAACGCACCGGGATGTCTCCGATCTTCGGTAACCGCAACTTCCCGTCCGGGGTCACCATGAACCGGGAGTTCTTCGTGAACCGAATCGACTGCCGAGTGTCCTTGCGGGACCGGAACCGAGGAGACGCGACTTTCGCGCCCTTCCGCTTCCCGGTGACCGAGGTGAAGAAGTTCCGATAGGCGGTGTTCAGATCCGCGAGAGCCTGTTGCAGAACCACCGACGACACTTCGCTCAGCCAAGCGCGCTCCGGTGCCGCTTTCGCGGCGGTCATCCGTTTGGACAGTTCGCTGTCGCTGATCCGCTGCCCAGCCTCGAACGCCGCCCGTCGCGCCGCGAGCGCGTCGTTGTACACTGTCCGCGCGCAACCGAACGCCCGAGCCAGCGAAACCTGTTGACCCGGTGTCGGATAGACACGGAAGTTGTACCGCAGCAGCACATCCCGATCCTAGCGTCTTCACCGCTACCCACCTGGACCGGACGGAGGCGATCATGCGGGCGGTGTGCGCCGACTTCGAAAGCGAACTGGCCGAGTTCAACAGCGAATCCGACCACGTGCATCCGCCGGTCAGTTTCCCGCCCAAGGTTGTAGTTTCGAAGCAGGTGAACTCCCTCAAGAGTGTCCTCACCCAGGATGCGACAGGAGTTCCCCGGGCCCGTCCAGCACTATCGGCGGGCGCAACGCTTGTGGTCAGGTTCCTATTCCGCCGGATCGGTCGAGGGCACACCCCTGTCGGTATTGCGGCCCTACATCGAACAACAGCAACGTCCGCTATAGGACACGCTCAGGCCTGCCAGCCCTCCCACGTACGCCTCCACCCCCGCCCTGAAGGACGGAGCACTGGCGCACATCCCGGTAGCCGAGCAGCAGATCGGCGGGGAGGTCGGTGAGAGCGCCGATATCGGCGGTGTTGTGGCCGTGACCGGTGGCGGCGTCGTCGAAGGGCAGGTCGAAGCGTTTGGCCCAGCCGGCGGCAGTCCAGACCTGTGCCAGCCCTGCGACGTCGGCGATATGGTCGTCTTGGACGCGGGTCAGGTGCCGCAGCAGCCAGGCGATGGAGTTGGCCCCGGGTTCCAAGGGGGTGGACAGTTCATCGGTGGACAGGTCGGCGACCGCGCCATGGACGTTTTTCGGCACCCGTCCGAACGCGTCGATCAACAACTCAGCACTGGTCATGCGGTGATTCAACTCGATGTGGTGCAAGGTATTCCCGCTCTTCGGCGAGTCATGACTTGCGCTATGTGCCATTCGCGGGGCATACCAGCGATTCGAGCACGTTCATTGCATGCGGTGCACATTCACCGCAGGTGCGAGGCCCCGTTCACGTCGAGCACCGCCCCGGACGACCAGATCGCCGCCGGTGAGGCGAGATACAGCACCGCCGCGGCGATTTCCTCGGGCGCACCCACCCGCCCGAACGGGCTCTGCGCTTCGACCGCCGCGGTCACCCGGTCGGCGACCCGCTCGGTGGCCACGAAGCCCGGCGCCACCGACGCGACCGCGATGCCGTGCGGGGCCAGCGCCACCGCCAGCGACTGCCCGAGCGCATGCACCGCCGCCTTGGTCGCCCCGTAGGCGGGATGGTCGGGTTCACCCCGGAACGCACCCCGCGAGCCGATATTCACGATCCGCCCCGCGAGCCCCTGCTCGATCATGTGCCGCGCCACCCCATAGCTGACATTGGCGGTGCCCAGCAGATTGACGTTCACCGTCTGCTGCCACACCTGCTGCCAGTCCGCATAAGACGTTTCGGCCAGCGGCTGCGCCAGATTCACCGCCGCATTGTTGACCAGCACATGCACCTGCCCCAACGCCTGAATCGCCGCCTCGACCACCGCGGCGGCGCCCTCGGGCGACCCCACGTCACCGCCGACGAGCGCGTGCCCGGCACCCGGCAAACCGGCCAGCGTCTGCTCCGCCTCCGCCCGCCGCGAGGCGTAATGCACCACCACGCGATCTCCGGCCTCGGCGAACGCGGTCGCGATCGCCCGCCCGATCCCCCGAGAAGCCCCCGTCACCAACACGCCTCGACTCGTCACCCCAGCCAGCCTGCCATGTCGCAAGGACCAGGGCGGCAGCCGATCCGGTGGCTCCCCCGCTCTGATGACATCACCCAACTCCGGCCGGCGAACGACGGCTGAACGGACAGTCCTGCATGCAAATACCCGCACCGCAGTTGGCAACCTGCACGACACCAACCGCCTCTCGCTGACAAATAGCCCAGTGACCTGGACCACGGCGCGTGGCAATGTGCACTGGGTGAAACATACGGTGCGGCACGTAATTCGGTGCGGGTTGGTGGCGGCGGTGGTCGCGGGCGGGGTGTTCGCGCCGGGAGCGGCCGGGGCGCAGGAGGCGCCGCCGGTGTCGGTGGCGGCCGACCGGCAGGAGCAGCCCCTCGCCGTGCGCGACGGAATCGCGGTGTCCTATGTGAGTTTCCGGCTCCCGCTGCCGGCGAACGCGCCCGCACATCCGGACAGCTGCGACCGCACCGGGTTCCTGCGCTACCGCCCCGCCGACGGTCCGGCCGACTCCGCCGACGCCGACGCGATCGTCGTCCAGCAGCAGGGCCTCAACGGCGGTGCGGTCAATTCCGATGGCGTCGCGGCCAATACGGTCCGTTCGGCCAAAACCCTCGACCGCGATGTCGAGTTCTGGGCGATGGCCCGGCGCAGCGCCTGCCTGGACGAGACCTTCGGTTTCGACGCCGCGCTGGCCAGCGGCAACTACCTCGACGCCGTCGACTACTACTTCAACGGCAAGCCGATCGACGGCCACGTTTTCCCCGGCTTCAAAGCCTCCCACGACCTGCCGATCCTGGACGTGATGGGCTTGGAGCGGGTGATCCGCGACCAGTACGAGATCATGGTGCACGAGCTGCCCGATCAGGCGCAGCGCCAGCGCAAGTTCGTGTGCACCGGAATCTCCATGGGCGGCATGGTGACCGGCCTGTTCTCCGACTGGGACTTCGACGGCAACCCGGCCACCCGCGCCGACGCCGGGTTCAACCAGTGCGCCGCCTTCGCCGCCCAGGACACCATGGTGTCCTCGGATCCGGCGGCCATCCAGAACACCCCGTTCTTCCACGACGTCACCAACGCGATCATCAGCCCGACCAACAACGTCCTGAAGGCGGGCTTCGATACCGGCGCGCTGCCGCTGCGCACCTTCGGCCCCTCGCCGATCATCGGCACCAAGGCGTTCATGCTCTACCGCCTGGCCGGTCTGGCCGCCCACCTGGCCCCCGACCAGGAGAGTCAGCTGCTGGCGCACCTGCCCCGGGACCCGGAAATCGAAGCGACGCTGGCGTTCATGTTCGGCCAGAGCTGGGCGTCGGTCGTCAGCGGCGGCGGCAACGGCGAGGGCTCGATCCGGGACTACCGGTTCACCAACGCCGCCCTGCTGGGCACCTTCATCGACAACAACTCCGGCAATTTCGCGCTGCTGCAACAGGGCGTGGGCGCGCTGGCCGGTGGGCCGGTCGCCGAGAAGACCTTCCCGAATCCGGCCCTGGCCACCCAGATCCCGGTGCTGGGCAACTATCTGCGGATGAGCGCGGGCCCGCAGGTGCGGGTCGCCCCGACCGACCGCGGCGTGCTCTACACCTGGCGCAACTACAACGACGTGGCAGGCGTGCCGTGGACCGCGCCGAACCGGGAGACCGCCGACATCCACGAGGTGGCCCGCCAGCTCGGCACCGGCGCGCCGACCGCCTACTGGGAGACCTATTTCCCGCTGCGCGTGGTCGTCGACATCGCCGCCGGCCTGGCCGGCGCCCGCACCGGTGACATGGTGAATCTGCGCTACGCCAACATGTCCCGCACCAAACCGAACTTCGTCGCCTGGGCCGGGGACAGCGTTGTCCAGTTCGGTGTCGGCACCTTGATTCCGACACCGCCGACCGCGCAGGTCGAGCAGTTGCCGGGCTACACCCACATCGACACGATCGGCGCGGCGGCGGTGCAGAACAATGGCAAGCCCGATTACAGCGGCCAACTGCTCGCGGAGTTCATTCGCGGGCTGACGTAATCGATTGCCGGGTAACGGCTTCCGCTGACCCGGATAATCATCGGCACCGGCCGGTGGCACGCAGGGGGTGCCGCCGGCCGGTTCGTGTTGCCGAATCGCCTGGACGTGAGCAAACTCGCGGATACAATCAGACAAATCGGACACCTGAGGTCGGAAGATCAACTCAGGGCCCGCTAACCTGGTGAGGTGAACGTTGAGGTGACCCCCCTGCCCGGTATCGGTGTACGCAAGGAGTTCTCGCTCGCGCGAGGCCGCCGCCGGATCGGAATCATCGATCACAAAGACGGATCGATAGACCTCATCCTCTCCAAGTCCGACAATCCCGATGTCACCGAACAGATTCCGCTGTCCGCGCACGAGGCCGCGGTGCTGGCCAACCTGCTCGGCGCGCCGCAGCTGGTGGCCCAGCTGCGCGAGGAACATCGCGAGTTCGACGGCGTCACCACCCGCCAGCTGCAGGTTCGCAAAGGCTCCCCCTTCGACGGGCGACCCCTGCGCGACACCGAGATGCGCACCCGCACCAAGACCTCCATCGTCGCGGTGATGCGCGCGGGCAACCCGATTCCCTCCCCGGGCCCGGAGTTCCTGTTCACCGCCGGTGATCTGCTGATCGTGGTCGGCACGACCCAGGGTCTGGACGCCGCCGCGGCCATCCTGACCGACGGCTGATCGATGGTCGCTCACCACACCGCCCTCGCTCTGATCCAGCTGGGCGCGGTGATTTTCGGCCTGGGCCTGCTCGGCCGGGTCGCCGCCCGCATCGGCATGTCCCCGATCCCGCTCTATCTCATCGGCGGCCTGATCTTCGGCACCGGCGGTTTGATCGAACTCCAGCACGTCGACGAGTTCATCCATCTGGCCAGCGAAATCGGCGTCGTGCTGCTTCTGCTGCTGCTCGGCCTGGAATACAGCGCCAGCGAACTGGTCACCGGTCTGCGCCGCTCCTGGGCCGCGGGCGTGATCGACGTGGTGCTCAACGCCACGCCCGGCGTCATCGTCGCGCTGGTGCTGGGCTGGGGGCTGGCCGGGGCGATCGCGATGGCCGGGGTCACCTACATCTCCTCCTCGGGCATCATCGCCAAGGTCCTCAACGATCTGGGCCGCCTCGGCAACCGGGAAACCCCCACCGTGCTCTCGATCCTGGTGTTCGAAGACCTGGTGATGGCCGGCTATCTGCCGGTGCTGACCGCGGTCCTGGCCGGCGCCGGATTCCTGGCGGGCATGAAAACCCTCGGCATCGCCCTGCTCGCGATCACCGTGGTGCTGGTCATCGCGTTGCGCTACGGCCGCTACGTGTCGATGATCGTCGACAGCGAGGACCGCGAGATCTTCCTGCTCAAGTTGCTGGGCTCGGCGCTGCTGGTGGCCGGGGTGGCCTCCGCGGTGCAGGTCTCCGCGGCGGTGGGGGCGTTCCTGCTCGGGATCGCGATCTCGGATTCGACCGCGCACGCGGCCACCAAAATCCTGGAACCGCTGCGGGATCTGTTCGCGGCGCTGTTCTTCGTGCTGTTCGGGCTGAGTACCGACCCGGCCAGTATCCCGCCGGTGCTGGGGTGGGCGCTGCTGCTGGCGGTGGTCACCATCGCCACCAAGATCGCTACCGGATGGTGGGCGGCCAAACGCGCCGGCGCGTCCCGGTACGGGCGGGCGCGGGCGGGCACCGCGCTGGTCGCACACGGCGAGTTCTCGATCGTCATCGCCGGTCTCGCGGTCTCCTACAAAGCGGTGCCCGACGAGTTCGCGGCGCTGGCCACGACGTATGTGCTGTTGATGGCGATCGCCGGACCGGTCGCGGCGCGCGTGGTCGAACCGCTGCTGGTGTGGCGGGATCGCCGGGTGCCGGTGGCCGACAAGTCGGGTGGAACCAGCTGATTTCGGCCGGTCCCACCCGGAAACCCTAGGTTCCGGTCACTTTTCGCCACATCGGCACCGACAGATAGGTCGCCGCGCGCAACGCCCACTCGACCGGGCCGTAGGGATGGCGACGCAACCACCAGGCGCTCAGCGCCAGTTGCGCGGCGAAGGTGAGCAGCGCCAACCCCACGACTCCGGCGGGCGGCACCTTGTCGGCCAGCGCGAATCCGTACCCGGTGTAGAGCGTCATCATCACCACCGACTGGAAGATGTAGTTGGTGGCCGCCATCCGCCCCGCGGGCGCCAGCCAGGCCGCGAACCGCCCGGTGCGCAGCGACCGCGCCGCCACCAGGACCGCCGCGATATAGGCGAAGGTCATCAGCGGAGCCACCGCCATCTGCACCGCGGCCCACCACGACGGCAGGTCGACCCATTTCATCGCGTCCGCGAACGTCAACGCCGACACCGGCAGTCCGAGCCCGAACCCGGCCACCAGCACGCGCGGGGTCCAGCGCCGCACCGTGCCCGGATCCTCGAACAGCCCGCGCTTGCCCGCCGCCATCCCGAACAGGAACATCGCCAGGCTCGGCACGCCCTGACCGAACCAGATCGCCAGCAGGAACCCGGGGAACAGCGAGGTCTGCACGTCGAAGGTGTCCGCCGAGCTGCCCACATAATCCGCGTGCAGCCCGGGCAGATCGATGAACAACGCGAGTGCTTCATAGAGGCCCTCGCCGCTGCCGGGCAGCGCCATCAACCCCGTCCACAGCGCGTAGAGCACCACACCGGTGATCACCGCGGTGCGCGGGCGCAGCTTGCGCAACATGATCAAGATCAGGCACAGGAACGCGTACAGGGTGAGGATGTCGCCGATCCACAGCAAATACACGTGCACCAGCCCGATTGCCATCAATGCCGCGCAGCGGCGCAGCAACCGCGCCTGCTCCGAAACGCCCGCGCGCTGAGCCGCCGCGATCTGCAAGGTGAACGAATACCCGAACAGCAGCGCGAACAGCAGATAGAACCGGCCCTCGAACAACGCCCCGACCAGCGCGTGCACCACATGATCGGCGGTGCCGTCGAATTGGCGGCGCGGATGGTCACGGGTGCCGACGAAACTGAACAGCGTGGTCGCGATGACCACGTTGGTGATCAGGATGCCGAAGAGCGCGAACCCGCGCAGAATATCGATCTCGTCGATCCGGCGCCCGGATCTGAGTGCGGGGACGCTGGATTCGATCGTGCCGGACATACTCCGACGGTAGGAGCCCACGGCCCGCACCCGCGTCCGTCCCCGGGCTGATATCCCCGCGGACCACCCCGGGGTTCCGCACCCGAGGACGCGACCTGCGGGGTATTGACAGTCATCCCAGGTCGGCCACTTCCAGGTACAGCTGACGCCGCACCGCCAGTTCGGCGAGGAATCCGGGCTCGGCATCGGTGGCGCGGAACGCCGCCACCGCGATCTCGCCCGCCCGCAACCGCTGCCCCGTGAACTCGCGCTGTCCCAGAATGATCGACTGCGCCTGCTCGAACCCGAGCTCGCTCACATCGTCGACCCGGTCCGGATCGTCCCCGAGCATGTCGGTCACCGTGCCCGGCACCAGCTCGACCGCCACGATCTGATCGAAACTGGGCCGCCGGCAGATCCGGTGCGCCAAATACAGCCGTCCCGCCCGCCCGAAACACAGATGGGTGAGCCGCTCGTGGGCGCGTCGCGCGCCGTGCCCGAGCTCCTCGAAATACACCACCCGCGTGACCCGCGCGACCACGTCACCGAGGACCGGCTCGCCGCCGCGGTGCACGTGGCCGCGGAACAGGGTGCCCCGCAACTCCTTTCGCGGGGAGTCCCGGCGCGGGTCCAGCTCGGTCATGGCGAACTCGCCGGGCACGAAGGTGTGCAGCCCGTCGTAGCCGGTGCGCCGGTCGGCGCCGAGTGCGCGTTTGCCGCGCTCGTCCAGTTCGACAGCCAGGATCACCTGGAAATTGTGCGGCGCCGAGAATTTCGGCAGGTTCGAGAAATAGCAGTCGATCCCGGTGCCGAACACCAGCATGGCGTGGGTGCCGATCGTGCTCGCCGGGCCGCACGTCCGCTCGGGTGCCTGGGTGTGAATCCCGTTCATGCGGAGGCTCCTTCCTGTCCAGCCCCTACCCACGAACGGTGTCACGAAATCGGGTCGAAACCGCGAGTGCCCGGCTACTCGAATCGGACATCAGGGGTACTCGGCAGAACCATTCAGAATCCATCGATAGTGCTCAGCGGGCAAGACCCCAGCGCCGATGGGGTCAACGGGCCGACCAGTACGTCAGTTGTAGGACTTGGCGACCGCGTCCAGCAGACGCTCGAGGGTGTCGTAGGTCGGGGTGTCGACCACGTCGATCAGCTCGGCCTGCACCGGCACCCGGTGTTCGGCGCTGACCTGGGCGAACTGGGTGGCGTCCGCGGTGCGGAAGCCGTGCTCGGCGGCCAGGCGCTGGAGTTCGGGGTCGCTGGAGAGCAATCGCCCGATCCGGTCGCCGCTGCCGCCGAGCGGGACCAGGGTGTGGCGGGAGAGCACCGTCGGGGAGGGATAGGTCAGCACCATGCCGGGCTTGGTCTTGCCCTGCACGGCCGCCTCGACGAATTGCGCCTCGTAGATCAGCACCAGCGGCGAGGGACCCATGCCCGCCGCCAGGTACTCCTGGAACGGGCCCTGCGTGGAGTTCTCGGTGTAGCCCTGGCCGGCGAAGAGCCGCTGCAAGGTCGGCAGCACCGCCTGCTCGGCGGGTTCGCCCTGCACGACCGCGCGATCGTTGGCGACGAAGCCGGCGATCGCGGCGTACATCGCCGCCGAATTGGAGGTCCGCGGGTCGGTGGTGGAGACCAGGATGTTCTTGCGCACCGGGTAGACGGTGTTGCCGGGCAGGTGCGCCCACTCGGTGTTGGTGTTCACCAACTCCAGATAGCGCGCGACATCGAAGGTCGGCACCGGACCCGGCCGCAGCACCCGGGCGGCGGTCAGCAGATCCGCGATCGGCTGGAAGGTCGCGATCGCCATCGGCGAGGAGAACGGGGTGTACTTGGTGTTGATGTTGCGGGCGCGCTGAATGCGTTCGGCCGCCGGGCTGCTGGACGGGAACGCGAAATCGTAGTTGCCGAGATCGACCGAGGTGGCGATCTGGCGTGAGCCCGCGGGCTCCGCGGTCACCTTCAGTCCGTGCTTGGCCAGCGCCTCGACCACGCGCGTGTCCTCGAAGAACGCCATCTTCTCCGAACCGACCACCCCACGTACCACCGTCAACGCCGGCGCCACGGGCGCGGCGGCCGGAGCCGGATCGGGCTGCCGGGCGACCAGCGCCACCACCACGACCGCGACCAGCACCGCCGCCCCCGCCAGCGTCGCGGTGCGCCGGTCCAGCGCGAACCCGGCCCGCGCCGCCCGCCGGCGATCCGCCCGCGAACTCGACTGCTCCACCGCGGCGGCCGCTTCCTCGATGACGCTGCCCTGCGCCGGCGGCGCCAGTTCCCGGTGCACGATCCGCTCCACCAGAATCGGCACGAACTCCCGCACCGGATGCCCCTCGAACCGCAGCCGCACCGCGCTCAGCACCGCGTGGATCTCCGCCGCCGAATGCGTCTCGCTGTAGTCCTCGAGCAGACTGTCGGTCAACCGGCGCATCGCCTGTTCTTCACGGACAGTATCGACAGCCACCGTTTCTCCTCGCGCACACAGCCCCGCCACATGATCGAACCGGGCCGAACCCTACCGGTAATCGAGCGCCCCGCCACCCGCCGCGAACCCGCTCCCGGCGGCGTAATCCGCTGCGCCGGAAGCGGTCTCGGGCCAGGCGCGCACTCTTACGCCCAGGTCAGCGCCGTGGGCTCGCCGCGGATCCGCCCTCCGGACGCGTCCCGCCGCACTGGGCCCGCCCGGAGAATTCAACACCGTCTCCACCGGCCGCCATCTGCTGTTGTCTCCGAGTTCACCCCCGCGGCCTGCTCGGATCGTCACCCCGATCCCGCTCTGCTAGCGTGGGAATTCGCCAGGCAAGTGCCGGTTCCGCACAGTGTGCGCGAAGACGGGAGCCATCATGCAAGGCATTCTGAAGATCGCGGCCGTAGCCGCCCTGCCGGTGTTCGCGCTGGTCCTACCCGCCGCACCGGCCGCCGCGAACCCGCTGTCCTTCGAACCGGCCCAGGTCGCCGGGCCGGGCCTGGGCTGCTCGGGCAAGGTCAGCGCCGAGGTCTCCGCCAGCCAGGGGCAACAAGCCCGAGAATTCGCGAACTTCATCGACAGCACCGCGCGGGTCACCGTGAACTTCGCCCCCGACGCCAACCCCTTCGGCTCCCTGTCGGCCGCCTGCCAGATCACCACCACGGTCACCATGCGCAACCTCGACACCGGCGCCAGCCTCACCGAAACCAAGACCACCCAGCACGACGGCCACTACGGCTGGAACGCCGCCTTCTTCCACCTCAACGGCGCCGGCCGCGTCGCCGTCCAGGTCAGCACCAACCCCAACCCGGCCGAACTCACCATCGACGTGCCCGCCCCGTACTGAGAACGACCGCGCCGCGCCGGTAGGGCCGAAAGCGATCCGGCTCGATCGGCTATCGCGGTGCGAGACCAGTGAGCGCGTTGTCGAGCAGGTCGGGAATGTGGGCCGGGTCGAGCGCGGCAGTGCCCAGAATCAGCCGATAGTAGATCGGCGCGTAGAGCTGTTCGACCATGACCCGGGTGGGGATGTCGTTTCGAAGTTGTCCTGCGGCAATAGCTTTGACGAGCCGCATTTCGCAGTTGATGGAATGGGGTTCGGTGATGGTCTGGCGGACCGCCGCCGACAGGTCGGGATCGGACTGGGCTTCGGCCAGCACGCCGCGGTAGACGGTGCCCACGTCGCCGTTTAGCAGGTTCAGCAGCCCGGTCATCTGGGTGGTCAGGTCGGCCACCAGATCACCGGTGTCCGGGAACCCCAGGCCGGTACTGACCTTGGCACTGATGGCGTCGAGGGTGAGCACGCCCTTCGATGACCACCAGCGGTAGATCGTCGGCTTGCCGACACCGGCGGTGGCGGCGATGGACTCGATCGTCACCTTCGCATAACCCCGCTCCGCGACGAGCGCGAAGGTGGCGTCGAGGATCGCGCGTCGAGATCGTTCACTGCGTCGTGCGGGGGTCGATGTGCCGGATGCCGGGGTCATGAGGGCGCAGTCTACCTCAGTGAAACGTTACGTTTCGTGTTGACACTGGAATAGACGGTGCTCTAGATTCCCTCACGTTACGAAACGTTCCGTAACGGCAAGGGTTCGGACAATGGTCCGGATCGACGAGTGACCAGGAGATCTCATGCGCACACTGATCAGCTCCGCCTTCATCTCCCTCGACGGCGTCGTGGAAGCCCCGGGTGGCGAGCCCGGCTACCGCAACTCCGGCTGGACGTTCAACTCAGGCATCGAGTTCGTACCCGAGGCATTCGAGATCAAAGGCCGCGAACAGCAGCAAGCCACCGCGATGTTGATGGGCCGCACCAGCTATGCGGCATTCAGCCCGGTATGGCCGGACATGGCGGACTTCGTGGACTACAAGGAGATGCCCAAGTTCGTCGTCTCGACCACGATCACCGACCGGGACCTGGTCACCAACTGGGGTGCGACCACGATCCTGCGCTCGATCGAGGACGTCGCCGCGCTCTCAAGCAGACCGAAGGCGGTCCGATCATCGTGCACGGAAGCGCGGCCCTGAACCGGGCACTGTCCGACGCCGGCCTGATCGACCGCTACCACCTGCTGGTGTTCCCACTCCTGCTCGGCGCGGGCAAGCGCCTGTTCCCCACCACCGACAAGGACACCCAGAAGCTGCAACTCGTCGAGTCCCAGGCCTACTCGAACGGACTGCAGCTCAACGTATTCGACGTCACCCGCTGACCTTCGGCAGTGCCGTCGGTCAGGTGGTGAGGGCTCGCAGGTCGGGCAGGTTGCCGATGCGCTGGGTGGCGGGGCGGTTGGGGGCGGCGGTTTGGGGCGAGCCGGTGGCGCGCAGGCGGGCGCGGATTTCGGTGGGGGTCAACCGGCCCGGGCCGGTGGCGCGGATGCCCTGGTAGCAGGCGATCGCGCCGACGACGATCGGGGAGGCGCTGGAGGTGCCGCTGAAGGTGTCGGTGTACCAGTAGTCTTCGTCGTCGCCGCCCTGGAGGTCGCCGTAGCCGGTGGTGGTGACTTCGCGGCCCCAGCCCTGGGTGTCGACGCGGCTGCCGTAGTTGGAGAAGGCGAGGCGGGAGCGGGCGGGGCCGTGGTCGCGGCCGTGGGTGCCCGGGGGTGGGGCGCCCGCGCCGACGATGATCGCCCCGGAGTCCTCGGCGCGGAAAGGATTGCGCCAGGTGGCCGGGAAGCCGGCGGGGCGGGTGTCGTAGAGGGTGGCGTCGAGGTTCTCGCCGCCGTTGCCCGCGGCTTCCACCACGATCACGCCGCGGGCGTGGGCGTAGCGGATCGCGGCCAGATCGTCGGGCCACCATTCGATGGCGATGTAGCCGGCCTGGTCGAGGCGGTCGGCGTAGTTGTGGCGCGGGCCGGGCCGGTGCAGTTCGAGCAGGACGACGTCGCCGGGACTGAGGGCGTCGGCGGCGGTGCGGATCGCGGCGGCCGATCCCGGACCGAAGATCGATACCGCGCGGATCACCGAATCCGGTGCGATACCGGTGATTCCGAGCGCGTTGACGTCGCCGCTGATCTCCCCCGCCACCGCGGTGCCGTGATTGCGCCAACCCTCGTCCTCGGCGGACTGGCCGCCGATCACACCGCCCTGGTTCTGGGTGAGATCCTCATGGCTGAAGCGCCACGCGCCCTCGATGTCGATCACCCGCACCCCGGTGCCGCGCCCGCCGGGCTGGGTCCAGGCCCAGCGCGCGTCGATCCCGGCCGGTGCGGGGTCCAGATATCCTTGCCGCGCTTGGAAATCCGGGGTCACCGGTGGCGCGTCGGCGAAGGACCGGGACGCGGTCTGCAACGGCGCGAGGGGCGGTTCGGCGCCGGGTTTGACGTAGGCGCCGTCGACCGCGTCGTCGGCACGCAGCCGTTCGGCGATCACGTCCAGGTCGTAGACCGCGCCTTCGACGGTGAAATAGTTCAGGTAGTCCGCGCCGACGGGTTCCTGATCGGTGCCCGCCAACCGGCCCGGCAGCCGGTTGGGCGGTCCGAAGATGCGGCGCAGCCGCGCGCCCAGCGGCAGCAGCGTACTCAGATGCTCGGCGGTGGCGAGATTGTCGCGCAACGCGATCGGCTGGATCGGCGCGCCCGCACCGGCGGTGACGACGATGAGTTCCGCCGGTGACCGCATCGTCGCCGGTTCCTGCGGTCGTGCCGAACTCCGACGTTGATCAGTAGGTGCCATCTACCCAGTGAACCCGCTGCGCGAATTCGCCGCCAGTCATCCACCGCGCGTCGCGGGCACCCGCGCCGGGCCCGGAATGCCTACCAGCGCACCGGCACCCGCGAGGAGCAGCTCCAAGATCCCGAGCACGATCAGCCCGAAGCCGCCGGCCAGCGCCAGCGATTCCAGGGTTTCGACCGGCAAGGCCAGCATCATGATGCCCAGCGCCAGGGTGAACAGACCGAACAGTTCGTGGCGCACGCCGTTGGGCAGCCGGTCGTCCCAGGCGGCGACGGTGGCATGGGTGATCCCTCGCACCGACCACGCGATCCCCAGCCACATCGCCAGCAGCAGCACCGTATTGCCGCTGTAGAGGCACAGCCCGGCTAGCAGCATCGAGATCGCTCCACTCAAGAACACGAGAGCGCGCAAAGCCACAGCAAACTTCGCACCGATGGCGATCCACATCTGCAGTAACGCATTGATCAGGAGATACAAACCGAACAGCAATTCCGCGACCGCGACCGTCTTCTCCGGCCAAACTGCGATCACCGCACCGAGAATCACGGTCGCTACCCCGGCGGCGAGCACCGCTTGCCGACCACCCAACACTCTCGGTTCCGCACGCCCCACACCACCGTTTTCGGGCATAGACCCATGATATGGGCGCTTGCTGCCAATAACCCGCGGTTTGCCCGCAATTACGGTGCGTCGGTGTTCTTCCGTGTGTCCCCGACAAGATCATCCGGAACTCATGGCGGCATCGGCGGGGTAGGCCCCGCCACCAGTTCCGGATGATCTTGGTCGAGTCAGGCTGTGGAGCTGGTTCGGTCCTTGGGTGGGGTGCGGCGGGTGGTGGCGAGGAGTTCGTCGAGCTGGGCTTCGGCGCGTTCGGCGCGGGCCTGGGTTTGGGCGCGGGCCTGGTCGAGGGCTTCGATGCGGTGGGCGGCTTCGGTGCGGACCTGATCGATCGTGGTGGCGGCGTCGGCGCGGGCGGCGGTCAGATCGGCGGCGGCGGTGCGGCGCGCGTCGGCGAGTTCGGTGCGGACGGCGTCGAGTTCGGCCCGGACCCGGCGCGATTCCTCGCGTGCCTCGCTGGCGGCTTCGGCGCGTTCGGCCGCGGCTTGCTCGGCACGGTCGATGGCGCGTTCGGCGTCGGCGGCGCGTTGGACGGCGAGATCTCGTTCGGCGCCGGCGGCGGTGACCTGCTGGGCCGCTTCGCGGCGGATCTGTTCGATATCGGCGGCGGCTTTGCGGCGGGCCTTCTCTATCTCCTCCTCAGCCTGTTCGCGGGCGCGGGCGACGTCCTCGGCGGCTTCGCGGCGTACGGTGCGGATCTCGGCTTCGGCGGCACTGTGGGCGGCGAAGATGTCGTCGGCGGCCTGTTTGGCGACGTGCTCGACCTCGCGCAGCGCGTCGTCGCGGGCGGTGTTCGCTTCGGCCACCAGGGTTTCGGCTTGTTCGGCGGCGCTGGCCGCGTCCTCGGCGGCCGCTTCGGCCTGAGCACGGGTCTCCTCCGCTTCCCGACGCGCTTGGTCGGCGGCCGCGGTGGCGATCTCGGCTTCGGCGATACGCCGGCCCGCGTCGGCTTGAACCGCTTGGACCTGGGCTTCGGCGACCGAAGGGTCGGCCAGGGTGGACAGTTCGGCAACCGCGGCGGTGAGGTTGTTGCCCAGCTGGTCAGCAAGCAAGCGGAATTGACTGAGCAGCTCGTCGGCTCGCAACCTGGCGGCGGTGACCGGTCCCGCTGGCGTCACAGTGACGGAAGCGGCGGGTACCTCCGACTCCTGTTGTTGCCGTTGACGTTCCCGCCACGCGCGCCACCGCGTGTGATCGGGGTGGTCACAGTATTCCGACGGCCGGCCGGGGCCGCCGCCGCGCGTGATGGGCCGGACACATCCTGGATAGTTGCATACGCTGGACACCGGTAAATCGTAGCGTCGCATTCGTCATATCCAACGTATTCACACGAAACGAAAACCGTGTCGCCCCAATCGAACCCACCGGCCAATACCTCGGTTCTAACCTCCGATAAGTGAACATTATCGGCGGTTAGATCTCCCCTCTCCGTCCAATGACCTTGAATCTGTTTCGTTTCCGTTTGGTTGATGCATACGCAACGTAACCGCGACGCAATCCCGCGAAAACTGTGCAGGTCGATTTTTGATCCATATTTCCCTGAATACAGATTTCGATGTACAGTTCGGGCGGTGGACACCTTGCTACACCGCGACGCGCTGGCCCGCTTCGGTCACGCATTGTCGGACCCGACCCGGACTCAGATCCTGCTGAGTTTGCGCAACGCGCCGGGCTACCCCTCGGATCTGGCCGAGCAGATCGGCGTCTCGCGCCAGATCCTGTCCAATCACCTTGCCTGCCTGCGCGGTTGCGGCCTGGTGGTCGCGGTACCCGAAGGCCGGCGTGCGCGCTATGAACTCGCCGACGCCCGCATCGGCCGGGCACTCGAGGATCTGACCGGTCTCGTGCTGGCGGTCGACCCCGCTTGCTGCCCGGACTCGGCGACCGAGGAGTGCTGCTGATGTCGCACGCACTCGGCATGCCCGCGGCCGTGACGCTGGGGCCGTCGCCGGATCGTCGCGCCCTGCTGTCCCGGCGAATCCGCTGGTTCGTCGCGGCGACCATCACCTACAACGTCATCGAGGCGATCATCGCGCTCACCGAGGGCGCGCGGGTTTCCTCGACCGCGCTCATCGGCTTCGGCCTGGACTCGGTCATCGAGGTGTCCTCGGCGGCGGCGGTGGCCTGGCAGTTCGCCGGCCAGGACCCGGAGAAGCGGGAAAAGCTCGCGCTGCGGATCATCGCGTTCTCCTTCTTCGCCCTCGCCGCCTACGTCACCATCGACTCGATCCGCGGACTCCTCGGCGGCGGGGAATCCCGGCATTCCTCGATCGGCATCACGCTGGCCGCGGTCAGTCTGGCCGTCATGCCCGCGCTGTCATGGGCGCAACGCCGGGCCGGACGTGAGCTCGGATCCGCTTCGGCAGTCGCCGATTCCAAGCAGACGCTGCTGTGCACTTACCTCTCCGCGGTCCTGCTGGTGGGGTTGGTCCTCAACAGTGCTTTCGGGTGGTCGTGGGCCGACCCGATCGCCGCACTGGTCATCGCCGCCATCGCGGTCAAAGAGGGCATCAACGCCTGGCAGGGTGATACCTGCTGCCCCTCCCCGACCGCGCTGGGCGCCGAGGCGAAAACCGCTGAGGCCGACTGTGCCTGCTGCGAGGATTGATCAGCCCTCAGTCCGCGACGACCTGCGTACCCTCGATCGAGACCTTGCGGGTAGCGAGCGGACTCCGGGCCGGGCCGCGCAGCACGTCGCTCGGTTACTTCGCGAGTTCGGCGTCGAGCGCGTCCTTCAGTCCCATGTAGGACGGCCTGCCGCTGAACTTCTCGCCGTTGACGAAGAAAGTCGGAGTGCCCTGCACACCCATCTCCAAGCCGTCGGCTCGGTCGGCGAGGACCCTGGACGCGACCGCCGGGTCGGCCCAATCCTTTTCGAATCGCGGCATGTCCAGGCCCAGCTGGCGGGCGAAGCCACGGAAGGTCTCGGCATGTGAAACCTGCTGGTCACCCCACTGAGCCTGGGTTTCGAACATCATGCGGTACATGGCTTCGAGTCGGCCCTGCCGGCCCGCCGCCTCGACCGCGCGGGCGGCGATCTCGGCATTGCGGTGACCCGGCAGCGGGAAGTAACGCATCACGAAGGTGACCCGGTCGCCGTATTCCGCTCGCACCTGCTCCACACCGGCGAACGCCGCACCGCACGCCTCGCATTCGAAGTCGAGGAACTCGACGACCGTCACCTTGCCGTCGGCGGCGACCGACAGGCGATGGCTGTCCGGGCGCACCAGTGCCGCGCTGCTCGCCGCCGAAACGGGCTCTTCGGATCTGTTGACCAGGATCCAGGTGAACACAACGGCGGCGACCACCGCCAGCACCAGCGTCGAAATCTTGGCGCTGGGAGACATTCTGGAAAACATCGTTGCCTTTCGTAGTCCGTGTCAGGCACGGCAGGACGCCTCGGCGGCGAATACGCACGACCGAGGGTGTGGAATGTGGTGCCGGGCACCAAGAATCGAGCCGCGGCCTGGAGTTTCAGCTTCCGCGCTGGTTCGCGGACCGGAGTCGGCCTATGTGCGCGAAACGCACAGCATCGTGAGTGAGTGCGCCATCGCACGCGCCGATGCCAGAGTGGGCCGTTCTGTCACCGGCACCGCGAACGGCATCGATATCCTGGTGGACCGGGCGAGAACGACAGCCGCCACCAGCAGCGCGAACAGCACCGTTACGCACAGACCGAGCACGCCCGCGGGAACTCCCTGCTCAGGACTGCCCCCGGTTGCGAACGCGCGCACGGAGTCGTCGCGCGAATCGAGTTCGACGGCGATCTGCCCATGGTCCACACCGGGTTGCGCGACCTCGACCACCGCACACGCCGCCTCGTCACCGAACAGCGCGACCGCCTCGTGACAGGGAGCGCTTTGGGTGAACATCATCGCGACGAGCACACCGAGAATCGCGAGCAGGCCACCCAGATGCCCGCGCCGCGCGGCGCCAGGAACAGCTGAGTGACGGGTCATGCTGCCGAGAGTAACGGTGCGCCGTGCTGCCGCGCGCGGACGGGCAGCATCGGCGTCATCATCGCCGCCGCACTGGACAATCCCGCCCTGCTGTTCCTCGCGTTGTTCGTCCACGGAGCGGGCACCGCCACCAACCTGCCAACCCGCTACGCCGGCACCGGTCTGGCCACCGCCGCGCACTGAGGCAGTGCGGTGTCGACCGTGCTGGTCGCCACCACCCTCGGCGGCGTCGTGGGCTCGAACCTCGCCGCGCCCACCGGCGGGCGGGCACGCGCGGTCGGCATTCCACAGCTCGCCGGGTCGTTCCTGCTCGCCGCCGTCGCTTACGCGCTGGCCGCGCTCGTGCTGGCAGTCTGGCTGCGTCCGGATCCGCTGCTGCTGGCGCTGGCGTTGCTGAGCCTGGGCTGGAACCTCGGCCTGGTCGCCGGCTGCGTGCGGCCGCTTTCCTATCGGATCGGCAAGAGGCGCTGCCGTTCAGCGCTTCCGATACAGTCGCAGGCCCGCACGCATCAGCCGGGAGGTGGCCAGGCCGATCGCCAGCGGAACGATCACGTCAACCCAGGGATCGCGGATCGGACGGTAGCGCGCGACGCCGTCCCGGATCTCGATGTAACCCAGCGGCCGCACGTCCATCCCGCCGCCGCCACCTCCGCCCTCGCCCACTTTGTCCGGGCTGGACTCGCGCCCCAGGCCGCCCCCGAAGCCGAATCCGGCTCGCGCCACCGGAATCACGGTGATCCCGGCGCAGACGATCGGCTCACCGAAGACCGCGCCGACTCGGGCTCGCGCACTCAGCATTTCGGCCATCCCCTCCAGCAGCCGCACCGAATCGGGTGTTGCTCCTTCGGCTGGTAACTGTGTCATTCGACCCCGCCGCCTTCCTCGAAATCGGCACCGCCGCCTACACTCGATTCAGGAGGTCAGTGCACAGTGAAGCCAGTTCACAATATCCCGCCTGTGAGTGGAATCGCCAGGGGCGCAACAGATCATCTGTTCGAGCTCACCGAGGTGCTCGGCGCGACGATGGAACGCGGCATGGCCGAGCGCGGGCTGAGTCTGGCCCGCGCCCGCCTGTTGTGGACGCTGCATCATCACGGCCCGCGCACCCAACGCGAGATCGCCGATCTGCTCGCGACGACGCCACGCAATGTCACCGGTCTGCTCGATGGTCTGGCCGGGGACGGTTACCTTGTGCGCCAGCCGCATCCGAACGATCGCCGCGCGACGTTGGTGACACTCACCGAGAACGGACGACGATTCACCGCCGCCCTGCGCACCGAACGCGACATCATGGCCGACGCACTGTTGGGCGACATTCCCCCCGCGCAGATCGAGGCTTTCAGCGCAGTGCTCGGTCTCGTCGTCCAGCGCCTGCGCGGCACCACACCGCCGGGCTGCTGACCAGGTCCGGGACGAGGCACCGCCGGCCGCTTCGCCGGAACAGGACACAGGCCGGTTACCGGCCGGTACAGTTCTTATCACGACATAGCCAGTAGGCGTTACCGTCCGACGGTGGCCGAAAACACAGTCGCCCAACATGATCGACGCTAGGACGAGCTGTGCCGCACCACCGAATTGCCCCTGGTTCCGTTTCCGTCAAGGACCTACTCGGTGCGGCGGGCATCGAGCCACCGGTCGGCCACCGCGCCGACACCACAGGTCGCTTCAAAGTCGCCGCGGGCGCCGCTGTCGCCACCGGCGCGCTGCTGGGCAGCGTCGCCCAATTGACTCCCGCGGCCGCGGTCGCCGAGCCGCTCCCGCCCACCGATCAGGGAGCGGAAAACCCACTGGACGCGGGCTTGCGCTGGCTCTCGTCGCTCGTTCCGCCGCCGGCGCCCGCTCCGGCCCCGGTGCTGGCGGAAGAGCCCGCCCCGCAACCGGAGTACCCGGAGCCCGCGCCCACCGTGGCCCCGGCGGCCGCGCCCTTCGGCTTCGCCAATCTCCCCCCGCAGATCGCCGGTCCACTGGCCCAAGCCGAACAGATCATCAAGGACTTGCAGCAGCAGGCAACCCCCCTCGCGCCTGCTCAGGCCGCGCCCGCAGCGCCCGCGGTCCTGCCGGTCGCCGGGCAGATCAGCTCCGAATTCGGCAGCCGCTGGGGCGGATTCCACTACGGCGTCGACATCGCCGAGCCGCTGGGCACCCCGATCCAGTCCGCGATGGGCGGCACCGTCCTGGAAGCCGGACCGGCCTCCGGATTCGGCCAATGGGTGCGCGTGCAGCAGGACGACGGCACCATCGCGGTCTACGGCCACGTCAACGACTTCTATGTACAGCCCGGTCAGCGGGTCGACGCCGGCGACGTGATCGCCTCGGTCGGCAACCGCGGCCAATCCACCGGCCCGCACTTGCACCTGGAAATCTGGGACCAAGCCGGCAACAAGATCGACCCCGTCGCCTGGCTGGCCGACAAGGGCGTTCTCACCGAAGAACATTGGGACGACCACCGGCACTGACCGGCTCAGAAGTTGATTGCGCCGCACCACACAGCGCGGGTTTGCCGACGAGGAACGGGCTGCCCGGGACGATGTCGACGATCCGGCCCAGCGATCTGCTCGGTGGCGCTGTTTGAAGTTTCGGAAACACGGTGCTCACACCCGCCGTTCCAGCGGCTCCGTCTTGCCGTCCGGTGGTCGAATAGAATCGACCGGTCCGATCGACCCGGAGGAACGGAGCCCCCACGTGGCAGAGGCAGAACCGGTCAGCTGGGCGCATCTGAAGACCCGCCGGCCCAGCGACGCCGACCGCGCCGCCCTGCGCGAAACGCTGGTCGAGCGTGCCGCGGCGGTGCGGCAGCACGGCTGGGACGACTACCGCCAGGTGTGGACGCCCGGCGAGCTGGCCGGTGTCGCCTACCTGTTGCAGGATGCCGCGCTGCTCGAGGAGCTCGACGAGCCCGAGGGTTCGGTGCTGACCCGGTTCGCCGGGGCGCTCTACGGTTTCCACGGGGCGCGCAAGGAGATCGAGTCCGGTCTGGTCGACACGCAGGCCTGGTTCGCGGACGCGCGCAAGGAATTGGCGCGCCGCGCCGCCGGGACGGACCGTTAGTCCGTCCCGGGGCTACAGGTAGCCGGCGTCGGTGAATTCGACCGGCGCCGATTGGATCCGGGGGCGTTCCTCGCGGGCCTCGATCAGCTCGGCGAGGGTCATCCCGTCGGGTCCCACGACCGGCTTGGGCCGCTCGCCGAGCTCACGTTCCAGCCACGCGCTCGCCTCGGCCGGGGCCAGGGGGCCGACTTCGAGCTGGGCCAGACACCGTCCGGGCCGCACCACCGCCGGATGCAAACGCGACAGGTGCTCGTTGGTGGTGATCGCCACCAGCACGTCGCGGCCCTGGCCCAGCATGCCGTCGGTCAAGTTGAGCAGCCGCGAAAGCCCTTGCCCGGTCGACTCTTTGGCCGACCCGCGGATCAGCTCGTCGCAGTCCTCGAGCACCAGCAGCCGCCAGCGTCGCTTGCTGTGGTCGTAGGTGTCCACGCCGATGGCGACCTCCATGAGGTAACCGGGGGTGGCGAAGAGCACTTCGGGGTCGAGGACACAGTCGACCTGACACCAGTCGGCCCACTCCCGGGCCAGCGCCCGCAGCGCGGAGGTCTTGCCGGTGCCGGGCGGGCCGTGCAACAGCAGCAGCCGCCCGCTCACGTCCTCGGCGCGCAACGCCATCAGCGTGCCGATCGCCGCCCCGACATCGGCGCCGTAATTGCCTGCCACCTCCGCCCACGCCGCCGCGCTGATGGTGCGTTCGCGCCGCTGCGGGCCGTGCGCGCTGTGGTGCCAGAACCCCATCGACACCTGACTGTCGTCGACCTCGGGTTCGACGGTGGCATCGGCACTGCACACCTCGATCACCGTGCGCGCCAGCTCCTCGCTGTCCGCGCAGACATCGAGCCGCGCGCTGCCGTTGCCGCGGCGCACCACCCGCAACGTCCACCCGTCCCCGGCCCAGAGCGTGGCCTGGGTCCCGTCGTCGTCGCTGGTCCGCAGCACTCGGGCGTCCTCGGGCCGCAACGGCGCGTCCGGTTTGACGCCTTCGAGTTCGACGGCCACCGCGTGCGGCTGCTCGCCGCTGACGTAGGGCGCGAGGGACAGTGCGTCGATGATGTCGCGGGTGGAATCGGAGTCGTCGAGGTTCATCACCCACGAGAGCGCGGGCCCGGCCGGCTCCTCGCGGCCGACCAGCCGGAGGCGTTCCTGTGGTGTAGAAGTCATTTCGATGATCATCCGGTTATCGGGTACCCCGGTCCACCCAATATCCGCGACCCCATTCATTGGCTGCGCCAACAGGTAGGGTGGCGGCGTGGACCGGACACCCGAACGTTTGACCGCGAAGCCGAGTTGGCTGCTCACCCAGTTGTCGGTGCATGCGCAGCGATTCACCTCCGAGGGGTTCGCCGCGGCGGAGGCGCGGGGTTACCACTATCGGATCCTGGCCGCGCTCGCGGAGTTCGGGCCGGGCAGTCAGGCCGAGATCGGGCGGCGCTGCCATATGGACCGCAGTGACGTGGTGGCGGCGATCAATGAACTGGCCGAGCCGGGATTCGTCGAGCGGACACCGGATCCGGGCGACCGCCGGCGCAATATCGTCACCCTGACCAAGGCGGGCGAGCGGCAGTTGCAGCGGCTGGACACCGCGCTCGACCAGGCGCAGAACGAGTTGCTCGCGCCGCTGCCCGCCGAGGACAGGCAGCAGCTGACCCGGCTGCTCACCCGGCTGCTCACCCATCACCAAAAGATCTGAGAACTTTTTCGCCGCGGCATGTCGAGATCCGGACGGCGGCTCCGTCCCCGGGGTGAATGCGGCCGGAATGGGCCGCACAACATCGAGGAGAACATCATGGCCAAGTACCTGTTGCTCAAGCATTACCGCGGCGCGCCGGCGGCGGTCAACGACGTCCCGATGTCGGAGTGGACGCCCGAGGAGATCTCGGCGCACGTGCAGTACATGAACGATTTCGCCGCCCGCCTCGAGACCACCGGCGAATATGTCGACAGCCAGGCGCTATCCCCGCAGGGCACTTTCGTCCGCTACGACGGCGAGGGTCAGCCGCCGGTGACCGACGGCCCGTTCCCCGAAACCAAGGATCTGATAGCGGGCTGGATGGTGATCGACGTCGACACCTACGACCGGGCCCTGGCACTGGCCGCCGAGCTGTCCGCGGCCCCCGGCGCCGGCGGCAAGCCCATCCACGAGTGGCTCGAGCTGCGCCCGTTCTACAACACCGCGCCGCCGACCATCACCGAGTGAGACCCGGTGGATGAGACCCTGCTGCGGACTCTCACCCCCGCGGTGATCGGGATCCTCGGCCGTCGCGGCGCCGATTTCGCGACGGCCGAGGACGCCGTGCAGGAAGCCCTGCTCGAAGCCATCCGGGTCTGGCCCGAGGACCCGCCGCGCGATCCCAAGGGCTGGCTGGTCGCGGTGGCGTGGCGCAAGTTCCTCGACCTGGCCCGCGCCGACACCTCCCGTCGCCGGCGCGAAGAACTCGTCGATCTCGAGCCCGAACCCGGCGCCGCACCGGCCGTCGACGACAGCCTCCAGCTGTATTTCCTGTGCGCGCACCCCGCACTGACGCCGGCCTCGGCGGTCGCGCTGACCCTGCGTGCGGTCGGCGGCCTGACCACCAAACAGATCGCGCAGGCCTACCTGGTGCCCGAGGCGACCATGGCCCAGCGCATCAGCCGCGCCAAACGCACCGTCAGCGGCGTCCGCCTGGACCGGCCCGGCGATGTCGCCACCGTGCTGCGCGTGCTCTACCTGGTGTTCAACGAGGGCTACTCCGGCGACCTCGACCTGGCCGCCGAGGCGATCCGCCTGACCCGTCAGCTCGCGGCCGCCATCAAACACGAGGAGGTCGCGGGCCTGCTGGCCCTGATGCTGCTGCATCACGCCCGCCGCGCGGCCCGGACCCGCCCCGACGGGTCGCTGGTGCCCCTCGCCGAGCAGGACCGCAGCCGGTGGGACACCCGCCTGATCGCCGAGGGCGTCGACATCCTGCAGGCCGCGCTGGCCCGAGATCGCTTGGGCGAGTTCCAAGCTCAGGCCGCCATCGCCGCCCTGCACGCCGACGCCCGCACTGCCGCCGACACCGACTGGGTGCAGATCGTCGAGTGGTACGACGAACTGCTGCGCTGCACCGACAACCCGGTCGCCCGCCTCAACCGCGCCGTCGCGGTCGGCGAAGCCGACGGCGCCCGCGCCGGACTGGCCGCCCTCTCCGGCCTCGACCCGGCCCTGCCCCGCTACACCGCCGCCTGCGCCTACCTGCATGAACGCGCCGGCGACCGAGCCGAGGCCGCCCGCCTCTACGCCGCGGCCGCCGACACCGCGCCCACCCTGCCCGAACACGATCACCTCACCCGCCAGGCCGCCCGCCTCAACGCCGAGCTGCGCTCCGAAGAAAGGCCACTACCAGGGGATACCGCGTAGGCCCGCCGCGCGGCCCGCGCGCCCCTACGGTGGAGGGATGACCACCAACACGATCACGTTGAACAACGGTGTGCAGATGCCGGGACTCGGCCTGGGTGTGTTTCAGACACCGCCCGCGGAGACCTCCGAGGCGGTCGCCGAGGCGTTGCGCATCGGGTATCGGCACATCGACACCGCCGCCGCCTACGGCAACGAGCGTGAGGTCGGGGAAGGGATCCGCCGATCGGGACTCGAGCGCTCGGAGATCTTCGTGGAGACGAAGGTGTGGATCAACGATTACGGCCTCGAGGAAACCCGGCACGCGTTCGACAAGAGCGCGAGCAAGCTGGGCGTGGAGCAGATCGATCTGCTGATTCTGCATCAGCCGCTGTCCGAGGACTTCGCACGCACCCTCGATGCCTACCGGGCGCTGGAGAAACTGCTCGCCGACGGCAAGGTGCGGGCGATCGGCGTCAGCAATTTCCTGCCCGCACATATGAAGCGGTTGCTGGCGGAGACCACGGTGCAGCCGGCGGTGAATCAGATCGAATTGCATCCCTATTTTCAGCAGCGCGACGTCCAGAAACTCGACAACCAGCAGGAGATCCTGACCCAGGCGTGGTCGCCGATCGGTGGCATCACCGCCTACGCCGGCGGCGAGAAGCGCACCTTCGACGACCCGGTACTGCGGGAGATCGGGCAGCGGCACGGCAAAACGGCCGTGCAGGTGATGCTGCGCTGGCATCTGCAGGAGGGCCGCTCGGCGATCCCGAAATCCACGAAACCGGCGCGGATCGCCGAGAACTTCGACGTGTTCGACTTCGAACTCTCCCTCGAACAGATCGCCGCCATCGACGGTCTGGACACCGGTGTCCGCAGTGGCCCGGACCCCGACAGCATCACCCTGGAAACCTACGGCCGCGATATCCCCGAGGCGTGAGGATCAGGGCACCAGCAGATACCACTCGGCGAAGGAGCCCTGCATCGGCCAGCTCGCGGCCATGATCTTGGCCGGGCCCATCCCGACCCACAGGTCCACGCTGACCGCCTCGCCGGGCGTCGCGCCGGTGTGGACGTAGACGTTGTGGTGGCGCGCGCCCGCCGAACCGACCCAGCCCAGCGACACCTGGTTTCCACACGGCCCGCGCTGATAACCCAAGGGGCGCACGTGGGCTCGGACCCAGCCGGGGCGCTGCGGTGTCGCCTCGACCGCGACGTCGATCGCGCCCGCGCAGAAGTTGGCGTTGCCGAAGTTGTAGAGGGTGGTGCCGAAAGGGCTGAATTGCGGAAGCGGCGCCGCCTGAGCGGGCTGCGCTCCGAAGACCAGCGCGCCGGCGCCCGCCGCCGCCATCAGCCCTGCTGCCATCTGCCGAATCATCATCTGTGGATGTCCTTCCCGCATAACGACATTCGCGACGCTACTACGGTCGCCCGGGACGCGGAGACGATTGATCGATATCGGACATGACGGCCGATGGCCGTTCATCCAGAATCCATATCCGATCGTACGAGCGGGGCCGGAACCGCCGCTGCCGGGCGTAGCTTGAAGGGAACTCGACAGACCAGCTCCCAGGGGGCGAGATGACCACCATGGTGATGACCGGCGGCACTTCCGGATTCGGGATGATCACGGCGCAGCGGCTCAAAGGTGGTAACGCCCGGGTGATCCTGGGCGCGCGGCGACCGGAGTCCGCGCTGGACACCTTTCCGCTGGAACTCACCGAGCTGGACTCGGTGCGCGGATTCGCCGCCGCGGTCCGCGCCGAGCTGGGCGACACCCCGATCGACGCGCTGGTACTCAACGCCGGGCTGATCAGCCCCGACGCCGACAGCCGCACCGCCGACGGGTTCGAGACGACCTTCGCGGTCAATCATCTCGCGCACTATCTGCTGCTGCGGCTGCTGCTCCCGGCGCTGGCCCAGGACGCGATCGTCACGCTGACCACCAGCGGAACCCACGACCCCGCGACCAAGGCCAGTCTGGTCACGCCCCGCCACGCCGACGCGGAGCTGCTGGCCCACCCCGATCGCGATCCCGACCGGAATCCCAAGGCGAGCAAGGCAGGTCAGCATGCCTACACCGCCTCCAAACTGTGCGCGGTCCTGACCGTTCGCGCGTTGACCGAACGGCACCCCCAGCTCACCGCCCTCGCCTACGACCCCGGCCAGGTGTTCGGGACCGGCCTGGCCAAGGACCTCGCCCTGCCGCTACGGATCGCCTGGACCGTCCTGGGCACCCCGGCGGGCTGGCCGGTGCGCCGCTTCAGCCCCACCCTCAACACCCGCACGGCCGCCGGAAATACCCTGGCCGACTTGGTGTTCCGACTCCAGACCGCACCGGACGGCCACACCTACGCCGCCTTGCGGCGCGGCGAACTTGCCTGGATCGACCCGTCCGTCCCAGCCCGCGACGACAAACTCGCGCAGACATTGTGGGCCGACAGCGCCCGCCTCGTCGGCCTGCCCGACTGAACTCGATTCCTCACAGTGACGAAACTGTCCGGCCCCTGGTCCCCGGCGAAACTCGCCGAATCCCAACACCTTCCACACCCTCGATCCCATAGTGGACGACATGATGAAGGTGAGCCGCTGGTGCGGCCTCCTGACGGGGCCGCTGTTCATCGTCGCGTTCGGCATCGAAGGTGCGCTGCGCGAGGGTTACAACCCGATGCGGCATCCGGTCAGCGCCCTCTCGCTCGGCCCGTGGGGGTGGACAGCGAGCATCACCTTCGCCGTGTGCGGTGTCCTGGGCCTGGTCTTCGCGGCCGGGCTGTGGCGCGCGGGCACGGTGGTCGCCGCACTGCTGGTGGGGCTGTGGGCGATCGGCCTGCTCGGGCTGGGACTGTTCGTCACCGACCCGGTCAGCGGCTATCCGCCCGGCGTACCCGCGGTGCCGGACACCACCTTCCACGCCACCCTGCACAACATCTTCTCGGTGCTGGTGCTGCTCGGGCTCACCGCCGCCTGTTTCGTCTTCGCCGGTGACCGCGGCTGGCTGTGGATGGGGTACTCGCTGGCCTCCGGACTGGTGTTCGGCGTGGCCTTCATGGTGGCGGGCAGCGGTTTCGCGCAAGCCCCGAACCTCGTCGACACCGGCGGACTGTGGCAGCGGATCGCGATCGTCGCCGGTTGGACGTGGCTGACGGTGCTGGCGTTCCTGTCGAAGGAGCTCTCCAGCGCCTAGTGTGGTACCGCGACCCGAGACGTGAAAGGCGGTGCGGTGGAAGCGGTACCCGAGCTGGTGCGCAACGAGCTGCGCCGGGGTGTGCGCAGTGTGCTGGTCGACGCGGCGGCGTTGCGGCTGGTGCGGGAACGGTTCGACGACGTGCAGGCCGGATCGCTGCGCCGCTATCTGGAGGCCTCGCAGTCGGCGAATACGTTGCGCGCCTACCGCACCGACTGGATCGCGTGGGCGGGCTGGTGCGCCACCGAGCAGCGCCAGGCGTTGCCCGCCGACCCGCTGGATGTGGCGGTCTATCTGGCCGCGGCCGCCGACGCGCGCCGCGAGAACGGTGAATGGGCGTTCAGCCCAGCCACTTTGGAACGTAAGTCGGCCGCGATCGCCGCCGTGCACGCCGCCAACGGGCTGCCGTCACCGACCCGCTCGGATGTGGTCCGGCTGACCTTGCGCGGTATCCGCCGCACCCGCCGCACCCCGCCGACCCGCAAACGCCCGGTCCTGCTGCACACCCTCGATCAGCTCCTGGCCGGGCTCCCGGCACCGGGCTGGCCCACCGAGCCCGCCCGCCGCCGCGACGCGCTGGCCTTGCTCATCGGGTTCGCCGGGGCCCTGCGCCGCAGCGAACTGGCCGGGCTGCGCATCGCCGACGTCCGTGTGAGCATCGATCACGGCACCGGCGAACCGCTGCTGCTGGTGCACCTGCCGACTACCAAAACCGACCCGACCGGCGTCGCCGAACAACGCGTCGCCCTGCCGCGCGGTCAGCATCCGCATACCTGCCCGGTCTGCGCCTTCGCCGACTGGCTGCGGCTGCTGGAAATCCACACCGCCGCCGGCCCGCCGGGCGTGCGCGCCTGGCTCGCCGGCACCCCCGCCGCCGACGCCGCCATCCACCGCTGCCACGGCTTCACCGGCACCGTCCTGGCCGAAAACCCGGACCTGCCACTGTTTCCCACCATCACCCGCCACGGCGGCATCGGCACCGAAGCCATGTCCGGCCGCGCGGTCGCCGAATTGGTCAAACGCTATGCCGCCCGCGCCGGGCTGGACCCCGACCTGTTCTCCGGGCATTCCCTGCGCGCCGGTTTCGCCACCCAGGCAGCCCTGGGCGGCGCGTCCGACCGCGAGATCATGCGCCAAGGCCGCTGGACCAACCCCCGCACCGTGCACAACTACATTCGCACCGCCAACCCGCTGGAGGACAACGCGGTCACCAAGCTCGGCCTGTAGCACGACAACGCCGGATGACCCTCCGGGATCTGTCGCGAGGCGGGCACGTGCGGCCGTGCCGGATCGACCGGTCGCGAATTCGAAACCGCCACGCCGCCAATAGAAATCGCCGCCCGATCGGTTACATCCGGCCGGTTTGCGGGCATACCCGCCGTGTGACAGCAGCACAGCCGCCCCGGTACTGGCCGCTCGCCGCCGGCACCTACACCCTGACCTCCGGTTTCGGACCCCGCGCGGGCGGTTTCCACTTCGGATTGGATTTCGCCGCCCCGGTGGGCACACCCTTCTACGCACCCGCCGACGGGGTGTGCGTAGAAGGGGCCGAACGCGAGAACGTTCAGGGGTTCGGGCGCTGGGTATGGCTGGACTGTCAACCGGTGGCCGGCACCGACATCGTGATCGGTCACGGCGATCCGCTCGTGCGCGGCGGCGATCCGGTGGCGGCGGGCGAACTCATCGGATATGTGAACTCCCACGGCGATTCCACCGGCCCGCACGCCCACGTCGAGGTGTGGACCGCGCCGGGCCGGGTCGGCGGTCACGCCATCGACCCGGCGCCCTGGTTCGCCGGGGCCCGGGACCCACTGGCTGGAGACGAGGAACTCATGGCACTGACATTCGTCAACTTCGAAGGCAAGACGGTCGATGCCGCGACCGCCCTGCATTGGATCGACCGGCGCACCTACCAGAACGAGGTGATGTTGATGGCGATCCTCGATCAGCTCCTGGGTCCGGGCGCGGGCCAGACCATCCGCGATCGCGCCGCGCAGCAGTGGCGCGGCTGGCCGCAGAACGGCGGCCGGTCGCTCAACGATCTGGCCGCCGCCATCGCCGAACGCCTCGATGTCCCCGGCGCCGAGGACACTTCGGCCTGAGCCGCCGAAACGGCCTACCCTGGCGGTATGACCACGCGTTCGGTCTCGCTCTGGAGCAGAGACGGCCTATATATCACGGCGAACCTGCAAGATTCGGGCGTGCTGATCATCGAAGGACAGCATCTCAGCCACGGCGGCGAATACGAGTACGCCCTCACCGTCGCCCCCGAGAAGGTGGTGTACGTGCTGGAGGCGCTCGGCGGCAAACCCGACGCCGACGTCCTGGCCCTGCTCGCGGCCAACGCCGAGTCGATCGTGCGGCGCGGCGAGAAATCCTGGCTGGAAAGCCTGGGCATCACCCCCGAGTTCTGGTCCCACGGCGACTGGAACGCCGGGTCCGGCGAATAGCTGTCAGCGCCGCCGCAGTGCGAAGATCCGGAACTGCCGCCCACCGGAGAGCTCGGACTCCATCTGATATCCCGGCCAGAACTCCACCGCCAGATCCCAGGCCCGTTTGCGCTCCACCCCGGAGATCTCGGTGACCGTCGCCGCCCCGCATTTCCCGCGATAACACACCTCCGCCACCGGGGCCGCCCGCAGATTCGCCGACCACACCGGATGCTTCGGACTTCCCCAATTGGAGCCGAGCACCAAGAGCCCTTCGTCCTCGGGCACAGCCAGCAACGACGTCGTCCGCGGCAGCCCGGTCTTGCGTCCCGGCACCGTGATCCGCACCGACGGCAGCCCCGCCACATCCAAGATGCCCCTGCGCCCCTTACTGATTCGGCGCACCCCGCGCTCCAGCCGCAGGATCGCGGGCTTGGCGCGCATGACCCAGGGACGCTGGGCGACCCGGCGTGCGACTCTGGCTAATGGATTCCGCATGGGTACCGAGTTACCCGCCAGCGTCGTTCCACACCTGCGCCGCCGTGTGCGGATCGCCACGACGGTGACCAAACCGGCGGCGGCCGCAGCACGAATCTTCGATCGACGCCGACTTTCGTCACGGGTCGGCTCGGGTGTGCGGGCGAGATCCGCCGGCACAGCTCAGGAGAGGTGTGTGTATGACGGGATTGCGATGGGCCGGCCGGGTCGTGCCGCGGTGGGCGTTGGCCGCGGCACTGGTCACCAGCGGATTGCTCGGATCTACCGCGAGCGCTGAACCGTGTGCGGCACAGGTTGTTTCGGTGCAGGACAGCGGACCCGGCCAGCAGACGGTGCTGGTGTACTCACCGGCCATGCGGCGCGAGATTCCGGTGCAGGTGCTGCGGGCCGCCGGGGCGGGGCGCCCGACGATGTATCTGCTCAACGGCTCCGGCGGCGGGCCCAATCGCAGCGGATGGGACGCGCAGACCGATGTCGTGGACTTCCTGCGGGGCAAGGACGTCAACGTGGTGACCCCGGTCGGCGGCAGCAATTCCTACTACACCGACTGGGTGCGCGAGGACGCGGTGCTCGGCTACAACAAGTGGCAGACCTTCCTCAACGAGGAGTTGCCGCCGGTGATCGAGGGCCATCTCGACGCCGGCGACCGCCGGACCCTGGTGGGGGTGTCGATGAGCGGAACCTCGGTGCTGAACCTGGCGATCGCCAAACCCGGTTTCTGGAACAGCGTCGCCTCCTACAGCGGCTGCGCACAGACCTCGGACCCGGTCGGTCAGGAGTTCGTGCGGATCACCGTGGAGAACTGGGGCGGCGGACAGAGCGTGGAGAACATGTGGGGGCCGCGCAACGGTCCGCTGTGGCGGGCCAACGATCCGCTGGTCCATGCCGAGGGGTTGCGCGGGACCGCCGTCTACCTGACCACCGGCAGCGGGATCCCGGGCGCGCCGCACGACACTCCCACCGATCCCCGGGTGCTCGACGGGCGGATCCCGCTGCCGGTGCAGATCGCGTTCGGTGGCCCGATCGAGGCCGCGATCCGCTACTGCACGGTCAATCTCGCCAACCGGCTCACCGAGCTGAATATCCCGGTCACCCTGCAGGATCGGCCCACCGGCACACATTCGTGGGGCTATTGGGAAGACGACCTGAAGCAGTCCTGGCCGTTCCTGGCCGCCTCGATCGGCGCCCGGGTCGACTGAGCGTGGCTACGGCTGCGGGGTGCTCGCGCGCAACCAGCCCGCGACCATCACCGCGGCCTCCTCGATCAGCTTCGAGCGATCCAGATGCGCGGGCGCGTCGATACCGATCCGCAAGCTGGTGGCCAAGCCGACGCTGACCATGACGTAGGCCTTGGTGTCAAGTTCCGCGTCGGGCAACGGCCCCAGCACGTTCAGCAGGTACGCGCGGGTCAGCACCAGCAGGCGGCGCTCGAGCTCGCCGAATCCCAGACCGTCGAGCGTCGCCCCGGTGGACAGCGCGCGCACCAGCGCGCGGTGGGTGGTCAGCGTGGCGACGATGCCGTGCAGGCTGCGGGAGAACGATTCTCGCGGGTCCAGCGACATCCCGGTGAGCACCGCGGTGGTGAAGTCCTCCTCCAGTTCCGCGAGCAGGCGCAGGCGCAGCTGTTCGAGGATTTCGTCCTTGTCGGCGAAATAGCGGTACAGCGTGCCGATGCTCATGCCGGCGTGCTCGGCGATCCGATTGGTGGAGGTATTGGCCACCCCGCGCTCGGCGAAAAGTCGAGTAGCCGAGGCCAGCACCCGTTCGACCGACTCCCGAGAGCGGTCTTGACTAGGCTGTTTACGACGGCTGGCCATGCGAGAAATGCGAGTAGAAGTCGAGCATTTACTCATCTTAGGCTGCCTTATGGCCGCAGATCCCCCGATTCCCACCGAGTTCCGCTACTGGGACCATCGCGACGACCCGAAAGTCCAACGCGCACGCCGCCTCTGGCACCGGCTGTTCGGCTTCGACCCGCAACCCGGCGACGAGCTGGTTCGCGCGTTCGGCCAGGCCTACTACCATGCCGACCCGGTCGCGGAGGCGTTCGTCGACGAGGTCTACCTCGGCCCGACCGGTCCCCGCGCCGGTCGCGCCATGCTGGACCAGGCACTGGAATCCGGTGTGCACACCGTCCCCGACGCCCCGGCCTCGCTGGTCCGGCTCTTCGAGGAGTTCGAGACGCCGCCGGACTGGCTGGACCCGGAGCTGGTCGCGCGCGGCGCGCGGGTCTTCCGGCGCTGGGGCACCTCGGTTTTCAGCTTCGCCACCACCAGCACCCTGGAAATGTATTCCGAAAGCTCCATCGCCAAACCGCTGTCCTACACCGGCGGCTACGCCGGGGACCGCGCCCACAAACGCCAGCTGGAAACGGTCCGGTTCTGGATCGACGTCTCCGAACCCGGCGGGCTCGAGCTCGGGGCGCGCGGCCGCCAGACCGCGATGCGCGTGCGGATCATGCACGTGTTCATCCGCCGCAAACTCCTCCAGCGCGCGGAATGGGACGCCGCCGCCTGGGGTGTGCCGATCAGCGTCGGCGACGCGACTCTGACCCTGATGGGCGGCAGTGTGGTGCCCGGGCTGGCGCTGTGGAGTGTCGGGCACACCACCACGATCCGCGAGATCGAGGCGACCCTGCATTTCTGGCGCTATGTCGGTCATCTGCTGGGAGTCCAACCCGGCTGGTACCCCGCCGATTTCCAGGACTCGGTGCGGCTGATGTTCGCCGCTTTCGTCAAGCGCGCCCACACCGCCGGGGCCGACGGCGCGGAACTGGTGGAGTCCTATCTGCCCGCGTTCGCTCCGAAAGCGGGCGCCGGCTGGCGCAAACGGCTGCGCGACGAAATCAACTACCGCGTGCAGATCGGCTACACCGGCTTCTGGTTGCCGCCGGCCACCTATCGCGCGCACACGATGCCGCGGCGGTTCCCATGGGTGCTGCATCCGCTGGTGCAGTTCCCGTTCCAGCTGACCGCCGAGGCGGCCCGGCGTCTGATCCCGGGTCTGGACGAGGTCGCCGACCGGGTGCAGCGCTACCGCCGGGAAGCCTGGTACCGCAACGAGATCGGCGACGGTGTGGCGGAATTCCGGCCGGTGCAGGAGTTCCGCCGCTGAGATCGGCCGGGCTCAGCTCGGCTGGCGCTGTCGATAGGCGCGCTGCTGGCAGGCGCGGGAGCAGTAGCTGCGGGGCCGCCCGGACGGCGGCTGGTCGATCGGGTTTCCGCACACCTGACACACCGCTTTTTCATCACGGCTTTCATCACAACTCTGGATCAGGAGCGCGATCCCGTCGAGCACCCGGCCCAGACCGAATTCGAACGGATCGGGTCGCTCGAATCCGCCCGCCTCATGCAGCGCGGTGATGGTCGGAAAACGGTCGAGCCGGGCGAAGAGCGAATCGCGCGCACTCCACCACTGTTCTTCGCTGACACCGGAATCGCGCTCGGTGCGGACGGTCTCCACCAGGGCCAGCGCCTCGGCCTCGATCAGGCGCCCGACCAGCTCGACCGCGGCCACGACCTGGACCGCGGGCAATCCGGTGGCCGCGACGACAGCCAGCATCCGTTCGTAGTTGGCCACCCCGTTGGGGCCCGGGACATGACGGGTGCCCCGGCCTTCGGCCAGCCACGGATGCCGTTGGTGCAGCGCCCAACCCTGGCGTGCGCAGGTCTCCAGCGCATCGCGCCAGCCGGCAGGCAGCGGCCCGCCGGGGAGTTCACCCTCGTCGGGAAGTTCGCCCCAGGCCGCGTCCCGCATCAGGTCCACGAGCTGATCGCGGCCCGGCACATGGCGATACAGCGACATGGTGGTGAAGCCGAGCCGGTCGGCGACCTTGCGCATCGACAGCCCTGCCAGCCCCTCCTGGTCGGCGAGTTCGACGGCGGCGGCCACGATCCGGTCCAGGTTCAGCCCGGCTCGCTGCCCGCCGGCACGGTCCCGCCACAGCAGTTCGACACCGTAGTCGGGATCCTTCGCCCGCCCTTTCGGCACTGCCACACCACCTTTCGCTGTGCTATATCTATGTGTACACCATAAACAGGAAAGTGGCTGCGCTCATGACCCAGTTCCACGTCTCCCCCTCCGGTGACGACTCCGCTCCCGGCACCGAGGAGCACCCGTTCGCCACCCTGCCCCGCGCCCAGCGCGCCGCGCGCGAGAGCGTCGGCGCGGTCCTGGTCCACCTGCGCGCCGGTACCCACGTGCTGACCGAGCCGTGGGAGTTGACCGCCGAAGACTCCGGCCGCGACGGCGCGCGCGTGATCTACCAGGCCTACGGGTACGGCACCGATGCCGCGGAACAGGTGGTGATCAGCGGCGGTACCGAGATCACCGGCTGGCGCGAACACGAGGGCCGATGGGTGGCCGAGGTCGGCGCGCTGGACACCCGCCAGCTCTCGGTAGACGGGCAACGCGCTGAACGCGCCGGCATCGACGGACTGCCCGACGGCACGACCCGCACCGAAACCGGTTACCGCACAACCAGCCTCGCGCCCCAGCAGTGGCAAGCCCCGGCCTCGGTCGAATTCGTCTACCGGGGCATCTACCCCTGGACCGAGGCCCGCTGCGGCGTCGCGGCGGTCACCCACACCGGCGAGCACACCGAGATCACCATGGCCCAACCCGCGTTCGATCAGGCCAAAGCCCTCTACAACTACGAATTCGAGTATCAGCGCCTCACCGGCCCCGCCCTGCCGACCCGGGTGGAGAACGACCCGAGTTTCCTCACCACGCCCGGCACCTTCGCCTTGACTCGCTCACACCCCGATCATCATGTGCTGCACTATCTTCCCCGCTCCGGTGAGCACCCCTCGCACACCCGCGTCGTCGCGCCCGCCCTGGAGACCTTGTTGCGCGTCACCGCCGCCCGCGACATCAGCTTCCGCGGCCTGATCTTCGCCGATGCCACCTGGTTGCGACCCAACCGATCCCAGGGCTTCCTGCACTACCACGGCAGCGGCTACTACGAGGGCGGCGACATCTACACCGAGGTGCTGATCGAAGGCCGGCAATGGCTGACGGTGCCCACCGAAACCGCCACCATCCCGGCCTGCCTGACCCTCGAGCACACTGCCGGAATCACCTTCGAGGGCTGCCGTTTCACCCGGCTGGGCGGCACCGCGCTCGGCGCCACCGCCGGCGTGGGCCTGACGGTGCGCGGCTGCGATTTCGACACCCTCGCCGCCTCCGCGATCACCCTCACCGGCGACCGCGACGCCGTCCTCGAGGACAACCTGATCCAGCACATCGGCCTGGACTACGCCGGTTCACCGGGTATCAGCCTGCTCGGCACCGCCGGCTGCACGGTCGCCCACAATCAGGTCACCGACGTCCCGCACTGCGGCATCGTCGCCGGACCCGGCACCGGAACCGTTTTGTCCAACAACCACACCGACCGCACCATGGGCGTGCTGGCCGACGGCGGTGGTCTCTATATCGCGGGCCCGCAAGGCGATTCGTTCGACAACGGCGCGCTGGTCCGCGGCAACGTCATCGACAACACCCGCACCCCGTACAACTTCGGCCTCTACACCGACTACGGCGCGGCCTGGGTGCAGGTGCAGGACAACGTCGTCGGGCAGGCGGACAACTCCGCGGTCCTGCACGTCGGCCCGCCGCTGGACCACGTCGTCTTTCGCGGCAACTACTGGAACTCCGACCCGGTCGGCAGCGACGCGGTCCCGGCCGGGGTGACCTACGAGAACAACACCACCCTCACCGACACAGACGAACTCGAGGCCGCGAGCAGCGCAATCCGCGCTCGCGCGGGCCTGCTGCGGACCCAGGAGCCCGCGATCGGCTGAACCCGCGCCGAATTCGGTTGCCCAGGGTGCCGGCGTGGGGGCAATCATGATCTCCATGGACATCGAATCGGTGCGAATCCACCCGCTCACCCCCGACGACTGGGCCCGGTTCCGCGACCTCCGGCTGCTGGCGCTGGCCGAAGCGCCTTACGCCTTCGCCTCCACCTTGTCCGAGGCACAGGCCCGCACCGATCAGGTCTGGGGCCAGATCCTCACTGCCCGAACCCAATTCGTCGCGACCGTCGACGGCCGGGAGCTCGGCACCATCGGCGGCGTCCCGGAACTCGGCGCGGCCCACGTGGTATCGATGTGGGTCGCGCCCGAAGGGCGCGGCACCGGCATCGCCGACCTGCTGGTGCGCACCATCATCGACTGGGCCGCCGCCCAAGGACTTCCGACCCTCCGCCTCGAGGTCTCCGATGGCAACGGCGCCGCCGAACGGCTCTATCACCGCCACGGCTTCCGACGCACCGGCGCCCTGGGCCCGATCTCCGCGACGGACCCGCGCCTGGAATTCGAGATGCGGCTTGCGCTGTGAGCTACCCCGGGACCGTCGACGGCGGGAAGTGCCGGGCGGCGATGCCGTCGAGCAGCAACGCCAGGCTGTCCTCGAAGAAGCGATCGAGATCGACATCGAGCCCGGTGGTCTCGGGGTCGAAGACATAGACCAGCATCGGGTGGGTCTCCGGAGCGACCAGCGCCGCCACCTGCTCGGCGGTGCCGCGCAGGCCCAGCGGGCGATGCTCGGAGGTGACCAGCAGCGCCAGCCCCTGCACCAGGCTCGACACCGACAAGCAGGCGGTGAGCAGATCCTCCCGGGTCATGCCCGGCCGGTACACCGCGGCGAAGGGACGCTCCAGCGAGTCGAGCAGGGTCGGGCTCAGCGGCGGGCGGGTCTGCGCGAGCACCGGCAGCATCCACGGATGCCTGGCATAGAGCCGCCATTCCCCGCGCGCCTCGTAGGCCAGACTGTCCCGCCAGCCCGCCATCGTCGGCGGTGGCGGCGGGATCTCGGCGAGAGTCAGTTCCGCCATTTCCGCGAGCAACGCGTCGCGGTCGGGGAAGTGCCGATACAGGCCCGCGGTCGCCACGCCCAGTTCGGTGGCCAGGCGGCGCATCGACAACCCCTCCAAACCCTCCCGATCGGCGAGTGCCACCGCCGCGCGGACGATGGCGACGGTGGTGAGCCGCCGCGGCGGGGTGCGGCGCTGCGGTGCGGGCTCGGGGTTGCGGCGCGCCCGGTAGGCGCGGGCCTGGCACGACCGCGAGCAGTACCGGCGGCGGCGTCCCCGCGCCGGTTGCGCGAACTCCGCACTACACACCGCGCACCTCGGCGTCTCGGATTTCATCACATCCACCAGTGTGACGAAATTGTCGTAAAGGCAGCGACACGGCCCTACCTTGGCTTGCGAAGACACTGTTCACAACGGGAGGTTGCAGAGATGAACACGCAGGTGAGAGTGCACCGGGCCGAACTCGACGAGCTCGACGTCGTAGCGCGGGTGCTCGCCGAAGCGAGCGTCGACGAAGTGGTGCTCAGCTGGATCATGCGCGGCCACCCCGACTTCGCCGAGCAGTACCGCGCCCAGCACGCGCCCGGCATGGTGGAGCACGCGATGCGCGAGGACGAAGTCTGGGTCGCCGGCGACGGGACCGACATCTGGGCGGTGTCACTGTGGCAGACCGTGCGGAACCGCGACCGGCTCGTCCGCGAGGCCGCCGAGATGCGCGCGCGGTACGAGCAGGTGCCCGTCGATCCCTTCCGGCGGCTGCGGGCGCTGACCGGCATCCTCGAGCAGACCCATCCCGCCGAATACCCGCACCGCTACCTGCAATTGATCGTCACGCTGCCCGAGCATCGCGGAAAAGGGGCGGGCGCGGCCATCGTCACCGACCGCGCCAAGGCCGCCTCCGACGCGGGCCTGCCCGCCTATCTGGAGGCCAGTACCGAACGCTCGTCACGGTTGTACGAGCGCTGCGGATTCGTCCTCGAGGGCGATCTGATCCCGCTGCCCGAAGACGGACCGGTCTTGCGGCCCATGTGGTTCCGCGGCTGAGTCACCGCCGCAGCACCGGGCTCGGCCGGGTGTGACGTGCAGACCTCTGCGTGTTCACCCGCCCGGGCCCGAGGTGCCCCGGCACCGCGAGCAGCGCGCTCAGCTCGGCCGACGGCGGCACCCCGAGCTCACGCAGGATCATCCGGCGGAACACCCCGAACGCCCGCCGCGCCTCACCCACATTGCCCTCGGCCAGATGCGCTTCGATCAGCACTCGCTGCGCGCTCTCCCGCATCGGATCCGCGCCGACCGCCAGCATCGCCGCGTCCACCCCCTCCGCGTACCGGCCGGCCCGGCAGAACTGCCTGCTCACACTCTCCACCGCGTGTAGTACGCGGTGCCGCAAGCGTTCTCGTTCGATGATCACCCAGTCGTCGTGCCAGCCGGGCAGCAGCTCGAGCGCCTGATCCACCGCGGGATCCAGGGGCAGGTCCGCCGCCCGCGCCGTCCCCTGCATCAGGCGGCAGGCCCACGCGCCGACCAGGTGCGCGTCGACCACGACCTCGGCGCGCAGACTCAGCGCCCGCTGGTCGCTGCACACCAGATCCAGCCCCGCCGCGCGCAACCGCCACAGCGCCGAGCGCAGATTGCCCGACGCCCGCTGCTCGGCCACCACCGGCCACAACAACCCGCCCGCACACCGGCGGTCGACCGGCCCCGGGCGCAGCGCGAGCAACGCGAGCAGGCGTCCCCCGCCTTCGGGTATCTCGCGCCGCTGCGCGCCGACGGTCACATACGGCCCGCCGAACAAATGCAGCTGCACGGCAGCACTTTCCACCGCGTCCATGGCATCCACTCACTCGTCGAGAGGTCCTTGTCGCTGGAAGTCTGCCCACTGCGGGAGCGCCTGGCGTGAGTAGCCCGGTACCCATCTTCGACAACGCTCCGGTGACAGGCGTTCGGCCAAGCTGTGCCGATGCGGCCACAGCCCCCACTCGGCCCGTGCCTGGTTCGGATCGAACCCCAACCACCGCACCTGCTGATCACCGTCGTCACCGACTACGCCGGTGTCCCGGATCCCCTACCGCGACGACATCGAGGGCGCCCTCGATGCCGGGTGCGCGTATCTGCGCTCCTCCGGGCGCGCCGATCAGCGGGAGTAGCCGGCCTGCGCGCTAACCGCGCAGGCCGATCCCACTCTCAGGCACCGGTTTCGACCGGCAGCCCCGCCTCCGCCCAATCCGCGATCCCGTCCCGGTAGGCCCGGACATTGCGGTAGCCGAGCGCGCGCAGCTTCACCGCGACGTTCTCGCTGTTGCGGCAGGCCATGTTCGAGCAGTAGGTGACGATCGCGGCCGCCCGGTCCGGCAGCAGCTGGGCCGCGAGGGTTTCCACGTCGGCTTCGACCAGGACCCGCGCGCCCGGCAGATGCGCCTTCTCGTAGTAGCCCGGGCCCAGGGTGTCGAGCACCGTCACCGCGCCGGACTCGATCGCCTCGGCCAGTTCGGCGCGGGTGATGGTTTCGGTCATGAGAATTCCTTCCACAGACAGCGCACCGGATTTATGTGCGTGCGCACGCAAACTATATACGTGCGCACGCACATAAGTCGAGTACTATTGCGCCATGGCCGAATCCGATGAGCGCCGCGCCGCACAACGCGCCTGGTCGGCACTGCTGCGGGTGCACGCACAGCTGGTCCCGCGGATCGACGCCGACCTGCGCCGCGGCTTCGACCTACCACTGGCCTGGTACGACGTACTCCTCGAACTCGACGGCGCCGATCCCCTGCGCATGACCGATCTCGGCAACCGCGTCGTACTCAGCCGCACCCGGGTCAGCCGTCTGGTCACCGAAATGGAGAACGCGGGCCTGATCACCCGCCGCACCAATCCCGACGACGCCCGCTCCGCCTTCGTCACCTGCACCGACCTCGGCCGCGCACGCCTCCGCCAAGCCGCCCCGCACTACCGCGACAGCGTCACCGCCCACTTCGCCGACCGCCTCACCGCCGCCGAACTCGACGCCCTCGCCCGCACCCTCACCAAACTCCTTGCCCCCGCAGACCTCCCGATGCCCGGATCCACGCCCACCTGAAACCGTGCACCGCCTGCCAGGCCGCACACGGTGCACCGCCACCCATTCCGCCCGTTCACCGCAACGCCGGTCAAGATCGGTACCTTTGGTGGGATGCACAGTGGTTCCGCGACATTCGGCACGGTAGTCCCCCCGACCGCTCCCGGAGCACACTGATGTTCGCGCGCTGGGGCGCACTGGTGTCGCGGGTGCGGTTCCTCGTCCTCGCAATCGTCACCGCGGCACTGCTCGCACTCGGCGGCTACGGATCCGGACTGGCCGATCACCTGAGCTCCGGCGGCATGTTCGACCCCGGCTCCGAATCCAGCGAAGCCGCCCGGATCGCCGACGAAGCCTTCGGCCGCAATCACGACTTCGATGTCGCGGTGCTCTACACCGCGCCCGCCGGAAAAACCGTCGACGACCCGGAATTCAGCCGCGCGGTCATCGACAACCTCAACGGCCTGACCCAGGCACACCCGAACGAGATCGCCGGAATCAACGCCACCTACTGGCCGGCCGTCCCCGCCAAGATCACCGGCGCGGCCGCCACCACACCCGACAAAACCAAAGCCATCGCCCTCATCGCACTCCGCGGCGAGAACGACACCGACATCATGCGCAGCTATCGGGAGGTCAAGGACGCCTTCACAATTCCCGGATTCGACGTACGGGTCGGCGGACTACAACCCCTGGCGGGCACGCTCAACGACAAGATGGCCGAAGACATCCACCGCGTCGAGATCATGGCCCTGCCGGCGGTCGCGCTGTTGCTGTTCTTCATCTTCGGCGGCGTCGTCGCCGCGGCGCTGCCGTTGATCGTCGGCGGCCTCACCATGATCGGCGCGAACGGCATCGTCCGGTTCGTCACCCACTTCGCCGAGGTCAATTCTTTTGTCCAGCCGATCGTCACGATGATCGGGCTCGGGCTCGCCATCGACTACGGGCTGTTCATCGTCAGCCGGTTCCGTGAAGAACTCGCCGCAGGTCACAGCACCCCCGATGCGGTACGCCGCACCGTCATGACCGCCGGCCGCACCGTGGTGTTCTCCGCGACCATGATCATCGCCAGCCTCGGCGGCATGCTGATCTTCCCGCAGCCGTTCCTCAAATCCATGGCCTACGGCGCGATCGCGACCGTCTCCCTGGCCGCGCTCACCGCCATCACCGTGCTGCCCGCCATCCTCGCCATCCTCGGCCCACGCGTGGACATGCTGGGCCTCAAACGATTCCGCACCACCGGCAAATCCGACAACGGCCTGTGGGAACGGTCCACCGCCTGGGTGATGCGGCACCCGCGCAAGCTCGCCGTCCCGCTGTGCCTGCTACTGCTGTTCCTCACCGTGCCGGTCGGCAACCTGATCTTCGGCGGCTTCAGCGAACGCTACCTCCCACCGGACAATCCCACCCGCCTCGCCCAGGAAGCCATCGACGAGAACTTCGCCGAGAACCGCGCCGACCCGCTCGAACTCGTCTTCGTCTCCGGCAACACCACCGCCATCGGCACGATCCTCAAGCAAGCCAACCAAGCACCCGGGCTGTCCGGCAAATTCGCGACACCCTCGCCCTCGACAACACACAAGGGCGTCTATCGCACCAGCACCCTGCTCGTCGACTCCGCCCAGGCGGGCAAGACCATCGACTATCTGCGCCGGCTCGACGTCCCCGCCGACGTCACCATGCTGGTCGGCGGCATGCCCGCCATGCAGAAAGACATGGTCGACGCACTGCTGTACCGGATCCCGATCATGGTGGCGCTGGTCCTGTTCGTCACCACCGTGCTGATGTTCCTCACCTTCGGCTCGCTGATCCTGCCGATCAAGGCCGCGCTCATGAGCGCCCTCGGCCTCGGCTCCACCCTCGGCATCCTCACCTGGATCTTCGTCGACGGCCACCTCGCCGGCCTGCTCAACTTCACCCCGCAACCGATCCAGTCGAACATGCTCGTCCTGATCATCGCGATCATCTACGGCCTGTCCACCGACTACGAGGTCTTCCTCATCTCCCGCATGGTCGAAGCCCGCGCCCTCGGCGCGAGCACCAGCGACGCGATCCGCATCGGCACCGCCCAAACCGGCAACATCATCACCGCCGCCGCCCTCATCCTCTTCGTCGTCACCGGCGCCTTCGCCTTCTCCGACCTGGTCATGATGCAGTACATCGCCTTCGGCATGATCGCCGCGTTGTTCATCGACGCCACCCTGCTGCGCATGCTCCTCGTTCCGGCCGTCATGCAAATACTCGGCGACCGCTGCTGGTGGGCCCCGGCCTGGATGCAACGCATCCAGCGCCGAATAGGTCTCGGCGAACCCATACTCGACGACGAACGCGCTGTTACAGCCCGTTTTGTTGACCTCGTCGGGCCGAAGAGCTAGCCCGGATGCGGTCGGCGCACACGAGTTGCCGCAAGCCCTCGACTGCGTGCGGTGCAGGTTCGCACTCGAAGCAACGCGACTTTGAGGACCGGCCCGTTACCGACGGCCGGAAATCAATCGCCGAATCGGTGCGGCGACCTTCGAGCTGACACCGGGCCAGATCATCTCGAAACTGGTCGCGACCACGAGGCCGAAAGTCAGGCCGAGTGCTCCCGAGAACGGTCCCGACCACGCCGAGTCGACTGTCGCGATGAACACCGCGCCGAGAATCCAGACCACGGTGTACAAGCCGAGAAGCTGAATGCCCTGCTTACGACGGCGCTTGGCAACCTGCCGGTCAGCTTCGCGGGCGACGGAGGTCGGTTCGGCATCCGCGGTCGTTCCTTCGACCAGACGAATCTGCGCGAGTGCGTAGGCGATGGACTGATCCACGAACGGCAGGGCTTCCGCCTGATCGGCCAACTGGGCACGCGCTTTGCTCAGCGATTCCAGGTTCTCGTACGGTGTCCTCTTGCTGTTGCGCGAGAGGAACCAGCCAGCAACGAACGCCGCAATCACTGTCCCGAAGCCGGCCGCGAAGGGCGCATAGTCTTTCCATGAGTTCTCGACGGGTTGCTGCGCCAGCCAAGTGATCACGTCGTCATCTTGGCAGGCTTCTCGTCGATTTGCGCAGGGTTTGCCCGCATCCCGCGGGGCTACCGGGCGCGGCGCGCACCCCGGCGCTGATTCCCGTGGACAAACGCCGCTGTGGCGGTCATGATCTTTGCGTTCGCCACACTGACAATCGGGGGTTGATCTCTTGTCGTTCGTCTCGAAACGCGCGCTGGCTCTGGTGGTTCCGGTCGCAGGCGCACTGGTGGGCACCGCTGCCGCGCCGGCGCACGCGGCCGGAGATCTCTATGGGGCCATCGCTGTCGCGTGGGGAACCAGTGCGGGGCTGGCGGTCGATTACCCGTCCCAGGCGGCCGCGGACAAAGCCGCGGTCGAGGCATGTGGCACCAATCGGTGCCTGGTTATGGCGCGCGCCCGCAACGAGTGCGCCTCGGTGGCCGAGTACGACCATTGGACCGTGTGGAAGAACTCCGTCGAACCGGTCTACGGAACAGGACTGGGGCCGACACGCGCGGCCGCCGAGCAGGCCGCGATGGACAGCGGACATTACAACCTGTCGTTCCCGACAACAGCCACCGCCTCCGCGCTCGGTCTCATCCGAATCGTCAAACCGCTGTTCATTCTCGACACCATCTGCACCTCGAACGCTGATTGAGATCGAGGTCGACGCGCCCCCGCAGGCGTTGGTACTTGTCTGCGACCGGGCCGCCTTCATCGCGAATACCGGACGGCCACCACACCGAAGGCTTGCTTTCGCCGCAGGGAAGAGCCGTCTGGCTCCACGGCCAGTAGACCGAAACCGGCTTTGTCGAGATCGTTCGCGGGCTCCTCGGCGTAGGGAAAGCCGGGCATGGCGAAGGTGAAGACGAAACACCCCCCGACACCCTCCTCGTCGAACAGGTCGATCAGCTCGGCCAGGTAGCGGGCTTGCACAGCTTCATCGCGCGGGTGGTCGCCGCGGATACGCGGTGGTGTGGCGAACCAGTCGACGATCTGGAACGAGCCCGCGCCGCGCCGGTCGGCTCCGGCGAACGCGCCGCAGCCGAACTCGGTGACGATCACCGGCTTGTCGTGGTCGCGCACCAACGCACGGATGCGGTCGCGGTAGCTGTCCTGATTGCGGGCGGAGCGATAGCTGGCGACACCGACGAGGTCGAAGGGTGACCAGTCGACGGACTCCCAACCGGCGGCAGAGTAGGTGATCGGGCCGCCGAAGCCGGCGCGCGCGACGGCCACGGCGCGAGCCAGAAGCTTGTGCAGTCGACGGTCGATGCGGCGGCGTAGTACACGGTGGAACCGAATGATGAGTTGCAGGCGAAGGAATGAACGCGGTCCGGGGACGATACCGGGCACAGTGTGTGAGAACTCGCTGCCGACCAGGAGAGTGACGCGGCCGGGGTGCCCGCGCCGCAAAGTATCGGCGGCTTCCGCGACGAGGCCCAAGTGCCGCAGCATCTGCCGCTGCGACCGGTCGGTGGGGTCGGGGCGGAGGTAGACGTCCAAGCCGAGCTCGAGCGCGCGACGGGCCGCGTCGACCAATTGTGTTGCGTCCCGGCCGATGAGCATGACGGTATCGCAGTGCAGGTCCGCGGCGATGATCCGCAGGTGCTCGCGCTGGTCCGCGGGTTCGATGTCGTCGATCAGATAGGAAACGCCCCGCAGACTCATCATCGCGAAGCCGGTTTCAGCTAGCGCTGCGGCGTTCGAGGAAGACGGTGTCGCGCCACTGTCCGTCGAGTTGGGCGATGCGCTCGCGGACACCGAGGGTGCGAAAACCGGCGGAGTGGTGCAGGGCGATACTGGCGCGATTCTCGGGGAAGATCGAGGTCTGCAAGGTCCACAAGCCCGCCTCGTCGGCGGCGATCACCTGGGTGCGGACCAGCGCCTTCCCCACACCGCGCCCGCGCATTCCGGCAGCGACGTAGACCGAGGTCTCGGCGACACCGCGGTAGCAGTCCCGAGCCGACACCGGAGCCAGCGCGGCCCAGCCGACGACCTGACCATCGATCTCCGCGACCCAGCGATGCCCGGCAAGCCAGCCGGCGTCGAGGTCCGCCCGAGCGGGAACTTCGGTTTCGAAAGTGGCGTTGCGCGTAGCGATTCCCTCGCCATAGATGCGCAGTACCGCTGCCCAGTCGGCGTCGGTCATCGCGCGGACGGTGACGTCTCCGGGGATGTCGACCGGGCAGCACGGTTGGGGCGGCAGGACGCCCATGACCGCGTCGGCCGCGTGGGGCAGACCGGTGCAGCAGGCGGGGTTGACCGTGACCACAGTGCTGGTGCGGTCTTTGTGGACGTTGACGAACCCGACGTCGACGAGCTTGCGGACGTGGTGGGAGACAGTGGGCTGCCCGACCCCGAGCGCTTCGGCGAGCTCGCCCACGGTGACCCCGCCCGGGCGAGCGGCGACGTGATGGAGCAGGCGGACGCGGGTGGGGTCGGCCAGGCAGGCGAACCAGCTCGCGTAGGTGGCGGCTTCGGCGACCGGGAGCATGTTCATGCGGTCGTCGGTGCGCAAGACCGGCATATCCAGCGACGTCATGCCTCCCACTATATCGACATGCATCAATGGTTGCGTTCATCGGTGACTGTCGATACAGTTCGACGTAGCTTCAATCGACAGGCATCGATGAAAGGATCGCTGATGAACGAGCTCCCCGTGGTCGTGGTGGGGGCCGGGCCGATCGGCCTGGCCGCGGCGGCAGAACTGCGCGAGCGGGGCTTGACCCCGCTGGTCTTCGAACGCGGTGCGACCGCGGGCGCGGCGGTCGCCGAGTGGAATCATGTGCGGCTGTTCTCGCGCTGGGGTGAGCTGATCGCCCCGGCCGCGCGTCGTCTGCTCGACGGTGCGGGATGGGTTGCCCCACCGGAGGATTCCTACCCGACCGGCCAGGAATGGGCCGGTGACTACCTGGTCCCGCTGGCCAAGACGCTGGGCGATGACATCGTCCGCCTCGGTGCCGAAGTCGTCGGTGTCGCCCGCCGGGGCCGCGACCGGGTCGTGGACGCTGGACGAGACAGCCAACCGCTGTCGATCCGTATCCGCTACGCCGACGGCCACGAGCAGCGGGTGCTGGCCCGCGCGGTCATCGACGCCTCCGGCACCTTCGGCGCCCCGAATCCGCTCGGTGGTGACGGCCTGCCCGCGATCGGGGAAACCGCCGCGGCCGCGGTGATCTCCTACCGCGTTCCCGACTTCGACAACGAACTGGTGCGCGCTCGCTACGCAGGCACACACACAGTGATCGCAGGCAGCGGCCACTCCGCCCTCGGCGCGATCGTGGCCCTGGCGCGGCTGGCGAAGTCGGTGCCCGGCACCCGGATCAGCTGGATGCTGCGCCGCGGCGACGTCGCGGGCACCTTCGGCGGCGGCGAGGCCGACCAGCTGCCCGCCCGTGGCGCTCTCGGTTCACGCGCCAAGGCAGCGATGGCGGCCGGGCTGCTGGACGTGGTGACCGGGTTCCGCACCGCCGCTATCGAACCCGCCTCCGACGGCCGCTTCACCCTGATCTCGGAAGCCGGGACCCGGATCGAGGACGTGGACCAGGTGGTCGCGCTGACCGGGTTCCGGCCCGAGTTGTCGTGGCTGTCGGAGATCCGCCTGAACCTGGACCCGATCCTCGACGCCCCGGCGGAGCTGGCACCGCTGATCGACCCGAACGTGCATTCCTGCGGGACGGTGTATCCCCATGGCGTCAAGGAACTCTCGCATCCGGAGCCGGGTTTCTACCTGGCCGGGATGAAGAGCTACGGGCGGGCCCCGACCTTCCTTGCCCTGACCGGCTACGAACAGGTGCGCAGCATCGCTGCCGAGCTGGCCGGTGATTACGCAGCCGCCGCCCGGGTCGAGCTGACCTTGCCCGACACCGGTGTCTGCGGCGGCGCAGGCGTATTCGACGAGGAGATCCGATGACCACCGACGACACCACCCGCGAACAGGTCCGCGCCCACTATGCCGCCGCCGCCCGCGCGGTCCTGGACCAGTCCGCGAAGGCGCAACAGCCCGCGAGCTGTTGCGCGCCGAGCAACGAAACATCTTCCTGCTGTTCAGGTCCCATGGCAGCGGGCGAGGATGCTTTCGGATCACGCCTGTACGCCGCCGCCGACCGCGACCAGCTGCCGGCCGACGCGGTCGCGGCCAGCCTGGGCTGCGGCAACCCCGTCGTGGTCGCCGACCTGCACCCCGGCGAGACCGTCCTGGACCTCGGCTCCGGCGGCGGTATCGACGTTCTGCTCTCCGCCCGCCGCGTCGGCCCGACCGGCAAGGCCTACGGCCTGGACATGACCGACGAAATGCTGGCCCTCGCACTCGCCAACGCCCGTAAAGCCGGCGCCCGGAACGTCGAATTCCTCAAAGGCACCATCGAATCCGTTCCGCTGCCCGCCGACACGATCGACGTGATCATCTCCAACTGCGTCATCAACCTCTCCACCGACAAGCCCGCGGTCTTCGCCGAGGCTCATCGCGTGCTGCGCCCCGGCGGGCGCTTCGGGGTCAGCGATGTCGTCGCCGACGATGCGCTCACCCCCGCACAGCGCGCTGAACGCGGCGGTTACGTTGCCTGCATCGCCGGCGCGCTCTCGTTCAGCGAATACCGCGACGGTCTGACCGCCGCGGGCTTCACCCACATCGAGATCACCACCACCCATCAGGTCGGCGAGGGTCTGCACGGCGCGATCATCCGCGCCACCAAAGCAGGCAGATCCGACCGCGCCGGAGACGCTGACGGTCCGGCGGTGTGTTGCGGCACCGTAGCCGAAGCCGAGGCCGAAGGCTCCTGCTGCGGCAGCGCCGCCAAAGCGGAAGCCCAGAGCGCCGGAGCCTCGTGCTGCGGCAGCTCCGCCGAAATCCAGACTCAGCCCCCCGGTTTCCGCTCAGAGCGGGGCTGAGGGCCACCATCGGTCAACGAGTTCTTGGCCGTTCGACCCGCCCCAGACCGTCAGCTGGCAGTGTTTGCGGGCGTCGTCGTCGAAATCGATCTGCAAGACACCGCGCGGCTGTTGGCCGGACTGGTTCAGGTTCGACCAGACCAGCCGGCCTCGACCGCCCGCCCGCTCCCACCGTTGGTCACCCATGCGGGCCGCTGCGTAGACGGTGAACATCTGGGGCGGACTTCGGTCGGCGTGGCACTCCACCAGCAGCTCTTGGAGCGGAGCACCGTTGCCACGGCATTTCAGCCGCGCGAGGTTGTCGGTGCGCCCCTTCAGGGGGGCTTGGTTCATCGACTCCGTGGCGACCGCGTGGCATCGAAGACCCTGGTAGCCGCTCCCAATCGGGGCGGACGGCAGCAGGGCCGGCAGTGTTTCGGCGACGAAGGCGTAATCGACCCACGCCGACGCAGGGGTCGTCGGCGGTCCTCCGATCGAGGTGATGCGGCCCCAATTCCAGGCCACTACCACCGCGATCAGAGCACTGAGGCCGAGGCAGATCGCACCGATGCCGACCCGCCTGCGGCCACTCTTCCGCCGGACCGGCCGCGCCGCGGCGACGTCCGCGCCACCGGCGAAAGCCGCAGCCGCAGCCTCGGCCAGCGCGCCGCACGTGGGCAGGCGCTGATCGCGCTCCTTCGCCAGCGCACGCGCGATCACCGCATCGATCGCCGCGGGCAGCGCGGGGTTACGCGCGGTGGCCGAGGGCGGCGGGTCGAACAGATGGGCATGGAGCACCGCCACCGTGGAGGGGCGCGGATACGGCTTTGTGCCGGTCAGCAGTTCGTACAGGGTGCAGCCCAGGGCATACACGTCGGTCTGATGATCCAGCTCACCCGCCACGAGCTGCTCCGGCGCGGCATAGGCGAGGGTGGCCAAGACCTCGCCCTCCTCGGTCAGCGCGGTGGCATCCGTTGCGACCCTGGCGATGCCGAAGTCCGTCAGATAGACGCGGTCCGGGAGACCGGGTCGCTGCTCGAGCAGGATATTGGCGGGTTTGACATCACGATGCAGCATTCCCGCGCGATGGGCGGCATCCAGCCCACGGGCAACCTCGGCGATGATGTGCACCGCGATCGCCGGTGGCACGCCCGCCGGATAGCGGCGGATCAACTCCCCCGCATCGATTCCGTCCACGAATCGCATGCTGAGCCAAGGCTGTCCGTGCTCGACGCCACGATCCCGCACGGCGACAATGTTCGGGTGCTCGAGGGCGGCGACCAGTTCGGCCTCCCGCTCGAATCGCGCCCGGAACGCCGGCTCGGCGCCATACTGCACCGCCAGCACCTTCAGCGCATCCAAGCGCGGTAGCCGCGGATGTTCGGCCACATACACCGTGCCCATACCGCCGGTGCCGAGCACCCGGCAAATACGGTACCCGGCGAAAACCGTTCCAGGCGAGAGCGTCTCGGGCATATGCTCAGCCACCGTTCGCCAGCAGGCCCACCTGGATCGCGGCTCTGCGCAGAATGCCTTTCTCGGTGCGTGCGAACACCGTGGCGAAGTAGCGGCCGTGCTGGATTCGGCAGCTGTACCGATCCAGCGCCAGCCCCTTCGAGCCCGGGTCCTCCGCGCACCAGACCCCCGCACCCAATTCGGCCGGGACTTCGATGGACTGGAGGTCGATCTCGATATCCCGCTGCTTGTTCGCAGTGAACGCAGCGCCGGCGGCCTCCGTGTCCCGATACCGCGCCAATCTTTCGAGACCGTTGATGGCGAGAAATTCTGTCGATCTTCTGCTGCTCGAGGAAAGGCCGGCGCCATGCGGCCCGTAGACGACGCCGGTGACCATCAGCGGCGATTCCCACCCAGCGTTGCTGTCGACATCCAGTCCGGTCACGGTGGGATACGACCAGCGACTCGGCGCTGGTGGAACCAGCAATCGAACCATGCCGTGCTGGTCCAGTGGCAGTCCGGCGAGCTGCGCTCGCGGCGTCTGCGGGAAATCCCGTAATCGGTTCGTCTGCGCGGTGAAGGTCTTGCCGGCCAGCTCTGTCATAGCGGGCAGGTCCGGCGCAGTGTGCGCGATCAGCAAGCTGATCACGTACGACTCATGCGCCAGGCTCGCTGCCAGCGAGGGCACGCCAGGACGCCAATGACTCTGTGCGGCAGGGTGGTTCGGAATGGGCGCGGCAACGTTGTCGCTACTCACCGCGAAGTCCGCGGAGTCGATGTCCCGCGCGGCCTGCTCAGCCGTGGCGGTGTCCGGGAACCGCAGCACGATCACACTCAACGCACGCAATTCCCCGACCCGAGTAGTGCGCCCATTCTCCTTGTCGGCTCTGGCGACCATCGCGCCGGCGAGCATGCCATGACGTTCCAGCACCGCACCCACGGGATTGGCCAGCACGGCCGCCGCTTTCACCGGCGTCGGCAGCGGCGCGAGGTGCGTGGGATTCACCGGCTCGATCAGGGCCGGGTCGACCTGAGCCGGATCGACAAGCGCCTCGATCATGCGCGCCGATTCCACGACCCGGCCGTACCGCTCATTGTCGTTGGCGGGGACTTCCAGCGGTTCGACACTGTACGGGGCCACGTCGAAGTCTTCCGGGTGGATGCGCTGCGGTTCCGGCTTACCCGGGATCGTGCCGCAGCCGGCGACAGCAACCGCGATCATGACCGCCACCAGCGCCCGGACTCCACGAGAGGTGGTGTCACAGTGGAGCATTCGCCCACCACCGATCCTTCAACTCGATCCCCGTCGTCCCCGCCTCCGTAGGCCGGCCGGAGACGTGGATCCGGCAGAATTTCCGTTCCGGGTCATCGAAGAACACATCGAGGACGCCCCGCTTCTTCCCGAGATGAGCGGGGTCGGTGCCGGAATATGCTTCCGTGCCCCAGAACAGGTGCCCGCTGCCCGAGGAGCGCGTCCACCGCTCATCGCCCATTACCGCGTTAGCCGGACCCTGCTGGATGGGCGTGCGGTCGGCGTTGCAGAACACGACCACACGGGATACCGGGTCGCCATCGCCGACGCATTCGATGCTACCCACCGTGACGGTCGCATCGAGTGTGGCGGTCTTCTGCAGGCCGCCGCTACTTTTGGCGTTGGATACCTCGCAAGCCGTCATATCCTGATAGCCGACCCCGTACGGCCATGGCGGCAGCAACGCCGGAACCGCCTCCGCGATAAAGGTGAAGGTGCCCCACTGCTCCGGATCTACACTGTCCGCCACTGGCCGATGTGGCCCCTCGGCCGCCGGTTCGTCATCGCGATCGACGACGAACCACACCCCGGCCACCGCCACCGCGAGCGCAGCCAGCACCGCACCGGCGCGCACCAGTCGCCGACGGGATGAACCCTGCTGCGCCACAGGTGGGCCCGGGATGGCCGGCACCGCCCGCGCGGCCGCCGCGAGTGCGCCGCAACTGTCGTATCGATCGTTGGGATCCTTCGCCATCGCCGTCGCGATCACCGCATCGAATCCTGCGGGCACCCGCGGATTCCGCTCCGACGGACGCGGCGGCGGTTCGTGCAGATGCGCGTAAATCGTCGATCCGTGATTGTCGCGCGGGAACGGCACTGTGCCGGTCAGCATTTGGAACAACGTGCAACCCAGCGCGTACACGTCGGCGCGGTGGTCGGTTTCCTCGCCGCTGATCTGCTCCGGCGCCGCATAGGCCAGCGTGGCGCTGATTCCGCCGCCGACCACCGTCGTGGCATCGTCGGCGGGCCGCGCGATGCCGAAATCGGTGACCAGCACTCGATCCGGGCCCCCGGGTTGCTCGGCGATGAGAATATTCGCCGGTTTCACATCACGATGCAGCAATCCGGCCCGATGGATCTCATCCATTCCCTGCGCCGCTTCGCTGAGAATCCGGACGGTTCTCGGGATATCACCGGCCGTCTGACCCCGCCGAATCAACTCCTCGAGATCGAACCCATCGACACACTGCATGGCGATCCACAGCCGGCCATCATGCTCCCCACGATCACGCACCTCCACCAAATTCGGATGATGCAAACGCACCGCGATTTCGGCTTCCCGCATGAACTTCGCCCGGAACCCGGAGTCGCCACTGCGTTCCTCCGACAACACCTTCAGCGCGTCCACCCGCGGCAAACGCGGATGGTGTGCGGCATAAACCGTACCCATCCCGCCACTGCCGAGCGCCCGCTCGATCCGATATCCGGCGAAGACGTTTCCCTCCACCAAACCCAACTGGGACCTCCCACCCCTGTCGGAAAGCGACTATCTAGCAACCGAACATGTTGCCCCGCAATCAACTACGACACTATACGCGCGAAGCCCGGGCGCACGGCCGACCGTAAACTTCCAGGGGTGCTGAATTACGTCTATCAGGTCACCAAATACAGTCCGGCCGACCGTGATCAGCATGGCCACTACATCGGCAGCGAACCGTCGACCAGCGACCACGGGCCGATCGAAGCCGCCTACCTACAGGCCGTCGCCGCTTTCGCCGCGGCCTCGGGCGTCGACCACCTGGCCATTCGAGAGCCGCAGGTCAGCGGTTTTGTTCACTTCGGCCTGGAGCCGCCGATCGACGGCGATGGCTTGAACGGGGTGCTGCCGGATGGTCTCGCGGGCTACTACGACGGTGCCGTGGTGCCGATCGAGGTCGGCCTGGAAATCGTTCGAGCCATGCTGCGCGACAACGGACTTTGGTGCCGACTCGAGGTGGACGGAGTGTTCACCGTGCACGTCGGCTGGGATCAGTACCTTTATGTCGGCAGCAGCCGGCCTTGCGAATCGGCTGTCGAGCGTACGCGCGCGCTCGGGTTGTTCCCGGAACGGCGGGACGCATCACCGTATGAGTTCGAGCCGGAGAATCCGGAGTATGTGCAGCGCCCAGCGGACGACGATTTCTGGGCCCGCCTGCGGTGGGCGATCGACCACGACCATGCCGCGCTCCTCGAGGAGACCTACGCCTACAACGCCACGCGCTGGCATCGCCTGACACACGACACCCTCCAGGCAGTGCGTTCCAGGTTGTCCCCGCGCGCCCAATTGACGGTGTGGCCCGACCTGCTCACCGCTGTCGACGTGGCGCTGACCGACCTCCCCGACGAAGGCGTGGTCGAAATCATCTGGGAGGACGACGGGCAGATCAGCAGCACCGTCGTGGACGAGACCCAGTTCGAAACAGTGGCCACCCGGATCGCCGGCGCGCGAGCTGCCGGCGTCCTGTCGCTGACCGTCGACGACCGGCAACCGCTGTTCACCGCGGTGCTACCCGACAGCGACGGTGTCCTGCGCGCACGCTGGCAAACCGAACCGACACCCAGCGATCGGGACTGGGCGTTCCTGAAAACCCTCCGGCGCGGCCAGATCGTCACCGGCCGGGTGCTGACTATCGCGAGCTTCGGCGGCACCTTCGTCGACATCGGCGGCGGCACCGCGATGATCAACATTCCGGAGCTGTCCTGGCGCCCCTTCGATCACCCCTCCGACATCGTCACCGTCGGCGCGGAGATCACGGCCGCAATCCTCGATGTCGACATGATCTGCGAACGGGTCCCGCTGTCACTTCGAGCACTGCAAGAGGACCCCTTGCCGCAGGTGACGCAGCGGATCGGCCAGGTGCTGACCGGACCGGTCACCATGGTCACGCCGTTCGGTGTCTTCGTGCGCATCGAAGACCGCGCGGACGGCTTCCAAGGCCTCGTCCACACCAGCGAGCTGGGTGAAACGCCGGGCGCGGTCATTGAGGTGGGCTATCCACTGACGGTGAAGATCCTCGACGTGGACTTGGTGCGCCGCCGAATTACGCTCTCGCGCACACAAGCTCTCGCAGCCGACGACACCCACTGCTCGTAAACAGGTCCTTGTTCCCAGCCCGGTTCACGACGGCGGCTCCCCGGGGGCGTACTGCGCCGTGATCCACCGGCAGATCGCCTCCACGACATAGGCTCGCTCGGCATCGTCCAGGGCCCGACCGGCTGGAATGTCGTGCCAGCGCGCGAGACATGTGCGGCAGCACGTCGCGGTGGCATGCTGCGCCACGAACACGGGGTGCCCGCGGTAGGGCGTCTGGCGGCCGTCGTTGTGCGGTTCGGCCGGAGCGAGTCTGCGATCGATCAAGTCCACGGCATGTTTGCGGACCATGGCGATGCCACGCAGGTCGACCACCGCACGGTCCCGGCCCCGCAGCCGGAAGCTCGCCCGGAAACGGTGCTGCCCGATCCGCTGTAGCCTCGCGTCCAATTCGTCCACCACCCGTGCAACGATCGACGGTTCTAGATCGTTACCCGCTCGATTCGATGAGCTGAGCGCGCACGTCGGCTACTCCGGCACGGTGGCGGTGGCGACGAGGTAACCCTTGGGGTCGCGCCAGGCTTGACCGGGGTGATAGGTGAACCAGTCCTCGATATCGGCGGTGAGGTCGGTGAGGATGGCGCTGCGATGCGGATTTCCAGGGCCGATACCGTCGAAGGTGAACAGGGATTCGGCAAACTGGATGAGCGGTCCGGGGCTGTCGAAGACGAGGGCGTTGTCGCGACGCAGGAGGGTCGCGGTGCCGAAGACTTCATTCATCAACGGCGGCAGCGAGTCGGCGTCGACGGTGTACGGGGGCGCGTCGGTGCGATCAATGCCGTACGTGGCGGCGTGGGCGGTGATGAGTTCGCGCAGGCGGGGGCAGGTTCGGGGGCGGTTGACCACGACGCTCACGGTGCCGCCGGGCTTGGTGGTGCGGCGGAATTCGGCCAGGGCCGCGACCGGTTCGGGGACGTGATACAGCATGTGGCGGGCAGTCAGTACATCGAAGGTGTTGTCGTCGAACGGCATCCTGGTGGCGTCGGCGAGGATGCCGCGCACGCCGGGGATGAGGTCGGCAGATCCCACCATGGCCGCGGAGGTGTCGACGCCGACGAGCGGGCCCTGATGGCCGGCGGCGGCGAGGCTCGCCAGGAACCGGGCGTCACCGCAGCCGATGTCCGCGAGATACTCGGCGCCGGTGAGGTTTATCGCGGCTAGCACGTCGGCCTGTGGGTCGTGCGGCTTCTCGGAGTAGCGCCGGTGGATATCGATCCGCACCTGCAACGCGGTGGGATCGGAGTATTCGGCGTCGAGCTGGCTGAGCGCGCCCGTTGAAGATTTCATCGGTGGTCCTTCGGTCCAGTGGCCGTGGTGACTCCGCGTGTTATCTGGCGCGAGCGTACCCCGCAGTGCTGCCATGAAACCGTTTTCGCCCGTCGCGGGCAGGCACTTCCCTTCCCCTCAAAGCGATCGTGCGTGCTGCTGAGCGTGAGATCGGCTGGGTTAGTTTGCGGCGACTCGGTTTGATAAGTGCATTATATAGTTGGATGCGCATATCTACTTACAGAGATGTTGTAGATGCCACACAGGCGGAGCAGATGTCGATAGAACTGGCGATCCCCTCCAAATCGCTAAGACCAGCACACTTTCCACAAAATCTCCGCCAGCCCGACCACGCACTCCCCTACCCCACCAGCGCGCAACCCGCCGGGCCCACTGCGGACAAATCGGAGTTGGCGGAATGCACAATGAACCCACCGATCCCCGCCCAATTCGGACGCTCGACCAGTTAGGCTGCCGGACAAGTAAATCCGGGCGCCTGCCTGTGCGGCCGATCAACGAATTCCCGCAGGAGACTCATGCGATCCCTCAGTCGCCGCCAGGCCTTGGCCGCCATGTCCAGTTCCGCTGTCGCGCTGATGGCCGGCTCGACAGCGCCGGTGCAAGCGCGCCCGGCCGCCCCCGCGGAGGTGGCGCCGCTGGGCGCCGACTTCCTGTGGGGTGTCGCGGCGTCCGGATACCAGGCGGAAGGGCATGCGCCGGACAGCAACTGGGCGCGCTATGTGGCGGCGGGGAAGACCGAGGACCCGTATCTCCAGTCGATCGATTTCTACACCCGGTACCGCTCGGATATCCAGCTGGCCGCCGATCTCGGCGTCAAGGTGTACCGGATGGGGATCGAGTGGGCGCGGGTACAGCCGCAACCGGGCGCGTGGGACGAGAACGGATTCCGCTTCTATGACAGCGTGATCGCCACGATCAAGGCCGCCGGGATGCGGCCCATGCTGACCCTCGACCACTGGGTGTATCCGGGATGGGAGGTCGATCGCGGCGGCTGGGCCAATCCCGGCATGGTCGAGGATTGGCTGACCAACGCACGCAAGGTGGTCGACCGCTACGCACCCGCCGACCCGCTGTGGGTGACCTTCAATGAGCCCGCGATGTACGTCATCAACGAGACGCGGCACGGCGGAATCGCGCTGCCGGACGCCCCCGCGATGAACGAGCGGCTCGCGCAGTCGCACAACGCGATCTACGACTACATCCACCAGGTGCAGCCGGGCGCGATGGTGACGAGCAATGTCGCCTACATCCCGACCGCGGACGATCTGGTCAGCGGCGCGATGATGTCACGCATCGCCCACAAGCTGGACTACATCGGCATCGACTACTACTACGGCCTCTCCCCCGACACCCTCACCAGCGGGTTCAGCTTCTCCGAGCTCTGGAAGAACTCGCTGCAATCCGAAGGCATCTACTACGCGCTCCAGCATTACGCACGCGCCTTCCCCGGCAAACCGCTCTACATCGTGGAGAACGGCATGCCCACCGAGAACGGGCACCCGCGCGCCGACGGCTATACCCGCGCCGACTTGCTGCGCGACACCGTCTACTGGTTGCAGCGCGCCAAGGCCGACGGCATCAATCTCATCGGCTACAACTACTGGAGCCTCACCGACAACTACGAATGGGGTTCCTACACTCCACGTTTCGGCCTGTACACCGTCGATGTCCTGACCGACCCGGCGCTCACCCGCAAGCCCACCGACGCCGTCCCCGCCTACGCCGCGATCACCCGGGCCGGCGGCGTGCCGCCCCGGTACCGGCCGACCCGTGCCCCGAAGGCCTGCTCGTTCGTCGACGCGCTCGCCAGCTGCCTCGACCCGGTGACCGTCCCGAAGTAGTCACGATCCCCGGAACACGCGTAATTCCGAGTGCCCCAGACGGTTCCGTGCTGTTAGTGTCAGCGCATCTACCTGGGGAGGATAGATGGCAGGCAAGAGCGGTCCGCTCGGAGTGATCCGGCAAACCGGCGGAATAGCCTTTATCGCAGGAGCCATTTGGCTCGGGATTTCCTTGTTCGCGGCGAACGCGGATCCGGGAGCCACACCCGAGTGTGACGGCAAGAAGATGGTGCCCGGCGACCGGTGCATCGTCTACGGGGGTAGCGGCGACAGCTATACCTACGAGTCCAAGCTCGCCGACCAGCGTGCGGGCAAGGAGCGGGGCGAGCAGCACACGCCGCTCGCGATCGCGCTGACCGGGCTCGGCGCGGTCGCCTACGGTGGCGCGGTGGCGGGGCAGCGGCGAGCTCCGGTCAGCGGATAGCCGCGAGGGAACCGGTCCGGAGTCGCCTCCGGACCGGCGCGCTCACCAACCGGGATTGCCGCTGATCGGAATGTTCACCCAGCTCGGCCGGTTCGGATCGAGTTCCAGGTGCTGCGGCCGCAGTTCGCTCTCGTTCAGCAAGGGCCGCAGAGGAAGTCCACGCGGGAAGTTCAGCGCGTACACATCGATGCGGAGCCGGTGGCCGGGTTTGAGGATGCCGTCGGTGGCGGGCAGGCCGACGTCGATGACGGTCGGTTCGCCGGGCACCAGCGGGAGCCGGTCCGCCAGGGTGAGAATCGGGTACGGGTCGGTGTAGTCGCCGTTGGGCGACCGAGTCGACTTGGCCTCGTTGATTTTCCGCAGCGAGGCCTGGAGCTGGCCGCTGGTCCACACCGTGGAGCGACCGTCCGGGGCGACGTCGTTGACGGTGACCGCCCAATAGCCGTCGGTGGAGTCGAGCACCGTGTTCAGGTGCACGGCAATCGGTCCCGAGATCTGGGTCGGCTCGGTGACCGGGGCGCTGGTGAAGGTCAGCCCGTTGGTTTCGTTGATCCGGTCGTCCTTGGCGCAGACATCCAGGATGGCGGTCAAACCCGCGGTGCCGGTGGCGGAATCGCGGGAGCACACGCCGGTGAGCCCGGGTGCCACGGTAAGCCGCGCCGCTCCCCCGGGCTCCGCGGTCAGGCTGCCGTCGTGCACGCTGCGCGCGGTCCCGGAGACCGCGGGGTTCAGGTACATACGCCGGTAATCCATGCCGGGGCGCGGGAATTCGGTGGTGCTGGTCCAGCCGCCGCCTTGCTGCCACACGGTGACATCGGCATAGCTGTCGATGCCGTTGTCGATGCCCTTGAGCCATTTGTCGAACCACGCCCGCTGGAGCACGTCCAGCCGCGGCGGCCCGCCGGGCAGGCCGAGACCGCTGCCGGAAGTCAGGTGGTAGGTGTCGCCCATGATCAGTTTCTTCTGTCCCGCAGGCACATTCACCGCCTGGAAGGCGCGCGGCGAGGAATAGGTGAAGATGTCGTGCCAGCCGCCGTAGACGAAGGTCGGGATTTCGATTCGCTCCGGATGCCCGAGCCAGGCGGTGCGGATGAGCGAATCGTCCTGCAGCAGGTTCAGCAGATAATCGGGCACCTCGGCGATGCTCGGAATCGTCAGCGCGGCAAGCAGATAGTTGAAGAAGGTGAGCGGATCGGCGGCGCGGTCGGCCAGCCATTTCCAGTCGAAGCCGCCGTTGAGCATGGACTGCACGTCGGGGACGAGCTTGGTCCCGTTCACCGCCATCAGCCACACCGGCAGGAACCCGATGCCCACGCCGCCACCGGTGGCGGCGATATCGCGCAGCAGGTCACTGCCGGGCACGACGGGGAAGATCGCTTTCAGCGCCGCGGGTTTGCGTTCGGCGGTGTGCAGCTGGTTGATCGCGGAGTAGGAGACCCCGTTCATGCCGACCGCGCCGGTGGACCAGGGCTGGCGGGCCGCCCATTCCACGACTTCGGCGCCGTCCTGCTGCTCCCGCTCCCCGAAGACCTGCCACATGCCCTGGGAGAACCCGGTCCCGCGGACATCGACGACCACCTGGGTGTAGCCGCTCTGCACGAGTTTGCGGTCCACGCCGAAGACTCGGCCGAGGCCGGCGGGCAGCACCCGGGTGGTCTCGGTGAGTCCGCCCAGGCCGAACGCGGACAGGTCGAAACCTTTCAGGGCCTCCACCAGCAGATCGCTGAGGATCGGGATGCTCTGGGCCGAATCCGCCAGGTTGCCGACGAGTTTCGTGTACGGAGTGAGGTTGACGATGGTCGGCGTCTGCTCCGCCGTCGGCACGCCCGCCGCGTCCGCGGGGCGGTACACGTTGCCTTTGAGCACGGTGCCGTCGCTCATGGTGATCGGCACATCCCAGTCGATGTGCACCTGCGGATAGGTGCGGGGCCCGTCGTGGGTCGCGGTCCAGGAGGCGCCGAGCGCGCCGCCGTCGGGCGTAGCCTGCCCGGACTGCGCGGACACCAGGCCCGTACTCACCGCGATAACCGCACCCAGAGAGACCATGGTCCGGAATAAGCGTCGTCGCTTGTTCATACATCCCCGCTCGAATTGGCGTCCCAGACAACGCCCTTGCCTTACTCGCGGGTAACAGTAACGGTCGCCACAAAGCCGGGCAATAGTGCGTTGTGCCACAGCACAACTCCCTTGTGCACACTCAGCACGGCTGGGCCGCAGCGCAATTCAGCGCCGAAACCCCAGCATGTCGAGCAGCGCGTCGACTTGACGGTCGAACAGTTCGTCGCGATCGGCGAAGGTCTCGGTGCCGTACATGTCGAACAGGTCGGCGCTGACCAGCCCGAACAGCGAGGCCCACAGGGTGACGCCGCGCGTGATCAGCCAGTCCGGCAGAGCGAGATCGAATTGGCCGCGGATTTGCTCGAAACTGCCGGCCAGCGCGGCGGATACCCGCGGCAGCGGATCGGGCGCGGTGAGCAGGCCGCGCTCGTAGGCGCGCGCGAACAGCAACTGCATGGTGGTGATCACTCGGGTGCCCGGGGTCGTGGTCTGCTCGGCGGGCGCGTCGTAGCCGGGCACCGGCGTGCCGAACAACAGTCCGTACCGGGCCGGTTCGGCATGCGCCCAGGCCCGTACGGTGCGCGCGAGGATCAGCAGCTGCGCTTCCGGATCGTCCGGCGCGTCCGCGAGCGCGGCGTCGACCGCGTCGCCGAGCGCGTTGTACCCGTCGACCACGAGCAGCGTGAGCAGTTCGTCGCGGCTGCGCACATAGCGATAGACCGCCGACGACACGACGCCCAGATCACGCGCCACCGCGCGCAGCGACAGCGCGGCCGCGCCATCGGTTGCCAGATGTTCGCGTCCGATCCGGACGATGTCTTCCATGGTCTGGGCGCGAGCGCGGGCACGGGGTGTTGTGGGCATACCAGACACCGTGCAACACATAGAGAGCATTGTCAACAATTGCGAGCACCGCTCTTGACATCGCGCCCGAACCGAGGCATGCTGAACACATCAGAGAGCACCGCTCTCGACAACTGAAAACCCCGGGGCGCCTTGGCCCCTCGAAAGGATCATCATGTCCGACCTGCACATCGTCACCGGAGCCGGCCCCGTCGGCGTCACCATCGCCGAGCAGCTGGCCGCCGCCGGCCGGCGGGTCCGGGTGCTGACGCGCTCCGGCGGCGGCCCGGAGCACCCGCTCGTCGAACGCCGCAAGGTCGATGCCGCCCAGCCCGACCGGCTGGCGGGCGAGTTCGACGGCGCCGCGGCCGTCTACCACTGCGCGGGCGCGTCCGCCTACGCCGCCGCGACTTGGCGCGCGGAGTTGATCCCCGCCCAGCGGACCGTGCTCGACGAGGCGGGCAAGAACGGCACCGTGGTCGTCTTCGCGGAGAACCTCTATTCCTACGGGCGCGTCGATCGCCCGATCACCGAGGACATGCCGCGCACCGCCGACTTCGGCAAGCCCGGCGTCCGCACCGAGTTGGTGCGCGCCCGCGAAGCCCACGCCACGCCCACCGTCAGCGTCGGCGCTTCGGACTTCCTCGGCCCCTACGTCCGCGCCTCACTGTCCGGCGAGCAGCTCTTCGCCCCGATCCTGGCCGGCAAGAAGGCCAAAGCCCTCGGCCGGCTCGATATGCCGCACTCGTTCAGCTACGTGCCCGATGTCGCCGCGGCGATGATCCGGGCGGCGGCCGACGAGGCGCTGTGGAACAGCTTCCTGCACGCGCCGACCGCCCCGCCCGTCACCCAGCGCGAACTCATCGACCTGATCGGGCGGGCCGCCGGCGTGCCCGACCCGCAGGTGCTCGCGCTGAGCCCGTGGATGCTGAAGGCGCTCGGCCTGTTCAGCCCGCCCATGCGGGAGCTGGCCGAGATGAGCTACCAGGGCGCCGCGCCGTTCGTGCTCGACTCGAGTGCCAGCGAAAAGCGCCTCGACCTGCGTCCCACGGCTCTCGACACGGCCGTCGCCGCTACCGTCGACTGGTGGAAAACCCAGGCGTGAGCCGCGCCACTACTGGAGAGTAGTGTTACCGACAGTCACAGAAGACCGGCATCGAGGAGTTCTCCACCATGGACCAGCGGGCGACGGATTTCGACGTACTCATCGTCGGATCCGGATTCGGCGGCAGCGTGACGGCATTGCGGTTGGTCGAAAAGGGCTACAAGGTCGGCGTCCTGGAAGCCGGTCAGCGCTTCGCCGACGACGAACTGCCCAAGACCAGCTGGGAACTGCGCAAGTTCCTGTGGGCGCCGGCGCTGGGCTGCTACGGCATCCAGCGCATCCACCTGCTGCGCGACGTGTTGATCCTCGGCGGCGCGGGGGTCGGCGGCGGCTCGCTGAACTACGCGAACACGCTGTACGTGCCGCCGGAGCCGTTCTTCAAGGACGCGCAGTGGCGCGAGATCACCGACTGGCGCGAGGAGCTCACCCCGTACTACGAGCAGGCGCAGAAAATGCTCGGCGTGGTGCGCAACCCGCACATGACGCCGGCCGACGAGGTCTTCAAGAAGGTCGCCGACGACATGGGCGTGGGCGACACCTTCGTCCAGACCCCGGTCGGCGTGTTCTTCGGCGAGCCCGGCAAGACGGTGGCCGACCCCTACTTCGGCGGCGTCGGCCCCGAGCGCACCGGCTGCATCGAATGCGGTGACTGCATGGTCGGCTGTAAGTACGGCTCCAAGAACACCCTGGTGAAGAACTACCTGTACCTCGCGGAGCGGTCCGGCGCGGAGGTGATTCCGATGACCACCGTGTCCGGGATCCGCCCGCTGCCCGACGGCACCTGGGATGTCGACACCCGCCGCACCGGCGCCCTGATCCGCAAGCAGCCCAAGACCTATACCGCCAAGCACGTCGTGCTCGCGGCCGGCACCCGCGGCACGCAGCAGTTGCTGTTCGCGATGCGCGACAAGGGTGTGCTGCCGAACCTCTCCGCGCGCCTGGGCGTGCTGACCCGCACCAATTCCGAGTCGATCGTCGGCGCGGCCACCAGCAAGGTCCAGCCCGGCGTCGATTTCACCAAGGGCGTGGCGATCACGTCCTCGATCCACCCGACCCCCGACACCCATATCGAACCGGTCCGCTATGGCAAGGGCTCCAACGCCATGGGCCTGCTGCAGACGATCATGGTCGACGGCGGCGGCCGGATCCCGCGCTGGCTGCGGTTCCTGCTGCTGGTGCTGCGCCGCCCGATGGACTTGTTCCGGTTCCTGTCCACCAAGAACTGGAGCGAGCGCACCATCATCTCGCTGGTGATGCAGCACCTGGACAACTCGATCACCACCTACACCAAGCGCGGGCTGTTCGGTCGCAAGCTGACCTCGAAACAGGGCCACGGTGAACCGAATCCGACCTGGATCCCGGCCGGTAACGAGGTGACCCGCAAGGTCGCCGCCGAGATCGGCGGCATCGCGGGCGGCAGCTGGGGCGAGATCTTCAATATCCCGCTCACCGCGCACTTCCTGGGCGGCGCGGCGATCGGCGCCGACCCCGAGCACGGCGTCATCGACGGCTACCACCGCGTGTACGGGTACCCGACGCTCAGTGTCGTGGACGGTGCGGCGGTGTCGGCCAACCTCGGTGTGAACCCGTCGCTGACCATCACCGCGCAGGCCGAGCGCGCCGCCGCGTACTGGCCGAACAAGGGCGAGCAGGACACCCGGCCGTCGCAAGAGGCGGGCTACCAGCGGATTTCGCCGGTAGCGCCGAAGCAGCCGGTGGTGCCCGCGAGCTCGCCCGCCGCGTTGACGTTGCCGATCGTCGAGATCCGCCGCAAGGATGAGAACGCGACCGCCTAAGCGCGAGAACTACATCCGGGGCTGGCACATTCGATGTGCCAGCCTCGTTTTGCTGTCTTCGATTTCGGGTGGCTATCGCAACAGCCGTTGCCGTAGGGTCCGGAGCGCCGGATAAGTCCCTTTCCGGTGGAAACGGAGTGTGGATAGCGTGTCGCGTTTCGCGAAGATCATCGGCCTCGCCGCGGCGGGGGTGATCGGCCTGCTCCCGGGGGCCGCACCCGCCTTGGCCCAGGAATCACCTGGGGGCCAGGACAATCCCGAATACGCACCCACCATGCTGGTGCTCGACGCGTCCGGATCGATGCTGGCTGCCGACCCGAGCGGCGGCACCAAGATGGACGCGGCCAAGACCGCCGTCCGCAATTTCGTCACAGCCGCGCCGACGGCGTCCAAGGTCGGGCTCACCGTGTACGGCACCGGAACCGGGTCCTCCGACGCCGAGAAGGCCGCGGGCTGTAAGGACGTCACCACGTTGCGCGCGGCGGAGACAATCGACAAGAGCGGGCTGACGGCCGCTGTCGACGGGATCGTGCCCAGCGGCTTCACCCCGATCGGCGCGTCGCTGCGCAAAGCAGCCGAATCGCTGCCCAAGGCGGGGCGCAGCTCGATCGTCCTGGTCTCCGACGGACTGGACACCTGTTCGCCGCCCGACCCGTGCGAGGTCGCGAAGGAGCTGACCAAGCAGGGGCATCAGATCGTCATGCACGCCATCGGTTTCGGCGTCGACGGCCCTTCGCGCGCACAGCTGTCCTGCATCGCGCAGACCACCGGCGGCACCTACACCGACGCCGCCGACGGCAGCACGCTGGAACAGGTACTCCCCCGGGTCAGCGCTACCGCGTTGCGGAATTACGCGCCGGCCGGGACCCGGGTCCAGGGCACCGAGCGCTACCGTGACGCACCCCTCGTCGCGCCGGGTCAGTACCTCGATGTCCTCGGCCAGAAGAGCAAGCGGTACTACGCCCTCGACATCCCGGAGGGGTCGACCGCCTACTTCAGCGGCACCGTGTCGTTTCCCCGCCGTACATCCGGCCCGGCGTCCTCGGTCAACCGGCTCGACCTGCGCGTGTACGGACGTGACGGGGACGACTGCAATGTCTACGAGAACGAGCTGCAATCCCGCTCCACCGATGGCGTGGCGTTGACCGTCGGGCAGGTGTTCACCAAGGCCGCCGAACCGAAGACCGGCAGTCCGAGCACCGACCGATGCCGGGGCGGCGGGCGCTACTACTTCACGCTCGAGTGGGCGCATGTCGGTGAGAACTCACCGGAAACGCTCGCCTTGGAGATGAATGTCGGCTTGGAGGCGCCGGTTTCGGACGCGGGCGCGCCGCCTGCCGCGACCACCCCCGTCGCCTTCACGACTCCGGGCGGGCCGGCCCAGCCGGTGGTCGGTGGCGGTTCGTTCAACGTGGCCAGCACGCTCGGCGGATCGGGTCGGTACTCCGATATCTTGCAGCGCGGCGAGTTCGTGTTCTACAAGGTGAAGGTGGAGTGGGGCCAGGGTTTGGCCTATCGAGTGCACTTCGGCGCGACCGACGCGCGCGGCAGCGCCTACACCTCGAACATCAGCACCACGCTGTACACGCCGTTCCGCACCGAGATCGACGACGACACCACCGCTTACACCAGTCGCGACGAGGTCTTGCCAGTCAACGATCCCGCCCTCGCGACCATCCCGATCCGCTACCGCAACCGGGACGCGGACATGGTCAAGCTCCGGGAGCAGTCGGTTCCGGGGTGGTACTACATCGCTGTCAAGCTGAGTCCGGGCAGTGAGCCGGAGCAGGCGCGCACCGTTCCGGTTCCGATCGAACTGGAGGTGAACGTAGTCGGTTCGCCCGAGTCCGGGCCGACTTACCAGTCCACTGGGACACCGACCGGGACTTTCGGTGACGGCGGCAAGCCCGCTGTCGGGGAGCCTGGAACGCAGGCGGCTCCGGCGGGTACGTCGAAGGGTATCTCGCCGTTGGCCTTTGCCGCCGGTGGTGCGGTGGTCGTACTGCTGGTCGGCGGGGTGCTACTGGTCGTGTTGACTCGACGGCGCGGGCGGCGCTGACGCCGAGCAGACAGGGCGGGCCAGGGAATCATCTCTGGCCCGCATCTATATTGTCCCCCAATGCTTTTGGGTCTAGCAGTTTCGAAACTGGTTGTCATAGTCTCGGTTCCGTGCGATTCACGAAGCTGATCAGCGTGGTCGCGGCGGGGGTGATCGGCCTGGTTCCGGGGGCCGCCCCCGCGGCGGCCCAGGCGAACCCCGGACAGAACACACCGGAGTACGCGCCGACCATGCTGGTGCTCGATGCCTCCGGCTCGATGCTGGCCCCGGATTCCGGTGGCGGCGCCAAGATGGATGCCGCGAAGGCCGCGGTACGCAATTTCGTCACCGCGGCGCCCGCGGCGTCGCAGGTCGGGCTGTCGGTGTACGGCACCGGAACCGGATCGACCGATGCCGAAAAAGCCGCGGGCTGCCGGGACGTGCGGGTGCTGCGCAAGGCCGAGACGATCGACAAACCCGCGCTCACCGCCGCGGTCGACGGCATCGTGCCGCGTGGCTACACCCCGATCGGCGCGGCCTTGCGCGCCGCGGCCGAAGCACTGCCCAAGCCAGGGCCGAGTTCGATCGTGCTGGTCTCCGACGGTCTGGACACCTGCGCGCCCCCGGATCCGTGCGAGGTCGCGAAGGAGCTGACCGGGCAGGGGCATCAGATCGTCATGCACGCCATCGGTTTCGGCGTCGACGACGCGTCCCGCACCCAGCTGACCTGCATCGCGCACACCACCGGCGGCACGTACACCGACGCGGCCGACGGCAGCACGCTGGAAAAGGTGCTCCCCCGCGTCAGCGCCGCCGCGCTGCGGAACTACGCACCGGTGGGCACGCGCATCGAAGGCGCCCCGGCGCACCAGACCGCGCCGGTGGCCACACCCGGCCAGTACCTCGACGTCATCGGTCACAAGCAGCAGCGGTTCTACGCGGTCGACATTCCCGAGGGCGCGACCGCCTACTTCAGTGGCACCGTGTCCTTCCCCCGCGGCAAGGACGCGCTCACCGCCAACAACGGACTGAATTTGCAGGTCTTCGGACCCGGCGGTCAGGACTGCCAGGCCGACGAACATCGCACCGCCACCCGGTCCAGCGACGGGATCGCGCTGACGATCGACAAGGTGTGGACCGGTGCGGCCCAGGCGAAAACGGGCAGTGGTGACGGCTGCGAGGGCGGCGGGCGATACTACTTCAGCCTCGAATGGGATCACGTCGCGTTCGGCGCGGCGGCGCAGTTGCCGATCGAACTGCTGGTGGGCGTGGAGCCCGGCGTCGTCGACGCGGGGCCCGCGCCGGATCCGACGCCGACCGCGTTCGCTGTTCCGGCAACGCCTTTCGAGCCGGTGGTCGGTGGCGGATCGTTCAATGTGGCCGCCGAACTCGGCGGGTCCGGCCGATACACCGATATCGTGCAGCGCGGCGAGTTCGTCTTCTACAAGGTGAAAGTCGAGTGGGGCCAGGGGCTCGCCTATCGCGTGCGATTCCTGGAGACGCCGACACAGCGCAGCGAGGGCACGTCGTCGGTCGGGTCGACGTTGTACACGCCTTGGCGCGCGGAAATCGGCACCGCGGGCACGGCTTACACCGGTTCGACGCAGGTCGTGCCCGCCGACGGGAAGGCGCTCGCGACCGTTCCCATCCGGTATCGGAACCGCGAGGCGGCCAACGACAAGGTCGCCGGGCAGTCGGTCGCGGGTTGGTATTACCTCGCCGTGAAGGTCAGCCCGCACGTGCTCACCGGCGCTACCGACGCAGCCGCGGTGCCGATCGAGCTGGAACTCACCGTGACCGGCGATCCGCAGCCCGGACCGAGCTATCAGGGAGCTGCCGGGACCTTCGGCGAGGACGGTCGGCCCAAGGGCCCGCAGGCTGCCCCCGCTGCCGAGCCGGACGGGATTTCAGCCTTGGTGTGGGCCGCCGGTGGTGCGGTTCTGCTGCTGGTAGTCGGTGGTCTCGTGCTGGCACTGAAGCTGCGGCGGCGCGGCGGCGAATAGTCCGGAACGCGCCGAAAGCGTCTGCCTCCCTTGCGAATCTGCGCACTGTAACCGAACTTGACGAACCTGTGTCGGGCATCGCGCAAACGGCACGGCGCCGGTAGGGCGTGGTTACCCTGAGGTGATGCGATTCCAGTTTAGAAGGCATGTCCTGGCTGTACTCGCCGCCGCAACATCGACTCTGCTGCTGTCCGCGCACGCCCAGGCGGTGCCGCCGCTGCGGCCGGTCGCCGGCATCGCGTCGATGGACCCGGGCTTCCTGTGGGGTGTCGCCGCCTCCGGATTCCAATCCGAAGGCCATGCGCCCGACAGCAATTGGACGCGCTACATCCCCGCGCACCCCGACTACGACGCGCTGCACGATTCGGTCGACTTCTACAACAACCACACCTCGGATGTGGACTTGGCGGCCGCGCTCGGCGTGCGGGTCTTCCGGATCGGGATCGAGTGGGCGCGCCTGCAACCGGCGCCGGGAGTCTGGGACGCACAGGCATTCCGCTTCTACGATGCCGTCATCGCGGATATCGTGCGGGCCGGGATGCGCCCGATGATCACCCTCGACCACTGGGTGTACCCGGGCTGGGCGGTGGATCGCGGCGGCTGGCGCAATCCGGGCATGGTCGAGGACTGGCTGACCAACATGCGCGCGGTGGTCGACCGCTACGCTTTCCGCGATCCGCTGTGGGTCGCGGTGAACGAGCCCGCCGCCTACATCTCGCACGAGGTCCGGCGCGGCGCCGCCGACGCCGGCGAGATGCAGGATCGAATCGCCCAGGCGCACAACGCCATCTACGACTACATCCACTACGTCCAGCCCGGCGCGCAGGTGACCAGCAATGTCGGCTACGTCGCCGGCGCGGAGGGCGAGGTCAACGGCGGCTTTCTCGACCGGGTCGGACACCGGCTCGACTATGTCGGGATCGACTATTACTTCGGCTACGATCCGGCGCAGTCGCTGCTCGGAGCCATCACCAGGGCCCTCGGTTCCTCGATGCCGAGCCTGCCCGGCCAGAACATCTGGGACCTCCCGTTGCGCACCGAGGGCATCTACTATGCGCTGCAACACTATTCGCGCCGTTACCCGGGGAAACCGCTCTACATCGTCGAAAACGGGATGCCCACCGACAACGGCCGCCCCCGCGGCGACGGCTACTCCCGCGCCGACCACCTGCGTGACACCGTCTATTGGATCCAGCGCGCCAAGGCCGACGGCATGAACGTCATCGGCTACAACTACTGGAGCATCACCGACAACTACGAATGGGGCAGCTACACACCCCGTTTCGGCCTCTACACGGTCGATGTGCGCACCGACCCCGGCCTGGTTCGCCGCCCCACCGACGCGGTCGGCGCCTACACCCGGCTGGTCGACGAAGGCGGCGTCCCCGCCGACTATCGGCCCACCCGCGCACCCGCCCTCTGCATCCTGGTCGACCCGCCGAACAGCTGCATGCACCCGGTCGCGGCTCCCTAGACTCACAGCACTGCCGGTTGCCTGCCGAGGCGGGCGTGCTCCAGATGGGTCATCACCCAGGCGGCGCTCGCGCCGTGCACGATCACGGACAGCACGATGGTGAACCCGGCTATCGCCCAGATCGTTTCGGCTTCCGCACCGAGGTCGGCCGAGGTCAAGCCGTAGGCGACGTAGTAGATCGATCCGATACCGCGGACACCGAAGCAGGCGGTGACGGCGCGCTCCTTGGGCTCCAGTTCCGGGCAGCGATGCAGGGACAACCATCCCGCGACCGGCCGAAACACGAAAACCAGCAAGACGCCGAGCGCGACTCCCGGCCACGACAATCCGGCCAGCAGGCCGGTGGCGAGCGCCGCGCCGAGCAACAGCAGCACCACCAGGGTCAGCACATGCTCCAACTGTTCGACCAGACTGTGCATCTGTTCGTGGTATCCGCTGTCGCGCTCGATCCGGCGGATGGCGATCGCGCACGCGAACACCGCGAGAAAGCCGTAACCCCCGGCGAGTTCGGTCAGACCGTAGACCGCGAACACCGCCGCCAACGCGACGATCGGTTCCCCGCGCTCGGCGAGACGCGCGTCCCGGATGGGGAACCGGAACAGGCTACGACCGAGCAGGTCGCCGACGATCCCGCCGATCAGCACGCCGATCGCGATCTTCCCGGCGACTTCCCAAGCCAGCCAGCCCGCGAACCAGCCCCGCACCGGACCTTCGGTGGCCAGAAAGATCGCCAGATACACGAACGGAAAGGCCAGCGCGTCGTTGAGCCCCGCCTCCGAGGTGAGCGCGAATCGCACTTCGTCGTCTTCCTCATCCGAGCCCGCCCCGCCCGGCGTCGGCCCCTCGACCTGCACATCCGAAGCCAGCACCGGATCCGTGGGCGCCAACGCCGCGGCGAGCAGCGCGGCGGCGGCAGGCGTCAAAGCCGCCGCCCACCAACCGAACACCGCCACCGCGGCAATGCACAGCGGCATGGTGATCAACAACAGCCGCCAGGTGCAGCGCCAAGTGCGCCGGTTCAGCGGTCGATCGATCGCCAGCCCCACCCCCATCAGGGCCACGATCACGCACACCTCCGCGAGATGTTCGATCACCGCCGGATGCCGCAACGGTGACACCGCCTGCAATCCGCCCGGCCCGATCACCAACCCGCAGACAGCACCGACGCCGAGCATGAGCATCGGAGCCGTGAGCGCCCGATTCTTGACGAGCCGAGGCAGCGTCGCCGCCAGCAGCAGCGCGAGTCCCGCTGCCAGATAAACACGTTCGATATTGAGACTGGTCATCGTTCTGCAAGATCTACCCGGTCCGCACGGACCGAAACTTGGCGCTGACCGCACTCTGACACCGACTGCCGGCAACAGCCTCAGGGAGCCGCCGGTGGATCCGAGGCTCAGCGTTGACGTAGCAAGGCGTACAAGCCGAGGGCGAGGAGGAGCCAGCCGCCCGACGCGGGCATGATCACCGCCATCGGGGCGCCGACGGCGACGAGCGTCCAGCTGATCTCGGCGGGGATGCGGCCGGTGGTGGCGGCGGCGTTGCGGGCGATCAGGCCGAGGCCGAGGTAGGCGATCCCGGCAAGCCCGAACCACAGGGTCGCCATCCGGGCGTGGTCGTCGGGAGTGACCGTGTTCCAGAGTCCGGCTTTCGCGAGCTCGATCCAGATGCCGTCGGTGACCATGAAGACCCAGTGCAAGGCGGCGGCCGCGAGCAGGAGCCGGGGCACCCATCTGGTCGCGGCCGGGTTCGACGGCGGAGCCTCGTTCCGGCCCTGCGGACCAAAGGTGGTCATGGTGTTCTTCTTTCCGGTGCGTTGTCGTGCTGGAGCAGGTCGCCGAGGAGGGTGTACATCTCGCGATGCTGGACCGGGGTGAGCGGCGGGTGCAGCTGACTCCCGCCGATCATGAGGCTGTAGAGCATGCGGGCCAGGGTGCGGGCGGTCTCGGCGTAAAGGTTTTGGGCGTAGGCGAGGCGACGTTCGTCGATACGTTTCTGGATCCGCGCGGCCTGCGCCTCGCTCGCCGCCCACGCCCGGAACGCGTTCTCCAGGTCGGCGCTGTCGCCGCTGGCGGCGTGCAAGATGTCGACCAGCGCTCGGATATTCGCCAGGCCGGTGGCGCCGGTCTGTCGGTCAGCGCGATGATCGCGGTCGTCGTCTCCAGCCGCTATGGATCACGTTTCACTGCAACGGGTTTCATCATGATCATCTGGCGGTATGACTGAAGTATGGCGTTTTCGAGATCTTCGGCCGCGTTCGCGGCAGTTCTGGTGGCCAGCTTTGTGTTGTCTGTCTCGGCCGCTGGTCCGGCCGCGGCGCAGGCGCGGCTCGTGGACGAAGCGCCGTTGGCCGACAACATCTCCCGGATCGACGTGTACTCCCCCGCGATGGATCGGGTGGTAAGCAACCGGGTGATTCACGCGGCCGACGGCCCCGCGCCGACGCTGTACCTGCTGACGGGGCTCGGCGGTGGCGAGGACGGCATTTCCTGGTGGGACGACACCGACGTGCGAGAGTTCTTCGCGGACAAGCACGTCAACGTCGTGATGCCGGTGGGCGGCAAGTACAGCCTGTACACCGATTGGGTCGCCGACGATCCCGCGATCGGCCGCAACCGCTGGCAGACCTACCTCACCCAGGAACTGCCCGGTGTCCTCGACGCGCGCCTGGGCAGCACCGGACGCAACGCGATCGCCGGAGTGTCGATGAGCGCGGGTTCGGCAGTGGATCTGGCGATCCAGTCCGGCAACCTGTACAGCGCGGTCGCGGCCTACAGCGGCTGCCCCTGGTCCGCGGACCCGCTCGGCGCCGCGATGATCAACGCGCAAGTCGGGCGCGGCGGCGCGAACACCGCGAACATGTGGGGCGCCCCCGGCGCCGCGATCTGGCAAGCCCACGACGCCTTCGCCAACGCCGCCGCACTGGCCGGGAAAACCATCTACCTGTCCGCCGCCACCGGCGCCCCGGGCGCGATCGACGAAGGCGGACTACCTTTCCCGCCGGTCGAAGCCATCGCCAGCTCCTGCACCGCGGCGTTCGCGGCCCGCCTGACCCAACTCGGACTGCCCGTCATCCACGTCAACCGGCCGGAGGGCTCCCACACCTGGGGCCAGTTCGAAACCGACCTGCACGACTCCTGGCCGCACCTCGCCCGCGCCATCGGCGCCTGACCCGCTACGCGCTGGACGTTTCCGACCGCCTGATCAGCGCGTGGTCGCTGTAGCCGACGACCGGCTCTTGCAGTGCGTCCACGGCGTGGCGATGCAGGGCCGTCTTGATCTCGGCCAGGACCGGGCCGCGGGTGTGGGCCAGCGATCGCGCGTACTCGACGGCGTCCGGGAGCACACGGTCGGATTCCGCGGTCGCGTCGACCAGGCCGGCGGCGAGGGCGTCGGCGGCGCCGTAGCGACGCCCGGAGACCAACGCCTCGTGCGCGATTCGGGCCGGGAGCCTGGATCGGAGCATGGCGACGGTCGCGTAGGCGTAGTTCGCGCCCAGGCTGACGCCCGGAAAGCAGAGGTATCCGCGATCGGCGCGCATGACTCGATGATCGTGGGCGACGGCCAGGAAGGCGCCGGCCCCGAAGGTATGGCCGTTGAGGGCGGCGATCACCGGCATCGGCAAGGTGAGGATGCGCCGGAAGAGCTGCTGCACTTCGGTGAGATACCAGTCGGCGCGTTCCGGCTGTCCGGCGCACCAGGCCAGGTCCGCGCCGGTGGAGTAATGCTTGCCGTCGCCGGTGGTGACCAGCGCCGCGGGGCCCTCGCTCGCGAGCGCCTCGTCGAGGATCGCGTTCATCCCGGACAGCCAGTCGGGATGGAACCGGTTCTCGGAATCCTGCTCCCCCGGTGCACCGAGATGCACGATGAACACGTCGCCGTCACGCCGCATGTATGGCATCGGGGCAACCTACCGCAAACATTTTCCGCTGCCCGCATCCGACACGCCGCTGCCGGTTTTGCCGGATTATCCGAGGTAGCAGGCGTTTTCGGCGAGATCTCCGGTCAGCAGCGGCCTCGGAAAAATATGTCGGGATCTCTCGTCAGGTTAGGACCGTAACTGTCCTATCGACCGGACATACTTGATTCATGAGCGAAATCGAATCGACTGCGGGACAGCCGGATCAGGCCGACATCACCGACTACAACGATCCGAACGCGCCGTGGAACCAGGCGTGGGACCAGGAGGGCAGCATCGCCAACTGGAACGATGATGTGATCAAGGAGTTCCGGGAGAACTCGGGCGCGGTCGGCGGCGCTTACGCGGGCGGCGACCTCATCCTGCTCACGACCACCGGAGCCAAGAGCGGCAAACAGCACACGACCCCGCTGGGACCGCTGTACCGGGACAACACCATGTACGTCAGCTCGTTCATCGAGGACAAGTACCCGGCCTGGTGGTACAACATCAAGGCGAATCCGCAGGTCACCATCGAGCTCCGGGACAAGACCTATCAGGCGACCGGCACGGTGCTCGAAGGTGCGGACTACGACGAGTTCGCGACCTGGGTACTGACCAACAACCCGCTGCTGGCGGACTTCCAATCCAAGGTCGACCGCCCCGTTCCGCTGGTCGTGCTGACCCTCGACGGCGAGGGCTGAGCGCGACCCGTCGTGGCCACGAACCGCCCCTGTTAACGTACGAGAATGCAGGACAGCGTCACAGTTCGAATGGCCGCCCCCGCCGAAAAGATTTAGCGACTCATCAGTGACATCACCAACACCGGCAAGTTCAGCCCCGAAACGATCGCCGCCGAATGGCTCGGCGGCGCAACCGAACCCGCGGTCGGCGCCAAGTTCCGCGGCCGAGTCAACCGCAACGGCTGGGGCCTGAAGTACTGGACCGTTTGCCGGATCATCGCCGCCGACCCGGGCCGGGAATTCGCCTTCACCGTGCTCGGGCCGGGCGGCACCCCCGTCAACACCTGGCGCTACCGCCTGGAACCCGTCGACGGCGGCACCGACGTCACCGACGTCACCGAATCCTTCCACCTCCACCCCAGCCCACCCCTCCGGCTGTACTGGCTGATCGCCGGCCGAGCCCGCGGGCGAACCAACCGAAAAGGTATGCAGGAGACGCTGGAACGAATCAAAGCCGTTGTCGAATAACAGCGGCTCGAATTCGCTGTGCGGCAAGGTGGTTCGATGGCTGCCGTGATTCGCTCTCGGGTAAGGGCCTTTGCACTGGTGGTTCTGGCGCTTGCGTCGACGGTCGCTGTGATCCTGGCAGTTCTCGGCTTCCTGCTGCACAGACTCACGGCTGCAGTGGAAGACGCACCCGGATACATCGTGAAAAGCTATTCCGACAGCGCGGCCAGGGATGAAATGGCCCGCCTGTTCCACATCCACATCCCTGCCAATTGGCAGCTGGTGCAGCTGACGTCCAGCTGCCGCGTGGGTATGGTCTTGAAGAGGTGCTGGTACGAAGGCTCCTTTACCGGCCCGCCCGCCGAATTCAGCCTTTACCCTTCGATTTTCCAAGCGCGCCCACCCGAGACCATCGATCAACCGCCGGCCCAACCCGTCACCTGCGACGATCTAGCCGCCAAACAGATACTCCCGCTGGCGGCCGGTCTCGATTGCACCGCTCAACAACACCTCGTCCTCAGCGAGTTCACCGTCAACAAAACCATGCCACGCGTCGGCAACGTGCTGATCGCAGGCTCAGCCACGGCGACCACTGTTCGAATAAAGCTGGGGCTCCTCTAATACTTGGACACGCGAGCGTGCTCAGTAGTTGAAATCTGGTGCGTCGACAGGGATGACGGGAGTCCAGGGGTTGCTGTGAAGGTCACGTTCTGGGATGGGAACACCGTGGAACCAACCGTGTGTCCGGTCGGCGGGCGTGGTCGGACGCGAATCGATGTAGTCCAGGTGTAGCCAAGACCATTGCTGGTGGGCCGGGCACGGGCCGGTCCGTGGGCTGGGGTCGCTGACCACCTCGGCTTGAACCAGTACATCCAGGTGGTAGGCAGCCGCGAACCAGCGAGCGGTATCGCGTTCGGCCGGACTCGGATCGCGGTGCCAGGTGGTGCTCAGCGCGCGGTCGTCGCCGAGCCCACCTGCGCCGATCGAACGCGCCGCCAGTCGGCGGACCATCGGGGCGGATTCGGTCAGATCTGCATATAAGCCTTGGGCTACCAGGGAATTGGCGTAGTGGCCGGGTCCGTTCACCGAGATCATCACGCCGCCGGGTATCCGGCGATCGTGATGCCGGCGCAGGTGCGCACCGGTGTGGAACAGTTGCACGCTGCCTTTGAACAATCGCAGCACTCCATCGTGCCCGCGCAGCGGGATGGCTTCGGTATAGATCACATCCGCCTCGATGGGCGCCAGTTCGGTCAGATACAGCGAAGCCAACGTGGTGCAAACCTCGGTGAAGGCGGGGCTGGGGCGGGCATAAGCGAGTTGGCGACTGTTGAAGATCACCAGAAAGGCACTGCTGCGCCCACGCGCGGCCTGTTCTTTCCAGAGCCGGCGGTCCGCGGCGATCTGCGTTGCGACAGCCCGCGGACCAGCGGCCAGAGCCTGTTCGCTGACCCAGCACAGGTTCATTGCCAGTCCCCGAGCGGGCGCGCCGGACTTCGTGGCCATCCGCCCGAACACGCACGGTTGATGGCGTGCGGCCCAGTCCAGGAACGCCGCCCGCTTCACCGCCTCGTCCGCGTCGGACAACAGCACCTCGTTGGCGGTGTCGATGTCGGCGCCGAACGAGGTTCCCGGCGGGTATCGATCGAGACTGTCGAGGGCGGCAAACGACAAACCCGCCGGAATCGGTGTCATCGTGGCCTCGGTGTCGGGGGCGATGAAGCTCAGGACCGCAGCGAGTCTGCCCGGAGAGCCGAAGCCCTCGCACGCCGCCACGCCGTAAGAGCTGCAACGAGTCGGCCGGAACGAGTTCGCATCGCGAAACCACAGGCTGAATCGCACTCGGCGGCGCGGTAATGTCGCGGCGGTGGGGAGCGACAGCCGTTATGACGCATATGAAGACGACCTCTGGCAACGGCTGGCCGGACTACTGCCCTCGGCCGCGGACGCCGAGAACTTTCGCGACTGCCGAGAATCCGGCCATCAGGAGGCCGGGTTGTGGATCTTGCTGGAACGGCTTCTCGAACACCGGATTCCGATCAACGACCGAACCCGGGCCGAGATCGAGGTTCTCGCCGAGCAGTGGGGTGAGCGGCTGGCCCGGCACGACCGAATCACCGCCTGCGTCCGGGATTCCACCGGCGAAGCTTCTATTCGACTACTGCCCGACGAACACTCGACACCAGTCGATCCAGCCACGATCGGCATCACCGACCCCGTACTGACCGGCTTGCTAGTTGTCCCGTGGCTGGAATGCCTGCGATGCGACCGAGTACTGGCGCGGGTCCACGCGGAGGAGCCGTGGGGCGACCTGAGCTATCTGGCCACTCATTACATCCTGTGGCATCGCACCGCATCTGATGCCGACCTCGAAACCTTCGATGAGCCGAACCTGCACAGCGCCTTCGAATCGCTTCTGAACTGCTGAGTGGTCGGCTCAGGGCAGGATGGAGTCGACGTAGCCGCCGTCGACGCGCAGCGCGCCGCCGGTGGTGGCCGAGGCGAACGGCGAACTCAGGTAGACGACCATGTTGGCGATCTCCTCGGGTTCGATGAGGCGCTGGAGCAGCGATTGCGGGCGATGCTCGATCATGAACTGGCGTTGCGCCTGGTCCCATGGCAGGTCGTCGCCGACCAGTTGCCGGACGAAGTCTTCGACGCCGCCGGTATGCGTCGGTCCGGCGAGCACGGAATTGACGGTGACTCCGGTCCCGGCGGCCTCCTTGGCGAAGCCGCGTCCGACCGCGAGCAGCGCGGTCTTGCTCATCCCATAATGGATCATCTCGGCGGGGATGGCGACGGCGGAGTCACTGGCGAGGTTCAGGACTCGGCCCCAGCCGCGCTCCCGCATACCGGGCAGGTAGGCGCGGATCAGCCGCACGGCGGCGAGCACGTTGACCTCGAAGTAGCGCCGCCACTCGGCGTCGTCGATCTCGAGGGCCGGGGTAGCGCCGAAAATCCCCAGGTTGTTGACCAGGATATCGACCTGGGGGAAGGCGTCGAGCACAGCTCGCGCGCCGTCCTCGGCGGCGAGATCGCCAGGGGCCGCGGCGATCTCGCCGTTCCTGGTCTCACTTCGCAGCTCGGCCACGACCTGCTCGACCCGCGCGCCCTCGCGACCGTTGATCAGGACGCGCGCACCGGCGCGCGCGAGCCCGACCGCGATGGCGCGGCCGATGCCCTGGGTGGACCCGGTGACCAGAGCGGTGCGTCCGGACAGATCGATATGCACGGTGGGCCTTTCTGTCACAGGGAGTCTCCGCTGCACGATAACCCGAGGTCGGGCGTCTGAGTGGGAAGGGAGTGGCAGTTCGCCGGAGCCAGTCGCAGAAGTCGGCCGATCCGCCTCAGCGCGGCCGGGGCCTTGGCGAGATAGGCTTGAACCGAGCGGTTCTCATTGTCGGTGATCATTGATCTGGCGGAGGAGCCTGTGCGGATGGATCACCGGCACTCAGGGGTCAGCCGCCGCCAGTTATTGATCGCGGCGGGGTCCTCGGTCGCGATCACCGCGGTGACCCGACCGGCGCCGACCGGGAGCATCACGCGGAATGTCAGCCCGTATGCCGCGGGCCCCGAGGCGAGCAGGCAGCGGGCCGAATCGGCCGAGCAGGCGATCGTGCGGCGGCATGTGCGGTCGCTCTGGGGGCAGCCGGGATTGCGACTGGGCAAGCTGGTGTGGCCGTCGTCGGTGGCGGATCTGTCGTTCGTGAAATGGTGTTACTGGTGGCAGGCACACCTACTGGACTGTGCGGTGGACGCCGCCCACCGCACCCGCGACCCGGAACGGCTCGACCGGGTAGCCGCTCTCGCACGCGGTATTCGAACCCGCAATCTCACCGGCTGGACCAACCGGTACTACGACGACATGGGATGGCTGGCGATCACGCTCGAACGCGCCGATCGACTACTCGGCGTCCGGTTCGGTGACGCCGTCGGAGATTTGCGGGAGGCGTTGCTCGCCGGCTGGAATCCGGAGGTCGGCGCGGTGCCCTGGCGGTTCGGCGACGACTACTACAACACTCCCGCGATCGGCCCGACCGGCATCGCCTTCGCGCGACTGGGCGAACTATCCCGCGCCGGGCAGTTGGCCGACTTCCTGCACACCCGCTTGCGGGACCCCGGCAGCGGCCTGACCCTCGACGGAGTCCACGAGCCCGGCGGGCAGGTGAACCGCACCACCCTGACCTACTGCCAGGGCGTCGCCATCGGACTGGAAACCGAATTGGCCGTGCGCACAAGCGATTCGGCCCGGCGCCGCCGCGTGACGGACCTCGTCGCGGCGACCGGCGCCGGACTCACGAACGCGGGCGTGATCGCCGCGTCCGGCGGCGACGATTCCGGGCTGTTCATGGGCATCCTCGCCCGCTATCTCGCCGAAGCCGCGCTGGCGCTGGACGACACCACCGCCGCACGGATCGTGCACGATTCCGCCCGGGCGGCCTGGGAGAACCGCGCCGAGGTGGACGGACTCCCGCTGTTCGGGGTGGATTGGTCCCGCCCGGTCACCGTGTCGGGCGTTCCGCAGATCGTCGCCCACCTCATGCTGGCCCCCGAGTCGCCCGCGGAGAACCTGAGTCCCGATCTGTCGGTTCAGCTCAGCGGGTGGATGCTGCTCGAAGCCGACCACCGGCTCACCGCCGCCGGACTGTGAACCGGTGGTGCCGCGCGGAGCGAGCTATGCGGAAGGCAGCGTGTCGATCAGCTCGATGCCCTGGGCGAGGTTGTCCAGGCGTGCCGCGAGCGTGTCACCGGCAGGGTAGAGCCGCACCGTATTCACGCCCGCGCTCTGCCAGACCGACAACCGATCCCGGACCATCTCGCGCGTGCCGATGAGCGTGGTCGCCAGCACCATCTCGTCCGAGATCAGCGCCGCGGCCCCCGCGCGATCGCCACTGTGCCAGCGCTCGTGCACCTCGGCGGCGACCTCCGACCAGCCTTGGCGGCTGTAGGCGGCGTTGTAGAAGTTGGTGGTCGCCGTGCCCATCGCCGCGAGCGAGAACGCGAGCTCGAGTTTCCGGCTGCCGATCACCCGCGGCAATTCGCTCTCGTCGGGAACAATGTTGACCTCCGCCCCCTGACAGATGTCCAGATCGGATCGGGTACGCCCGGAGCGCGCCAGCCCGGTATCCAGGTGCGTGAAATACGCGTCCTGTGCGCCCTCGGGAACGAAACTGGTACCGAGCCAGCCGTCCGCGACCTCCCCGGTGAGTTCGAGCATCTTCGGCGAGAGAGTCGCCAGATAGATCGGCACCTCTACCGGCGCGAGGCTGACCCGCATGGGCCGGCCCTGTCCATCCGGCAGCGGAATCGCGAACTCGCTGCCCCGGTACGACACCTTCGCGCCGGACATGACCTGGCGCACGATCTCGATCGTCTCGCGCATCCGGCGCAGCGGGCGCGCGAACGAAACTCCGTGCAGCCCTTCGATAACCTGTGGCCCCGAGGCGCCCAGGCCGAGCCGGAATCGGCCATTCGACAACTGCGCCAACGTCATCGCGGTTTGCGCGATCGTCACCGGCGAGCGGGTGGCGAGCTGGATGATCCCCGATCCCAGCACGATGGTGTCGGTGCGCGCCGCCAGGTATCCCAGCGGCGAGGGTGCGTCGCTCCCCCACGCCTCCGCGACCCAGCACATGTCCAAGCCCAGCTTCTCGGCTTCGACGACGAAATCGCTGATCTCACGCCACTCGCCGCCGGTGCCCTCGACGGTGGTCGCGGTACGCATCAACGCTCCTCTTCGGCGAGCTGTTTGATCGCGGCCAGATTCGCCGTGATCCCGTTCTCGAACTCGCGCAGCCGCACGAAGACGATCTTCTGCTCCTTCTCCGGCATGGCGTCGATCGCGAAGCTCAACCCGGACCGGGCGGGACCCATCTGTGCCTGCTGTTCGAGCAGCGTTCCGGCACCCTGCGCGCGCAGACTGAACCGCCACACCGAGGAGGGATGCCCCGGATCGCCGACTGCCCAGGCGAATCGCGCCGGCGGCTGGTACTCGACCACGGTGCAGATCGTTTCCCACTCCCCCAGTGATGGATGAGCGTTGCGTCCGACGAAGCGGCGCCCGACGCCGGGGGCGGTCGCGTCATCGAGCCAGGCGACGTCGCGGACCTCGGAGCTCAGGGTGGGCATCAGGTGGATATCGCTCACCAGCTCCCACACCGAGGAAGGGGGCGCGTCGATGTAGGTATCGACCGCTATCACTGGCGTATCCGCATAGACCTGTCCGGTCCACTCCATAGCGTTCCTCTCTCAAGCAATCTACCTCCATAGTTGCGTAATCAGACCCACTAATCAAGAGGGTGGCACCGCCAGGAACTGCTAGGTCTCATCATTGGATCGTCTACGATGGAACCCATGAGGCGCACCTCGTTCGCGAATTGGCCCTGCTCGTTCGCCCGCACCATCGACCTGCTGGGCGACTCGTGGACGCCCCTGGTCCTGCGGGAAGCCTTCTACGGGGTCCGCCGATTCGACGAATTCCAGCAGGGGCTCGGAATCGCCCGTAACACCCTCTCGGAACGGTTACGGCGACTCGTCGACGAGGGACTGCTCGACAAACGCGTCTACGAGACCCAGCCGGTGCGGCACGAATACGTGCTGACCGAATCAGGCCGGGACTTCTACACGGTGGTGGCGGCGATGACCCGCTGGGGCGATCGCTGGCTGGCCGACGAGTCCGGTCCACCGCTGGTCTTCCATCACGAACCCTGCGGACACGACAGCACCGCCGAGATCGTCTGCGGACATTGCCGCCAACCCCTGGACGTCCACGACGTGACGCCGCGCCCAGGCCCCGGCTACCCGGCAAAACTACTGAGCCGCCCGGATGTCCGGCAGCGGTTCCGGCTCGACGAGGATCCGGCGGGTCATCGGAGCGTCTGAGTTGCGAGCACCGTTCGACACGGGCTAGCCTCAGTGCACACTTGTTCACTCAATGAGCTGAAGCTGGTCGTCCCGCACGCAGCGCCCGGCAGCTATGGTTGCCCAGCCTCGAACGATGTAGCGCCGGAAAGGGCGGGCACAGCATGCTGCGCAGCAACGACCCACTCACGGCGGCGCCGTGGGGGTCGCGGCTACTCGGACGCGAGGATGAGACCGCGGGCAGGCGGCGGCTTCGCATCCAGGTGCTGTTGACGGTGCCGATCGTGCTGGCCAACCTGGCCGGCGTCATCGTGTCGATCACGCTGATCGGTTTCGTGCTTCCCGGACCGTCGGTCTTCACCGAGAAACTCATCCTGGTCGATGCCGTCGCCGCTCCGGTGTACGCGGTGGCGGCGATGGTGATCGGTGTCTGGTGGGGTACCGCGCGCGGTTTGCGCGCGCTGGGCTGGGCCCTCGACCCCGACTCGGTACCCACCGAACAACAGCAGACCGCCGCGGCCGCGGTGCCACGGCGGCTGGTGCGCATGCAGGCGGTGCTGTGGTTCGGCGGAGTGCTCGTGCTCACGCTGCTCGCCGGACTCGCCGACCCCCGGTTGATCGCCAAGGTCGCGTTCGGCATCACCCTCAGCGCGGTCGTGGTGTGCGCGAGCACCTACCTGATCATCGAATTCGCGTTGCGTCCGGTGACCTCACGGGTCCTGTCGGCTCGAACGTCCCGCTCCCCCACCGGAATCGGCGTTTTCGGGCGATCGCTGCTGATGTGGCTGGTCGGCTCGGGCCTGCCCGTGGCGGGGCTGATGGTCTTGGCGGTGCTCGCGCTGTGCACCGACGACGTGAGCACGGCGCGGCTGGCGGTGTGCGTCCTGTCGCTGGGCGGTGCGGCCCTGCTGATCGGCCTGCTGCTGATGACCCAGACATTGGCCGCGGCTGTCGCCCCGATCAACGGTGTGCGCCGCGCCATGCGCGAAGTGGAGAAGGGTGAATTCGACCTGGAGCTCCCCGTCTACGACGGCACCGAATTGGGTGAACTGCAAAGCGGATTCAACAGCATGGTCAGCGGCTTGCGCGAACGCGAGCAGATCCGGGACCTGTTCGGCAGGCACGTCGGCCGCGAGGTCGCCGACGCCGCGCTGACCGGCGACGCGCGGCTGGGCGGGATCGAGGTCGAAGCGGCGGCCCTGTTCATCGACATCGTCGGCTCCACCACCATGGCCGCGTCCCTCCCCGCCCCCGACATGGTCGCGATTCTCAATCGCTTCTTCGGGGTGGTGGTGGACGAGGTGGAACGCCACGGCGGCCTGCTCAACAAGTTCGAGGGTGACGCCGCGCTGGCCGTATTCGGCACGCCCACACCGCTTCCCGACGCCGCGGGCGCCGCCTTGGCGTGCGGCCGCGCGATCCGTGCCCGGCTCGACACCGACGGCACGGATTTCGTGGCGGCGATCGGCATCGCCGAAGGCCGTGTCGTCGCGGGCAATGTCGGCGCCCGGCAGCGCTACGAATTCACGGTGATCGGTGACGCGGTGAACGAAGCCGCCCGGCTTTGCGAACTGGCGAAACAGGATTCCCTGCTGCTCACCTCGGACAAGACGGTCACCGCGGCCGATCCTGCCGAAGCCGAGCACTGGCAGCTCGGCGAGTCGGTGGCCCTGCGCGGCCGGCTGGCCCCGACCCGCCTGGCTCGTCCAGCGCACGCACCCGGCAACTGACCCGCGTCAGCGACGCCGCAGCTCGTCAGCTCGCGGCGAGAACCGCGGCATCCACATACAGTGGATCGCGGGCGATCGCGGCGAAATTCGACGCGCCGCCCACCGATTCCTCGACCGCGGCCAACCGGACGAGCAGATCGAAGTAGCTCGCCTCGGCCGTCCGCAACTGCGCGATCGTCGCCGTGAGATCGGTATCGGCGAGGAACCGCGCACCCTCGGCACCCACCGACAGGGTCGCCAACCAGCCGTCCGAATCGGCCGCGAACATCGATCCGCTGGTCTCGGCCCAGAACAACACCACGCTCGGCGCCGAACTCCACCGCCCGGCCGCGGCGAGCAGCACCAGCGCGGTATAGATGTTGGCCTCACAAAACCCGAAGTGCATCAGATACGCCTCGAGCGCCCCCTCCCGATACCGCAGTACATAGGTCAGTCCACCGGCGTCCTCCCCGAAGCAGTCGCCGAAGTACTCCCGAGGCGTTACCCCTTGCTCGGCGTGCCGCCAATCCGGCTCCTTCCCGTCCCAGAACCACCCCGCATACATCGCATCGTGATTCTCGATGACCTCCGGCCCCGGCGCCGGCGTCGCCAACCACTGCTCGAACTCCTTCCGCCCCAGCGGAATTCGAGCAGCGACAACAAACGTGTCCGACACAACCGGCTCCTCGGCGATCTCGACGGCGCCCGCCATCCCGGGCCCACGCGCCATCCTAAGATCCCGCGGCGGTACCGGCCTGTGCTGGACGTCCTCACCACTGCGCGGTGAGCTCGACCGGCACCAGCCCCTCTTCACGCCGCAGCCGCTCAGCGACCGAGATGAGCTCGGCGAGCGCCGCATCCGACAACCCCGGCGCGACTCTGCTGACCAGATGTACGGTGCGGTTGCGGTGATCCGGCGTCGGCATTGCCTCCCGGCCGTCGAGTGCCGCGGCACTCGACGAGCCGACAGTGTTCTGCAAGGCGGATTCTCGCGTTTGGGGCACGTTCGGTCTTCCTCCAGTTAGAAGTGTGGGTATGCGGTGGCGCTGAACAGGGATCAAGATCGGTCGTGGTGACCCGAACGCGCGCAATACCCGCCTCGGAGGACTTCAAACAGCTGTCGCGGGCGCATCCTTCACGTCGAGCGACTCGAGGGGGCGCCAGGTGACCGGCACCTGCCGCATCAGGAGTGCGCAGTCGAGTTCCGCGGTGCCGGGCGGGAACCGGTTGGGGTCGTCGAAGATGGTGGATCGAACCGAGTGGATGTCGACCGGCTCGATCTGCCAGGCGTCCGTGTGGAGTTCGAGCCCGTCGAGGCGGTGGCCGCCGCGGGTGGCCGAGTAGCCGGCCGAGCCTTGCTGGAAGAACGCCGAGGCCTGCGCCAGGTCGGCGAACAGTTCGCTGCCCTGGAATCGCTCGGTGGTCCCGACATCCACACTCACGGAGATGGTTTCGTCGCGGGTGTGGTAGGCGACGTGCAGGTCCTGCGGCGTTTCGCGGACGTCGAACCGCGCCGCGCTGTGCTCGCCGGGAAAGAGCCGGCCACCGGCGAGGATGTTGATCAGCGAGTTGCTGTCGCGCCGCGAGATATAGACACCGCTCGACTGTCCCTGCGGACCGTCCCATTCGACCGCGATGCGATGTGCCGCGTTCTCGGTGCGCAATCCGACCCAGCCGGGTAGCCCCCTGGGCCGGAACTGTCCGAGGCGAACCAGGCAGATGCCGGCCACCGCCCAGCCGTTGACCAAATGTGGTCGCATCGTCGGCGGCATCATGCTCACGGCTATCTCGGGGTCGACCCGGTAGTTCACCAGCAGGCGACGCTCGATGACGCTGGACATCCGCGGCGGTCTCATCCGGCTGCTCCGTTCTTGGTATCGCGCCCCCGGCGCTGCTTGACGATGACCTGCTCCGGGCAGATCGCGCTCAGAAACCTGCCGACGCACAACGCCAGTCGTTCCTCGACCAGCGAGTAGTAGATCCGATTGGCCTCCCGCCGCTCCCGGATCAGCCCGGCCGACTTGAGGATGCCCAGATGCCGGGAGATCGAAGGACCGCTGATCGGGAACCGGGCGGTGATATCCCCCGCGGTCAGCTCGCCGGAGCGCAGGTCCTCCAGGATCTGGCGGCGCGTCGAATCGGCCAGTGCGCGAAACACTCCAGCTTCCTCGGCGGGGTCGATCTCGGTCATGTTTTGGACATTAGCACTCTAGCTAAATAGCGAACAAGAGCCGAGAATCACACCGACGAGTCAGCGACCAGCCGCGTGCACGCGAGTGGTCGCGGTGATGATGGAAGCCAAAGCGCGCCGGGTGTTCTCGAGATCGCTCATCGCGCTCGAGATCCTGTCGTGTTCGCGACGCAGGTCGTCGAGCAATGCGGGGCAGGCCGCGGCCAGACCCGTCTCGGTGTCGACTGTGCACGGCAGCACTTGGGCAATGGTCGCCGTGTTGAGGCCTGCGCTCAGCAGCACTCGAATCCGTTGCACGCGCTCCACATCGGGCTCCGTGTAGATCCGGTAACCGCTGTTCACCCGCCGTGGCGCGAGCAGGCCCTGTTCCTCGTAGTAGCGCAACAGCCGACGGCTGACCCGGGTCCGCCGTGACAGTTCACCGATCCACATCGTCCGACTTCCTTGACCTTCACATGGATGTGAGGTCCTAGCGTAACGGCATTCCACCAACCAGGGAGATGTCGAATGTCTACGCCAACAACTACTTCGGTGACCGTTCTCGGGGACGGTGTACGAGCGGCCGCCTTGGCGCGGGTCCTGACCGACCACGCCACTGTCATCGTCTGGGGCGAGCAGGCGCCCTGGCTACCTCGAGTGGTTCGAGCCGACACCGCGCGAGCCGCCATGGCGTCGTCGGTGATCCTGATGTGTGCGGACAACCCCGAGGACGCCACCCGGATTCTCGCCGAAGCCCTTCCGCATGTCACAGCCCGCGACGTCGTGAACCTCACCTCCGGCACCGACGCGCAGGCCCGCCGGCTGGCCGCCCAAGTGACCGAGCGCGGCGGACGATACCTCCACGGCGCGCTCATGGGCCACCCCGAGCATGTCGGAAAATCCGACACCGTCCTCGTCTACAGCGGCTCACCCGAGCTGTTCCACCAGCATCACGGCCTACTCGTAACACTCGGCAGCGCAACCTATCTGGGTCCAGACCCCAGCACCGCCACCCTCTACGAGACAGCGATGCTCGCCTTCGCATGGGCAACCCTCACCGGCTATCTCCACAGCGCCGCCCTGCTTCGCACAGCCGAGATCCCCGCAACCACAACAGCACCGCTACTGACCCACTGGATGTCGACCACGATCGCCTCCGTCATCACCGACTACGCCCAGCAGATCGACAACCGCCGCTATCCAGGCGAGGAGGAATGGCTCGAACTCGACGCCCCACTCATGGACCATCTGATCCAGACCGCCGATCAGCGCGGCATCGACTCCCGCCTTCCGAAACTGATCAGCTCACTGACTCGCGCAGGCATATCCGCGGGTTCCGGCCTCGAAAGCTTCGCCAGTCTGATCGAGATCATCCACGCGTCGACAGGCGAGTAGCCAGCGCACGACCACCTTCAACTCCGGAATCGTCGTGCACCGGCCGGCGCCCCGATGACGTGCCGTTAGAACTGGCGCTCAATTGGTGAGCCGGACTCGTAATACCGACCCGTGCTCGGTGGTGGCCAGGAGGTCCTGATCGGACTCGGGCGTGAAGGCGACAGCGGTCATCGGCATTGTGGACAGCACCGTGCAACTGCTGCCCGTGCCCGGATCTACCCGAACCAGTTGCCCGGTCGCGGTGACGACGTAGAGCATGCCGTCTGATCCTGCAACAAGGTCGTCGGGCAGCATCGGCCCGGATAGCATCCCCGGCGCCAGGTCGATAGCCACGGGTGGGTGTGATGCGTCGATCGGAACGCGGAGAATGCGGCCGGTGGCGCTGACGGTGACTGCCGCGAAAACCGAATCGCCGACGACCGCGACGCCGTTGATGCCGTAACCGTTGACCCCACCCAGAATGTCGAAGTTCTTGGGTGACCGCGCGGTCCAGGCGCTGTCGACCGTGCCATCGGGTCGCACTCGAACGACACCCATCAGGAGGTCACCCACGTACAGGTATCCCGCTGAATCGAATGCGGCCCCATTGGGCACACCCAGACCGGACACGAAAATCTCTGGCGTGGGCGCCGCCACGGCCGGGTCGAATCGGAGGACCGCGCCACCGCGTCCAGGGGGCAAGAGGTTCGGCACATCGACCGAATTCACATATAAGAGATTGTCGCGGCCGAGCCGAATCGCGCCGGGTGCCGGCACGGCGACCGTCGTGGTGAGATTTCCCGCGCGATCGTAGCCTTGCACTTCGTTGCGAAGCGTACGCGATATCCACAGACCGCCCTGAGCGTCGAACCCGATGTTCTCCGACCAGTCGAGGGCGGGGATCGAGGCAGCGATGGCGGTGGTCGCGATCGCCGGGGCGCAGGAGAGATCCTGCGCCCCGGCAGGCCCGGGAACAGTGGCTCCCCACAGTCCCAGTGCTACCGCGACTCCAGCTGTCCAGCGGCGGCGCACTGGTCGATCCGGCGATTCATCCTGCGACACAAGCACTTCCATCTCTCGTTTGCCGACTCCCGATGCAACGCAACGTTGCGTTGCAATTTACGGCGGCGGGCAGCCAATTGCAACAGTGCGTTGCGTACGATCACTCGCATGAGTTCACCGCACGCCCAGGGCGCGGGGCCCCGCAAAGCGCAGGAGATCTTCGACGCGACCCTCGAACTCTTGGCTGAACACGGATATGACGGCCTGACGATCGAGGCGGTCGCCCGTCGCGCCGAAGTGAACAAGACGACCATCTACCGCTGGTGGTCGAGCAAGGATCAGCTGATCGTGAGCGCCCTGATCGATTCGCGCGCACTCGAATTCGATGTCCCCGATACGGGTTCGTTGCGTGGGGATCTGCAGTCGCTGGCCGCGCAGATCGCCCGCCTCCTGACCGTATCGCCCAGCGCGCAGATCGCTTCGCTAGCGCTGTCCGCGGACCCGCGACGGCCGGAGCTCGCGACGCTGTTCCGCGCCTTCTTCGCCGATCGGATGGCGCGCGAAGAACCGATCTTCGAGCGAGCCCGCGCGCGTGGTGAACTCGAGCCGGGCACCGACCCGTCGATGGTCATGGACCTGCTGGCAGGCGCTGTGTGGTTCCGAGTCCTCCTGCGCAGCGGATCGGCCTCGCCGGACTACCTCGCGGAGATCGTCGAGATGGTTCTGCGCGCAGTCCAGCCTGTCCGGGATTGACCTAGTCGCCGAGGTGTTCGTCCGCGTAGACGACCATCGCGTCTCGTTGATACTCGGCGAGACCCTCCGCGATCTTCAGGTAGGTCGCCTTGTACCGGTCATCGTCGACGAACATCTGGCCCATGCCTTTATATGCCTCCTTGCTCGGAGTCCAGAAGCGGCACAAGCCCTCGTAATGCGTGTGAATTTCCGCTTGAACAGCGGGATCCGCTACCGGCGTCCCAGCGGCCATCATCTCGGCCATCCGGATCATCCACGCCGTCCCCTCCCGCTGCCACTGCTCGATATCCGCAGCGCTCATCGATGCGACATGGCGTTGGGACTGCTCGAACTGCGCCGGCCACCGCTCGCGAACCTCATCCTCATACTGTGCATTCTCGAAGCCCTCGAACAGATTCTCCGGACGATTGATCCGCACTGCCATCTCGGTTTTCCCCTCTAGTTCAATGATGGTGCGAGCCACGGTTTCAGCCACCCGCGCCAAGCGGTCCCGCTCGGAGAGCAGCCGAACATGCTGCCGCTTCAAAGCAGCCAACGTATCCGGCTCCGACTCCACCGATTCCGCGATCTCGGCCAAACTCAGGCCCAGCTCGCGCAACACGAGGATCTGCTGCAAGCGAAGCAACTGCTGATCCTCGTAGTAGCGGTAGCCGTTGGCGCCCACATACGCGGGCTCGAGCAAGCCGATATCGTCGTAGTGCCGCAGCGTGCGAGCAGTGACACCCGACATCCTCGCCACTTCCGCGATCGACCAGCCCATGCCGCTCCCTATCGCTCCCGACCAGCCGGTCCATCCGGCCCGCTATCGACGGTAGAAGTTGCCGTTACGTGAAGGTCAAGCGGCCACTCCGGAATTCGGCCCAGAAGCAGCGCACAATCGCCTGGCGGCTAGTGGTCGGCTGAGTTGGCGATGGCGCGCAGTGCTTCGTCCAGCGAGTCCAAGCCGTAGGTTGAGCCGCCCTCCCACGGCGGAACAGCATCCTCGCCTTCGGCGGCTGGGGTGTACAACCACCAGATGTTGCCCCAAGGGTCGCGTAGGCGGGCCAGGTCCTCTCCGCCGTAGAAGGGGGTCACCTCGGTGATCACTACTGCTTTGCGGTCGACGGCGCGATCCAGCACCTGCTGGGCGTTGTTGACGTAGACCTGGAGTAGCGCCGGTATGACCGGCCAGCCGGGCTGGCGGTCGCCCAGCAGGAGGACCGAATCGCCGATTTGTACTTCGGCGTGAATCAGTCGCCGGAAGGCATTGGGGTACGCGCCTCTTCGCGTTCCTTGCCGTCGAAGACCTCTTCGACGAAGGTGATCAAATCGGCGGCGCCGTCGACGATGGCGAAGGGGTTGAGCGAGCGCTCCCGCGGCGGTAGGGCGGATCCGGTGCGGACAATCGGTGGCATCGTGATGATCCTTTCTCGAGCGTCGTGATCGCCACCCTAGGGTCGGCTTAGGATAATCAGCGCCCTAAGCCGTTGCGGGTCGGCCGGCCCGCGTGACCGAACGACCGGCAGCCTGTTCGAGTGGAGTCCTCACGCCACGGCGGCGCGCGCGTCCACCTTGTATCGGTCCCCGATCCGCAGCAAGGTCACCACCGCGCCGAAGATCGCCGGGACCAGGGCGAGCATCGCCAGGACGAGTGGTTCGCCGCGGTAACCTGCCGCGTTGGTCAGATCCGAAGTGAAGCCGACGAAGAATGGGCCGAGCGCACCGCCGAGGGTGACCAAGAAGGTGAGCAGAGCGAATCCCATGCCACGACGCGCGGCGGGGACCACGTCGGCCGAGACCGCGGTGAGATTCGGGATGGCGCCGGCGAATCCGCCGCAAGCCAGGGCGATCAGGGTGACTCGCGCGGCGACACCGGGCACGAGTAGCGCGGCGGCGAGCGCGAGCGCTCCGGTCAGCAGGAACACCGTGGCGACGGTGATCCTGCGGCCGGGCCGGAGGGCGTGTGCGCGGTCGCCGAATCTGCTGCCCGCGATGATGCCCACGACGATGCCGGTGCCGCCGACCGCGCCCGCGAGTCCGGAAGCTGTGTCGTAGCCGAGGTTCTCGGTGCGTTCGAGCAGAGTGGGTAGCCAATAGAACACGCCTCCGATCCCGAGCGAGAGCAACGCTTGGCTGAGCACGACTCCCGCCAGAGTTCTGATTCGCAGCAGTTCTCGCGCTTCGGCGAGCAGGGAGGTCCCGCGTGGCGCCGCCGCGGTGGTCGCGGGTTCGCCGGTGCGGTGGCGGTCCAGGCGATCTCCCAAGCCGCGCAACGGTTCTCGGACGGTCAGCACCAGTGCGGCGACCAGCAGGCCGGGGACCGCCGCGACGAAGAACACCATGCGCCAGCCGAGCGCCTCCGCGAGCGCACCGCCGAGGATGACCCCGGTCGGCAATCCCAGGTAGTACCCGGCACGCTCGAACCCATAGGCCTTACCGCGACTCCGGGCCGGATAGTAGTCGGCGAGGAGGCTGGAGGCGGGCGGGTTGTAGAGCTGCCCGGCAGCGCCGATCAGCACACGCACCAGGAAGAACAGCACGAAAGTGGTCGCCAGACCGCTCAAGACCGAACACAGTGACCACACCAGGACCACGATCGCGATGGTGGTCACCCGGGGCGCCCGGTCCGCAAGCCGGCCGGCCGGGAGCAGCAGCACCGCGCCCGCGATACTCGCGGCCGTCGGAATCGCCCCCGCCGCGGTGTCACCGAACCCGAAGTGATCCTGAATCGCGGGCAACGCACCGGCGATCAGGTTGATCTCGAGCCGATCGATGAACGCGACAAGGCCGACCGCGATCGCGGGCCACCAGCCCAATGGCGCGGCCTTCGTCAGATCGACAGCGCGAGCTGGGCGGCCGGCGGACACGGCGATCTCTACCGAGCCGACCGCAGGGGGTGCCGCGCTTCCGGGCTCCGTGGGCGAGGTGTCGGTCATGGGAATCGCTCCTGTCGGGACAGATCGTCCGAGAGCCAGATGATCACCTCAACCGTATCCGACTGTTTCCCAACGCGATACGTTGTTTCCAAATCAAAGAGTACTGGGCAGACCGAACCAGGGAAGCACGCTGTTGTCGAATCGGGTCATCGCGCTGATCTGATCGCCGGACAACGTGAGCACGATCAGGCCGGTGCCATGGCGGACGCCGGTTGGAGCTGCCACGTAGGTTCCGAACGCCGGTTGACCATTGGCCCGCGTCGGGATAAGGGTGTACCGTCGACCGGCGTCGAACAATCGGGCACAGAAGCGGCCCACCGCTTCTCGGCCCTCGTACTCGAAGGGCATCGGCGGCATCGAAATGAACACGTCATCGGTGAGCAGCTCAACCAACGCCGTGATATCCGAGGATTCGTAGGCCCGCGCGAATTTGGCAACGATCGCGTCTTCGTCCGCGGATTTGGAAGCCGGTGGCAGGACGTGACCGGACGGTGCCGTTCGCTGCCGTAACCCCACCCGCGCCCGTTTCAGCGCGCTGGTTACCGAATCGACTGTCGTATCGAGCATTTCAGCCACATCCCGGGCCGGGAATCCGAGGACATCACGCAAAACCAGCACCGCCACCTGTCGCGGCGGGAGGATCTGCAAAGCGGTGACGAACGCCAGGGATATCGACTCCGATTGCTCGTAACGCGTCTCCGGTCCGAGCGGCGCGCCCATCGCGCCTTCGAACAACGCGTCCGGGATCGGCTCCAGCCAGACCACCTCGCCCCACCGGGTCGGCTCAGGCGGTTCCACATCAGGCACATCCCACGCCCTGGCGGGGCGCCGACTAGCCGACCGGCGGGCGTTCAGGCAACAGTTGGTCGCGATCCGGTACAGCCACGTCCGTAGCGACGCGCGTCCCTCGAAACCGGCGAGCCCCTGCCAGGCCGCCAAAAAGGTGTCCTGAAGTGCATCCTCGGCGTCTTGGAACGACCCGAGCATCCGGTAGCAATGCACGTGCAGCTCTGTTCGAAACGGCGTGGTCAGTTCACGAAACGCGTCTCCGTCCCCTGATCGCGCCTTGGCCAGCAAGCTGCCTTCGGCCATGGATGTGAACCTCCGCTCCCGGGAGTGCGACACCTTCACCACCTTAGACACCGACTGGCCGGTGAACTGGGCGCTCGAACCCCGCCCAGTTTGTCGATCGCGTGGTCTCTACATCAGTGAACTACTCAGGAGGATCACCATGGGACAGATCATCATCACCGAGAACATCTCCCTGGACGGAGTCATCCAGGACCCCACCGGCGAAGAGGGCTTCGATCGTGGCGGCTGGTTCGATCGAATCAGCGACAAAGACCGCGAGCACTGGGCACAGATCGAATGTGCCGAGGCCGTCGCTGCCGAGGCCTTGCTACTCGGCCGCCGCAGCTTCGAATGGTTCGCGCCCCGATGGTCACCGCGCCGCGGCGAATGGGCCGACAGGCTCAACACCATGCCCAAACTCGTCGTCTCTTCCACCCTAGAGAACCCCGCATGGCAGAACTCGACCGTATTGAACGGCGACGTCCTCACCGAAGTCACCAAGCTCAAACAAAACACAAGCGGTGACATCGTCGTCTACGCCAGCGCCACCCTCGCCCGCACCCTGATCGAGCACGATCTCGCCGACGAGCTGCGACTGATGATCTTCCCGGTCGTACTGGGCGCAGGCGAGCGCCTGTTCGGCCCGACCACCGACCAAAAACCCATGCACCGCATCGGCACCCGCATCGTCGGCGACAGCCTCGTTCTACTCACCTATCGATTGCGCTTAGGGGATATCACCTGATTGGAACCAAATTGCTGGGACCGTCTCCAAAAGGCTGTCGACGAGCTTCGCTCGACCCAGAACACTCAGCCCAGGACCTTGGCCCGCACCTCGGGCACCCATTCGACATATTCGACGGTCACCCCGTCCGGGTGACGTAGATACGCGAATCGCCCGGTCTCGCTGATGAACGGGCCACCCGTCAGCTCTGCTCCCGAGTCGGCCAATTCGGTGATCGCCACATTCAGGTCGTCGACAATCACCGGCCCGACCGTCGCACGGTAGCGATCGGTGTGTTCCGGCCGGCCGGCGATCAACAGGAAGTCGCCGATCGCTGCGAGCTCCGCCTGCTCGAAGCCGAATCTCAGATCCGCGGTCCCGCCGACCATCCGCTCGTACAAGGGCAGCGCGAGGTCGAGATCGGCGACGAACAGCCGGGCATAGGTCTTCAAGATCCGCATGCGCCAGGACGTTACGGTGACTATGCCGATGACAGCAGTACGCACTTGAAGGTGAGCGCGATGCCCAGCAATCATGAGGACGAGCAGGCCCGCGACATCGCGCTGCGCGTGTTCGCCGTGGTATCGACCAGATGGGGCCTGCGGGTTCTGGAGGAGGTCCAATCCGGTCACCGCCGCTTCCGCGAACTACATCGCGCGATCGAGGGCATCAGCCACAAGATGCTCACCCAGACCCTGCGTGCCCTCGAAACCCACGGCCTCATCGCCCGGTACGACCACCGCACCGCCAATCCCCGAGTCGACTACTGGCTCACCGCAGCCGGAACCCAGCTCCTCGCAACGATCTACGGCCTGTGCGAGTGGTCGAAAGCCCATCTCGACGGCCTGCTCGACGCACCCGCCCATCGCGCACAGTGATGGATTCCGGTCGGCCCCGCCGCGCTCCCGGCCATTCGTTTGCAGGCCGAAGCGTTGAATGTCGTTGTGCGCGTTGGGGTATGGCTCGACTACAGAGCCCGCTGTTAACTTCGAAGCATGGACACTTCGACTCCTGTGGACGACTCTGGCCGTGCTGCGGCGTACGACCCGATCGCGGACGCTTACGCTCAGGAGAACGCGACCAGCCTGCTCAACGAGCACTACAACAGGCCCGCGATCCGCAGTCTGCTCGGTGACGTGTCTGGTAGGCACGTACTCGATGTCGGTTGCGGTTCCGGCCCAACGCTTGTCGACTTACTCGAAGGCGGAGCCACTGTTGTCGGAGTCGACGGCAGCAAGGCATTGATCGACATCGCCCGGAACAGGGTCGGGAGCGGCCCAGAGCTCTACGTCGCGGATCTAGCTGACCCGTTGCCATTCGACGACTCCAGCTTCGACGACGTCGTTTGCTCCCTGACACTGCACTACCTGGAGGACTGGCACTCCCCGTTGACGGAGATCCGACGAGTTCTCAAGCCGGGAGGCCGCCTGATCCTGTCGGTCGAACATCCGCTTGTCATATGGTTCACCGCCCTGCAAGCAGGCAACACAACAAACTACTTCGCCACACGGCCTCGTCGCGAGCAGGACATGGCAGGGCAGGCCGTCGACCTGACGTTCTGGGACCGATCACTGTCCACGATGTTCAAAACCTTCTTCGACACCGGATTTCGAGTAACTCACCTCGACGAACCCGGCCCCGCACCAACGGCGCAGGAGCAGTTCCCAGAGTTCTTCGAAGGAAGGGATGACCCCCGCTTTCTCGCCTTCCTGTTCCTGGTCCTGGTCTCGGAAGGTTGACATCCACCCGACAGTTGCAGTCGATTGAACCGGCATCCGACGACTATGTGCCGGAACCGTGTTGCGAGCTCCATCGGCAGATCAGCTGAAGAAACGGTCGAGTGCCCTCACCTCGGCTAGTTGCGGATGTTCTGAACTGCGCACGCATCGAGATCACTTCGGGGCGTTGCTCTTCCAAAGAGACGTCCTGGCCGCGAGTCGACCCGTAAGCGGCATAGAGTGGGTGTCCACGCCAGCCGTCGTACACAAAGTCTTGGTAGACCTGACTCGTGGACATCCAAGATCTTCAAGCACGTGCGATTGAAGTGCACGACCTCTACGACGACTTGAATCTCGCCGAGCGAGGCCACACATGGACTCGACAAGACTTCATGCTCGGTTTCGTAGGTGACGTCGGTGATCTCGCGAAACTCGTTATGGCAGCGGAGGGTACGCGATCCATGCCAGGCGGTCGCGAAGCACTAGAGCATGAACTCGCTGATTGCCTTTGGTCAGTTCTGATCTTGGCCCACCGGTACGAGGTGGATCTCGAAGCCGCATTCTCCAAAACAATGAGCGAACTGAAGGAGGTCATCTCTGCGCGGCTAGTCGAGCGCCCTACTCAATGATGACCGACCACAAGAGGTGCGCTCGACGGCTACTTCAGCGCGTTCGGCCGGGCCGCGCCTGGACGGTTCGGTCAGCGCACTCAGCGGCATTTCGGTGCTTTCGGGCGGCCCCGGATGGCGATCCGATGTGCTCGGTGCCGAGGGCCACCTCGCCTGCGCGGCAAGAATGGTCGCCGGTGGCAGCAAGTCCGGTGTTCTGCTGACCCTCGCGGATCAGGCCGGCGAGCCGCTCGGACGTCAACGCAGCCACGGGAAGTCCGCGCTGAGGACAGTGATCAAGCATCCGGACGATCGAATGGTTGTCGGTGTGCTCTGCCACCATGACCCATATGGCGACAACCGATCCCCTGGCCCCATTTCAGTGGCTCAACGCATCCGAGAGCCAAGCGGGCCCGCTGGGCGTGATCTTCAGCGTCGGCTTCTTCCGAAACCTGGACCCGTCGGAGGTGGTGCGCCGCTTCAGCAACGGTGGCGCCGCCGGCCAGGAGTCGGATTTCGAAGAGCTCAACGACAGCGGCAAGACCGGCGGCGGGGAAGGCGGCGGTTACGTGGGCGTGTTCCGGGCCGGTGCCTGAAGCGTGGCCATCGAACCGTGCGGGTGGTCGGTGACTGACCACAAGACGCTGGCGGAGCTATCGGCAGACTGTGAGGTCCTGGCGATCACCCGACACGACTACGCCGTGCACAGCCTCGAGTACGCGATCGACGGCACGATCGTGACCGGCCACCGACTGTGGTACCCGCATATCCGTTGGGGTAGCGAGCCCGACCGGCTCAACGACTACATGCGCGAGCTGGGCATGGAGCTGGACATGACCGACGATGACTACATTTATGACGCCGATGAGGATGAACCCGAGAGCAATTCCGACGCCTGGGACATCAACCTCAGCACCGGCGTGCCGAGGGCCTTCGCCCTGGCCGCGAAGGTCACCGGAGTGTCGTTCACCGCAGACATGCTGGACCAGCCCCTGCTCATCGGGCCTATCGCCCACCGCCGGTAGTACAGGTCGGGATAGTCACCTCCCGACCACACCACCGCTGGCCCGGCGCGCTTGCTGGTACGGCCGGTGAAGTCGTAGAGCGCATCTCGGTCCGCTCGACATCCACCTGGTGGCGCCGCGAAATCGTCCGATTCTCGATACTGGCGGGTCCAAACTATCCCGTATTCGGCATTCCGGCGCGTTGCCGACGCCGAGATGAGTTCTGCCCGCTGACCTTACGCAGACCCGCGCTGGCCGCTTCGGACCGCGCGGGTCGCGGCATTTCCGGATACTGGACTTCCATCGAGTCCCGCAATAGGTGTTATCTGCGATGCGCTGAGACGTTGATTACCGTGTGGCTGTGAATATCGACCCGCCACCTGCCGGCTACCATAACGAGGCTGGTGCACGACATGTCTCGAAGTTCCCACCCACCGTTGCGGACACAATCACTGTTGTACTGCTCGGCGGAATCGCGGGTCTGTTGGTGCTCGCTTCGTTCGCGACATTGATCAGCTACCACGCGGGTGATCCCGGAGGGACCGGATTCCGGTACGACAGTGAAGGCACGGCGTGGAAGTACGTCTCGCGCGGGTCCATTGCGGATCTTGCTCAGAATGTGCTCGGCTACGCGTTCATCACCGCTGGGGCCATCGCGGCGGTGGCTGCGGGCATGCTGGCCACCGAGCGCGGCACCGCAAGTCGAGCAGTGCGAACGTTTCTCGTCACCGCGATCGTGTTCTCGGGAACGACGGCCTTGACCGTGGTTCTCAACGTCCTCTCGGTACGTTCGACGCCGACTCGCATGGACGTCGGTTTCGGGAGCGGATCGTGGCTGTGCGTACTCATTGCCGCTGTGGCGCTGGTGAGCGCCGTAATCACCGCGGTAGCCGCACACCGGCGACCCGCGGAACACTCGGTTCTGGATTTCGTTGCGACGGTGCCGCTGCTTGTGTTCGCCGCATTGCTGGTGGCTGGTTCGTTCACACCCTTGTATCACCGCTCTCCGGGGCGGGTTTGGCGTGGGCTGGAACCTTTTCGGGTGCTGGGGCTTCCCCTGTTTCTCGCCGCATTGGGGGCCGTCGGTGCAATGGTCCTGTTGATCAGTGGTCGGCGCGGTAGCGGACGAGCAGTGGCAGCCGCTGCCGCCGCGTGTGGTTCGGCGGCGGCGCTCGTCGTTGTGCTGGACGCGTGGGACCGAGGGATCGCGCCAGTTCAGACGTTCGCCGAAATGGCGGTCGGTTGGTGGCTTCTGGTCGCGGCCTGCGTGGCAGGACTGACAGTATTCGCGGTGACGATACGGGCAGAAGCGACCGGGTCCCGGTCATCTGTCGGTATCGAAGGGCCGTGAGACCATCCACAACAGGCTCGCGGAGACACCAGCATTCCAACGACCCACCAACTGCCCGCTCATCGGCAGTTCAGTGCGTTCGGCCCGGCCGAGTTCGCCTCGGCACGTTGATCTTCGATCCTGCCGCGTGGCCGCTTCGAACCGCACGCCACGCGGCAATCGCGGATGTCCGGACGGACCTGGTTACAGATTCGGCAGCCTGTCGTCGGCCGGATATCGACCGTTCTCCAACCTGAACACATACTCCCGCAGATCGGTTTCGAGGTCACCGGCCAGATAGGTGAGGAAGTCCCGGACACCTTCTGCGGCTTCGCCTTCCAGAAAGTCAGCACCTTCCCTGGTGTAGTGGGCGAGCAACTCCGCAAGGTGCTCGGCGACCTTGTCGCGACCACTCCACCAGGCACGAACGGCCGCGGGGGTCCAGCGCGAGTCCCCATCGCAGGCGTAGCCGTCGAGCGGGTCGGCCTCTGCTGCCTCCAGCAGGGATTCGACCTCGGTCGGTGACTTCGGTTGGCGATAGACGAACTCGTTGTAGTACTCGCCGCCATAGAGCACATTGCGCGGCGCGTGAACCCTTCCGGTCCAACAGGAATCGGTCTGCGCCGTGTAGAACGGACCCGGCACGTTCATCCAATGCCGGTCCTCCCACTTGTCACCACCGGGATAGATGGAATCGTTGAGATCGCGCTGCACCGAAGTCATCGGATCCCAGCGTCGCGGTAGATCGCTCACGACACCAGCATTCCCTATCGCACGGCACTCAGCGACGCGCGTCAGCCTCCGATCGTCACCGTTCGCATGTGCGCACATTGGTACATTCGGCCGACTGCGGCCTGACCGGCCCGAACAGACTTGTAAGCGGCACAACAGGATGTTGCGGTAGCAACCGTGTGCCATAGCGATTTGGTCGATCGTGCCTGCTGGCAGGGTCCGGCTGAAACGATAGTTGTCTCATATCTCGGATTGACCAAAGTGAGGCACGCGTGGTCACCGTACTTGTCGGTCTACTCGGAGCAGTTCTTGGTTCACTCGTCGGAGGCACAGTGACGTACCTGACCGCACGGTCGAACATGAAACTCACGCTCGCACACGCCTACGATCAGGCCCTGCAAACCAAGCGAATCGAACGCTATGAGGCCCTATTCCATGTGGCGCGCTGCCTCCCGCGCTACTGGCCTCCCGATCGACAACGGCCCACGCGTGAAGATCTGCATCGGATTCGCGAAGCCTTCGGTAACTGGTACTTTGGCGAGAAACCTGGAGGAATGTTCCTGACAGCCAAGGCTAAGGACCGCTACATGCTCCTATTGAACGCCATAGCCGAGGTTGGGTTCAAGGACTACGCGACGCTCGGCGCAACCAGTACCGCGCCGCTTAGCGAGGAAGAACTGCAGAGTTTGCGGCTCCTGGCGAGTGAGCTCCGGCATCAGCTGGCGGAAGACGTCGGAGCAGCAAATCCTCCTCAGCTCAAATGGATTCGGCTGGATGAGCTTCCAGCCACGCCGTGGTCCAGCTAGTCGGCCGATCCAATCGAGTTGTATCCGCAATTCGGCTACTTAAGACTGGTTCCAGGACCTGATCCAGGCCAGGATCTGGTCCAGGTGCCCGGCGAGAAGCTCCCAAATCGGCTGCCCACCCGCGTC